>CAWJXN010000014.1:0-36694 GCA_963846825.1 uncultured Actinomycetes bacterium
ACGTCGTCATCGAGACGAAGTGGCCGTACATCCCCGAGCCGCAGAGCGTGTGGTACTCGATGTACGTGTCCGGCATCCCGGCGGCGGTGATCGACGACCCGATGCCGACGCCCTCGTAGTGGGTGTGCACCGCAACCGGAAGCCCGAGCTCGTTCGCGGCCTTCCAGAGCGGATCGTACGTCGGGCTGCCGTAGGGGATGCGTGCGCCGCCGGGGAGGAAGACGCCGACGAACTCGTCCCGACTCCCGAGTCGACGGATCTCCCGCGCCGCCGCCTCCGGGTACTGGGCGGGGACGACGAGCATCCCTCTCAGGCGCCGCTCCTCCTGCAGCCATCGCTCGAGCAGCCAGTCGTTGTAGGCGCTGCAGAGGCGGGCTGCGAGCTGGGCATTGGGGATGATCGAGAACGAGGCCGCCTCGTCCGGCTCGACGATGCCGATGGTGACGTCGTACGCATCCAGATGCCGCTCGCGCAGTTGGTCGAGCGACATGTAGGCGAAGTTCGAGTCGTGCTCGGTGCCGCGCTCGTAGAGGTCGTGACGGATCCACCCGGTCGGGTGGTTCCAGGGGTACGAGGGCATCGCGAGGCCGTTCGTCCCGGAGCTCTCACGAGCTCCCGCGTCGGCGGGTCGAGGTAGGGAAGGAGGTCTGCGAGGGTCTCGTAGCCGACGTGGATGTCGCAGTCGACGAGCACGGCGCGATACTACAACACGCTCATGATATGCGCTAGTCTGCTCATATCGTGAGCATCGCCGGCACGCCTCGGACGAAGTCGCTCGGACGCGCCGCGCTGCTGCTTCGTGCCGTTGGCGCGCAACCGACTCCTCTGTCGGCGTCCGAGCTCGCGCGTGCCACGGCCATTCCCCGCTCCACCGTGGCACGGACGCTCAGGACGCTCGCCGACCTCGGCTTCGTCGAGGAGTCGAGGGGAGGCTGGGTCCTGGGCTACGAACTGGTCCGGCTCGGACGTGAGGCCGATCCGCACAGGCGCCTCGTGGACGCCGCCTACCCCGCGCTCGCCGCGCTCCGCGACGACGCGGGGGAGTCCGCGCTGCTCGCGGTTCCACGGGGACGGCCCGGGATGGAGATCCTCCTCCAGCTCGACGCCGAGCGTCATGTCGGTGTTGCCAACTGGGTGGGCGCCGAGGTGCCGCTCCACGCCTCGTCGGCGGGAAAGCTGATCCTGGCCGACCTCGATCCGAAGGAGCTCGACGCGTGGCTCGGCTCGGGGCCGCTCACGTCGTACACCGGGCGGACGATCGCCGCTCCCGACGAGCTGCGTGCCGAGCTCGAGCGTGTCCGGCGGCAACGCTGCGCGGAGCTCGTCGACGAGCTCGAGACCGGCCTCGCGTCGATCTCCGTTCCCGTCCGCTCGCCCGACGGGCACCTTGCCGGCGCCATCGGGCTCAGTGGGCCGACGTTCCGGCTCGGCCGGGCACGACGCCGCGAGGTGCTGCCGCGGGTGCGCAAGGCCGCGGGCGAGATCGAGGGCGCACTCGCGTGACTCGGCGGCGCTGCGGTTGACGACGCTAGCGTGAACGCCTAGACTCACATCGTGGAACCGTCGTTCCACAAAGCGAGCGAATGCCGATGACCGACGCAGACGGGCACGCAATCGATCGACCGCGCGGCTCAGCTTCTCGTGCACGTGGTCGAGGCCGCGTCGGCGCCCACGCAGAGCGAGCTCTCCGAGCGCACGGGGCTGCCCAAGAGCACGACCTCCCGGCTCGTCGGGGCCCTCGAGCGCCAGGGGCTGATTCAGCGCGTCGCCGGCAGCGGGCAGCTTCGGCCGGGATCGGTGCTCGTGCGCTACGCACGTCGCGAGACCGGCGAGGCGGAGCTCGTCGAGCTCGCGGCCGACGCGCTCGACTGCCTCGCCCAGGAGAGCGGCGAGACGGTCAATCTCGGAATTCCCGCCTCGGGCCGCGTCGAGCTGCTCGCTCAGCGCGACAGCCGCCACTTCCTCGGCTCGACGAACTGGGTCGGGCGCCACGTCTCGGCGCACGCGTCGGCGCTCGGGAAGGTGTTCTTCGCCTTCGCGAGCCTCCCGCTGCCTCCGGAGCCGTACGAGCGGCTCACTCGAGCGACGGCGACGAGCGCCGAGGAGCTCGCCCTCGGAGCCATCCGGGCGCGCGGCTACGCAACGGCCGTCGAGGAGCTCGAGCCCGGCCTGTGGGCGGTCGCGGCGCCGGTTCGGGACCGCTCCGGGGCCGTCGTTGCCGCGCTGAGCGTCTCGGGCCCGACCGTGCGGCTCCGGCCGCGGCTGCTCGAGCGGATCGGCAGGAAGCTGCTCGCGGAGGCTTCGGATCTCTCCACGCGCCTCGGACACGACGACCGAAAGCGGGGTGTCGCATGAGTGACGAGGAGATCGATCTCGGCTCTCTGTCCGACGAGGATCTCGTCAAGCAGATGCACGACGACCTGTACGACGGTCTGGCGCCCGAGATCGTCGAGGGCACCGAGATCCTGCTCTCGCGCGGCTGGACGGCGGAACGGACCCTGGGCGACGCGCTCGTCGAGGGGATGCGGATCGTCGGCATCGACTTCCGCGACGGGATCCTCTTCGTGCCCGAGGTCCTCCTCGCCGCGAATGCGATGAAGGCGGGGATGGAGATCCTGCGGCCGCTGCTCTCCGAGTCGGACGCCGACCGGATGGGCAAGGTCGTGATCGGCACCGTCAAGGGCGACATCCACGACATCGGGAAGAACCTCGTCGCGATGATGCTCGAGGGTGCCGGGTTCGAGGTGATCGACCTCGGGATCAACAACCCCGTCGAGGACTACCTGGCCGCCCTCGAGGAGCACAAGCCCGCAGATCCTCGGGATGTCCGCGCTGCTGACGACGACGATGCCGTACATGAAGGTCGTGATCGACACGATGGTCGAGAAGGGCATCCGCGACGACTACATCGTGCTCGTCGGCGGTGCACCGCTCAACGAGGACTTCGGCAAGGCCGTCGGCGCGGACGCGTACTGCCGCGACGCCGCGGTCGCCGCCGAGACCGCCCAGGCGCTCGTCCTCGCGCGTCGTTCCGCCGTCGCCGCGTCGTGAGCGAGACGCTGCTCGAGGAGGAGGTCGCGTTCGCGAGCGCGGACGCGCAGGGCCGCGTGCTCGTCCTCGCGTGCGGAGCGATCGCCCGCGAGGTCCTCGCGGTGATCTCGCGAGGCGGCTGGGCGCACGTCGACGTGCGCTGCCTGCCGGCGAAGCTCCACTCGACGCCCGACCGGATCCCCGCCGCGGTCGACGCGAAGCTGACCGAGCTGAGCCGGCCGCTACGAGCGGGTCTTCGTGGCCTACGCGGACTGCGGCACCGGCGGGGCGCTCGATCCGGTGCTCGAGCGTCACGGCGTCGAGCGCCTTCCGGGAGCTCACTGCTACGGCTTCCTCGCCGGGAACGACGCATGGGACGCGATGCAGGAGGACGACCCCGCGACGTTCTACCTCACCGACTTTCTCGCACGGCACTTCGACGCGCTCGTCGTCCGCGCGTTGAAGCTCGACACCCACCCGAGCTCCTGCCGCTGATGTTCGGCAACTACCGACGGCTCATCTACCTCGCGCAGACCGACGACCCGGATCTCGACCGGCGGGCGGAGGCGGCGGCCGCATTCCTCGGCCTCGCCTACGAGCGCCGCCGGACCGGCTACGGCGAGCTCGTCCCCTCGCTGACCCGGTTCGTGCGCGGTGCCCATGCCTGAGCTGACGGTCATCTGGTGGAGGGACATCCCCGCCCAGGTGACGGCCAAGGAGGGGCGCTCCCGCGCCGCGCGCGAGCTGCCGCCGCGCTTCCAGGAGGCGATCGACGCCGCGGCGATGCGCGCCGGCCTGATCGGCACGGACGCCTACCTCGAGGAGTGGCGCCGCGAGCCGCGGGCCTGCGGCGACGACCTCGATGCCGAGGTCGCCCAGGAGCTCGAATGGCTCGACGCTGCCTACACCGACGACGTGCTCGAGCGCCTCGTGCGCGCAAGCGGAAAGGAGACCGGGTGACGGAGACCGTGCTGTCGTCGCCGACGAGGGAGGTCGTGATCGGCTTCGACCGGCCGTTCGTCGTGATCGGCGAGCGGATCAACCCGACGGGGCGCAAGAAGCTCGCGGAGGAGATGGCCGCGGGCAACTTCGACACCGTCGTCGCCGACGCGATCGCGCAGGTCGAGGCGGGCGCGCAGATGCTCGACGTCAACGCCGGGATCCCGCTCGCCGACGAGCCGGCGATCCTCGCGCACACCGTTCAGCTCGTCCAGTCGATCACGGACGTGCCGCTCTCGATCGACTCCTCCATCGTCGAGGCGCTCGAGGCGGGTCTCGCGGTCTACCAGGGCAAGGCCCTCGTCAACTCCGTCACGGGCGAGGACGAGCAGATGGAGCGCGTCCTGCCGCTCGTCGCGCGCCACGGCGCCGCGGTCGTCGCGATCTCGAACGACGAGACCGGGATCAGCGAGGATCCCGACGTGCGGTTCGAGGTCGCCGCCAGGATCGTCTCGCGTGCGGAGGACCACGGCATCGCCCGCGAGGACGTCGTCGTCGATCCCCTCGTGATGCCCATCGGCGCGATGCGGAGCGCCGGCCGGCAGGTGTTCCGCCTTGTGCGGCGGCTCCGCGAGGAGCTCCGCGTGAACACGACGTGCGGCGCCTCGAACGTCAGCTTCGGGCTGCCCAACCGGACGGGCCTGAACGCCGCGTTCCTGCCGATGGCGATCGCCTCGGGGCTCACCTCGGCGATCACGAGCCCTCTGCACACGGAGATGCTCCAGGCGATCAAGGCGGCCGACGTGATGATGGGCAACGACGCGCATTGCGCGGCCTGGATCGCGCGAAACGGCGACGGCGACGGGTCCGGCGGCCCGGGCGTGCGCGGGGGACGCGCGGCGAGGCGGAGCGCCGCCGGGGCATGAGCGCGCGCTGCCGCCAACGGAGCAGCTGGGAGCACGACGATGAGCCACGAGGCGCTCGTCGTCTTCACGCCTTCCGGTCGGCGGGCCCGCTTCGAGCGCGGCACGACCGTGCTGGACGCGGCTCGCAGGCTCGGCGTCGATCTCGACTCCGTCTGCGGCGGTCGCGGGATCTGCGGGCGCTGCCAGGTGGCGGTGAGCGAGGGCGAGCACGCGAAGCACGGCATCTCGTGCACGGCGGCGGCGCTCGGCCCGCTGAGCGGCGTCGAGCAGGCGTACGCCGAGACGCACGAGCTCGCGGCAGACACGCCGTCTCGGCTGCACGGCGCGGATCGACGCGGACGTCGTGATCGACGTTCCACCCGAGAGCCAGGTGTACCGCCAGGTCGTGCGCAAGGAAGCCGATGCACGCGCGATCGCGGTCGATCCGGTCGTCCGCCTCCACTACGTCGAGGTCGAGGAGCCCGAGCTGGCGTCGCCGACGAGCGACAGCGGGCGCCTGCTCGCAGCGCTCGAGCGCGAGTGGGGGCTGACGGGGCTCACGGTCGACCCCCACGTCTTGCGAGATCTCCAGCATGCTCTACGCAAGGGCGATCCCTGGCGGGTCACGGTCGCAGTGCACGACGGCACCACCGTGACGGCGATCTGGCCGGAGTTCCACGACACGGCCTACGGCATCGCGTTCGACGTCGGGTCGACGACCGTCGCGGGCCACCTCTGCGACCTCCACACCGGCGACGTGCTCGCGTCGGCGGGCGAGATGAACCCGCAGATCCGGTTCGGCGAGGATCTGATGAGCCGGGTCTCGTACGTCATGCTCAACGCCGGGCGCGGAGAAGGAGCTCACGCGCGCCGTGCGAGGGTGTCTCGCGAAGCTCACGGCGGAGCTCGCGACGGCGGCGGAGGTCGAGCGCGACCGACGTCCTCGAGGTCACGTTGGTGGGGAACCCCGTGATGCATCACCTGCTGCTCGGGATCGACCCGACCGAGCTCGGCGGCGCGCCGTTCGCGCTCGCCGTCGACACCAGCCTGCGGCTGCATGCGGCCGAGCTCGGTCTCCCGGTCAACCCCGGAGCGCGGGCGTACGTCCTGCCCTGCATCGCGGGGCACGTCGGTGCCGATACCGCGGGCGTGATCCTGTCGGAGGCGCCGTACGAGGCGGACGAGGTCACGCTGATCGTCGACGTCGGCACGAATGCCGAGATCGTGCTCGGGAACCGCGAGCGGCTGCTGGCGGCGTCGAGCCCGACGGGGCCCGCCTTCGAGGGCGCGCAGATCTCGGGCGGCCAGCGCGCCGCCCCGGGCGCGATCGAGCGGGTCCGGATCGATCCCGGGACGCTGGAGCCGCGCGTGCGCGTGATCGGCTGCGAGGCCTGGTCGGACGAGCCGGGTTTCGCCGGGGTCCGGGTCACGGGAATCTGCGGCTCGGGGATCGTCGAGGCGATCGCCGAGCTCCACCTCGCGGGGGTGATCGCGACGGACGGGACGATCGACGGCGCTCTCGCGTCGCGGTCGGCGCCGCATCGTGCCGGACGGCAGGACGCACGCGTACGTCCTCCATGACGGCGAGCCCGAGCTTCGAGTCACGCAGAACGACGTGCGGCAGATCCAGCTCGCGAAGGGCGCGCTCCATGCCGGCTGCACGCTCCTGATGGAGCGCTACGGCATCGAGCGCGTTCCGCGGATCCGCCTCGCCGGAGCGTTCGGAACGCACATCGACCCGGTGCACGCCCTCGTGCTGGGGCTCGTGCCCGACTGCGACCCGTCCCAGGTGACCTCGGCCGGCAACGCGGCCGGCACCGGCGCCCGCATCGCCTTGCTCGATCGCTCGGCGCGCGCCGGAGATCGAGGACGTCGTCCGGCGGGTCGAGAAGGTCGAGACGGCGGTCGAGCCCCGCTTTCAGGAGCATTTCGTCAACGCGATGGCGATTCCCCATGAGACGGACCCGTACGAGCGCCTGGCGAGCGAGCGTTCCGCTCCCCGCCAGAAAGACTGGCGCCGGAAACCTCACGGGTCGTCGCCGGCGAGCTCGTCCGGCGGAGGCCGAGACTGCGTCGGCGGGCTCGGAACCCGCAACAGAGAGGAGGGCGCCAGTGACGAGACGTCGGAAGTCGCCGGAGCGGAGGACGCGCCGGGCGCCAGGCGGCACGGCTCCACGCGCACGTCGAGCGCGTGCCGTTCCTGACCCGCACGCTCGAGCCGGTCGAGGTTCTGTCGGACGAGGGCCTCTCCCTCCTCGAGGGGAACGCCGACAGGATCCTCGAGGAGGTCGGGATCGAGTTCCACGACGCGCCCGACGCGCTCGAGCTGTTCGCAGGAGCGGGGGCGAGCGTCGACGGCCAGCGCGTCCGGTTCCCGAAGGGCCTCTGCCGCTCGCTCGTCCAGGCAACGGCTCCGCCGCGAGTTCACCCAGGTTGCGCGGAACCGTGCCAACGACGTCGTCTTCGGCGGTCGACGGACGATCTTCGCGCCGGCCTACGGCTCACCGTTCGTCCGTGACCTCGACGGCGGTCGACGGTACGGCACGATCGAGGACTTCCGGAACTTCGTGAAGCTCACCTACGCGTCGCCGTGGCTCCACCACTCGGGCGGCACGGTCTGCGAGCCCGTCGACGTGCCGGTCAACAAGCGGCACTACGACATGGTCTACGCGCACATCCGCTACTCGGACAAGCCCTTCATGGGCTCGGTGACGCGACCCGAGCGGGCGCGGGACTCCGTCGACATGGCGCGGATCGTGTTCGGCGAGGACTTCGTCGACGAGCACACGGTCGTCTTCAGCCTGGTCAACGCGAACTCGCCGCTCGTCTGGGACGCGTCGATGCTCGGCGCGGCGCGGGCGTACGCCGAGGCGAACCAGGCGGTGATGATGACGCCGTTCGTGCTCGCGGGCGCGATGAGCCCGGCGACCGTCGCGGCCTGCTGCGCGCAGACGCTCGCCGAGTCGCTGGCAGGGATGGCGTACGTCCAGCTCGTGCGCCCAGGCGCACCCGTGGTGTTCGGCTCGTTCGCCTCGTCGATGTCGATGCAGTCCGGCGCGCCGACGTTCGGGACGCCCGAGCCCGCGCTCGTCCTCTACGTGATGGCGTCGCTCGCCCGACGGCTGGGCGTGCCGTTTCGCTCGGGAGGCGCCTTCACGGCCTCGAAGGTCGCCGACGCGCAGGCCGCGTACGAGTCCGCCAACACGATGCAGCCGACGATGCTCGGCGGCGTCAACTTCGTGCTCCATGCCGCCGGCTGGCTCGAGGGCGGCCTCTCGATGGGCTACGAGAAGTTCGTGCTCGACGACGACCAGCTCGGCATGTGGCACGCGTTCGCGCGCGGGCGTCGACATGTCCGAGAACGGCCAGGCGATGGATGCGTTCCTGACGAACGAGCCGGGCACGCACTTCCTCGGCCATCCGCACACGCTCGCGAACTTCGAGCAGGCGTTCTACCGCTCGCCGACGTCCGACAACTCGAGCTTCGAGCAGTGGGAGAGCGAGGGCGCGCAGGATGCCGCGACCGCGCGCGAACGCGATCTGGAAGCGCACGCTCGCCGAGTACGAGGCCCCTGCCGATCGACGACGCGGTGGACGAGGAGCTCCGCGAGTGGATCGAGCGCAAGAAGGCGTCGTTCCCGGACTCGAACGTGTGATGGCGACGCTGCACCGGCAACCCGCGAGGCGCTGCGTCGCGGAGCTGCTGCGCCACTCGCGGTACGAGGTGCTGCCGCTCGACGGCGTCGAGGAGAAGGTGCTCGCAGCACGTCCCGCGCGACGTGACGCTCACCGTGACCGCCTCGCCGACGAAGGGGCTCGAGCCGAGCCTCGACCTCACGTCGACGCCTCGTCGTGCCACGGCTACGAGGTCGTCCCGCACCTCTCGGCGCGGCTCGTGCGCGACGCCGATCACCTCGCCGAGCTCGTCGCGCGACTGCGCGAGAGCGGCGTGCGGGACGTGTTCGTCGTCGCGGGCGACGCCGAGGAGCCCGCGGGCGGCTTCCACGGGGCGATCGACCTTCTGCGAGGCGCTCGACGAGCTCGGCCGGCCGTTCCCCGAGGTCGGCATCACCGGCTACCCGGAGAGCCACCCGTTCATCGACGACGAGACGACGATCGCGGCGATGTTCGAGAAGGCGCGGCACGCGACGTACATCACGAGCCAGGTCTGCTTCGACTCCGGCGTCACCGCGCAGTGGATCGAGAACGTCTGGGCGCGCGGGCACACAGCTCCCGATCTACGTCGGCGTCCCCGGCGTCGTGAGTCGCGCGAAGCTCGCTCCGCGTCTCGGCACGGATCGGGA
Organism: uncultured Actinomycetes bacterium; assembly: GCA_963846825.1. GTDB lineage: Bacteria > Actinomycetota > Thermoleophilia > Gaiellales > Gaiellaceae > Gaiella. The sequence goes on from CAWJXN010000014.1 coordinate 9,179, forward strand.
TCGGCGACTCGCTCCGCTTCCTGCGGAAGAACGGCAGCTTCGCGGGACGCTTCCTGCCGGGCGGGTTCAGCCCCGACCCGCTCGTCGACGGCCTCGGTCCCGTCCTCGAGAGCGGGAAGGTGGCCGGCTTCCACGTCTTCACGTTCAACGACGTCGAGGACACCGAGGCGTGGCGGCAGGAGCGGCTCGGAGCGGCTTGAGAGGGAGCTTGTGACTTGTCGTCGCAAGCGGGCCTGCGGCGGGCGCTCAGGGGCTGCGGCGTGAGTTCTCGCGGCGCCTACGACGTCGTGATCGTCGGCGGCGGCTCTGCCGGCTGCGTCCTGGCGAACCGCCTCAGCGCCGACCCGAGGGACGAGCGTGCTCGTGCTGGAGGCGGGTCGGCCCGACTCGCTGTGGGACGTGTACGTCCACATGCCCGCCGCGCTCTCGTTCCCGATCGGCAAGCAGGTTCTACGACTGGGGGTACGAGTCGGAGCCGGAGCCGTTCATGAACGGCCGGCGCATCTACCACGCGCGCGGGAAGCTCCTCGGCGGCTCGTCGAGCATCAACGGGATGATCTTCCAGCGCGGGAACCCGATGGACTTCGAGCGCTGGGCCGCCCGGCCCGGGCTCGAGCGCTGGGACTACGCGCACTGCCTGCCGTACTTCAAGCGCATGGAGACCTGCCTCGCGGGCGCGGACGAGTGGCGTGGTGGAGACGGGCCGCTCGTCCTCGAGCGCGGGCCCGCGACGAACCCGCTCTTCGGGGCGTTCTTCGAGGCGGTGCAGGAGGCCGGGTACGCGCTCACGGACGACGTGAACGGCGAGCGCCAGGAGGGTTTCGCGCCTTCGACCGGAACATCCACCGCGGCCGCCGGCTGAGCGCCGCGCGCGCGTACCTGCACCCGGTGCGGCGCCGGCCGAATCTCGACGTGCGGACGCGCGCCTTCGTCACTCGCGTCCTCTTCGACGGGGCGCGCGCGACCGGCGTCGAGGTCGTGCGCCGGGGGAAGACGCGAGCTGGTGCGCGCCGGCGAGGTGATCCTCTGCGGCGGGCGCGATCAACTCGCCGCAGCTCCTCCAGCTCTCGGGGGTCGGCAACGCCGACGAGCTGCGCGCGCGTCGGCGTGGACGTCGTCCACGACCTGCCCGGGGTCGGCGAGAACCTGCAGGACCACCTCGAGGTCTACGTGCAGCACGCCTCGACGCAGCCGGTCTCGGTCGCGCCCGCGATGAAGTGGCGCAACCGCCCGTGGGTCGGGTTCAAGTGGCTGTTCTTCCGGCTCGGGGCCGGGCGCGACGAACCACTTCGAGGGCGGGCGGCTTCGTCCGCTCGAACGACGAGGTGACGCACCCGAACCTCATGTTCCACTTCCTCCCGCTCGCGATCCGCTACGACGGCTCGCAGCCGGCGGCGGTCACGGCTACCAGGTGCACGTCGGCCCGATGTTCTCGGACGCCCTCGGCTCGGTGAAGATCACGTCGGCCGATCCGCGCGTGAAGCCCGCGCTCCGGTTCAACTACCTCTCGACGGAGCAGGACCGTCGCGAGTGGCCCGAGGCGATCCGCTGCGCCCGCTCGATCCTCGGGCAGCCGGCGTTCGGGCGGTTCGACGGGGGCGAGGTCTCGCCCGGGCCGGAGGTCTACTCCGACGAGGAGATCCTCGACTGGGTGGCGCGCGACGCGGAGACGGCGCTGCACCCTCGTGCTCGTGCCGGATGGGCGTCGACGACCGGAGCGTCGTCGACCCGTCGTCGCATGCGGGTCCACGGGCTCGAGGGCATTCGCGTCGTCGACGCGTCGGTCATGCCGTCGATCACGAACGCGAACCTCTACGCGCCGACGATGATGATCGCCGAGAAGGCGGCGGACCTGATCCTCGGCTCGACGCCGCTCGAGCCCTCCACCGCGCGGTGGCATCGGCACGACCTGACGCGCTCGGGCGCCGCGACGTGACGACCCCAGACTGGGAAGAGCGCGTCGCCGCCGTCTGGGCGTCGTTCGACGAGCGGACGGACGAGAAGAACCGGGCGCTGATCGAGTCGCTCGCCGCCGAGCTGCCGCCGGACAGCGCGATCGCGAGCTTCGAGCGAGCCTGCGTCTTCGACTCGACCGACGCCTCGGATCGCGCCGTCCCGCTCTATAAGGACGCTCTCGCACGCGGGCTGCCGGTCGGGCGGCGTCGGCGGGCCGTGATCCAGCTCGCGAGCTCGCTGCGTAACGTCGGGCGGGCGGAGGAGAGCGTCGCGCTCCTCACCGACGAGCTGGAGGCAGGCTCGGACGAGCTCGACGAGGCCGTTCGGGCGTTCCTCGCCCTGGCGCTCACCGACGTCGGGCGGGAGCGGGAGGCGGTGTCCCACGCGCTGACGGCGCTCGCGCCGCACCTCCCGCGCTACCAGCGCTCGCTCGGCGCCTACGCGCGAGAGCTCGCGGAGAGCTAGCCGAGCGCGATCAGCGCCACACCGGCGACGACGAGCGCCGCGCCGGCGATCCGCCCGCGGCCGACCCGCTCGCCGAGCGAGCGGAGCCGCGAGGAGCGCCGCGATGAGGACGCTCGTCTCGCGCACCGCCGCGACCGAGGCGGCCGGCGCGCGTGCGAGCGCCGCGAGCACGAGGGCATAGGCGACGAACGAGAGCACTCCCGCGAGCGCCGGCAGCGGCCGCGCCGCTGCCGCGCACGCGCTCCGCACCGCCGCGTGCGACGACGAGGAAGCCGACGTAGCCGAGCGCCGCGGGCACCATCCCGAGCTCGAGGTAGACGATCGGGTCGGCGTAGCTCGATGCCGTGCTTGTCGACGAGGGTGTAGGCGGCGATGCACGCTGGCGATCCGCGAGCCCGAGCGCGCGCCCGTGCTGCGGCCCATCGCCGTCCGGCCGAGGCCACGGACGAGGAGGACGCCGACGCCGACGAGGCACGACGCCGACGGCCTGCGCGGCCGACGGCGCCGATGCCGAGGACGGCGACGCCCGACGACGAGCACGATCACCGGCGCGAGCCCGCGCGCGATCGGATAGACGAACGGAGAGTCGGCGCGGCGGTACGCGGCGCGCGAGCAGCGCGAAGTAGAGGAGCTGGAGCAGCGACGTCACGGCGACGAAGGGCCAGACGCGTGGATCGACGTCCCAGCGCAGCGACGGCCACGGGGGCGAAGACGACGACGGAGGCGACAAGGGCGACCGCCGTCGCCGCCTCGGGGTCGCGCTCGCGCGCGAGGATGCAGGTTCCACAGCGCGTGGAGGAAGGCCGAGCCGAGCGCGAGGGCGAAGGCGCGAGCCGGCATCGCGGCGACAGTAGGCTCTGCGTGCGGATGAGGCGCTGCCGCGCGCGCCGTCGTCTTCGACTTCAACGGGACGCTCTCCGACGACGAGCCGCTCCTCTGCGCGATCTACGCGGAGCTGTTCGCCGAGCACGGCCGGCCGCTCGACCGAGGCCGAGTACTACGAGCGGCTCGCCGGGCAGCACCGAGGAGGCGATCATCGGCGGCTGGCTCGGCGTCGGCGGGCGACGAGCTCGCGGCGCTCGTCGACGGAGCGGATCGACCGCTACCTCGCGCTGGCCGGCGACGGCTCGACGATCCGCTCCGCGGTGCGCGAGGCCGTCGCGCTACGCCGCGAGCCGCGTGCCGGTCGCGGTCGTGTCCGGTGCCTTCCGCGCGCGAGATCGAGCCGGTCGCTCGAGGGCGCCGGCCTCGCGGACGCGTTCGCCGCGCTCGTCGCGGCCGACGACGTCACGCGCGGCAAGCCCGATCCGGAGGGCTACCTGCGCGCGCTCGAGCGCTCTCGGCGCCGGCCTCGAGCCCGCACGAGGTCGTCGCGTTCGAGGACACCGAGGCCGGCGTCGCCTCGGCGCACGGCGCGGGGCTCCGCTGCGTCGGCGTGCGCGGGCACGCTGCCCGCCGAGCGGCTCGCCGCGGCCGACGAGCTCGTCGACGCGATCGACGTCGAGCTCGTCCGGCGCTGCTCGGATGACCTGGGTGATCGCGCATCGCGGTGCGTCCGCCGACGAGCGCGAGAACACGCTGCCGGCGTTCGAGCGGGCGATCGAGCTCGGCGCCGACTACGTCGAGCTCGACGTCCAGGCGGCGGCCGACGGCGCGCTCGTCGTCTTCCACGACCTCGACCTCGAGCGTCTGACACCGCTGCGCGGCCCGCTTCGCCGGCGGACGGCCGCCGAGCTGCGCGAGCACGGGATCCCGACGCTCGAGGAGGTGCTCGAGCCTGACGCGCGGCCGGATCGGCGTGATGGCGGAGCTGAAGAGCGCGCACCTCTACCGGCGCCACGACGTGGTCGGCCGCACCGTCGCGCTGCTCGGCGACGACGACGTCGTGCTCTCGTTCGGCCGGCGCGCGCTTCTCGAGGCACGCCGTCGACGCCCGTCGCTCCGCGTCCTCCAGCACGTCGGCTACGGCGTCTCGATCCGCGCTGCGGCGGGGTACGCCTGGGGTGTCGGCTTCCACGACCCCCGCGTCACGGCGCGCGGGCTCGAGCGCGCGCGCCGCCTCGGGCTCGCGACGACCGTCTACACCGTCAACGACGAGCGGCGGATGCGACGAGCTCGTCGCGCTGGGCGTCGACGGGATCTTCACCGATCGTCCGGCACTCCTGCGCGAGGCGTCAGCTCTCGGCTCGGCTCCTCCGCTCGAGGCGTCGAGGCAGCAGCTTCGCGCTCGCCGCCGGGAAGCGGAGGCTCACGCGTGCGCCGACCGGAAGCGCTGCGGCCCGCTCGGCGGAGAGGTCGGCGGTCCACTCGTCGCGCCTGCCGAGGACGCGCAGCCGCGTCACCGAGCCCGAGGAACGTCTGCGAGACGACCTCGCCGACGAGCCCGTTCTCCGCCGACCCGCGACGGCCTCGAGCTCGACCGTCTCGGGCCGGACGAGCAGCAGCACGCGCTCGCCGCGCGGCCTTCCTCGCGCGGCGTCGACCGGCGAGCGGCGTCCCGCCGTACTCGACGCGCCCCGACTCCGGGTCGGCGACGGTCGACTCGACCCGGTTCATCGTGCCGACGAACTCGGCGACGAACGGCGTCGCCGGCGCGCCGTAGATCTCGGCGGGCGTGCCGATCTGCTCGATCCGCCCCTGCGAGAGGACCGCGACGCGATCCGAGATCGAGAGCGCCTCCTCCTGGTCGTGCGTGACGTAGATCGTCGTGATCCCGAGCCGGGTCTGGATGCGCCGGATCTCCTCCCGGAGCTGGACGCGCACCTTCGCGTCGAGCGCCGAGAGCGGCTCGTCGAGCAGGAGCAGCCGCGGCTCGATCGCGAGCGCGCGGGCGAGCGCGACGCGCTGCTGCATGCCGCCCGAGAGCTGGTGCGGGTAGCGGTCGGCGGCCTGGCCGAGCCCGACGAGCTCGAGCAGCTCGCGCGCCCGGCCCCGTCGCGTCGCCCCGTCCCTGCTTGCGCACGCGCAGGCCGAACTCGACGTTGCGCTCCGCGGTCATGTTCGGGAAGAGGCTGTACGCCTGGAAGACCATGCCGATGTCGCGCCGGTTCGGCGGCACGCCGGTGATGTCCTTGCCGTCGACGAGGATGCGGCCGGACGTCGGCCTGTCGAACCCGGCGATCAGCCGCAGCGCGGTCGTCTTGCCGCAGCCCGGACGGCCCGAGGAACGAGACGAACTCGCCGCTCGGCGATCGCGAGGTCGATGCCGTCGAGCGCGACGACGTCGCCGAACCGCCGGTGCAGCTGCTTGCAGCTCGACGCCCGCCATCCGCCTACCTCGCTCCCTGCGTCGTCGGCGCCCCGCGTCCGCGTCCGACGAGCGAGCAGCGCGAGCATCGCCGCCCAGGTGATCCCGAACGCGACGAGCGTCAGCGCCGCCGCCGGGTACGCCTTGTTCTGGTTGACGTACTGGATGTGCACCGGGAAGGTCTTGAACTGCGCCAGGCTCGCGATCGTGAACTCGCCCATCACGATCGCGAGGGTCAGGAACGAGCCCGCGAGCGCGGCCGCCTTGATGTTGGGAAGGATCACGCGGAACAGCGTCGTCAGCCAGCCGGCGCCGAGGCTCTGCGACGCCTCGGTGAGCGTGTGCACGTCGATCGCGCGGAAGCCGGTGTCGAGCGAGAAGTACATGTACGGGAACGCGAGGATCACGTACGCCGCGGCGAGGAAGCCGTACGGCTCGGCGTAGAACCACGTGGGCGTCCCGCGGTACACGTCGAGCAGCCCGACGACGAGGATGATCGGCGCGACGACGAACGGCACGAGCGCGAGGAAGCCGATCACCGGGCGCAGACGCGGGAGCTTCAGGTGCACCCAGTAGACGGTCGGGACGAGCAGCACGAGCGTGAACGACGATCGTCTCGAGCGCGATCACGAAGCTCAGCCTGATCGTCTTCCAGAACTCGGGGTCGTCGAAGACGCCGCCGTAGTTCGCGAGCGTGCAGCACTTGGCCGTCTGGTCGTTCTTGCAGGCTGAAGAGGAGCGTCGCGATGAGCGGGATCGAGGAAGTAGGCGGCGCCGATGAGCAGCCAGACGACGGCCGACGGCGCGATGAAGCGGCGCGGCGTCATCGCACCCACCTCGACGTGACGCGCTGCAGCGGGATGTAGACGAGCATCATCAGCGCCGAGCACGACGAACATCCCGAACGCGAGCGCCTGGCCGAGATGCGGATCGTCGAGGACGTCTCCGCCGATGAAGAAGCCGATCACGATCGGCACCAGGCTGACGCCGCCGGCGGTGAGGCCGTACGCGGTCGCGTACGCCGCGAACGAGTTCCCGAAGAGCAGCACCATCGCGCTCAGGAGCGAGGGGAAGAGGATCGGAATGCCGACGTGGCGCCAGAACTGCCACGAGCTGGCGCCGAGGCTCGAGGCCGCCTCGCGCCACTCGCGCCGCAGCCCGTCGATCGCCGGTGCGATGACGAGGATCATCAGCGGGATCTGGAAGTAGAGATAGACGATCTCGATCCCGGTCTTCGAGAAGAGCGAGAACGTCGTGTCGGATCCGGGTGGCGTCCAGTCGTAGAGGTTGAAGCCGAACACGTTCTGGAGGAACTGCGTGACGATGCCGATCGTCCCGAGCGTGGCGATGAACGCGAAGGCGAGCGGAATGCCGGCGAAGTTCGCCGCGACTCCCGAGAACGTCGTCAGCATCCGCGCGGATCCAACGCGGCGTCCCGTCCCGGATCGCCGCGTACGCGATCAGCGACGCCGAGCGCCCCGCCGACGAGCGCCGTGACGAGGCTGACCTCGATGCTGTTCTTGAACGCGCGTCCGGTACGGCTCCTCGAAGAGCTTCTGGACGTTGTCGAGCTCCAGCCGCCGTCCTGCGTCTGGAACGCGCCGACGATCACCGTGCCCGGCGGGCAGGAGCAGGAACGCCGACGGCGTAGGCGAGGAACGGCACGCACGCCGAGCCAGGCGAGCGAGAACCGCCTCTCCCGGCCCGTGTGGACGCGGCCGGGAGAGGTCGTCGGCTGGTGCGGTCGTGCTCAGGTCAGACGGCTACGCGCCGACCTTCTTCGGCCACTCCGTGGCGATCAGCGGCTCGCGCCCTCGTTGACCTGGCCGACGCTCGCGAACTTCACCTTCGAGTACGGCGGCCGCCGCCGGCAGCGCGCTGAGGAGCGCCTTCGGCACGACCTTGCGCTCGACCATGTCGGTGAAGAGCGCCGGGTGCGAGTACCCCTTCAGCCAGAGCAGCTGCCCCTGGTCGGAGTAGAGGAACTCCTGCCACAGCCGCGCCGCCCACGGATGCGGCGCGGTCGCGTTGATCGCCTGGCAGTAGTGCGCGCCGTAGACCGCATCGGACGGGATCACGGTCCTGATCTTCGCGGCCGGGAACTCCTTCCCGTACGCGATGTTGAGGTAGTCCCAGTCGATCGTGATCGGGGTCTGACCCGAGGCGATCGTCTGCGGCGTCGCCTGCACCGGGATGAAGTTCCCCGCCGCCTTCAGCTGGGCGAAGAAGTCGATCCCCGGGCTGATGTTCGTCGAGGACTGCCGCCGTTCGCGATCGCCGCCGAGAACACACCCGCGACGGCCGACCCGGACGAGAGCGGGCTGCCGTTGAGGGCGACCTTGTTCCGGTACTCGGACTTCAGCAGGTCCGTCCAGCTCCGCGGGACGTTGCGTCACGACCGCCGTGTTGACGCCGAACGACACGACGCCCCAGTAGTCGCCGACCCAGAACCCGCGACCGTCCTTCATCGCCCGCGGCACCTTCTTGAAGTTCGTCGTGAAGTACTTGGCGTAGAGGCCCTCGTTCGCGCCGGCGATCGCGAAGGTCGGGCTGACGTCGAGCACGTCCGGGGCGCGCGGATCACCCTTGAGCGAGCGCACGGCCTGGTTCTCCTGCGGCCGACGACGCGTCGGGGTCGGCGCTCGTGATCGGGATCCCGTACTTCCGCGAGAACGTCCGGATGATCTCGCCGTAGTTCGCCCAGTTGGGCGGCAGGGCGATCGACGTTGAGGCGGCCTTCCTTCTTCGCCTCCTTGACGAACTCGGTGAGCTTCGATCGCGCGGCCGCGCATCGGCGGACGTGGCGAGCGCCTGCTGGCGCGCGGCGAGCGCGCTGGCGGACAGCGACAGGATCGTCAGGCCCGACCCCGGCGGCGAGGCCCCGCCGGAGGAGCGTGCGCCGGTCGAGCCGCTCCTCGTCCAGCCTCCGCAGGAACTCGTACTCCTGCTCCTGGAAATCTTCCACTGCAACTCCTCTCGTACGCGGGGGAACCTGTCGATGCGTACGGAGCGCGCAGTCGCACTCTGCAATAGGGTCACCGCATGGACTCGCCGTGGAGATCGCCGGGAGACTGGCTGCAAGGCGGCGCTCCACATGCACACGACCAACTCGGACGGCGAGCTCGCCGCCCCGCGCGCTCGCGCGGCACTACGGGCGCGCCGGGTACGACGTCGTCGCTCTCACCGACCACTGGCACCGGAGCGATGCGCCGTCGAGCCCCGACCTCGTCGTGCTGCCGGGCGTCGAGCTCAACTGCCTCCTCCCGAGTGAACGCGACGGCCACGTGCTCGGGATCGGCATCGAGCGCGACCCGGCCGAGCTCGCGGGCGAGCGCCGCGACCTCGCCGCCACCGGCGACTGGATCGTCGGCGCCGGCGGCGTCGCGTACCTGGCGCATCCGTACTGGACGGGCGCCCGCGCCGGCGCGCTCGAGCTTCCGCCGACCGTCGACGGGGATCGAGGTCTTCAACGCCGGCTGCGAGCTCGAGGTCGGGCGGGGGCTCTCGTCGGTGCACTGGGACGAGCTCCTCGAGGACGGGCCGCCTCTGCCCGGCGCTCGTCGACCGACGACAGCCACCACCCGGGCTTCGACTCGGATCACGCCTGGACGTGGATCCGGCGCCGAGCGCGACCGCGAGAGCATCCTCGACGCGCTGCGCACGGGCCGCTTCTACGGGAGCACCGGACCGCTGCTCCACGACGTCGAGACGACCGACGCGGGACGTCGTCGTGCGGTGCACGCCCGCCCGGTCGGTCACGCTCGCTGCCGGGGAAGACGAGCGGCGCTGCCGTGAACGCGGGCCGGCTCGGCTACCGGTACGGCGCGCGAGGTCCTCGAGGTCTCCGACGACGGCTGGATCGTCGCGGCACGGCTCGACCTGCCCGACCGACGGCGCCGTTCGCGCGGCTCGAGGTGGTCGATCCCGCCGGGCAGCCGCGCGTGGACGAACCCGCTGTGGCCGTGCTAGCGGCGGTCGAGCGGCGGGCCGCCGCACGCGAGTCGCTCGCGCGTCGCGTCGTTCGACCTGCTCGTCGTCGGCGGAGGCGTGATCGGCGCGGCGACCGCCGCGCACGCGGCCCGCGCGGGTCTCGCCGTCGCCCTCGTCGACGCCGGGCGACTTCGGGTCGGGAACGTCGAGCGCGTCGTCGAAGCTCGATCCACGGCGGGCTCCGCTACCTGCGGCTCGGCGACGTGCGCCTCGTGCGCGAGGCGCACCACGAGCGGCGCACCCTGGCCGACGATCGTCGCGCCGCACCTCGTCCACCGCCTCCCGTTCCTCCTGCCGCTCTACCGGGACGGGCCGTTCCGTCCGGCGTTCGTGCAGAGCGGGATCCTCCTCTACTCGACGCTCGCGCGGTCCCGCCTCAACTGGCTCGTCCAGCCGGATCGCGCGCGCGCAGCTCGTGCCGCAGCTCCGTCTCGACGGGCTGCGCTCGTGCGCGCTCTATGCCGACGCCTGGACGAACGACGCGCGGCTCTGCCTCGAGAACGTCCTCGCCGCGGCAGCAGGCGGGTGCGACGGTCGCTGAACCGCGCAGAGGTCGTCGCGCTCCGGCTCGTCGACGGGCGAGGTCGCGGGGCGCGGAGGTCGTGGTCGACGGGGAGGTCGTCGACGTCGCAGGCGCGCGTCACGGTGAACGCCGCCGGGCCGTGGGTGGACGCCGTCCGTCGGCTCGAGGATCCGCGCGCCGGCACGTCGGTGCGGCTCAGCAAGGGCGTGCACGTGCTCGTCCCGGGCGGGAGCGACTGGACCGCGGCGCTCACGATCCCGCAGGACGACGTCCGGGTCACGTTCGCGGTCCCGTGGTACGGGATGCTCCTGCTCGGGACGACGGACACCGACTTCGACGGCGACCCGGCGACGTCGCCGTCGAGCCGGCGGACGTCGAGCGAGATCCTCGAGGAAGCCGGGAAGGCGCTGCCGTCCGGCGCTCCTCGAGCGCGGGGTCGGTGCGGGCGTCGTATCGCGGGGCTCCGCGTGCCTGCCGCTCGGCGACGGCGGGAGGGCGAGCGCACGGCGCGAGACCGTGTTCTCCGTCGGCCGCGGCGGGATGCTGAGCGTCGCGGGCGGCAAGCTCACGACCTACCGTCGCATCGCGCTCGAGGCGCTCGAGCGGGTGCGCGGACCGTTGGGCCTCGGACGGATCGACCGGCGCGCCGTTCCCGCTGCCGGGCGCGAGCGGCGGCGACGCCGCGCCTTCCCGATCGAGCTCGACCCCGAGGTCGAGGCACACCTCCGCCACCTGTACGGCAGTCGCGCCGGCGAGCGGTGGTGGAGCGTGCGGCCGAGGACCCGTCGCTGCTCGAGCGTCTGCATCCCGGACGGGCCGGACATCGCCGCGCAGGCGCGTGTTCGCGCGTCGACGCGCGAGTGGGCGACGACGCCGAGGACGTCCTCCGGCGTCGGACGACGGTGACCCTGCGCGGCCTCGCCGACGAGGACGCCGTCGCGCGGGTCGAGCGCGCTGCTGCGGAGCGCGTAGCTGGGCGCTCTCGGACACGGACAGCACGGCCTTGACGATCCCGTCGTAGCCGGTGCACCGGCAGAGGTTGCCGGAGAGCGCGATCCGGACCTCGTCCTCCGTCGGGCTCGGGTTCGCGCTCGAGGAGCGCCGTCGCGGAGATGAGCATGCCGGGCGTGCAGAAGCCGCACTGGACGCCGCCGTGCTCGAGGAAGGCCGCCTGGAGCGGGCTCAGCTCGAGCCCCGTCGCGAGGCCCTCGACGGTGGTCACCTCGCTGCCCTCGGCCTGGAGCGCGAGGTACGAGCAGCTGTTCACCGGCTCGCCGTCGAGCAGCATCATGCAGGCGCCGCACTCCGAGTCGTCGCAGCCCTCCTTCGCTCCCGTCAGGCCGACGGCGTCACGCACCGCCGACGAGCAGGCTCGTTCCCGGCTCGAGCTCGACCGGATAGGCGATGCCGTTGACGCTCAGCGTTGCCGATGCCTTCATGCGCCGCCCCCGCTGGCCGGGATCGCAACGTCGCCGCCACGCGCCCGCACGAGCGCGGCCCCGATCGCGCGCCGGGCGATCACCTCGGCCATCGCTCGGCGGTAGCGCTCCGAGGCGCGGACGTCGGAGATCGGGGCGGCCGCCGCGGCTGCCGCCGACGCGGCGGCGGCCACTGCCGCGTCGTCGCCGGCGCTGCCGCGCAGCGCCTCCTCGGCCTCCGGGACGCGCCGGATCGTCGGGGCGAGCGCGGTGATCGCTACGCGCGCATCGCGCACCGTCGACGCCGTCGAGCGGTGACGACCGCGGTCGCGCCGACGACCGCGATCTCCATCTGGCGGCGGTACTCGAGGCGCACGTACGCACTGCCCGTGGCGCTCGGCGGGGCGCGGGATGTCGACCGCGACGAGGAGCTCGTCCGGCGCGGCGACGGTCGAGCCCGGCCCCGAGAAGAGGTCGGCGACGGCCAGCGTGCGCTCCGCGCCGGACGACCGCAGGACGACGGTCGCCCCGAGGCACATGAGCGGCCCGCCCGTCTCCATCGCGGGCGAGGCATTCATCAGGTTGCCGCCGAGCGTCCCCTGGGCGCGCGTCGCGTGCGAGCCGACGATCGCGCTCGCGTCGGCGAGCGCCGTGAAGCGCTCGCGGACGAGCGGATGTGCCGCGATCTCGGCGTGCGTCGCGAGCGCGCCGAGGCGCAGGCCGCCGTTCGCCTCCTCGATGCCGCGCAGCTCGCCGATGCGGTGGATCGCGACGAGCGACTCCGGCAGCGGCGCCTTGCCCTGGCGGGCGCCGACGACGAGGTCGGTGCCGCCCGCGACCGGGCGAGCGCCGCCGGCGAGGGCGGCGAGCGCCTCGTCGAGGTTCGTGGCGGTCGCGAAGGTCATCGTCACGGCGACCGTCTCCGACCGGCGCAGGGACGCGGCGAAGCCACGTTCCGGGCGCGGAGGGTGGCTTCAGCCGCGCCGCTTCGTCTGCGGCGAGCGCGCGCTCAGGCCTCCCAGACCCGCTCGGGCGTCATCGGCAGCTGCCGGACGCGCGCGCCGATGACCTTCGAGATCGCATTCGCGATGGCGCCCGCGGTCGGCACGCACGGCGGCTCGCCGACGCCCTTCGAGCCCTTCGGCCCGGCGTTCGGCGTGTCCGTCTCGATCCAGGCGATATCGATCGCGGGCGCGTCGCTCGCGGTGACGAGCTTGTAGTCGAGGAGGTGCGGGTTCCGCTGCCTGCCCAGCTCGTCGAGCTGCGTTCCCTCGGAGAGCGCCTGCCCGATCCCCATCACGACGCCGCCGTACACCTGGCCGTCCGCGCCGAGGCGGTTGAGGATCCGGCCGCAGTCGTGCGACGGCGGCGACGCGGAGCACGCGGACGACGCCCGTCTCGCGGTCGACCCGGACGTGCGCCGCATGGGCGATGAGCTGCGGCGCGTGGAACGACTCGTTCCCGAGGCGGCCGACGCACCCCTCCGCCGGGGCGGGCGGCGCCTCCGGCAGCGTCGCCGGCGCCCTTCCCGTGGAACGTGCCCGTCGGCGGCGAGCGCGGCAATCGTCACGGCCTTGTCGGCCGAGCCCTTGACGCGCACCGAGCCGCCGACGAGCTCGAGGTCGTCCCGCGCCGCCTCGAGCTCCTCCGACGCGGCGTCGAGCAGCTGGTCGCGCAGGTCGTCGGTGGCCGCGAGCACGGCGCGCACGCTGTTGAACGTCGTCTGGGAGCCGCAGGAGCCCATGTCCCACGGCGCGGCATCCGTGTCCTGGTAGAGGAGCGAGAAGCTCTCGGGGCTCATTCCGAGCTCCTCGGCGACGAGTCGCGGCATCGCCATCACGGCGCCGGTGCCGTTCTCCTGCGCGCCGGTCAGGATCGTGCCCGTCCCGTCGGGGTTCAGCCGGACGTAGGCGCCCGCATGTGCCGCGAAGCACGGCCACCAGCCGCAGGCGACGCCGATCGCCTCGTTCTCCGGGAGGTCGTCGCCGGCGCCGATCAGCTCGACGCCGCGCTCGAGCGTCTCCTTCATCGCGATCCGCTCGAGCACCTGCCCGGTCGCGGTCACCGAGCCGTCCTCGACGAGCGTGCGCCGCCGAAGCTCGACCGGGTCCACCCCGAGCGCCTCGGCGAGCTCGTCCATGTGCTGCTCGAGCGCCCAGCAGACCTGCGGGGCGGTCGGCGCGCGGATCGACGAGGAGGGCTGGTTGTTCGAGTAGACGAGCGACGACTCGATGTCGACGCTCCCGAGCTCGTACGGGCCGTGCGCGTGCATCGCGGCCATCTGCGCGAAGAAGCCGCCCTCGCCGCAGTACGCGCCGCCGTCGAGGACGAGCCGCGCACGCCGCGCGAGGATCGTGCCGTCGCTCCGCGCGCCGGTCTCGAGCTCGATCACCATGCCCTCGCGCCGGTGACCGACCGCGACGAACTCCTCGTGCCGCGAGAACACGAGCTTGACGGGGCGCCCTGCGGCGCGCGCGAGCGCCGCGACGTGGCCCTCGAAGTGGAAGTCGCACTTCGCACCGAAGCCGCCGCCGAGGAGGGGGACGATCACGCGAACGTCCGACTCGGGGATCGCAAGCGTTTCGGCGACGCCCGCACGCGCCGCGTACGGGACCTGCGTCGACGACCAGACCGTCACGCGGTCGCCCTGCCACTGCGCGACGATCGCGCGCGGCTCGATCGGAACGCCCTGCACCGGATCGGTCACGTAGCGGCCGCGGACGACGACGTCGCTCGCCGCGAGCGCCGCGTCGACGTCGCCCTTCACGATCGTCGAGAACCCGAGGACGTTGTCGTGGCGCCCGAGCGCCTCGTCGCCCTCGTACGACTCCCAGTCGGGGTGGACGCGCGGTCGCGTCGGCTCGAGCGCCGCCTCGAAGTCGCTGACAACGGGGAGCGGCTCGAGGTCGACCTCGACGAGCGCCGCCGCCTCCCGCGCGATCGCCTCGTTCGTCGCCGCGACCCCGGCGACGATGTCGCCCTCGAAGCGGACGGTGTCCCGCGCGAAGAGCCGCCGGTCCTTGACCATCCCGCCGTAGAGCACGTCGGGCACGTCCTCGTGCGTCACGACGGCGATCACGCCGGGCAGCGCGCGCGCCCGGGTCGTGTCGATCCGCGTGATGCGCGCGTGCGGGTGGTCGGCGTAGCGGAACGCAGCGTGGAGCTGTCCGGTGAAGGTGAGGTCCGCGGTGTAGCGGCCCGCGCCCGTCACCTTCTCGCGCCCGTCCGGACGGACGAAAGCGGTGGTCGGCTCCTCGATCGCGGTCACGCCGCACATCCAATCAGGCGCCGGGTAGCGCGGTACAGTCAGCCGCCGTGGAGGGCTCGTACAAGCTCGTCTGGTTCGTGCCGGCCGCGCACCTGCGCTCCACGCGCGATGCGGTCTTCGCCGCCGGCGCGGGCTGGATCGGCAACTACTCGCGCTGCTCGTGGGCGACGTTCGGCGAGGGGACGTTCCGCGGTGGCGAGGGGACGACGCCGTCCGTCGGCGAGGCCGGCCGGGACCAGACGGTGGCGGAGTACCGGGTCGAGACCGTCGTGCCCGCCGCGAAGCTGGAGGCCGTCCTCGCGGCCCTCCGGCGCGCACACCCGTACGAGGAGCCGGCGTTCGACGTCTACGAGCGGTCGTCGAGGCCGTGAAGGCGACGCTCTGGACCGACGGTGGCGCGCGCGGGAACCCCGGGCCGGCCGCGTTCGCCTACGTGCTCGAGGCGGACGACGGAACCGTCCTCGAGGCCAGGGGAGAGGCGATCGGCATCGGCGACGAACAACGTCGCCGAGTACTCGGCGCTCGTCGCCGGGCTGCCGCGGAGCGGCCGCGGCCGGCGTCCGCGAGCTGGAGGTGCGTTCCGACTCCGAACTGATGGTGAAGCAGATGCGGGGGGAGTACCGCGTGAAGAACCGCGACCTCCAGACGCTCTTCCTCGACGCCTCCCGGGCAGCGCGAGACGTCGGCAGCGTCACCTACACGCACGTCCGTCGCGAGCACAACGAGCTCGCCGACCGCCTCGTCAACGAGGCGCTCGACGCGACGTAGGGTTGACCGCACCCCCGAGGGTGGGGCACGCCGCTCGCACACCAGGGTTCCGGCCTCGTAGGCTCGCCCGATGCGCCTCTCGATCCTCCTCGTGACCCGGCCCGCTCACGTCGCCCGCGTCGTCGCGGTCACCGGACTCGGCGCCCTCGTCGCCGCGCTGCTCGCCGTGGGCGGGCACTCGCTCGGCCAAGCCGCGTCGGCCGCTGCGCTCCTCGCCACCGGACTGGCACTCGGCGCGCTCGCGCCGCTGTACGGGCGGACGGCCACGGCCGGGCTCTGGGTCGCGCGCGGGGGTATCGCGCTCGGCGCGGTCGCGTTGCTGCTCCCCGAGGTCGATGCGGTCGTCGCGGTCCGGAGCATTGCCGCGATGCTCGTCGTCATCGGGCTGCAGCCGGTCGCCCGCCGGACCAGGGGGCTCACGGATCTCCCGCCCTGGTCGACCCACGCGGTCGGGGCCGCGGTCGTCGCGGCGCTCCTCGCGCCGACGCTCGGCGGCGGCGTCGCGCTCGCGTTCGCATGGCTCGCCGTCGCCGTCGTCATCCGCGCGCGGTCCGCCGCGCCGGCCGCCGCCGTCCGGGCCTAGTCGCGCCCTCGGCTACGACCTCCGCGTTCCGGCGATCAGCAGGTACGGCCGGTCCATCGAGATGCCGCTCTCGGTCGCCTCGCCCTCGAAGAACTCCAGCAGCTCCGCCTTGAAGGCCTCCGACCGCTCGGGGGAAGCGCCCCGAGCAGCGTCTTGATCGGGCCGAACGCCTCGGACATCTCCGTCCACATCTCCTGGGCGGTCTCGACCTCCCACGGCGTGTCGCGCTGCGTGATCGTCAGCTCGAAGTCGTCGCCGAGGAGACCCTCGGCGTAGCCGGGCTCACCCCACGACGCGGCGATGCCGGCGCCGGGCGGCGGCGGTGGCGCATATGAGCCGATGATCTGGAAGAACTCGTCGACCGAGCCCCCTGACGTCCACGCCGAGAGCGCGAGGTTCCCGCCCGGCCGGCAGACGCGGGCCAGCTCGGACGCCACGGCCTGGTGATCCGGAGCGAAGATCGCTCCGACCGACGACGTGACGATGTCGAAGGCCGCGTCCGGGTACGGGAGCGCCTCGGCGTCGCCCACCTCGAACGTGACGTCCATGCCGCGCTCGGCCGCCTGCCGGCGCGCGGTCTCGACGAGGACGGGCGAGAGGTCGGCGCCGGTCACCGTCGCGCCGGTCGCCGCTGCCATGAACGCGAGCTCCCCGGTTCCGCAGCCGACGTCGAGCCAGTCCCGGCCGGGTGCTCCATCCACCGCGTCGACGATCGCCACGTGCATGTCCGCCAGCGTCCCGGCGATGCGCTCGAACGGCGCCGAGCCCCACATCGCCGCATGTCGTTCCTTCAGCTCCTCGAATGCCATCCGGGCCTCCTCCGGTCGGCGCGGTTGCGACCCCGGCGGGAGCTTAGACGGTCGCCGTCCGCCCGTTCCGCCGCGGCTCGCTGAGGTAGAGGTGCCAGAGCAGCCGCGCCGCGCTCGCGCGGTGCGGCCGCCAGGCGTCACCGATCGCCTCGAGCTCGGGCGGCGACGGGCGCTCGTCGAGCCGCCGCGCGCGGCGGGCGGCCTCCTGCAGGGCGATGTCGCCGACGGGCCACGTGTCGGGCCGCCGAAGCGCCGAAAGGAGGTAGACCTCCGCCGTCCAGGGGCCGATCCCCGGAAGCGCGACGAGCGCGTGGCGGACGCCGTCGTCGTCGAGCAGCGCTACCGCCTCGAGATCGAGCGACCCGTCGAGCAGCGCCGCGGACAGCGCGCGGACGTACCGGTTCTTCTGGCGGCTGAACCCGTCGGCGCGCAGCTCGTCGTCTGACGAGAGGACGATGCCGTCGGGCGTGACGGCCGCCGAGCCGTGCCTCCAGCCGGTCGTAGGCGGCCTTCGCCGAGGCGAGGGAGACCTGCTGCTCGAGGATCAGCAGGACGAGCGTCGGGAAGCCGGGCTCACGGGCCCAGAACTCGGGAAGCCCGTGTCGTCTCGACGATCGCCGCGAGATCGGCGTCTGCGGCGCACAGATCGGCGGCAGCCGCAGCGAACGACGTCTCGTCGAGCACGGTCCTCACGCTACGTGTACGGATGGGATAAGGTTTCCGTGATGAGCCGCGCGCGCTCACTCTCGACCCTCTCGGGCGCCGGCCTGCTCGCGCTTCTCCTCCTTCCCCGCTAGGGGAAGCGAGCTGCGCACATACACCCGCCGTGCTCCCCGCACACCGCCGGGAGTGGTACGCCCCCGTCGAGGAGAGACCCATGCCGATGCCGTTCGAGCACTACCGTCCCTACGCCACCGTCGACCTGCCCGACCGCACCTGGCCCGACGTCGTCCTCGACCGGGCGCCGATCTGGTGCTCCACCGATCTCCGCGACGGCAACCAGGCGCTCGTCAACCCGATGGACGGCTTCCGGAAGCGACGCTTCTTCGATCTGCTCGTCCGCCTCGGCGTGAAGGAGATCGAGGTCGGCTTCCCCGCCGCGTCGAAGGCCGACTTCGACTTCTGCCGCCACCTCGTCGAGGACGGGCTGATCCCCGACGACACGACCATCGCGGTGCTCACGCAGGCGCGGCCGGAGCTGATCGAGCGAACGTACGAGGCGATCGAGGGCACGCCGCGCGCGATCGTGCACCTCTACAACTCGACCTCGGAGACACAGCGCCGCGTCGTCTTCCGCCTCGACCGCGGCGGGATCACGGAGCTCGCCGTTCGCGGTACGGCGCTCTGCAAGGAGCTCGCTGCCGGCACCGCCACGCGACGTCGTGTTCCAGTACTCGCCGGAGAGCTTCCACCACACGGAGCTCGACTACGCGCTCGAGATCTGCGAGGCCGTTGCGGAGGAGTGGGATCCCGCTCCCGGCGCGAAGATGATCGTCAACCTGCCGACGACCGTCGAGGCCTTCCCGCCGAACGTCTACGCCGACCGCATGGAGTGGTTCTGCCGGCACTTCACGCGCCGGGACGGCGCGATCATGTCCGTCCACCCGCACAACGACCGCGGGACGGCCGTCGCGACAGCCGAGCTCGGCCTGATGGCCGGCGCCGAGCGCGTCGAGGGCTGCCTGTTCGGCAACGGGGAGCGGACGGGGAACGTCGACCTGATCACCCTCGCCCTCAACCTGCTGACGCAGGGCATCGACCCGGCGCTCGACCTCGCAGAGCTCGACGAGGCGCGCCGCATCGTCGAGGAGTGCAACGAGCTCCCCGTGCACCCGCGCCACCCGTACGTCGGCGAGCTCGTCTACACCGCGTTCTCGGGCTCGCACCAGGACGCGATCAAGAAGGGGATGGACGCCCAGGAGCGATCCGGGTCCGACGTGTGGGACGTGCCGTACCTGCCGCTCGACCCGAAGGACGTCGGCCGCGACTACGAGGCGATCATCCGCGTCAACTCGCAGTCGGGGAAGGGTGGCGTCGCGTACCTGATGAAGACGGAGCACCACCTCGACCTCCCGCGCGGGCTCCAGATCGACTTCGCGCAGAAGGTGCAGGCGATCACGGACGCGCGCGGGTGGCGAGCTCACCGCCGACGAGCTCCTGGCGGCGTTCACCGGGCACTACACGGGCGTCACCGAGCCGTTCGCGCTCCTGTCGTACACGCACGAGAGCGGGGAGGACGGCGACCGCCTCGTCGCGCGGATGCGCATCGACGGCGAGGAGGTCGAGGTCGTCGGCGAGGGGAACGGGCCGATCGCGGCGCTCGTGCACGGGCTCGAGCAGCGGCTTCGGCTTCGAGGTCGACGTCCGCGACTACCACGAGCACGCGATGTCGAAGGGCGAGGACGCGACCGCCGCCGCCTACGTCGAGGCGGACATCGACGACGAGGCGTTCTGGGGCGTCGGCATCCACCCGTCGATCGTCACGGCGTCGCTCCGCGCCGTGGTGAACGTCGTCAACCGGGCGCACGCGCTCCGCTCCGCACGGGACGAGGCGGTCGCGGCGTTCGACGGCTGACGCGGGCTGCCGTTTGGCGTGTCCGGGCGAGGGGTATCGCCTTCCCCGGGCACGACCAAGGAGGGACATCATGGACACGATCTGGTGGGTCGTGATCGCTGTCGCGGTGGCAATCGTGATCCTGGCCATGGCGGCATGGAGCTACTCGCAGTCGAGACGCCGGACGGCGATGCGCGACCAGTACGGCCCGGAGTACGACCGTACCGTCGGCGCGGCCGGCTCACGCCGACAGGCGGAGCGGGAGCTCGCCGAGCGGGAGCGGATGCACGAGTCGCTCGAGATCCGGCCGCTCTCGGAGGACGCGCGTGCGCGCTTCAGCCAGGACTGGCAACGCGCCGAACAGCGCTTCGTTGACGACCCGGAGCTCGCGGCACGCGAGGCCGACCGGATCGTGCGTGACGTGCTCGACGAGCGCGGCTACCCGAGGGGCGACTTCGACAAGCAGGCCGACGCCGTGTCGGTCGACCACCCGGAGGCCGTGCAGCGCTACCGGCACGGGCACGAGATGGTGCACGGCAACGGAGCGAACGGCGACGAGCGCACGGAGAACCTGCGCAAGGCGATGGTCGACTTCCGCGAGGTCTTCGCCGAGCTCGTCGACGTCGGTCAGAAGGCGGAGTCCGAGCCGGTCCGCTCGTAACCGCGGCCCGGACGATCGCTCGCGGCGCCCGGCGTTGAGCGACGCCGGGCGCCGCTATAGTTCCCCTCTCGCGGATGTAGCTCAGTTGGCTAGAGCGTCTGCTTGCCATGCAGAAGGTCGAGGGTTCGAGTCCCTTCATCCGCTTAAAGGAAAGCCCCGCAAATCGGGGCTTTTTCTGTTAGCCGCGAGACTTGTGTTCAATCGAGCGTGGCGTTTGGCTAGGGCTTGGCTAGGTTCGCTCGGGTGTCGGTCGCGTGCATGCCGACCGCGGCCCAGCACCTGAAGGTCTTGGACCTGCGTGCAGAGCCTCTTAGGGGCCGTAAGGCCGTATGCGGTGTTGAAACGCTCACGCACGAGTAAACGTCACGTGTGTGACCCCGCTGGGCGAGGAGGTCGCCTCGACCTCGTAGTCCTTCTCTATGCCCTCGACTCCTTCCCAGAGGCGTACACCTCGGCCGAGCAGGATCGGGACCACGACGACATGCATATGGTCGACCAGCCCGGCAGCAAGGAAGTCGCGGATCATGGTTGGACCTCCGCCGAGGCGTACATCCTTCCCCTCCGCAGCGGCGCGGGCAGTCTCGAGTGCCTCGGCGGGCGAAGAGTCGATGAAGTGGAACGTCGTGCCGCCCTCCATCTCGATGGACGGACGCGTGTGATGGGTGAGGACGAACACCGGTGTGTGGAACGGCGGGTTGGGACCCCAGGCGCCCTGCCACTCCGGGTCCTCGTGCCATCCGGGGTAGCCGAACTTCCCGGCACCCATGATCTCGGCGCCGATCCCCGAGTCGAACTGCTGCGCGAAGGCGTCGTCGACGCCGCTACCACCGGTGGGCTCCCACCAGCGGGTGGCGAACATCCATTCGTGCAGCCGATCCCCGGCGTGACCGAAAGGTTCGTCGCGACTCTGACCTTCGCCGGTGCCGAAGCCGTCGAGCGAAATGGAGAAGTTCTGGACGCGGGCGAGGGACATGTGGACCTCCCTTTTCGGTGTGCTTGGCCTATGGACCGTTTGGGTGGCGCAAAATGATCGCAGCGACCATGAGGGTGACCAAACGTGTGGGCGTAAAAAGCGCGGGCGTCACACACAAGAGGCTCCTCGCCGGACGCCAGGATGCGCCCTGTGGGATGGGTCGGACGACCCCACGCAGAACGCGGAACCGCTTGTGTATCTGATCGCCGCCCCGGGTCGACCGCACCCCGTCGCGATACCCGAACGCATGAATCCCCGCTGCTACCGCAGAGGGGGCGGGTGGCTCTTCGGGGCGCGACCGCCTGCTCGCCCGGCTGACTTCGGTGCGTCGTTCTGCCACGATCATCGTGGCATGGTGGCGCAGGAGATCGTGGGGAGGGAAGACGAGCTCGGCGCGCTTGACGTGTTCCTCGGCTCGCCCGACCGAGGGCTGCGAGCGCTGGTTCTGGAGGGCGAAGCGGGGGTTGGGAAGTCGACGCTCTGGGCTGCGGGCGTCGCGAGCGCGCGGGAGCGCGGGTTTCGTGTGCTTTCGACGCGACCGGCGGAGGCGGAGCGTGGCCTCGCTCATGCGGGGCTTGGCGATCTGTTCGAGGACGTCCTCGACGACGTGTTGCCGGCTCTCCCGGCGCCGAGGCGGCGCGCACTCGAGGGTGCGCTGCTCCTCGAGGAGCCGTCGGGTGATCGGGTGGATCAGCGTGCGCTCGCCGTCGCGGTGCGCGAGGGGCTGCAGCTTCTTGGTGAGCGGAAGCCGATTCTGATTGCCGTCGACGACGTCCAGTGGCTCGACGCGTCCTCGGCGAGCGCGCTTGCCTTCGCATTGCGAAGGCTCGCTTCAGCAGCACACTCGTGCTGCTCGCCAGGCGGCTGGTCGACGGAGAGCAGCCGTCTGGGCTCGAGCAGGCTCTCCAGGAGCGCGTCCGGCGCGTGCCCGTGGGGCCGCTCAGCGTCGGCGCGGTGCATCGATTCCTGCGCGATCGGCTAGGGAGGTCGTTCGCCCGTCAGACGTTGCTCCGTATCCACGAGAGATCGGGCGGAAACCCGTTCTTTGCCTTGGAGGTGGCCCGCGTTCTCGGTCCGGACGTCGATCCGCTTCAGCCGCTTCCGGTTCCCGAGTCGCTCGACGAGCTCGTGCGCGGGAGGTTCGCGGGTATGCCCGCGTCCACTCGAGAGGCGCTCGCGCTCGCCTCGGCTCTCGGCACTGTGTCGGAATCGCTTCTCGAGCAAGCGGGCGTCATGCCAGACACGCTCGACCCGGCCCTGGCCGCGCACGTGATCGAGCGCGAGAAGGGGACGATCCGCTTCACCCACCCGCTGCTGTCCTCCGTCCTGTACCGGGACCTGGGCGAGAAGCGGCGGAGCGTTCACGGGCGGATTGCGGAAATCGTCGAGGACCCGCTCCTGCGCGCCCGTCACCTTGCGTTGTCGATGGCTCGGCCGACGGCGACGTCGCTCGTCGGCTCGACGACGCCGCGAGGTTGGCGGCCGATCGTGGCGCGTCGGCGGTCGCGGCCGAACTGGCCGAGCACGCAGTGCGGTTGACGCCGCCGGACAGCGCGACGAGCGCCATCACCGAGCGCTCGCCGCGGCTCGTGCGCATCTCGCGGCGGGGGAGTGGACGCGTGCGCGAACGATTGCGACGGATCTGCTGGCCGAGACGGCAAGCGGCCCGCTACGCGCTGAGGCCCTCGTTCTGCTCGCCGAGTTCGAGCACGACGACCTGGCCGTCCCGGTCCTCGAGGAAGCCCTCCGTCAGGCGGCGTCAGATCCTGCCCTCGAGGCGCTTATTCGCATCCGTCTCGGACGTGGCCGAACGCTTCAGGAACGGCTTCGCCGCGTGCGACCGCAGCCGCGCGGCACGCGCCGTTGCCGCCGACCTCAACGACGACGTCTCCGGTTCGAGGCACTTGTGCAGCTCCACGGCTGAGCGGATGGTGGGCGACGCAGAGGCGCCGGAGTACGCGGCGCGGGCGCGCGACCTTGCGAGCGCCGGGGCGATGCGCGCCTGATGAGCCGGGCGAACATCCTCGTCTCCGCAATGCCGCGGACGCCGGCAGCTCGACGAGGCGACGCGCCACCTCGAACGCGAATACCGAGAGTGGCAACAACGCGACGAAGTGTTCGCTGCCGACGTGCTCTGGGAGCTCTCGTGGCTCGAGCTGTGGTCGCGGGCGCTGGTCGCTCGCGGCGGATTAGCAGCCGCTCGCGCGACCTTCGAATCCAGTACGGCGTCGAAAGAAATCAGGACTACATCCCGATCGCGTGGATCGCCTTCCATCGCGGGCAGCTCGATCGCCTCGAGGAGTCGGAGCGAGCGCTCGAGCTCTGCGAGGAGCAGATCGGGTTTCATCCACCCCTGCTCAAGGCGGTGCCGGGGCTCGTCGCGCTCTGGCGGGAGAAGCGGCGACGGCCGTAGAAAGGCTCGGCAAAGCCGACCGGCAGGCCAGGGCACTCGGATGGGGCGCGTCCGACGCGCGCCCCTGGACGCCGACTACGTGGACGCGCTGCTCGAGCTCGGCGAACGAAGACGCCGTCCGGTCGTCGACGCTGGGAGGCGCGACGCGCAAGTCGGCCGCATGGGTTCCGCGCCCGTGGCGCGGTGCCGCGGCCTCGTCGCAGCCGCCCGGGGCGAGGTCGATCAGGCCCTGTTGCTCTACAAGGCCGTCGAGCAGTACGACAGGTGGGCAGATCCTTCGGACGGGCCCGCGCGCTGCTCGCGCTCGGCACCGTCATCAGGCGCGCGAGGCAGAGGCGCGTCGCTCGCGACACGATCCGTGCGGCGCTCGACAGCTTCGAGGAGCTCGGGGCGGCCACCTGGGTCGAGAAGGCGCGTGCGAGCACGGAAGCATCGGCGGGCGGACGCGCGTGGAAGGGCTGACGGCCGCCGAGCGGCGCGTCGCGGTCCTGGTTGCGGAGGGACGGACGAATCGGGAGGTCGCCGCCGAGCTCTTTCTCGGCGAGCGGACGGTCGCAGGGCACCTGACTCGGGTCTACGCCAAGCTCGGCGTGCGCTCACGCACCGAGCTCGCCCGCCGCTGCACTGACCAAGCCATCCGTCGGGGCAAAGTCGAGACGTTCTGACCTTTCCTCGGCATCGCTCCGCTTCTAGCGTCGAAGGCGTGCCGAGCTACCTCGTCGAGACCTATCTCGCCCGCGGAAGCGCGGGAGAACGCGAAGCCCGCGAGCAGCGCGCACGCTCGGCCGCGGAGGAGCTGACACGGGAGAACATCCCGGTCCGCTTCGAACAGTCGATCCACGTGCCCGAGGATGAGATCTGCCTCATCGTCTTCGACGCACCCTCGAGCCGAGACGCTGTGCTCGCCGCGCAGCGCGCGAAGCTCGACCCGATCCGCGTCGTCGAGGCGGTCGCGTCCGGAGAAGGGACGGAATGAGAGGAGGCATCGTCAAGCGACGCGTACCTCTGGATGTCCACACGGACGTCTGCAAAGAACGTCTACACGGAGGTTGCTCAGTGTACGTCCGTCTCGTATTGACTCTTCTCGTGCTCGCGTTCGCGGCGGCGATCACGGGTGCGCCCGCCCTAGGGAACGACGACGACGACGCGAGCGTCCCGGTCGCTGTAAACGACGCGTGCGACCCGGCGACGTTCAACGCCGTCATCGGTCCGGGTACGTGCGTCGGCTCGGGAACGGTGACGTTCGGCGCGTTCATCGCCGAGCTCACGGCCACACAAACGGTCGCCACCTGGAACTTCGGCCCGGCCAACTTCACGATCCGCAAAGGCGACCAGCTGATCATCACAAACCACGGCGGCGAAGCGCACACCTACACCGAGGTGGCGCAGTTCGGGTTCGGCGTCGTTCCGATCCTGAACACGCTGACGTTCGGCTCGACCGGCCCACCGCTACCGGAGTTCGCCACGGCCATAAACCTTGCGCCGGGTGAGACTCAGGTGCTGCGGACAACCGGGAAGAAGCCGCGCCTCGAGCCCGGCCTGCACCGCTTCGAGTGCGCCATCCATCCGTGGATGCAGGGCACCGTCACCGTCGTGAAGGACGACTAACGAGGACGACTGATGCGTCGGGGGCGGCCCGCTGCGGGGCCGCCCCGATCACCTGCGAAGCATGGAAGGGGATGGCATGAGAAGGCAATCTCACCAGCGCGGGCAGCGGGTCGGCCCATCAGGCACGTTCCTGGGAACGAGCATGTTGACGCTGCTCGTCGTGGTGGCGCTGGCCGCGATCCTCGCGGCCCCAGCGCAGACGGCCCAGACCGTCATGATTCATGTGAACGACGATGCTGCTCCCGGCGGGAACGGCAGCTCGAAAGCCCCGTACAACAGCGTGACCGATGCGCTTGCTGTCGCCGGTGCGACTTCCGCCGCAGTGGTCATCAAGGTGGCACCTGGGAACTATCCGATTTCAAGTTCGCTCGTCGTAGACCGACCGTTAGAGCTTCGTGGCTCGAGCGTGTTGATCGAGGACGCCCACGGTTGGCCGACGGGTGAGGTTGTGGCGGGCACCGAAACGCGCCTCTTCGCGTCCAACCCGACCCTCCCACAGGTCATTCGCGTCGAAGGAGACGACAGCAGCGTCCTCAGTGGCGTGACGATTCGTGGGTTCGTGTTCGAAGGCACCACAACAGGCGTCACGACGCTGCTCAATCGAGTTCAGAACTTCCTGGTCGCCGACAACGTGTACCGCGTCGCAGCGTTTATCGCCTTGCAAACGGTCGCCTCGTCGGGCTCCGCCACAGGGAACCATTTCAGCGGCGTGGGTACTGGCGCCGTCTTCACGGGCGGCTACCCGGCATCGCCTTCTAACGTCGTCGCCTCAGGAAACCGCTCCGTGGGAAACACGCTAGGGGGCATGTTGCTCAACGGCGCAAGCATCAACATTCCGGAACTCGGTGACCAGCTCAACGCCACAGTCCGCGACAACGACCTCAGCGGGAACACAGCTCCAGGGCAGGGGTTTGGACTGCGCGTGTTCATTCTCAGACGCGACCTCGGCGCACCTGGGGACACGCAATCGAGCGCAAGCGTCTCGGCCGTGGTGAAGGACAACCGCATTCACGGCAACCGAAACGGCATCGTGATCGACGCGGGCTTCCCTTACCGCCGCGTTGGCACGGTCTGCGATAGCCGCGTGTACTCCGGCACCGTCAACCTCGAATTCGACGGGAACTCACTCGAGGGCAGTCTGCAGACACCAGCCCTGGTGACGTTCACTCGGAACCAGTCAGCGGTGAACCCCTCGCTGCTGCCCCAGTGGGGCTACCTGCACGGCTCCCACTTCGCGATTACTGACAAGGACGGGACACTCGCGAACGCCTGGATCGATCACCCGGCAAGCGATCCGTTTATCGGCCCATGTCCCGGCGACGAAACGAACGAACCTCTAGAGAACGTCCTTTTCTACAACGGCGTCGTCCTGCCGAACGGCAGAAACTTCTAGCTGACACTGTCATTCGGGGGGAAGCCCGCTTCGGCGGGCTTTCCCCGTTCCCGGTGATGGTTCGTTCCAGCAACCCCGCTGACGCGCGGCTGCGCGGGCGTTCTCGACGCCTTCTCTCGGCGAATGGCAAGTTCGCCTACTGCCATCGGCCGCCGGGGCTCGTTGCAGCTGCGGAAGACGCAAGTAGACGGGTCGCCTCGGCCCTCGATCTATGTCGCGCGCGCCTACGCGAGCGTGCTTCGCCTGAGCGGCCCGCGCAGACTGGTGTCGACCGCACCACTCGCCATACTCAACCGCATGAGCAACGCTGAAAACAACCACGAAACAACACGACTCGGCGGCATCACCGGCAACGGCTTCAAACCCGGCCAAAGCGGCAACCCAGGAGGACGCCCCAAAGGACTCGCAAGAACCGTCCGCGAAGAGTGCGGCGGGTCGCCCGTACGTCTTGCGCGCGTCCTGCTTGACATCGCCGAGGATCCGAAGGCCCATAACCGTGACCGAGTGGCAGCGACTCGGGAATTGCTTGACCGCGGGTGGGGCAAGGCTCCTGCGTTCGCGTCGATGGAGGCCGACGATCCGCTCGAACTCGGTGAGATCGCGCGGGAGATTCAAGGGATTGCGGACGAGCTTGTAGCGAGGCGAGAAACAAAGGCGTAGCCCGCTTTCCACTGAAGCGTGCCGCCTGTCGAGCGAAGCGGCGCGATGGCACGGCTGGCTAGGTTCGAGGCTAGGTTGGCTGTCGGTTCCTGTCATACCGAGTCACGCAGGGGAGGAAAGCATCCCACTACAAAGCGGTTCGGCGGCCCGTGGCAGCTGGTGTCCTCGCGTGCAGCGTCCTTGCCATGCAGAAGGTCGAGGGTTCGAGTCCCTTCATCCGCTCTTAA
>CAWJXN010000015.1:0-187610 GCA_963846825.1 uncultured Actinomycetes bacterium
ACGACGATCACGTCGACTCGTTCTTCGTCCTCGACGGCGAGGTCGAGTTCCTGAACGGCACCGGCGGCCCGGGAACGTTCTTCGCGTATCCGCCGGGCGCGGTGCACGGCTTCAAGATCTCGGGCGACCGCGCGCCGATCGCGCTTCTCAACATCCACGCGCCCGATACCGGCTTCACGGATCGCCTCACGCGCTCTGAGTGAACCAGCCGCGGCCGGCCTCGTCGTAGAAGACGACGGCGCAGCGGCCGTCCTTGAGCACCGTGTCGAAGTAGCGGCGGTGGACGGGCTCCTCCGTCCACCAGCGGTCGACCACGCGCCACTCCTCGCGTACGAGCGCCACCGCCTGCCGGTCGACCTGTCGCGGGACGCCGTCGAAGCCGGCGTCCGACGACGGCCGCGGCTCGTTTACTCGCGCGGCACGCGCGCTCCGGGGACCTGTTCCCCCGTGGCCCCTCCTTGGGATACGCCTGTTTGTCGGTCATCCGTCACGCGGAACTAAAAGCGCGCGCTGTTCCGGATCCAGACCACGGCGCCACCTCGACCACCGTCGCAACCGCGCCTGCGCCCGCGCTCGAGCGCACCTGGCGCAGGCCTTCCTTCAGGCGGCTCTCGAAGTCCTGCCCTTCAGGCTTCACGAGCGAGCTGCCGTCCCGTCCACTGGGCGAGCTCCACGAGCTCGAGCCCGAGCGACGTCACCGGCGCCGGAAGCTCCGCGAGCTTCGGGCCCAGCGCGACGCGCAACCGGTCGCGCTCGGCAGCGGGCTCACGGAGGGTGAGCGTGCGCCGCCAGGAGCCGCCTCCAACGAGCCTCGCCTGAAGCGCGGCCTTGCGAACTCCACGTCCCCCCCGCTCCGGACGGCTGAGCGCCCGCTCGACGAGTGCTTGCAGCGCCCGCCGGAGCGCTCTCCATCGGCTCCGGAAACTCCAGGTACTCCGCAATCTCGGCCGCGGGCCGGCGTGGCCTGACGCGCCCTCTGTCCCCTCCTCGCGCCAGGTGCCACGCCTGCCGGCCTCCGGCCCCAGGCGCTCGGCAACGGCCGCACCCGGCAACGCTGCCAGGTGGCCGACCGTCCGCAGGCCGAGCGCCTCTAGCTCGTCGTGGCCCTCCCGCTCGAGCGGCAGGACGCCGAGCGGGAGCGGAGCGAGGAAGGTGGGCGTCTCCTCGCTCGCGACGACGATATCTGGCCCGCGCGGGCGACGCTCGCGGCGGCGAGCGCGGCGAACTTTCGCTCGGCTGCGCCCGCACGGGCATCCCAGCCGGGGCCGACGGCAGCGGCGCCCGGCGAAGGACGCCCTCCACGCCGCCATACAGGCGCTCTACTGCGCGAGTTTCCACGTAGAGACACCCCGGCTCGGCGGGCTCGACGGCGAACCCCTCGCCCTCGAGCCTGCACACGATCTCTTCCCAGGCCTGCTCCGCCTCCGCGGGGTCCTGCTCGACGAGCCTCAGCGACGGGCACGTGGCGAGCGCCTCGCCGAGCAGCATCCCGGCCGCACTCCCGCCATCTCGGCGGCGGCCGTTATCGCACCGATCTCCTGCTTCTGCCCGGGCACCGGCGCGAGCGCCGCCGGCTGGAGCAGAAGGCGCGTCTTGCCCCTGAGCGCCGCTCTCAGCTCGAATCCCGGGATGAGCACGCAGGCCAGCATGGGAACGTATGTTCTACACGAACACACGTTCCCCTGTCAAGCGTATGGTCGCAACGGATGCTGCTCGTGCGTTGCAAAACTGTGCCGACTCGCGCCAACACTTCGCGGGACCCTGAAAACGTTGGGCGCACGTCTACCGTGATCGGCGTGGCGGAGGGTGACATCCCGAGGCGGGATGACCGACGAGAACTCGTCGATCGGCGAGAGCCGGTTCCGGTTCGATTCCGGCGCCCTCCGCCCACGCTCGAGTACACTGACCTTCGAGTCTCAGTCGGTGCAGGCAAAAGCCTGCTTCACCACACGAAGCCCGCCCTTAAAGGCGGGCTTCGTCTTCAGGCCAGGCCGAGGACGGTCATTCCGGCCAACCGGGTCGCCGAGCCCACGCGGCCGGGCTCCACGATCTCGCCCCAGACGCCGAACGGCAGCGGCTCGGACGTCTCGACGTCGCCGCGGTAGCCGCCCAGCACGGGAGCGTGTCGAGGTCGGGCACGCCGGTCTCGGGGTTCTGGGTCGTCACGGCACAACGGCCGACATTGCCGCGCGGCCGGACGACGGCGTCTCCAATGCGGAGCCGGCGGCCGATCCACCCGTCCTCGGCATGCGCGGGACGCCGTCGACGCCGAACAGCATCCGGAAGCGTCGGCCGTCCACGCGCTCGAACCCGGCGGCGTTCGCCAGCGCCTCGAGCGAGGCGGTGCCCACGAGCGAGACGCCTGCGCGGCCGCCGCGGTCGGCGCCGTGGCCGGGCTCCTCGGTGCGGACGAGGCGGAGGGAACGGCGCGCCAATCCGGAGAGCGCCTCCGACCACGGGCCGTCCACCACGCGGCCGGCGACGGGCCGCCCGAAGAAGCTCGTCGTCAGGAGCTCGCCCACCGCGACATTGCCCGCGACAACGTCGCCGCCCGGCAGGCGCAGGGCAAGGCTGCCCGACTCCTCGTCGTAGTCCGGTACGACGCGGACGAGCGGCCCGACCACCTTGCCGTTGATCATCCGGCCGTCGTCGTCGACGAGGTAGAAGCGGCGGTTCTCGCGCACGCCGAACGGCTCGAGCTCGACCTCGTCGCGATGGACGAGCGCGAGTGACTTCACGGGCGCGATCGTGATCCAGGCGACGGAGCCACGCATCAGTAGCCGCCGGCGTAGCCGTCCTTGCGCGGGTCGGAGCCGCCGACGAGCGCGTCGCCCACGACGAGGATCGCCTGGCCGCCGCCGAAGTAGCCCGTGTTCGGCTCGCGCACTGTCTCGATGCCGAGCTTGCCGAGGTCGGCGTCTCGGTCCCAGAGCCCCTCCTCGAGCTTCACGACGTCGCCGTCGACCAGGAACCGCGGCCGCTCGAGCGCGGCCTGCGGGTCGAGGCCGTCGTCGACGATCGCCGAGACGAGCTGCAGGTGTGCCTGTGCCTGGAGGAACCCACCCATGACCCGAACGGCCCGGCGAGCTCGCCGTCGCGTAGCAGCATCCCGGGGATGATCGTGTGGTACGGCCGCCGGCCGGGCTCGACCGCGCCCGAGACCGAGAAGCCCGCGCCGCGGTTCTGCAGCGCGACGCCCGTGCCCGGGGCGACGAGCCCGAGCCGAAGCCCATGTAGTTCGACTGGATGAACGAGACCGCCGTGCGGTCGCCGTCGACGGCGCAGAGATAGACGGTCCGCCCGCCGGCTCGGCGACGCCAGCGGGCGCTCTCGCCCGGCGGCGGTCGAGGAACGCCGGCTCGAGCAGGTCGCTCACGTCCGCGCCGTCCCGGACGCGGGCGAACGCGTCCTCGAGCGCGAGCTGCATGCAGCGGATCTGCGAGGCGAGGCTCGGCGAGGAGCGCTCGAGCAGGCCGAGCCCTTCCAGCGCGGCGACGCCCTGCGTCGGCGGCGGGAGCTCGAGCACCTGTGCCCGCGGTACGCGATCGAGAGCGGCTCCACCCAGCGCGCCTCGTACGCGGCGAGATCCTCCTCCTCGAGCCACGTGACGGACGCGATCGCGCGCGCGACCTCGCCCTCGTAGAAGGCGCGACGGCCCTTCGCTCGGCGATGCGGCGGAGCGTCGCGGCGAGCTCGGGCAGCCGGACGATCTCCCCACGCTCGGCGCCGGGCAGGTACTCCTCCGGGACACGCTGGGCCGCGCGCCCAGGCCGCCGCGGTGAGCGGCGTCACCGCGAAGCCGTTCTCGGCGGCGTCGATCGCGTCGGCCAGGCAGGCGTCGAGCCCGAGCCGCCCGTACCGCTCGGCGAGCGCCGCCCAGCCACCGACGGCGCCCGGCACGGTGACCGATCGCGCGCCGTGCGTCCTCGACGGGCGTCGCGGAGCGGCCGTCTGCGGGCGCCGGCCCGGCGGAGTCGAGCCCGTCCGCTGGCCGTCCTTCCAGACGATCGCGAAGTTGTCGCCACCGATGCTGTTGCCCGGTCGGCTCGGTGACGGCGAGTACCGCCGCGGCCGCGAGGGCCGCGTCGGCGGCGTTCCGCCGCGCTCGAGCGCGCGCAGGCCGGCGCGCGTCGCGAGCGGCTGGCTCGTGGCCACCATGCCGTTCGCGGCGACGGCGGGAGGAGCGATCTCACAGCGTCACCTCGGCGGCCGTGCCCACCATGCGGGAGAACCGGGGCACGACGTCGAGCACGCTCTCGCGCGCGCACCAGGCGACGTCATCGTCGAGGCCGCTTGCGTGGAGGTTGCGGGCGCTCAGCGACGCGCCGAGGCCCTCCTCGTTCGTCGCGAAGCTCCCCGCGAGGCGCATCGCCGCCGCCGACGAGTCCGTCGGTCCGCCGCCCAGCGCCACCGCCATGCGCCCGGCGACGTACGCGTCGTCCATGGCGAGTTCCCCCTGCACGCCGGCGCACAGCACCGCGACGTCGTCTGACCCCGCCGCAGCGGCCTCGCGAACGACGGCGTCGAGATTGAGCAGCGAGCCGACGAGCACGAGCTCGCACCGCGCCGCGGCCGCGAGCAGGAGCCGCGTCCCGTTCGTCGTCGTCAGCACTACAGTCTCGGCCGCCGGCTCGAGGAACTCGCGCGGCGAGTTCCCGAAGTCGAAGCCGTCGATGACCACGGTGCCTCGCTCTCCCGCGAGCACCGCGCCGCCCTCGGCGGCAGCGACGGCGCGGGCCTCGTCCACCTCGGAGCAACAGAGGACGCGTCGATAGCCGGCCGCGAGCGCCTGCGTCATCGTCGACGTGGCACGCAGAACGTCGATGACGATCCCGACCGGCGCCGACACTTCCTCGGCAGGCGTGAAGGCGACGTGGACGCGCATTGACGACGGTACGCTAACCGCCCGTGGCCGACACGCAATACTGCTACCGTACCGGACCGGGAGACGGGACTCAGTTGCTCGGAGTGCGGCCGCCCGATCTGCGTCGACTGCATGAGCACGGCGCCGGTGGGCATCCGGTGTCCCGACCATGCGGCGACGGGACGACCGCTGAGCCAGACCGTGAAGGCCGCCCGCCCGAACCTCTCGAGCGGCACGCTCGTGACGAAGGCGCTCATCGCCTTCAACGTCGTCTTCTACCTCATCACCGTCGCCCAGGGTTTCGGCGTAACCAGCCCGGGGGACGGCTGTCGGCGAGTTCGCGCTCTTCGGGCCGCTCGTCGCCAACGGGGACTGGTGGCGGCTCATCACCGCTGCGTTTCTCCACGCGAGCCTCCTCCACATCGCGTTCAACATGCTCGCGCTGTGGTGGGTCGGCGGGCCGCTCGAGGAAGCGATGGGCCCATGCCTCTACCTCTGTCCGCTTCGTCGCTGGGCTGACGGGATCGGTCGGCGCGCTACTGGCGAGCCCCAACGCCGTTACCGTCGGCGCGTCCGGCGCGATCTCGGCCTCTTCGGTGCGATGGTCGTCATCCAGTGGCAGTCGACGGGCTCGCTCGCAGGCCCTGCCACAACGCTCATCCTCGTGAACCTCGCGATCACGTTCGCGATACCCGGCAGCTCCTGGGGAGGCCACCTCGGCGGCTCGTCGGCGGTGTGCTGGCGACGCTCGCCCTCACACACTTCGGGACGCGCCACGTGGCCTATGCCCGCATCACACCCGTGGCAGTCGTCTCACTGATCGCGATCATGGTGGGCGGCGTGCTCGTCGCCTATTGCGCGTCCGCGGCCTCGCGTAGACGGTCCTCCGGGTTCGGCAGCGCCACTGCGACGAGCCAGCCCGTAGCCGCCGCGAACACCGAGATCGGCACCACGTCGGTCGCAGCGGTACCCAGCAGTATGGTCGCGAGCAAGACGGCGGTGAACGGCGCGCGCAAGATCGCCGCGGTCCCCGCCGACAGGCCGATGGCCACCGCCGGTGTCGTTTCGAGACCCGGTAGTACATCCGCCGCGAGCATCGCCACGGCGACGCCTATCGCCAGGGCCGGGAACACCGGGCCCGCCGCGGAATCCTGCTCCGAGCGAGAGCGCGTAGGCGAGTGCCTGGCCAGCACAAGCAGCAACAGCACCGACGCCGAGCCCTCGGCGATGACGGCCGGCGTCTCCGACTGGCCAGAGAAGAGGACGAGGTCAACGGGCCGGTCGGCCGCCGCCCGGAAGGCGACCGCGAGCACCGCCGAGCGTGACGGGCTGCTCCTGGCCGTGCACGCGCGTGATCCCGAGTGCGCGTCCGGAGAGGAGCGCGGTCGCGAAGCTGCCGAGCGGCGCCACGACGCTCGGGCGGATGAGCTCCAGCTGCCGGTAGAGGTACGGCTCGCACGCTGCGATCTCGGCCGGGAAGGGGTCCCGGTTGCCGGGCGGCCGGCACTTGAGCACCGTCGCGAGGTATGCGTCGTCGAGCGAGAGGCCCACGGATCCGAGCAAACGCTCGAGGAGCTCGCGCGCGCGACCGGCGAACGGCCTCCCGTCCCGGTCCTCGTGGAACCCCGGCGCCTCGCCCACGAGGACGAGCTCCGCGTCCGGGTTCCCCTCGCCGAAGACGACCTGCGTGCGGCCTTCGGCGAGCGGGCAGCGGACGCAGCCCGCGGCCTCGGCGGCCGCGTCGCGCAACGCTGACGAACGTTCCGGATCGACCATCGGTGCGGTCCAGTCTAGAGCGGGGCCCGGCGACCGCCCCGGAGCGTCTACGTTCCCGCGATGGAGCTCCGGTCGCTCGGCCTGCGCACCGACCTCGCACTGCTCGAGCTCGGAGGGAGCGTTGTCGAGCATCACGACGACCACCTCGTCGTGCGGACTCCGGAGAACCCGACGTACTGGTGGGGCAACTTCCTGCTCGTCGGATCGGTGCCGGAGCCAGGCGAGACGTCCCGCTGGCTCGAGCGGTTCACAGAGGCGCACCCCGACGCAGCTCACGTGGCGTTGGCGTTCGACACGACCACGGGGCGGCCGGAGCAGCTCGGCGGCTTCGCCGACGCCGGCCTGACGGTGCAGACCGCGACGGTGATGACCGCACGGGCTGTCCGCGACCCGGCGCACCCCCAGCGGGCCGCGGAGTACCGCGCGCTCGACGGCGACGAGGACTGGGGGCAGTGGGTCGACCTTCGCGTCGCGTGCCGCGACGAGCGGCAGTCCGAGGCAGGGATTCGCAAGTACAGCGCCCGGCAGAGCCGGGCGTACCGCCGGCTCGTGTCGGACGGCCGCGGGCAGTGGTTCGGCGCCTTCGAGGACGGCCGCCTGCTTTCGAGCATGGGGCTGTTTCGCGCGAGCGAGGGACTCGCGCGGTTCCAGTCCGTCGAGACGCATCCAGACGCCCGCCGGCGCGGTCTCGCCGGGACGCTCGTCCACCACGTGAGCGGCTTCGGGCTCACCGAGCTCGGCGCACACACCCTCGTGATGGTCGCCGACCCGACCTACCCGGCGATCCGGCTCTACCGCTCGCTCGGGTTCACGGACAGCGAGTCGGTGCTCCAGGCCGAGCGCGCGCCGCTCGACGCCCTCTAGCCGCGGCGTGTCCTTGACGGCGTCTGGCCCGTCGTGTTGGATCGCGCGAGCGGCAGTCGACCCTGGGGGGCACGGTGACCTGGTACGAGTTCCTACTGTTCGTGCACGTGGCGTGCGCCGTGATCTGGATCGGCGGCGGGTTCCTGCTGCAGGTCTACGGGATGATCGAGCTCCGAAGCGGCGACACGGCAGCACTCGCGCGGTTCGCAGGAAACGCCGGGCGGATCGGCGAGCGCCTCTTCATTCCCGCGTCCCTGCTCGTGGTCCTCGCGGGGATCGGATTGATGATCGAGGGCCCCTGGTCGTGGGGCGATCTGTGGGTCGTGTTCGCGCTCGTCACGTTCGCAGGGTCGTTCGCCGTCGGGGCCGGCCTGCTGGGACCGACAGCGAAGCAGATCGAGATCGTCGGCCCGGAGACGGAGGAGGGTCAGCGCCTGATCCGAAAGGTCTTCGCGATCCTCCGCGTCGACCTGCTCTTCCTCTTCGCGATCGTATTCGCGATGACGGTCAAGCCGACCTCGGACGACGTCGCGACGGTAGTCGTCGCGGCGCTGATCCTGGTCGCCGGGTCAGCGTTCTTCCTCCGCGATCTCGTGAGGCCCGCGGGGGCACCGTCCCCGAGTCGCTGACGCAGAGTGCCGCGCGGCCGGCGGCTCAGTGGCAGCCGCAGCCGCCGCCGCAGCATCCACCGCCGCCGCCCGAGCCCGAGGCGAAGCTCGGCTTCTTGGCGGCGCCGTGGACGGCGAACGCGGAGAACTGCCGGAGCACCTTCGCGGCGCCGCAGCTCGGGCAGGTGACGACCTGCTCCTCCGAGCGGACGAGCTCCTCGAAGTGCTCCTCGCACTTCATGCACGCATACTCGTAGATCGGCATCGCCCGTAGTCTAATGCGCGTGTCTGCGAGCACGTGGGAGGCGCCCGTCCTCGAGGGACGGAGCGTCCAGCTGGAGCCCCTCGCGCGCTCCCACGGAGACGGCCTGTGGGAGGCCTCGCGCGACGCCCGGACGTGGGCGTGGCTCTCGATCGCCCAGCCCGCCACCCGGGAAGAGCTCGACGCGTTCCTCGACGCGGCCCTCGCCGCCGCGGACGCCCGCACCGGAGATCCCGCTTGTGACGATAAGTCACAAGCGGGTCGTGGGCTCGACGCGCTTTCTCGCGCTCCGACCGGAGCACGGCTCGGTGGAGATCGGCTGGACGTGGCTGCACCCGTCGGTGTGGGGCACCGGCGTCAACATCGAGGCGAAGCTCCTGATGCTCCGGCACGCGTTCGAGACCTGGGGGTGTCGACGTGTCGAGCTGAAGACCGACGCGCTCAACGACCGCTCCCGCGGCGCGATGGAGGCGATGGGCGCAACCTTCGAGGGCGTGCACCGAAAGCACATGCTCGTCCGCAGCGGGGAGAACCGCGACTCCGCCTGGTACAGCGTCACGGACGACGACTGGCCCGGGGTTCGCGACGCGCTCGTCGCCCGTTTGGAAACCACGATCGAGGCCTAGACTCGCCGTGTGGCGGAGCGCGAGCCTGCCAACCCGGTCTCCACGACGGCCTACTGGACGCTTGCAGCCCGGTACGCCGATGCGACGGGCGCCAGGCCGGTCGCGAACGACACGTACGCCGAGCGCTTCATGGACGAGACGGCCCGCGCGGCCGCGGAGCGGTTCAGCTCGCTGAAGCGCCCGACCGCATCCTTCCCCGTGCGGCACCGTGTGATCGACGACCTGCTGCGCGCGGAGCTGCAGCGCGACCCGTCCACGCAGGTCGTCGTGCTGGGCTGCGGGTTCGACACCCGGGCATTCCGTCTCGGTGCGGGCCGCTGGCTCGAGGTCGACGAGCCCGAGCTGATCGCGGCCAAGGAGGCGCGCCTCCCCGCGACCGAGGCGCCGAACGAGCTCGTCCGTGTCCCGATCCGCTTCCGGCACGAGTCGCTCGAGGCCGCGCTCACCCCGTACGCGTCGACAGGACCCCGTCGCGATCGTGCTCGAGGGGATCCTGGGCTACCTGCCCGACAACGAGCGGCGGACGCTTCTCGTGACCCTCGGCCGGCTCTTCCCGAGGCACCTCGTCCTCACCGACCTCCTCACGCGCACCTTTCTCGCCCGCTACGCGCGCGGGCTGGTCCGCGTCCTCCGCGAGATCGATGCCGGGTTCACGGCGTCCTCGGACCACCCGGAGGCGCTCTTCCACGAGCTCGGCTACCGCACGCGCGCGCAGATCTCCATTCCCGCGAGGGCCGTCGACCTGGGCGCGGACGGCGCGCCCCCCGCCCTCCTCCTCCGGCTCCTGCCCGGCTTCCGAACGGGCTACTGCGTCTGGGAGCTCGAGCGCGGGAAGTAGCCGACACCGCTCTGCGTTACACTCGTCGAGCAGCCCGGTATCCGAAGGGAACTGGAGCACGGATTGATCGACAGAGTGGTCGTCATCGGGGCGCGTGGGCGCGTCGGGAGCGCGATGAGCGCGCGGCTGCGCGAGCGCGGCGTCGAGGTCGATGCCGACCGCGGCGACCTCGTCCTCCTCTGCGTCCCCGATAGGGCGATTGCCACGGTAGCGGCCGGCATCGAGCCGGGCCCGTGGGTGGCGCACACGAGCGGTGGGACGCCACTCGCGGCGCTCGCGCTCCATGCACGGCGCTTCTCGCTCCACCCGCTGCAGACGTTCACGCACGACCGCGGCCCGGAGCAGCTCGACGGCGCCTGGGCCGCGGTCGCCGGGGAGACCGACGAGGCGATCGCGACCGGCACCTGGCTCGCCGAGACGCTCGGCCTCAGGCCGTTCGTGCTCGACGACTCGCGCCGGGCGCTCTACCACGCAGGCGCCGCCATCGCCTCCAACTATCTCGTCACGCTCCGACGCGCCGCCGGCGAGCTCTTCGACGCATCGGGCGTGCCTGCCGAGGCGCTCGAGCCGCTCATGCGGCGCGTGATCGAGAACGGCTTCCAGCTGACGGGGCCGATCGAGCGTGGGGACTGGGAGACCGTCGAGCGGCATCGCGCCGCGATCACCGAGACCGCACCGGACCTGCTGCCCGCCTACGACACGCTCGCCGCGCTGACCGCGCGGGACGCGGTCTCCCAGGGAGCGTCGGCGTGATCGTCACCCGTTCCGTCGACGACACGCGCGCCGCCCTCGCCGGGCGCCGCGACGGCCGCGTCGGGCTCGTGCCGACTATGGGCGCGCTCCACGGCGGCCATCGAGCGCTCCTCGAGGAGGCGCGGATCGACCTGCGAGATCGTAGTGATGAGCCTCTTCGTGAACCCGGCCCAGTTCGGCGATGCCGCCGACCTCAACGGCTACCCGCGGGACGAGGAACGCGACCTGGAGACCGCCCGCGACGAGGGTGTAGACATCGTCTTCGCGCCCCCCGCTGCCGAGCTCTACCCGCCGGGGTACCAGACCTGGGTCGACGTCACCGAGCTCGGCGCGGTGCTCGAGGGCGAGCACCGCCCGGGTCATTTCCGCGCGGTGGCGACGGTCTGCCTCAAGCTGTTCACCATCGTCCGGCCGGACGTCGTGTTCTTTGGCCAGAAGGACGCGCAGCAGGTCGAGGTGCTCCGTCGGATGATCTCGGACCTGCACCTCGAGCTCGCGCTCGAGGTCGTGTCGACCGTTCGCGACACCGACGGGCTCGCGCTCTCGTCGCGGAACGTCCGCCTGTCGTCCGAGGAGCGCGCGAGAGCGCTCGCGCTGCCCCGGGCACTCGCCACCCATGACCCCGAGACCGCCCGGGCGATCCTCGACGCTGCCGGCCTGGCAGTCGACTACGTCGCCCTCGCGCCGTTCGACCCGCCCACGCTTGCCGCCGCGGTCCGCGTCGGCACCACCCGCTTGATCGACAACCTTCCACTGGAGGAGGAAACGTGAGCACACGACCGCGCACCCCCGCGCCCGGCACGCCGGCCCCCGGCAAGCTCGCCATCACCGAACTGGCCGACCTGAAGGCGCGGCGCCAGCCGATCGTCATGGTCACGGCGTACGACGCGCCGTCCGGCCGCCTCGCCGACGAGGCCGGTGCCGACCTCATCCTCGTAGGCGACTCGGCGGCAATGACCGTTCTCGGCCACGACTCCACCGTCCCCGCGACGATGGACGAGATGATCGTGCTGACGCGCGCGGTGACGCGCGGCGCGCGCCGGCCGCTGGTGATCGCCGACATGCCGTTCGGCTCGTTCCAGGTCTCGGACACCGAGGCGCTGGAGAACGCGATCCGCTTCGTCAAGGAGTCCGGCGCGGACGCCGTCAAGCTCGAGGGCGCGGGCCCGACCCTCACGCGCGCGTCGTCGATCGTCGGCGCGGGCATCCCGGTGATGGGTCACGTCGGCCTGACCCCGCAGTCGGCGACGATGCTCGGCGGCTTCAAGGCACAGGGCCGGTCGGCCGACAAGGCGGTCCGCCTCCTCTCCGACGCGCTCGCGCTCGAGGCCGCGGGCTGCTTCTCGATCGTGCTCGAGGCCGTGCCGGCGCCCGTCGCGGAGGAGATCACGCGTCGCCTCACGGTGCCGACGATCGGCATCGGCGCCGGCGCCGGGACCGACGGTCAGGTGCTCGTCTGGCACGACCTGCTGGGTCTCTACCAGGGCAGCTCACCGCGGTTCGTCAAGCGCTACGCCGACCTCGCCACGGCGATCCGCGACGCGGTCTCGGCCTACGCCGCGGACGTCCGCGAGCGCCGCTTCCCGGAGGACGTGCACACGTACGGGATCCCCGAGGAGGAACTCGAGGCTTTCCTCGCCGCGATCGGGGCGGAGCAGACTATCCCGTCGTAGGGGCGAGACATGTCTCGCCCCTACAGCGCCGTCGGCAGCACCGCGAACGCCGCCACCAGCACACCGGCAAGTAGCAGCGCGCCGACGACGCCGCGCCACGGCAGGCGGAACGTCACCCGCAGACCGACCGCGACGAGTGCGAGCGACCAGGCCACGAACGCGAGACCGATGGACGTGACGATCGTCCGGCCGTTGCCCGCGTCGTCGTCACCGCCCGAGCGGAACCAATCCTCGCCGTACCCCAGGACGATCGCCGGGAGGACGATCGCGAGCGACAGCGCGAGCGGCAGCGCCGCGAACGCGACGACCTGGCGCGCGATCTTGAAGGGCGCCTCGACCCCCACGGCCTTCGCTCCGAGCCAGAGCGCGAGGCCGAGGAGGAAGTAGCCCGCCGCGCCGTACAGCAACCCGCCGACGAAAGTCAGAACGAGGACGACGAGCGCGTCGACGGTCGGGTCGTTCATCACCCTACCCCAGGCCGGAGTGACGAGCACCGCGGCCATGCCCGCGAGGATCGTGAGCGCCAGCACGGGCTCGGAGCGCGCGTCGACGTCGACGTCGTCCGTCTCGGCGAGGGCGGCGAAGACGGATCGCGGCGCAGTGAGGACGCGCGGCACTCGCCGCCACCATTCGCGGCTCGCAGACTCTCCCGCCTCAGCCAGCTGCGCACCGCGGCGGTCGGCCTGCTCGACAGGCTTGACGCGTGGACGCTCGCTCACGCCGCGAGGGTACGTCAGCGGCGCATGGCGCCGCTTACAACCGCGATAGTGCCCCGATGGGCGTGCGGATCCTCACCCGCGTTCCGATCACGTTCGTTCCGGCGGACGGCTCGGCGCAGCACGCGCCGCTCGTCGCCGGTTCGGTCGGGGGAGTCGAGACGCTCCTCGTCCTCGACACTGGATCGGAGGTGCACATCCTCACGAAGGAGCTCGTCGACCGGCTCGGGCTCGAGGTCGAGCCGGGCGAGGAGGGCGTCGACCACAGCGGGGCGACGATGCCGAGCTGGTCGGTGGAGGACGTCTCGCTCTCGCTCGGCGGGACCGACCTGACGCTCCGCGACATCGTGTCGATCCCTGCGCCCGCGCCGTTCCCACCCAAGGGGATCGGCGGAATCCTCAGCCCACAGCACCTGCACCCGACCGCTGTCACTGTGATCGATCTCGTCCTGGACGAGCTGTTGCTCGTCGAGGGCGACGACGACGAGGTCGCCGACTGGCTCGGCGAGCGCTCCCCCGGCCTCGTATCGCTGTCCCTCGAGCGCGACCCGGCCTTCACGAGCGTCGTCGTGCCGGCGGCTGTGCGGCCCTTCGCGGAGATGCCGACACTGCTGAACACGGGCGGCAAGCGCACCGAGTTCTCGAGCACCGCAGTCCCGGGCCTCGGAGGCGGCTCCGACGAAAGGCTCGGCGGTGGCGTGAGCGGCGCGGACGTGCTCGGCTCGACGGCGGGCGCGCAGACCCTCGTGGTCGCGCGACACGACGTGCCCGTCGAGCACCTCGCCGTGCGCGAGGCGATGCACGACCCGCAGGGCATGATCGGCATCGACGTCCTGCGCGGGACCGTCCTCGCCTGCGCGGCCGACCGAGGTCGGCGCGTCGTCTGGCAGATCATGGCGTAGGTACCCTCCGCGCGATGCGCGATAGTGCGCACGTGGGGGTCGTGAAGTGCAGCGCCTGCGGCGCCGACAACGAATCGGGGCGCAAGTTCTGCGGCGAATGCGGGGGACCGCTGGCGCTCGCCTGCCCGAGCTGCGCCGCGCCGAACCCGCCAACCGTGAAGTTCTGTGGCGAGTGCGGAGCATCGCTTGCCTCGCCGGCGACGTCTGAGCCCGACACGACGGTGCCAGCACCACAGGCCGAAAGGCGGCTCGTCTCCGTGCTGTTTGCCGACCTCGTCGGCTTCACCGCGGCCTCGGAGAGCCGCGACGCGGAGGAGACGCGCGAGCTTCTCTCGCGCTACTTCGACACGTGCCGTCGCCTGATCGAGCTGTACGGCGGGACCGTCGAGAAGTTCATCGGCGACGCGGTGATGGCCGTCTGGGGGACGCCGGTCGCGACCGAGGACGACGCCGAGCGCGCCGTGCGGGCCGCGCTCGACCTCGTCGCTGCCGTCACGTCGCTCGGCGACGAGATCGGCGCGCCCGAGCTGCGTGCCCGGGCCGGAGTCCTCACCGGCGAGGCCGCGGTCACGCTCGGCGCGAGCGGCGAGGGGATGGTCGCCGGTGACCTGGTCAACACGGCGTCCCGCGTGCAGTCTGCCGCCGAGCCGGGGACGGTGTTCGTCGGCGAGGCGACGCGACGCGCGACGGAGCAGACGATCGTGTTTTCCGACGCCGGCTCGTTCGAGCTGAAGGGCAAGGGAGGCCTGACACCGCTGTGGCAGGCCCTACGCGTGGTCTCGGGCGCCCGAGGGACGCTCAAGTCGACCGGGCTCGAGGCGCCGTTCGTCGGTCGCGACGGTGAGCTCCGCCGGATCAAGGACCTGTTCCACACGTCCGCGGACGAGGGCCGGGCGCACCTCGTCTCGGTGACGGGGATCGCCGGGATCGGCAAGTCGCGCCTCGCGTGGGAGTTCTACAAGTACTTCGACGGGCTGCCCCAGTTCACGTACTGGCACCGCGGGCGCTGCCTCGCTTACGGCGAGGGCGTGGCCTACTGGGCGCTCGCGGACATGGTGCGAATGCGCTGCCGGATCGCCGAGGACGAGGACCAGGAGTCGGCCCGCGCGAAGCTCCGGGCCGCGCTCGAGGAGTACCTCGAGGATGCGGACGAGCGGGCATTCGTCGAGCCGCGACTGGCTCAGCTCCTGGGGCTCTCGGAGTCCGAGGCGCCGGACCGGCAGGACATGTTCGCGGCCTGGCGGCTGTTCTTCGAGCGGCTCGCCGACGTATATCCGACGGTTCTCGCGTTCGAGGACCTGCACTGGGCCGACGCGAGCCTGCTCGACTTCATCGAGCACCTGCTCGACTGGTCGCGCAACCACCCGCTCTACGTGATCACGCTCGCCCGTCCGGAGCTCCTCGAGCGGCGACCGACCTGGGGCGCGGGGCAGCGCAACTTCACGAGCATCTATCTCGACCCGCTCTCCGAGGAGGCGATGGGCGAGCTGCTCGACGGCCTCGTCCCGGGGCTTCCCGGCGCTCTCCGCACGCAGATCCTCGAGCGCGCCGAGGGGGTGCCGCTGTATGCGGTCGAGACCGTGCGGATGCTGCTCGACCGCGGCGCCCTCGCCCAGGAAGAATCGGTCTACCGGCCGGTCGGCGAGATCGGGGAGCTCGACGTGCCCGAGACGCTGCATGCGCTGATCGCGGCGCGGCTCGACGGGCTCTCGGCCGACGAGCGGCGGCTGCTCGAGGACGCGGCCGTGCTCGGCAAGACGTTCACGGCGCG
This sequence comes from uncultured Actinomycetes bacterium, assembly GCA_963846825.1. Lineage (GTDB taxonomy): Bacteria > Actinomycetota > Thermoleophilia > Gaiellales > Gaiellaceae > Gaiella. The sequence continues at coordinate 15,654 of CAWJXN010000015.1, forward strand.
CGGCGTCGCGGCCCTCGGCGGGAACGGGGACGTCGGGGCGCTGCTGACGACGCTCGTCCGCAAGGAGGTGCTGTCGCTCCAGACCGACCCGCGCTCACCCGAGCACGGGCAGTACGGGTTCCTCCAGGACCTCGTCCGTCACGTCGCCTACGAGACGCTCTCCCGCCGGGAGCGGCGTATCCGCCACCTTGCGGCGGCCGCGCATCTCACCGAGAGCCTGAGCGACGACGAGGTCGCCGAGGTGATCGCGGCGCACTACGTCGCCGCCTTCGAGGCCGCGCCCGACGCCGACGACGCCGCCCAGATCCGCGACAGGGCGCGGGAGGCGTTGGAACGCGCCGGCGAGCGCGCGGTCGCGCTCGCAGCCTCATCCGAGGCGCTTCGCTATTTCGGCCGGGCGGCCGAGCTCGCCGACGATCCGAGCACGCAGGCGAAGCTCCTCGATCTCGCCGGGCAGGCTGCCCTCCGCGCGAACGCACCAGTGGAGGCCCGGTCGCTGCTCGAGCGTGCGCAGACCCTCTTCGCCGCTCAGGACGACACGGAGCTCGCGGCACTCGTCTCCGCGCAGCTCGCGGTGCTCGATTTCGACGAAGGGCACTCGCAGCGGGCGACCGCACGGCTCGAGCGCACCCTCGAGGCGCTCGCCGGGCGCGAGCCCGATGCCCATGTCGCGGCCGTCGCAGGCCAGCTCGGGCGCGTTCTGTTCCTCGACGGCCAAGCCGAGCGCGCCGTGCCCTACGTCGAGCAGGCGCTGACGCTCGCCGAGCTGCTCGTCCTGCCCGAGGTCCTTTCGCAGGCGCTCAACAGCAAGGGACTGTTGGCGGTCGTTGCAGGTCGACCCAACGAGGCGCGGATCCTGCTCGAGGGCGCCCTCTCGATCGCGCTGGAGCACGAGCTCCACGCTGCGGCCTCGCGTGCGTACAACAACCTCGCCTATGTACTCGACAGCCAGGACAGGTTCCGGGAGGCGTTGGACGTGAGCAGCAGGGCGATCGCTCATGCGCGGCGCATCGGCGACCGCCCTCAGGAGATCACCTTCATGGGCGGCAGCATTTGGCCCCTGTATCTCCTCGGTGAGTGGGACGAAGCTCTCGAGTGCGCGCGCGGGTCCGAGGAAGCCGCGGTGACCCTGACCGCGCGGATGAGCCTGCTCGACAAGATCTACATCTACACGCAACGCGGCGAGATCGGGCAAGCGCGCGCCTGGTACGACCGGCTCTTGGACGGGGCGAGCCCCGAGGACCCGCAGGGAGTCGCCTCGCGCATGATCTACGACGCGCACGTGCTCCGCGCAGAAGGCGCGGTGCCCGAGGCTTTCAGGCTCGTCGACGAGGTCTTCGCGATGCGGGACGACCTGGGCACCGCGGCTTGGCACCTGAAGTTGGCGACCGAGGAGCTGCTCGAGTGCGCGCTCGCACTCGGCGAGACTGCAAAGGCGAGCGAGGTCCTCGGTGTCCTCGACGCGCTTCGTCCGGGAGAGTTGACACCGCTCTACCGAGCAGCTCGCGCGCGCTTCCGCGGCCGACTCGCCGAAGGACCCGAGGCGGCTCCGTTCTTCCGCGAAGCCGAGCAGGTCTATGAGAGCCTCGAGGCGCCCTTCCTCCTCGCGGTGACGCATCTCGAGCACGCGGAGTCGCTCGCTGGGCCAGGCCCGACGGGGGAAGCCGAAGCACTGCGCAGCGCTGCCCGTGCGGTTTTCGACCGGCTGGGCGCGAAGCCGTGGCTCGAGCGGACCGACCGACTCGGTGTGGCCGCCGAGGTGACCGCTGGCCGTACCTAGGCGGCGCCGAGCAGGTCGGCCATCCGCCGCGCCTCGACACGGAGCTCTGGCACGGCAGTGTTCTCCCACAGGAGGCCCTTGCGCAGCGGTCCGACGAGGAACAGGCGCTCGCTCGGCCGGCCGTCGGCGCGCAGGAGTCGCCCGTCCTCGTCCGTGTCGAGCCCGAGGCCGAGCGGGTCGGGACGGATCAGGCCTCCGTCCCGGAGGTTCTGGACGAGCGGGTCGTTCACGCGGGCCAGGTCGGTGTCCGGCCCGGTGCAGTTGATCACCTTGCCCACTCGGAGCTCTTCGACGCTCGTGACGCCGCGGCGCCGGAGGGTCACGACGACTGCGTCGGCCTCCTCGGCGTAGCGCTCGACCCGGCCCGCGATCACCGCGAGCGCACCGGACGCGATCAGCGACTCCACGGCCAACGCGGTCTCCGGAGACGATCGGTGACGGTGCGTCTCCCAGTACGGGCGCAGCCGCTCGAGAAACCTCCGCCGCTCGTCCACGTCGAGCCTCTGCCAGAGCATCGGTGTGTCGGCGCGGATCGACGTCACCACCTCGCGCCAGTCGACGGCGTCGGCCGCCTTGTCTCGCACTTCGCTCCGAAGCGCGCGGAGCATGCCGATCGCGGTGTCAGGCCAAACCTCGAGGTCGGACGGCGAGTCGAGATGCGGCGGCGGCAACGCAGAGACGCGATGGGGCTGCGGCAGGAGCCCGCGACGCGACACCGCATGGATGCGGCCCGCATGGTCGAGGTCGCGGAGGGCGAGCGCGACGTCGCACATGGTGAGGCCGGTTCCGAGCAGAAGCACGTCCTCGCGTCGATCGAGCTCGAGCGCGTCCGGCGACCACGGGTCGCGGGCGTAGCGAAGGCTCGCGTACACCTCGTCGCCGCCCGCGACCGGCGGATCGGCCGGCGGGAAGTTGCCGATGGCGAGCACCGCCTGATCGACGTCCAGGACCCGCCCGTCTGCAAGTGTCAGCGTCGCGGACGACGTCTCCTCGGCGATCGCGCCGACCTCGCCGGCGACCCGGATCAGCGGAGGAGTGGACGCATCTCGCGCCTCCTCGAGCCGCATCGCGAGGTACTCGCCGTACGTCCGGCGCGGGACGAAGGAGCCGCCGGTGAGCGACGGGTCGCTCGCCCGGACGAAGCGGAGGAAGTCGTCGGGATCGTCCTCGAACGCGCTCATCCGCCCCGCCGGCACGTTCAACGTGTGACTGCCGGAGGTCGTCGAGTACGCGACGCCGCCGATCTGGCGCTCGACTCGCTCGACGAGCAGGATGCGGCCGACGGCCGCCGGCGATGCGCGCAGGAGGTTGACCGCGACGGTGGTTCCGCAGAATCCGGCCCCGACGATCGCGATCGTGCGCTTCGCGCCCACCGCCCGCTGAGGCTAGCGGGGCGCGGGGCCGGCGAACTCCGAGGGCGTACGCGCCGCCACGATGCGGCGAAGCTCGTCGTGGCTGAGCTGGTTCCCGGTGACCGCGGCGAGGAACGGCTCGCGGGCGAGCGTCCGAAGAACGAGGGGGTCGGTCGCGGTCACGGTCGCCGTCCGCGGCACGTCCAGGATGAGCGCGAGCTCCCCGAAGACGTCGTCGGGGCCGAGCTCGCGGAGGACGTCGCCGTCCCGGCTGACGGACGCGCGACCCTGCTCGATCACGTATACGACGTCGCCCGCGTCGCCTTGCCGGACGATCTCCTCGCCCGGCTCGGCGTGATACTCGCCCAGCGACGCCGTCAGGCGCCGCAGCGCCGCGTACGGCAGCGGCGCGAAGAGAGATGTCCGCCGGAGAAGCTCGAGCTCCGCGACGCGGATCTCAGCCTCGTCGTCGATCCGCCCCAGGCTCCGGGTCGCGAGCGCCGCGAGCCCGACGAGGAGGCCTCCGGCCACGACCAGCGCGCCCCGTGCGCCGAGCAACTCGATCGCGACTGGTGCGAGCAGCGAGCCGATGCCCACGGTCGCGATCACGACGAGCTCGAACAGCCCGAAGATGCGTCCGATCACCCGCTCGTCCGCGTTCTCCTGCATGATCGTGAACCCGGCGACGTCGAGAAGGCTGTTCGCAAGGCCCGACAGTGCCAGGCACAGGACGGCGACCCACGGCTCGGGCCAGGCGGCGAGCATGACGAGCGGCAGCCCCCATCCGGCGAGGGAGAGCTGGAAGGGGCGCCCCAGCCGGCCGCGGCCGACCAGGGAGACGCCCGCGGTCGCACCGACGATCCCTCCTACTCCGAACGCGGCGGTGAGGATCCCGACACCTGACTCGCCCATGTCGAGGACGTCGATGGCCACCACGACGAGCAGCACGCTGAGCGCGCCGCGGACGAACGCCTGCGACCCGAACAGGCTCACCACGAGGCGAACGGGTCGGTTCCCGGCGAGCGACCGCGCGCCTTCCCGAAGCTCGTGGAGCACGCCGATGCGCTCCGCCGGCGCCTCCACGGACACCGCCGGCCTGACGCCTGCGATGGCGACGAACGAGAGGAACGAGATGACCGCGCACGCGCCGAACACCGCCGCGGGGCCGGACACGGCGAGCAGGAGCGCGGCGAGCGCCGGACCGAGCAGGACGGCGCCCGACTCGAACGTCAGCGCCGCCACGTTCGACGCGGCGAGCTCCCGCGGCGTCCGCACGAGCAAGGGTGTCAGCGCCAGGTGGCTCGGCCGGTGTGCCGCGAGCGGCACGGCTGCGAGCACGGCAAGGACGTAGACGACTGCGATGTTGGCGTCGACTGCGAGCGCGACAGCGGCCCCGAGGCAAGCCAGGGAACGGACGAGATGGACGACGATCAGGATCCGCTCCCGGCGGTAGCGGTCGCCGACGACGGCGACGAACGGCGCCACCAACGCGCTCGGGACCATGCGGGCGAAAAGGACGAGCCCGACGGCGCCTGCGCCGTCCGCCTCGAACGCGACGACGCTCAGGGCGACGAGCGACGCCCATTCAGCCGCGTGGAAGCCGCCCCACGCGAGCTCCGCCCGTCGCAGCGCCGGGTTCTGCCACAGCTCACGAAAGGCGGCAAGCCTCGCGCCGACACGACCGGGTCGCATGCGCGCGAGCATCGCAGGGAGCACGGGTCGACGTCCAGGGCGGGCGTGGCGCGACCGCGGCGGCCGGGAGCGGACCTTGCGCGAGCGACTGCTCGTCAGGCGGCGGCGGCGGCCGGCTCGGCGAGCACGGCGCGGAGGAACTGCCCGGTGTGCGACTCCTCGACCGCGGCGACGTCCTCCGGCGTGCCGGCGGCGATCACCTCGCCGCCCGCCTCGCCGCCCTCGGGGCCGAGGTCGACGATCCAGTCGGCCTGCTTGATCACGTCGAGGTTGTGCTCGATCACCAGCACGGTGTTCCCGGAGTCCACCAGCCGCTGCAGCACCTCGAGGAGCTTCTCGATGTCCGCGAAGTGCAGGCCGGTCGTCGGCTCGTCGAGGATGTAGAGCGTCCGCCCGGTTGCGATCTTCGAGAGCTCCGAGGCGAGCTTCACCCGCTGCGCCTCGCCACCCGAGAGCGTCGTCGCGGGTTGACCGAGGCGGATGTAGTCGAGCCCGACGTCGTGCAGCGTCTGCAGGCGGCGCCGGATCTTCGGGATCTTCGCGAAGAACTCGAGCGCCTCCTCGACCGACATCTCGAGCACGTCGGCGATCGACTTCCCCTTGAAGCGCACCTCGAGCGTCTCCCGGTTGTAGCGGCGCCCGTGGCAGGTCTCACAGGGCACGTACACGTCGGGGAGGAAGTGCATCTCGATCTTGATCTGCCCGTCGCCCTTGCACGTCTCGCAGCGGCCGCCACGGACGTTGAACGAGAACCGGCCCGGCTTGTAGCCACGCACCTTCGCCTCGGGCGTCAGCGAGTACAACTCGCGGACGTGCGTGAAGAGGTCGGTGTACGTCGCCGGGTTCGAGCGAGGCGTGCGGCCGATCGGCGTCTGGTCGATGTCGATCACCTTGTCGAAGCAGTCGATCCCCTCGACCGCGTCGTGCGCGCCCGGCTTCGTCCGCGTCTTGTTGAGCCGGTTCGCGAGCGACTTGAAGACGATCTCGTTGACGAGCGTCGACTTGCCCGAGCCGGAGACGCCCGTGACGCAGACGAACTTCCCGACCGGGAACTCGACGTCGATGTCCTTCAGGTTGTGCTCGCGCGCGCCGAGGACACGGAACACCCCGCGGTCGTCCTCGCGCCGCGGCGGCACGGCGATGCGGCGCTTGCCGGAGAGGAACTGCCCGGTGACCGACCGCCGGTTGCGCGTCACGTCCCGCGCCGTCCCCTCGGCGACCACCTCTCCCCCGTGCTCGCCCGCCCCGGGGCCCATGTCGACGAGCCAGTCGGCCGATCGCATCATCTGCTCGTCGTGCTCGACCACGAGCACGGTGTTGCCGAGGTCGCGGAGCCGCTCGAGCGTCCCGATCAGCCTGCCGTTGTCGCGCTGGTGGAGCCCGATCGAGGGCTCGTCGAGGATGTAGAGCACGCCGACGAGCTGCGAGCCGATCTGGGTCGCGAGCCGGAGCCGCTGCGCCTCGCCGCCGGAGAGCGTCCGCGCCGCGCGGTCGAGGTTGAGGTACCCGACGCCGACGTCGTCGAGGAACATCAGCCGTTCCCTGATCTCCTTCAGGATCCGCCGGCCGATGAGCACCTCCGTCGGCGTGAGCTCGAGCCCGTCGACGAAGCGGAGCGCCGCGGTGACGGACAGCTGCGCGAACTCGTGGATCGACCGGTCGCCGACCGTCACCGCGAGCACCTCGGGCTTGAGGCGCGCGCCGTGGCAGACCGGGCAGGGCCGCATCGACATGTACTCCTCGATCCGCTCGCGCTGCTGCGACGAGTCGGTCTCGCGGTAGCGGCGCTGCAGGCTCGTCACAAGCCCCTCGAATGCCATCGTGTACTGGCGCTTGCGCCCCATCCGGTTCCGGTAGGTGACGAGGATCCGGTCGCCGCCCGTCCCGTGAAGGAAGCGATCCTGCTGCTCGCTCGTGAGCTCGCGCCACGGCACCGACATCGGGATCTCGTACGCGGTCGGCGACCGCCTGGATCACCGACTCGTAGAACCCCTGCCCGCCGAGCGACCAGGGGACGAGCGCGCCCTCCTCGATCGACAGGCCCGGGTCGGGGACGAGCAGGTCGGGGTCGATCTCGAGCTGCGCGCCGAGCCCGGTGCACCGCGGACAGGCGCCGTGCGGCGCGTTGAAGGAGAAGATGCGCGGCTCGAGCTCGGGCAGCGAGACGCCGTGCTCGGGGCACGCGAAGTTCTCCGAGAAGAGGTGGTAGTCGCCGTCGACTTCGTCGATCGGCGACCAGGCCTTCGGCCAAAGATGTCGCCGTCTCGATGGACTGGGTCAGCCGCTGGCGGAGGTCCGGCTTCATCACGAGGCGGTCGACGACGACCTCGATCGTGTGCTTGAACTTCTTGTCGAGGACGATCTCCTCCTCGAGCAGCCGCTGCTCGCCGTCGACCTTCACGCGCGTGAAGCCGTCGCTCCGGAGCTCTTCGAGCACGTCGCGGAACTCGCCCTTCCGGTCGCGCACGACCGGCGCGTTGACGGTGAACTTCATGCCCTCGGGCAGCGCGAGCACCTGCTCGACGATCTGGTCGAGCGACTGGCCGGCGATCGGCCGCCCGCAGATCGGGCAATGCGGTCGACCGACGCGCGCGTAGAGGAGGCGCAGGTAGTCGTAGATCTCGGTGACGGTCCCGACCGTCGAGCGCGGGTTGCGCGACGTCGTCTTCTGGTCGATCGAGATGGCCGGAGAGAGCCCGTCGATCGAGTCGACGTCGGGCTTCTCCATCATCTGGAGGAACTGGCGCGCGTAGGCGGAGAGCGACTCGACGTACCGTCGCTGCCCCTCCGCGTAGATCGTGTCGAAGGCGAGGCTCGACTTTCCGGAGCCCGAGAGCCCGGTGACACAGACGAGCGCGTTCCGCGGCAGCCTGACGGTCACGTCCTTCAGGTTGTGCTCGCGGGCGCCGTGGACGATCAGCTCACCGGCTGCCATGCGACCGTCAGTCTAGCCCCGTCACCGGACGGAACATATGTTCGATCGATGCCGGGCGACCCCTGTGGGCGCGTTGTGAGCGGTCGGTGAGCCGCGCCGAGCGCCCGGTGACGAGCGATCCAATCGAGCAAGGAGGCCGTCATGCGACGCATCATCTTGTCGGTCGCCGATGCTCGCGATCGTCGCCGCTGCTCGCGAGCGCCGGCACCGTCCGAGGCCGCGACGAGGCCGAGCTCCGCAGGATCTCGTCATCGGCTGCCGCCGCCCTGCGGCGACGAGGAGGCGGCGACGCCTCTCCGCCGTCGATTGCGCCGGCGTCGAGCCGGTCGACGCAATCGGGCCGATCGCGCCCGAGATCGAGGCCGCCGCCGCCGAGACGGCGCGGGTCGAGAGCGCGCTCGTCGCCTCGCAGGGGCCGGAAGCGCTCCGGCGGAACTGCCGGTTCCACGCGGAGGTCTCCCTGTACACGGACTCGGACTGGAACCGCCTGGCGCAGAACCTCGCCGGCCCAGGCGTCGCACTGCGCCGACTACTACATCTCGATTCCCGGCCCTGACCGCGAACAAGACGATGCCCCGGCCGGATCAGGCCTGGCGGATCCGCGCGCTCGGCCCGCGCTTCCACGCGATGGCCGAGGCCCACCTGACCGGCATGGCAGACCTGGGTGATCACCAACGGACGGACTTGGACGGAGGCCGGACAGGAGTTCCGTCGGCGCATGGCTGCTGCGGGCTATGACGTCGCGGGCGGCGATCTCTGGGCGATGAACGAGGTGCCTTCGGCCGTCAGGCAGAACGCCGGCCAGGCACGCCGGAACCTGCTCGACTTCCTGCGCGGGCTGCACGAAGGCGACGCGTCGACCGGCTCCGGCAAGGGGCTCGTGTTCGTCGTCGGGCTCGGCCAGCGGACGCAGAACCTGTCGGTCTATCTCGGCAACATGCGCGGCTGGCTCTCCGATGCGGCCTTCTGGGTGGAGGCCGACGCCCACGTGCGGTTCTGGGCACAGGAGACATACGGCGACGTCCGCGCCTGGGGCGTCGAGGACGCGCCACGAATGACCCGGGCGCGGCAGTCTGATCGAGTACGTGATGCACCCTTGAACCTCGCACGCGCGGGCGGCGAGCGGACGGCGGCAGCGGAGGCGTTCTTCCGCAGGGCGTACCTCCCGCTCGCGAATGCCGCCTGGAAGTGGCGGTCGGGGTTCGGGTTCACAGACATCGATCATCTCGTCATGCGGCACTTCCTCTCCGAGCAGGTCCACGCGATCCGACACGACGCCGGAACACACCCGGCGGATGGTCCGAGTGGCCGTCTCGGCTTCGCCTGGGCGCCGGAGAACGTGCCGAACGAGCCGGACTTCCCCGCGAAGACGGCAGGGCTCCAGCAGCGCCTGGCATCCGCGTTCGCGAACGCGTATGCGCAGGGCGGCGGCTCGCAGATGGGCGCCTGCGGCGAGCCCGGTGACCACGACTGGTGCGAGGGCGTCGTCGAGGGGGCCGCATTCAACGAGGCGTGGGCGACGTTCTCGAGATGGAGTGACTGACGGACGAGGCCGGGCAACGGAGGCGGGGCGTGGCACGACGACGCCTCGCCTCCGGCCGGGCATCCCTGATCGAAAGAAGCCGCTAGGCCTTGCGCGCGCGGCGGCCGAACACGAGCCCGCCAAGGGTGAAGCCGAGGCCGAAGGTGCCGATCGCGAAGGCGCCGACGGCGACGCCCTTGCGCCACATCGACATCTGCTGCCAGCGCCCGATTGCCTCACGCTCCTCCTCGGTCAGCTCCTCCCCGCGCCGCTGCTTGCGCAGGGCGCCGCCTGCCTGGAGGCCGAGATAGAGGTCGTCGAAGATCTCGGGGCCATCGGACATGCAACGAGTGTATAGCCTCGTTCGGCGGTGCCTGAACCCCCGACCTCGCGTCCCGTCGTCGCCGCTTTCGACGTCGACGGAACGCTGACCCGCTCGGATTGCGTCCGGCCGTTTCTCTGGAGAGCAGCGGGTCTCCAGGTCCCTCTCGCGCTCGCCCTGCACCCCGTCGTCGTTGCCAGGGCGCTCGCACGCCGCGACCGGGACGGGCTCAAGGAGGTCGTCTGCTCGGCGCTTCGCGGGATCGACGCTGCCGGGCTCGACCGGCTCGGCACGGAGTTCTGCCGCACGTACATCTCGGAGCGTCTCCGAGACGACACGACCGCCCGCCTGCACCGGCACCGCGAGCTCGGGCACACCGTGATCCTCGCGTCCGCGTCGCTCGAGCCGTACGTGACGCCGCTCGGCGAGCTGCTCGGCGTCGACGACGTCGTGTGCACGCGACTCGAGCAGGATGCGGACGGCCGCCTGACGGGGCGGCTGCGGGGCGCCAACTGTCGAGGTCCCGAGAAGGCCCGCCGCGTCGAGGAGTGGCTGCGGGCAAGCGGAGCTCGACGGTGCCGAGCTCTGGGCCTACGGCGACTCTGCGAGCGACGACGAGTTCCTCGCCGCCGCCGACCATCCGGTCCGCGTCGACCGGGTTAGGATCGCGTCGGAGCCGGGGTAGGATCCGATCGTCGTGTCGGACGCATTGCTCGCCCTGCGGCGCGAACTTGCGCAGATCAACGACCTCTCGGTCGCCGTTCGCGTGCTCGAGTGGGACCAGCTCGTGATGATGCCCCGCGGCGGCGCGGAGACACGCGGCGACCACCTCGCGACCGTCAGCAGGCTCGCGCACGAGCTCTTCATCCGCGACGAGATCGGCGAGCTGCTCGAAGGCGCCGCACCGGACGTCGCCGGGATCGATCCCGACTCGGACGACGCCTGCCTCGTCGCCGTGGCGACGCGCGACTGGGAGAAGGCACGACGCATCCCTGCCGAGCTCCGCGCCGGGATGACGAAGCTCTCGTCCGAGGCGGTCGAGGCGTGGGCGACGGCGCGCGAGAACGACGACTTCGAGGCCTTCCGGCCGTGGCTCGACCGAACCCTCGAGCTGAAGCACGAGTACGTCGCCTGCTTCCCGCCGACGGAAGACCCGTACGACCCCCTGCTCGACGACTTCGAGGAGGGAATGCAGACGAGCGAGGTGCGCCGCGTCTTCGACCGTCTACGCCCCGCGCTCCGTGAGCTCGCCGCGCAGAGCCCGCCGGAGGAGCCGGAGGACTTCCTCACCGGCCCGTATCCGATCGACATGCAGCACGAGCTGTCGCTCGTCGTCGCACGGGCGTTCGGCGCGGACGAGCGATCGTTCCGGCTCGACCCGACGGTCCATCCGTTCTGCATCTCGTTCGCGACGCAGGACGTTCGCCTCACGACGCGCTACGCCGAGAACGACCTGCACGGCTCCTCGGTCTTCTCGACGATGCACGAGGTCGGCCACGGCCTCTACGAGCACGGCGGCGACCCCTCGCTCGACCGGAGCCCGCTCGCGACCGGCTGCTCGTCCGCGCTGCACGAGTCGCAGAGCCGCCTCTGGGAGAACGTCATCGGCCGGTCGCTCGAGTTCTGGCGCTGGTTCTACCCGCCGTTCCGCGACGGCTTCGCGAGCGTGCTCGCCGACGTCCCGCTCGAGCACTTCCACCGCGCGATCAACCGCCCGCGGCCGTCGCTGATCCGGGTGGACGCCGACGAGACGACGTACGGGCTGCACATCATCCTTCGCTTCGAGCTCGAGCAGGAGCTCCTCTTCGGCGGCTTGGCGACGAAGGACCTGCCGGAGGCGTGGAACGCGAAGCTCGAGGAGCTCGTCGGCGTCCGGCCGCCCGACGACCGCCTCGGCTGCCTCCAGGACACGCACTGGGCCGCCGGCCTGTTCGGCTACTTCCCGACGTACCAGCTCGGGAACGTCCTCTCCGTGCAGATCTGGGAGCGCCTGCTCGCCGACCTGCCGGACGCCTACGACCAGATCGAGCGCGGCGAGTTCGGCGAGATCCACGCGATGGCTACGCGAGCAGCTGTACCGGCACGGGCGCAAGTTCACGCCTGCCGAGACCATCGCACGGGTGGCCGGCGGTCCGATCGACCCCGAGCCGTACCTCCGCTACCTCGCGGACAAGAACGCCTCGCTGGCTGCGGCGTAACGCCTAGGCGGCCTGACCGAACCGCTTCTCGGCCCGCGCCCGCGCCTTCTCGGCCTCGGCCTCGCGGTCGCGCGGAGGCGCCGCGGTGACGAGGTCCTCGAGGAGGTGGTTCGTGATGTGGGCGATCTCGTCGACCGCGCGCATGAACACCGCCTCGTTCGCCTTCGACGGCTTCGTCGAGCCGCTCACCTTGCGGACGTACTGGAGCGCCGCCGCGTAGACCTCGTCGTCGGTCGCCGGCGGCTCGAAGTTGTGCAGCGTCTTGATGTTTCGGCACATGAGCCTCTCCTCTCGTCTCCGTCGAACGTAGCATCGGTCGCCGGTGACGAGCCCGGACGAGCTGCGGGACGTGCTGCGGCGGATGCCGACCGGTGTCGCGGTCCTGACGGTCGACGCCCGCGGGCAGCGGGTCGGGCTCACGGTCGCGACGCCTCGTGTCGCTGTCGCTCGAGCCGCCGCTGGTCGGTGTCGCGATCTCGCGCCAGGCGGCGATCCACGAGCTGCTGCGGCAGGCCGGGACGTGCGCGCTCTCGCTGCTCGCGGCCGATCAGCAGGAGGTCGCCGAGCACTTCGCGCGCGGCGTGCCACCGATCGCGATGTGGCACGGGGTCGCGATGCGAGACGGCACGAACGGTGCACCGCTGCTCGACGGCGCACTCGGCTGGCTCGAGTGCGGCGTCGCCGACGAGCTGGAGACAGGCACGCACACGTTCTTCGTCCTCCGGGTCGCTCCGTGCCGAGCCCGGCATCGAGACGGAGCCGCTCGTACGGCTCGGAGGCGAGTACGCCTGAGACTCACGAGCGCGCAGCGAGCGCGTAGAGCGCGCCGCCGCGCGTCCCGACGTAGATCCGACCGCGCCAGACGGCAGGCGTCGACTCGATGCAGCCCCCGAGGCGGATCGACCAGAGCGTACGGGGGCGGCGCCCGGTGACGTCGAACGCGCGGAGGTTGCCACGGCAGTCGCCCTCGACGAGCACGCCGTCGACGACGACGGGCGACCCCCAGGTCGGCCCGGGCAGGGCCAGCTTCCAGCGCGTGCGGCCGGTGCGGCGATCGACGGCGACGACGCCGCCGGCGTTCGTCGCGATGTAGACCGTGTCGCCGACGACCGCGGGCGTCGCCCACGAGCCGCCCTTGCCGCCGCGGCCGATCGACCGCAGCGGCACCGACCACACGAGCGGCGACCGCGGTCGCCGAGGGTCGAGCTTCACGAGCTGACCGACCGCTCGCGAGCGACCCGTGAACCGCTCGAGCTCGCTCGCGACGTAGAGGAAGCCCTTCTCGTCGATCACGACCGAGCCGTCGGTGTCGTCGCCCATCCAGAAGCGGAAGACGCGACGCGGCGGCTTTCCGCGGCGGAACGTCTGCCGCACGTCCCAACCCTGGACGAGGCCCGCGGAGTTGGCGAAGTACGCGATGCCGCGGTCGTAGGCGACGGAGGACTCGATCGAGAACGCGCGGTCGGAGCGGGCGGCAAGCAGCCGCCCGTCCCAGCTCGGGACGCGGGCGACGACGCGGGGCCGGACGCGCACCTTGCCGTGCCGGTCGTAGCCGCGGTTCAGCCGGACGACGTAGAACCACGAGTTCTCGCCGCCGACGAGAAGGTGACCCTTGACGACGAGCGGCGCGCCGTCCCAGTCGTCGTTCCAGGTGACCGGCCCGCCGGCGTAGCTGTCGAGCGTCCAGAGGACGGTCGGCCGTCCGCGGTCGAGCGCCACGATCCGGAGGCTGTTGTCGCGCGAGCCCGCGTAGTACAGCGGGAAGCCGTCGGGATCCGACGTGGCCGAGCCCTTGGCGAGATCGCCCGTGAGCAGCGGCGGGCGCACCACGCGGCCCGTCGCCGCGTCGAGGAAGTGGTAGCGGCGGTCGTAGGCGCCGAAGCGAAGCTCGAGCTTGCCCTTCGGCCGCGGGATGACGTTGGGTTGGCCGGTCCAGCCGACGCCGCACCACGTCGACGTCCCCGTCTCGTCCGCGGAGCGCGAGCACATCCCGCCGGTGCGCGGGTACCGCCAGACGATCCGTGGCGACCGTCGAGGAACGGGCCCGATTCCGGTGAGGCTGCCGCCGCGCGTTCCCGCGGAACGTCCAGAGCCCCGCCTTCGGGATGTGGGCCTCAGGGCCGGGGCGGCGGCGCGGGCACGCGGCGCCGACGTCGCGCGCTCTGCCTTCGCGGGTGGTGCGGTCTGGGCGACACGGACGGGCGAGGCGGCCTCCGAGAACAGCGCCCGGGCAAGCGCGAGGTCGGCCATGCCGAGGATCAGGACGACCCCGACGAGCCAGGGGAGCACGCCGCGCGGGTCCGGCACCGAGCGATACCGCCGAACCACGCGGTCGCCGTCCATCCGGACCTCTGCGACGCCGGCGGCCGGATTCCTCTCCGGCGGACGTCAGCCGGGAGCGCCGGCCAGCGCGTTCAGCTCGCGGCGGAGCTCCTTGACCTCGTCGCGGAGCTTCGCCGCGTACTCGAAGCGGAGCTCCTCGGCGGCGACGTACATCTCCTCCTCGAGCGTGACGACGAGCTTCTCGAGCTCCTCGCGGCTCATGCCCGAGACCTCCTGCTTGCCCCGGCGCCGCCGGTCCGGGAACGGTCGGCGACTCGAGCGCGAGCAGCTCCGCGATGTCGGAGACGCCCTTGACGATCGACTCCGGCGTGATCCCCTGCTCCTCGTTGTACGCGAGCTGGGCCTCGCGGCGGCGGTTCGTCTCCTCGAGGGCGCCCTGGATCGCCTCGGTCAGCTTGTCCGCGTACATCAGGACGGTGCCGTTCACGTTCCGCGCCGCGCGGCCGATCGTCTGCAGGAGCGCGGTCTTGCCGCGGAGGAACCCTTCCTTGTCGGCGTCGAGGATCGCGACGAGCGACACCTCCGGCAGGTCGAGCCCTTCGCGAAGCAGGTTGACGCCGACGAGCACGTCGTACTCGCCGAGCCGCAGCTCGCGGATGATCTGGATGCGCTCGAGCGTGTCGATCTCGGAGTGGAGATAGCGCGCCTTGACGCCCGACTCGAGCAGGTAGTCGGTGAGGTCCTCGGACATCTTCTTCGTCAGCGTCGTGACGAGGACGCGCTCGTTCGCCTGCTCGCGGCGGCGGATCTCGCCGAGCAGGTCGTCGATCTGGTTCTTCGTCGCCCGGAGCTCGACCTCGGGGTCGACGACCCCGGTCGGGCGGATCAGCTGCTCCGCGACGACCTGCGAGTGACGGAGCTCGTACGAGCCCGGCGTCGCCGAGACGAACACCATCTGACCCACCTTGCCGAGGAACTCGTCGAAGCGGAGCGGGCGGTTGTCGAGCGCGGAAGGGAGCCGGAAGCCGTAGTCGACGAGCGTCTGCTTCCGCGAGCGGTCGCCCTCGTACATCCCGCCGATCTGCGGCACCGTCTGGTGCGACTCGTCGATGAAGACGACGAAGTCCTCGGGGAAGTAGTCGATCAGCGTGAACGGGTGCGACCCGGGCGGGCGGCCCTCGAGGATGCGCGAGTAGTTCTCGATCCCGCTCGTGAAGCCGAGCTCCTTCAGCATCTCCATGTCGTACTCCGTGCGCTGCCGGATCCGGTGGGCCTCGAGCATCCGCCCCTCGGCCTCGAACCTCGCGACCTGCTCCTCGAGCTCGTGGCGGATCTCGTCGACCGCGCGCTCGACCGTCGGCTTCGACGTGACGTACTCCGTCGCCGGCCAGATCGCGAGGTTGTCGAGCTTCGAGAGCACCTCGCCCGTGAGCGGGTCGAAGTGCGAGATCTGCTCGACCTCGTCGCCGAACATCGAGATCCGGTACGCGGTCTCCGCGTTCGCCGGCTGCACCTCGACGACGTCGCCGCGCACCCGGAAGCGGCCGCGCGCGAGCACCGTGTCGTTCCGGACGTACTGCGAGTCGATCAGCGTCCGGAGCAGCTCGTCGCGGTCGTGCTCGGTGCCGACCTCGAGGATCAGGACGCGCTCGCGCCACTCCTCGGGCGAGCCGAGGCCGTAGATGCACGACACGCTGGCGACGACCACCACGTCGCGCCGCGTGAGGAGCGAGCTCGTCGCGCCGAGCCGCAGGCGCGCGATGTCGTCGTTCTGCGAGGAGTCCTTCTCGATGTAGAGATCGGCCTGCGGGACGTACGCCTCGGGCTGGTAGTAGTCGTAGTAGGAGACGAAGTACTCGACGGCGTTCTCGGGGAAGAACTCCCGGAACTCGTTGCAGAGCTGCGCGGCGAGCGTCTTGTTGTGGGCGATCACGAGCGCCGGGCGCTTGAGCTCCTCCATGACCCAGGCCATCGTCGCCGTCTTCCCGGTCCCGGTCGCACCGAGGAGCGTCTGTCCGCGGTTCCCGGCGCGAAGCGACTCGGCGAGCTGCGCGATCGCCTTCGGCTGGTCGCCGGTCGGGCGGTAGGCGGAGGTCACGCGGAGCTCGGGCACTCCGTCGAGCGTAGCAACGGGCCGAACGCGTGTTCCGCGCGGCGACGTTAGGCCGCGATGAGGGCCCGATGAGCGCCTTCCCCGATCGTGCGAGCGCGCGGAGCACGGCGTCGGGCCGGCTCGCGAGACGAAGAAGGGAGACGAAATGCGATGGTTCATGACGCTTCTCGTCGCGATCGGCTCGCTCGTGATCGCGGGTGCCGCCGGCGCGGAGCAGACGTACACCGACGGGACCGGTGACAGCGGCGCGGCACCGGATCTCACCCAGGTCGTCGTCACGAACGACAACACGCTCGGTCTCGTTCCAGATCGCGGTGCCTTCGCGGCTGCCGGACAACGAGGCTCACCTGCTGCAGATCAACACCGACGGGAACGCCGCAACCGGAGACGAAGGGTTCGATCTGCAGGCATTCATGCTCTTCCCGGGGATCAGCGTCGAGACCTGGAACGGGTCGGCGTGGGTCGACGCGCCCACGACCGGGCTCAGCGGACGGTTCGAGCTCGGCGCGGCAGCGAGCTGGCGTCTGACCCTGCCTCGCACGCTGATAGGCACCGCGACCGCATTCGACTTCATGGTCATCTCGGCGAAGTTCAACGGCGACGAGGTCGCAGGCGTCGACGCCGCGCCGGACGCCGGGACCTGGCGCTACGAGCTGGCACTGAAGCAGTGCGCGAACGGTCGCGACGACGACGGCGACGGCAAGATCGACTCGACCGATCTCGGCTGCTCGGGCACGGAGGACGACCTCGAGAGCGACGATCCGTACACGCTCTCGATCGGCCGAGCGACCGCCACGCCGACGTCGGCGAAGTCCGGCAAGCCGGTCATCGTGCGGGCGCAGGTGCGGCAGGTCGAGACGAGCAAGGCGATCCGGACCGGCACCGTCCGCTGCATGACGAAGGTGGGCGTCGACGACGAAGCGCTCGACGGGTCAGCTGAAGCGCGGGCATGGCGACGTGCCGGCTCATGGCACCGAAGGTCGCGAAGCCGTCGACCGTCCGCGGCACGATCACGGTCACGTCGAAGGCCGCCACGGTCTCGGCGCCGTACTCGTTCCGCATCGACGAAGTAGCGACCGGCTACGGAGCTTCGGGGCGGCGGTCGCCGCCGCCCCAAGCGACGCCTTCGGCGTCGCCGGCCGCTCGGCCGAGGACGCGCGCGTCGTAGACGCCGTGCGGACGGGCTTCGGAGGCGTGCTCCACGGCGCGTCGGGCAGGCCCGTTGGCGACCCGTTGACGAGCCGTTTGGGGGCCGTTTGCGGCCCGTCCGAGCGTGCGCCTCATGGAGACGAGGCGACGAATCGGACCGGCAGTGCTGGTGGCGACGATCCTCCTTGCCCAATCTGCGGCAACGGCCGCCGGAGCACGCTGCACGCCCGACCGGCGCGCCGTGCCGGTCCTCATGTACCACGTCATCGGCGAGCCGCCGCGCTCGGCGCCGTTCCCCGACCTGTACGTCTCCCGAGCCGAGCTCGGGGCGCAGGTCCGCCGGCTCGCCCGGAGCGGCTACGAGGCGGTGACCCTGGGGCGCGTGGTCGACGCCTGGAACGGCCGTGCAACACTTCCCGTGCGCCCGGTCGTCCTCTCGTTCGACGACGGGTACCGGAGCCACGTCACGGCCGCGCTCCCGATCCTGGCGGCCCAGGATTGGCCCGGCGTGCTCAATCTCGACCTCTCGAACCTTGCACCGTCGTGGGGGGTCCCGCGCTCCGGCGTTCGGCGGCTGATCGCCGCCGGCTGGGAGATCGACGCGCATTCGATGACGCATGCGGATCTCGTGGTCACCGACGGTGCCGCTCTGCGGCACGAGGTAGCCGGCTCGCGGCGGGCAATCCGGCGCCTGTTCGGCGTCACGCCGCGGTTCTTCTGCTACCCCGCGGGCCGCTACGACGCCGAGGCGATCGCGGCGGTCGAGGCGGCGGGATACGAGGGAGCGACGACGACCCAGCTCGGGCTCGCCTCGCCGACGACCGGCCGCTTCACCCTCGCCCGGGTGCGGATCGACCGCGGCGACGGCGCCGAAGGGCTCATGCGGAAGCTGACGTCGCTCGGGCTGCCGACTGAGCCGGCACCCACGAAGTCGATCACCCGAGGAACCGCGCTCGCTCCTCCTCGCTGAGCACTCTTCCTGTCGAGGCGAGCCGTGATCGCGCCAGCGCGCTCAGCTCGTCGAGGTCGCCGCAGAGCTCGCAGACGTGGCGTCGGACGACCCCGCTCTCCTCGCGCGTGACGATCGTCCGCGAATCGGGCCGGAACCCGACGCCCGTGAGGAGCGGCTTCGGGCCGAAGAGGTACATCAGGTCGCGTCCGTCGGCCACGTTCCACAGGCGTGCCGACCGAGGCCCCGCGGTCACGATCCACCGCCCGTCCGGGCTGAAGCGAGCGTCGGCGACGGAACCGGAATGTGCCTCGGAGAAGCGATGCACGATCTCGCCGCTCGCAACGTCCCAGACGATGACGTCGTGGTCTCGGCCCGCGGACACCAGGAGTCGCCCGTCCGGGCTGAAGGAGACGGTGTTGACGAGATCCGTATGGCCGCGGAGCACCTTCTCGCCGGCGGCGGTCCGTAGGCGGACGACGGACTCGACCGCCTCCGCCCGTGCTCCCCCCGCGCCGGTCGCGCGCTTCGACGGCGGAGGCGGCGCCTCGACCTGCGCAGGGCTCAGCTCCACGGTGGTCCCCGGGTCCCACGTGCGAATCGTCCCGTCCGCTCCCGCAGTGACGACGACGTCGCGCCCTGCGAACTCGGCGGCGACGATCGAGCCGGTGTGCCCCCGGAGCTCCTGGATCGGCCGGCCGTCCGCGGCCCACGTCCTCGCCGTCTCGTCGCCGCTGGCAGTCACCACCAGCCCGCCGGGACCGAACGCCACGTCCTCGACGGGGCCCGTGTGCCCGTACAGGGGCGTCACGAGGGCGCCGGTTCGGCCACGCCAGATCCGTGCCGTCTGATCCGTACTGCCCGTCGCGACACGGTCGCTCGTGGGGTCGAACGCAACGACGATCACCTGGCCCTCATGGCCCCGGAGAGCTCGCGTCTCCGTCCACGTGCGGGTATCCCAGAGGCGCGCCGAGCGATCGACGCCCGCGCTGGCGACGAGGCGCCCCGACGTCGCGTACGCCGCGTCGGTGACCCGCGGCGGCTGCTTGACGCGGCCGACCGCAGCCCCCGTCGCGATGTCGACGACGCGGGCTCGAGGCTTGCCGGCGACCACGATCACTACGCGACCGTCGGGGCTCGGGATGAGCTTCTCGACGCTGCCCGGCAGGACAAGCCGAACCGGATCGCCGAGAGGCTTGCCCGTCGTCGCGTCCAGTCGCAGGAGCGACCGTCGGTGGACGACGTGCACCGTGCGCCCGTCGGGAGCAAACGCCGCTGCGGCACCGTCGACCCGGCGCGCCCACTGCTCGGCGCCGGCCCGAAGGTCGATCAGCCGCGCAACGTGACCCGCGTCGACGACCAGCGCCCTCGACCCCGATCGGTCGAGATCGAGCGATACGAGCGGACGGCCGACGTCGTAGATCGCTCGCTCGCGCGAGTCGGCGAGCGTCCGACGAAGCGCATCCTCGGCGCGTGGATTCGGGCTGAACCGTGCGCCTTCCAGCGCCAGTGCGAGCCCCAGCTCCGGATCGCTGTCGATCAGCGACAACGCGCTCGCGGCGAGCTGCCCGCTCATCGCGACTCGGGCCTGCTCGCGTGCGTCGCTCCGCTGCGCCAGGGCGAACACCGCGAGCGCGGACGCCAGCGCGAGGCCCACGAGCGCGCCGAACGCGAGCAGGCCGAGCCGGCGGTGGCGTCTCCGCGACTCCTCGCGGGCGCGCTCGACCGCCCGCTCCGCGTCGTGTCTACTCTTCCAGCCGAGCACGGCGCCGGCGAGCACGTCGTGGAAGATCTCCCACCGGCCGCCCTCGTCGGTACGCAGGATGCGGTGGTTGGCGAGCGTCTCGACGACAGGGCGGACATCCGCCTCCGGCGCGCCCGCGAACTCCGCGAGGTCGGAGGCCTCGTGCGCGATCTTCATCCCGGACGGTGTGACGAGGTGGTCGAAGAGGCGCGCCGCGATCTCGCGCTGGTCGGGCGTCAGTGCGCCGATCGCCCGCTCCAGGTGATCGGCGACGATCTGGCCGGCGCCGCCGAGCGTGTCCAGAGTCTCCACCCGGAGCGTCGACGACCCGGCGCCGCGCTCCACGTCCCAGAGGCGCTGCATCACGAGCTGGAGGTACGGCGCCTCGATCCCACGCGGCGACCCGTTCGGCTCGGCCGCACCGAGGCCGCCCGGGCCGAGCTCGATCCGGCCGGCGCCGACTCCGTCCAGAACCCGCTCGACGAGCACGTCCTCCGCGACGACCTCCTCTCCCTCGAGCTCCCGCCACCGCTCGAGCGGCCGGAGGATCGCTGCACGTCCCGCGGCTCGATCGAGCCGGTCGAGACGCAGCACGTTCGCGAACAGGTTCGGGATCGATCCCTTGAGACGATCGAGCCGCGCCAGCGTGTCCTCGCGCAGTGAGAGGAGCACGTTGACCCGCAGCGGCCGGTTCACGAGCTCGGCGAGCGCCCGCTCGAAGCCGCCTGCGTCGCCGTGGTAGGTGAAATACTCCTCCGCCTGGTCGAGGATCACGTAGACGTCGCGCTCGGCCTGCGCGCGTTCGCCGACGTCGAGCAGCTCGCCGCCCTCGATCCTCGCCGCTTCGGCGAGCGCCGCGGCGAGCACGTGCGCGGGGTGGTCGCTCCAGCCGAGAAGACGACGACGACCGGCTCCTCCGGCAGCTCGCGCAGCGTCCTCGCGACCGCGGCGAGGAGGAGCGACGACTTGCCGACGCCGCTCGGCCCGTAGAGAACGGTGAAGCGCGAGGCGATCAGGTTCGCGACGACGATCTCCGTGTCGCGCTCGCGGCCGAAGAAGTAGAGCGCATCGAGCTCGGAGTCCTCGAAGGCGGCGAGGCCACGGTACGGCGACTTGACGTTCACGAGACGCTCTCGAGACGGCGGGCGAGCAGCTCGACGTACGCGTCGGGCTCGACGTCGAGCACGTCGATCTCGAAGCGGCGCCAGAACGCCGATTCGAGCGGAGTCGGCGCGGGATCGACCGCCCAGGAGCGGTACGCAACAGGGCGGTCGCCCCAAACGCGATGCATTACCAGCCGCAGGTTCCAGTCGACCATCTCGTATCCGATGAAGAGGAAGTGGCTCCGCCGCAGGCGTGCGGCCAGCGCGACCGGCACAGACGATGCGACGTCAGAGCGACCCAGGTAGTCGATGTAGTCGTCCTCGGTGATGACGAAGCTCTCCCACTCGCGCTCCGGGAACGGGTCGACGGCGCCATGGAGCTTGAGCAGGACCGTGCGCCGCTCGAGCGAGAGCTCCGTCGCATACGTGTTCGGAACGTCGATCGCGCACGGCTCCTCGCCGGGAGCGCGGTGCCAGAACTTCCCGCGGGCAGGGCCGTTCGCGACGTAGGTCACGACGTCGACCTCTTCCCCCGCTTCCTCGAACGCGCGCTCGAGCGCGAGGTCGTACCGGGTCGACACGATCAGCTGGTGCGGCGCCCCGCGCTCGCGGAGCAGAGGCGCCAGCCCCGCGAGGAACCGATGCACGGGCTGTGGCTCGAGGGCCTCCTCGAAGCGCCGGTGCAGCTCGTCGTACAGCGGGCCGGAGCCGTTCATCGTGGCGACGTACTGCGAGACACGGGCGAGGTCGAGCGGGCGGTCGCTGGGGTAGCCGAACGCCGCGGCGAGGTGCGCGGCGAGGTCGCTGCCGCCGTCGAGCCCGAGCACGGGGACAACCCGGCCCGCGACGAGCGCCTTGACGATCTCGGCCTCCGCGTCATGTGAGCCGCCGTTCCGCCCCGGCGTCAGCCCGGCCTCGTGTCGGAGGATCGACGCCTGGAGGTGCCGGGTCGACTCGCCCGGCTCGAGGCCGAGCTCGTCGAGAGCCTCCCGGTGGGCGTCATAGGCGGCGAGTGCGTCGGCCTGGCGGCCTGCCGCATACAGCGCACGCATGAGGAGCTCGCACGGCCGCTCACGCAGCGGGTGCTCCCGGACGAGTGACTCGAGCTCCGAGACGACGTCGGCGGGGCGCCCGAGGTCGATGTCGGCCGCGATCCGCTCCTCCCCCGCGACCAGGCGGAGCTCGTCGAGCCGCCTGGCCTCGGGCTGCGCCCACTCCTCGAAGGCAAACTCGGCGAGCGGAGGGCCGCGCCAGAGGTCGAGCGCGCGAACGAGGAGCGTTCGACGCTCCTCCGGTGCGCTGGCTCTCGCGTCGGCGAGCAGCTGCTCGAAGCGCCGTGCGTCGATCTGCTCGGCTGACACCGCCAGGACGTACCCCGGCGGCCGCGTGACGAGAACATCCGGACCGAGCGCCTTCCGGAGCGCGACGACCGCGTTCTGCAGCGACGCGGTCGCGGTCGGCGGCGGATCGGCGCCGTAGAGCTCGTCGACGAGCTGCTCTGTCGGGACAACGCGCCCGGCGCGTAGGAGCAGGGCGGTCAGGAGGGCGCGCTGGCGCGGCCCCCCGAGGCCGATCGGGCCCTGCTCGCTCCTCACCTCGAGCGGGCCGAGGATCAGGAACTCCTGCATTCCACGGCGTTTGTAGCACCCGTTCTCCCACCGCGTCCTAATCGCCCGCTCACACGACCGTTTGCGGCCCGTTGGACCGTGGTTCGGGGGTGGTTTGAGGTGGTTCCGACCGTGGCCGCATGTCCACGGTCACAGCACATCCCACGGCGGTGCTCGTCGCCGCCCTCGCGCTGCTCTCGGGGGGCGCGCAGACAGCCGCGCTGCACGGCTCGCACCACGAGGACGAGGAGCACGAGGGCCGAGCGCCGACGGCGATCGAGCTCGTCCCGAGCGTCGAGGCGGCGTTCCGCCGCGAGAGCTACGCGCCCGGCGAGACCGCGATGCTGGTGGTCCGGCCGGAGCCGAAGCCGGTGCGCATGCAGCTCTTCCGCGTCGGCAAGGAGCAGATCGCAACGCGCGGCAACAACGAGATGCAGGGCGTCCCCGTGACGCAGGGCCGTCCTGTCGAGTCGGGAGTCGTGCGGATCCCGGTCGGGGACTGGTCGTGGGGGCTCTACTTCGCGCGGCTCGAGGCACCGGACGGCCGCCTTGGCTTCGCGCCCCTCGTCGTCCGACCGCGCGAGCTGGGCACGAGCCGTGTCGCGATCGTCCTCCCCACACTCACCTGGCAGACGTACAACCTGCGCGACGACGACGGGGACGGCAAGCCGGACTCGTGGTACGGCGACTGGAATCGACGGACCGTGCGCCTCGGCCGCCCGTTCCTGAACCGCGGCGTGCCGTACCACTTCCGACGCTACGACCTGCCGTTCCTGCAGTGGCTCGCGCGGTCGGGACGCGACGTCGACGTGCTGACCGACGAGGACCTCGACGAGCTGCGCGACGGGGCCGGCTCGCGGTCGCCTACGACCTCATCGTGTTCCCGGGCCACCACGAGTACGTGACGACGAGCGAGTACGACGTCGTCGAGCGCTATCGGGATCTCGGCGGCAACCTCGCGTTCCTGTCGGCCAACAACTTCTTCTGGCAGGTCGTGAAGCGCGGTGACGTCGTGACGAAGACGAGGCAGTGGCGCGACCTCGATAGGCCCGAGGCAGCGCTGCTCGGTGTTCAGTACCGCGGCAACGACAGCGGCGAGAAACGTGGCTCATGGCTCGTGCGTGACGTCCCCGCGACCGACTGGCTCTTCGCCGGCACAGACATCCGGCCCGGCTCGCGGTTCGGCGAGGACTGGGGCATCGAGATCGACCGCACGTCCGCCGCGTCGCCGCCGGGCGTCCAGGTGATCGCCGAGATCCGCAACCTCTTCGGCCCCGGCTTCACGGCGCAGATGACCTACTACGAGACCAGGGGAGGCGCGAAGGTCTTCGCCGCCGGTGCGTTCAGCCTTGCGGGCCAGGCGCTCGAGCCGGGTGTTCCGCGCGTGCTCGCGAACCTGTGGGCGCGGCTCGCGCGTCCGTAGCGCGGCGCCTCGTCAAGGTGTCCGGCGTCAGCCAGGCCCTCGGCGTTGCGCTGGTCCACACTTCAGTCGAAGTCGTTAGCGAACCGTTTGAAAACCGTGGGGAGACGGTTTGGGCCTCCTTCGAGCCTCGCCGCATGCAGACGCGGAAGGAGGTGGACAACATGCATGCGGCACTCATTCGCACGCGCGCGGCGAGCGCGCTCATCGCGTTCCTCGCAGCCATCGCACTCGCGACCTCGTTCGCTCCGACCCTCGGCGCCGGGCAGGATAGCCGGCCCGAGCGGACCACCATGCCGAGCGGCATCTGCCCGCCGAACTGTTAGGCACGCTCGAGGGGAGCCCGCACGCCGGGCTCCCCTCGGCGGTACTTCTCGACCTGGGCGCGCGTCCGTCCGGCGAGGAGCGTCAATCCCTTCCGCTCGAAGATCGACGCTGCGTCCTCGGCCGCGGTCACCGCCGCGTCGGACCGACCGGCCGTGGCAAGCACCTCCGCCAGGACGACGCGCGCCTCGCCCTGGGCGTACAGGCTATCCGTCGCGTCGACGACGGTCAGCGTCTCCCGCGCAAGCTCCTCTGCCACGTCGAGCTGATCGAGCGCCGCGAGCGCACGCGAGCGTGGGATTCGCCACTCGAGCGCCTGGAAGACGTCACCGTCCATCGCCACCTGGCGCGCGTCGCCCGTGAGGGCGATTGCTCGCTCGTAGTCTCGCTCGATGACCGCCACATGAGCGAGCCGCCCGAGGAAGTGTGTCCTCCACACGCTGTCGTTTCGGCGCGTCGCCTCCTCGAGCCCGGCCCGCGCGACCATGCCGGCCGTCTGCGCGTCTCCGTCCAGCAAGGCCATGCTCGCCTGGCACGCCGAAACCACGGTCGCGATCGCGATCCCGTCCCCGATCTCTCCGTATTGGGCACGAGCGCGGTCGACGAGAGCGCGCGCCTGCGCGAGGTCACCGTTCCAGCCTCGAAGCCACGCCAGCTCGACGAGCAGAAGCGCCTCGTGGCTTTTCGGAAGGTCAGCCCGTCCGAGGAGCGACTCACAGAACACGGTTGCCTGGTCGACGGGCGTGGAGCCGTCGAGCATCGCATCGACGAGGAAGTAATCAGCGACGCCGGGCGTTCCGTGGCGCGCGAAGCATTCGGCAGCATTCCTCGCCGCTTCGAACGCCCCGTCGAACTGCCCGCGCAGACGGCCCTCGACCGTCACGAGCAGGAACCACGCGCGTGCGAGTCCCAGGAGATCGCCCTCGCTCTCACACACGCGAACGGCGTCGAGGGCCGTGCTCGAGGCGGCCTCGACGTCGTACTCGCCCGAGGTCAGACGCGGCCAGACCTGCTCGACGCGGGCGCGCAGCTCCAGCCGGCGATTGCCGAGGTCGGCCGCGCGCACGGCAACATCGTCGAGGAGGTCGAGGGCGGCACGCCATTCCCAGAGGTTCTTGAGCGGGACACTTAGCTCGCACTCGAGCTCGAGACGGCGCACGTCAGTCCGCGGAAGCAGCACGGTGGCGCGTGTGAGCAGGGAGACGGCTGCACGATTGTCACGCGCCCACGCGGCCTGCCTGCCTGCTCGGGCCAGTCGTTCGCTGGCCTCCTCGACAAGGTGTTCCGCGCTGCCGCCGACCTCGAGCTGATTCAGCACCGCTTGCTCGAGGTGATAGCCCACGATCTCGTCGAGCTCGCCTCGCCGGTCGAGCCAGCGGGCCAGCTGCTCATGGAGGCGCGCCCGCTCCGTCTTTGCCACCGCCGCATAGGTCGCGTCGCGGATGAGCGCGTGGTCGAACAGGAAGGCGTCCTCGCGCCCGCGGATGACATCCGGCCGGACAAGGCGTCTGCGAACGAGAGCGAGTAGCGCAGTCGCGGCGCCATGCCCCTCGTCCGCCGAGAGCGCGTCCACGGCGGCGCGTGTGAACTCACGACCGACGATGGCGGCACGCTCGAGGATCGCTCCGCTCGAGCGGCGGAAGCCTGTCGAGGCGGCTTGCCAGCAGGGACTCGAGCGACCCGGGGACTGTCCCCGGCTCGAGCGGGCCATCGAGCGCGTACGCCGCGAGCTGCTCGAGGAAGAGCGGGTTCCCCTCGGAGGCCGCCACCACCGAAGCTCGGCCGTCGGCATCGAGCGCGAGCGACTCTGGCAGAGCTTCGAGGAGCTCGGCGGTCTCATCGTCCGCGAGCGGCCGCAGCGCCACCGTGTCCGTCGCCCACGCAGGGCGCGCGTCGAGCAACTCCGTGCGGGCGAGGCAGACGAGGGCGATCGGTGCGTCCGTGCTCCAGCCCACCAGGTACTCGACGAGGTCGAGGAACGTCGACTCCGCCCAGTGGACATCCTCGAGCACGACGAGCAGCGGCTGCTCACGCGCGAGCTTCTCGAGGAGCGTGCGGGTGGCCCAGAAGACGTCACCGCTGTCGACCGCGGCCGCGCCCGAGAGCGCATCCACCAGCCGCGTCGCCGCCTGCTCGCCGTCCGGCTCCCGGTCGAGCAGCGCGTGGATTGCCGCACCGATCTCCTCGCCGCCCGCGATCTGCTCGACGATCTCGGCGAGTGGCAGGTAGGTGGCGCCCTCGGCGTACGGGACGCAGCGGCCGGTGAGGACGCATGTCTCGTCCGCGAGCGTCCGGGAGAGCTCGGCAGCGAGGCGCGTCTTCCCGATCCCCGGCTCGCCGAGCACCACGACCCGGCGGCAGGCGGACGCGGCGGCGGACTCGCGCACGGCAAGCACGAGCCGCTCGAGCTCGGCCCGGCGACCGACGAGCGGCGCGTCGGGGCGACGCGCGATCGCCGGGGCGCCTTCGACGAGCTCGACCAGCCGGTGCCCGCCCTCCGACGGCTCTGTCCACGCCGCGCCCGCCGACTGCGCAGCCGCGGCAGGCCCGAGAAGGATCTCCCCCTCCCCCGCGCCCTCCCTCACGCGCCGCGCGGTCGTCAGCGCCCCGCCGGAGAGGACACGTCCGTCCTCGCCGACGAGCACCTCTCCCGTCTCCACCGCGGCCCGCATCGGAAGCGAACCGAGCGCGTCCCGCAGCTCCGTCGCCGTCCGGAGCCCGCGGAGAAGGTCGTCCTCATGGGCGGCGGGCAGCCCGAACACCGCTAGCGCCTCCTCGCCCAGCAGCTGCTCGACCGTGCCCCCGTGTCGCACGACGATCTCCTCGAGCGACGCGAGCCCGCGCGACACCAGCCCGCGCGCCGCCTCCACGTCCAGCTCGTCGTCGACGAGCAGCTCGACGATGCAAACCGCGACCACCTTCCGCGCCAGCTGCGCGGGCCGCTCGGCAACTTCCGCGGCTACTCCGCCGGGCATGAGCGTCGGGTCGTCCTGCAGGATCCGACGCTGCAGCGCGCGCAGCTCCTCGCCCGGCTCCATCCCCGACTCCTCGACGATCGCGAGACGCACCTCCTGGTAGGCGGCGAGCGCGTCCATACGCCGATCCGAGCGGTGCAGCGCGAGCATCTGCAGCCAGCGCAGCCGCTCATGCGTCGGGTGCTCCCGCACGAGCCCGTCGAGCTCGCCGATCGCCTCGCGATGCTGCCCCAGCTCGAGCTCCGCCTCCAACCGCATCTGCTGCGCGTTGACGCGCTGCTCCTCCAGGTTGCGGATCGCATCCTGCGCGAAGCTCGAGTAGGCGAGGTCGGAGAGCGGCGTCCCCCGCCACAGCTCGAGCGCCTCACGGAGCGCCACCGCCCGCTCGCGCGCCGGCAGCGGCCGCGCCTCGCGCACGAGCCGCTCGAACCGCCGCGCGTCGATCGAATCGGGGTCGACACGCAGCCGGTACCCCGGCGTCCGCGTCTCCACCGTCTCCTTCCCGATCACCTTCCGCAGCTTCGACACGCAGTTCTGCACGTACGCCGGCGCCGACTGCGGCGGCTTCCCGTCCCACGACTCGTCGATCAGCACGTCGAGCGGAACGACGTCGTTCGCGTTCAGGAGCAGCAGCGCCACCAGAGCACGCTGCTTCTGCCCGCCGAGAGGCACGGAAACGCCGCCGACCCGCACTTCCAGCGGGCCGAGCATCCGAATTTCGATCGTTCCGGTCGTCACGAGGGAGACCACGGTACGCCTGAGAAACCCGCCGCACAAGACACGGATGAGCCACTGTGTTAGAGCGGGGCTTGGCCGCGCACATGAGGATCCGCTCGATGACGGCAGAGGACTGCGCAGCCACCGTCCGCCCGACTCCGGTTGCCAGCTTCGTTGCGGAGCCCCCGAGCCGGCGGCGGGCGAGCAGATCCGACTCCTCGACCTCTCCTACGACCCCGCAGGCGACGGGATTGCGCTCCACGCCTGGGACTTCGGCGACGGCGAGACCTCGATACAGCCGAAGCCGACACACCGCTACACACGCGACGGCAGGTACACCGTGACGCTCCACGTCACCGCCCGAGACGGGAGGGTCGGCGTGGCCTCCGTGCCCATCACGGTGTCGACGCACGACATCCTGCTGGCGCGAATCATCGCTCCGTGGCGCGCTCGAGCGGGCGAGGAGGCACGCGTCGTCGTCGTCGTCGGGAGCCGCCATCGGGCGGAGATCGCGCAGATCGAGCTCTTCCGGCAACGCGGGGTGCGCGAGTGGGAGTCGGCCGGGACGCAGACGCGCCAGATCCCGCCCGAGCGCAGCGTCGAGGTGTCGTTCTCCGTCTCGTTCGACGACGAGGACGCGGAAGTCGGGCACGTCACGTTCGGTGCGCGCGCGACACTCGTCGGCGCACTTGACGCGACGCCCCTCGACAACGCGCTGACGTCGTCCCCGACGATCGTCGCCCGAGGGCGACCGCGGTGACCGCCGACCGGACTACCATGCCGGGGTGCTCGAGGCGCTCACTCGGCGGCGGCTGCTGCGCGCCGCCATCGGGGGGCTCACCGCACTCGGTGTGCTTCCGGGCGCAGCGCTTGCGAAGGGGAACCGATCACCCAGGTTGACCGCGCTGGCCGTGCGCGGCGCCGCGAAGCGGTTCGCGGGCGACCGGCCGTTGTTCGTGACCGTCGCACCGGGCGTCGAGGGACGTGACGTCGCTCGGGTGCTCTTCGACCTGGAGCGCAAGGCGCGCGTCCGCCTCGACGCGGTCCGGACTGGGATCAACCGGAGCGAGGTTCGCTGGTCCCGCGAGGTCACCCTGCCGGGCGGCTCGCACGCGGTCGCCTGGCGCCCCGCGCCGGACACGCCGGTCGGCTCGTACGTGATGCGGCTCACCGTCGAGGCAGACGGCGGACGGCGCGTCTACGGGGGGCGTAGGCCGGCCACGCCCGACCGGGCGAACGCACCGGTGGTCCGCGTGCTGGGCATCGAGGCGGCGTTCACGCAGCGCTCGTACCTCCCGGAGGACCGGATGGCGCTCCGGGTGCTCGCCGACACCCCGTCGTTCACGCTCACGTTCCTGCGCGTCGGCCACGGCCCCGACCCGAGCCAACGGAGCGACGAGATGACCGGGCTGCCGATGGCGCGATCCGATCACGGTCGACTGGACCGGCAAGCGCTCGACACGCCGCACGATCGTCGTGCAGTCGGGCGACTGGCCGAGCGGGCTCTACGCGGCGAAGCTCGAGACGGAGGACGGCCGCGTCGGGTTCGCGCCCTTCGTCCTTCGACCGAGCGAGCCGAGCGAGGGACGCGTGGCGGTCGTTCTGCCGACGAACACGTGGCAGGCGTACAACCTCTACGACTCGGACGGCGACGGCTGGGGCGACACCTGGTACGCGGGCGGGGCGCCGCCGGTCGTGCTCGACCGGCCATACCGCGACCGGGGCGTCCCGCCGCGGTTCTTCCGCTACGACTTCCCGTTCCTCCGCTGGCTCGAGAAGACGCGTCGCAACCCCGACGTCTACGCCGACGACGACCTCGACGTCTTCCCGAGCGGCGACGAGCTGCGGAAGGCGTACGACCTCGTCGTCTTCCCCGGCCACAGCGAGTACATGACGCAGCGCGCTTACGACCTCGTCGAGCGCTTCCGCGACCTCGGCGGGCGCCTCGTGTTCCTCTCCGCGAACAACTTCTTCTGGAAGGTCGAGAAGCGCGGTCAGTCGCTCAAGCGCGTCGCGCAGTGGCGCACGCTGAAACGACCCGAGGTGCGTCTCCTCGGCGTCCAGTACCGGGCCAACGACGACGGGACGCGCCAGGGGCCGTTCTTCATCCCCGACGTCTCCGTCGCGCCCTGGCTCTTCGACGGCACGGGGCTCGAGAACGGCGACACGCTGGGGGAGGAGGTCGGCGGCTTCGGGATCGAGATCGACACGACGACGCCGCTCTCGCCGCCGGGTACCAAGGTGCTCGCCGCTGATCCCGAACCTGTTCGGGCCCGGGCTCCACGCGGAGATGGCGTACTACGAGACCGACGGCGGGCGCCAGGGTCTTCTCGGCGGGCGTGCTCGACTTCCCGGCGGTGCTCCTCCACCCCGCCGGGATGCGCCTCATGGACAACCTCTGGCGCCACATGCTCGAGGCGCCCGAGCGAGGACGACGAGGACGAGCCGGAGTCCTGACGCTACGCGGGCTCCGCGGCGGGAGCGCTGCTCCGGAACGCGACGAGGGCGAAAGGGATCGTCGCGAGGAGCTGCCCGGTCGCGACGAGCAGGAAGACCTGACGCGGCCCCCAGCTCTCGAGCAGCGGGCCTGCGACGAGAAGGCCGATCGGGCCGGCGAGGAGCGCCATCGTCAGGACGGCGGTCATCACCTTGGCACGGAGCGCCTCGGGGGTCCGCATCGTGATGACGCCGATGAGCGGCGCATTGACGAGCGGGCTGAAGAACGACGACGTGGCGAGCGCCACCATCACGACGGGCACCGGCAGGTCGATCGCGAGCGCGAAGATCGGCACGGTCAGCGCGACGAACGCGGTCGCGCCGAGGCGCAACGGGTCGAAGCGGTTGACCAGTCGCACGGCGACGACGCTTCCGAGCACCGCGCCGATGCCGAACGCCGCGAAGAGCAGCCCCGCCACGCGCGAGCTGTCGTACTCCTCGTAGGCGAGGACGTCAGCCCCGCGCCGATCATCTGCCCGAGGCCGTTCGTGATGAGCGCCGTGACGCCCAGGACGCGGAGCAACCGGTCGCGGAGGAGGAAGCGGATCCCGGCCAGCACGCCGCCCGACTCCTCCGTCTGCGGGAGCGGCGGGCGCGACGGGACGAACAGCGCGAGCAGCGACGAACGAGACGAAGAACGTCGCCGCGTCGACGTACAGCACGACGGGCGCGCTGAACGTGGCGATGAGCACGCCGGCGGTCGCGGGGCCGAGCAGCGACGTGACGCGCTGGGCGCCCTCGAGGACGGCGTTCGCCTGGGCGACCGTCCGCTCGTCGTCACCGACGAGCTCGGGCAGGATGAGCCGCTGCGACGCGAAGTACGGCGCGAGGAAGACGCCGATCAGCGCCACGAGGACGAGCAGCACGGGGAAGCTCAGCCAGCCGAGCGCGTGGAGGATCGGGATCGACGCGAGCAGCGGCGTCCGCACGAAGTCGGAGACGACCATCACGCGCCGCGCGCCGAAGCGCGAGATGACCGTGCCCGAGGGGATGCCGAGGATGGCGACGGGAGCGAGCTCGACCGCGAGCACGATGCCCATACGCGTCGCCGAGCCCGTCGTCTCGAGGACGAACCAGGGCAGCGCCAGGAACGTCATCTGCGTGCCGAGCGAGGACACGACGACGCCCGCGATGAGCGCGCCGACGCCCCGCGCGCGGAGGACGCTCACGCTGCCACCCGGGAGACCTGCACCGTCGTTCGCTCCCTCCGCCGGATGGCGAAGCTCGCGACGGCGACGAGGCTCATCGCCAGGGTCTGCGTCGCGGCGAACGCCACCAGCACCGGCTGTGGGCCAAAGGAGTCGAGGACCGGCCCGACGCCGAACACGCCGAGCGGCTGCGCGAGGCCGAAGAGCATCACGTTCACCGTCATCACGCTCGGCCGGAGCGCCGCCGGCACGCGCAGGGTCATGAGCGAGTGGATCGACGGGTTCACGAGGCCGTTCGCAAGGCCGGAGAGGCCGAGCGCCGCCGCGGCGAGCCACGGATCCGGGTGGAGCGTCAGGATCCAGAGCGGGAGCGCCTGCCCCATGATGCACGTGCCGACGAGGGTCAGCCCACCGACGCGCTCGAGCAGGACGCGGTAGGCGATGGCGTTGCCCAGGACCGCGCCGACACCGAAGGACGCGAGGAGCCAGCCCGCGATGCGCGGGTCGGCGCCGAAGCGGGTGACGACGAGCACGGGCACGCTGACGAAGAACGCCGTCCAGGCCGTGTCGCCGAGCAGGAACAGCGGCGTCCAGAGCCGGAGCAGCGGCTCCCGCGTGAGGAACCGGATGCCGCGGCGAGCGCCGACGTCCTCGTCCGACTGCGGGCGCGGCTCCGGGCGCGGGACGAGCGCGAGGATCAGCGCAGCAGAGACGAGGTACGTGCAGCCGTCCACGACGAGCGCCCACGGCGCGGAGACGAGCGAGATGAGGATGCCGCCGGCGACCGGGCCGAGCAGCATCGTGATGCGCGTCGCGCCCTGGAACAGCGCGTTGGCGCGACCGACGATCGCCTCGTCCTCGCCGACCAACTCCGGGACGATCACCTTCTGCGCGGCGAAGTACGGCGCACCGAGCGCACCGAGGAGGAACGCGAGCACGACGATCGGCGCGAAGGCGTCGTTGCCCAGCCAGTACAGCACCGGGATGGCGAGCATCAGCGGTGCACGGACCAGGTCGGCGAGGAGCATCGTCCTCCACGCGCCGAGCCTCCGCAGCACGGCGCCACCGGGGATCCCGAGCAGCGCCAGGCCGATCAGCTCCGCGCCGACGACCACGCTCATCCGCGTCGCCGAGCCCGTGGTCACGAGCACGAACCACGGCAGCGCCAGCCACGTCATCTGGGCGCCGGTCGTCGAGACGACCTCGGCCGCCAGCAGGCCGACGACCGGCCTGCGGCGCAGCAACGAGCGCTGGTCTAGATCTCCCACACGCCGTCGTGCTGCACGACCTCGCCGTCGAGCTCGATGCGGGTTCCCGGCAGGCGGAGGTCCTTCACGATGTCCCAGTGGATGCGCGACTCGTTCTTGCCGCCGAGGTCGGGCATCCCGTTGCCGAGCGCGAGGTGGACGGTGCCGTCGATCTTCTCGTCGAACAGCGTGTTGCGCATGTAGCGCGTGATCCCGGGGTTGCAGCCGATGCCGAGCTCCCCGAGGCGCCGCGCGCCCTCGTCGGAGTCGAGCATCTCGATGAGGTAGTCCTCGTTCGTCTCCGCGGAGGCGTCGACGACCTTGCCCCCTTCGAAGCGGAGGCGGATCCCGTTCATCTCGCGCCCGCCGTACACGGCCGGGAACTCGGTGAAGGCGATCGTCCCCTCCGCGGAGTCCTCGACCGGGCAGCCGAAGAACTCACCGCCTGGGATGTTCGCACCGCCGGCGTCCACCTTCATCGGCCGACCCGCAATCGAGAGCCGGATGTCGGTGGCATCGCCGACGATGCGCACTTCCTCTGCCGCGTCGAAGCGGTCGGCGTAGCGTTGCATGCGCTCGCGCTCGGCGTCCCAGTCGCGCAGGCACGCGCCGTAGAGGAAGTCTGCGAACTCGCGCGTCCCCATGCCCGCGTCCTGCGCGAGCGCAGGCGTCGGGTACTGACACCCGACCCACGCCACCTCGTGCCGGAAGATCCGCTCCATCGCCGGCCGGTACGCCCCCTGGAGCGCGGCCATCCGCTCGCTGTCGACGCTCGCGGCGTCGCGCGTGTTCTCGGGGGCGTCGATCACGATGAGCGCGTCGCAGGACTCGAGCGTGTGACGGTCGACGGCTGGGATCGTCGCGAGCCGCTCCATCGGGGCGGCTCGCACCCACGGGCGGGGGACGAAGGTCGCGTCGAAGCTCACGCGCAGCAGGGCGTACGCGTCTCGTTCCCCGAGGAGCTGGGCGATCTCCTCGAGCAGCGGACGTCCGGGCGGCGTTCCGACGAGCAGCACCTGCCAGCCGGGCTGGACGCCCACGCAGGTGTCGACGAGCAGCTCGGCGAGTTGGCGATCTCTTGGATCTGTCATGGTGGAGTAATATAAGACGTACGTACTGTTTTGTAAAGTGAACCGAGCCGATGCCGAAGCTGAGCGAGGAGGACAAGGTCGAGCGCCGCGAGCGTGTCCTCGACGGTGCCCGCCGGTGCTTCGCGACGTACGGCTACGAGGGCGCGACCGTCGTCCGGCTCGAGCAGGAGATCGGCATGTCGCGCGGCGCGATCTTCAACTGGTTCCCGTCCAAGGAGGAGCTGTTCATCGCTCTCGCCGCGCGCGAGAACGAGCGCCTTCTCCTCGTCTTCGCCGAGCAGGGGCTCGAGGCGATCCTCGACGCCATGCTCCGCGACGACCCGGACTGGCTCGCGGTGTACCTCGAGTTCGGCCGACGCCTGCGGACGGACGCGGAGCTCCGCGAGCGCTGGAAGACGATCGCGCCGGACGACGCGCGCGAGCGAAGTCGCGGCTGGATCGAGGCCGGACAGTCGGCGGGACGGCTGCGGTCGGACGTCTCGGCTCAGGAGATCGGCCAGTTCCTCGGGGTCATCCTGGACGGGATCGCCGTGCAGCGCGCCCTCGGGTTCGACGCCCCCGAGCCCGACCTGCTCCATCGGCTGACGAGCGACGCGGTCGGGGCTGCGTCAGGCGAAGAGCAGGTGTCCGACTGAAGTCGGACACCAACCCCCTCGGTGTCGGACTTCAGTCCGACACCTGCTCTACGCAGCACGCAGCTCGTCGGCGTACGCGTCGGCGTAGACGCGCTGGGCGTCGAGCACCTTGTCGACGTAGTCCCGCGTCTCGGGGAACTGGATCCCGATGCCCTTCTCGCGCCACTCGTCGACGTTCCCCTGGCCCGCGTGGTAGGCGGCGAGCGCCGTGCGGACGTCGTCGTAGCGGTTCAGGAGGTTCCGCAGGTACCACGACCCGTACCGCACGTTGATCTCCGGGTCGACGAGGTCGGACACGACGAAGGCGTCTCCCCCGGTCCGGACGGCGATGCCCTTCGCGGTCTCGGGGAGGAGCTGCATCAGCCCGACCGCGCCAGCGGCGGAGCGTGCATCGGCGTCGAACTTGCTCTCCGTGTAGATGACAGCCGCGAGGAGGGTCGGGGGCAGGTCGTAGTTCCGCGCGTGTGACAGGACGATCGACTCGTAGCGGAGCGGGTACCGCACACGCTGGTACCACTCCGGCTCGGCGCTCACCGTCCAGACCGCCACGCCGGCCGCGGCCGCGACGGCGACGAGCACGACGAGACCGACACGCCTCACGCCGCCCGGTCAGCCTCCGTCTCGAGCTCTGCCATCACACCGCCCACCCATTCGAAGAGGTCGTCGAACGTCCCCTTGTTGACGTAGTGATAGTCCGCGCGCCGGATCTTCTCCCTGTCCGGGAGCAGCCGCGAGTCGCGATCGTCGCGCGCCACCCGGCGGCGCTGCTCGCGAAGGGCGGTCGGCGCGGTGATCACGACGACCTTGTCGAAGCGCTCCTCGGACCCGACCTCGAAGAGGAGCGGCACCTCGGTCACGCAGACGCGCGGCGGCTCGTCGAGCTCGGCGAGCTGCTCGCGCCACGCGAGGTACTCGCGCGAGACGAGCGGGTGCAGGAGCCCTTCCAGCCAGGCGAGCCGCTCCCGGTCGGAGAACACCTCCTGCGCGATCCTCGCCCGGTCCGGGCGACCGTCGGTGAGGACTCCGTCACCGAGCTTCGCGACGACGGCGTCGCGCACGTCGTCGTCCGTCGCGAGCAGGTGATGGACGATCTCGTCGCTCGAGACCGTCGCAGCCCCGCGGGCACGGAACGCCTCGAGCGCCGTCGACTTGCCGGCGCCGATCCCGCCCGTTATGGCGACCGCGAGCACTCCTCTGCGAGGAGTGCTAGACGTGCTCGTCGGCTTGGTCGTCGCCCGACTCGGAGTCGTCTGCGGCGGCAGGCTCCTCGGCGTCCGCCTCGGCGAGCGGTTCCTCCGCCTCGACCTCGGCGACGCCGGCGGTGTCCACGTTCAGCGCGTCTGTCGCCTCGGCGACCTCGACTCCGTCGGCCTGCTCGGCGTCCTTCGTGGCCTCGGCGGCGTCGCTCGCGACCGGTGCCTCAGCGGCCGGCGACAGGTCGTCGGCCTCGGCCGCCTCTGCAACCTCTGCAACGGTCCCCTCCGCGACATCCTGCGCGTCCGCGCCGGGGTCGGCGTGCTCGGCGGCTTCGCCGGCGTCACCAGCCTCGTCCTCGGGGACCGCGGCGGCGGCGCCCGAGGGAAATGCCTCCTCGGAGAGCTTCAGGTCGGGCGTCGAGTGCACGGACGCGGCGCCGTCGGCGCGCGGCACCGGCACGGCGCCCTCCTCCACGCGCTTCAGCGAGAGCGAGAGCCGCCGGCGCTCGCCGTCGATCTCGAGGATGAGGACGTTGACCGGGTCGCCCTGCGAGACGACCTCGCGTGGGTTCTCGACGTGGTGGCTGGCGAGCTCGGAGATGTGCACGAGCCCCTCGACGCCCGGGAGGATCTCGACGAAGGCGCCGAACGTGACGACCTTCGTCACACGGCCCTCGACGACGTCGTCCTCCTGGTACGAGTCGAGCACCTGCTGCCACGGATCCGACTGCGTCTGCTTGAGGCCGAGCGAGATGCGCTGGCGCTCGCGGTCGATGTCCAGCACCTTCACCTCGACCGTCTGGCCGATCTCGAGCACCTCGGAAGGGTGGTTCACGTGCGACCAGCTGAGCTCCGAGATGTGGATCAGGCCGTCCATGCCGTCGAGGTCGACGAACGCGCCGAAGTCGACGATGTTGGAGATCGTGCCCTCGACGACGTCGCCCGGGTTGAGCCGGTCGAGGATCGCCTGGCGCATCTCCTTGCGCTCGTCCTCGAGGACGGCGCGGCGCGAGAGGACGACGTTGTTCCGCGAACGGTTGAGCTCGATCACCTTGCAGCGGAGCTCCTTGCCGAGGAACTCGTCGAGGTCCTGCACGCGGCGGATGTCGACGAGCGACGCCGGGAGGAAGCCGCGGACGCCGAGGTCGAGGATGAGGCCGCCCTTGACGACCTCGATCACCCTGCCGTTGACCGGCTCGCCGCTCTCGGCCGCTGCCTCGATCGCCTTCCAGGCGAGCTCGAAGCGCGCGCGCTTCTTCGAGAGGAGCAGACGCCCCTCCGCGTCCTCCTTCGTCATCACGAGCGCGTCGATCTCGTCGCCGACCGACACCTCGTCGGCCGGGTTGACGTTCCTGCGGATCGACAGCTCGGAGACGGGGATGACGCCCTCGGACTTGTAACCGATGTCGACGAGCACCTCGTCCTTGTCGACGCGGACGACCGTGCCGTGCACGACCTCCCCTTCGTTGATCGTCGGGAAGGTGCCGTCGTAGTCGGGGATCAGCTCCCCATCGGGGCCGGTCGTCCAGACGCCGGCCTCGGGCATCGTTGGGGTCTCGAGGGTGTCGTTGGTCATCGGAGCGCGGAGTATAGCGAGGGTTTCGCGAAGGATCGCGAATGCGAAACCACGAGAAATCCCCGCATGCGCATCACTCTCGTACGCAACGCGACGCTCGTGCTGGAGCTCATGGGGCGACGGATCCTGGTCGATCCGATGCTCGATCCGGCCGGTGCCCGGCCCCCGATCGAGCAGACCGCGAACCCCGTTCGCAACCCGACGGTCGAGCTCCCGTTCGCGGCGGAGGAGGTCGTCGCCGGCCTCGACGCCGTCCTCGTGACGCACTGTCACAAGGATCACTTCGACAAGACCGCCGAGCGGCTGCTGCCCCGCGACGTTCCCGTCTTCTGCCAGCCCGAGGACGAGGAGCGGCTCGGCGCGCCACCTGTCGCGCGCGGAGCTCGCGGCCGCCGCCCCGGGGGTGTTGATCCCCGGGACGGCGAGACCGTCGAG
This sequence comes from uncultured Actinomycetes bacterium, assembly GCA_963846825.1. Lineage (GTDB taxonomy): Bacteria > Actinomycetota > Thermoleophilia > Gaiellales > Gaiellaceae > Gaiella. The sequence goes on from CAWJXN010000015.1 coordinate 53,663, forward strand.
GTGTGACTAACCGAGCTTCGTGATGCGGTTCTGCGGGCCGGGCGGAACCGGCTCCGACGGCGCTACGCCATCGGAGTACTGCTGGAAGTAGCGAACGAGCGCATCGAGGTCGATCTCGCCGCCGAGCGCCTGCGTGCACTCGTTGAAGACGGTGAAACCGTCACCGCCGGGCGCGAGGAAGCTGTTCATGGTCACCCGGTACGGCGTCCCGGGGACGATCGGCGTCCCGTTGAGCTGCATGTTGCTGACGCGATTGCCCACCGCGAGCGTCGAGTTGTACGAGTAGGTGAAGCCGTTCGACACCTGCAGCAGACCGATCCGGATCGCGCCGGTCGACGTGAACTGCTGCTCGAGCACGGCTTTGATCTGCGCGCCGGTGCAGGTCTTGACGACGAGTGAGTTGCCGAAGGGCTGCACCGCGAACAGCTCTCCGTAGGTCACCTCGCCGGGTGCCTGCGGAGCGGCGGGTGGGGGTGGCGGGTTGAAGAAGAGTCCCGCGCGGATGCCGCCCGCGTTCATAAACGCGATCTTCGAGCCGCCGAAATCCGCCGGCGCGGTCGCAGCGAGCTGGGCGTCGGCGATCACGTCACCGATCGATATCTCGCCCGCCGCATTTGTGCCGCTAGGGTTGTCACGCTGCGAGCGGATGTCGGCCGTGATCGACCCGACGACCTGGTTCGCGATCGGGTCGGACGCCTGCTTGTACCTCGTCACGATCGCCGTCAACGCCGGATCCTTCGCGACGGTCTGCGTGACGATCACGTTGAGCGCAACGGCGGACTTCACGTCCTTCGACTGATGGTCGATCACGAGATCGATGTCCGTGATCACGCGGCCGAACGACGCTGCGCTCGTCAGCAGCTTGCCCGTTCCCGCGAAGTCCGGGCAGATGTACGGCGCGTGGGTATGCGCGCTGATGACCACATCGACCTGCGCGTCGAGGCCGCGCACGATCGCGCTGATCTCGGGCCCGCTGAAGCTCTCGCACTCGTTGACATCGGTGTAGGCGTTGGGATTGGCGGGTGCAGGCCATGCAGGCTGTGACGGTGGATTCTGGAAGCCGCCCTGGTGGAGCAGCACGACGAACGCCCGCACGCCCTGCTCGGCGCGGAGCTTCTGGACGAGGGTGTTCGTCGTCTGGACCTCGGGCCGGAAGTCGAGCCCGGCAACGCCCGTCGGCGTGACGATCTCCGGCGTCCCCTCGAGCGTCAACCCGATGAATGCGATCTTTGCGTTGCCGATCTTCTTGATCTCGTAGGCGGGAAGAATCGTTTCGTCCGTCCCGTCGTGGACGACGTTCGCGGCGAGGTAGTGGAAGACCGCGCCCGGAAACGGCTCGACGACGCAGTGGTCATCAGCCGTGCAGCCGCCGAACTGCATGCGGTAGAGCTCTTGAAGCCCCTCGTCGAACTCGTGGTTGCCGACACCCGACACGTCGAGGCCGAGCGCGTTGAGCGCGTGGATCGCCGGCTCGTCGTGGAACAGCCCGGAGATCAGCGGAGACGCACCGATTAGGTCACCGGCGCCGACGGTGATCGTGTTCGTGTTGGCGGTGCGCAGGCCCTTCAGATGTGTCCCGAGATACTCGACACCGCCTGCCGCAACCGGGTTCTGGGTCCAGCTGGTGACGCCGGTCGTCGGATTCGTGACGGCCGTACAGCATCCGGTCTGGACGGTTCCGGGCGTGTTTGGCTCAAGGTGGCCGTGGAAGTCGTTGATCGCCAGGAGCTGGACGGACGTGTCCTTCTCCTTGTCCTTCGGGCCATTGGCCGCGAGCGCTTGTGGCACCGCGACCGCGAGGAACGCTGCAAGCATCGCTCCGACGGCGGTGATCCGCCTCATGCTCCCCTCCCCTGTTGTGAGTCGTGACGAACGCACGGGACCCTACCCACGTGACCATCACCGTGTGGTCACTCCTTGGCGTCCGCCCAGGTATCGCCGACCCCGGCGTCGACGGCAAGCGCGGGGTCGAGCGGGTAGGCGCCGACCATCTCCTCGCGAACGAGATCGCGGACGGCGCTCGTCTCGACGTCCGGCACCTCGAGCAGGAGCTCGTCGTGCACCTGGAGGACGAGCCGTGCGGCGCGGCCCTCGGCGCGCAGTCGCTCGTGGATCCGCACCATCGCCACCTTGATCACGTCCGCCGCGGTGCCCTGCATCACCGTGTTCACGGCGAGACGCTCGCCCAGCGACCGCGTCTGGCGGTTGGACGCCCGGAGCTCGGGGATGGGCCGGCGGCGGCCAAGCAGCGTCGTGACGTACCCGTCGGCCGCCGCCTGGGCGATCGTCCGCTTGATCAGCTCCTGGACGCGCGGGAGGCGCGCGAGGTAGGTGTCGATCAGCTCCTGCGCCTCCTCGCGCGGGATCCCGAGGTTCTCGGAGAGCCCGAAGGACGAGATGCCGTAGATGATCCCGAAGTTGACCATCTTCGCGGTGTCCCGCTGGCCGCGGGAGAGCTCCGCCTGCGGGATGCCGAAGACCTGCGACGCGGTCGCGGCATGGATGTCCTCACCGCGGGCGAACGCCTCGCGCAGGACCGGCTCGCCGGAGACGTGGGCGAGGATCCGAAGCTCGACCTGGCTGTAGTCCGCCGAGAGCAGCCGCGTCCCGTCGGCCGCGACGAAGGCGGAGCGGATCCGCCGGCCGAGCTCCGTCCGGACCGGGATCGACTGGAGGTTCGGATTCGTCGTCGAGAGGCGCCCGGTCGCAGCGACGGCCTGGTTGATCGTCGTGTGCAGCCGCCCGTCGCGGTCGTCGATCAGCTCCGGCAGCGGCAGCAGGTACGTGTTGAGCAGCTTCGTCAGCTCACGCCACTCCTCGACGACGGGCACGATCGCGTGGTCGTCGCGGATCGCGCGAAGGACGCGGGCGTCGGTCGAGTAGCCCGTCTTCCCCTTTCTCCCCGAGGCGAGGCCGAGCTTCTCGAACAGGATCCGGGCGAGCTGCTGGGTCGAGCCGAGCTGGAACTCCTCGCCGGACAGCTCGAGCGCACTCGCCTCGAGCTCCTCGACGCGCTCGGCGAGTCGGGCGGTGATCTCGCCCATCCGGTACGTGTCGATGCGGATGCCGGCGTCCTCCATGTCCGCCAGGACGCCGGTGAGCGGCAGCTCGATCCCGTCGTAGAGCGGCTCCATGCCCCACTCCCGGAGGCGCCCGCGGAGCGTCGGCGCCAGCCGGCGCACCGCCTCGGCGCGCCGGACGAGCGCAGCCGTCTCCTCCTCGGTGATCGGCTCCGGCACGAGCTCGAGCCCGTACTCGCGTGCGAGGTCGTCGACGTCGTAGCCGGCGCGTCCCGGGTCGACGAGGTAGGCGGCGATCATCGTGTCGTCGCGAACGACGCCGAGCCGCTGCGCCTTCGCGTCGTGGGCGGCGATCTCGGCCTCGCCGACGGCCCGGTCGATCTCGGAGCGGTCGGCTGACGCGACCACGACGTCCTGCCCGGCCGCGACGGCAACCCGCCCGTCGGCCGCCACCACGCCGATCGACCCGGACTGCGGCTCGAGCGGCCCCTCGCGCCAGCGAACATGCACCTGATCCGTCTCGACCGGCTCGGCCGCCGGAAGCGCCGCGTCGAGCGTGTCGACCCGGCTCAGCAGGCCGCGGAACTCGAAGCGGCGGAAGATCTCCTTGAGCGTGGAGCGATCCGGCGGCGACGCGACGAGCGTTTCGACCTCGACATCGAGCGGAAGATCCCGCTGCATCGTTGCGAGAACCTTCGATGCGCGCGCCTGGTCGGCGTGCTCCACGACGGACTTCGAGCGGGCGGGCGAGAGCTCGTCGGCGTGGGCGATGACCTCCTCGAGCGAGCCGTACTGCGCGATCAGCTGGCCGGCCGTCTTGTCGCCGATCCCGGGGATCCCGGGGATGTTGTCGGACGTGTCGCCCTTCAGGCCGATGAAGTCCGGCACCTGGTCGGGGCGGACGCCGTAGCGGAGCTCGACCCGCTCGGGTGTGTAGACGTGGACGTCCGCGACACCCCGGGGCGTCATCATCAGCGAGACGTTCTCGCTGCAGAGCTGGAACGCGTCCCGGTCGGTCGAGACGACACACGTGCGGATCCCGGACTGGTCCGCGCGCGTTGCGAGCGTCGCGATCACGTCGTCCGCCTCCCACCCCTCGAACTCGAGGTTCGAGTAGCCGAACGCCTCGACGATCGGGCGGAAGTGCGGGAACTGCTCGCGGAGCAGGTCGGGCATCGGCCGGCGCCCCTCCTTGTACGTCTCGGCGATCTCCGTCCGGTGGGTCGGCCGGGTGTCCCATGCGACGGCGACGCCGCGAGGACCGTAGTCGGAGAGGAGCTTGAAGAGCATGTTCGTGAAGCCGAGGAGCGCGTTCGTCGGCTGCCCGTCGGTCGTCTGCAGCTCCTCGGGCAGCGCGAAGAACGCCCGGTAGGCGAGGTTGTTGCCGTCGACGAGGAAGAGCTCTGCCCCCTTGACCGGCCCGTCGTCGAGCTGGAGCTCCTCGCCGGTCAGCGTCTTCGGGCTCACGCGGCGAGCGTATCGGCCTGGTGCGGGCTACGCCCGCCCAGGCCAAGCGCGACGCCTACGATGCCCGACTTGCGGGTTCCTCTCCACTCCGGCTCCCGGCTCCCGGTCGCAACGCTCCCCGACGACGCGGTGCTCGTCACGCCGCCGCCTCCCCTCGACCCCCTCGTGGACATCCGCGCCGCGGTCGCCGAGGCGTTCCGCTACCCGTTGTCGGGGCCGGCGCTGCGGGCCGTCGCGCCGCTCGGCGGTCGCGCGACGGTGGTCGTGCAGCCGCCGACGCTCCCGCTGCCCTCCGTCGAACAAGACCCGCGCAGGGATGTCCTCGCCGCCGTTCTCGACGAGCTCGAGCTGCACGGCGTCCCGCGAGAGCGGCACACCGTCCTCGTCGCCGGCGGCCTCCGCCGTCGCGCCGGCCGCCGCGAGCTCGAGCTGCTCCTGCGACCGGACCGGGCCCGCGCCTTCCGCGGCGAGATCGCCGTTCACGACTGCGAGGCGGAGGACCTCCGGCCCCTCGAGGTCTCCGGCCAGGTCCATCGCGTCCATCCCGCGCTCGTCGAGACCGACCTCGTCGTGACGGTCGGCGCGGGCGAGACCGTCCTCCACGGAGGCGCCACCGCGCTCGTCGACGCGTGCGGGCCGGGGACGATCCGGCGCGCAGGGGCCGTGTCACTCCTCGAAGCCGCAAGCGCGTCCGGCTGGCGCCTCGCGGCGACGCTCGAGTCCGCGCTCCAGCGGCTGACCCCCGTGCTGGGGCTCTCCGTCGTGCTCGACCGCCCGCGCGTGACGGGCCTCTACCGCGGCTACCCGTCGGACCCCGACGTCCGGCGCGCGGTCGCTCGCTCCCCGTTCCGCCCCCTCCTGAACCTCGCCCCCGCCTCTATCCGCCGCCGCCTGCTGACGGGCATCTCGCGTGAGCTGACGGTGATCGCGGCGCTGGCAGGTCCGCCGAGCGTCGCGCACGTGGAGGCGCTCCTCCGCGGCATCGCGGTGCGAAGCGTCGAGATCGATCGTCCCTTCGACACGATCGTCGTCCCACTGCCCTGGGAGGGGACGCAGCTCCCGCGCGCGCCGCTCGACCCCCTCTCGGCGACCGCGCTCGGGCTCGGGCACGCGCTCCGCCTTTGGCGCGACCGCCCGCCGCTGGTCAAGGGCGGCACGATTGTGCTCCTCCACCCCTTCTCGCGGGTCACCGGCCACGGGCCGCAGACGTCCCGTGCGCTCGTCACCGCGCTTCGCGACGAGGGAGGGCGTCGGCTCCGGGCAGCTGAGGGAGTCGTCGCCCGTGACCGGCGGGCGCTCTCGGCCTACCGGCGCGGCACGGCGCCGCACCCACGCCTCCCCTTCGCCGACTGGGAGTCGTGCGCGCAGATGCTCGAGCGGGCCGGGCGCGTGATCGTGGCCGGGTGTCGCGATGCCGGCGCCGCGCGCGCGCTCGGGCTTGTGCCGTCGCACAACGTCGCGACGGCGCTCGACATGGCGCGCGGCCTCGCCGGGGAGAGCTCGACGATCGGGGTGCTGCTCGGGCCGCCGTACCCGGTGATGGTGGTGGCGGATTCCGCTGCGGCGGACCCGAGCTGATCAGTCGAGGCCCAGGTACGCCTTCTGGACGGCCTCGTTCGTCTTCAGCTCGGACGCCGGGCCCTCGAGCGTGATGCGCCCCGTCTCCATCACGTAGCCGCGGCTCGCCGCGTCGAGGGCCATCAGCGCGTTCTGCTCCACGAGGAGCACCGGGGTTCCCTGAGCGTTGATCTCACGCACGATCTCGAAGATCTTCTCGACGAAGATCGGCGCGAGGCCCATCGAGGGCTCGTCGAGGAGCAGCAGCCTCGGCCGGGCCATGAGCGCACGCCCGATCGCGCACATCTGCTGCTCGCCGCCCGACATCGTGCCCGCCTTCTGCTGGCGGCGCTCGAAGAGACGTGGGAAGAGCTCGAAGACGCGATCCATGTCCTCGCCGAAGTTCTCCTTGTCGGTGCGCTGGAACGCGCCCATCTCGAGGTTCTCCGTCACCGTCATCCGCGGGAAGAGCCTGCGGCCCTCCGGGCTCTGCGCGATGCCTCGCTTGACGATCGTGTGCGGCGTCGCAGTGGTGATGTCGTCGCCTGCGAAGCGGATCGCTCCCTGCCGCGGGCGGTTGAGGCCGTTGATCGCGCGCAGCGTCGTCGACTTGCCCGCGCCGTTCGCGCCGATCAGGGTCACGATCTCCCCTGCGCGGACGTTCAGCGACACGCCCTTCAACGCGTGGATCGCACCGTAGTAGACGTGGATGTCGTCGAGCTCGAGGATGTTGCCCGTGGTGACCGGGGCCGGCGCGGCGCTCATGCCACCGCCCCCTTGCCGAGATACGCCTCGATCACGCGCGGATCGGCCTGCACGTCGGCCGGCGTTCCCTCGGCGATCTTCTCACCGTACTCGAGCACGGTGATGCGCTCGGAGACGCCCATCACGACTTTCATGTCGTGCTCGATGAGGAGCACCGTCAGCCCCTTGTCGTCACGCACACGCCGGACGAACGCCGTGAACTCGGCGCTCTCCTGCGGGTTCATGCCGGCCGTCGGCTCGTCCAGGAGGAGGAGCTTCGGGTCCGTTGCGAGCGCCCGGGCGACCTCGAGCCGCCGCTGGTCGCCGTACGGCAGCGCACCCGACCGCTGGTCGTGGCGTCGCGGCAGTCCGCAGTAGCGGAGCAGCTCTCGCGCGCGCTCGTCGGCATCGGCCTCCTCGCGGCGAACCCCGGGGGTGCGGAGTATCGACCCGAAGATCCCGCCCTTGAGCGTCGAGTGCATGCCGACGAGGACGTTCTCGACCGCCGTCATCTGCTGGAACAGGCGGATGTTCTGGAACGTGCGCCCGACGCCGAGCTCCACGACGCGGTGCGGTGGCAGCCCCGAGACCTCCGTCCCGTCGAAGAGGATCGAGCCGGACGTCGGGTGATAGACGCCGGTGATCTGGTTGAAGAACGTCGTCTTGCCGGCGCCGTTCGGGCCGATCAGGGAGACGATCCCGCCACGCGGGATCGTGAAGTCGATGTCGTTCGACGCGATCAGGCCGCCGAACACCTTGCGGACCTTCGTCGCCACGAGGAGGTTGTCGACCGCAGAGCTCATCAGTCGTCGCTCGGGTTGCGGTCGGTCATCGCGCCCTCGTGGGTGACGTCGTACAGCGGCGTGTCGTGGACGCCCTCGGCCATCTCGATCTTGTGCCGTCGCTCCGGGATCAGGCCGGTCGGGCGGAACAGCATCATCAGCACGATGATGACCCCGTAGATCCCGAACTGGTACTTCGTCGGGTCGAAGTCGAGCCCGCCCTCCTGCATCTTCGAGCCGATCGTGGCGAGCCCCTCGATGTTGAGGTAGCCGAGGATCATGCCGCCGAGGATCACACCGGCGAGGCTGCCCATCCCGCCGAGGATCACCATGCAGAGCAGGAAGACCGAGATGTTGAAGTAGAAGTCCGCCGGGAACGCGCCGGACTTGAAGCTCGCGTAGAACGCGCCCGCGACGCCGCCGAAGAATGCACCGATGGCGTACGACCACGTCTTCGTGCGCATCAGCGGGACACCCATCGCGGCCGCGGCGGTCTCGTCCTCGCGGATCGCGATCCAGGCGCGGCCGAGCCGGGAGTCCTGCAGCCGCCAGCAGCAGAAGACGGTGAACAGAAGGAGCGCGACGGCCGTCCAGTAGAAGAGCTCGGCCCGGTTCGACTCGGTGCGGAACACGAAGGCGCCGAAGCCGAGCGAGTCGATCGGGCTGATCCCGAACGTGCCGTTCGTCAGGTCGAAGCCCCCGATCGAGTCGCCGTTCCGGACGAACTGCGGGACGATCTCGCCGAACCCGAGCGTCACGATCGCGAGGTAGTCGCCGCGGAGCCGGAGCGTCGGCAGGCCGATCAGGATGCCGACGATCGTCGTGAAGACACCGGCGATGATCAGGACGAGCCACATCGAGATGTGGATCCCGACCGCGTCCTCGGGTGCCGTCGACAGGAAGTGGAACGTGACCTGGTCGAAGTGGCCGGAGGCGAACCAGCCGGCCGTGTAGGCACCGGCGGCGTAGAACGCCACATACCCGAGGTCGAGCAGCCCCGCGTAGCCGACGACGACGTTCAGCCCGACCGCCATCATCGTGAAGACGATCATCACCACCATCGAGTCGACCGACGGGACGAAGTCACCGATCAGGGGGAAATCCCGAAGCGACTCGACGATGCTCGGGTAGAGCAGCGCCAGGACGACGAGCACGAGGAGGATCGCCCAGGTTCGGCCGGCCCCTCCGGACCGCACCTCTCCCGCCCGATCGGAGAGCCAGCTCATGCGCCTTCCGGTGTCCGCTCTCCGAGCAGGCCCTCGGGCCGGAACACGAGGATGAGGATCAGGATCCCGAACACGCCCGTGCGCGTCCAGTCGCTGCCGGGCGCGAACCAGGTGAGCCCCTCGTTGAACGCCTGGACGAACCCGATGATGAGGGCGCCGAGCACGGCGCCGGTGAGGTTCCCGATGCCGCCGAGCACGGCCGCGGTGAACGCGATCAAACCGAGCTCGAAGCCGGTGTCGTAGCGCATGTTGAACTGGAGCAGGTAGACGATTCCCGCCGCCCCGGCGAGCGCGCCGGCGATCAGGAACGTGACCGAGATCGTCCGGTTGACGTCGATGCCCATCATCGCGGACGCCTCGCGGTCCTGGGCGACCGCCCGCATGGCCTTGCCCTGCTTCGTCTGGCGCACGAACCAGCTCAGCAGCAGGAGCAGCGGCACGACGATCATGATCGCCGTCAGCTTCTTCCAGGTGATCGTGATGCCGCCGATGTCGACGACGTTCGTCGTGGGGATGAAGTTCGGGACGGAGCGGTAGTCGACGCCGTAGAACGCGAGCGCGATGTTCTGGACGATGAACGACATGCCGATCGCCGTGATGAGCGGCGCGAGCCGAGGGGCGTGGCGAAGCGGCTTGTACGCGACGCGCTCGATCGTCGCGTTGAAGAGCGCGAACACGACCATCACGACGACGAACGTCAGGAGCAGCCCGCCGATGATGACGGGCACGCTCGAGTCGGTGTCGAGGCCGAGCACCGAGACGATGACGGTGCTGGCGAAGAGCCCGGACAGCGCGAACACGTCGCCGTGGGCGAAGTTGATCAGCTGGAGGATCCCGTAGACGAGCGTGTAGCCGAGCGCGACGACGCCGTAGATCGCGCCGTTCGTCAGTCCGATGATCCCGACGTTGATGAACGCGACCGGCCCCTTGACGAAGTTGACGAGGAGCCAGAGGACGACGAGCCCGACGAGCGCGAGGCCGACCCTATCGACCCACGACGAACCTCGAAGCCGGGCGAGCGCGGACGCCATGCCGCGCGACTCTAAACGGAAACGCGGCGGGAGGGCAATGCCCTCCCGCCGCAGTCGCTACCCGCGATGAACGGGCTCTGCTACGCTCCGCCGGCCGCCGCAACGACCTCCGGGCTCGGGGAGATCGCCTTCTCCGTCTCGAGCTTGTCGGTCGCGACGTAGATCGTGAAGCCGACGACCGCTCCGGAAGCGTCCTCCGGATCGCCGTTCTCATTGAAGTTGAACGAGCCCAGCAGGCCGTCCGTGACCTCGGTCGCGAACATCTTCGCGATCACGTCGGCACGCGTTCCGTCCGACTCCGCGATCGCGTCGAGCAGGATCTGCGCCGACTGTGCGCCGTAGATCGCGTACGGGTCGATCCGAGCCCCGTTCAGGTAGTCGGCCTCGAACGACGTCGCGAACTCCTTGGCCACACCGGAGAACTCGTCGATGGGCACTCCGGCGACGGACATGTACATGCCCGCCGAGGCCGGCCCGGCGTCGGTGATCGTCTGCTGCGTCGTGAACCCGTCGGGTGCGTACAGCCCGACGTCACCGTCGTTCGGCCCGAGCACAGCAACCTTGTCCTTGATCACCTGGGCGCCGTTCTCGTCGATGAGGCCGCCGAGGAACACTGCGTCCGCTCCGCTTGCCTCGATCTTCTTGAACAGCGACTCGTAGCTCGCCGCCTTCGGATCCCACGCCTCGAAGCCGACGACCTCGATGTCGAGATGCTCGGCAGCCTTCCGCGTGGTCGTCGCGACGCCGAGGCCGTAGGCCTCCTTGTCGTTCAGGACGTAGAGCTTCGTGACGCCCTTCTCCTTCATGAACTCGGCCACGGCCGCGCCCTGGTAGTCGTCCGCCGGAGCGACGCGTGCGTAGTTCCGCGTGCCGGCCGGGTAGTACTTGTCCGGCTCTGTCGCGTCACAGCCACCCGGCAGGTTGACCGTCAGACACGGGTACGTGTTCGCGGGCGAGATCATCGGGATCCCGCCCTCGGGTGCCTGATTCAGCACCGGGATGATGATCGCCGCGCACCCCGAGTTGAAGGTGCCGATGACGCCGATCACCTTGTCGTTCGCCGCGTAGGAGTTCGCGTTCTGCGAGCACTTGCCGGAGTCCCACTTGCCGGCCTGCGCAGTCGCGTCATCGCATGCCTGGAAGCCGATGTTGTAGTCGCCGGCCTTGTACTCGCGATCCGTCAACTCCTTGCGGATCGCGTCGTTGATCTGGAGCGTCTGCGTGCGCGAGGCGCCCTGCAGCGGCAGATCGGACGCGATGATGTAATCCGGGTTGCCGTCGCCCTCATACTCGATCGCCGTGCACGACGACGACGGAAGCGCCTCGGGCGCCTCGCCGCCGTCGTCCCCTCCGCAGCCCGTCGCGACGAGCGCGAGGGCGACGACGAGCAGACCGGCGAGGAACAGCCCATTCCTCTTGAGCTTCAAGCTCATCCTCCTCCTTGGTGGACCGACCGGGGCCCGGCTCGACGCCGGGTAGTCCCGTTGCGTGGCGCGAAGTGTAATGGCGCGGGGGAAACCATGTTCCCCGCGGGCCCCCTTCTTCAGGGATGCGCACGAATCACCCACAGCTGGCCTCCCGGCGGCAAAGCCGCCTCCGGCCGCACGGGCACCGCGGTCACCCGACCACCCCAGAGGGATGCCGAAGGTGGGGCTCGAACCCACACGTCCTCTCGGACAACGGATTTTGAGTCCGCCGCGTCTGCCAGTTCCGCCACTTCGGCTTTCCATGATCGAGAGCCTGGCCCATGAGACCGGTCGCGGCCGGAGGCCGGCTTTCCGGCCGGGAGGCCGATGCGGGTTGCCACTCGGGACGCAGAAGGAGGGGGCTCGTGGGGAAGGGTTCCCCACGTTCCCGCGTCTGCAGTTCCGCCCGGCCGGCTGTATGGTGATCGACAGCGGTCGGCGCGATGGTAAGAAGACGCATGCGGATCGGGATCCTCACCGGCGGCGGCGACGTGCCCGGGCTCAACCCGTGCATCAAATCGGTGGTCAACCGGGTCGCGCACGACGGCCACGAGGTCGTCGGGCTGCGGCGCGGGTGGGCGGCGCTGCTCCACCACGACCCCGACGACCCGACGTCGGCGTCCGAGTGGTTCCAGCCGCTCACGCCGTCGGTCGTCCGGACGATCGATCGCACGGGCGGCACGTTCCTCCACACGTCACGCACGAACCCGAGCCGCGTGCGACCGGGCGAGGTGCCCGCGCATCTCGCGGGCCGCGCGAGCGGTGAGGGGCCGTTCGACTTCACCGACCACGCGCTCCGCGTCATCGAGTCACTCGCCATCGACGTGCTGATCCCGATCGGCGGCGACGACACCCTCTCGTACGCCCTGCGGATGCACGACGAGGGCGTCCCCGTGATCGCGATCCCGAAGACCATGGACAACGACGTCCACGGCACCGACTACTGCATCGGCTTCTCGACCGCCGTCACGCGGGGCGTCCAGTTCATCCACAACCTGCGGACGTCGACGGGCTCGCACGAGCGGATCGCCGTCGTCGAGCTGTTCGGCCGATACAGCGGCGAGACCTCGCTGATCACCGCGTACCTCGCAGGTGTCGACCGCGCGGTCATCTCCGAGGTGCCGTTCGACGTCGACAGGCTCGGCGAGCTCCTCGTCGCCGACAAGCGCGGGAACCCGTCGAACTACTCGATGATGACGGTCTCGGAAGGAGCGACGATCGCGGGCGGCGACATGGTCCTCTCGGGCGAGGAGGACTCGTACGGGCACCGCAAGCTCGGCGGGATCGGCGAGCTGACCGCGTCGCTGCTCAAGGAGCGGACCGGCGAGGAGATGATCGTCCAGGAGGTCGGGTACCTGATGCGCTCCGGGGCGCCGGACTCGCTCGACCTGATGGTCGCGACGAACTACGCCGTGATGGCGGCCGACCTGGCGCTCGAGGGCGGCTCCGGACGGATGGTCGCACTCCGAAACGGGACGTACACGGCGGTGCCGATCTCGGCCACGCGCGAGGGCGTCAAGCGCGTCGACGTCGACGAGCTGTACGACGCCACAGAGCTACCGGCCCAAGGTGCGCCACGTCGCGGGCAAGCCGATGTTCCTGTACTGAGCTTGTTCGCGAGCGCGATTCCGCAGGAGCGGAATCGCGCCGCTCGGATCCCCGCCTTGCGGCGGGGCACATCCCTGAAGGCGCCCGCTGTCGCGGTCGCAACTGCCTCGTGCACGCTCTGCGGCTCCTACGATTGCGCGCATGAGGCGGGTTGCGATCCTGACCGCGGGGGGCGACTGCCCCGGGCTGAACGCGGTGATCCGCGGGGTGACGGCACGCGCGGCAGGGCAGCATGGCGCCGAGGTGGTCGGGATCCTCGACGGGTGGGACGGCCTCATGGAGGGGCGGCTGCGCCCGCTCGACCGCGACGCGGTGCGCGGCATCCTCCAGCGTGGCGGCACGATTCTCGGCACGTCGCGGCGCGACCCGTACGTCCACGGCAACGGTGCCGCGTCGGTGACCGAGACGCTCGAGCGCGAGGGGATCGACGCGGTCGTCGTGATCGGCGGCGACGGGACGCTCCGCACGGCGCTCCGGCTCTCGGCGGAGGGCGTGCCGATCGTGGGCGTCCCGAAGACGATCGACAACGACATCGCCGCGACCGACGTGACCTTCGGCTTCGACACGGCGGTGCAGATCGCCACGGAGGCGATCGACCGCATCACGACGACGGCCGAGTCGCACGATCGCGTGATGCTCGTCGAGGTGATGGGACGGACGCGCGGGTGGATCGCGACGTACGCGGGCATCGCCGCCGGAGCAGACGCGATCCTCGTGCCCGAGGAGCCGTACGACCTCGAGGCCGTCGCCGACGTCGTGCGCAGGCGAGCCGACGAGCGGCCGGCGCTACTCGGTCGTCGTCGTCGCGGAGGGCATCGAGCCACCCGGCAGGGACCAGCGCCGCCGCGCTGGTCGACGCGTTCGGATTCGAGCGCCTCGGAGGCGTGTCGTCGCTCGTCGCTGCACGGCTCGAGGAGCTGACGGGGTTCGAGTCCCGCGTGACGGTGCTCGGCCACCTGCAGCGCGGCGGCACCCCGACGGCCTCCGACCGCGTGCTCGGGTCGCGGCTCGGCGTCGCTGCGGCCGACCTCGCCGCGGCCGGCAGGTTCGGCCGGATGGTCGCGCTGCGTGGAGCAGCGATCGGCGACGTGTCGCTCGAGGAGGCGTGCGCCGGGATCCGCCCCGTGCCCGCCGACATCCTCGAGGTTGCGCGGGCGCTCTCGGCCCCATGACATATGGAAGCCTGATGTGGGTTAGGCGCACGCACGGCTGGGGGTCTGCACACGGCGCATCGCGGCCGACTCGACCGGCATCCAGGCAGCCCAGCCTGCACACCGGTCGAGCCGACCACGCTGCTTGGTGCAGCCCCTCCCCGACACGCACGCCTAACCCACATCAGGCCTCCTGGCCACGCCTCGCCGCGATCGATCTCGACGGGACGCTGCTCCGGACGGACGGCACGGTCTCGACGCGTTCGCGCGCGGCGCTCGAGGCCGCGCAGGCGGCCGGCATCGACATCGTCCTCGTCACCGCGCGCTCGCCCCGCTCGGTCCGGGTCATCGCTTCAGACCTCGGGCTCGGCGGCGTGGCGCTCTGCGCGAACGGCGCGACCGTCTACGACCTCGACGCGGACGTCATCCTCCATCATCGGCCGCTGCAGGTCGACGTTGCGCACCGGGTCGTCGGCGGGCTGCGGGAGCGCGTCCCGGGGATCGCCTTCGCCTGGGAGCTCGAGCTGCGCTTCGGCAGCGAGCCGGAGTACGAGACACGACGAGACACCGCTCGGTGGCCGCGGCCCGGCGACGCCTACCCGCCCTGCGACGCCCTCGAATGGCGCGAGCCGATGACGAAGCTGCTCGCGCGCGTCCCGGAGGCACCGACCTCCTCACGGTGCTCGAGGCAGCCCGCGCGCTCTGCGGCACGGACGCCGAGGTGACGCTGACCGGCGACACGTTCGTCGAGGTGATCGCGGCCGGCGTCGGGAAGGAGGTCGCGCTCGCCGAGTTGGCCGGCGAACGGCGTATCTCGAGTGAGCAGGTGGTGGCCTTCGGCGACCAGCTCGCCGACGCGGGGATGCTCCGCTGGGCCGGGCTCGGTGTCGCCGTCGCGAACGCGACCGAATTCGCGCTCGAGGCAGCCGACGAGGTGACGGCGTCGAACGACGACGACGGCGTTGCGGTGGTCCTCGAGCGACTCGCCGCCGAGGCTCAGCCGAGCAGCAATGCGTCCGTCGGAGCGTAACCGTCGGTCAGGAGAGGCACGTCCGCGATCGGGATGTCCCGTTGCCAGCGGTCGCGAAGCGCCTTCGCAAGGTTCGGCGCGCCGGGCGCGCGGGCGTCCCTCGTCTCGTTCCAGCTCTCGACGAGCCGCTGCGGCGACGGCGCGGCGCGCTCGGTCGCGACAAGGATGATGTTGCGGATGTCGTCGGGCCGGCGGTCGGCCGCGCTCTCGTAGACGGGATGTAGCTCGACGGTCGGGAACACGGCGCCGTACGTGCGCCACAGGGCACGCGTGATCTGCGAGCTGCCGCCGGTGATCGCGCCGATGACGTTCGTGGCGATCACGCCGCCGGGCGTGAGGCGCTCGCGCATGAGCTCGACGAACTCGAGCGTCGTCAGGTGGAACGGCACGCCGTCGGAGTAGAAGGCGTCGACCATGATCACGTCGTACTTCTCGTCGTTCCGCTGGAGGAACCGACGCCCGTCGTCGACCTCGATCTTGATACGCGGATCGCGCGGGAGATCGAACCACCGGTACGCCGTCTCGACGACCTCCGGGTCGAGCTCGACGGCGGTGACCTCGACGTCCTTGAAGTCGCGCCAGACGCGCTTCGGCACCGCGGCCCCGCCGAGCCCGACGACGAGGATCTTCTTCGCGTCCGGCTTGTACGCGAGCCCGACGTGGAGGTAGTCGCTGTACGCGAACCGCGTGCGGAACGGGTCGTCGAGCCACATGCCGCTCTGGAACGAGCTGTCGAAGCGGAGGTAGCGCGACTCCTCGTCCTCGACCACGAAGAGGCGGTGGTAGCGCGTGTCGCGGGCCTCACGGACGGTGAAGCCGCCGACGGCGAGCGACACCTCCGCGGGATCGAGCTTCCGCGGGGTGCGGATGTCGCGCTCGCGGTAGAGCGGCGACCAGTTCTGCGCGGCGAGGCCGGTGAGCCTCCCGCCGCTCGTCTCCGGTGCGAGCGCGCCGACCGCGATCAGCGCCGCCCCCGCGCCGGCAGCGAGCACGGCAGCCGGCATCCAGATGCGCTGGACGACGGAGACGACCGCGGCCGCCGAGAGAAGCACCACGGCCATGAACGCGAGCACCTGGTCGGTGCCGTACTCGGGCACGAGCCAGAACGCGGTGACGAAGGTGCCGACGATGCTGCCGGCGGTCGAGATCGAGAAGAGCCGGCCGGCGGTGCGGCCGAGCCGATCGATCGACTTGGCGGCGAGGCGGACGGCGATCGGCGAGACCGAGGCGAGCACGACGCTCATCGGGCCGAACAGGAGGATCGCCGCGACAAGGGGGTCGAGCCGCGGGCCGGGATCCCACGAGACGACCTGCTCGAGCACCCACTCGTCGAGGACGGGAATCGCCAGGACGAGCACGGCGCCGAGTGCAATCGCGCCGACGAAGAGGTAGGGCGACGGCCAGCGGTCGGCGAGGACGCCGCCCGCCCAGTACCCGATCGCAAGACCCGTGAGGACGACGCCGATGAGCGCCCCCCAGACGTAGAGCGAGCTGCCGAACGTCGGTGCCAGGACCCGGCTGGCGGCGATCTCGACCCCGAGGAGTGCAGCGCCCGAGAGGAAGACGGCGGTGCCAAGAGCGAGCGCCTCGATGGTCGGTCGGCGGCGCTCCATCCCCTCAAGGGTAGATGCGATAAACGCGCACCCAACGGCGACCCCGCTCGTCGGAGTCGCTGCGTGCCTCGAAGGCCGGTTCGCGAGCGGTCAGAGACTCGTAGAAATGCGCCTCCGGCGGATATCGGGAGGCAGCGTTAAGAACGCGTTCGGTGACGCTGTCGCCGACGACGAGCCAGCCGGAAGCCGGCGCGGCGGAGCACCGCGAGGTCGCGCCGGGCGTCGAAGGGGCGCTCGGGCCCCGGAAGCTCGAGCCGGACGAGGCGTGGTGGATCCGGGGGCAGCGTGGACGGATCGACGGCGATGCGCTCGCCCGCGGGCACGTTGCGCTCGATCCAGGCGACGGCATCCAGGCGGGGGTCGTGGGGCGTCAGCGCGCGCGCGTCGTCGATCGACCACCACAGCGGCACGAGTGCGGCCACGAGCGCGGCGACCGCCAGCCATCGACTGCGACCCGCGACGACGCAGAGAACCGGGACAAGGGGCAACACGTAGCGGTCGTAGTGCGCCTCCGCGGGCAGCAGCGAGAGCGCGTAGACGGCGACGAACGACAGGAGCACGATGTCGCGCCGCGTGTGCCGCCACGCGGCGATCGCGACGCCGGCGAGCCCGACGAGCGCGAGCGGCCCGAGCGTCTGCCAGAGTCGCTCGCCGAACGCGAGCGGCGTCACCGGGTCGTCCTCGAAGCCGAGCCAGCCGGCCTGCGCAAGACGCTGGACGCGCGAGATGTCGTCCCAGGCCGCGCCGGCGTGGAGCACGACGAACGGGCTCGTCAGCACGAACACCGCGGCTGCGAGCGCGATCGCGCGGCCGACGCGCCGCCATTCACCGAATCCCGCGACGACGAGCGGGACGAGAAGGAGCACGCCGGGGTACTTCGCGGACGTGGCGAGACCGGCCGCGACCCCTGCCCATTCGAGCTTCCCCGAGACGAGCAGCGCGAGCGTCACGGTGACGCCGAGGGTGAGGAGCACGTCCGTGACGGCCATCCGCGAGTACGCGACGTGCGTCGTCGCGACGGCGACGCCGACCGCGCCGACGAGAGCCGGAGAGGCGGCCGTAGCTCGCTCGCCCGAGCCACCAGGCCGCGGCGACGCCCGCAACGCCGATGAGGATCGCAACGACTCGGGCGGCGCCGTACGCGGGCTCGTCGAAGCCGAGCTGGGACGGCGCGAGGACGAGGAACAGGAAGCTCGGGTAGTCGTACCAGCCGGGGTCGAGCCCGCCGCCGTGGACGAGCTCCCATGCGCGGGGGACGAGGTTCTCCTCGTCCGGGTTGAGGAGCGGCAGCGGTAGCCCGGCATTCGCCCCGAGCGTGCGGATCGCAGCCGCAAGGACGAGGATCAGCCCGAGAGCGCCGAACCAGACGGCCGACGACGAGCGGCGGACGTCCACCGCGGCCGGGCTCAGACGTCCGGCACGGCGTCGCCGACCAGCGTCGCGACGTCGCCGGCGACGAGCACGGCGTCGACGCCCGCGCGCTCGAGCTCCTCGACATCCTCTCGCGAGGCGTCGGCGAGCTCCGCGATCGCGAGCTTGCCGGCGGGGACGTCCGGCAAGAGCTCGAGCAGGCGGTCGAGCGGTGCCTGCTCGTCGTCTGCCCGCTCGGCGGTCAGCAGGAGGATCTCCGGGTCGACGTGGTCCAGCGCGCGCGCGAGCTCGTCGTCGTCGCTCACGCGCACAACGACCTCGATGCCGAGCTCGTGGCAGCGCTTCACGTGACCGGCCAGGGCATCGTCTCCGTCACCGGGCGTGAGGACGACCGCGTCGGCCGCGCCGGCCGCCGCGTCTTCGGGGAGCGGTCCGTATGCGAGAAGCGGGAGATCGGTCTCGGCGCGGAACGCGACCGCCCGCACGACGAGTCCCTCGGCACCCCCGTCCTGCGCAGCGCGTGCCCCCGCTTCGTCGGCGATCTCCACGAGCACGGAGATGCCGTCGCCCTCGGCGATCGCCTGGCTCAGCCGTCGGGCGCTCACGACGTCGATGCTAATCGATCGCCCCTCAGCGACCCGCCGCCGGCGATCGCATACGCTCGCGCGGTGCCGCTCGACGTGAAGCGCGTCTGCCTGCTCGGTGCGGAGTCGACCGGCAAGTCGACGCTCGCGCACGCCCTCGCCGAGCGATACGGCACGGTCTGGAACCCGGAGTACGGCCGCCCCTACACACAGATCGGACGGCCTCCTGACGCGCCGTGGACGAGCTGGGAGTTCACGCACATCGCCCGAATCCACTGCTGGTACGAGGACTTCCTCGCGGAGTCCGCGACCCGAGTGCTCTTCACGGACACCAGTGCCTTCACGACCGCGCTCTTCCACGAGGTCTACCTCGGTGAGCCCGCGACCGGGTTCGAGGAGCTCGTCGAGCGGTCGTACGACCTGCGGGTCGTGTGCGGCCTCGACGTCCCGTGGCGGCACGACGGGATCCGGAAGTTCGAGACGCAGCGCCGGTGGATGCACGAGCGCTACGTCGAGCACGCCCGGTCGAGCGGAGCGCCGTGGCTCGTCGTGGAGGGACCGCTCGAGGAGCGGGTTCGGGTCGTCGCGGACGCGGTCGCTGCGATGCTCGGCTAGACGCTTCACCCGAGCCGCCGGCACGAAGTCGTCACGAAGATGGCACTGATTCGTCGCCAAAATAGGCAACGAGGACGATAGAATCCGCAGTGGGTGGTGGGTTGGGGTGCCCCCGGAGGACGGCGGCGCGAAAGGAACGCCGCTGTCAGCGCCCTCGCGTCAGCGTCCGATCGGGTGCCAGACGGTCTTCAACTCCATGAAGGACGCGATCTCCCAGGGGCTGCGATCCTCGCGGGCGCGCACAACGCGCTTGACGTTCTCCGCCGCGAGCACCTCGAGTGCGGCCACGTCGCCGTCCGCACCGGTGACGTCAATCGCGTTGACGTCCATGTGAGCGGCCAGGACGGGCGCCAGCTCCTCGCGCAGGCCGGTGAGCACGTTGACGACTCCGCCGGGGACGTCCGACGTCGCCACGGCCTCGGCGAGCTCGATCGCCGCGAGCGGGTGCGCCTCCGAGGCGACGACGACGACCGCGTTTCCACCCACCACGGCGGGCACGACGCGCGCGACGAGGCCGTCGAGCGCCGGCTCCGCCGGAGCGACGACGGCGACGACGCCGGTCGGCTCCGGAACCGTGAAGTTGAAGTACGGGCCGGCGACAGGGTTCGCCGAGCCGAGCACCTGTGCGAGCTTGTCGGCCCAGCCGGCGTACCAGACCACGCGATCGATCGCGCGCGCCACCTCGCGGCGCCCGCTGCACGCCGCGGCGAACGCCGCCGTCCGCGTCTCCATCGTCTCGGCGAGGCGGTACAGCACCTGGCCGCGGTTGTACGCGGTCGCCGCGCTCCAGCCGCCGAACGCCTTCCGCGCCGCGACGACCGCGTCGCGCGCGTCCTTCCGGGACGCACGCGCAACGTTGTAGCCCTCGAGCTCGAGCGTCCGGCCGGACTCCGAGCGCGGGAACGCGCCGCCGATGAAGAGCTTGTAGGTCTTCCTGACCGCGAGCCGTCCGCTCATTCGCCCGTCTCCACGCGCACGACCCGCCAGACGCCCCACACGAGCGCGCCGAGCAGCACGATCTTCGCCCCGATCACCGCGGCCGGTTGCCGACGCCCGTCCGTCACTCGAACCTCAGGTACGCCTCGAGCCCATGGCGGCCGCCCTCGCGGCCGAACCCGGACTCCTTGTAGCCGCCGAACGGAGACGCCGGGTCGAAGCGGTTGAACGTGTTTCCCCAGACGACGCCTGCGCGCAGCCGGTCGGCCATCCAGAGGATCCGAGAGCCTTTCTCCGTCCACACGCCCGCCGACAGCCCGTACATCGTGTTGTTCGCCTTCTCGACCGCCTCGTCCGGCGTGCGGAACGTGAGCACGCTGAGCACCGGGCCGAAGATCTCCTCCTGGGCGATCCGATGGCTCTGGGCGACGTTCGTGAACACCGTGGGAGCGAACCACCAGCCCTTCTCGGGCAGCCGGCACGGTGGCTGGTAGATCTCCGCGCCCTCCTCGGTCCCGCTCTGCACGAGCTCGGTGATCCGGTCGAGCTGCGCCTTCGAGTTGATCGCGCCGATGTCGGTGTTCTTGTCGAGCGGATCGCCGACCCGGAGCGTCGCCATCCGGCGCTTCAGCTTGCGGACGAGCTGGTCGTGGATCGACTCCTGCACGAGCAGCCGCGACCCGGCGCAACACACATGACCCTGGTTGAAGTAGATCCCGTTGACGATCCCCTCGACGGCCTGGTCGAGCGCGCTGTCGTCGAACACGATGTTCGCGGCCTTGCCGCCGAGCTCGAGCGTCAGCGCGATGTCCCGCCCCGCGAGCTCCCGCTGAATCGCCTTCCCGACCTCGGTCGAGCCCGTGAACGCGACCTTGGCGATCCCCTCGTTCCGGACGAGATGCGCGCCGGTCGAGCCGTCTCCGGTGAGGATGTTGACGACGCCGGGAGGCACCTCCGCCTGACGGCACACGTCGGCGAAGAGCAGCGCGGTGAGCGGGGTCGTCTCGGCCGGCTTCAGCACGACGGTATTCCCGCAGGCGAGGGCCGGCGCGATCTTCCACGCCAGCATCAGGAGCGGGAAGTTCCAGGGCACGATCTGCGCAGCGACGCCGAGAGGTCGCGGACGGCGCCCCGGGAACGCGTACTCCAGCTTGTCGGCCCAGCCGGCGTAGTAGAAGAAGTGCGCCGCCGCGAGCGGCAGGTCGACGTCCCGCGACTCCTTGATCGGCTTGCCGCCGTCGAGCGACTCGGCGACCGCCAGCTCGCGTGCGCGCTCCTGGAGGATCCGCGCGATCCGAAACAGCACCTTGGCGCGCTCCGCAGGCCGCCACGCGCTCCACTGCTCGAAGGCCTCGCGAGCGGCATCGACGGCTTGCGCGACGTCCTTCGCACCGGCCTGCGCGACCTCGGCGAGCGGCTCCTCGGTGGAGGGGGAGAACGTCGTGAACCACGAGCGCGAGCGCGGCGCGACGAGCTCGCCGCCGATGAAGAGCCCGTAGCGCTCCTCGAACGACACGATGTCGCGCCCCTCGATCGACGAGGCGTACTCCCAGGCGGCCCGGGCGGGGAGCGTCTCGCGCTTCTTCTCGACGGCGCCCATCAGTCGAGCGTGAACTCGTCGGGCGACCGGTAGATGCCGGTGCGCTGCTTGCGGAGCTGGAGAAGCACGTCGTTGAGCAGCGAGGACGCGCCGAAGCGGAACAGGTCGGGCGTCATCCACTCGATACCGAGCGTCTCGTAGAGGACGCAGAGGTACTGGACCGCCTGCTTCGCCGTGCGGATTCCGCCCGCGGGCTTCATCCCGATCACGAGGCCGGTCTCGTCGTGGACGTCCCGGATCACCTCGAGCATGCACAGCGTGACGGGGAGCGTGGCCGCGGGGGTGACCTTCCCGGTGGAGGTCTTGATGAAGTCGGCGCCTCCGGCGATCGCGACGAGCGATGCCTTCCGCACGGCGTCGTAGGTGCCGAGCTCGCCGGTCTCCAGGATGACCTTCAGGTGCGCGTCGCCGCACGCCTCCTTGACCGCGACGACCTCCTCGTACACCTGGCCGACCCGGCCCGAGAGGAACGCGCCCCGGTCGATCACCATGTCGATCTCGTCCGCACCCGCCTCGACCGCGGCGCGGACGTCGGCGAGCTTCACCTCGAGCGGTGCCTGGCCGGACGGGAACGCCGTCGCGACCGAGGCGACCTTGACCGCGCTTCCACGGAGCGTCCGTCGCGCGACCGCGACCTGGCTCGGGTAGACGCAGACGGCGGCGACGGCGGGGATGGAGAGATCGGCGGGGTCGGGCTGCATCGCCTTGACGCTCAGCGCGCGCACCTTGCCCGGGGTGTCGGCGCCCTCGAGCGTCGTCAGATCCATCATCCGGATCGCGAGCTCGAGCGCGAAGATCTTCGACTCCCGCTTGATCGAGCGCTTCGCGAGCTCCGCCGCGCGGGCCTCGAGCGCGACCGCGTCCACGGCGCCGAGTCGCGGTAGGCGTCCGCCGCCCGGAAGCTCGAGCGCGCGCGGCAGTGCGAGCGTCTGGCTCATGAGCCCCAGTCTAGAGCGCGTGAGTAGAGTGGCCGCCGTGCTGCTCAAGGCCGACACGAAGGTCGAGCTGATCCGTCACCTGCCGCTGTTCGAGCTGTGCTCGAAGCGCGATCTGCGGCGTATCGCCGCGCTCGCCGTCGAGCGCGAGATCGACGAGGGCAGCGAGCTGATCCGCGAGGGTGAGCCGGGAACGGAGTTCTACGTCGTCGTCGACGGGGAGATCGACGTGCGACGGCGCGGCCGGCGTGTCGCCCACCTCGGCGCCGGCAGCTACGTCGGCGAGATCGCGCTGCTCTCGCGCTCGCCCCGGACGGCGACGGTCGTCGCGACGACGCCGCTCCGCGTGCTCGCGATCGCGGGGCGCGACTTCGTGGAGCTGCTCGACGCGATCCCGGAGCTCTGGCTCAAGGTCGCCCGGACGCTTGCCGACCGGGTCGACGCGGACGAGGCGGCAGAGGCGGGCTAGTAGCCCGCCCTCACGTCACAGCCCGAGCCGCTCCAGCATCTTCCTGTCGCGCCGCCACCGCGGCCGGACCTTGACGACGAGCTCGAGGAACACCGGATGCCCGACGAGCGCCTCGACCTCGGGTCGCGCGCGGGTGCCGATCTCCCGGATCATCGAGCCGCGCTTCCCGACGAGGATCCCCTTCTGCGACTCTGTCTCGACGAGGACGCTCGCCCGAACGGCCTTCTCGTCCAGCTCGGAGACCTCGACCGTCAGCGCATGCGGCACCTCGTCGCGCGTCAGGTGGAGCGCCTTCTCGCGGATCACCTCGGCAACGCGCTCCTCGAGCGTCAGATCGGTTCGCTGCTCCCGCGGGAAGAGCGCTGGGCCTTCGGGCAGGAGGAACACGAGGTCGTCCCGGAGCTCGTCGATGCCGTCCCGGACCTTCGCGCTCACGGGATGGAGCGCATGGAAGTCGCCGAGCGTCGCCGCCTCTTTCATCTGCGAGGCGACATGACCGTGCTTGAGCCTGTCGATCTTGTTGACCGCGATGATGACGGGAACGCCGAGCTCGAACACGCGTCGCCCGACGAACCGGTCACCGGCCCCGATCCGATCGCGAGCCGAGACGACGAGGAGGACCGCGTCGATGTCCTCGAACGAGCTGTCGACCGTCTGCTGCATGCGCTCGGTCAGCGGATCCATGGGCCGCTGGAACCCGGGCAGGTCGACGAGCACGAGCTGCCAGTCGTCGCCGTTCACGACCCCGAAGATCCGCCGCCGCGTCGTATTCGGGACAGTCGACGTGATCGCGATCTTCTCGCCGGCGAGCGCGTTGACGAGGGTCGACTTGCCGACGTTGGGGCGACCCGCGACGGCGACGATCCCGCACTTCATCTCACAGCTCGAACTGCTCGGGCAGGAGCTCGGCGGGCGTCATCTCCACGATGCGCCCGCCGTTCCGGAACAGGACTCGCTCGACGCCCATCTCCGCCAGCCATTGCCTACAACCGCCGCAGGGTGACGCCGTGATCGCGGCGAGCACGAAGTCACCGGGCCGGTAGCCCTCCACGATCGCGCGAGAGAACGCGGTGCGCTCCGCGCAGACGCCGAGCGGGTACGCGGCGTTCTCGACGTTGACGCCCTCCACGACCCGGCCGTCGCGGCAGAGGACTGCGCAGCCGACGTGGAACTGCGAGTACGGCGCGTACGCGCGCGACGCGATCGCGTCGGCCGCGGCGAGGAGCTCGGCGTCGGTCACGCGGAGAACCCCTGGAACACGACGAGTGTGACGAGCGCGCCGAGCAGCCCGCCCGACGCGACCTCGAGCGTCGAGTGAACGCCGGCTTCGATCCTGGTCTGTGCGACGAGCAGCGCCATGATGAGGGCGAGCGACGAGACGAGGAAGCGGTGCTCGGTGTCGTCGAGGAGGAGCGTAACCGCCATCCAGCCCGCGAACGCCACCGCCGCATGCCCGGACGGCCAGCCGCCGCGGAGCGGCGACCCGCGGCCGGAGAGCGCCTTCATCGCGATCACGAGCGCCGTCGTCAGGACGAGCGCGACCACCGTGAGCTCAGCGGGCGCCTCGGACAGCCTGTCGAGCAGGCGCGAGCTTTCGCCGGCGACCTGCGCGGAGAACACGAGGTAGCCGACGGCAAGGGCGTTGACCGCGGCGATCAGAACGGCGCCGGCGCCGATGTCCTTCGCGAGCTTCGCCATCGGGTCGAACGACGTCGAAGCGACGTCCACCGCCGCCTCGATCGCCGTGTTGACCATCTCTGCGATCAACACGAAGGCGATCGCGAGCAGGAGCGCGATGAGCTCGAGGCGGGAGACGTCGAACGCGAGCGCGGCGACGAGGACGCCGATCGCGATCGCGAAGTGGATCCGCATGTTCCGCTGGGTGCGGAGCACGTGGATGATCCCCTCGAACGCGTAGTTGAAGCTCTCGATGATCGAGGGCGGGCGGCGCGGGGCGATCACGTGGGAGCTCCGGCGATCACGGCAGGTACGTGCGCTCGCGCGCCTCCATCGCGGTGCCGTGCTCGTGACCGATGAGGTGGAGCAGCCCGTGGACGAGGGGCCAGCGCCACTCGTCGCCGACGACGTCCGGGCAGAGCACGACGTCGCCGAGCGCGCGCGGCTCGCCGGGCGGGAGCGGCTCGAGCCCGTCGATCGGGAACGAGAGGACGTCGGTCGGCTCGTCGACCCCGAGGTGCTCGCGCTTCAGAGCGCGCATCTCGTCCGTCGCGACGAACGCGATCCCGAGCTCGCCCTCCTCGATCCCCTCGCCGGCGAGCACCTCCCGGGCGAGCGCCACGGCGCCCGGCTCGTCGACGACCGCGGCGCTCCGGTTCGCGACCTCGACCTCGATCATCACCGACGCCGCGCGGATCCGGTCTCCTCGGCGTGCCGCTTGTACGCCTCGACGATCCGCTGCACGAGCTTGTGCCGGACGACATCCTCGTGCCCGAACTCGACGAAGCCGACGCTGTCGAGGGAGCGGAGGATGTCCCGGACCTGGATCAGGCCCGACGCCTGCTCGCGCGGCAGGTCGATCTGCGTCACGTCGCCAGTCACCACCATCCTCGAGCCGAAGCCGAGCCGGGTCAGGAACATCTGCATCTGCTCGGGCGTCGTGTTCTGCGCCTCGTCGAGGATCACGAACGAGTCGTTGAGGGTTCGACCACGCATGAACGCGAGCGGCGCCACTTCGATCGTCCCGCGGTCGATGTACGCGTTCAGGCGGTCGGCGTCCATCGTGTCGTAGAGCGCGTCGAAGAGCGGCCGCATGTACGGGTCGACCTTCGCGAGGATGTCGCCCGGAAGGAACCCGAGCCGCTCCCCGGCCTCGACCGCCGGCCGCGTGAGGATGATCCGGCCGACCTCCTTCTCGGAGAGCGCCTTCACGGCGAGCGCGATCGCGAGGTACGTCTTGCCCGTTCCCGCTGGGCCGATCGCGAAGGTCACCGTCGACGCGCGGATCGTGTCGACGTACCGCTTCTGCATTACCGTCTTCGGCGCGATCTTCTTCCCGCGGTGCCGCCAGACGACGTCGTCGAACACGTCCCTGATGTCCGCGGCCTGGTCGAGCGCTGCGACGACGGCACCGACCGTGTCGGGGCCGATCGCGTGGCCGCCCTCGACGAGCTCGACGAGCTCGTCCACGACCGCCCGCGCCTCGACGACCCGAGCGTCGTCGCCGTCGAGCGTGAGCCGGTTGCCGCGCAGCGAGATCGAGCAGCCGAGGCGCTCGCGCAGCGCGTCGAGCACGCCGTCGCCCACCCCCGCGAGCTCGGCGGCCACCTCGTTCGGAACGGTGAGGACGTCCTGCACGTCGCCAGTGTACGGCGAGGGTCGACGGAGCCCGCAACGTCGCCCGGCGTGCCGCCGGGCGGAGGCTCAGGCGAGCTTCTCGCGAACGAGCTGGCTGACGGTCGAGCCGTCCGCGCGCCCCGATACCTGCGGCATCACGTCGGCCATCACCCGCCCGAGATCGCGGAGCGACGTCGCGCCGACCTCGGCGATCACGTTGTCGACGATCTCCTCGAGCTCCTCTTCGGCGAGCGGGTCCGGCATGAACTCCTCGATGACGTCCAGCTCGAACTCCTCGCGGTCGGCCTGCTCCTCGCGCCCGGCCGTGTCGAACGCCTCCATCGCCTCCACCCGCTTCTTGCGCTCGCGCTGGAGCACCTGGAGGGACTCGTCCTCGCTGAGCGCGCGCTGGAGCTCCTTCTCCGCGCCGCGCAGCGCGTTCAGGAGCAGCGCGAGCGCGTCGCGTCGCGCGTCGTCGCGCGCGAGGCGCGCGTCCCGGAGCTCGGTCTCGATGTCGGTGATGATCGTCATTCGAACCCGGGCAGGCTATCGCCCCCGAGGACATGCCAGTGGAGGTGGAACACCGTCTGGCCGCCGCGAGGGCCGACGTTGACGATCACACGGTAGTCCTCGAGCCCTTCCAGCCGCGCGACATCGGCGACGAACCGAAGCATTGCAGCAGCCTCGTGGTCGGGGAAGGACGCGACGTCGCGAAAGGTGTCGACGTGCCGTTCGGGCAGGACGAGAAGGTGGGTCGGCGCCTTCGGGGCGATGTCACGGATCGCGACGAATCCGTCCGAAGCGTGGACGTGAGCGCCGTTCGCGACGATGCCGCAGAAGAGGCAATCGGGCTCAGGCGGCAACTGCGAGCACCCCCTCGTCCCCCACGCCGATCGCGCGCGCCCGGACGAAGGAGCCGACGTCGCCGGCTTCGCGCACGAGCCAGGGCGTGTAGTCGTCGGCGTAGCCGCGACCGGGGCGGTCGACGAGGACGCGATCGGCCGTGCCGACGCGGGCGTTCCACCGGCGCCGCGAGAGCTCGTCGGAGAGGGCGCGCAGGCGTGCGCCGCGGTCACGCTTCGCGTCCGGCGGCACCGCATCCTCGAGCGCCGTCCGGGTCCCCGGCCGCGGCGAGTACGGGAAGACGTGCACCTTCGAGATCCCGAGCCGCTCGACGAGCGCGAGCGTCCGCTCGAATGCCCGCTCGTCCTCCGCCGGGAAACCGACGATGACGTCCGTCGTCAGGTTCAGGTCGGCGAGCGGTGCGAGCCGCCGCTCGAACTGGGCGGCCGTGTACCGGCGGCCCATCGCGCGGAGGACGCCGTCGTCGCCCGACTGGAGCGGCACGTGCAGGTGCGGTGACACCGTCGGCGTCTCCGTCAGCGCACGGACGAGCTCCTCGTCGACGTGGTTGACCTCGATCGAGGAGAGCCGCAGCCGCTCGAGCCCGGGGGTCGCGCCGGCCTCGCGGACGAGCCGGGCGAGCGCGTAGCCCGCCGGCCGGTCACGGAAGCAGCCCAGGTTGACGCCGGTGAGGACGACCTCCCGATGACCCTGGTCGACGCGCCGGCGGATCTCCGCGAGGACGGCGGCCGCGGTCCTGCTCCGCGTCCCGCCGCGCACGAGCGGGATCACGCAGAACGTGCACGAGAACGAGCATCCGTCCTGGATCTTCACGAACGCGCGGATGCGTTCGAGCCGGTGCTCCGCGTTGACGCAGCCGATCGCGCCGACATCCCCGGCGACGAACGCGGCCGCTTCGTCGCCGGTCCGGCGCGTGACGATGACGTTCGGGGCGGCGCCCTCGAACGCGCCGTCGAGGTTCGAGGCACAACCGGTCACGTAGACCGTCCGCGCCGACCGGGCGGCGCGCGCCGCAGCCTGACGCGACTTCGACACCGCTTCGTGCGTGACGCAACAGGTGTTGACGACCTGGATCTCGCCGCCCTCGTCGACCTCGGCGTGCCCGTCCCCGAGCAGCCGCTCGCGGATCGCCTGCGCGTCGGCGAACGAGACCTTGCAGCCCAGGAACCGCGTCGAGAATGTCGCCATCGGGGGTATGAGATTAGACGGTCGCAGGCGGCAACCGGATTGCGCGGGCGTATCCCGCCGCCTCGCCGGCGACCCACGCGAGCTGGCCGGCGAGCACCGCCGCGGAGCCGCCCGGGCCGAGCCGAAGGCCCGCGGCGCCCGCTGCGCGGAGCGTTGCCGCCGTCGCTCTGATGCCGGCGAGGGGAGTCGCGAGCATCTGCGCCGCTGTCCGCCTCGTCGACCACCCCTCGAGCTCGGGCCGGACGCGGCCGTAGTCGGCGCCGCGCGCGAGCCGCTCGCGGAGGAACGACCCGATCTCGGCGTCGTAGCCGTGCAGGACCACGGCCGCCGGCTCGAAGGCGACGCGGACACCGATCCGGCGGAGATCGACGCACAGCGCGACGTCGGCGGAGAACAGCCCGGGCCGGAAGCCGCTGACGCGGTCGAAGGCCGTGCGCTCGACGAGCAGGTTGGCGGTCTGGCCGAACGGGCGCACCGGCGGTCCACCAGGGAGGACTGCGCGGAACTTGCAGGCGAAGGCCCCGGCCGGGGCGCCGTCGGCATCCGTGTCCGGGCCGACGGCGCCCGCGACGGCGCGCTCGCCGGCGTCGGCTCGCTCGACGAGCCGCGCGAGCCAGTCGACCGCCGCGACGCAGTCGGGGTCGGTGAAGACGAGGAGCGGCGCGCGCGCCTGCCGCGCTCCGACGTTCCGCGCGTCGTGCGGGAAGAGCCTGGCCCGAGCCTGCGTGAACCGGGCTCCGGGGTGAGACGCCTCGACACGTGCGCGTGTCGGCTCCTCGTCGGAGCTGTTGACGACGATCACCTCGTACGCCGCGAAGCTCTGGCGGGTGAGCGCCGCGAGACACGCGCCGATCCGCGCCTCCGAGTGGTAGGCGGGCACGATCACGCTCACGCGCGGTTCGCTCATGACGTCGTGCGGTCGACGTCGACCTCCCAGCGGAGGAGTCGCTCACCTTCGGCACCCGAGACGGTGACGTACCCGACGAGCTCGCCGCTCGCGGCCGCCGCCCAGATCGCGAGGCAGGTCGGAGCGCTGCGAAGCGCGCTGCCCCAGAGGCCGCGGCCGGGGAGCGTCCGTGCGAGCCGGGCTGCGTTGAGCAGCGGGGACCACCGGGCTGCCGGCGGCGTAGAGCGCACGCCGCGCCGGCGACCACGATCCACGGGTGACGCGCGCCGCGGCCAGGACGCGGCCGTACTCGTGGTTCGCCTCATCGTGTCGATCAGCCGCGGGAACCCCTCGTGGCGAACGACCGCCCCGGGCGCGACGAGGAACGAGCCGCGGCGGAGCAGCTCGGCGTGGAGCGTGAAGTCGACCGCCAGCGCTCCTGCTCCCCGCTTCGCGAGCTCGAGGAGGGCGTCCCGGCGGTACGAGACGTTGTTCCCCGGGAGCGCGCTCCATCGTCCGCCCGCTGCCGGGACGATCCAGCGACCGTACTCGGCGAACAGCGTCCCGTCGGGCCGGCCGCCGTCTCGGGCGTTCGCGAACGCGTAGCCGACCGCAACCGCGTCGCGATGCGTGTCGTAGGTGTCGAGGAGAGCCTCCGCCCAGGCCGGCTCCGCGTAGACGTGATCCTCGACGAACGCCACGACGGGCGCCCGCGCGGCGACCGCTCCGGCATGCCGGACGGCCGACCAGGAGGTCTCACCGGGCCGCTCGAGCACCGTCGTCTCGAGCCGCACCCCCTCCGCAACCGGGCCGCGATCGGGCCGGAGATCGACGACGACGAGCTCGAGCGCGGCGGCGACGGACTGCGCGGCGACGGCCGCGACGGCCCGGCGCGCCCGCTCTCGCTCCTCTCCGACGACCATCACGACGGAGAGGCTCGGGGTCTCGCTCATCGCCTCGATCATCGCAGCCGCCGGAACCGGTCGGCCACCCACCCGTCGAGCGTCACGGTCTCGATGTGCGCCCACCGGTCGTGGGACGGGCGCTCGCCGGCGAGGTACCCCGACGTGATCGTCTCGTCGGCGTCCAGCCGCTCGAGGATCACCTCTACCGGGCGCAGGAGGACGTTGGCGACCGCGAGGCCGGCCGGGGGAAGCGAGGCGGCCTCGGCGTCGAGCAGCCGCACGTCGACGCTCGGCGCCGTTGGCATCGGGCGTTGGCCGCGGTCGTCTCGACGGCCACTGGATCGACGTCGACCGCGGCGACCGGCGCGAACCCGAGGCGCACGCCCGCGATTGCGAGAACGCCGGAGCCGCAGCCGACGTCGAGGAGGGAGCCGCGCTCGGCGGTCGTCGCGAGGAGCTCGATGCAGAGCCGCGTCGTCGGATGCGCACCGGTGCCGAACGCGCGGCCGGGGTCGATCACGACCGCGCAAGCGGGATCGGGTGCCTGCTCCCAGGGCGGCCCAATCCAGAGCCCGCCGACGGTGACCGGGTGATGGAAGCTCCGCCACGCGTCCTCCCATCCCCGCGGCACCGGCTGCACCACGGCATCCGGGAACTCACCGAGGAGCGCATCGACGTGCGCAACCGGAACGTAGGCCGCGAGCTCGACCATGTCGCCGTCCACGACCTCCTCGAGCCCGGCCGGCACAAGCTCGAGAAGCCTCGCCCGGACCGGCTCGACCTCGTCGCCGAGGGCGCGGACGGAGAGGCGCCGGAAGTGGCTCATGCGGCTCCCTCGAACGGAAACCGCGTATGAACCGCCCA
Organism: uncultured Actinomycetes bacterium; assembly: GCA_963846825.1. Lineage (GTDB taxonomy): Bacteria > Actinomycetota > Thermoleophilia > Gaiellales > Gaiellaceae > Gaiella. The sequence continues at coordinate 84,869 of CAWJXN010000015.1, forward strand.
CGTCCGGTCGTCCCGCTCCGCGAGCAGGGTCGCGGCATGTGCATCGCAGCGGATCGGCAGCAGCGGCTCGAGCCCGGCCTGGAGCTCGTCGAGGACCGGCGGCAGCCCTGAAGGTTCGTCGACGACCCCGACCGTGCAGTGCGGCACGGGCTCGAGCGTGGAGTCACCGTACGGCGGGTGCTCGGGAAACGCCTCGGAGGTGCGGCCGATGAGGTCGAGAAACGGCCCGGCCGGCTCGGGTGCGAGCCAGGCGACCGTCGGGAAGGACTCGACGCGCGTGAGCCGATAGCCGAACGGGGCCACCGGCGAGTAGAGGGCTCGAAGCGTCGAGAGGAGGTCGTCGTCGATCGCGGCGGCAGGCACGAGCGGAAAGAGGATCGTGACGTGTGCGGGCAGGAGCCGCTCCACCGCGGACCGGTCGTGCCGGCGTCGCCAGGGCGCGGTCGCCTCCTCCGCGTCGTCCGCGACCACCACGAGGGCGGTCCGCGGCGGCCGGCCGCTCACCGGAATGCGCTCTTCAGCTTCCCGAGGAACCCGTCGTCGTCGTCGCGGTACGCATCCTCGCCGAGCGTCTCCTCGAGGCGCAGGAGCTCGACGCGCTGCTCCGCGCTCAGGCGATTCGGCACGCGGACATCGACCTCGACGAGCAGGTCGCCGTGGCGCCCCGTCTCCAGCGAGGGCATCCCACGACCGCGAACGGTGTGGACGGCGCCCGGCTGCGTGCCCGGTGCGAGCTCGACCTCGAGTGTGCCGGTCGGCGTCGGGACCGTGATCGTCGTCCCGATCGCCGCCTCGACCATGGTGACCGAGGCGCGCGCGACGAGATCGTCGCCCGCGCGACGAAGCCCTTTCATCGGCCTGACGTCGACGGAGACGTAGACGTCGCCCGGCGGGCCGCCCAACGTGCCCGCATGCCCCTCGCCTCGGACGCGGATCCGCTGCCCGTCGTGGATGCCCGCAGGGATCTGGAGCTCGAGCGGGACGTCCTCGAGCGTCCGGCCGTCGCCGTCGCAGCGCTCGCACGGCTTCTCGACGATCGTCCCGGCTCCGTCGCACCGGGGGCACGTGCCGGTGCGGACCATCTGGCCGAGGATCGTGCGTGACACCTGCTGGATGCGCCCCGCGCCGCCGCAGGATGGGCATGCGATCGGAGACGTCCCGGGCGCGGCGCCCGTGCCCCCGCAGGGCGCGCAGGAGCGGGCCGCGCGCACGCTCGTCTCCACGGTCGTGCCGCGCGCGGCGGCGGCCAGGTCGATCTCGACGTGAGCCGCGACATCGGGGCCCCTCGTCGGGCGCGGCCCGGCGCTCGCCCCGCCACCGAAGAGCGACTCGCCGAAGAACGCGGCGAAGACGTCGTTGAGGCTGCCGAAGTCGGCGTCCATCGGCGCGTAGCCACCGGTGCGGAGCCCTGCGTGGCCGAACCGGTCGTACGTTCGGCGGCGCTCGGGATCGGAGAGCACCTCGTACGCCTCTGCGACCGCGCGGAAGCGGCGCTCGGCGTCGGGTGCCTCGCTGACGTCAGGGTGGAGCTCCCGCGCGAGCTGCCGGAACGCCCGCTTGATGTCGGCGTGACTGGCGTCCCGGGGGACGCCGAGCAGCTCGTAGTAGTCCTGCTCGGTCGTCGCCATCAGACAGGCCCGTAGACGTCGTCGACGAGTCGCGAGAGCTCGAACGCGGCGGCGCGCACGGCGCGGATCGCCTTGTCGTAGTCCATCCGGAGAGGCCCGAGAAGGCCGACCGCACCGAGCGACCGGTTCGGCAACCCGTACGTCGTGCCGACGTAGGCCGCCCCGCGGAGCTCCTCGCCCTCGAGCTCCGGCCCGACGCGGACGACCGTCCGGTCGGGGTCGAGGGCCTCCTGCAGCAGCCCGAGCACCGCCGCCCGGCGCTCGAGCACCTCGAGGAGGCGCTGGCACGCCTCGAGCTCGGCGCCGCGCGCGTCACCGAGCAGGCTCGCGGCCCCTCCGATGTACAGCTCGGTCGCCTGGGCCGCGACCTCGGCGAACACGGGCCGCAGGATCTCGATGAAGGACCGCTCGCGCGTCGACAGGCTCGGGTCCTCGAACGCCCGTCGCAGGACGTTGGCGCTCGCGCGCCGCCCGACGACCGTCTCCTCGAGGTACGCGCGCGCCCACTCGACGAGGCCGGGGTCGACCGGGTCCTCGAGCTCGACCAGGCGCTTCGAGAGGCTCCCGGACGCAGTGATCACGACGACGATCACGACGCGCGGCTGGAGCTGGACGACATCGACGTGCCGGACTGCCGCGGCCTCGAGCGACGGCGCCGAGACGAGCGCGAGCAGGTGCGTCGCCTCGGAAAGGGTCTCGGTCGTGCGCCGGAGCGCCTCCTCGAGCTCGTTCCGCATCGCCGTCAGGTCGAGCGGGAACGGGGCCGGGCGCCCTTCGATGGCGCCGACGAGATCGTCGGTGTACACGCGGTAGCCGCTCTCGGTGGGGACGCGTCCCGCCGAGGTGTGCGGGTGCATCAGGAGCCCGATCGCCTCGAGCTCCGAGAGCTCACCGCGGACGGTCGACGAGGACACGTCGAGGTGCGCGCGCTCGACGAGCGCCTTCGAGCCGACGGGCTGTCCCGTCGCGACGTACTCCTCCACGACAAGGCGCAGGATCTCGCGCTTTCGTGCGCTCAGCTCCATGCCATCATCGTACGGCCGACAGCCCGTTGTCGCCGGCGGGCGCTGCCGGTCGCTACCGCTCTTCGAGGCGGCGCAGGTGCGGCTCGAAGAGGGAGTAGAAGAGGGCGTAGCCGGCGCAGCACGAGATGGCGAAGAACGCCGAGATGGCGATCGGCTTCGGGTACGCCAGCGGGTCGGTGAGCCCGGACGCGAGCCCGCCGAAGATCTTGCCCGGCTCGGTGAGCACCTCCCACGAGTTCCAGCGCTCGTACCGGCCGAGATAGACGCCAAGGCCGCTCGAGCACGAGCGCGGCCATCGCGCACCGTCCAGCCGGCGACCCTTCCGACCCGCTCCGCGACGACGGTCTGCACGAGGTAGAGCGAGAGGAAGCCGAGCACGAGCCCGAGACCCGCCGCGAACGCGATGAGGATCGGGTCGTACCAGTACGTCCCGCTCGGAAGGTCGCCGAGATCAGATCACATCGGTCGCGATGTACGGCGCGTTCGGCAGGAAGACGAGCCAGACGCTCCCGAGCGCGAGCAGCGTCGTCGTCGAGATTCTCCGCCGCGCGCTGTCGTAGAGCGCGAGCGCGAGCACGAACGGGATCCACGCGAGGAACAGGTTCCAGACGAGGTTCGCGAGGTCCAGGCTGTGGAATCGCGACCACGCGGGCCGTCACGCCGAGCGACAGCGCCGCCGATGCGGCGAGCAGCAGCTGGAGGAGCAGCCGACGGCGCCGACTCGCACCCCCACGCGAGGTCACCACAGGAACCATCCACGCGATCCTAGCCCGGCGCGTGTTGCGGGTTCGTAAGGCGCACGGCGACGCCTCCGCGAGCCCGGTCAGGCGAGGAGGTCGGCCGTGACCGCGTCGCCGAGCAGGCGGCCGCGCGCCGTCAACCGGATCCCGCCGTCGACGCGCTCGACCAGCCCGCGGTCGGCGAGCCGCGCGACGGCGCGCGTATCGACCACGGAGTCGAGGACGCTCGCGGCGGCATCGCCGCCCACGCGCGACCGGCTCGTCGAGTCGAAGACCGAGCATCAGCCGCTCGACGGCACGCGTCTCGGCGTCGAGGTGCTCGACCTCCCGAGGGGGCGATGCGCCTGCGGCGAGCGCCTCGACATAGCGCCCGACGGACGGCAGGTTCCGCCGTCGCTCGCCCGCGAGCGTCGAGACCGCTCCGACGCCGACGCCGAGGTAGTCGGATCCGCGCCAGATCGCCGAGGTTGTGCAGCGCGCGGAGCTCACGATCGCCCTCGCGGCAGAAGTTCGCCGTCTCGTACCAGCGGTATCCCGCCCCGGTGAGCGTCTGCACGACGCGTTCGAAGTAGCCCTCGAGCGCCTCCGCCTGGCGCGCGAGCGCCGCTCCGTGTGCGTGCGTGAACCGCGTCCCGGGCTTCGCCTCGAGCTCGTAGCAGGAGAGGTGCTCGGGCTCGAGGGCGAGGGCGTCCGAGAGATCCGCGTCGAGGTCGGCGGCGCTCTGGCCCGGGACCCCGTAGATGAGGTCGAGCGAGATGTTGTCAAAACCGGCATCGCGAAAAGTGTGAACCGCGCGTCGGACGTCGTCGGGCGTCGCACGGCGCTCGAGCACCTCGAGCAGCGCAGGTCGGAAGGACTGGGCGCCGAGCGAGACACGACTGACACGGTGGTCGCGAAGCAGCATGGCGAGCTCGGGCGTCACCGTCTCCGGGTTCGCCTCCACGGTCAGCTCGTCAACGGGCGGGAGGCGGTCGAGGACGACCGCCAGGGCGTCGGGCTCCGTGAACGTGGGCGTCCCACCTCCGACGAAGACGGTCTCGACCCGGTCGGCGAGCCAGCCTTGCTCGCGCTCGAGCTCCGCGACCACCGCTTCTGCATACGCGCGGTGCTCGTCACGCCGGCCGACGGCGGTGACGAAGTCGCAGTAGCCGCACCGGTGGACGCAGAACGGCAGGTGGACGTAGAGGTGGCGGACGGCGCCGTTCGGCGCCCCGTGAGCGACGACGCCGGCGACGCCGGTCACGGCCGCTCGGGAGCGACGGCGTGCCCGGCGGCCGCCTCTCGCCGGCTCACTGCTTCTTCTTCTCGCCGTCGAGGTTGAGCACGGCGAGGAACGCCGACTGCGGCACCTCCACCCCGCCGACCTGCTTCATCCGCTTCTTGCCCTCCTTCTGCTTCTCGAGCAGCTTCCGCTTGCGGCTGATGTCGCCGCCGTAGCACTTCGCGAGCACGTCCTTGCGCTTCGCCTTGACCGTCTCCCGCGCGATCACCCGGGATCCGATTGCGGCCTGGATCGGGACGTCGAACATCTGCCGCGGGATCTCCTCGCGCAGCCGCTCGACGAGGAGGCGACCGCGCTCGTACGCCGCGTCGCGATGGGCGATCAGCGACAGCGCGTCGACCTGCTCGCCGGCGACGAGCACGTCGACGCGGGCGAGGTTGCCGTCGCGGAACCCGGCGATGTCGTAGTCGAAGCTCGCGTAGCCGCGCGTGCGGGACTTCAGCTGGTCGTAGAAGTCGAGCACGATCTCGCCGAGGGGCAGGTCGTACGTGAGCAGCACGCGCCTCTCCGAGAGGTACTCCATGTGGTCGAAGCGACCGCGCTTCTCGGTGCAGAGCTCCATCACGGCGCCGACGTAGTCCTTCGGCACGATCACCTGGGCGCGGACGTACGGCTCCTGCACCTCCTCGATCTCGCGCGGCATCTCGGCCGGGTTGTGCACCTCGAGCCAGTCGCCGTTCTTCTGCTTGACGTTGTAGGCGACGTTCGGTGCCGTGACGAGCAGGTCGAGATCGAACTCGCGCTCGAGCCGCTCGCGGACGATCTCCATGTGCAGCAGCCCGAGGAAGCCGCAGCGGAACCCGAAGCCGAGCGCCTGCGACGTCTCCGGCTCGTAGAAGAGCGCCGCGTCGTTCAGCTTGAGCCTCTCGAGCGCGTCGCGCAGCTCCGGGTAGTCGTCCGAGTCCGTCGGGAAGAGCCCGGCGAAGACCATGGGCTTGACGTCCTTGTAGCCCGGTAGCGGGCTGGCGGCGCCGCCCTTCCGGAGCGTGAGCGTGTCGCCGACGCGGAGGCGGGAGACGTCCTTGAGCCCGGTGACGACGTAGCCGACCTCGCCGGCCTCGAGCGCGTCGACCGGGACACGCCCGGGCGCCATGAAGCCGAGCTCCTCGGCCTCGAAGTCGGTGCCCATCGCCATCGCGTGGAGGGCTGCCCCGGTCGGGAGGCGGCCGTCCACGACACGCACGAACGCGATCACGCCGCGGTACTGGTCGTACGAGGAGTCGAACACGAGCGCGCGCGGCGGCGCGTCCGCGACGCCCTCGGGCGCGGGGATCCGCTCGACGATCGCGTCGAGCACCTGGTCGACGTTGAGCCCGGTCTTGGCCGAGATGCGGACGACGTCCTCGGGATTGCCGCCGAGGAGCTCGACGACCTCCGCGGCTGCGCCGTCGGGGTCTGCCGACGGCAGGTCGATCTTGTTGACGATCGGGACGATCTCGAGGTCGTTCTCGATCGCGAGGTAGGCGTTCGCGAGCGTCTGCGCCTCGATCCCCTGCGCGGCGTCGACCACGAGCACCGCGCCCTCGCACGCCTGGAGCGAGCGCGAGACCTCGTACGTGAAGTCGACGTGGCCCGGCGTGTCGATCAGGTTGAGCTCGTGGCCCTTCCAGTGGACCCGCACCGCCTGTGCCTTGATCGTGATCCCGCGCTCCCGCTCGAGGTCCATCGAGTCGAGCAGCTGGTCGCGCATCTCGCGCTCCGAGACGGTCTCGGTCAGCTGGAGGACCCGGTCCGCGAGCGTCGACTTCCCATGATCGATGTGGGCGATGATCGAGAAGTTGCGGATGCGGCTCTGCTCCATGGCTGATCGGCGTCGATCGTAGCCGTGGTGCGGACGACCTCTCGCCCCGTGGCGGGATCGCCGCTACTCCACGGGGAGCCAGCTCGTCCCGGTAGCGCGACGGCTCCGAGCCAACGAGCAGTCACAGGGGTCACACGCCGCGACGGAGCGCGAGCAGTGACCCGAGCTCGCGCACTCCGAGCAGGCGGCACGCGAGCACGTACGCGCCTGTCGCGATCCCGAGCCCGAGGCCGACGGAGACGATCTGCCCGCCGAGCGAGCGGCCGAGCGCCGAGTCGAGCCCCCACCAGACGAGCGCCGCGACGCCTGCCCCGACCACCGATGCGACGAGGATGCGGGCGAGCGCAGAAAGCGTCACCGCCACCGCGACGCCCGCCCGGACGCGGCGCTGCATCAGCACGAGCAGGACGACGGCGGCAGCGAGATTCGAAAGCGACGTCGCGAGCGGCAGGCCCCACACGCCGAGCGGATAGAAGGCCGCGAACAGCGCAACGTTGAGCACGAGGTTTCCAAGGGCGACGAACGTCGGGATCCAGTTCGACTGCAGCCCGTAGAACGCACGGTTGAGCAGCAGCATCCAGCCGTTGAAGACGAGTCCGATCGAGAACGCGGCGAGGGCTCCGGCCACGACCGGGGTCTGGTCGGGCGCGAACTCGCCGCGCTGGTAGACAAGGCGCGTAATGGGCTCCGCGAGCACGGCCGAGACGATCCCCGCCGGGATCAGGAGGAACCCGATCTGGCGGATGCCCGCGTCGAGCGTTCGCCCGAACGCCGGCATCTCACCGCGGGCTGCCAGACGGGAGAGCGTCGGGAAGAGCACCGTCGCGACCGCGACCGAGAAGATCCCCTGCGGCAGCATGTAGAGGCGGAAGGCGAGGTCGATCGCCCGCGGAGCCAGGTCTGGGTCGATGAGCCGCGAGGCGAAGAGCGTCCCGATCAGCGTCGAGACGTTGATCAGGCCGAGCGTCAGCGTCACCGGGAGCATGAGCACGAGGAACCGGCGCACCGCCGGGTCGCGCCAGTCGAAAGCGAGCCGGAGACGCCCGTCGAGCCCCCGTAGCCACGGCACCGGCAGGAGCAGCTGCACGACCGTCGCGATGACGATCGAGCCCGCGTAGACGTACAGCTCGGCGTCCTCCCCGTCCGCCCCCGGGACACCGAGGACGAGGCCGAGGATGATCACGAGGTTCCACGCGACGGGGGTCAGCGCCGGGACCGTGAACTGGTCGTACGCGTTGAGGATCCCGACGATGATCCCCGAGAGGGCGAGGAGGATCACGATCGGGAAGAGCAGGCGCGAGAGCCCGACCGCGAGGTCGAAGTCCCCGCCCGGCGTGCCGAACAGCTCGACGATCAGGGGGGCCGCCAGGATGAAGACGGCAGTGAGCCCTGTCGTGAAGAGGAGGACGAGCCAGAAGATCGTCGACGCGACGCGCCAGGCGCGGGCGCGCTCTCCCTTCTCGAGGAGCTCGCTGAACACCGGGACGAACGCGCCCGAGAGCGCCGTGTCGGCGACGAGCGCCCGCACGAGGTTCGGGATCTGGAACGCGACCGTGAACGCGTTTACTCGACCCGCCGCACCGAAGGCGTACGCGGCCACCATCTCCCGGACGAGCCCGAGCACCCGCGACAGCGCCGTGGCGGCGCCGAAGACGGCCGTGGAGCGGGCGAGCCGCCGCCGGTGGGCGCGCTCCTCCGCGAGTGCGGGATCGGGCTCGACGTGCTCGCTCATCCAGGGGAGTTTCGTGAATCCGGCGGCACCCCCTCTGCTACCATCCGCCGGCCCGCACGCCGCGGGCGCTCTCACGTATGGCGAACATCAAGCAACAGAAGAAGCGCGTGAGGATCGCGAGCCGCCAGCGGCTCGAGAACCTGCGCTATCGCTCGACGATCAAGACGCTCTTCAAGCGCCTCGAGACGGCGGTCGAAGAGGGCGACGAGGCCGCGATCAGTGCCGAGCATCGTGAGCTCGTGCGCACGATCGATCGTGCTGCGGCTCGCGGGGCGTTGCACAAGAACACCGCCGCGCGCAAGAAGTCGCAGGCCGCCACCGCGCTGCAGCGCGTCGCCGCGTAGCGAGCGCTGCCGCCCCGCTTAGCGGGGCGCTCGAGCGAGATCGGTGATTGCGAGCTGGAGCTCGAGCTCCGGCGCGAGACGGCTGCCGCCCTTCAGCGCGTGGTCGAGGCGCGCGAGGCGGACCGACGCCTCGCGGAGCTCCTCGACCGAAAAGCCGTCGGCCTGCCGGGCCAGCTTCTGCGCGGGAAACGGCTTCATCCCGAGCTTCCCGGCGGCGTCCTTCGGAGCGACTCCTTCCTCGAGAAGCCGCTTCATGGACGTCAGCTTGTGGAGATGGCCGCCGAGCTGCCCGGCGAGGCGCGGGATCTCGCGTGGCCGCTGCTCGAGGTCGTTCTCCATCACCGTGAGGGCGACTGCCGATGTCGCGCGCACCCCACGCGTCGGTGAGCGCCCACGGTGCCTCCTCGCGCGACGGCGTCGCCAGCCGACGCACCTCGTCGACGCCGAGCGGCTCACCGCGCGCCCAGGTCACGAGCTTCCCGATCTCGAGATCGAGCAGCAGCTTCTCGTCTCCGACGATCTCCCTCAGCGTGTGACAGGCGTCCCGCCCGATCTCGATCCCGCTCTCGCGGAAACGCTTTGCGATCCATGCGTCGAGGTCCTTGCCGACGGCGTAGACGAGGACGTCCCCGACCTTGGCGACCGCCTTGCCGAGCGACGAGTCCGCCTTCAACTCCTCCCCCACCAGGCACAGGACCGTCCCCGGCGCGGGCGCGCGCAGGTAGTCGGCGACGGCGTCGATGTCCGCCGCCTTCCAGCCTCCGCTCAGCCGGTTCCAGTCGCCACGGCGCCCGTCGACTTCGGTGACGAGCACGAGGCGCTCGTCACCGAGCAGCGACCCGGCATTGCACGCCGCGACCACGTCGGCGCCCGATGCACCGCCGCCCGCGGCGACGATGCGTTCGATCGCGCCGGAATCGAAGCGGCTGCGGAGTCGATCGAGGGCGGTCTCCACCTTCGGCCGATCGTCCCCGCTGACGATGTACGCGGGCTTCAGCTCCGATGCGGCCACGCCGCCACCCTAGATGGTTGATCGGCAATTGGCGCGAACCGGATGACGCCCCGGACACGGCGCCGGATCGCCCCGTCCGGACACGACACGTAGTCCCAGCTATGCGCCGCACCCGGCCGGTGCGCCCGGCTTGGTCTGGGACGCCCCCCGGACGACACGCGAACTACCGATCAACCATCTACCGCTCGGACCGGAGCGTGATCGCGCGCCCGTCGGACTCGATCACGACGCGCCCGTCGAGGTCTGTCCGCGCCGTCGTGAGCCCGGGGGCCGCGTCGAGCGCGACGATCGTCTCGGGCCGGGGATGGTCGTAGCCGTTCCCCTCGCCGACGGAGATGACGGCCACGCGTGGTCGAAGCACGCCGAGTAGGGCCGGCAGGCCTGTGTCTTCCGACCCGTGGTGCGCGACCTTCAGGATCTCGACCGGCCCGAGTGACAGCCGTCGCGTGACGTCGCTCTCGGCGTCCGCGGTGAGTAACGCGTCCGTCTCGCCGAAGCGCGCGTGGATGACCGTGGCGTTCAGATTCGGATCCTCACTCGGGAGCCCCCCGTCGTCCGGCCAGAGCACGTCCAGGCGCAGCCGGCCCATCCTGAAGGTGTCGCCGGCGCGGACTTCCACGACCGGCACTCCGCGCTCGCGCGCAGCGGCGAGCGCGTCGGCGTACTCGGGACCGCGGACTGCGAGCCTCGGATCGAGAACAGTCGCCACCCGAAGGCGCTTGATCACGCTCGCGGCGCCTCCGATGTGGTCGCGCTGTGGGTGCGTGAGGACGATCGCCGTCAGCGACCGGATCCCGAGCCGGCTGAGCTGGCCGGCCACGTCCGCCTCCGGTGGCCCCTGGTCGACGAGCACCGCCGCACCGGGCGCCTCGACAAGGATCGCGTCTCCCTGACCGACATCGAGGATGGTCAGCCGGAGCCCGTTCGGCGGCGACCAGGCAGGAGCAGGTCGGAATGCGCACGCCGCCGCCGCGAGCGCCAGCGCCACGGAGACGACACCGACCGCCGCGCCGCGGCGCCGGTAGCGCGGCAACCTCCGCACGAGCCAGACAATCGCGACGATGGAGAGGACGGTGCTCAGCGCGACCGGCGAGCGGAGCTGAGCGCTCGGCCACGCCGAGACCACGTCCGCGACGAACGCGATCCACGCCGCGCACCAGCCGGCGAGCCACGCGAGCGCCGCCGCCGCGCCGGGGAGCACGGGCTCGATCGCTGCAGCTGCGAGCGAGAGGACGATCAGCGGCGGCATCGCGGGCTCTGCCGCGACGTTCGCCGGGACCGTCCAGAGCGCGACTGCACCGAAGTGGAGCCACACGATCGGCGCCGTGACGACGCCGCACGCGACGGCCACGACGATCACGTCCCAGAGCCCGCGGGGGACGGGATACGCGTCCGGCACCCCACGGACGCGTGGCAGGACGACGAAGATCGCTGCGACCGCCGCGAACGACAGCTGGAACCCTGGCTCGAGCGCGGACGCGGGCAGCCAGCAGAGGAGCACCAGGGCCCCGACCGCGAGCGCATGCCAGCGGTCGCGCGGGCGGGCGACGATCCACGCGAGCGACGCGAGCACGCCGGCGACCGCGGCGCGCACAACCGAGGGCTGCCACCCGACGGCCAGCGCGTACGACAGCACGACGAGGATCGCCACACCCTCGCCGGCCAGCCGCCCGACGCCGACGACGCGCGCGACGGTGACCACGCCGATCGCGGTGATCGCCATGTTCTGGCCGGATACGGCGAGAAGGTGCATCAGACCGCTCGCCTCGAATGCGTCGCGCTGGGCCGCGTCGATGCCCGCGTCCTCGCCGAGGACGATCCCGGCGAGGAGCGCGCGGCGCTCTCCCGTCGTCCCGCGCGCCAGGGTGCTCTCTACGTGCGCGCGCAACCGATCGGCGACGCCACCGATCCCACCCCGCCGGCCGACGATGCGCATGCCTTCTCCGCGCAGCACGACATGCACACCGCGCCGTGCGAGCCAACCGCGCTCGTCGAAGCCGGTCTCGGGCCCACGCGGCGCGACCGGCCGCGCGCGCAACTCGAGCACGGCGCCTTGCGGCGGCGCGCGCTCTGGCGGAAGCTCCAGCAGCACGCGCTCGCGGAACCGGGTCGTCCCGAACCTGCGGACCTCGGCCGGCACGCGGATCGCAAACGGCGTCGTCCGTGCGGGACCGGTGACCACGACCTGCGCCGACGCGGTCTCGCCGATCCGGTCTGCGAGGTAGCTCCGGTCCAGGGCCTCACCGCGCAGGGCTCCCCACCAGAGGCCTGCGACGAGGAGGGCGACTCCTGCGAGCGCGAGACGCCGGGTGTCGCTCGCCGCGAGGGCGGCAACGAGCGCGACGCACGTCACGCCCGTGAGGAGCAACCACGGCGGCCTCACCCACACCGAGGCCGCGAGCCCGATGCATGCGGCGCCGACGAGCAGCGCCGGCCAGTCCCGCTCGACGATACGGGCGCTCCTCTCCGCCGCGCGTGCTCTGAGCCGGGCGCCGAGCGTCTCGCGGGTCACGGCGTCACCAGGTCGCGGAGCTGCTCGACCCGAGCCGGGCCGATGCCGGGGATCGCGTCGAGATCCTCGACCGACCCGAACGGCCCGTGCGTCGCGCGCCAGTCCACGATCTTCTGCGCGGTGACCGGCCCGATGCCGGGAAGCTCGTCGAGCTGCTCGACCGTCGCCATCGCCAGGCTGACCTTCACGCCGGTCGACGGAGCGCCGACCGGCGCCGAGCCTGGCGGGCCGCGGCGCGGCACGACGACCTGCTGGCCGTCTGCGAGCGGCGCTGCGAGGTTCACGAGCGACAGGTCGGCCCGCGCGGTCGGACCGCCTGCCCGCGTCAGCGCGTCGGCGACGCGGGCACCCTCCGGCAGCCGGAACAGGCCTGCGCGCCTGACGGCGCCGACTACATGGACAACGAGCCGAGGTGCCGCCGCAGCGGCGCCCTGGTCATGCTCGAGCGGGGCGATCCGGGACGCTGTCGCCGGCCCCTCGCTGGCGCCGACACCTGCGAGCCGTGACCCGGCGACGCTCAGCAGGGCGACGAGCGGGACGACGACCAGCGCCAGCTGCGTACGGGTGAGCGTGAGCACACCCCGAGCGTCGCGGCGAACCCGTTACGGGTGTGTGCCGCCTTCGTGCCATCTCTGTGCCACCGCCGCCCCGGCCACTCGCACGCGCCGACGTCTTGACGAGCGCTAGGCGACGATGTTGACGAGCCGGTCCGGCACGACGATCGTCTTCCGCGGCTCGCCGTTCACGTGCGCCCGAACGCGCTCGGACGCGAGCGCGAGCGACACCAGCTCGGCCTCCGGCGTCCCGGCGGCGACTTGCAGGCGGTCCCGGAGCTTCCCGTTGACCTGCACGACGACCTCGACCGTGTCCTCCGCGACAAGGGAAGGATCCGCCTCGGGCCACGGCTGCTCCCAAAGACGCGAATGCCCGAGCCACTCCCACAGCTCCTCGGAGACGTGAGGCGCGTACGGCTGCACGAGGGAGAGCACGGTCTCGGTCGCGAAGCGAACCTCGCCCGCCCGACCCCGGGTCGTCTTTCACGCGGTAGATCTCGTTCACGAGCTCGAACAGCGCGGCGATCGGCGTGTGGAACTGGAAGCGGCGCAGGATGTCGTCTGAGACGCGGTCGATCGTCCGGTGTGCGGTGCGGATCAGCGCGCCGTCCGCCGGGACGTCGACCGGGCCGCGACGCAGCGACCTCCAGCACGAGCCGCCAGATCCGGTCGAGCAGCCGCGCGGTCCCCTCTATCCCGGCGTCGCTCCACTCCTTGTCGTGCTCCGCGGGCCCCATGTAGAGGATGTAGAGGCGAAGTGCGTCTGCGCCGTACTGCGCGATTGCCTCGTCGGGCGCGACGACGTTGCCCTTCGACTTCGACATCTTCTTGCCGTGCCGGTAGATCATCCCCTGCGTGAACAGACGCGAGAACGGCTCGCGGAAGCCGAGCAGCTCCATGTCGTTGAGCGCCTTCGTGAAGAACCGCGCGTAGAGCAGGTGCAGCACGGCGTGCTCCACGCCGCCGATGTACTGCTTCACTGGCAGCCAGTAGTCGACGATCTGCTGGTCCCAGGCTGCGTCGTCGTTCCGGGCATCGGCGTAGCGCAGGAAGTACCAGGACGAGTCGACGAAGGTGTCCATCGTGTCCGTCTCCCGCCGCGCCGGCTCACCGCAGGACGGGCACGTCGTCGCGACCCAGTCCTCGGCCGCGGCGAGCGGCGAGCGGCCCTTCGGCGTGTAGTCGTCGACGTCGGGCAGGATCACCGGAAGCTGGTCGTCCGGGACGGCCACGATCCCGCACTGCTCGCAGTGCACGACCGGGATCGGGCAGCCCCAGTACCGCTGCCGGGACAGCAGCCAGTCGCGCAGGCGGTAGCCGATCGTCGCCTCGCCGAGCCCGCGCTCGGCCAGCCAGACGGTGATCGCCCTCTTCCCGTCGGGCGCCGAGAGCCCCGTGAACTCACCCGAGTTGACGAGCACCTCGTCGTCCGTGTGCGCGACGTACGCGCCCTCCTCGGCGGGAGCGGACCCGCCCCCGGGCGCGACGACCTGCCGGATCGCGAGGTCGTACGTCCCGGCGAACGCGTGGTCCCGCTCGTCGTGCGCGGGCACAGCCATGATCGCCCCCGTCCCGTACTCCATCAGGACGTAGTCGGCGACCCAGATCGGGATCGCCTCGCCGTTGACCGGGTTGACGGCGTACCGGCCGGTGAAGACGCCGTCCTTCTCCTTCGTCTCCCGCTCGACGGTCGAGCGCGCCGCAGAGTGCCGCACGTAGTCGGCGACCGCCTGCTCGCGTTCGGTCCCGGCCGTCAGCTCACCGATGAGCGGGTGCTCGGGAGCGAGGGCGAAGAACGTCGCGCCGAACAGCGTGTCGGGCCGCGTCGTGAAGACCGGCAGCTCGTCCCCGCTCCCCTGCACCGTGAACGTCACGCGCGCCCCCTCGGAGCGGCCGATCCAGTTGCGCTGCATCGTCAGCACGCGGTCCGGCCACGACTCGAGCGCGTCCATCTCGTCGAGCAGCTGGTCGGCGTAATCGGTGATCTTGAAGAACCACTGGGTCAGGCTCTTGGACTCGACCTCGGTGCCGCAGCGCTCGCAGCGCCCGTCGATCACCTGCTCGTTCGCGAGCACCGTCTGGTCCTTCGGGCACCACTTGACGGGCGCCTCGCGCCGGTACGCCAGCCCGCGCTCGAAGAACCGCAGGAAGAGCCACTGCGTCCAGCGGTAGTACTCGGGCTCGGCGGTCGAGACCTCGCGCGACCAGTCGATCGCCCACCCCATCCGCTTCATCTGGCGGCGGATCGCCTCGATGTTGCGATTCGTGATCTCGCGCGGGTGGCCGCCCTCCTTGATCGCCGCGTTCTCGGAGTTCAGGCCGAACGCGTCGTACCCCATCGGCCGCAGGACGGTGTAGCCCTGCCGCCGCCGGATGTGCGTGAACACGTCGCCGAGCGTGTAGTTGAAGACGTGCCCCATGTGGAGATCGCCGGACGGGTACGGCAGCATCTCGAGGACGTACGTCGACTGGAGGTCGGCGGCGGCGCCCGGGTCCGGGTTCGGGACACTGAAGGCACCCTCGGCAGCCCAGAGCGCCTGCCACTTGGCCTCGATCGACCCCGGGTCGTACCGCTCGGTGTGACTCGCTTCCATCCGTCCTCGTTTGTCTCCTGGAACGAAAAAGCCTCTCGATCTCGAGAGGCTCATGGGGAGTCGGCGCGGCTCTCGCCGCGTTTCCTCCCTGGGCTACGTGAGAAGCTGCTGCACGATTTCCACTGTAACAGGCACGATCGGCGGGTGCCAGAGCTCTTTCCCGACTCCGCCCGCATCGATGCGGGCACGCTGGCCCTCGGCGGAATGCCGGCGGAGGAGCTCGCAGAGGCGCACGGCACACCGCTCGTCGTCCTCTGCGAAGAGACGGTCCGGGCGCGCGCGAGAGCGCTCCGCGACGCCGTCGGCGACGGGCGCGTGTTCTTCGGCGCCAAGGCGTTCCCGAACGTCGCCCTCCTCCGGCTCCTCGGCGAGGAGGGCATCGGCGCGGACGTGGCCGCGGCCGGGGAGCTCGCCTTCGCTCACGCCGCAGGCCTCACCGGCGACGAGCTCGTCGTCCACGGGAACAACAAGGACAGCGAGTTCCTCCGCCAGGCGGCGGCCGCAGGCGCTCCCGTCGTGCTCGACGCGCCCGACGAGGCCGCGCTCGCAGCGGCCGCCGGCGTCGAGCGCGTCCTCGTCCGGGTCACGCTCGGCGTCGACGCCGATACGCACGAGGCGATCCGCACGGGGCACCACGGCTCGAAGTTCGGGCTGCCTCCCGAGCTCGCGCGAACGCTCGTCTCCGACGCGCTCGCCCGCGGTCTCGACGTGCTCGGCGTGCACGTCCACGTCGGCTCGCAGCTTGCGGACTTCGACGCGCAGGCCGAGACCATCGTCCGGCTGGCGTCGTTCGCCGCACGGTGCCGCGACGAGCTCGGTTGGGTGGGGCGCGTGGCGGACCTCGGCGGCGGCTTCGGGATCCGGCACCACCCCGACGACGACGTCCCGGAGGCGGCGAGCCTCGCGGCGAGCGCCGCAACCACGGCCCGGACGGCGTTCGTCGAAGCAGGCCTCCCGGCACCCGAGGTGTGGCTCGAGCCGGGCCGCAGCCTCGTCGGACCGGCGGGCGTCACGCTGTACCGCGTCGGAAGCGTGAAACGGCTGCCCGGGCGGACCTGGGTCGCGGTCGACGGGGGCATGTCCGACAATCCCCGCCCGCAGCTCTACGACGCGCGCTATACGGCGGTCTCGGCCACCCGGCCGGACGAGCCTGCCGACGAGGTCGTGAGCGTCGCAGGGATGCACTGCGAGTCGGGCGACGTGCTGATCGACGATGTCTCGCTTCCCGCACCGCGCCGCGGCGACCTTCTCGCCGTGCCGGCGACCGGCGCCTACACGCTCGCTATGGCCTCGAACTACAACGGCGTCACGCGTCCAGCGGCCGTGCTCGTCCGGGACGGGACGGCAGCGGTCATCCGCCGACGCGAGACGATCGACGACCTCCTGCGGCACGAAGCTCGATGACGGCGCTGCGGACGGCCGCCGTGCTCGTCCCGGTGTATCGCGACGACGAGGGAGACCTGCGTGTCGTGCTCGTCGTGCGGGCCGACGACGGCGGCCTCCACGGCGGACAGCTCGGGTTGCCCGGCGGGAAGCCGGAGACCGGAGATGCCGACCTACGCGCGACGGCGCTCCGCGAAGCGGAGGAGGAGGTCGGGCTCGACCCGTCGACCGCCGAGGTCATCGCGGAGCTCGCGCACCTCGACACGAGCGCGACGGGGTGGCGCGTTCATCCGTATCTCGCGCGGATCCCCGCCGACAGCTCCTGGCGGCTTCAGCAGGCCGAGATCGTCGGCGTGCTCACACCCTCGGTCCGCGCGCTCGCCGACCCGGCCGCACGCCGCACGCTGCCGTTCTCGTCCCTGCGCTTCCCCGAGCCCATGCTCGTCGACGGGATCGACGTCGACGGCCACGTGCTGTGGGGACTGACCCTCCGCCTCCTCGACGACATCGTCCCGCGCCTGCTTGCAGGCGAGTGGGAGATCTGAGGCGCACGCTGCCCGGCGACGTCGGAACGACGAGCGGTTGGCTGGGGTCGAGTTGCTTCCGGGGCCCCCGTAGCAGGCCGCGCGCGCTCGTCACCCCTCGGATCCGGTCTCGCGAACCCCTATCCAACCGCCCCCAGGGGCACTCCCGTGTCCCTGGTGTCAGGCTATCGGCGCTCCCGTCACGGATGGGTCACGGCTTCGTGCCGACTTCGTGTCGCTTCGCACCGACGCGACGGAACCCGCGCTCGAACGCGTGTTTTCCTGACCAGGGCTACTCGATCGTCGGCAGGAAGGTCGCCTCGCTCTGCTCCGGCGGCGCGCCGTAGATGAAGAGGCGGAGCTCGGTGTCGCCGCGGTTCGAGAGCTGGAGCGCGGTGCCGGGCTGGACGACGAGCACGCTGCCGGGCCCGAGCTCGTGCCGCTCGGGGTCGTCGCCCTCGCCCATGTGGATCGTGAGGGTTCCCGCGATGACGACGAAGACCTCCTCCTGGACGTGGTCGATATGGCGCCGTCCCACGGAGCCCGGCGGGTAGCGGAAGAGGTTCGCCCGCGAGCTGGCCATCGCATCCGAGAGCTCGGAGACGAGCCGCGGATCGCCCTCGCGCCGCGGTTTCCACTCGAGCTCCTCGAACGGGAAGACGGTGTAGCCCACGGCCAGATCCTCTCACACCGCTCTCACCGCCGGACGACCTCGACGACGTCTCCGTCCGCAACGACGTGGTCCCGTCCGACGCGCTGACCGTCGAAGCGGGCAGACGACCCCCAAAGAAGCGCTCCGGTGCACGCCCGGCCGACGTCGTGATGGACGCGATCGGCGACGTCCGCAACGGTCGCGCCCGCGGCGAGCGCGAACGGCTCGTCGTCGACGACCCCGTCACGGCGTGGGTAGATCCGGATCAGGCCCGTGAGGCGCCAGATGGCCCCGCGGAGCCGCTCGAGGCTCTCGTCGTCGATGATCGAGACGGCGACGACCTCCATGTCCGCAGCGTCGGCGGCTTCGGCCGTCTCCACCTCGTCGGCCTTCGTGAGCGCGAGGAGCGCGGGCTTCTCGATGCCGGCGGCAGCGACCTCCGTCCGGACGACGTCGAGCGAGGCGGGCGGCTCGTTGGCAGCGCGGCAGAAGATGATCCCGTCGGCGTTTCGCAGCACGCCGAGGAGCGCCCGGCCACCGCCCCGGTCCTCGTGCGCGCCCTCGATCAGGCCGGGGATCTCCACGAGCTGCACCAGCACCCCGCCGATCCGCGTCAGCGCCGGCACGGGCCGGAGCGTCGTGAAGGCGTAGTCGCCCGTCTTGATCTGGATCTGCGACAACGCCTGCAGCAGCGATGACTTGCCGGCGTTCGGCGGTCCCACGAAGGCGATCTGCGCGGCTCCCTCGCGCCGTACCTGGATCGAGTCGCGGTGCAGGACCTTTCCGCGCACGCGCGTCTGCTCGAGCTCCCCCTCGAGCCACTTGCGCAGGTCGGCGTAGGGCCCGTTGCGGTAGCCCGGCAGCTCCTCCATGAGCGCGCGGATGGTGGCGACGCGCTCCGACCCTTCCTTCCCGACGAGGCGGCGCTTTGCCACCTCTGCGAACGTGCGATGCGGCATCGGCATCGCTTCCTCCTTCCGGTCGTGCGGGAAGGAGCACGCGGGCGGCAGCCGTCGGCTGACGGATGCTCGTCCGCGTCCTGTCCCGCCGCTTCCCTGGACGCCTGTTCCGGAAGCGGCGGCTCAGCCGTTCTGACGCAGAACGGTCGCTCGCCAGTTTTCGAGGCGGGTCATGGGACCCCACTCTACGACCGTTGCGTGGGCGTGACGGTGGGGATTGCCGTACCTCCGTCCCCGCAGACTCGGGGCTCTAGAGTTCCGGACGTGAGCTTCACGGTCGCCGCAGGCGCGTACGACCGCTTCATGGGCCGCTACTCCGTCCCGCTCGCGCCCCTCTTTGCGGATCACGCCGGCATCGGTGGGGCGGAGCACGTGCTCGACGTCGGCTGCGGGCCCGGCGCTCTGACCGGTGAGCTCGTTCACAGGGTCGGAGCGGAGGCCGTCACGGCCGTCGACCCGTCGGAGCCGTTCGTCGAGGCGGCGCGCGAGCGTCATCCGGGTGTCCGCGTGGAGCAGTCTCCCGCAGAGCGCCTCCCGTTCACCGACACGACGTTCGACGCGGCGCTCGCGCAGCTCGTCGTCCACTTCATGCGTGACCCGGTCGGCGGGCTCCGCGAGATGGCACGTGTCACGCGCGAGGACGGCGTCGTGGCCGCATGCGTGTGGGATCACGCCGGCGGTCGCGGGCCGGTCAGCGTCTTCTGGGACGCCGCACGCTCGCTCGACCAGGACGTCGTGGACGAGTCGCAGCTCGCCGGTGCGCGCGAAGGGCATCTCTCGGAGCTCTTCGCCGAGGCGGGGCTCCGCGCGGTGGACGAGACGCCGCTCGAGGTCGCGGTGGAGCACCAGACGTTCGAGTCGTGGTGGGAGCCCTACGAGCTCGGAGTCGGACCCGCGGGCGACCATGTCGCGAGGCTCGATCCCGAACAGCGAGATGCACTGCGCGAGCGCTGCCGCTCGATGCTGCCCGCCGCGCCGTTCGACCTCACTGTGCGCGCCTGGTCGGCGCGCGGCACGGTCTAGCGTCCGCCCGACACGTCGAGCAGCGCGCCCGTCGTGTAGGAGGCGGCGTCGCCCAGGAGCCAGACGATCGCCTGCGCGACCTCGTCGGCCCTTCCCGCGCGGCCGAGCGGGATGAGCGGAGCGAGCAAGGCGGGACGATCGGGCCGTCCGGTGCTCGCGTGCATGTCGGTCTCGATCACCCCCGGCCGCACGGCGTTAACCCGGACGCCGTCCGTTGCCATCTCCCGGGCGAGCCCGAGGGCGAGGGTGTCGACCGCGCCCTTCGTCGCGGCGTAGTCGACGTACTCGTGGGGCGACCCGAGCCGCGCGGCCGCCGAGGAGACCAGCACGATCGATCCGCCGCGCCCGCCACGGGTCGTCGCAAGGCGCCGCGCCGCCTCGCGCGCGCAGAGGAGCGCACCGATCAAGTTGACGTCGACCGTCCGGCGAATGCGCTCCTCCGCCATGTCCACGAGCCGCGACGGTGGACCCGCGATCCCGGCGTTGACGACGGCACCGTCGATCGGCCCGAGCGCGTCTTCCGTGGCGTCGAACAGCGCGAGCACGTCGGCCTCGACGGCGACGTCGCCCGCGGTCGCGACCGCGCGCCCGCCGGCCGCCTCGATCCGCTCGACGACGGCCTCGGCGGCCGACCGATCGTCCCGGTAGCCGACGCCGACCGACCACCCCATCGAGCCCGCCTGCAACGCAACGGCGCGTCCGATCCCACGGCTCCCGCCGGTGACCACGATCGTCTTCGACACGGGCTATCCGTCGCCCGTCCGCGTCGCGTGACGACGCCGGAGTTCGTCCTCGATCGCCGACGGCTGCAGGCCGCGCGCGGCGAGGAGGACGTACGAGTGGAACCAGAGGTCGGCGAGCTCCTCGACGAGCCGCTCGTCCGACTCCGTGACGGCTGCGAGCGCCGCCTCGACTCCTTCCTCGCCGACCTTGCGTGCGGCCGCCGCCGGCCCGCCCTCCAGCAGGCCGGCGACGTAGGAGCCCGGTGGACGCGTCGCTGCCCGCTCCGCGACGATGCGCCAGAGCCACGGCGCGAAGCACGACTCCGCGCCGGTGTGGCAGGCAGGCCCGCTCGGGCGCACGCGGTAGAGGAGGGCGTCGCCGTCGCAGTCGTCGGCCACCGCCTCCACGGCCATCGTGTTCCCCGACGTCGCGCCCTTGTGCCAGAGCTCGTTCCGCGAGCGGCTCCAGAACCACGCCTCTCCTGTCTCGCGCGTCCGGCGGAGCGCCTCCTCGTCGGCGTAGGCGAGCATCAGGACGCGGTTGGTCTCGACGTCCTGGACGATCACGGGCGTCAGGGTGCGTGTCAGGCCCGGATCGGCCACCCTGCCGCCTTCAACTCGGCTTTCAGCTCTCCGAGGCGCTCGGGCCGCTCGTGGACGATCGACGCGACCAGCGCTGCTTCGGCGCCCGCCTCGAACGCGTCGGCGAGGTGGGAGGTGGCCCCCGCGCCGCCCGAGGCGATCACCGGAACCTCGACCGCCTCCGCCACCGCCCGGGTGAGCGGAAGGTCGTAACCGGCCCGCGTGCCGTCCGCGTCGATCGACGTCAGGAGGATCTCCCCCGCTCCCCGTGTCGACCGCCTCGCGCGCCCAGTCGACCGCGTCGCGTCCGCGTGGCTCGCGCCCCGCGTGCGTCACGACCTCGCCACCGCGGGCGTCGATCGCACAGCACGACGGCCTGCGACCCGAACTCGGCCGCGAGGGTCGTGAGGATCTCGGGCTCTTCGAACGCGGCACGGTTGATCGCGACCTTGTCCGCGCCGGCGAGCAGAAGGTCGCGCGCGTCGTCGACGCCGGTGACGCCCCCACCTGCGGTGAACGGGATCGTCAGCTCGTCCGCGGCGCGCCCGATGACGTCGAGGATGGGCCCGCGCCCCTCGAGGGTCGCCGTGATGTCGAGGAAGACGAGCTCGTCCGCGCCGAGCTCCGAGTAGCGGCGCGCCAGCTCCACCGGCTCCCCCATCTCGCGGAGGTTCTCGAAGTTGACGCCCTTGACCACCCGGCCGCCGGCGACGTCGAGGCAGGGGATCACGCGCTTCTTGACCATCGCAGGAGGTTTTCGAGGACGCGCGCGCCCGCCCGTGCACTGCGCTCGGGGTGGAACTGGACGCCGGCGACGGGGCCGGACTCGACGGCGGCGACGACGGGCCCGTCGTGGTCGACGGTCGCGGTCGCGACCGTGTCGTCGGACGGCTCGGCCGCGAAGCTGTGCGCGAAGTAGACGTCGGCACCGTCGAGCCCGTCGAGGAGTGCGCTTCGGGCGCGTTGCCGCGAGCGCGTTCCACCCCATGTGCGGCACGCGATGCGCGCGGAGCCGCCTGACCGGGCCGGCGAGCACGCCGAGCCCCTCTCCGCCCTCCTCGCTCGCCTCGAACAGGAGCTGCATCCCGACACAGATCCCCGCAACGGGCCGTCCGTCGTCGACGCGGGAGCGGAGCGCGTCGTCGAGGCCGTTGCGCGCGAGCGCCGCTCTCGACGTGGCCGACGCCGGCGATAGGGCGAGGCGCGTCGCGCACCACGTCCCGTCGGTCGTCACGACGGTCGACGCCCGCGCGCGCGAGCGCTGACGAGAGCGAGCGAAGGTTGCCGGCGCCGTATCGGCGATCGCGACCTTCACGCGGCCACCGGCGCCGTCGGCCAACCCGGTGTCAGACACCGCATCCTGTCAAGACGTCCGTTCCCGACATGGCGGAACCCGCGCGCCGGTGACTTCGCATGCACGCGTCGCCCCTGCATCCATGCGGAGCGGTGCCCTGTGGACGAGTCGGCACGGAATCGGCACAGGTTTTCCTTGACAGAGAACGGTGTCTGACACCGAACGCGGATCACGCGCGCCTTCGTCGAGCGGATCCCGTCGCCCGCGAGCGCGACCGCCTGCCGCAGCGCCTGGCCGAGCGCCTTGTACGCCGCCTCAGCCACGTGGTGGTCGTCGCTCCCCGCTGGCCTCGAGATGCACGGTGCGAGCCCGCCTCGATCGCGAAGCGCTCGAGCGCGTGCGCGAGCAGCGAGACCGCGAGCGCGCCGACGCGGTCGCTCCCGAACGTCAGCGCGATCTCGGCGTGCGGTCGCCGCACGAGGTCGACCGCGGCGGTAGCGCGCGCCTCGTCCATCGGCACGACCGCCGATCCGTACCGCGCGACGCCCTCGCGCGACCCGAGCGCCTGTGCGAGCGCCGACCCGAGCGCCGCGTGGACGTCCTCGACAGTGTGGTGCACGTCGACGTCGAGGTCGCCTGCCGCAGCGAGCTCGAGGTCGAATCCTGCGTGGAAGGCAAGCAGGGTCAGGAGGTGGTCGACGAACCCGATGCCCGTCTCGACGCGGTTGCGCCCCGTCCCGTCGAGCGAGAGCGTCAACCGGAGCGCGGTCTCGGTCGTCGTCCGCAGCACGGTCGCCTCGCGGCCGGCACCCTCGCCGGTCTCTGCGCCGAGCGCGCGGAGGAGCACGTCGTTCTCGCTCGGGCGGCGGATGCTGATCCGGATCCCGTCCGGGAACGCGCGCACGACCATGCCCTGCCGCTCCAGCGTCTCCGCGAGCGGCTCGCTCGTCCGGAGGTAGACGAAGTTCGTCGCGGTCGGCTCGACGTCGAACCCTGCGTCCGCGAGCGCCGAGCGCACGCGCTCGCGCTCGACGATCGTTGCCTCGACATCGCCGAGCCTCGGGTTTCGCAGCGCGGCCGACGCGATCGCCGCCGCAGGGCCCGCGATCGGCGCCGGCGCGCGCCGCTCGGTGAGCAGCGCCGCCGTGTCGGGGTGCGCGAGCGCGTACCCGACGCGCAGTGACGCGAAGCCGAACGCCTTCGAGAGCGTGCGCAGGACGACGAGGTTGGGCAGCTCGTCGACCCAGGGCGCGCACGAGCGTGCGCCGTACTCGACGTACGCCTCGTCGGCGACGACGATCGCCTGCGGTGCACGCTCGGCCAAGCGCCGCGATCTCCTCGGGCTCGACCCAGCTCCCGGTGGGGTTGTTCGGGTTGCAGACCCAGTGGAGGTCGGCGTCCTCGCCGGCGGCGACGACGTCCGCCCCGCGAAGCGTCGTCGCGATCCGGTACAGCGCGTATGTCGGAGCCGCCACCGCGGCGCGACGACCCGGGCCGAGGAACACCTGCGCGAGCAGAAGGATGAGGTCGTCCGCCCCGGCGCCGACGACGACGTCGTCGGCGGAGAGGCCAACGTAGGAGGCAGCGGCTTCACGGAGCTCGCGGTAGGTCCCGTCCGGGTACTCGTTGAGCCGCGCCATGCTCTGCGCGAGGGCCACCTGCGGCACGCCCGGAAGCGCCGGCGTGTTCTGGTCGAACTTCAGGACGGCCTCCCGCGGCACGCCGTGCCGCTCGGCGACCTCGTCGACCGCCGCCGACCCAGACGTAGGGCGCGTAGCCGGGCCCGACGGGCTGGGCGATCTCCCGCGCCGCGCTCATGCCGCTGCCGCCGCGTGCAGCGGGAAGGCCCTTCGACGCGGGCCAGCGGCACGATGACCTCGGCCGCGCGCCGGGCGCCCTCGGGAGTGGCCGTGACGACCTGGACCGGCTTGAGGAAGGCCTCGACGCCGAGCCCGCCCGTCGACCGCGCGAGGCCGCCGGTCGGGAGGACATGCGTCGCACCGGCGGCGTAGTCCCCGACCACCGACGAGCAGCCGACGAACACGGAGCCCGCGTTGCGGATCCGCGGCACGAGCGCATCCGGATCCGCGACGTGCAGCTCGAGGTGCTCGGGCGCGTACTCCTCGGCGCGCGCGACGGCCGATGTCGATCGACTCGACCTGCTCCACGCGGACGTTTGCGTGACCGTCGACGAGGCCGGCGACCGAGCCGGCGACCGACGGCGTCGTCCGTGAAGAGGATCGCCTCGCTGTCGGAGCCGTGCTCGGCCTGCGCGAGCAGGTCCGCGGCGACCCGGCGCGGCGTCCGCGGTCGCGTCGGCGATCACGACGACCTCGCTCGGCCCGGCGGGCAGGTCGATGCGCACGCGGCTCGAGACGAGGAGCTTCGCGGCGGTCACGTACGGGCTCCCGGGCCCGACGATCGCGTCGACCGGCTCGATCGTGTCGGTCCCGTAGGCGAGCGCGGCGACGGCCTGCGCCCCACCGACCGCGTAGACCTCGTCGATCCCGAGCTCGCGCGCGACGACCAGCGTCGCCTCGGCGGGGTTCGGCGTCACGACCACGAGCCGCCGGACGCCCGCGACGAGCGCAGGAACGGCAGTCATCACGAGCGAAGACGGCAGCGGCACCCGCCCGCTCGGCACGCAGAGCCCGACGGCATCGAGCGGCACCCAGCGTCGCTCCGAGACGATGCCCGGCGCCGCCTCGACCGACGTGTCCGCGGGCCGCTGGGCCTCGTTGAAGGCGCGAACGGCCTCGATCATCCGGCGCAGCGACATCGAGCACGTCGTCCTCGACTTCGGCCGTCGGCGATGCGCGCCGCCTCGACCCGGATGCCGTCGATTCCGTTCGCCGTCGAACCGCTCGGTCCACTCGAGCAGCGCGACGTCGCCTCGCTCGCGGACGTCAGCGACGATCGGCGCGACGGCGGCCAGTGCGTCGTCGAGCAGCGCGCTCCTCACGAGACGAGCCGCTCGATCGGAAGCACGAGGATCGACGTCGCGCCCGCGTCGCGCAGGACCGGGAGGAGCTCCCAGACGTCGGCGGCGTCGACTGCGGCATGCACGGCGATCTCGCCCTCGTCCGCGAGCTGGAGCACCGAGGGCGCCCCCATGCCCGGCAGGACCGCACGGATCTTGGGGAGGTCGTCGACGTGGGCGTTCATCATCACGTAGCGCCGGCGGCGTGCTGCGACGACGCCCGAGAGCATCAGCTCGAGCCGTTCGACGAGCTCTCCCCTGGCCTCGACGGCAGCGCGGCCGCCGACGAGGACCGCCTGGGACTCGAGCAGCGTCCCCACCGGCCGCAGGCCGTTCGCGTCCATCGTCGAGCCGGTCGACACGAGATCGACGATCGCGTCGGCAAGACCCAGCCTCGGCGCCGCCTCGACCGAGCCGGACACCGGAACGAGCTCGCACGTGATCCCGCGCTCGCCGAGGAGGCGCGCGGTGGACGACGGGTAGGCCGTGGCGACGCGCAGGCCGTCGAGATCCGCGATCTCCTGCTGAGGCGCGTCGACCGGCACGGCGGCGTCGAGGCGGCAGCGGCCGAACCCGAGCTCCGCGAGCGTGACCACGTCGGCGTCAGCCTCGACGACGAGGTTCGCACCCGTGATCCCGAGGTCGACGACGCCGTCCTGCGCGTACTCGGGGATGTCGCTCGGCCGGACGAGGAGGAGGTCGACGGGCGCGTTCGCGCACGGGACGACGAGCGAGCGCTCGGTCACCTCGAACGAGAGGCCCGCGTCGGCGCAGAGGCGAAGCGACGGCTCGGCGAGCCGCCCCTTTGCCGGGACCGCGAGCTTGAGGCGGCCGTTCTCGCCCGCGCGCGTGAACGGGACGCTCATCGACGGCGCCTCCGCTTGACCCGGTCGAGGACGAGGGCGTAGCCGCCGGTTCCGTGACGGAGCCACTGCGCGACGCGCGTGACCGTCGCGGTCGAGGTCGGTACCCGCTCGGCGATCTCGACGTAGGGAACGCCCTCGTCGAGGAGCAGGACGGTCTGCCAGCGGTGCGCCAGCGCCTCGAGCTCGGGCAGCGTGCACAGGTCGCGGAGGAAGCGCTGGGCCTCGTCCTGCGTCCGGACGGCGAGAATCGCGTCCGCGAGCTCGTCGAGCCCCGGGACGGGCTCGACGGGTGTTCGCGCGCGCCGTGGCTGACCCGCCGGTCGCTCATTCGTACATGTTAGCATGTTAACGTGCTAACACGTGAGTTCGAAGTGATCCCGGCGATCGACGTTCTCGGAGGGCCGCGTCGTACGCCTCTCGCAGGGCCGACGGGAGGCCGTCACGCTGGAGGGCGGAGACCCCGTCGAGCTGGCACGGCGGTACGACGGCCGACGGCGCGGCGCGACTTCACGTCGTCGACCTCGACGGCGCCTTCGACGGCGTGCCCTCGCTCGGGCTCCTGGAGAGGATCGCGTCGGCCGTCGATCTCCCGATCCAGGTCGGGGGCGGTTACCGGTCGAGTGCGACGATCGAGGCGGCGCTCGCAGCCGGTGCCGACCGCGTGATGGTCGGCACAGCGGCGCTCGAGCCCGGGTTTCTCGAGGAGGCGGCGGAGCGGTTCGCCGACGCGCTCGTCGTGGCGGTGGACGTCCGCGACGGCCGTGTCGCGGTGGAGGGCTGGACGTCGTCGGCGGACGTCACCGCGTCGGAGCTCGCTGCGCGATGCGCGTCGTCGGGCGCCCGGCGCCTCCTCGTGACGAGCACGACCCGCGACGGCTCCCTCGCCGGCCCCGATCTCGCGCTCCTCTCGGACGTCATGCCCATCGGGCTCCCGGTGATCGCGGCCGGCGGGGTCGCGTCCCTCGACGACCTTCGCGCCGCTGCGCGACCTCGGATGCGAGGCCGCGATCGCGGGAAGCGCGCTGCTCGCGGGGCGCTTCACGCTTCCCGAGGCGCTACGCCGCCGCTCGCAGGCAGTTGATACGGCGTACCCGGCGCGACGACCGCGTCGGAAACCGGCACGAACTCGGCACGAACACGGCACGACTCGTGACGGGATCGCCGATAGCGTGGCACCAGGGACACCTGGGGGTGCCCCTGGGGGAGGTTGGGGACGCGGTGGCGCGGCGGCCGCGGCTCTCGCGCTCGAGCGCCTCGCAGCCCGTCGCGACGGCGCGACCTGGCCGGCGACTACCCTCGCGCCATGGAGATCCGCATGTGCGACGACCGCGGCGAGCGCGGCTTCTCGTGGATCGTCGACGAGCCGATGACCCGGACGTCGCACGCCCTGGCGGTCGACGGGCAGGTCTGGCTCGTCGACCCGGTGCGTGATCCGCCCGCGCTCGAGCGGGCTGCCGGGCTCGGCGCACCACAGGCCGTCCTCCAGCTCCTCGATCGGCACAACCGCGACTGCGCTGCGTTGGCCGAGGAGCTCGGCGTGCCGCACCTCGTCGCGCCGGAGTCGCTCGAGGGCACGCCGTTCGAGGTCGTACCCGTCCGCCGGTCGCGCCGCTGGAACGAGGTCGCGCTCTGGTGGCCCGCCGAGCGGACGCTCGTCATCGCGGAGGCGATCGCGACGAACCGGTTCTTCACCGGCGGTCGCGAGCCCGCCGGCGTCCACCTGCTGCTGCGGCTCTCGCCGCCGCGCGAAGCGCTCGGTCGCTTCGAGCCGGAGCACCTGCTCGTCGGGCACGGCCAGGGCATCCACGGGCCGGAGGCGACCGAGGCACTTCGGCAGGCCCTCGCGACGGCCCGCACCGGTCTCCTCCACCTGCTTCCCCGCATCCCCGCGTTCGCGGTGGACGCGGCCCGGCGCCGTCGCTGAGACCTACCCGCCGGCCGTCAGCGCCGCCGGTCGAAGGAGCCTCGCGGGTCGCCGTAGCCCCGCATCGCGTACCGGCGGGTTGACCGGCTCTGCGAGGGGTCGCGCTCCGAACGACCGACGCACCTGCTGCTCGGGCGGCGTGCCGTACGTCGTCGTCCGCTGCCGCGGTATCCGCCCGGCAGACCGGATCAGCTGCTCCATCGCCTCGGGCGGCATCTCCTGCCCCCACTCCGACCCGGCTGCGCGCGAGATCGACTCGTTCATGAGCGTGCCGCCGAGGTCGTTCACCCCGGCGGCGAGCGCCTGCCGGACGCCGTCGGGCCCGAGCTTCACCCAGCTCGCCTGCACGTTCGTGATCGAGCGGATGGAGCGCGAGCCGCGCGACCGCGTGGAGCAGGAGCGCCTCGCCGAACGTCGGGCCGCGGCGGGCTCGTCCCTTGAGGTAGATCGGCGCCTCCATCGGGACGAACGGCAGCGGGACGAGCTCGGTGAACCCTCCGGACCGCGCCTGCTGCTCGCGCGCGCGGAGAAGATGGCGCGCCCAGTGCACCGGCCGCTCCACGTGGCCGAACATGATCGTCACGTTCGACCGGAGCCCGACCCGGTGCGCCGCGGCGTGCACCTCGAGCCACTGCGCCGTCGTCACCTTGTCGGGGCAGATGACCGCGCGCACCTCGTCGTCGAGGATCTCGGCGGCCGTGCCCGGGAGCGAGCCGAGGCCGAGGTCACGCAGCCGTCCGAGGTACGTCTCGAGGTCGAGCCCGAGCGTGGCCGCGCCCTGCCAGATCTCGAGCGCGGAGAACGCATGCACGTGCATCTCCGGCACCGCGGCCTTGATCGTCTCGACGACGCTCGCGTAGTAGTCGCCCGTGAAGGACGGGTGGATCCCGCCCTGGAGGCAGACCTCCGTCGCGCCGCGCTCCCACGCCTCGCGGACCCGACGCTCGATCTCGTCGTGCGGCACGAGGTACGCCGGGCCCGCGCAGGTTCTCGGCGAGCTTGCCCTTCGAGAAGGCGCAGAAGCCGCACCGGAAGTAGCAGACGTTCGTGTACTGGACGTTCCGCGTGACGACGTATGTCACCTCGTCGCCGCAGACGTCGCGGCGAAGCCGGTCGGCCGCCGCCAGCACCCGCCCGCGCTCGTCGCCGCGCGCGGCGAAGAGCCGCACGAGCTCCTCCTCGCCCAACTCGTCCCCGACGAGGTCGAGCGGCGCCGGGTCGCGACCGACGAGGAACGGCACGGCGACGGGCTCGCCCGGGCGCCCAGCGGTCCTCCCGTGCGAGGCCGTGCGCATCGGCCGCGCGCCGGATCGCCGGCGCGACCGACGGGTCTGCCCAGCGCTCGAGGTCGGCAACGTGCTCCGGGTAGAGGGGCAGGCGCGGCGCAAGCTCGAGCCCGCGTGAGCGGCAGGCCTCGCGGAGCCGCTCCACGGCCGGCCACGGCGCCTCGGGGTTGACGTGGTCGACGGTGACCGGCGAGACGCCGCCCCAGTCGTCGATCCCCGCGTCGAGCAGCAGAGGGAAGTCGTCGTAGGCGAGGTTCGGCGGCGCCTGCACGTGCACGCCCGCGCCGAGAACGATGCGCGCCACGGCGATCGACCAGAGGTGCTCCTCGAGCGACGCGTCCGGATGGTCGGCCATGCGAGTTCCCGGCTTCGCGCGGAAGTTCTGGACGATCACCTCGCGCAGGTGGCCGTGCGCGTCGGCCAGCGACCGGAGCGCCAGGAGCGCGTCGATCCGCTCCTCGCGCGTCTCGCCGATCCCGACGAGGATCCCACTCGTGAAGGGGATCGCGAGCTCCCCGGCGACCCGCATCGTCTCGAGGCGCCGCGCGGGGAGCTTGTCGGGCGACGCCCAGTGCGGGCCGCCGCGGGCCGCAAGCCGCTCCGTCGTCGTCTCGAGCATGATCCCCATCGAGGCGGCCACGGGGCGGAGCGCCACGAGCTCCTCTCGCGTCATCACCCCGGGGTTCAGGTGCGGCAGGAGCCCCGTCTCTTCGAGGACGCGGCCGGCGCAGCGGGCGAGGTACTCGAGCGTCGTCGAACAGCCGAGCGCCGCGAGCTCGTCGCGCGCCACGCGGTAGCGGGCCTCCGGTCGGTCGCCGAGCGTGAACAGCGCCTCGGTGCAGCCGGCCTCGGCGCCGGCGCGTGCGATCGCGAGCACCTCGTCCTCGGTGAGGTAGGCGCGCTCGCCGCGCCGCGGGGGCCGGGCAAAGGTGCAGTAGCCGCAGACGTCGCGGCAGAGCGTCGTCAGCGGGACGAAGACCTTCGGCGAGTACGTGACGAGGGTGCCCTGCCGCAGCCGTCGTGCCTCGGCCATGAGGTCGTCGAGCGGCGTCGTGAGGAGCTCGGAGACGAGGTGGTGCCATCGGCGGTGAGGTTGTCGCCGGGCGGTCTCCTCGCACCGGAGCCGAGAGCATACGAGAACGGCCGGGCGTCGCGGTCGGCGGCGGTCGACACGTGCCGGAGCGTGCCGCCAACCTCCCCCAGGGGCACTCCCGTGTCCCTGTTGTCACGCTATCGGCGAATCACGCACGTGTCTGTGCCGACATCGCGCCGACATCGCGTCGTGCCGACTCCGGGATCGTGTCGAGACGCTCGGTGCAGGCCCCCGGGCGCAGCCCGAACACGCCGGGCGTTCCCCGTCGAGTCGTGAACGGAGGGCGGCCCTCAGGCGGAGCGGTAGCCCCAGAGCCCGCCGAAGCTCCGCCAGGAGTTCTTCTGCCAGCGCTGGAGCAGCATCTGCTCGATCGGGAAGCGGTCGTTCGGGCCCGTCTTGATGAAGATCCCCGGGATCATGAACGGGTTCTTCGTCACGTTGAGCGACGCGACGGCCTTGACGAGCGCCTCGCGCGTCGGCGTCTTCCCGGCCTTCTTCAGCGCCTCGACGAACGTGTAGGCGGCCGCCATCCCGTACACGTGGTACGGGTCGTTGGCGTTCGCGCTCGGTGCGTACCGCTTGAGGATCTGCCGGTAGAGCTTGACGCCGGCGTCGCTCCGCCACTTGGGGTCGGTCGGGTCCTTGAGGAACACGCCCGAGATCGATGCGTGGACGACCTTGTTCGTGCCGCCTTCCGACGCGATCGTCATCACGTTGGAGGCGGACGAGACGATGTTGTTGATCACGAGCTTCGGCCGCCAGCCGAGCTTGTTGGCGTAGACGTACGCCTGGATCGCGAACTTGCCGACGGCGAAGATCGCGAACGTGTCCGCGCCCGAGGCCTTCAGCTTGGCCACCTGCGAGGAGACGTCGGCCGACGTGGCGCTGTACGGCTCGGCCGCGACGACCTTCACCTTCGAGCGCTGGAGACCGCGCTTGAGGCCGCCGAGCAGGTCCTTGCCGTAGTCGTCGTCCTGGAAGAGCACCGCGACCTTCGCGCCGGGCCGCGTCCGGGCGAGGTACTTCCCGTACACCCAGCCCTCGGCCTGGTAGCTCGGCTGGAACCCGATCGCCGAGGGGTACTGCGCCGCGTCGCGTCCGAGCGTCGTCGAGCCGGAGGCGGCGAACACCTGCGGCACCTTGCTCGCGTTCAGGTAGTCGCGGATCGCGAGGTTGTGCTCGGTCCCGATCGTGTTGAAGATCGCAAAGACCTTGTCCTGCTCGACGAGCTGCCGGGTGAGCTGCACGGTCTTCGACGGGTCGTACTGGTCGTCGAGGTACTTGAACGTGATCTTGCGACCGTTGACGCCGCCGTTCGCGCTCACGTACTTGAAGTAGGCACTCGCGCCGATGCGTCACCGACGAGACGGACGAGAACGGGCCGGAGAGCGGCGTCGTGGCCCCGATGACGATCTCCCTGTCGGTGACGCCGGGATCGGCGGCGGTCCGACCGACGCCCGCGAGCGCAGCGGTCGCGCCGAGCGCCAGCGTGAGGACGAGCGCGAGCAGCGCCGGGGCGATCTTCTTCGACATGCGGGTCGGGCTCCTTCGGGTTTCAGGGCCGGCCGGGCCGGCTGCGAGTCAGTCTGCCTGCGAGTCGGGGCGATGGTAGCCACGACGTGTTAGGAGTCTTAGACGTCCGACGAGCCCGGCAACCCCCATCGGGAAGCACGAACATCAGCGCGATCAGGACGAGGCCGGACACGACCGACGGGGCGCCCGGGCGACTGCGAGACCTCCTGCGACCAGATGGGCAGGAACTGGATGAAGACGGCTCCCGCGATCAGCCCGACGAGCGATCCGAGCCCGCCGACGACGACGCCGACGAGGAGGAGGATCGAGAGCGCGATCGGGAACGTGTCCGGGTTGACGAACGTCGTCGCGATCGCGAAGAGCGCCCCGGCCGCGCCCGCGTAGGCGGCGCTGACGCCGAAGGCGAGCGTCTTGTACCGCGGCAGGCTCACGCCCGACGACTGGGCCGCCGTCTCGCTGTCGCGCACGGCGCGGAGCGCGCGGCCCGTCCGGCCGCGCAGCAACAGCCACGCGATCACGTAGCCGATCAGCGCGACCGTCCACGAGAGGTAGTAGATCCAGTCGTTGAACACGAGCTCCTGGCCGAGGATCGTGACCGGTGTCAGCGACGCGGTGAGCTCTGGCGTCCCGAACAGGTTGATGCCGCTGCCGCCCCCGGTGAAGCCCTCGAACCGCTTGATCACGGCGGGCATCGACACGGCGATGGCGAACGTCGCCAGCGCGAGGTAGAGGCCCGAGAGCCGCAGCGCCGGGATACCGAAGAGGAAGCCGACGACGCCGGCGACGAGCGCCGCGAGCGGGATCGTCCAGACGTCCTTGACGCCGTGGTCGGACATCAGGATCGCGGTCGTGTAGCCCCCGACCGCCATGAACGCCCCGTGGCCGAGCGAGATCTGCCCGGTGTAACCCGTCAGGATGTTGAGGCCGATCAGCGCGACGAGGTAGATGCCGACGTACGCGAGCTGCTGCGCGCGGAACGCCGAGACGAACGACGGGACGACCGCGATGACGACCGCCAGCGCGACGAACGCGATGATCGGCGCCGCTGCGCGCCCGAGCCTCATACGCGCCTCACCTCGCTGCTTGCCCGAAGATCCCGGACGGCTTGACGAGCAGGACGATGAGGATCACGGCCAGCGCGACCGGAAGGCGCAGGTCGGCGCCGATGAAGTCGACGTACGTCCCGATCAGGTTGAGGCCGACGCCGAGCGTCAGGCCGCCGACGATCGCACCGACCGGCGAGTCGATCCCGCCGAGGACGGCCGCGGCGAAGGCGTAGATGAGGAGCGCCGCCATCAGGTTCGGATCGAGGAACAGGCTCGGCGCGGCGAGCATTCCCGCGATCGCGCCGAGGACGGCGGCCAGCCCCCAGCCGAGCGTCAGCATCCAGGTCACGCGCACGCCGACGAGGCGCGCCTCGTCGGGGTTGACCGCCGCCGCCCGCATCGCGAGCCCGATCTTCGTGTACTGGAACAGGAGCCAGAGCGCAACGACCGTCGCGAGGACGACGCCGATCGTGCCGATGTCCTGGATCGAGATCGCGACGCCCGGCGATCTCGATCGTCCGCGTCGGGAACGGGCTCTGCACCGCTCGCACCTCGCCGCCCCAGATGAGCGTCATGAAGCCGTTGATGAAGATGAGCAGCCCGATCGTGACGATCACGACGCGGAGCACGGAGCCCT
The DNA here is from genome assembly GCA_963846825.1 of uncultured Actinomycetes bacterium. Classification (GTDB taxonomy): domain Bacteria; phylum Actinomycetota; class Thermoleophilia; order Gaiellales; family Gaiellaceae; genus Gaiella. The sequence goes on from CAWJXN010000015.1 coordinate 118,597, forward strand.
TCGTGTTCGGGCGGATGACCCCCTGATGGATCGCGGCGCCGCCGACGAACGAGGCGATGAGGGTGAACGCGAACGCGGGCCAGTAGTTCCAGCCGTGGTTCGTCGTCAGCGTCCACGCGATGTACGTGGAGAGCGTCGCCATCTCGCCCTGCGCGAAGTTGATCACCCCGGTCGCGCGATGGATGAGGACGAGCGCGAGCGCGAGCGACGCGTAGATCGAGCCCGACGCGAGCCCCGCCACCACCTGCTGCATGAAGTCGGCCAAGGCTCCCCTCAGTACCCCAGGTAGCTCCGACGGACGGACTCGTTACGCTCGAGTTCCGCGCTCGAGCCGGCGACCGCAACCCGACCGACCTCGAGGACGTACGCGCTGCGACGCGGTGTCGAGCGCGATCCGCGCGTCCTGCTCGACGACGAGCACCGTCAGCCCCTCCTGCTCGTTCAGCTCACGGACGATGCGGAAGATCTCGCGCACGATCATCGGCGCGAGGCCGAGCGACGGCTCGTCGAGCATCAGGAGCCGCGGCTTCGCCATCAGCGCCCGTGCGAGCGCGAGCATCTGCTGCTCGCCGCCGGAGAGCGTGCCCGCCGGCTGGTGCCGGCGCTCGGGGATCCACGGGAACCAGTGCGAGATCCGGTCGATGTCGCCCTTGAGGTCGCGCTCGCGGCGCACGTAGGCGCCGAGCCTGAGGTTCTCGACCACCGTCAGCTCGGTGAACGTCCCGCGTCCCTCGGGCACGTGCGCGATGCCCGCGCGCGCGACCGCCTCGGGCCCGCCGCGGAGCGGCTTCCCGTCGAAGATGATCTTCCCCGAGCGGCGCACGGTGCCGGACACGGCGCGGAGCGTCGTCGTCTTGCCCGCCCCGTTCGCGCCGAGCACGGCGACGATCGCGCCCTCCGGCACCTCCAGGCTGATCCCGCGCAACGCCTGGACAGGCCCGTAGCGCGCCTCGACGCCCTCCAGCTCGAGCAGCGCGCTCACTCCTCGTCGTGCTCCGCTGCAGGCGGCTCGGGCTCGGAGCCCAGGTAGGCCTCGATCACGGCGGGGTCGGACTGCACCTGCGCGGGCGGGCCGGAGGCGATCTTGCGGCCGAAGCTCAGGACGTTGACGTGGTCGGAGACCCGCATCACGAGGCTCATGTGGTGCTCGACGAGCAGGATCGTCAGGTCGCGCTCGTCGCGGAGGCGCAGCACGAAGTCGCCGAGCTCCTCGACCTCCTCGTGGTTGAGCCCGCCGGCGGGCTCGTCGAGGAGGAGCAGGGTCGGCTCGGCGATCAGCGCGCGGGCGATCTCGACGCGCTTCTGCGTGCCGTACGGGAGGGCCGCCGCGGGGAGCTGCGCGCGGTCGGCGAGCCCGACGACGTCGAGCGCCTCGAGCGCGTCCCGCTCTCCCACCCGGCGGCCGCGGGCGTGCCCGCCGACGAGGACGTTCTCGAGCACGGTCATCGTGCGGAAGAGGTTGATGTTCTGGAAGGTGCGCGCGATCCCGCGGCGCACGATTCCGTGGGGCGCCGTCTTGAGCAACGACGTCCCGTCGAGCTCCACCTCTCCCTCGTCCGGCGTGTAGAGCCGCGTGATGACGTTGAACGCCGTCGTCTTGCCGGCGCCGTTCGGGCCGATCAGCCCGGACACGATCCCCTTGGCGACCTCGAACGAGACGCCGTCGAGGGCGACGATGCCGCCGAATCGGAGCGTGACGTCGCGGACCGAGAGGAGCATCGACGCAGGATCCTACGCGCCCCGTCGCGTCGGGGAAGGCCCGTCGCTCGAAGCGGGCGCTACGGCAGACGCGGTGCGCCGACGATCGCGGCGCCGACCGCGCCGACGAGCAGGAGCGCCCCGGCGGTCACGAACGCCGCCGTCACCTCGCGCTGGCGGTCCTGCCGCCCGACGCGCGATCCGAGCCCGCTGTAGACCTTCTCGACGGCGTCCGCGCTCTCCGCGTCGAACGCCTCGGCGCCGGTGTACTCGGCGATCGCGGCCAGCGTCTCGCGATCGGGCGGCACCGGGATGAGCTGCTCCTGTCCCGGCGGTCCGGCCAGGATCGACCCCTCGTCGGTGCCCAGGGCGATCGTGAAGACCGGGATCCCGGCGGTCTGGGCGCGCTGGGCGCCCTGGCCCGGGCTCAAGCAGCCCTCGGGTCTGCGCGCCGTCGGACAGGAGCAGGATCGACGCGAGCGCGCGGCCCTTCTCGTCCTTCACCGGTGACGGGGCGGTGGCGCCGGTCTCGCCGGTCGCAGTGCGCGCGAGGTCGACCGCCCGCGCGATCGCGTCGCCGATCGCCGTGCCGAAACCCGGGCCGAGGAGCTCGATCCCCTGCGACGAGCGCCTCGCGGTCGGCCGTCGGCGAGACGACGACCTGCGGCTCGTCGGAGAAGGCGACGACGCCGACGCTTGAGGGTCTCGGGCGCCCGCTCGAGGAACGTGCGCATCGCCTTCTTCGCCGCCGCGAGCCGCGTCGGCTTCACGTCGGTCGCGCGCATCGAGCCGGAGACGTCGACGACGAGGACGACGCTCGCGCGCTCGTCCGGCGTCTTCACGTTGACCGTGGGCCGCGCGAACGCGACGCAGAGCGCGGCGAGCGACAGGAGCATCAGCGCAGCCGGGACGTGACGCTTCCACGAGCGGCGCGTGCCGGCGACCGCCGCGAGCACGCCGAGGTTCGTGTAGCGGACGGCGAACGGCGCCGGCGGCGCTGGAGGAGCCAGTAGCCGACCGCCGCGACCGGCACGAGCAGCAGCCCGAGGAGGAGCTCGGGGGCCTCGAAGCTCATCGTCCTGCCTTCGAGCAGAGCACGTGCAGCTGGAGCAGGACGCGAAGCGCCTGCGGCACGGACGGCGAAACCGTGCCGACCGCCGTCACCGTCCTCCCCGCGCTGGTGCGCCGGACGCGCACGGCGTTCAGGAGCGTCGAGCCGGGCTCGTCGTCGATCCGGAACGCGAACGCGTGCTGCGCTCCGAGCAGGCGCGTCCCCGCCGGGCACCGGCCTGTGACGCGCACCGACGCGCCCGAGAGGAGCCGCCGCTCGAGGACGCGTCGGTCGAGCGGCTTGCCGGGCGCGAACGCCGTCGTGTCGCCGGACGGAGGTCTCGCCCCGGCCGCCGCCTCCCGAGGTGGGCACGCAGCCGATGAACGGCCGGAAGGTCGTCGGCTTGCGCGCCGCGCCGGTGTACACGGCCGTGAAGAGCACCGACCGCGGCCGGTCGTGACCCCCGGCGAGACGGGAGCGCCGTTCTCGCCGCGGATCGAGACGTCGATCGCGCGGTCGCGAGACGCGCGCGTCGATCCCGGCGACGATGTAGCCGCGCAGCGGGCAGCGCATCTCCCAGCGTGACGCTCGGGACGCCGCCGCCCGTCGGTGCGGGGATCGCGACCCACGGGCCGGGGACCGGGAGGCAGACCTGCAGGCCGCGGCACTCGTCGGCGGCGCGGGCTTCGCCCGCGCCACCCAGAAGAGCGACGGCGACGCAGCGCGCCGACGATGGCGAGGCGTCGAGCTTCACAGGGCCCTCCGGAACCAGTGTGACGACAGCGCGCCACCGAGGAGCAGCAGGAGGGCACCGCCGGCCGCGAACGCCGAGGTCACCTCGACCCGCTTGCGGTCGCTTCGCCAGCCGCGTCCCGAGCTCGCTCGTAGACGCCGTCGAGCGAGTCGGCTCCGGGCGACGGCGAGGAACGTGCCGCCCGTCGTGCGCGCGATCAGCCGCAGCGTCTGCGGCTCGGGCGGCACGACGACCCGCTGCTTCAGGCCGCCGGGCAGCGGCACCTCGACGACGGCCTCCCCGGTGCCGACCGCAACGGCCGAGACCGGGACGCCGAGGCGTCGCGCGCGCTGGGCGGCCGGGAGCGGACGAACCTCGCCGGAGGTCTGCGCGCCGTCCGAGAGGACGAGGACGGCCGCGGGCGATCGCTCGCCCTGCTGCGCGGCGGCGCCTCCTCCTCCCGCCGTCCGAGCGCGACGTCGACGGCGCGCGTGACGGCGGTGCCGAGCGCCGTGCCCGATCCGAGCCGGAGCTCGCGCGAGCGCGACGCGCGCGGCCTCCCGGTCGAGCGTCGGCGGGAGCACCGGGTCGGCGGACGTGGCGAACGAGACGATCCCGACGGCGTACTCCTCCGGCACCGTCTCGAGGAACGCCTGCCGCCGCTGCGCGCGCCGCTCGAACCGGCTCGGCTCGACGTCCGTCGCGGCCATCGATCGCGACGTGTCGATCGCGAGCACGATCGTCGCCTCGTTCCGCGTCACGTCCCGGACGACGTGCGGGCGCGCGATGCCGACCACCAGCACGGCGAGCGACGGCGAGGACGAGCGCGGACGGCACGTGCCTGCGCCAGCCCGGCGAGTGCGGGACGAGGTTCGGGACGAGCGCCGGGTTCGCGAACCGCGCGGCGGCGCGGCGGCGGCGCCGGCCGGCGTAGACGTAGAGCGCCGACGAGGAGCGGGATCGCGAGCAGCCAGAGGAGCGAGCGTGGGCGCCGAGAAGCTCACCGGCGCCTCCGCCGCACGAAGATCGCCAGGTCGCGGAGCCAGTCGCGGTCGGTCGAGAGCGTCGACGTGCGCGACGCCCGCCGCCGGCGAACTCCCGCGCGACCGCCGCGCGCTCGTCGGCGGCCGCAGTCGGCGAACCGCGCGCGGAGCTTCCCGTCGTTCGTGTCGACCTGCAGCTGGTCGCCGCTCTCGGGGTCGACGAGCCAGAGCGTCCCGGCGGGCTCGAGCTGCTGCTCGCGGGGATCGCGCACCTCGACGGCGACGACCTCGTGCCGTCCGGCGAGCTGCAGCAGCGGACTTCCGCCAGTCGCGCGGGCCCCGGAAGTCGGAGACGACGACGACGAGCGACCGCTGCCGGGCCGCTCCAGCGAGCCGCTTGAGAGCGTCGGCGAGGGTGTGGCCCGGGCCGCCGTTCCGGTCCGGGTCCTCGCCGTCCTTCAGGCCGAGCAGGAGGCCCACGAGGCCGGCCCTGCCCTGCCTCGGCGGGAGGACGCGCTCGGTCTCGCCGCCGAATCCGACGAGCCCGACGCGGTTGCCGCGAACGGTCGCCGCGTGGCCGATCGCGAGCGCGACGCCGAGCGCGACGTCCGCCTTGCGGCGGTCCGCGGTGCCGAACGCCATCGACGGCGAGGTGTCGAGCACGATCCAGGTGACGAGCACCCGCTCGGCGAGGTGCACGCGGACGTGCGGCTGCGTCGTCCGGGCCGTCACGTTCCAGTCGATCAGCCGCACGTCGTCGCCCGGGACGTACGGCCGCACCTGCGCGAGCTCGGTGCCGCGACCGAGCAGCGCGGAGCGATGGTCGCCGGCGAGCAGCCCGTCGACGCGGCGGGCGATCGTCAGCTCGAGCGCCTTGAGCAGCGCCTCGGGGACGGCACCCGGGCCGGGGCGCGCCGGCGTCGGCTCGGTGCCGAGTGCCCGCAGGACCCGGATCACGGTGCCCTGTGTCGAAGCGTCATCGCGACCGACTCCCGCACGCGGATCACGCGGCTGCGGGCCTCCCGAGCTCGAGGCGCGGCTGCGGCACCGCCGCGATCACCGCGTCGAGCACGTCGTCGGCCGAGCGCTCCTCCGCGAGCGCCTGGTACGTCAGCACGAGCCGGTGGCGGAATGCGTCCTTGACGAGCGCGCGGATGTCGGCGGGGATCACGTAGTCGCGGCCGTGGATCAGCGCGAGCGCCCGGGCGCTCTGCCACGAGCGCGATCGGGCCGCGCGGGCTCGCGCCGTACGCGACGAGCTCCGAGACCTCGCCGAGGCCGAACTCCTCGGGCTCGCGCGTCGCCGTCGCGAGGCTCACCGCGTAGCTGACGAGGCCAGGGTCGACGTAGACGCCCTTGACGGCGCGCTGCAGCTCGGCGAGCTCCGCGAGCGGCAGGATCTGCCGCACCTCGACCGGATCGTCGAGCGACCGGTTGACGACGGTCAGCTCCTCGTCGCGCTCCGGGTAGCCGACGAGCACCTTCAGCATGAACCGGTCGACCTGCGCCTCGGGTAGCGGGTAGGTGCCCTCGGACTCGATCGGGTTCTGCGTCGCCATCACGAGGAACGGCTCCGGCACCAGGTGCGTGTCGTGCCCGATCGTCACCTGGTGCTCCTGCATCACCTCGAGGAGCGCCGACTGCACCTTCGCGGGCGCGCGGTTGATCTCGTCGGCGAGGAGGAAGTTGCAGAACACCGGCCCGAGGTCGGTCTCGAAGCCGCCCTCGTCCGGCCGGTAGATGCGGGTGCCGACGAGGTCCGACGGGACGAGGTCCGGCGTGAACTGGATCCGCTTGAACGAGCCGCCGAGGACCGCCGCCGTCGTCTTGATCGTGAGGGTCTTCGCGAGCCCCGGCACGCCCTCGATCAGCAGGTGGCCGCCGGCGACGAGGCAGACGAGGACGCGCTCGAGCATCTCGTCCTGGCCGGCGATCACGCGCTTGATCTCGACGAGCGCCTCCTCGAGGCGCGCCCGCGACTGGTCGCGCTCCGGCTCGCTCTGCGGGGTGTCGGGTGGTGCGGCCTGCGGCTCGCTCTCCGGTGCTGACATGTGCGCTCCTCGCGTCGACGACGGACGGCGAGCGGCCGCGCGCGGCGCGCCCGTCGTCCGATCGTAGATGGAGGCCATGACTGCGATGTTGCGGCGTGGTTATGAGACCGGCCCCTCCGAGGCTTCACTGGAAGCGCGTGGACTCGTTTAGCATCGCCGCGTGGACTTCCGCGACACGCCCGAGCAGGCGGCCTTCCGCGAGGAGGTGCGGGCCTGGCTCGACGAGCACCTCCCGGAGGAGCTCCGCGGCCATCGCGGCGGCGGCGCTCGCTTCGACGGGCCCGAGATCCGCCAGTGGAGCCGCGCGCTCCACGACGGCGGCTGGGTCGGGATCTCGTGGCCCGCCGAGTACGGCGGCCGCGGGCTGTCCCCCGGCTTCCAGGCGATCTACCTCGAGGAGGAGGCGCGCGCCGAGGCGCCGCCGCACATCGGGGTGATCGGGCTCGGGATGGCGGGGCCGACGATCATCAGCCTCGGGACGGACGGCGCAGAAGGCGCGCTACCTCGAAGCCGCTGCTCGCGGCCGACGAGATCTGGTGCCAGGGGTTCTCGGAGCCCGGGGCCGGGCTCGGACCTCGCAGGCGTCCGCACCTCCGCGCGGCTCGACGGCGACCGCTTCGTCCTCGACGGGCAGAAGGTCTGGTCGTCGTACGCGCACATCGCCGACTTCTGCATCCTCGTCGCGCGCTCCGACCCGGACTCGCAGCGACACGCCGGGCTCACGTACCTGATCGTCGACATGCACGCGCCGGGCGTCGAGGTGCGGCCGCTCACGCCAGATCACCGGCGACGCCGAGTTCAACGAGATCTTCCTGAGCGGCGTCGAGGTGCCGGTCGAGAACGTCATCGGCGAGATCGGCGGCGGCTGGGACGTGGCCATGACGACGCTCCTCCACGAGCGCGGAACGCTCGGCTTCGCGCTCGTCGCGCGGCTCGAGGTCCAGCTCGAACAAGCTCGTGGCGCTCGTCGCCGACCGCGGCGCGACCGCCACGCAGCGCGAGGCGGTCGCGCGCGAGTGGAGCCAGCTGCAGGCGCTCCGCTGGACGGCGTACCGCTCGCTGAGCGCGCTCGAGCGGACGGGTCTCCCGGGCCCGGAGGGGTCGATCCTGAAGCTCCAGTGGTCCGAGGCGAACCAGCGCATCACGAAGCTCGCGCTGGAGCTGCTCGGCCCGGACGCGCAGCTCCTGCCGGGGAACGCGCCGTACGACGGCTACTGGACGATCCAGCAGCTCCGCAGCCGCGGCAACACGATCGAGGCCGGCACGTCGGAGATCCTCCGCAACATCGTCGCCGAGCGCGTGCTCGGCCTCCCGAGGTCGCGGTAGATGGATCTCGCGTTCACGCCCGCTGCAGGACGAGCTCCGCGGCCAGGCGCGCTCGTTCCTCGAGGCGACGCCGTCGCCGACCTGGGCGCAGCTCGCCGAGCTCGGCTGGACGGGCGCGTCGGTCGCCGAGGAGCACGGCGGCGCGGGCCTGACGTTCCTCGAGGAGGCGGTGCTCCACGAGGAGGCCGGGCGTGTGCTCCTCCACGCCCCGCTCTGGTCGACGTCCTGCCTGCTCCCCTTCCTCGACGGCGCCGATCAGGCCGCCGTCGCGTCGGGCGAGGCGAGCTGGACGCTCGCGCTCGGCGCCGCTCGTCCCCGACCTCGACACCGCGACCAACGTCGCGGTCGTCGGCGGCGACACGATCTGGGAGCTCGAGGGGTTCGAGCGCGAGGTGCTCGCGACGAACGACGTGTCGCGCCCGCTCGGCGTCGTCTCGGGCGGCGAGCCCGGCCGCGCGCTCTGCTCGTCCGAGGTGCTGCCCGCGCTCCGTTCCCGCTCGCTCACGATCCTCGCCCTCGAGGCGGTCGGCGGTCGGGCAACGGGCGCTCGAGCTCGCGGTCGAGTACGCGCGGACGCGCGAGCAGTTCGGGCGGATCGTCGGCACGTACCAGGCGGTCTCGCACCCGCTCGCGAACTCGTACCTCGAGCTCGAGCTCGCGCGCTCGCTCGCCTGGTGGGCGGCGTGGTGCGTCGCGAACGACGAGCCGGACGCCGCAGTCGCGGCCGCCGCGGCGAAGTCCGAGGCGGCGGAGGCGGCGGTCGCGGCCTGCGAGCGCGCCGTCCAGGCGCACGGCGGGATCGGCTTCACGTGGGAGCACGTGCTCCACCGGCTCTACAAGCGCGCGCTCGGCATCCAGTCCTGGGAGGCGTCGTCGGCGCAGCTCCGCGCCGAGGTCGCCGAGTCATCTGCTCGACGGTGGACCGACGGAGGAGGGGCCTGATGCAGGGCCTGATGATGGACTACCAGCTGAACGTCCCGGCGATCCTCCGCCGCGGCGAGGAGCTCTACGGCGACCGGGAGATCGTCTCGCGGCTTCCCGACAAGAGCTGGCACCGCTACACGTACGCGGACTTCACGTCACGGGCGAAGAAGCTCGCGGTGGCGCTCCGAGGGCTCGGCCTCGAGGACGGCGACCGCGTCGGGACGCTCATGTGGAACCACCACGAGCACCTCGAGACGTACATCGGAGCGCCGGTCGGCGGGTTCGTCACGCACACGCTCAACCTCCGCCTCCACCCCGACGACAACACGTACATCGCGACCCACGCGGGCGACCGCGTGCTCGTGGTCGACAAGGTGCTCTGGCCCCTCGCCGCGCAGTTCGTCGACCGCGTCGGGTTCGAGCACGTCATCGCGGTGGGCGCGGGCGAGACGCCGGACGGCGCGATCGACTACGAGGAGCTGCTCGCGTCGGCCGACGAGAGCGAGTTCGCGTACCGCGACATCGACGAGCGCGAGGCCGCGGCGATGTGCTTCACGAGCGGGACGACCGGGCTGCCGAAGGGCGTCGTCTACTCGCATCGCGCGATCGCGATCCACGCGCTCACCGCCGCCTGGCTGCTCGGCGATCAACGAGGGCGACACCGTGCTGCCCGGTCGTCCCGATGTTCCACGCGAACGCGTGGTGCTTCCCGTTCACGTGCACGCTCGTCGGCGCGAAGCAGGTGTTCCCCGGGCCGCACCTCGACCCGCAGAGCCTGCTCGACGCGTTCGTCGAGGAGGAGGTCACGGTCAGCGCGGGCGTGCCGACGATCTGGATGGGGATCCTCCAGACGCTCGACGCGAACCCGACGGGCTGGGACCTCTCCCGCATCCGGACGATGACCGTCGGCGGCGCGGCGCCGCCCGCGCGCGATGATCGAGGCGTTCGGCGAGCGCCACGGCCTCCACATCACGCACGGCTGGGGCATGACGGAGATGTGCCCGATCGGGACGATCTCGGGCGCGGTCGGCCAGGAGCTCGGGCCTCGAAGGGGCCGCCGTCTACGACAAGCGCGCCCAGCAGGGGCCGCCGATCCCCTTCGTCGAGATCCGCGCGCGCGGCGAGCAGGGACTCGTCCCGTGGGACGGCGAGTGCGATGGGCGAGCTCGAGGTGCGCGGGCCGTCGATCTCCTCCGCCTACTTCGAGTCCCCGGACTCCGGCGACCGCTGGACCGACGACGGCTGGTTCAGGACCGGCGACATCGTCACGATCGGCCCCGACGGGTACGTCGAGATCCAGGACCGCGCGAAGGACCTCGTCAAGTCCGGCGGCGAGTGGATCTCGACGGTCGCGCTCGAGAACGCGCTGATGGGCCACCCCGCGATCGTCGAGGCGGCGGTGATCGCGATGCCGGACGAGAAGTGGTCGGAGCGCCCGCTCGCGGTGTGCGTGCTGCGCGAGGGAGCCTCGGCGACCGACGACGAGCTCCGCGAGCACCTCGCGCCGAGCTTCGCGAAGTTCTGGCTCCCCGACCGGTTCGAGTTCGTCGACGAGATCCCGAAGACGGCGGTCGGCAAGTTCCGCAAGACCGCCCTTCGCGAGCAGTTCGCGTCCGCCCGTCGCGAGCCGAGAGCCAGGTAGGCGATGGGCGCCTACATCTCGACCGAGCGGCACGAGGCGGTCGCGCTCGTCACGATCGACAACCCGCCGATGAACGCGCTCTCGCGGCGCGCTGCTCGAGGAGCTCGAGGCCGAGATCGAGGCGCTCGACGCCGACGACGGCGTCCGCGCGATCGTGCTGCGCGGCGCGGGCGAGCGGGCCTTCGTCGCCGGCGCGGACATCAAGGAGTTCCCGGCGCTCCGGGAGTCGGCGAGCGAGGGCGGCTCGGCCCGCGGGATCCAGCGTCTCGGACACCGCATGGACGCGGCGCGCACGCCGTTCGTCGCCGCGATCCGCGGGTTCTGCCTCGGCGGCGGCCTCGAGCTCGCGATGTGCTGCGACGTGCGCGTGTGCGCGGACGACGCGCGGCTCGGCCAGCCGGAGATCAAGCTCGGGCTGATCCCGGGCGGCGGCGGCACGCAGCGGCTTCCGCGGCTCGTCGGCGCGGGGCGCGCGATGCTCCTCAACCTGACCGGCGAGTTCATCGACGCCGAGACCGCGTACGCGTGGGGGCTCGTCGAGAAGGTCGTACCCGGTCGACGAGCTCGGATCGGCCGCGCTCGAGATCGCCGGGCAGATCGCAGCGCAGTCGCCGCACGCGGTCGCCGTCCTGCGCGAGCTCGCCCGCACGACCCGCGACCTGTCGCTCGAGGAGGGGCTGCGCCGCGAGGCCGACGGCTTCGTCCGCTGCCTGCGCTCCGAGGACGGTGCGGAGGGCGTCGCCGCCTTCATCGAGAAGCGGGCGCCGACGTTCACCGGGCGCTGACGCATGAAGGCGATCGTCCTCGACGAGGAGCGGCGGCTCGAGCTCCGCGACGTCCCGGAGCCCGAGGCGGCCGAGGGGCAGGTCGTCGTCGACGTGCGCGCGGCGGGGGTCAACTACGCCGACGTCCTGATCCGCGAAGGGCCGCTACCCGCAGGCGCCGCCCCTGCCCTACGTGCCCGGCAGCGAGATCGCCGGGGAGACGGCCGACGGCCGACGCGTGATCGGCTTCGTCCGCGACGGCGGCGGCGGGTACGCCGAGCGCGCGGCCGTCGACGACGAGCTGGGTGTTCGACCTCCCCGACGGCGCGTCGTACGAGGAGGGCGCGGCGTTCCTGCTCGCGTTCCTCACGGCCTGGATGCCGCTCACGCGACAGGTGACGGATGCGGGAGGGCTCACGCGTGCTCGTCACCGCGGCGGCGGGCGGCGTCGGCAGCGCCGGCGTCCAGGTCGCACGAGCGCTCGGCGGCGACGTCGTCGGGCGCGGCGGGCTCGCCGGAGAAGCTCGAGCGCGTGCGCGCGCTCGGCGCCGAGCCGGTGACCTACGAGGAGATCGGCGACCTCGAGCCGTTCGACGTCGATCCTCGACCAGGTCGGCGGCGACCTGTTCGCCGCCGTCCTCGGTCGGCTCAAGCCGCTCGGCACGCTCATCGGGATCGGCTTCGCCGGCGGCGCGTGGCAGCCGGTCGATCCCGCCCTGCTCGTCGGGCGGAACGTCTCCGTCGCGGGGTTCTACCTCGGCCGGCTGATGAAGCTCCGGCCCGACCTCGTCCGCGCGTCCGCGCTCGAGCTCCTCGAGCAGTGGTCGGCCGGGGCGGTCGCGCCGGTCGTCGGGGCGACCTACCCGCTCGCCGAGGCCGAGGACGCGCTGCGCCTCGTCGCCGACCGGCGCTCGACCGGCAAGGTCGTGCTCGTGCCGTGAGGACGGCGCTCGTCACCGGCGGCGCGTCGGGGATCGGCGCCGCGCTCGTGACGCGGCTGCGGCAGGAGGGGTTCGAGGTCGAGTCGCTCGACCTCGAGACGGGCTTCGACGTCACCGAGTCCCGCGCACTGGGACGCCGTGGAGCCGGTCGATGTCGCGTGCCTCAACGCCGGGGTGCTCGGCGGCCCCGCCGACCCGACCGCGCTGACGGTCGACGGCTACCGCCGTGCCATGGCGGTGAACGTCGACGGCGTCGTCCTCGGCGTGCGCCGGCTCGCGTCGGTGATGCCGCTCGGCGGCCGGATCGTCTGCACGGCGTCGCTCGCGGGCCTCACGGCCGTCCCCGACGACCCGGTGTATGCGGCGACGAAGCATGCGGTGGTCGGGTTCGTCCGGAGCGTCGCCGCCGGGCTCGAGGCGCGCGGGATCTCGATCAACGCGATCTGCCCGGGCTTCGCGGACACGCCGATGGTCGCGGGCACGGCCCGCGAGCGCCTCGAGGCCGCCGGCTTCCCGCTCCTGACCGCCGAGGACGTCGCCGAGGCGGCATGGGTCGCGCTGACGTCGGGCGAGACGGGCCACGCCTGGGTCGTCCAGCCCGGCCGCCCGCCGGTCGACTTCCGCTTCCCGACGCTGCCGGGGCCGCGCCGCGGGGACGAGGCGATCGGCCTGCCGCCGCCGCTCTCGGCGTGAGGTCGCCCGCGGCCACGCGCCACGCGCCGAGCGCGCAAGAGGTGCGTGAAGGCCGAGGGTAGGCGACAGGCGAACCCCGGTGTCAGAGACCGGTTTCTGTCAACCCCAACCTGTGCCAACTCAGTGCCACTCGTCTCCACACCTGCTCAACAAGCGCTCGTTGCCTCTATGGTGAACGGGTGGCCAGGCGTGCGCGCGAGTGGGTCGACGGCGCGATCTACCACGTGTTCTCGCGCGGCAGCAATCGCCAGGCCATCTTTCTGAACGACGGTGACTATGTCGAGTTCGAGATGCTCTTCATTGCCGCAGTCGGGCGGCACAGGCTCGACTGCTACGGCTGGTCGCTCATGCCCAACCACTGGCACGGCATCTTTCGCTGTCCCGCCGACGGGCTCTCGAAGTTCATGCAGCAACTCAACCATCGCTACGCGCTGCGCTTCGACCGTCGCTGGGGGCGTACGGCCCACGTGTTCGCGAGCCGGTTCGGTGCCGTGGAGCAGCAGACCGAAGCGCAGTTTCTCTGGACACTCCGCTACGTCGTTCGGAATCCGGTAGAAGCGGCACTCTGCGCCTCTCCGCACGACGCCCGCTGGACGAGCTTCCCCGCCACTGCCGGGCTCGCACCTGCGCCGCCGTACCTGCGAGTCGAGGAGATCCTTGCCCACTTCGGGCGACCAGCTTGACGAGGCACGTCAACGCTACATCGAGTTCGTCGTCGGAGCGCCAGCACAGCCGGCCGGCTCCGCCGCGAGCCTGCTCGAGCCTACGGATTACTCGTCGCTCGCCGCCTGACGACCTGGGCCACGCTGGCTGGGGAACAATCGGCACAGAATCGGCACACGCGCGGCTTGACAGAAAACCGTCTCTGACACCGGATGTTCGCCTCGCGCCGACGATCGCGCCGCGCGACCGATCTCCGGCTACGAGAACGCCCAGCCGTCGCCGTCGCGGAACGACCTCAGGATCCGGCGGGCGGCGGTCATCCGGTGCACCTCGTCCGGCCCGTCGTAGATCCGCGCCGCTCGTGCGTTCATCGCCATCCGGGCGAGCGGCGTCTCGTCGGTGAGCCCGCGCGCGCCGTGCACCTGGATCGCGCGGTCGATCACCTGGACGAGCGCGTTCGCCGCGTAGACCTTCAGAAGCGAGACCTCGACCCGCGCCTCGGAGCCCTCGTCGATCTTCCGCGCCGTGTCCATCGTCAGGAGGCGGCACGCCTGGATCTCCGCCGCGGAGTCGGCAACCCAGTTCTGCACCGTCTGCTTGTCGGCGAGCGGGCCGCCGAACGCCTCACGCTCGTTCGCGTAGCGGCACATGAGCTCGAACGCCCGCTGCATCTGCCCGAGCCAGCGCATGACGTGGTGGATTCGACCCGGGCCGAGGCGCTTCTGCGCGAGCCGGAACGCCTCCCCCTCCCCGCCGAGCGTGTTCGCGACCGGGACGCGCACGCCGGTGAAGCGCACCTCGCAGTGGGTGTTCCAGCCACGGCCGGCGTGCCCCATCACCGGGACGGGACGAACGACCTCGACGCCGTCGGTGTCGGCGGGGACGAGGATCATCGTCCCGCGCCGGTGCGGCTCGGCATCCGGGTCGGAGATCGCGAAGACGACCGCGAACGCCGGCGCCGTCGGCGCCGCTCGAGAACCACTTGTGCCCGTCGATCACCCACTCGTCGCCGTCCCGCGCCGCGCGCGTCTGCAGCAGCGTCGGGTCGGAGCCCGCGACGTCGGGCTCGGTCATCGCGAAGAACGACCGCACCTCGCCCGCGACGAGCGGGCGCAGGAACCGCTCCTTCTGCTCGTCGGTGCCGAACAGGTGCAGGATCTCCGCGTTGCCGGCGTCGGGCGCCTGGCAGCCGAACACGAGCTGCGCGTAGGACGAGCGCCCGATCTCCTCGTTGAGGCAGGCGTAGTAGAGGAAGCCGAGCCCGGTCCCGCCCGCCTCGGGCGGCACGTGCGGCGCCCAGAGGCCCGCCTCGCGCGCCTCCTCGCGGAGCTCCGCGAGGAGTGCGAGGGCGTCGTCGTCCTCCCGCTCGATCGCCGCCTCGTTCGGGTAGATGTGCTCGTCCATGAACGCGCGGTAGCGGCGCGCGGGCCTCGAGGTACTCGGCGGGGAACAGGCTCATGGGGCACTAGGATCGTCGAGATGCGCCTCGGTCTGCAACTGGGGTACGACGACCCGGCGTTCTGGGTCGGCCTCGCGGAGGAG
Source organism: uncultured Actinomycetes bacterium (assembly GCA_963846825.1). Lineage (GTDB taxonomy): Bacteria > Actinomycetota > Thermoleophilia > Gaiellales > Gaiellaceae > Gaiella. Next base: position 133,608 of record CAWJXN010000015.1, read on the forward strand.
GCCGAGCGGTGCGGATTCCACTCCGTCTGGACGTCCGAGGCCTACGGCTCGGACGCGGTCTCGCCGCTCGCCTGGGTCGGTAGCCGGACGACGAGCATCAAGCTCGGGACGGCGATCATGCAGATGCCCGCCCGCTCGCCCGCGACGACCGCGGCGACCGTCGCGACGCTCGATCTCCTCTCCGGCGGGCGCGTCCTGCTCGGGCTCGGCACGTCGGGCCCGCAGGTGGCGGAGGGCTGGCACGGCCAGGCGTGGGGCAAGCCGCTGACGCGGACGCGCGAGTACGTCGACATCGTCCGGACGATCCTCCGGCGCGAGGAGCCGCTCGAGCACCACGGCGCGCACTACGACATCCCGTACTCGGGCCCCGACGCGACGGGCCTCGGCAAGCCGCTCAAGCTGATCGTCCACCCGCCGCGCGCGGACGTGCCGATCTACCTCGCGGCGATCGGGCCGAAGAACGTCGCGCTCGCCGCCGAGATCGCGGACGGCTGGCTGCCGATCTTCTTCTCGCCCGAGCGCTTCTCCGAGACGCACCTGCCGATGCTCGAGGAGGGCTTCGCGAAGCGGGGCGGCCGCCCGGAGGGATGGGATCTCGCCGCGCACGTCCCGATCGTCGTTCCGACGACGTCGCCGCGGCGCGCGACTTCCTGAAGCCGCTCCTCGCCCTGTACGTCGGCGGGATGGGCGCGAAGGGACAGAACTTCTACACCCGACTCGCGCGAGCGCTACGGCTACGAGGAGGCGGCGGCGACGATCCAGGAGCACTACCTCGCCGGCCGGAAGAACGACGCGATCGCCGCGGTGCCCGACGCGCTGGTCGACGAGGTCTCGCTCGTCGGCGACCGCGGCCGCATCGCCGAGCGGCTCGCGGCGTTCCGCGAGTCCGGCGTCACGACGCTCGTGCTCCAGGCGCGGCAGCCGGAGGCGCTCCGCCTCGTCGCCGAGCTCGTGTGAGCCGCCGAGCCGTGAGCACGGCGGCTCTACCTGATGCGCCACGGCGCCGTGGCGTACTTCGACGACGACGGCCGGCCCGTCGCGCCCGACGAGGTGCCGCTCACCGACGAGGGACGCGAGCAGGCCGAGGCGGCGCGCGAGCTGCTCGCGGACGTCCGGCTCGACCGCGTCATCGCTAGCGGGCTGCCGCGGACAACCGAGACCGCATCGCTCGTCGCGCCGGAGCACGAGATCGAGCTCTGGCCCGACCTCCAGCGAGATCACGGGCGCGAAGCTCTCCTCGATCCCCGCCGCGGAGCTCGAGGAGGCATTCGTCCACGCGTTCCGCGGCGTCGTCCCGAACGAGAAGCGGTTCCTCGGCGGCGAGACGATCGGCGAGCTCTTCGAGCGCGTCGTGCCCGCGCTCGAGCGCCTCGTCGCCGACGACGAGCTGGGACACGGCGCTCGTCGTCGCTCACGGCGCCGTCAACCGCGCGATCCTCTCGTACGTCCTCACCGGCGAGCGGATGTTCCTCGGCCGCTTCGAGCAGGCGCCGGGCTGCCTCAACGTGCTCGACGTCGGCGACGAGGCGTCGGAGTGGATCGTCCGCGCGGTCAACGTCGCGCCGGTCGACCTCGTCCACGCGCTCGACGCGGCAGACGACGATGGAGCAGTACTGGGAGCAGTACCGGCCCGTCCGGGCGCTGAGGGCGCGTCGAGGGGCGGGGATCCCCCGCCCCCGAGCATCGGATGAAGCTCGAGTGCGGTCTACGTCGCCTGACCGTGTCGCACTTGAGCTTCGACACCGGCTGGAAGGTGCCGTTCGTGTACTTCACGATCCGCTCGCACTGGATCGGCAGCTGATCGGTGCCGCCGGTCCTCTGCCTGTTGCCCGGCAGCAGGAACGGGTTTGTCTCGTTCCAGGTCCGGTACGCCTTCATCAGCGACGGCCCGGGTCGGGTTCCGCCCGGCCTTGTACATGAGCTGGATGAACGCATGCGCGACGGCGACCCCGTAGTAGTTCAGGGCGTCCGTCGACGCGCCCGCTCGGGTAGTACTTCGCCATCACCTGCTTGTAGAGCTTCATCGACGGCGTCGTTGTCCCACGACGGGTTGGCCGGGTCCTTCACGTACTGGACCGTGAACGTCTTGTCCGGGAGGTCGCCGGCGCCCGAGCTCTTCGCGAGCGTCAGGAACGTGTCGGTGGCCGAGACCGAGTTCGTGTAGATCACCGCCGGCGACCAGCGGAGCGCGTTCGCGATCACGTACGCCTGGACCGTGAACCGCGGCGTCGCGAGGATCACGAAGCATGGTCGCGCCCGTCGCCGCGGAGCCGCGCGATCTGCGCGCGGACGTCGGTCGCGGTCACCTCGAACGCGCTCGATCCCGGCGATGTTCGACGCCTTCGCGCCGAGCCCCTCCGGAGGCCGCGCAGGTAGTCCTGCCCGTAGCTGTCGTTCTGGTGGAGGACCGCGATCTTCGCGTTCGGGCTGTTGCGGGCGATCGCCTGGCCGTAGATCCGGCCCTCGAACTCGTAGTCGGGCTGCCAGCCGCCCGTCCACGGGTACTTCTTCGGCGTCGCTGCCCCACGTCGACGCGCCGGTCGCGTTCAGGATCTGCGGCACCTTCCGTGCGTTGACGTACGGCCGGATCGCCTCGTTGTGCTCGGTGCCGAGCGCACCGACGATCGCGAACACCTTGTCCTCCTCGACGAGCCGCCGCGTCTGCTGCACGGTCTGCGCCGGGTTGTAGCCGTCGTCGTAGTACTTGAAGACGATCTGGCGGCCGTAGATGCCGCGCTTGCCGTCAGGCCCCTTGCGCGAGTTGACGTACGAGAAGTACGCCTTCATCGCCGCCGGGATCGTCGCGTACAGGGACGCCGCGCCCGTCAGCGGGAACGTCCCTCCGATCGTGATCGTCCGGGCGGTGATTCCCGTCTCGGACGAGGCCGACGTCGCACTCGACGCAGTGACCCCGAGCACCACCACGAGCGCCGCGGCCAAGAGCACGACTTTCCTCATTCGGACTCCTTTGGAGATGGTGCGGTGTGGAGCGCGAGCCTACCGCCCCCTCACCGATTTGCCACATCCTGAGACGGCCGCAGGGCCGTCTCGGTTAGGGAAACGTCTAGCCGAGGCCGATCTCGGCGGCGAGGCGCTCGGCCTCGTCGAGCTCCTCGGCGAGCGCGTCGATGCCGCTCGCCCAGATCGCCGGGTCGGTCAGGTCGAGCCCCACGAGCTGCGCGAGCTCCTCGGGCGAGCGCGACCCGCCGGCGCGGAGCAGCTCGAGGTACGGCTCGACCATCGCGTCGCCTTCCTGCACGTAGCGCCGGTAGATCGCGAGGGAGAAGAGGTACCCGTAGGCGTACGCGTAGACGTAGCCGGGCGAGCCCGTGAAGTGCGGGATGTAGCTCCACCAGGGCCCGTACCCCTCGACGGAGACCGAGTCGCCGAAGAGCGCCGTCTGGGCCTCGAGCCACAGCTCGCCGATCCGCTCCGGAGGCGAGCTCGCCCTTGCTCGCGCCGCTCGGTGTGGACCGCGTGCTCGAAGCGGTTCATCGCGATCTGCCGGAACGTCGTCGCGATCGCGTCCTCGATGCGGCCGGTCAGGAGGTCGAGCCGGCGCCGCGGGTCGTCCTCGTCGGCGAGGAGCCGCTCGAAGGTGAGCGCCTCGCCGAACACCGAGGCCGTCTCGGCGGTCGTCAGCGGCGTCGACGAGTTGAAGTACCCGAGCGGCTGCGCGAGGACGCCGTGGAGGCCGTGCCCGAGCTCGTGCGCGAGCGTGAGGATCGAGCGGCGGTCGCCGGTGTAGTTCATGAGGATGTACGGGTGGACGCCCGGCACGGTCGTCGCGCAGAACGCGCCCGTCCGCTTGTCGGGCCGCACCGGCCCGTCGATCCAGCTGGTCGTCGAAGAACCGGCGCGACGATCTCGCCGGTCTCGTCCGAGAAGTCCGAGTACGCGTCGACGACGATTCGCCGCGCCTCGTCCCACGAGGTCTTCTCCGCGTCCGAGCCGACGGGGCGAAGCGGTCGTAGTGGTCGAGGCGGTCGAGCCCGAGCAGCCGCGCCTTGAGGCGGTAGTAGCGCTGCGGGACGTCGTAGCGCGACGTCGTCGGCCTCGACGAGCGCCTCGACGGCCTCGTCCGTCGTCTCGTTCGCGAGGTTGCGCGACGAGATCCAGGTCGGGTAGCCGCGCAGCCGGTCGTCGATCGACTTGTCGAGCAGGATCGTGTTGAAGACGAACGTGCGCGTGCGAAGGCCCGGGCCGAGCGCCTCGGTGATCGCCTCGGCCGCCGTGCGGCGGACGTCGCGGTCGGCGTCGTAGAGCCGCGCCATCGCCGTCTCGAGCGAGACCTCGTCGCCCGTCGAGCGAGACGCGGAGCGCGCCGAGCTGCTCCTCGTAGAGCCGCGACCACGCCGACGACGCCGGAGACGGTCTTCTCGGTGACGACCTTCTCCTCCGGCTCGGTGAGGAGGTACGGGCGGAACTTCCGGAGCGAGCGGAGGTGGTGCCGCCAGTGGTCGAGCGCCTCGTCGGCGAGCAGCGCGTCGGCCACGTCGTCCGGGACGGCGGCCCACTCGAGCGCGAAGAAGAGGAGCTGGGTGTCGAGCGCCGCGGCCTTCTCGCCGAGCCGCGCGACGAGTGCGCCGCGCGTCGGGTCGGCCATGTTCGTCGCGAAGAGGAGGTGCGCGTACGTCAGCGGCCGGACGACCGCCGACTCGATCCGCTCGTGCTCGGCGACCGCGTCGGCGAGCGCCGGCGCGTCGAGCTCGGCGACCTTCCCGTGGTAGCGCTCGCGGAACGCCGCCGGCGTCGGCCTCGGCCTGCGCGATGTCGGCCTCGATGCGCGGGTCGTCGGTGCCGTCGTAGAGGTCGCCGAGGTCCCACGCGACCTCCTCGGCGCCTGTCAGCTCGGTCGTCGCCATCCGCCGGAATCTAGCTACTGAGCTCCTCCGCGCGCGTCACGGGCGCGCGGCACGCGAAGCGCTCGCAGACGTAGACCGCCGGCTGGCCGTCGACGAGGCCTTTCCCCGCGAGGAGCGGCACCTCGTCGGAGGGGCCGACGGCGACGACGGTCTCCGGGCTGGAACGGCGCGAGCGCGGCGCGCGCGACCTCCGAGCGGACGTCGCCGACGATCGCGAGCTCCCGCGGCGGCGAGAGGTGGAGGTGGAGGGTGCAGAGCGCCCACGAGAACGCGCGCGGGACGCGCTCCATCGCCGGCGCGAGGAGCCGCAGGACGCCCTCGCCCCGCTCGACGAGCGCGTCGTCGCCCCAGATGCGCCCGAGCCGGATGAGCACCGAGGCGAGCATCGAGTTCCCCGACGGGGTCGGGTCGTCGTCGAGGTCCTTGGCCCGCGTCGCGAGCGGCTCGCCGTCGTGCGGCGCGAGGAAGAAGCCGCCGCGCTCGTCGTCGGCGAACAGCTCGACCGCGCGGTCGGCGATGCGGCGTGCCTCGAGGAGCCAGCGCGGATCGCCGGTCGCGACGTGGAGCTCGAGCAGGCCGTGCGCGACGTTCGCGTGGTCGTCGAGGAAGCCGGGGCCGCTCACCCGGCCCTCGCGGATGCTCCGCAGCACGCGGCCGTCGTCGCCGCGGAGCGGGCCGAGCAGGAACGTCGCCGAGCGCCTCGGCCGCCGTCGAGCCAGTCGGCGCGCTCGAGCCGGCGTGCCGCCTCCGCGAGCGCGGCGAGCGCGAGGCCGTTCCACGCGGCGATCGCCTTGTCGTCGCGGAAGGGCTGCGGCCGCGTCGTCGCGGATCGCGAGCAGGCGCTCCTTCGTCTCGGCGTCGAGCTCGCCGCGGACGATCGCCGCGGCCGTGCTCGAAGGGCTCGAGCAGCGCCGGGTCGAGCCCGAGCTCCTCCCACTCGGCGGGCGTCCAGGTGTACGTCAGCCCCTCGACGCCCGTCGGTGTCGGCGTCCTGCGCGGACGCGAAGCCGCCGCTCTCGAGGCGCATCTCGCGCAGGAGGTAGCCGATGGTCTCCTCGACGACCGCCCGGTAGCGCTCCTCGCCGGTGACGACCCACGCATGGAGGTACGTCGAGGTGAGCAGCGCGTTGTCGTAGAGCATCTTCTCGAAGTGCGGCACGAGCCAGCGGGCATCGACCGAGTAGCGGTGGAAGCCTCCGCCGACGACGTCGTAGAGGCCGCCCGCGGACATGCCGTCGAGCGTGCGCCGGACCATCCCGAGCGCCTCCGGGCCGCCGCGGCGCAGCAGCAGCTCGAGCGCCGACGACGGCGGGAACTTCGGCGCCGTGCCGAAGCCGCCGAACGCGGGCTCGTAGTCGCGCGCGAGGTGACGCTCGGCCGCGTCGAGCAGCGCCGGCGACAGCTCGGCGTCGCCCGCCGTCAGCCGGGCCGCGCCGCCGAGCGCGTCGACGAGCTTCGCCGCCTGCGCCTCGAGATCGTCGCGCCGCTCGCGCCACGCGCTCCGCGATCGCCTGGAGGAGCTGCCGGAAGCTCGGGATCCCGTGGCGCGGCTCGGGCGGGAAGTACGTGCCCGCGTAGAACGGCCGCCCGTCGGGCGTCAGGAACACCGTCGTCGGCCAGCCGCCCTGGCCGGTCATCGTCACGCACGCGTCCATCGTCAGCGCGTCGACGTCGGGGCGCTCCTCGCGGTCGACCTTCACGTTCACGAAGAGGTCGTTCATCACCGACGCGGTTGTCAGGTCGGAGAACGACTCGTGCTCCATCACGTGGCACCAGTGGCACGAGCTGTAGCCGACGGAGACGAGCAGCGGCCGGTCCTCGGCGCGCGCGCGCGCGAATGCCTCGTCGCCCCACGGGTACCAGTCGACCGGGTTGTCGGCGTGCTGGAGGAGGTACGGGCTCGAGGACTCGCGCGAGGCGGTTCATGCCTGTGTTCTTACCCCGACGCGCGACGCTTCTCTCCGACCGGAGCGATGTCGTATGGTCGCGCGCATGAGACGAACACCGATGTGGCTCGTGCTCGCCGGCGGCGCGATCACCGTCGTCGGCGTGCTGATCCAGGCGTTCACGATCGCCGCGTACGTGCGTGGCGCGGGCGAGGGCGCGCTCGACGCCCACGGCGGCTTCTCGATGGTCGTCCACATCGGGCAGCTCCTGATCGTGATCGGCGCGATCTGGGCGTGGTGGGGCAACTGGGGCGCGGTCGGGCTCGCCGTCGCATTTCTCGTCCTCTGCCGTCGCGCAGCTCGCGTTCCTCGGCGACACGGAGGAGCCGGGCGGCTGGGTCAACGGCCTGCACGGCTTGCTCGCGCTCGTCATCCTGCTCGTCGGCGCGTGGTGCTTCGAACGCGGCAGGCGCGCGCTCGGGCTCGGCGGCGGCGCACGCGCCGCCGGCTGACCTAGGACGGATCGACGTCGGCGGGCGCCGTCTCGGCGGCGCCCGCTCGCTTCCGCCGCTCCCGCAGGTGGCGGACGAGCTCGACGAGACCGGCGACCGAGACCGCGACGACGAAGGCGAGGAGGAGGCCCTTCCACGGCTCCTCCTCGAACTGCTTGCCGCCGATGTAGCCGAGCAGCGCGGCGTAGCGTTCCCCAGATGAGCGCCGCGACCACGTCGGCGATCACGAAGCGCCGGTAGGTCATCCCGTGCGTGTAGCCGGAGGAGAACGTCACCGCGGTGCGCCCGCCGGGGATGAACCGCGCGATGATGATCAGGTAGAAGCCGCGCGTCTCGAGCTGCTCCTCGGCCCACAGGAACGCCTTGCGCGACTTCTCGCCTTTGAAGACGCCGCTTGACGGTGCGCTCGCCGAGCCAGCGAGCCGAGCCCGTAGGAGATGTTGTCCCCGACGAACGCGCCCGCGCTCGCGCAGAGGATCACGAGCAGGAGCGAGAGCTCGCCGGTGCTGGCGACGACGCCGCCGGTGATGACCGCGGTCTCGCTCGGCACGATGGGGAAGAACGCGTCGATCGCCGAGACGGCGAAGATCGCCACGTAGCTCCAGCTGGAGCCGGACACCCAGTCGACGAATTGGTCGAACATGCGGCCGCATCGTCGCAGACGCGATGATGCGCGCCGTGCACAAGCCGCTCCAGGGGACGCGCGTGCTCGACGTGACGACGTCGATCGCGGGCCCGTACTGCGCCCAGATCCTCGCCGCGCTCGGCGCGGACGTCGTCAAGGTGGAGCGGCCGGACACGGGCGACGACGGCCGCGCGTGGGGCCCGCCGTTCTGGGACGGCGAGGGCACGATGTTCCTCTCGGCCAACGCAGGGAAGCGGTCGCTCGGCCTGTCGCTCCGCGACCCGCGCGGCCGCGACGCGCTGCTCCGGCTCGCCGCGCGCGCCGACGTCTTCCTCCAGAGCCTCCGCCCCGGCCTCGCCGAGGAGCTCGGGCTCGGGCCCGGACGTCGTCCGCGCCTCGAACCCGCGGCTCGTGTACTGCTCGCTCGGCGCGTACGGCCACACGGGACCGCTCTCCTCGGAGCCCGGCTACGACGCGCTGATGCAGGCGGCCGGCGGGCTCATCTCGATCACGGGCGAGCCGGGGCGACCCGGCGTCCGGGTCGGCTCGTCGCTGATCGACCAGGGGACGGGCACGTGGGCGGCGCTCGGCGTGCTCGCCGCGCTGCTCGAGCGCGAGCGGACGGGCGAGGGCTGCGTCGTCGACGTGTCTCTGTACGAGACGGCGATCGGCTACATCGGCTACCACCTGGCCGGCTACCTCGCGGACGGCACGATCCCGAGCGGCGAGGGAACCCGCTTCCCGATGGTCGCGCCGTACCAGGTGATCGACGACGCGGGACGGCGAGCTGCTGGTGGCGGGCGGCAACGACCGGCTCTACCACGCGATCTGCGACGTCCTCGGCCTCCCGGAGCTCGTCGACGACCCGCGCTTCCGGACGAACGCCGACCGCGTGCGAAACCGCGACGAGCTCGTCGCGCTCCTCGAGGAGCGGCTTCGCACGGACGACTCGGCCACCTGGCGGGAGCGACTCGGCGCGGCCGGGCGTCCCGACCGCCGCCGTCGCGGACGTGCGGGACGTCGCCGAGTCGACGCAGACCGCCGCCCTCGGGATCCTTCAGACCCTCGACCACCCCCGGATCGACGACCTGACGCTGACGGCGCTTCCCGTCTCGTTCGACCGAGAGCGGGCGCTCCATCCGAGCGCGCCGCCGGACGTCGGCGAGCACTCGGCCGAGATCCTCCGCGAGGCGGGCTACACGGACGAGGAGATCGCCGGGCTTGCGGCCGCGGGTGTCACGACCAAGGGGTCTGACCCCGAAGGGGCCTGACCCCGTGCGCACGCGGTGACGTCGCGGGGCAGGCACCTTCGGTGCCAGTCCCCTATTCGTAATGCAGGGCTTCGAGCGGGTTGAGCTTCGCGGCACGCCGCGCCGGGAAGATCGCCGCCAGGACCCCGACGAGGATCGCCGCGATCGCGAACACGATCACCTGCGTCGTCGGGAACGAGAACTCGATGAAGTCGACGCGCGCGATGAGGAGCGCCGCGAGCACGATCCCGAGCACGATCCCGATCGCCGCCCCGATGAGCGACGGTGATGACGCTCTCGTGCCGGATCATCCGGCGTATCTGGCGTCGCGTCATCCCGATCGCGCGGAGCATCCCGATCTCGCGCGTCCGCTCGAACACCGTGAGGACGAGCGTGTTCACGATCCCGAACAGGCTCACGACGATCGAGAGCGCGAGCAGCACGTAGAGGATGTTGAGGATCGCGCTGAGGCCGGCGATCTGGTTGTCGATGAACGTCTCGCGGTCCTGCGCCTTCGCGTTCGGGAAGTCGGCAAGCGCGGCGTCGAGCGCCGCCTGGTTCGCGTCGGTCGCGCCGCCCTCCATCTTCACGAACGAGTAGAGGTTCTTCGGCCGCTGGACCTCCGCGTCCCAGGCCGCGGCGGAGACGGTCACCGTCCCGAACGGCGACCCACCGCTCGGCGGGTCGAAGATCCCTCGGAGCCGGAACGTCCTGCGTCGTCGCCGTTCGGGAACGTGACCCGGATCGGCGACCCGATCCGAAGGTCGTGGTCCTTCGCGTAGCCGTCGTCCGTGAAGGCGCCGTCGTCGCCGAGCGTCGCGAGGGTGTCCTGCGAGCCCTCGACCCAGTCCATCGAGATGACCTCCTTCATCCCCGGGTCGACCGCGGTGGCGAACTCGGTCGAGTCGAAGACGCGCGACCTCGCCGGTGCGGACGCTCCCGACGGCCGTGACGCCCGGCGCCTGCGCCGCAGCCTCGGCGGCGGAGATCGGGATCGGCGAGAAGTTGTTCTGCGCCGTGATCGCGTAGTCACCCGTGAAGAGGTCGTTGACGGCGCCCCTGAACGAGTTGACGATCCCGGCCGCGAGCGTCGCGACGAGCGTGACGAGCGCGAGGCCGATCATCAGCGCGGACGCGGTCGACGCCGTGCGCTGCGGGTTCCGGCGCGAGTTGTCGCGCGCGAGGAGCCCGGCGGCGCCGCCGAACCGCGTCGCCGGCCAGCCGAGCACGTGCGCGAGCGGGCCGCACGAGCCGCGACGAGAAGCAGCGCCACGCCGAGGAAGATGAGCAGCGCGCCGAGGCCCATCCAGATGAGGATCTGCGTCGTCCCGAGGCCGCTGCCGAAGAGCCCGTAGAGCAGCGCCGCGAACCCGGCGACCGCCGTCAGCGCCGCGCCGATCCCGCGGTAGCGCGCGAAGCGGCCCGGGGGCAGCGTCGCACCCTCGCGCACCGCGGCGATCGGGTGGCACGCGGGTGGCGCGGAGCGCGGGGCGAAGGCTCGCGAACAGCGTGACGAGGATCCCCGCGAGCAGGGCGACGACGACGGTGCGCGTCTCGAACAGCAGTCCGGTGTTCGGCAGGGTGAAGCCGACCGCGTCGAACAGCGAGAACAGGCCGGACGCGAGCAGCAGGCCGAGGAACAGGCCGATCACCGATGCGACGACCCCGACGACGAGCGCCTCGACGAAGATCGAGATCATGACCTGGCGCCGCGACGCGCCGAGCGTCCGCAGCGTCGCGAACTCACGGGTGCGCTGCGCGATCGTGATCGAGAGCGAGTTCGCGATCACGAACGCGCCGACGAACAGCGCGATCCCGCCGAATGCGAGCAGGAAGCCCTGGAGGAAGGTGATGAACTCGTTCGTCTCGGCCGCGTCCTCCTGCGCCTGCGCCTGTCCGGTGCGGGCCTGCGCGTTGGGCGGCAGGATCGGCTCGATCTCCGAGAGCAGCTGCTGGTCGGAGACGCCCTGCTTCGCCGCGACCGCGATCTCGTCGAGGCGCCCTTCCTTCTCGAAGAGCCGCTGCGCCGTCGGGAGGTCGAAGCCCGCGAGCGTCGCGCCGCCGATCGAGAGGTCGGAGCCGAACTCCACGATCCCGGAGATCCGGAGGCGCTCGACCGGCCCCTCGACCTGGACGCCGATCTCGTCGCCGATCGCGAAGTCCTCCTTGTCGGCCACGCCCGAGTCGATCACGACCTGGTCCGGCCCCGGCCAGGCCCCCTCGACGAGCCGGAGCGGGTTGAACGGCGGAGTCGCCCGTCGGCGATCGCGAAGCCGAGGTTCGGCGCACCGCCGTAGACGAGCGCCTTCCCGTCCTTCCCGATCAGCGAGGTCGAGTCGCTGTCGACGCTCCCCTCGGCCTGCCCGACGCCGGGCAGCTCGCGCACCTCGCCGAGCAGCGACTCGTCGAGCGTCGGCTCCGTGACGCCGCTGCCTTCCGAGAGGTCGAACGCCGACTTGCCGGAGATGACGACGTTCGAGCCCTGCCGTACGTCCGTGAAGATCTGGTCGAACGCGCTGTCGATCGAGTCCGTGAGGACGTACGTCCCGCTGATCATCGCTACGCCGAGCACGATCGCCAGCGCGGTCAGGACCGTGCGGAGCTTCCGCGTGAACAGCCCTTTGAGCGCGAACTTCGTCATCGCCTACGTCTCGGCGTAGGGGCGAGATATGTCTCGCCCCTACTCGTAGTGCAGCGCCTCCAGCGGGTTCAGCTTGGCTGCCCGCCGCGCGGGCGTGATCGCTGCAAGGAGCCCGACGATGACGGCGAGGATCACGAGGAAGACAGCTGCCCGGTCGGGATCGAGAACCGCAGATCGAACTCGCTCAGCGCACGGGTCACGAGCATGGCGAGGAAGATCCCGAGCGGCAGCCCGAGCGCGGTCCCGATCAGGGCCGTGATGACGCTCTCGTGGCGGATCATCCGTCGGGTCTGGCGCCGCGTCATTCCCACGGCGCGGAGCATTCCGAGCTCGCGGGTGCGCTCGAAGACCGAGAGCACGAGCGTGTTGACCATCCCGAAGAGGCTGATGATCACCGAGAGGGCGAGCAGGACGTAGAGCATCGCGAGGAAGTCGTCGAACTCGGCGTCCTCCTTGGCGACCCACTCCTCGCGCGTCTGCACGCGCGCGTCGGGGAAGCCTGCGGTCGCCTCCTCGAGCTCCGCGCGGCTTGCCTCGTTCGGCCCGCCGGCGACGTTGACGAAGGTGTACTGGTTGCGCGGCCGTTCGACGAGCTCGTCGAACGCCGCGATCGAGATGCTGGCGTCGCCGAGCAGCGGATAGAACGGCGGCGGCTTGTAGATGCCCTTCACCTCCGCCTGCATCGAGGTGGTCTCGCCCGTTCGGACCATCACGGCTTGCCCGACGGAGAGATCGTTGTCCTCCGCGAAGCCCTCGCCGACGATCATCCCGTTCTCGGCCGAGCTCCGCCAGCGTGGCATCCGAGCCCTCCACCCAGTCGAACGAGTAGCCCTTGGTGATCAGCTCGGGGTCGATCCCGGTGAGATACCCGCCGTCCCCTGCGATCTCGGCAACCTCGGAGCGGACGTGCGTGATCGACTCGACCGAGGGTGCATCCGCGGCGGCGTCACCCGCGGCCGCGACGAACGGCGTGTAGCCGTCCTGTGACGTGATGATGAAGTTCGCGGTGATCTGGTCCTCGATCGCCTCGCGGTTCGACGCCTTCATCCCGTTGGCGAGCGTCGCGACGAAGGCGACGAGCGCCACGCCGATCATCAGCGCCGCTGCCGTGGCGGCGGTGCGCCCGGGATTGCGAATCGAGTTGCGCCGTGCCAGCGCACCGGCCGCCCCGCCGATCCAGCGCGCAGGCAGCCCGACGACCGCGGCGAGCGGCCGCACGAGCTTGGACGAGATCATCGCCACCCCGACGAACAGCAGCAGCACTCCGCCCGCGATCGAGAGCAGCCGGTCGGCGGTGCCGAGGTCGTCGGCGAACATCGCGCGCCCGAGCATGAACAGCGCGAGCGCGATCACGACGAGCGCGACGTACGGCGTGAAGCGGTGCCAGCGGCCCTTCGGGAGCTCCGCGCCCTCGCGCACGGCGGCGATCGGCGGCACCCGCGTCGCACGGATCGCCGGGAAGAGCCCCGCGATCACGGTGATGAGCGTGCCGACCAGGAGCGAGACGACGATCGTCCGAGTCGCGAAGACCGTGTCGGAGACGGGCAGCCCCAGGCCGAGCGCCCGGAAGAGCGCCTCGAGCCCCTTCGCGAGCGCGAGCCCGAGGAAGAGGCCGATCACGGAGGCGAGGAAGCCGATCACGAACGCCTCCAGCAGCACCGACCGCAGGACCTGCCGCCTCGAGGCCCCGAGGGTCCTGAGCGTGGCGAACTCCCGCGTGCGCTGCGCGACCGTGATCGAGAGCGTGTTGAAGATCACGAACGAGCCGACGAACAGCGCGATGCCGGCGAAGGCGAGCAGGAAGTACCGGATGAACGTCGTGAACTCGCCGATCTCGTCCTGCTGGTCCTGTGCTTCCTCGGCGCCGGTCTTGACCTGCGCGTCGGCAGGCAGGATCGGCTGGATGTCGGCCATCAGCTCGTCCGGCGTCGTCCCCTCGTTGCCCGCCACCGAGATCGCGTCGAACTCGCCCTCGCGATCGAACAGCGTCTGGGCCGTCGCAACGTCGAAGATCGCGAACGTCGCGCTGCCGAGCGACTTCACGTCGCCGTACTGCGCGATCCCGACGACCTCGAAGTCCTGCACCGGCTGAAGCGTCGAGATCGCAACGGTCTCGCCGAGCGCGAAGTCTTCGCGATCCGCTGTGCCGGCGTCGAGCACGACCTCCCCGTCGCCCTCGGGCCACCGTCCTTCGAGCAGGTTCAACGGGTTGAAGACGGAGTACTCGGGGGACGTGTCGATCCCGAAGCCGAAGCTCGGCGCGCCGTTCGTGTTGATCGCCTTGCCGTCCTCACCGACGATCTTCGTGTTCAGCTCGTCGTAGATGCCGCCCATCGCCAGCTCGACCGAATCGACGGCGCGGATGTCGTCGAGCAGCGACGCGTCGACGGGCGGGACGGACGGGCTCTCGAAGTCGGCCGAGAAGTCCGCCTCCTTGCCGCTCACGACGACGTCTGTGCCGGCGTACGAGTCGGAGAAGATGCTCGAGAACGCCTTGTCGATCGTGTCCGTGAGGACGTAGGTGCCGCTGATCATCGCGACGCCGAGGACGATCGCGAGAGCGGTCAGGATGGTGCGGAACTTCCTCCCGGCGAGGCTCTTGAGCGAGAAGCGGGTCACGTCTGCGCGACCTCGTTCATCGTCTCCGAGATCTCATGCTGTGTCGCGCCCGCCAGCTCGCGGACGATGATGCCGTCGGCCAGGTAGAGGACGCGGTCGGCGATCGCGGCCGCGCGCGACTCGTGCGTGACCATCACGATCGTCTGTCCGAGCTCCTCGACCGAGTGCCGCAGCAGCTCGAGGATCTCGGCGCCGGTCGACGAGTCGAGGTTGCCCGTGGGCTCGTCCGCGAACACGACGTCGGGCTGGGAGACGAGTGCCCGCGCGATCGCGACGCGCTGCTGCTGCCCGCCGGAGAGCTCGGACGGGCGGTGCGAGAGCCGGTCGCCGAGACCGACCGAGTCGATGAGCGTCGCGAAGAAGTCGGAGTCCGGCTTCTCACCGGCGATCGCGAGCGGCAGCGTGATGTTCTCCTCGGCCGTCAGCATCGGCAGGAGGTTGAAGAACTGGAAGACGAAGCCGATGTGGCGTCGCCGCAGCCTCGTCAGGTCGGAGTCCTTCAGCGTGGTGATCTCCGTCCCCGCGATCTCGACGGACCCGGAGGTCGGCTTGTCGAGCCCGGCGAGGATGTGCATCAGGGTCGACTTCCCCGACCCCGACGGTCCCATCACGGCGGTCAGCCGTCCACGCGGGACTTCCACCGACACGCCGCGGAGCGCGTCGACCGCCGTCTCACCTTCGCCGTAGCGGCGCGTCACCTCGCGCCCGACCACGACGGTCCCGTTCTCGGTCATGTCGTCTCCTCTGCTCTCTTCGGTTCTCAGCGGCCCAGGGTGCCCTGCCTTCCCTGCGGGCAGGGTGCGGGAAACCCTACCCCTGGGTCGTGGATACCACCTAGGGGACGGGCCGGCCGGGGGCTTCGCGGGGGTCTGACCCCTTGGGGTCAGACCCCCTGCGGTGAGGCCGCCGTCGAGGCGGCCTCACCGCCATCCGGCGGCCGGCCTCGGCGAGCACGTCGCCGAGGATGCCGACGAGCTCGTCGATCTCCCGCTCGGTCGCGACGAGCGGCGGCGAGATCTGGACGACGGGGTCGCCGCGG
Source organism: uncultured Actinomycetes bacterium (assembly GCA_963846825.1). Lineage (GTDB taxonomy): Bacteria > Actinomycetota > Thermoleophilia > Gaiellales > Gaiellaceae > Gaiella. Next base: position 149,045 of record CAWJXN010000015.1, read on the forward strand.
TCGTCCGCCCGGCAGATCAGCCCGGCGTCGAAGAGCGCTCCCGAGAGGAAGCCGCGGAGGAGCGTCTCGCACTCGTCCTCGTCGAACGTCGCCCGCGTCTCCCTGTCCTTGACCAGCTCGATCGCGTAGAAGAACCCCGTCCCGCGCACGTCGCCGACGATCGGGAGGTCGAGCAGCGTCTCGAGCTTCGCGCGGAAGACGTCCTCCGTCTCGCGCACGTGCTCGACGATGCCCTCGCGCTTCATGATCTCGATGTTCTTGAGCGCGATCGCGCACATCGTCGGGTGGCCGCCGAACGTGATGCCGTGCGTGAAGATCGACGTCGACTCGAGGAACGGCTCCATCACCCGATCGGTCGCGATGACCGCGCCGATCGCGGCGTACGACGAGGAGAGGCCCTTCGCCGACGTGATGATGTCGGGCCGGATGTCGTAGCGCTCCGAGCCGAACCAGTAGCCCAGGCGGCCGAACCCGGTGATCACCTCGTCCGCGGACAGGAGGATGTCGTACTCGTCGCAGAGCGCGCGCACGCCCTGCCAGTAGCCCGCGGGCGGGGTGAACGCGCCGCCGGCGTTCTGCACCGGCTCCATGTGCACCATGCACACCGTCTCGGGGCCCATCGCGAGGATCGTCTGCTCGAGGTCGTCCAGCAGGAGCGCCGGTGAACTCGGCCTCGGTCTCCTCGGCCGGACGGTGGTAGCGGTTCGTGTTGCGCACGTGCCGCACCTCGGGAATGAGCGGCTCGAAGGGCGTCCGGAGCGCCGGGATGCCGTTGATCGAGAGGGCGCCGAGCGTCGTGCCGTGGTAGGCGATGTGCCGCGCGATCGCCTTGTAGCGGCGCGACGCCCTGCGCCGCCGCGACGATCGCGTCGTGCCCCCGCTCGGGCTCGTGCGAGGAGCCGCGGAGCCGCTTCTCGCCGCGCGCCGCGTAGTACTGGCGGGCGAGCTTCCAGGCCGACTCGACCGCCTCCGAGCCGCCGGAGACGAAGAAGACGCGGTTGAGGTCGCCCGGGGCGAGCGACGCGACCTCGCCGGCGAGCTCGATCGCGCGCGGATGCGCGTACGACCAGTTCGTGTAGAAGGGCAGCTCGCGCATCTGCTCGAGCGCCGCCTGGCCGATCTCCTCGCCGAACGAGTAGCCGATGTTGACGGAGAACAGGCCCGCGAGCGCGTCGAGGTACCGCTTGCCGTTCGCGTCCTCGAGGTAGCAGCCCTCGCCGCGGACGATGATCGGCACGTCGCTGGTCGGTGTAGCCGCCCATCCGCGTGAAGTGCATCCAGAGGTGATCCTTGGCGACGCGCTGGAGGTCGATCGTGGTGGCGCTCATGCGGTCGCTCCGCTCCCTTCGGGTCTGACGGATGGCGTTCGCGAGCATCACGCCCACGGCGATGAAGAAGATGGCCGAGCCGATCACGTTCACCTGCGGCGGCACGCCCCGTGCCGCCTGGCCCCAGACGTACACGGGGAACGTGATCTCGCTGCCCGAGTTGAAGTACGTGATCACGAAGTCGTCGACCGAGATCGCGAACGCGAGCAGGCCGCCCGCGAGGATCGCCGGCGCGAGGAGCGGCAGCGTGATCTTGCGGAACGTGACCCACTCGTTCGCGCCGAGGTCGGCCGCCGCCTCCTCGAGGTGCCGGTCGAAGTCGACGAGCCGTGCGCGCACGGTGACGACGACGAACGAGATGCAGAACATCACGTGCGCGATGAAGATCGTCCAGAACCCGAGCGTGAACAGCGTCTGGTTGAGGAACAGCGTCAGCAGCGAGGCGCCGAGCACGATCTCCGGCGCGGCCATCGGCAGGAAGATGAGGAAGTTCAGCGGCCCGCGGCCGCGGAAGCGGTGCCGGACGAGCGCGAGCGCGATCAGCGCGCCGAGCGCGGTCGCCGAGATGCTCGCCAGGACGGCGATCAGAGCGACGTGACGAGCGAGTCGCGGATCCCGGGCGGGTCGTCCCAGTTGACCCAGTTGTCGAGCGTGAACCCCTGCCAGACGTAGTTGAAGCGACCGGCCGGCTGGTTGAACGAGAACACGAAGACGACCGCGATCGGCAGCAGCATGTACCCGATCGCGAGCGCCGCGTAGACGCTCAGCATGTGCCGCTTCACGAAGGCCCACGCGTTCATGGGTGATCCCTCCGCGGGGCCGGTGCCCGTTCGCCGGCGAAAACCGAGCAGGCCTAGGACGCAGGGAGCCTCGATATCCGGAGATATCGGGGCGACCGAGGACGACGGCATGCGAAGCGTTTGCAGCCGCGCGAGGGCCGGGTTCCGGAGGATCACGAAGTGCCGCTCCGTGCCCACGGCGCGCGCGTAGGCGATCACGACGCCGAGGATCAGCGCCATCAGCACGAACGACAGCGCCGCGGCCTCCGGGTAGTCGAGGGAGACGAGGAACTTCGACTGGATGACGTTGCCGATCATCCGCTGCCCCGGCCCGCCGAGCAGCTCGGCGTTGATGAAGTCGCCGACCGCAGGGATGAACGTCAGCAGCGTCCCCGCGAAGACCCCGGGCAGCGAGATCGGCAGCGTCACGCGGAGGAACCCCTCGCGCGGGCTCGCGTAGAGGTCGCCCGCGGCCTCCAGGAGGCGCCGGTCGACCTGCTCGAGCGAGACGTAGATCGGCAGCACCATGAAGGGCAGGTAGTTGTAGGTGATGCCCAGCACGACCGCGGTCGAGGTGGCCAGGATGCGCCCGTCGTCCGCGACGAGCCCGATCGTCTTCAGCACGTCGAGCACGAACCCGTCGTCGGAGAGGATCGTCTGCCAGGCGATCGTGCGGATCAGGTACGTGACGAAGAACGGCGCGATCACGAGCACGAGGAAGACGTTCTTCCAGCGCCCGGCACGGAACGCGATCCAGTACGCGAGCGGGTAGCTGAAGAGGAACGCGATCAGCGTCGCGATCCCCGCGTAGCCGAACGAGCGGATCAGCTGCTCCTTGTTGTCGGAGATCGCCTCGGAGAAGTTCGAGAACTCCCACGTGAACTCGAAGCTCGGGTAGATCCCCGACTGCAGCGACTGGTAGCGCGAGGTAGCCGAACGGGAGGACGAAGAAGATCGCGAGCCACAGCACCCCCGGCGCGAGCAGCGCGAACGGGGCCGCCCAGCGGTGACGGTGGAAGAAGCTCACAGCCCCCGCTTCGCAGGAGGCGATAGCCGGGAGCGCGAAGGCGCTCCCGGCTGCAGCCCGCTCAGGCTGCCGCGATCGCCTGCCACTTCTCGATGTAGTCCTGGTTGTTGAGCGCCTCGGAGTTGAACTGCTTCACCTTCGCGAGCGTCGCGTCGTCCGGGAAGATCAGCTGGTTGTTGGCGAGCTCCGGATCGGACGCCTGCGAGCGCCTCCTTCGCCCCCTTCACCGGCGTCACGTAGTTCACGTACGCGGCGATCTGCGCGGCGATCTTCGGGTCGTAGACGAAGTTCATGAACGTCGACGCCTTCTCGACGTCGCCGCCGAGCGGGATCAGCATGTTGTCCGTCCAGATCATCGCGCCGTCGTCGGGCACGACCCACTTGAGGCTCGGGTTGTCGGCCTGAAGCTGGACGAGGTCGCCGGACCACGCGACGCAGGCGATCAGGTCGCCCTTCGCGAGCGGCCCGCTGTAGTCGTTCCCCGTGAACTGCCGGATCTGCCCGCTGTCGACGGCCGCCTGGATCGGTGCGATCGCCGCGTCGAACGTCTCGTCGGTGACCTCGGCGGGGTCGGCCCCGTTCAGCTGCATCACGAGGCCGACGGTGTCGGCCATCTCGTTGAGGAGCGTCACCTTCCCCTTGAGCGCAGGGTCGGTGAGGACCTGCTCCATCGACGTGATGGGCTTGGACGCGAGCTTCTCGTTGTAGGCGATGCCGGTCATGCCGGACTGCCACGGCAGCGAGTAGGTCCGCTCCGGGTCGAACGGCGGGCTCTTCTGGACGTCGATGAGGTTCGAGAAGTTCGGGATCTTCTCCCGGTCGAGCTCGAGCAGCCAGCCCTCCTCGATCATCAGGCCCGGGTACCGCGAGTTGTCCGTCATGACGATGATCTCGCGGTCGATCCCGTCGCCCTTCGAGAGCGGGCCCTGGATCTTCCCGAAGTACTCGTCGTTCGAGTTGATCTCCTCGAAGTACTCGACCGGGATGCCCGTCTGCTCCGTGAACTGCTGGAGCGTGGGCGACTTCTTCGTCTTCTCGTCGATGTCGATGTAGAGCTGCCAGTTCGCGAAGCGAAGCGAGTCGGACGTGCCGCCGCCTCCGCCCCCGCCTCCGCCACCACCGCCGCAGGCGGCGAGAAGCCCCGGGAGGCTGAGGATCGTGACGCCGGCCGCACCGCGCTGCACGAGCTGACGACGGGTCATCCGGTTGATCATTCGGAGCTCTCCTCTCCGTCGTTCGACGACGAACGTCGCGTCCGGCGCCCACGACACCGTGACGGCGCTCCCCGGCGGCGGGACGACGCCTCCCGCCTCGACGTTCTGGTGGAACACGGTGAGCTCGCCGACCGGCGTCGCGACGACGACCTCGGTCGCGACGCCGATGTACGCCGACTCCTTCACCGTGCCCGCGAGCCTGTTCGCTCCCCCCTCTCCGAGGGAGATCTTCTCCGGGCGGACGCCGATCGACGATCGCGCCCTGCGCCGCCGTTCGTCGCCGCCCTGACCTCGGTGCCGTCGCCGAGGCGAACGACGCCGTCGCCGGCGACGGTCCCGTCCAGCAGGTTCGACTTGCCGAGGAAGCCCGCGACGAACGCCGTCCGCGGCCGCTCGTACAGCTCGTTCGGCGCGCCGAGCTGCTCGATCCGTGCCCTCGTTCATGACGGCGATCGTGTCCGCCATCGTCATCGCCTCCTCCTGGTCGTGCGTGACGTGGACGAACGTGATCCCGACCTCGTTCTGGATGCGCTTCAGCTCGAGCTGCATCTGCTTGCGGAGCTTGAGGTCGAGCGCCCCGAGCGGCTCGTCGAGCAGGAGGACGCGCGGGTTGTTGACGATCGCGCGCGCGAGCGCGACGCGCTGCTGCTGGCCGCCGGAGAGCTGCGTCGGCTTGCGCTTCTCGCGTCCCGCGAGGTCGACGAGCTCGAGCACCTCGGCGACGCGCGTGCGGATCTCGCCCTTCGGGATCTTGCGCCGCTCGAGCCCGAACGCGACGTTCTCGGCGATCGTCATGTGCGGGAACAGCGCGTAGCTCTGGAAGACCGTGTTGACGTCCCGCTTGTACGGCGGCAGGCCGACCACGTCGCGGTCGGCGAGCAGGATCTGCCCCGAGGTCGGCTCCTCGAAGCCGCCGATCATCCGCAGCGTCGTCGTCTTCCCGCAGCCCGAGGGGCCGAGCAGCGCGAAGAACGAGCCGCGCGGGATCTCGAGCGAGATCCCGTCGACCGCGCGGAGCTCGGGGAACTCCTTGACCACCTCGATGAGGCGGACGTCGGGGGCCATCGACGTCATCGGCTCGCTCCGTTGTCGCGCGACTCCACGCCGACGCCCCAGTCGTAGAGCTGCTTCCACAGCTCGAGGTAGAGGAAGCTCTCGGTGGAGACGACCTCCGGCAGCTGCCGGATCCGGTTCGTGACGTCGAGCAGCCCGTGGCGGTCGACGCAGACGACCTCGACGAGCACGTCGAACCGGCCCGCGGTGACGACGACGTAGTCGGCCTCGTCCCACTTCGAGATCTCGTCCGCGACGGTCTCCGGCGGCCCGGTCGTGCGGACGCCGACCATCGCCTGCGCCTCGAATCCGAGGCCGAGCGGGTTCGTCACGCCGGTCACCTGGAGGATGCTCTGGTCGCAGAGCCGTCCGTAGCGTGCGCGCACGGTCGCCTCGGAGACGCCGAGCGACGCCGCGATCTGCCGGAAGGACTCGCGGCCGTTCCGCTGCAACGCCTCGATGATCCCGCGGTCGACGTGGTCGAGGCCCGGCGCGCGCGAGACGGGGCCGCGCCGTTGCCGGACGGATGTCGGGCGCGGCGCCTTGCCCTGTGAGCGACTGCGCAATGCGAGGCGTTTCCTACCAACCACGACGCATCACGTCAACGAAGAACCGTCTCGGGCGACGAACGCGCCATGGGACGATGCTAGTGTCGCCGTCGTCTTCGAGTCGCGGAGGAATTCGATGAGCGTTGCGGTGAGCCAGCAGAAGATGTTCGTCGGCGGCGAGTTCGTCGACGCCCTCTCGGGCGAAACGATGGAGGTCCTGAATCCCGCCACCGGCGAAGTGATCGCCGAGGTGCCGAAGGGCGGCGAGGAGGACGTCGACCGCGCTGTCCGCGCCGCCGAGAAGGCGTGGGAGACCTGGCGAGAGAAGACGCCGAAGGACCGCATGGAGCTGCTCCTGAAGCTCGCGGACGTGATCGACGACAACGCCGAGGAGCTCGCACGGCTCGAGTCGCTCAACGTCGGCAAGCCGTGGTGGGTCGCCGTCGACGAGCCCGCCGTCATGTCCGACAACCTGCGCTTCTTCGCGGGCGCGGCGCGAAACCTCGAGGGGAAGGCCGCGACCGAGTACGTCGAGGGGTACACGTCGATGATCCGCCGCGAGCCGCTCGGCATCGTGGCCGGGATCGCGCCGTGGAACTACCCGCTCTTCATGGTGATGTGGAAGATGGGCCCCGCGCTCGCCGCCGGGAACGTCCAGATCATCAAGCCCGCCGAGCAGACGCCGCTCACGGTGCTGCGCTTCGTCGAGCTCGCGCAGGAGTTCCTCCCGCCGGGCGTCCTCCAGGTCGTTACCGGTGAGGGGATTCCCGCAGGCGACCGACTCGTGCGCCATCCCTCGATCCGCCTCGTCTCGCTGACCGGGGACACCGCCACGGGGAAGCTCATCGCGAAGAACGCGGCCGACACGGTGAAGCGCGTCCACCTCGAGCTCGGGGGCAAGGCGCCGATGGTGGTGCTCGACGACGCCGACCCCGCTACCGTCGCGGAGGCGATCAAGATCGGCGGCTACTTCAACTCGGGCCAGGACTGCACCGCGTCGTCGCGGATCCTCGTCTCCGACCGCATCTATGACGACGTCGTCTCGTCGGCCGTGAGCGCCGTCGAAGGGATGACCGTCGGCGACCCCGGGACCGACGACGAGATCCAGATGGGACCGGTCATCTCGGCGGAGCAGCAGGAGCGCGTGCTCGGGTTCCTGTCGCGGGCGCAGGATGCCAAGGCGACCGTGCTCACCGGCGGCGGCACGGTCGGCGACCGGGGCTTCTTCGTCGCGCCCACGATCGTCGCCGACGTCGCGCAGGACAGCGAGATCGTCCAGAGCGAGGTCTTCGGCCCGGTCGTCACCGTGCAGCGCGTCGCCTCGGACGACGAGGCGATCGCGATGGCCAACGACGTCCGATACGGCCTGGCGGCCTCCGTCTTCTCCGAGAACGTCGGCCGAGCGATGAAGGTCGCCGCCCGCCTCGAGTTCGGCACGGTCTGGGTCAACGAGCACCTGTTCCCGCTCACGCCCGAGATGCCGCACGGCGGGTTCAAGGAGTCCGGCTACGGCAAGGACATGTCCATCTACTCGATGGAGGAGTACACGCGGATCAAGCACGTCTGCGTGAAGCTGGCGTGAGGCGCCTCACGCCGGCCGGACATCCATGAGGATCCTCGTCGTCGGCACCGGCGGCGTCGGCTCGGCTTTCGCGTCGATCGCGCGCCGGCGCTCGTTCTTCGAACACTGCGCCCTCGCCGACTACGACGCAGGTCGAGCGGCGGCCGTCGTCGCGTCGGTCGACGACGCGCGCTTCACGGCGCACCGCGTCGACGCATCGAGCCGGGACGGCGTCCTCGAGCTGATCCGCGAGACGCGGCCCGACGCGGTGCTGAACTCGGTCGACCCGCTCTTCAACGTGCCGATCTTCGATGCGTGCCTCGAGGCCGGCGTCACGTACCTCGACATGGCGATGACCCTCTCCGAGCCCCACCCCGAGCGGCCGTACGAGCTCACCGGCGTCAAGCTCGGCGACTACCAGTTCGAGCGGGCTGCGGCCTTCGAGGAGAAGGGGCTCCTCGCACTCGTCGGGATCGGGATCGAGCCCGGCGCCGCCGACGTCTTCGCGCGGCACGCCGCCGACGAGCTGTTCTCCGAGATCGACGAGGTCGGCGTCCGCGACGGTGCGAACCTCGTCGTCGAGGGCTACGACTTCGCGCCGACCTTCTCGATCTGGACCACGATCGAGGAGTGCCTGAACCCGCCGGTGATCTGGGAGCAGGATCGCGGCTGGTACACGACGGCGCCCTTCTCCGAGCCCGAGGTCTTCGACTTCCCCGAGGGGATCGGGCCGGTGGAGTGCGTCAACGTCGAGCACGAGGAGGTGCTGCTCGTGCCGCGCTGGGTCGAGTGCCGGCGCGTGACGTTCAAGTACGGCCTCGGCGACGAGTTCATCGAGGTCCTGCGGACGCTCCACAAGCTCGGGCTCGACTCGACGCAGCCGATTCGGGTGAAGGGCGTCGAGGTCGTGCCGCGCGACGTCGTCGCCGCGGCGCTTCCCGACCCGGCGACGCTCGGCGATCGCATGACCGGCAAGACCTGCGCCGGGACGCTCGTCACCGGCACGGGCATCGACGGCCGGCCGCGGAGGACCTACCTGTACCACGTGGTCGACAACGAGTGGTCGATGGCCGAGTACGGCTCGCAGGCGGTCGTGTGGCAGACCGCGCTCAACCCCGTCGTCGCACTCGAGCTGCTCTCGACCGGTGCCTGGTCGGGCGTCGGGGTGCTCGGGCCCGAGGCCTTCCCGGCGCAGCCGTTCCTCGAGAAGCTCGCCGAGCTCGGCTCGCCGCACGGCGTCCTCGAGCTCGAGCCGTAGGCGTTTCGCTTCAGCCAAGTCGCCGTCGGCCATGGCTTCGTGCCTGGCACGCCGTCCCCCCGCGCCGGGCTACCCTCGTCGGATGGAGACCGCAGGCAAGGTGCTCCTCGGGATCGCCCTCGCGCTCGCCCTGCTCGGCGTCGGCGCGCTCGTCCTGGCGCGCCTCGGGGTCGACCGGCTCCCACTCACGATCCACTGGAAGTCCGACAACGTCAGCGTCTTCGTGCCCGTCGGGCTGATGGTCGTCGTCTCGATCGTCGCCACGATCGTGCTGAACATCCTGCTGCGTCGCTGAAGCGACACCTGTCGATTCTCGTGCCAGCCGTACGTCTTACAGATCGAGATGCTTTCTAGGATGCCGCCATGGCGCAGGTGATGCTTCGTGCGCCGCTCTCGGAGCTCTGTGGCGGGCGACACCACGACGTGGACGGCGGCACCGTCCGCGACGTGCTGGTCGAGCTCGAGCGGGCGCACCCGCCGATCGCGGGCTGGGTGCTCGACGAGCAGCGGCGGATCCGCGAGCACGTGAACGTCTTCGTCAACGGCACCCAGGGAGAGGAGCAGACGCCGGTCGCGCCCGACGACCGCGTCCACGTCCTCCCCGCGATCACCGGAGGGTAGTGCGGATGACGGAACTCCTCGTCGGCACGAAGAAGGGCCTCTTCCGGCTCGAGGGCGACGCACCGGGCGCCTTCGAGGTCACGGCGCGCGCGTTCGCCGGTCAGAGCGTCGAGTACGCGATGCGCGACCCCCGGACGGGGCGCTACCTCGCCTCCGTCACCTCGTGGTTCTACGGCCCGAAGATCTGGGTGACCGACGACCCTGCCGGTGAGTGGGAGCAGGCATCGGGCGTGGAGCTGCCTGAGGGCGGCGAGGCGACGCTCGCTCGGCTCTGGGTGATCGTCCCCGGCGTCGGGGACGGTGAGCTCTACGCGGGCGGCGACCCCGGCCCGCTCTTCAAGAGCACCGACGGCGGGCTCTCGTGGGAGCTCAACCGCGGGCTCTGGGAGCACCCCTCGCGCGGCGACTGGCAGCCGGGCAACGGCGGTCTCTGCCTCCACACGATCGTCCCCTGGCCGGGCGACCCGAACCGGTTGCTCGTCGCGATCTCCGCCGTGGGCGTCTGGCTGACGGAGGACGGCGGCGAGACCTGGCGCGTCGCGAACGACGGGATCGTGCTGCGGTACATGCCCGAGGAGGCGCGGGCCGACGCGACGATGAACCACTGCGTCCACGACGTGCGCCGCTCGCCGTCCCGGCCGGAGCGCCTCTTCATGCAGTTCCACGACGGCGTCTACCGCTCCGACGACGGCGGCTCCTCGTGGATCGACATCGGGACGGACACCGCGCTGCCCTCGGACTTCGGCTTCCCGATCGTCGTCGACCCCGCCGACCCGGACAGCGCGTTCGTGATCCCGCTGATCGGCGCCGAGGACCGGACGACCCCCGGCGGCTCCGTCAAGGTCTGGGAGACACGCGACGCGGGCGCGTCGTGGAGCCCCCGCGGCGACGGGCTCCCCGAGCAGCACGCATACCTCACCGTGCTCCGCGAGGCGTTCGACACCGCCGGCGAGGGGAAGGGCCTCCAGCTCTACTTCGGCGCCACGTCGGGCGACGTCTTCGGCTCGGGCGACGGCGGCGCGACCTGGGGAACCGTCGCCGAGCACCTGGCGCCGGTCTACAGCGTGCGGGCCGCGTAGACGCGCCGCGGCCCCTCCACGCCCTTCAGGGTCTGCTCGCCGCGGTCCTCGAACTCGAGACCGGAGCCGGCGGCGAGGTCGTGCGTCATCGCGCTGACGAGCACGTCGCCGGCCTCGCCGAGCCCCATTACGCGTGCCGCGACGTGCACGGCGATGCCGCGTGGCTTCTCGCCGGACGGGCGCTCGATCTCGCCGGTGTGCACGCCTGCGCGCACGTCGAGCCCGAGCGCACCGAGCGCCTCTCGGATCGCGAGCCCGCAACGGATCGCTCGCGCCGGCCCGTCGAAGAGGGCGAAGAACCCGTCGCCCGCCGTGTCGATCTCTTCCCCCGCGTGGCGTCCGAGCTCTCGCCTCACCACTGCATGGTGCTCCGCGAGCAGCGTGGCCCAGGCTGCGTCGCCGAGCTCGGTCGCCCGCTCCGTCGAGCGGACGACGTCGGTGAAGAGGATGGTCGCGAGCACCCGGTCGGACGCGGGCGACGGCCGGACGCCGGTGAGGAACTCCTCGACCTCGTCGAGGACCTGGTCGGGATCGACGAAGGGGACGTGGTCGTCCCCGGGAAGCTCGACGAAGCGCGCATCGGGGATGCCCGCGGCGAGGTAGCGCCCCTCCTCGACATCGGCGTCGAGGTCGCCCGTCCGGTGCACCACGAGCGCGGGGCACTGGACGCTCTGGAGCACCGCGCGCACGTCCGCCGTCGAGTTCATGAGGATGAGGTCCCGTGCCCCCGCCGGGCTGAGGCTCGCGCGCCCGCGCCGCTGGAGCCAGGTGGTCATCGCTGCGTCCGCGTTCGGTGCGACCGTCGAGAGGTCGAAGTTCTCTCCCCAGGACGCCTCGAGAGCCGCGGCATCGCGCTCGCGCTCCTCGCGCGTCGGTGCCCACGGGTAGTCGTCGTCCGGGTCGCGGCGCTTGGCGTAGCAGCCGTAGAGGACGAGCGCCCTCGCCCGGCTCGGGTACGTCGCCGCGAAGAGGACGCTCAGCGGCCCGCCCTCCGAGTAGCCGAACAGCGCCGCCGACTCGGAGCCGGCGGCGTCCATCACGGCGCGGACGTCGTCCATGCGCGCGTCGAAGTCGGGCAGGCCGACCGCGCGGTCGGAGAGCCCGGTCCCGCGCTTGTCGAAGCGGATCAGCCGCGCGAACGAGCCGAGCCGCTCGAAGATCCGTGCGCTCCCCGGATGCTCCCAGTCGATCTCGAGGTGCGAGAAGAACCCCGGGCACGAGGACGAGGTCGAGCGGACCGTCGCCCGTGACCTGGTACGCAATGCTGACGGCGCCGCTCCGCGCGTAGCGGATCGGCGCCGAGCGGCCGTCCGTGATGCTCATCCCGCCATGTTGTAACCCGGGGCGCCGCAGAACGGCGCCCCGGGTCGGCTAGCTGACCGTCGTCGGGATGTCGGAGATCTCGCCGTCGGCGAGCTTCTCCTCGACGTCCTCGACGTCCGCGACCGCGTCTGCGTCCGCCTCCGGCGAGAGCGTCCCGAGGCCGACGCCGTCCTGGTCGATCCCGAAGACGGCGTTCTTCCCTCCCGCGAACGTGCCGTCCTCGACCGACCCGATGGTGAGGAACACGGCACTGTCGACGCCCTTCAGCGCGCTCGTCAGGATGTGCGGGCCGAGGAAGGACTGGTCGCCGTCGACGCCGATGCCCCAGACGCTCTCGTCCTTCGCCGCCGAGAGCGCGCCGAGGCCGCAGCCCCCGGCGACCTGGAAGACGACTTTCGAGCCCGCTGCGATCTGGTTGAGCGCGAGCTCCTTGCACTTCGCCTGGTCCTCCCAGTCCTGGGAGTACGACCACGTCACCTTCGTCCCGGGCACCGCCGCCTCTGCACCGGCCTTGTAGCCGGCGATGAAGCGGTCGACCGGCGGCTCCTTGAAGCCGCCCACGGCGCTGATGGCCTTCCCGCCGGCCTTCTCGGCCTCGAGCGCGCCGAGGTACCCGACGAGATAGCCGACCTGCTCCTCGCGGAAGAGGAGCCCCTGGACGTTCGCCGGCTTGCCCTTTAGGAACGACTGGTCGACGTCGATGATCGCGAAGTTCGTGTCGGGGAACCGCTTGGCGGTCGCGGCGATCGCGTCGCCCTGAGCGAAGCCGACCCCGATGATGAGGTCGAAGCCCTGGCGGGCGAGCGTGGACATGTTCGGCACGTAGTCGGCAGCGGTCTTCGCCTCGACCACACGGCCGGTGATCCCCAGCTCGCGCTCCGCGCGCTTCAGTCCCTTGAAGGCGAGCTCGTTGAAGCCGTTGTCGTTCAGCTGCCCCGCGTCAGCGACGAGCCCGACCTTGAGCGACGACGTCGGCGGGGTCGTCTCGGTCGTCGCGCCGCTCGACTCGTCGTCGCCGCCGCAGCCCGACGCGAGCGCCGCGGCACCGAGGACGACGGCCGCGAACGCGAGGAGTCGGGAATGGGTTCCAGTCATCGAAGTCACTCCTGTTGCTAGTTTTCGACTATGAGTCGCAAACCTCGCGGCGAGTCTACCAGACCACGTCACGTCACCCTGGCGGTCGTTCTCCAGGTCCGCGACGGGTCGCTCCAGGTGCTCCTCTGGCAGCGCGCTCGTGCCCCCTACCGCGGCGCCTGGAGCCTCCCGGGCGGCGCGCTGGAGGAGGGCGAGACGCTCGAGGACTCGATCCGGCGGCACCTCGCCGCGAAGGTCGACGTCCGCGAGGTGTCGCACATCGAGCAGCTCGCGACCTACGGCGAGCCAGGCCGTGTGCCTTCCGCCTGGGAGCTCGCGACCGCGTACCTCGGCCTCGTCCAGCTCGGCCTCGACCCCGACGTGCCGGACGACACGCGCTGGCACCCGGTCGACGACCTCCCCGAGATGGCCTTCGACCACGGCGCGATCGTGCTCGCGGGGCGCGAGCGCCTGCGCGGGAAGCTGTCGTACTCGAACGCCGGGTTCGCGCTCGCGCCGCCGACCTTCACGCTCGCCGAGCTCCGCGAGGTCTACGCCGCCGCGCTCGGGCACGAGGTCTCGGCGACGAACCTGAAGCGCGTGCTCGAGCGCCGCGCAGTGATCGAGCCGACCGGCGAACGGCGCCCCTCGGGGCGCGCGGGCGGCCGGCCCGCCGAGGTCTACCGCTTCCGCGACACGCGACTCGCGATCACCGACCCGTTCGCGGCGCTCCGGCCGAGGCGCTGAGCCGGGGCTTTGTTCGCCCTGGCCAACGCGGCCACTTGACAGGATTCGGTACCTGACACCGCACGGCGTCAAGTGGCGATAAGGGACATGTCCGGCCGGAACGACTATTGAGTACGGGTATGCGGTGGATTGCAGGGGGTCTGGTCGCGCTCGTGTCGGCGCTCGCGATCGGAACGGCAGAGGACGTTTCGGCCAGTGGCCGGGGCGAGAGCGCGCGCGTCGCGCGGGTGATCGACGGCGACACGATCGACCTCACGAGCGGCGCCCGGGTCCGTCTGCTTCAGATCGATACGCCCGAGCCGGGCACGGGCGAGTGCTTCTCGCGGGCGGCCGGGCGCGAGCTGCGCCGGCTGCTTCCCGTCGGCGCGTCCGTCGTGCTCGAGGCCGACCCGCCGCTCGACCGCGTCGACGCGTACGGGCGCCTGCTCCGCTACGTGCGACGCGGCGGCGTCAACGTCAACCTCGAGCTCGTGCGCCGCGGGGCGGCGACGGTCTGGTTCTACCAGGGGGAGCGCGGCCGCTATGCGGGCCGGCTGCTCAGCGCCGCACGGTCGGCGCGGAGCGCCCGCCGCGGCATCTGGGGCGCGTGCCCCGGCGCGGTGTGGAACCCGCTCGGGCCTGCCACCACGGGGCCCGGCTCGGGCGCGCAAGCCGGCACGACGCCCGGACGAGGGATCGGCGGCAGCTGCGACCCGTCCTACCCGACCGTCTGCCTCCCGCCGCCGCCACCGGACCTCGACTGCGGAGACATCCCGCACAAGCGCTTCCGTGTTCGCCCGCCGGACCCGCACGGCTTCGACGGCGAGGGCGACGGGCTCGGCTGCGAGCGCTGACGACTAGCCGGACGCGCGGACGGGCTCGACGCGGGCGACGGCGCGCACGGTGCCGTCGACACAGAACCCGAGCTGGAGCATCGGCCCGTCCCAGTGCTCCGTGAGCTCGAGCTCCTCCCCGAGGTCGATCGGCTCGCGGAAGTCGAGCAGCGCGCGGAACGGCTTGCGCAGCTCGAAGCCACTCTCGGCCGCAACGTGCTCGACCGCCTGCCAATAGGCGGCGTTGTTCACGTGCCCATGCCGATCGACGTCCGTCGAGCGGAGCGGCCAGGGACGGCGCATCGACTGGGAGGGCGGGTCCGGGAGCGCGAGCTTCGTCGACACCGACCGACCCTCCGTCGCCTCGGCGTAGACGCCGAACCCGTTGATCCGGGCGGGCCGCTGGTCGGCTCCGAGGTGGATCCAGACGCTGTCGACCTCGATCCGGCCACGCACGTCGCCCGTCACCGACCACCGCCGACCCGCGGCGAGCGATCCGACGGCGCTGCACCAGGTGACGACCTCCACCTCCTGGTCGAGGAGGAACGGCTTCACCACCTCGATCTGGATCCGGCGGACGACCCACAGGTGCGACGGCAGGCCCCAGCCCGTCTCCTGGACGTCGTCGATCGCGGCGTCCTGGAGGAAGCGCGCGACCGAGTCGAGCCGGACGCGGCCGTGCGCGTCGATGTCGGAGAGCCGCACGCGACGCTCCGCGGCGAACGTCCGCCCCGTCGTCGGCCGTGGCAGCGACGGATCCATCGCCGCTGATCCTACGGTGAGGGGCGGGCAGCGCCCGCAGCTGCCTGGGCGCGCTCGACGAACGCGGAGACGGCGCTGACGAGCCGCATCTGCGCGACCGTCTTGCAGTCCGCGTCCAGGAGCCGCGGGGAGCAGACGAGCACGGCGCGGCACTGCGCGCGCGACGTCGCGACGTTGAAGCGGTGCCGGTCGAACGCGAACCCGATGCCGCGCGGCGCGTCCTCCGGCGTCGAGCTTGCCATCGAGACGATCACGACCGGCGCCTGCTGGCCCTGGAACTTGTCGACGGTCCCGACGGCGAGATCCTCCGGGAGGCGCGAGCGCAGCGTCCGGACCTGCGCGTTGTACGGGGCGACGACGAGCACGTCGCGAACGGTCAGCGGCCGCTCGCTGCCGTCGACGTCGGTGAACGGCGACCCGACGAGCGCGCGGACCGCGGCCGCGATCGCGTCCGCCTCCTCGACCGACGACTGCCCGCGTCCCGTGTGCGCGACCGGGAGCCAGACCGGCCCGTTGCCCGACCGCGAGCGACCGGCGCGCGGTCTCGTCCGCGTAGCCGAGACGGCCCTCGTAGTACGCGTCCGAGGTGAACGCGCAGAGCTCGGGACGCAGCCGCTACGTCTCGGCGAGGAAGAGCCCCCGGTCGGGCGGCACGGTGACGTCCTCGCCGAGGAGATGCTGGAGCACCGACCGCTCCGACCCCTCCGGGTGCGAGCCCTGCGAGACCTGCGGGAGCTGGTTCGGGTCGCCGAGGAGGACGAGCGACCGTGCGGACGTGCCGGCCGCGAGCACGTCCGCGAGCGCGAGCTGGCCCGCCTCGTCGACGAACAGCACGTCGATCGGCCGCTCGGCGACGTGGAGGTCGGTCGACTCCCGCGTGAGCGCCCAGCCCGTCCCGCGACGAGGTCGAACGACGGGTCGGCGCAGGCGTCGGTGTCGTTCGACGTGTCGATCGCAGCGGCTCTCGAAGCCGGTGTTCTCCGAGTCCTCGTCGCCGCGCTTGACGCCGCGGAACGTGAAGCCCTGCGCGCTCGGCCTCGTGCTGGATCGCGCGGAGCAGGTTGTGGATCGCCTTGTGGCTGAGCGACGTGACGCCGACGCGCTTCCCCTGCCCGCATCAGCTCGATCGCCATCCGCGCTCCCTGCCACGTCTTCCCCGAGCCCGGCGGCCCCTGCACGAAGAGGTAGCTCTCGCGGAGCGAGAGCGCGGCGGCTCGACGGGATCGACGCCGAGCGGACCTGCGGCGCGCGGCGCTCGAGCAGCGCGGTGAGCGCCGGGTAGCGCGTCGAGGTCGCCGTCCGCGTAGGCGCGCGCGAAGCGCAGCAGCGCCTCCCGCTTCACCGTCGTCGCCGAACGGCTGCCCGGCGTCAGCCCGCGCGGCAGCGGCTCGTCCTCGCGCTTGATCGGCCGAAGCAGCGTCACGACGCCGCGGTCGTCGTCGACCCGCAGCCGGAAGCCGAGCCGCGTGTCCGGATCGAACCCCTCGGTCGTCGAGCTTGTGCTCCTGCTCGCGGGAACGTCATGCGGTACGCGTGGCTCGTCCCTTCGACCTCGGGCGGCCGGCCGTCCCAGGCGAGCCGCCGATCGCCGTCCGGTCGGCGATCGAGCTCGTCGTCGTCGAGCTGCGGCCAGCGGAACCACGCCCACCACTGCGGGCGCGCCTCGCGCTGGTGGTAGTCGACGAGGTGCCCGAGCAGGCGTCGCGGCGTGCCCTCCTCGCGCACCGTCGAGCAGCGCGCGCCTCGAGCGCCGCCCGCTCGGCGTCGCGCTGCACGAGCCTCCTCGCTTGCGCGGCCGGAGCTCCGGCGGGTCCCGCCACGGCAGTCCCGGCGGGCGGATCGCGAGCAGCCACTCGTGGAGCGCGTACGGTCGAGCGGCAGTCCTCCTCGTTGTAGCGCTCGACCTCCTCGAGCATCGAGTCGTCGCCGGTCTCGAGCCACTCCTCGAAGCGGACGATCGACTCGTCGCCGCCGGCGACGTCGGCGGTGCGCTCGAAGCCGTAGAGCTTCTCGATCGCCTTGATCGAGTAGCTGTCGACCGACGCGCGGAGCGCCTGCTTGTCGACGCGGTAGAGGTCGACGAGCACCTCGTCGCGCAGGAGCTCGTCGATCTCGTCCTCGCGCGTGCCGTGCTCGCCCATCAGCCGCGTCAGCGCGGTGCGCTCGTAGGCGGCGTAGTGGTAGACGTGCATGCGCGGGTGGCGGCGGCGCCGCTCGACGAGCCAGTCGACGAACCGCTCGAACGACCGCGCGCTCGCCCTCGCGGTCGCGTCCCCAGACCGCGTCGTACCGCACGACCCCGGCGTCGTCGCGGTAGCAGTAGCCGAACAGGTACTCGAGCCCGCGGCTCGTCTCGAAGAACGGGTGGCCCTCCAGGTCGAGCCAGACGTCGCCCTCGTCGGGCGCCGGCAGCAGCGCGAAGCCGCGCTCGGCTCCTCCGGCGAGCAGCTCCCAGGACAGTGCGCCCTCCCGGCGAGCGCGGAGCTGGAGCTCGGCCTGGTGGCGCATCGCCTCGAAGGTCTCCGGGACGGATGCCGTCGACCGGCGTCCCCGCCGGGAGCTCGCCGAGCTGCTCGAGCGTCGTGATGCCCGCCGCCTCGAGCGCCTCGCCCGCGAGCGCCACATGCCGGCGACGAGCGTCAGGTGGTCGTCGTCCACGCGCTGCTGGTAGCAGCGATGCCGGAAGTCGCAGATCCCGCAGTGGTCGCACGGCCACGCGGTACGTGTCCTGCTCGGCGCTCGAGCGCACCGAGGAACCGCTCGCGTACCCGCCGGTAGTACGCCTCGAACTCCGCGAGCCGGAACGTCTCCCGCTCGCCGAGCCCGTTCTCGACGTGGACGTGCTCGACGGGCGCGCTCCTGGATCCGCGCGACCTGCTCGGCGTAGAAGCAGAGCTGCAGGACGTGCGCCGGCTTGGCGGTTCGGGCGAGCTTCGTGTCGACCGGCTCGTACCGCCCGTCCTCCCGGCGCTCGAGGAAGTCGGCGAACCCGCGCCAGCGGCCGTCCGTGAGATAGGGCTGGTAGATGACCTCCGCCGCGCCGGTCCGGATCGCCTCCTCCGTCAGCCGTCGCGCCTCCGCCGGGTCGAAGCCCTCGTCGTCGTAGGTCGGGATGCGGACGATCGTCCGCCCGGCCGCCTCGAGCCGGGCGAGGTACGCCTGCCTCGTGCTCGTTCCCCTTCCGGAAGATGAGGTCGCGGTGCGGGGAGTCGAGGTGCGGCTGCTCGAGCTCGCCGCGCGCGACGGCCAGCGACAGCGTCGTCAGGTGCGGGCAGGCGAGATGCGCCGAGAGGTCGGACGGCGAGAGAGCGAGTGTGTCGTCGAGAACGCGCACACCACGAGTATCGGGCCTCGAGCGGCCGTCCCTTACGAGGCCACAGCCTCCCCCCTCCGAGGGGTTGTGCGCCCTGCCACGAGCTGCCTAGCCTGGCTCGACCGCGACGCAAGGGGGGATCCCGATGACCCGTCACGCCGCCCGGGCACGCCTGCTCGGCTGCACCACGTTCCTCGCACTCGCCTGTCTCGTCGGCGCCACGAGCGCCCAGGCGGACGTGCCCGGCCCGATTACCACCCGCGTGATGGCGATCCTCAACACCACCGGGAGCGGCACGACGGGGATGTACGTGAAGGAGGTCGGCGGCCCGGTGATCGCCGCGCAGAACGAGAACTTCGCGTTCGCGCCGGCCAGCTCGATCAAGGTGCTGCTGCACCTCTACATGCACGACCAGGTCGAGGCGGGCGCGGCCAACTTCACCGACCAGGTGACGCTCTACGCGGGCCTGAACACGAGCTGCCCGAACGGCGCCGCCGTGCTCGGCACCGAGGACATGGACGACTCGGCCGCGAAGATGATGCGCGTCTCGGACAACCCCGCCACGCGGGCGCAGTACGAGCACTGGGCGCCCTTCCCCGGGACGATCAACGCGTACGCGACGGCGATCGGGCTGACGCAGACGCAGTTCTCGAACTTCGTCGGCTGCGACTTCGGGCCTGGCGGGGCTGGACGGCAACACGATGAGCCTCACCGACCTCGGGATCATCTACGAGAGCGTCAACGACAGCTCACGGATCGCCGGCGCGTTCCGCACGAACTTCTACAACACGATGTCGGGCCGCGAGCAGGCGCTCAACTTCGGCGGCGACTTCACCGGGATCTGGCCCGTCCTCACCGCGATGGTCGACGTCGAGAAGCCGGCCGGGATGCCGAACGAGTTGCGCAACGACTTCGTCGCGGGCATGACCGCGAACCACAAGGGCGGGAGCTACCAGAGCTGCTCGACGGTGGGCTGCGCGCGCACCCAGTTCCTGTCGTGGGGCGGCTCCGCCGTCTTCCCGACGTGCGAGTCGAACGCGTTCTCCTCGCGGAGCTACGTGTGGGGCGCGTTCATCCACGGCTCGCTCGACCCGAGCTACAACGGCACCGCCTCCCCGGCGGATACCGCGTTCTCCAACGTGCGCGCCGAGCCGCTCCGCGAGCAGATGAACGCCGCCCTCGCGGGCTGGGGCGCCTGCTACCCGCCCGACGTGACCGTCACGACGACGCCCGCGGCGCCGCCGGCGGGCCAGGACGGCTGGTTCAACGCGGCCGATCTCGCGGCGAACGGCGGCGGGATCACCGTCAACGTCTCGGCGACCGACGACTCCGGCGTCACGAACCTCGTCTGCACCGACGACGGGAACCCGGTCCCCGTGCTCAACCAGAGCGGCTCGAACCCGCGGACGGGCTCGTTCTCGCTGACGACGGACGGCGTCCACGACATCGAGTGCGAGGCGACCGACGGCATGACGCCGGCCAACACGGGCGCGTCGCCCGACGCGGACAACACCGTGACGGTGAAGATCGACGCGACCGGCCCGACGGTCACCTGCCAGGCGCCGCCTCCCGTATTCGTCCTGAACGGCCCCGGCGGCCTCGTCTCGGCCACCGTGACGGACGCGCTCTCCGGCCCCGTCGCCTCACCGGTCAGCGGACCCGCGATCGTGACCTCGGCCGGCGCGAAGACGATCGACCTGACCGGCGAGGACAAGGCGGGCAACACGACCACCGAGTCGTGCGCATACATCGTCGCGTACAAGTTCCTCGGCTTCCTCGAGCCGCTGCCGGCGGAGCATCGCAAGGCAGGCTCGACGATTCCGGTCAAGTTCAGGCTCGGGGACGCGAACGACGTGCCGATCCCCGACGCGGAGGCGGCGGCACTCGCCGCAGCGTGCGAGGTCCAGGTCTTCTTCACCGCGGGCGACCCGAGCCCGAACTGCGCCGAGTACAAGGCCGGCCCGAACCGCTTCGAGTTCCTCCTGCGAACGCCGAAGGGCGTCACCGGCCTGCACGTGATCACGATCAAGGTCTTCGACGGGGCCGTCGTGATCAACGAGGAGGACAGCGACCCCATCGTGATGACGTAGCCGCGCCTACATCCCGTACGCCTCCAGGAGGCGGAGCCAGAGCTCGGAGCGGGTGGGGAACGCCGGCACGGCGTGCCAGAGGTCGTCGAGCGGGACCTCGCCGACGACGGCGATCGTCGCCGCGTGGAGTGCCTCCGCGACCTCGGCGCCGGTGATCGTGGCGCCCACGACGATGCGGCGCTTCTCGTCGACGACGAGCCGCGCCGTCCCCGGCGCGCCGCGCCCGACGAACGACCCGCCCGCGTTGCCACTCGTCTCGACGTCGACGGCGCGGACGGCGAGCCCGGCCTCCTCCGCCGCGGCGAGCGTCAGGCCGACGGCCCCGACCTGCGGGTCGGTGAAGATCACGCGCGGCGACGCGCGCTCCGTCCGAGCGCAGGCGCACGTCCTTGCCGAGGATCGCGATCCGCCGCGAGCCGCGCCTGGTACTTCCCCATGTGCGTGAGCAGCGCGCGACCGTTCACGTCGCCGATCGCGTAGAGCCAGTCGCGTCCGTCGACCCGGAGCGACTCGTCGGCCTCGACGTACCCGCCCGGCTCGAGCACCGACCGTCTCCAGCCCGACGTCGCTCGTCCGCGGCGTCCGGCCGATCGCGACGAGGATCTCGTCCGCCTCGACCGTCGCCCCGTCGTCGAGCTCGACGCGGACGACGCCGTTCCGGGAGACCGACGCCGCCGATCTGCCGAGCCGGACGTCGACGCCGCCGTCGCGAAGCGCCGTCAGCACCTGCTCGCTCGCGAACGGCTCCTCCCGCTCGATCAGCCGCTCGCCCCGATGGACGAGCGTCACGTGCGAGCCGAGCGACGACCATGCCTGCGCCATCTCGACCCCGACCACGCCCCCGCCGAGGATCGACCAGCCGCGGCGGCACCTGCTTCGCGGTCGTCGCCTCGACGTTCGTCCACGGCGAGGCCTCGGCGAGCCCGGGGAGCGGCGGGATCGCGGCTGCGCTGCCCGTCGCGATCACGACGGCGCGCCGCGCGACGAGGACCTCCTCGCCCACGTCGACGCGCCGCTCGCCCGCGAGGCGCCCGTGGCCGCGCACGAGCGTCGACGCCGCGCTCCTCGAGCCAGGGCACCATCGAGGAGTCGTCCAGGTCGTGGACGACCTCGTCGCGCCGCGCGAGCACGGCCTCGACGTCGAGCTCGCCGACGGCGACGCCCGGCACGCGCCGCGCCTCGGCGGCCAGCTCGCCCGGGCCGGAGAAGCGCCTTCGACGGCATGCAGGCGAAGAACGAGCACTCGCCGCCCACGAGCCGCTCCTCGACGATCGCCACCGAGAGACCGGCTTCGCCGAGCCGTCCGGCGGCGACTTCCCCGGGTGCCCCGGCGCCGATCACGACGACGTCGAACTCGCGCTCGCCCATGTCACTCCTCCCGGTGTCCGACTTCGGTGTCCGACTTCAGTCGGACACCTTAGGCCCGCGCAACACCGGCCCGCGTAGGCTGGAGCGCGTGCCCAAGCGCTCGTACCGGCTCGCGACCGACAGCCCGGAGATCGAGGCGGCGTTCGCGGAGCTGCGGCGCCAGCTGAAGGTCTCGGTGCAGTTCCCCGCCGAGGTCCTCGTCGAGGCCGAGTCGGCCGCGCACGCGCCGCGACTGCCGGACGCGGACGAGACCGCCATCCCCTTCGTCACGCTCGACCCCGCGACGTCGATGGACCTCGACCAGGCGTTCCACATCGAGCGCCGCGGCGACGGGTACCGCGTCCGGTACGCGATCGCCGACGTGGCGGCGTTCGTCCGGCCCGGCGGCGCGATGGACGTCGAGGCGCACGAGCGGGGCGAGACGCTGTACGCGCCGGACGAGAACGCTCGCCTCTACCCGCCGGCCCTCTCCGAGGGCGCGGCGAGCCTCCTGCCCGACCAGACGCGGCCCGCCGTCGTCTGGACGATGGACGTCGACGAGACGGGCGAGGGCGTCGACGTCAACGTCCGGCACGCGCTCGTGCGGAGCCGCGCGAAGCTCGACTACGTGAGCGCCCAGCAGGCGCTCGACGGCGGGACGGCCGACGAGCAGCTGCGGCTCCTGCGCGAGGTCGGGCTCCTCCGGCAGCAGCGCGAGGTCCGCCGCGGCGGCGTCAGCCTCGCGATCCCCGAGCAGGTGATCACCGAGGAGGACGGCGGCTACGGGCTGCAGTTCCGTGCGCCGCTCCCGGTCGAGGGCTGGAACGCCCAGATGTCGCTGATGACGGGAATGGCGGCCGCGGAGCTGATGCTGAAAGGCGGCGTCGGCCTCCTCCGCACGGTGCCCGCTCGCCGACCCCGGCCGCCTGCGACGCCTCCGCCTGACGGCGAAGGCGCTGCGCGTCGAGTGGCCCGACGACGTCCCGTACCCCGCGTTCGTCCGCAGCCTCAGCCCGTTCATCGCGCGCCAGGCGGCCCTGCTGCTCGAGGCGGCGAGCCTCCTCCGCGGCTCGGGCTACACATGGTTCGAGGATGTCCCGCCGGAGCAGCCGACGCACTCCGCGCTCGCATCGACGTACGCGCACACGACCGCCCCGCTCCGCCGGCTCGTCGACCGGTACGTCGGCGAGGCTTGCATCGCGCTGTCGGAGGGGCGCGAGGTGCCGGAGTGGGTTCGCGCCGAGCTGCCGACGCTCCCCGAGGTGATGGCGAAGTCCGGCGCCAGGGCCGGGCAGTACGAGGCGGGCATCGTCTCGATCATCGAGGCCGCGCTCCTCGAGCCGAGGGTCGGCGACGTGTTCGACGCGATCGTCGTCGAGCTCCACGAGCGTCGCGGCGGCGCGACCGTCGCGATCCGCGAGCCGTCGGTCATCGCCCGCTGCCGGGGCGACGACCTCCCGCTCGGCGGCCGGATCGAAGCGCGCCTCGACGAGGTGGACGTGATGCGGCGCCTCGTTCGCTTCGAGCAGGTCTAGCGCGCGTCGGCGAAGACGCGCTCCGCCGTCGCGAACGTCTCGTGCCCGAACAGCACCAGACGTGCCTCCGCGACCGAGCGTATCCGCAGCGCGCAGCGCGTCGAGCGCCTGCCGGATCGCGTCCTCGAGCGGCCACCCGTACGCGCCCGCCGAGATGAGCGGGAAGGCGACGCGTCGTCGCGCCGAGCTCGTCCGCGACGGCGAGCGAGCGGGCGTAGCACGACCGCAGGGTCGCGCTCTGGTCGCGGCCCGGGTCGTAGACGGGCCCGACGGTGTGGATCACCCACCGCGCGGCGAGGTTCCCGGCCGTCGTCGCGACCGCCTCGCCGGCCGGGAGCCCGTCCGGGTATCGCGACGCGCGGAGCGCCCGGCACTCCTCGAGGATCGTCGGCCCGCCCTTCCGGTGGATCGCTCCGTCCACCCCGCCGCCCCCGAGGAGCGACGAGTTCGCGGCGTTGACGATCGCGTCGAACGTCCTGCTCGGTGATGTCGCCCTGGACGAGCTCGATCCGCACGTCGTCATCTTGCCGCGCGCTGCGTCCCGCGAGCGTGCTGCCGGTGTCAGACACCGATTTCCGTCAAGGGCACGGCTGTGCCGGTTCGGTGCCGATCGCTCCCCAGCTCGCGCCCGCATCTCCTGCGGAGATCCGCGGCATGTGTGGAGAAGTGTCGCCCCGTGCCCATAAGCCCCGCTCATCTCTGCGCGAACAGCTATTCGGTTGATCGGGGGCAGCGCGTGAAGTAGCGTCACGAGTCCGTGAGCCTGAACGACTGGATCCTCGCGCTCCACCTCCTCGTCCGCGGTCGCGCTCGTCGCGCGCCGAGGTGATGTTCACGATCATGATCGTCGCGCCTCTGGCGATCCGACAGCCCCTCGCAGGTCGCGTCGACGATGCCGCTCGCCAAGCTCGGCGTCTTGTTCGTGATGATCGGGATTTCCGGCACCGATCGTCTTCGGGGTGTGGCTCGCCATCTCGCGCGAGGAGTACCAGCTCTGGGACGGCTGGATCATCGCCGCGCTCGTCCTGTGGGCGCTCGGCGGGTTCCTCGGTCAGAAGTCGGGCGAGGCCTATCGGCGAGGCGGTGAGCTCGGGGCCAAGCTCCACGCGGAGGGGACGACGTCGAGCCCCGAGCTCGCGGAGACCTTCGGCGCTTCGCGGGCGTTCTGGCTCCACAACGCGACGCTCGCTCGTCGGTCCTGCTCCTCATCGTCGACATGATCTGGAAGCCCGGCGCATGACGCGGCGGACGCCCGACAGCTGGAACTTCCCGTTGCTGGTGCACATCGCCGGCGCGGCCGTGATGTTCGGGGCGGTCGCCGCCGCGGCGGTCTCGACGCTCGCGGCGGACCGCGTCGCCGAGCCCGATTTCATGCGCCGGCTCGCGTTCCGGTCGCTGCTGTTCCTCGGGCTGCCCGCGTACATCGTGATGCGGATCGGCGCCCAGTGGCTCTACTCGAAGGGCTTCGACGACCTGCCCGAGGATCCGGCCTGGCTTTCGATCGGCTGGATCGTCGCCGACCTCGGGCTCCTGGTCTTCGTCGATCGCGCTCATCCTCGCAGGCATCGCGTCGTGGAAACGGAAGAGCGGCCTCGGCAAGGCCGCAGGCGTCCTCGCCGTTCTGCTCCTCGTGGCGATGGTCGTCGCCGTCTGGGCGATGGGCGCGAAGCCCGACTAGGCCCCGCACTCAGTCCTCCCCGGCCTCCTCGTCGTCGTTCGCCCCGTCGTCGTCGACCTCCTGGCCGATGACGACGAACTGCCCGTCGAGCTCGACCTCGACGACGCGCCCGTTCGCGAGGCGAACCTCGACGCCGTAGGCGGCGCCGTCGTCGCCGACCTCGGTCTCGACGACCGTCCCGCCGCCGGTGTGGGCGAGCGCCGCCGCGGTCGCCTTCTCGAGCGACGCGCCGGTCAGGGGCTTGTCGTCGTCGCCGACGCCCGCGGCAATCGCGATCCCGCCGCACACCGCAGCGACGACGAAGCGATTCCGACGATCAGGAGCAGCTTGCGTGACATGGGTTACCTCCCTGGTCGAATCGCAGCCACCGTAAGTGGGGCCGATGAGACCGCCGTGAGAGGTGACAGCGCCGTGAGGCTCTCATCCGGCTCTCATCTCGGCGCGACAATGCGGCCATGCGGATCCTCGTGGTCGAGGACGAGCTCAAGATGGCGAGCCTGCTCCGGCGCGGCCTCGTCGAGGAGGGCCACGCGGTCGACGTCGCCCGCACGGGCGACGACGCGCTCACCCTGGCGCCGGTCGCCGAGTACGACGCGATCGTGCTCGACCTGATGCTGCCGGGCATGGACGGGTTCGAGGTGTGCCGGCGCCTCCGCGAGAGCGGCGTCTGGGCGCCGGTGCTGATGCTGACGGCGCGCGACGCGGTCGAGGACCGGGTGGCGGGGCTCGACGCGGGCGCCGACGACTACCTGCCGAAGCCGTTCTCGTTCGCCGAGCTGCTCGCGCGCCTTCGCGCGCTGGTGCGGCGCGGCACACCCGAGCGGCCCGCGCTGCTCGAGGTCGGCGACCTGCGCCTCGATCCGGCGACCCGTCAGGCGTGGCGCGGCGAGACGGAGATCGACCTCTCCGCCAAGGAGTTCGCGCTGCTCGAGACGTTCATGCGGCGGCCGGGGCTCGTCCTCTCGCGCGTCCAGCTGCTCGAGCACGCGTGGGACTACGCCTTCGAGAACCGGTCGAACGTCGTCGACGTGTACGTCCGGTACCTGCGCGAGAAGATCGACCGCCCGTTCGGACGGCAGTCGCTGGAGACGGTGCGCGGCGTCGGCTACCGGCTGCGCAAGGATGCGACATGAGCCGGCTGCCGATTCGCGTCCGGCTGACACTCGCCTTCGCGGCTGGCGATGGCGATCGTCCTCGCGGTGGCCGGAGCGCTCGTCTACATGCGCGTGGATGCGTCGCTGACCGAGCAGCTCGACGAGAGCCTCGACACGCGGGTCGCCGCGCTGGCTCCGCTTGCCCGGACGGGCGAGCCACTCGGCCAGAACGGGCGACGAGGCGCTCGCGCAGATTGTCACCGCAACGGGGAACGAGCTCGTCTCCCCCGGACGCAGCTCGTCGCAGAGGAGCGCTCGTGGACGCCGTTCTTCGTCGAGCGCGAGCTCGGTCGCCGGGTTCGAGGGCGAGCCGGCGCGCCTCCTCCTCACGCGGGTCGAGACGGACGCTGGCCCGCGCGTCCTCGTCGTCGGCGCGTCGCTCGAGGAGCGGAGGAGGCGCTCGACGGACTGCTCGCCGCGCTCCTCGTCGGCGGTCCGCTCGCGCTCTTGGCCGCCTCCGCCGCCGGCTACCTCTCGCCGGCGCCGCCCTCCGTCCCGTGGAGGGGATGCGGCGGCGCGCCGCGGAGGTCTCGGGCGACGACCCCGGCGCCCGCCTCCCGCTTCCCGAGGCGAACGACGAGATCCGCCGCCTCGGGACGACGCTGAACGAGATGCTCGACCGCCTCGAGGAGGGCATCGAGCGCGAGCGACGGTTCACGGCCGATGCGAGCCACGAGCTCCGCACGCCGCTCGCGCTGCTCGAGACCGAGCTCGAGCTCGCGCTGCGGCGGCCACGCTCGCCCGAGGAGCTCCGGGCCGCGCTGCGATCGGCCGCCGAGGAGGTGGACCGGCTGCGCCGTCTCGCCGACGACCTGCTCGTGCTGGCGCAGCTCGACGGAGGACGTGTCCCGCTGCGACGCGAGCCGATCGCAGCGGAGGACCTCCTGGAGACCGTCGCGCGGCGGTTCGCGGCGCGCGCCGCGGAGCACGGACGATCGCTCGACGTCGATGGCTCGAATGTCCGGCTCGAGGGCGACCGCCTGCGACTCGAGCAGGCGCTCGGGAACCTCGTCGACAACGCGCTCCGCCACGGCGCGGGCGCGGTCCGGCTCGAGGCGTCGTCCGCGGACGGCACGGTCGAGTTTCGCGTGTCGGACGAGGGCACGGGGTTTCCGCATGACTTCCTCCCCCACGCCTTCGAGCGGTTTAGCCGTCCCGACTCGGCGCGCTCGGGCGGCAGCGCGGGGCTGGGCTCGCGATCGTTGCCGCCGTCGCGGAGGCGCACGGCGGCAGCGCGCGGGCGGACGGCGCGACGGTGACGATCGTCCTGCCGCTCGCCCGAGAGCAGCTGTCCGACTGAAGTCGGACACCCAGGGAGCCCCGATGTCGGACTTCAGTCCGACACCCCATCTACGGCCCGGCAGCGTCCTTCTTGCCGGTACTACAGCGCGATCCGGGCCGCGGTCGAGCTCGGGCAGCCCTGGCGGACGAGGCTCGCCGCCCAGTGCAGGTCGATGTCCTGCCGGAGCGCGAGCTCGAGCGCGTCGGCGATCGTGTAGCCGGCGCTCAGGAGCTGCTCGAAGCGCCAGCGCCGAACCAGGTCGGCATCCCCAGGACTGGCCTTCTCGACCGGAGCCGCAGACATCGGTTCCCCCTTCCGCCGCACGTCCCGATGTGACGCGTTGTGCACGAGTGGCGCCCGGACAGCCATCCCTCGTTCGAGGGATCCGGCGCTACCGCAGGCGGTAGACGATGCGTCCGCGGTCGAGGTCGTACGCCGAGACCTCGACGAGCACGCGGTCGCCCGGGCCCATCCGGATCCGGAACCGCTTCATCTTCCCGGCCGTGTAGCCGAGCATCTCGTGGCCGTTGTCGAGACGGATGCGGAACATGCCGCTGCGGAGGCTCTCGACGATCTCCCCCTCCATCTCGATCTTTTCTTCCTTGACGGCGATGGCCGATCCCTTTCGTTTCCGCTTCCGGCAGCGCCGGCGACGCTGCGAAAGTCGAAGCCATATCCGACTTCGAGGGACGGTAGCACTCTCCGGGAGAGCGGTTAGCGTCTCGCCATGACCGTCGCTCGTGCCGTGAACGACAGTGTTCGCTTCTGCCTGGAGCTGGCCGCGCTGGCCGGGCTCGCGATCTGGGGCTGGGAGACGGGACCGGACGGCGTGAACATCGTCCTCGCGATCGCGGCGCCCCTCGCGGCGGCCGTGCTGTGGGGCGCCTTCGTCGCTCCGAAGGCGCCGCGCCATCCACCGGATCCCTGGCGGCTCCTGCTCGAGCTCGCGGTCTTCGGCGGCGGAACCCTTGCGTTCGCGGCCGCAGGCCTCGAGACATCGGCGGTCGTCCTCGGCGTCGCCACCGCTGCACATCTCGTCGCGACGTTCGTCCTCGACCAGCGGACGCCCGGGCGCCGCTAGTTCACCCGCGCACGACGACGAGGCGGTCGGTGCCGGACTCCGCCCCCCACACCTCCCCGGGCCGGCCGAGGAGCTGCCGCACGCTCGCTCCTTCACGGAGCGGCACGCGGGTGAACTTCCCGGTCGCCGGCGCGAACCGCCAGAGGCCGCTGCGCCCGAAGTCGGTGAGCCAGACCATGTCCTTGTTGTCGACGTAGACCGCGTAGATCTGCGCCGGCCCCGGGACGCGCCACTCGCGCCACTTCTTCGTCGCGGGGTCGTACCGGCCGACCTTGCCGGCGTTCCACTCGCTGACCCAGATCCGCCCCTTCGAGTCCGACCAGACGCGCCGCGCGCCCTGCCCTGCGGTCGGCGGGCGGATCACCGTTGCCTTGCCGGTCCGCACGTTGATCTGCGCGATGTGGCTCCCGGCAAGCGACGCGTAGAAGACCTGTCCCTTCGGCGTCGTCGTGATCCCGTACGGCCCCTCTCCGAGCGGCGCGCGGAAGACGCGCATCGCGCCCGACTTCGGGTCGAGCCGCCCGTAGATGCCGCTCTGGCCGGTGAACCAGAGGATGCCCCGCTTGTCGAACGTCGCGGTGTTGAGGTTCGTGTAGCCGGTCGAGGCGGGCAGCCGGAAGACCGCGCACCGCGGACGTCGTCCTGGTCGACGCGGACGATCGCGTTGAGCCCGCCGT
Organism: uncultured Actinomycetes bacterium; assembly: GCA_963846825.1. GTDB lineage: Bacteria > Actinomycetota > Thermoleophilia > Gaiellales > Gaiellaceae > Gaiella. The sequence continues at coordinate 178,388 of CAWJXN010000015.1, forward strand.
CGGTGACCCACGCCGCGCCGTCGGGCCCGACGATGACGCCGTGCGGCGCCGAGCCGTCGCCGAGAGGGGTCTCGGTCGTCTTGCCCGTCTTCGGATCGAGCCGCCCGAGCTTGCCCGTGTGCTGCGCCGTGTACCAGACCGTCCCGTCCGGCGCGGGCGCGACGTCGTGCGGGTGCGTGCCCGGCGGCACGGGGTACTCCTGGACGCGCAGGCCGGCAGCGGCCGTCGAGGCCGGTCGCCGGAGCGTCCCCCACTCGCGCGGCATCACGCGGCCGACGACGCGGAACCGGCTGTTCCCGAGCGGCCGGAAGACGATCGCCTCGCCTTCCTCGAGCGTCTGCCCCGTCGTCTCCTGCACGACGACGCCGTGGGTGACGAGGACGGTCAGCTTCCCGGCGGCGGGCTTCGTCCCGAAGAGCCGTCGCGCGTCGCGGATCTGCGCGCGCCAGACGTCGTCGTGCTCGGCCGCGATCGTGTTGAGGAGCGCCCGGTGCACGGTCGCGCGACCGAATGCGAGTCGCGCGGTCTCGAGGGTGCGGCAGTACGCGCTCGAGAAGACCTTGCCGACCGGGAGCCCGAGCCGGCGGACTCCCTGCCCGATCGCACGCGAGTCGGCGCGGCCCTGGGCGGAGAGGTTCCGCTGCGTCGTGCAGTCGGAGACGACGACGGGATCCTGATCGGGCTTCGAGAAGTCCGTGGCGGCGTGCCGGAGCACGACGACGAGCCCGCCGGCGCGAAGGCTGCGGGTGAGCTCGGGTGTGGCGGCTGCCGACGCACCGGCGACGAGCGTCAGCGCGAGCGCGGCGATGAGGGCTCCGACGAGCGAGCGCGAGGACGGCATGCGGCTCCTCCTTCGCAGGACGACGCGCTCCACGCTAGCCAGCGGGCGCCGGGCCCGGAAGAGCCCGACGCCCGCCGTAACGCGTCCTACATCTCGCCGTCGAGCCAGGGGTCGCGGCCCGGATCGTCTCCGGCCGCGGCTGCGACGAGCCGCTCGAGGTAGTGGGCCCAGCCGTGAGCGTGCGACTGGGTCGCCTCCGCGCTCGGAAGGTCGCGGTGGACGAAGCGGAGGTGCGTGCCGTCGCCCTGCGGCTCGAGGTCGATCTCGATCGTCGTCGACCCCGGCTTTGCGGACGAGCCGGGCCCGTCCATGCCGCCGGGCTCCCAGCCCCAGGTGAAGACGAGCCGCCGCGGCGGTCGACCTCGACGAACGTGCCGCTCGCGGTGTTCCCGGGGAGCACCGTCACGCGGTACGTGCCGCCGGGCTCGGGCTCGAGCGTCGCCTCGATGCCCATCCAGCGCGTCGCCTTCTCCGCGTCGACGAGGAACTCCCACACCGTCTCCGGCCGCGCCGCGATCGTCAGCTCCCGGACGACCGCCGTCTGCTCAGTCACGCTTCCCATGCTTCCTCTCCTCTCGTTCGGCTTCCCGCTTGAGCGCCTCCAGGCGGTCGCCCCAGAACTCGTCCAGGAACGCCTGCAGCGCGATCAGCCCCTCGGGCCGTGCCCGGTAGAGGCGCTTCGTCCCGTTCCGTCGCTCGTTCACGAGCCCGGCCTCCTTCAGGACGGTCAGATGCTGGGAGACCGCCGGGCGCGTCACCTCGAACTGCGACGCGATCTCCCCGGCCGAGCGCTCCTCGTCCCAGAACGAGCCGCAGGATCGCCCTCCTCCGCGGCTCGGCGATCGCCTTGAGCGCTGCCTCCATGGCTCTATGTAAGCAAAGACTTACGTAAGTGTCAACTTACGCTGTGGCGGGCAGCGCTCAGTCGCCGGCGACGAAGAAGACCCAGGTGCCGTCCGGCTGGATCCCGGCGCGCCAGCCGAGATACCCCGTGCCCTCGACGAAGACCGTCTCGAGCGGCCCGAGCGGCGCGAGGAGCTCGCGCTCGTGCGCCGTCAGGTCGTCGACGCTCGCGACGTCGTACGCGAACGGCCAGAAGTAGATACCGCGCGAGAGCGTGTAGGGCATCCGCAGCACGTCGGCGAGCGACTCGAGCGGCTCCTCGTCCGTCGTCCGCTCGAGCTCCTGCCAGTAGGCGATCGGCCCGCCTGGCACCGGGCTGCCGAACGTGTACTCGAAGCCGGTGTCTGGGACGAGCGGGCGCAGCGCCTCGTAGTCGCCGCTCTCGGCCGCCTGCAGCAAGGCGTCCCGGGTCTTCGCCACGGCCTCCGGCAGCCCGGGGTCGGGCGCCTCGACCGCCGTCGTCACGGTGTCGGTCGTGGTCACGGTGACCGTCTCCGTGTCCTCGATCTCGCGCGAGCCGAACCAGCCGGCCGCGCCGCCCAGGACGAGGAGCGCCGCCGTGGCGACGATCAGGCCGATTCGCTTCACGCTCGTCACTCTACGAGCCCGTCCACGTGTGCCACCGCCAGGCAGACTCATCGGCATGGGCGAGAGCCGCCGCGTCTACTCCACCGCCGACGGCGACCTGCGGAAGGCCTCCGAGGCGAGGACCCGCGGGCGCGCCGCAGAGCCGACCCCGAACGACGGCATCGTCCGCGTCTCGCGCGAGACGAGCGGTCGCCGAGGCAAGACGGTGACGGTCGTCCGCGGTATCCCGCCCCGCGAGCTCGATGCCGTCGCCAGCGACCTCAAGCGCCAGTGCGGCTCGGGCGGCTCCGCGAAGGACGGCGTCGTCGAGATCCAGGGCGACCACCGCCCGAAGGTCGTCGCCCGACTCGAGGCGCAGGGCTATCGCGTGAAGCTCGCCGGCGGCTGAACGCCGGGCTACGTCTCGTCGTCGCTGCCCTCGTCCCACCATGCGGGCTCGGCGTCGAGCTCGTCCGGGTCGAGGCTCCCGTCCTCGAGCTCCTCCGCCCGCCTGACCCGCTCGTCGTCGGCGTCCTCGTCCGATTGCGTGCTCATCGCCACCATCGCAGGTAATCATCCGCGAGGCTCAACCGCCTTACGCCGGTTGACGGCCGGCACGGCGGCGCTTACCGATACGCAGATGCACCTCCTCTTCCTGGACGAGTCGGGCCAGCTCTCGGAGCGGAAGTTCTTCGCGCTCGGCGGGGTCGCGCTCGCCGACACCGACTGGCACCTCCTTCGAGACCACTGGCAGGAGACGCTGGCCGCGCACGGCTGGCCGGTCGACCAGCGAGGTGAAGTGGCACGGCATCCGGACGGGCGAGGTCCCGCCCGCGCTCGCGGACGCGGTCGTCCGGGCGCTCGCGCGCTCGCCGCTCCGCTGCTACGTCACGCTGCTCGACATCGAGCTCGGCACGCAGGTTGCGCCGGCGTTCTTCGGAAACGACGAGGACACGTACGCCACCGGGCTCATGTTCCTCGCGGAGCGGTTCGAGCTGCTCCTCGAGGCGGCCGACGACGTCGGCCTGATCGTCGTCGACAGCCGCTTCCGCGAGGACGACGCGCGGCTCCGGCGGTTCTTCGCCGACCTCGACCAAGGACGGCAGCCCGTACTCACGCCTCGGCCGCATCGTCGAGGGCCTGTTCCTCGGGCCGAGCCACTACTCGATCGGCCTCCAGTGCGCGGATCTCGTCTGCGCGATCACGGCCGCCGCCGAGCGCGGCAACGGCCAGGCGCGTGGCTACCTCAGGACTCTCCTCCCCCGCTTCGCGACGCATCCGGCCACCGGCGCGCTCGACGGCGTCGGGATCAAGCGCTTCCCCGAGCAGGCGCGGCGGCCCCGCGAGGAGACTGCGTCTCTTCCAGCCCTAGGCTCACGCGAGCGCCGCGCGCACCGACAGCTCGGGACCCTCGAAGCGAACCTCGAGCCCGCTCAGAAGCCGGCGCAGCAGCGACATCGCCGCCGCGTTGTCGCTCGAGACGAGCGCCGTGACCTCGGTGATCCCCGCCGCGCGCGCGTCGGCGAGCAGCTCCGCGGTGAGCGCCGAGCCGATGCCGAGCCGCTGGATGCTCGTCGGCCACCTCGAAGGCGATCTCCGCGCTCGACCCGTCGCGGACGAGACGCGCGATCGCGACCGGGCGGTCGTCGCCCTTGACGTACCCGACGAGCGCGTGCCGGGTCGCGTCGACGGCCGCGAGGTGCGCGAGCTCGGCCGAGCGAGAGCCGCGGCTTCGGCCCGTTGAAGCGCGTGCGGCGCGACCGCTCGCCGAGCCGATCGAACACGGCCATGACGGTCTCGACGTCGCCGTTCCGCAGCGGCCGGACGGTGAGGACCTGGCCGTGCCCGAGCTGGAGAGCCCGCGTCTGCATCGATCCGGCCGGCGCGCCGGCAGAGCCGCGCGGCTGCCCTCGCTCGCCCGACGATCACGGGCGGCGTAGGGCAGCGTCGAGGCGAGGAGGAGCCCGCCCATCGCGACTCCGAGGAGCGCGAAGCCGCCGATCGCGATGGCGGCGCCGCCGACGAGCGCGCCGATGAGGTACCCGAGCTGCGTCGTGACGGCGCGGACGGTGCCGACCTCGCGGCCGAGCTCGCCCGCGACGCTGAACCCGTAGACGGTGCCCGACACGGTTCGCGTCGCGACGAGGGCGCCGCTCGCCGCGAACAGGACGAGCGTGACCGCGACGGCGGGCGTGAACGACCAGGTCAGCGCGACCGCGACGGCCGCGGCGAGGCTGCAGACGAGCATCGTCCGCCGAGCGCGCTCCGACGCAACACCGTCCCGCCCGCCGGTTCCCGAGGAGGTACGCGACCGCCACGGCGGCGAGCGCGACGCCCGTCGCGGTCGTCGACATGCCGTAGTGCTCGGTCAGCGAGCGCGCCGCTGAACACGAGCGTCCCGGCCCACGCCGCGTTCGCGAACTGCTCGCCGAGCGCCCAGCGTCGACCGTCCGCGCGGCCGAGGAAGCGTCGGAGCGACGTCTCCGCCCGGGGGATCGGGACGTCGTGCGGCCGTCCGAGGACGGCGAGCCCGGCGAGCACGCGCCGCCGGCAGCGGCAGCGCGAGGAAGGCGAGCCGCCAGTGAACCTCTGCGACGAGGCCGATGATCGGCATGCCCGACGATCCACGCCGTCGGCGGCCCGGCGAACGCGTGCGCGACGACCCGCGTGCGCCGCTCGGGCTCAGTCCACGCGGCCATCGCCGCGACGCCCGCGGTGAGGATCGTCGAGATCCCGATCCACATCGGGATCTGCGCGAGCGCCAGCAGCGTGAACGACGGCGCGGCCGCGCTCGCGAGCGAGCCGACCGCGAGCAGCACGCTCGCCACGCCGAGCAGCGCCCGCGGCGAGTACCGCGTCGAGCAGCCGCCCGGCGACGAGCGCGGCGACGACCGCGAGCGGCGCGGCGAGGATCCGCAGCTGCCCCGCCGCGGCGATCGAGACCCCGAAGTCGTCGGCGACGTCGCTCAGGATCGGCGAGAGGACGAGCACGCCGGCCTGGCTCGCGACGAACGCGAGGAAGAGCACGAGCGACGGCGACGCGAGGGCGTCGCGGCGGGACGCGCGCGATGACAGAGCAAGATCCATGCCACGCAGGTTGGCGGCCGTAACCCTTCACCCGGCTACGGGCGGCACCCGGAAGAAGGGGTGCGGAGAACCGAACGTCGGCCGAGCCTGCCCGGCTTTTCGGATTTCAGTCCGACACACACGGGACGAACGGGCCCAACGGCCCCACCCCACCGCGAAAGCCTCCCCGCCGGCTTGCGCTCGTCTTCGTCCGCGATCGAGAGGCCAACCCGGGCTAGGACCGCCGACCTCTTGGTGGCTGACCATGAGGTCGCACCTCAGAGATTACGTCGTGGGTTACTTTTCGAGGCTAGTTCCGTAGTCGAGAACTCACTGTGTTTTCCAGCGCTTTCTTGGATTTCGTCGTCCGAGCACATTACTCATGGCATTACGTTACTCATGTGCCCGCTGGAGAATGACCCGCACATCCCGAACTGAATGTGCGGTTACGTGTAAGGGCAACGGGAATCAGACTTCGGGGCGCGGCCTCGGACACGGCCTGGGAGTCAATACAGGTCGACTGTTCCGCGCGGCCGAAGAGGGCCTGAACGAGCGGATACCAGACTACACTTCGTTGCCTAGAACAGAAATGGCCGGGCGCTGCGCTAACAGCCCCGGCCCGGCACAGGAGGTCTAGCTCCCATGCGCCACGACTCTATACCGCCGGCTCGGACCGTCCCGTGGCGGCCGAGCGCACATCGCCTACGCTGTCCGGCACCGTGACGGGCCCCGACGCGGCCGGCGGGCTGCTGTTCTCGGAGCTCGCGAGCCGCTACCTCGCAAACCGCGAGCTCATCGGTCTCAAGCGCACGACGCTGATGGACTACGAGAGCTACACGCGCGTCCATCTCCTGCCCGGCCTTCGGTGCCCTCGAGCTCGAGGCGATCACGATCGAGCTGATCGAGGAGTTCATCGCCGCCAAGCGCCGCGAAGGGAAGGCGGTCAAGAGCATCCTCAACTACCTCGGGCTGCTGCACGCGATGTTCGCCTTCGCGGTCAGGCGAGGCTGGTGCGCCCGCAACCCGGTCGCGCTCGTCGAGAAGCCGCGCGGCGCGACGCAACCTGGACATCCGCTTTCTCGACGTGCAGGAGCTCGAGGCGCTGCTCGCGGCGACGCCGACCGACGAAAGAGGCACAACCGAGCGCGTCCTGTACCTGACCGCGGCGATGACCGGTCTTCGCCGCGGCGAACTGCTCGCGCTGCGCTGGCAGGACATCGACTGGACCGCAGGCGTGGTGCGCGTGCGCCGCAACTACACGCGCGGCCAGTTCGGCACACCGAAGTCGCGTCGCTCCAGCCGCGCCGTGCCGCTCGCCCAACGCGTCCGCGACGAGCTCCAGCTGCACTTCGAGCGGTCGCGCTTCCAGGCGCCCGGCCGACCTCGTCTTCTGCCACCCCGAGCTCGGCGTCGTGCTCGACCCGGCAAAGCTCCGCAGACGCTTCCAGGCCGCAGCCCGACGAGCCGGGCTCCGACCGGTCCGCTTCCACGATCTGCGCCACACGTTCGGCACCCGCATGGCCGCCGCCGGCGCACCGCTGCGATGGATCCAGGAATGGCTCGGACACAGCGACTACCGAACCACCACGCTCTACGCCGACTACGCACCCGACCTCTCCCAAGCCGCCTACTGGGCCGCACGCGCCTTCGACAACACCTCGCCCGACCCCGACCCAGCGGCCACCGCTGAGGTAGGGCGATCGAGAGGATGGAAGAGCGCTCCGAGAGCGTCGGGATCAGCGTTTGCGCGACCTTGGCTTCAATGTGGCGAGGCGGTCGGGCTCGAAGGTGCTCGTGGGCGAGCACGCAGTCCGCATCGCCAAGGCAGTGAACGCGGCGACTTATCAGATCGGAAGTGACTTCCCGATCAGCAGCCACCTGATGGCGACTCGTGGACCCAAGGCCGACCCCCTAGTCCCCGTAGTTGACGCGGGTCGGCGCGTCGACCGATACGCCGAAGCCATCACGCTCTCCTCGATCATCACCAGCGCAACCGTCCCCGCGAGCAACGGAGGCCCCGACGCTTTCCTGCCAATCGCCGACTACTCGGCGAAGTCGGCGTCGGCGAGGCGCTCGATCAACGCGACATCCTCCGCCGAACGAGCGAGCGATCTGCACAGGCGACGCTGGCGATGCGCCCGTCAGCCTGCTCCTCCGTCCCGTCGTCGCTCACCGATCCGCTCCACGCGCGAACGTGAGATCCTCGGCAGGCTCGACCGAACCACGTCAATCGTCCTAAGCGTCAGTCTCGCTCGATGGTTACTAGTCGGGCGCGTTCCAACTCCATGAAGAAGTGCTCTGGCGTGCCGCCGTGGTCGATCTCGGTCGAACTCCAGCGGAGAGCGCGGACGGCCATATCCACACGGAAGTCCTCTTCCGTGTCGTATGTCCCCCACTGCGTATCGCGAACATGGTCAAGCAGCGCTTGCCACGTCGGCGCCTCGTCCGTCTCGCCGTTATCCCAGCGCACGGTGACCATGAGTGGGAATCTACTTACTCGGTCACGATCCGGCTCCCATCGAATCGCTAGCGGCGCGAGCAGACTCGGCGCCCACGCCAAACCGCACCGGCGTCAGACGACTCTTGCGTCCGCGAGGGGGGAGGCTAAAGTGCGCAGTCAATCATAGGAAGGACACGTCTCCCTGAGCCACCTTGGGCTTCCATTTCCGCGCGCAGTGGTCGCAGCAGAACCGCCCTGCCGCGGACGCGCTGTCTTTCTTGCGAAGACCCGGTCGAGAATCCGGATCGACCAGGGCCGCGTTTGTCTGCTCCCCCAGCAGCGCGCTCTGCAGGTCCGTGCGGAAGCAGTCTGAGTTGAGGGCGAGGGCGTTCATGCGTTGTGATTCGCTTTTGACGAGTGCAAGCGCAGCGCCGTCCCCGTTGAGACTGGGGTTCTCAACCGTCCGCCCGCCCATGAAGTCGAGCAGGACTAGGCGCCGCCGGGTCCGGGTTCGGTGAAGAGGACAGCAACGGCGGGCTTCCCGTCTCTACCGGCCCGCCCGAACTCCTGCAGGTAGTCCTCCGACGATGCCGGGTGCTGCCAGTGGATGACGAGCCGTACGTCGGGCATGTCGATGCCCATGCCGAAGGCGTTGGTGCAGATGACCGCACTCACCGCCGGCTCGATGCGACCGGTGAAACGCCCAATAATAGTGTCGCGCTCGTTCTGCGCACCCATCCCCGAGTGGTAGAAGGGAAGGTCGAGCCCCTCTCGACGAAGCTAGCGTTTGTAGTCGTTCTCCCACGTTGACCGTCGGCACGAAGATCATCGCCTTGCCGCTGCGAAGGCTGCCGAGCATCGCGGCGATCAGACGCTGGCGCGATCAGGGTTGAGCTCTTTCTTGGATCCACCACCCCAGCTCTTTAGGTGGAGACGAAAGAGTGAGATGTTCGGCCGATCGACATCCGAAACGAACTTGCTCGCATTCGATGCCCCGAGTGAGGCGAGAATCCGGTCCTGTGCAGCCGGCCCTGCTGTTGCCGTGAAGGCGAGTACTGGTGGATTCCCCAGTTTCTGTCGCAGTTGACCTAGTCGCGCGTAGTCCGGACGGAATGCTTTGCCCCACCTGTCGATGCAGTGCGCCTCATCGACAATCAGCAAGCTTCTTTTTGTAGTCGCGATGCGCGCTCCACCTCCTCAGGCCGCACGAGCTGATCTGTTGAACCGCTCGGGCGCGCAATAGAGCAGCTTGAAGACGCCCTGCTCGAGGAGCTGGTAGCGCGCCTCCTTCTCCGTCCGGGCCAAGCGAGCTGTTCACGAACGTCGCGGGGATCTTCTTCGCCTGGAGCCCGGAAACCTGATCGCTCATCAGGGCCTTCAGCGGCGAGATCACAAGGGCCGTCCCG
>CAWJXN010000016.1:0-88551 GCA_963846825.1 uncultured Actinomycetes bacterium
TGGGCAGCGTCTGCCGTAGCCGATCATCAACAGCAGGTCGAAAACGTGCTCGCCGCGCTCGACGCCGAGGTGCAGGCGGCGAGGGCTGCGCGCCCGTAGCGCATGCTTTCGTGCCGGTCCTCGATGCTCCGAACTTTGGCAAAACGAGCCCGTTCCGGGCCGCACGCTCTAGGATGGACGGACGGTGCCTCGGCGCCGGCGGCGTGTGCCTGACACCGGTAGTCACTTCGAGTTCAGCGTTCTTGGCCCGCTCGAGGCCCGGCGGGACGGCACGACGCTTCCGCTTGGCGGCAAGCGCCAGCGTACGCTGCTCGCCTACCTGCTCCTCCGTCGCAACCAGGTCGTCCCACGCGAGCAGCTGATCGACGCCGTGTGGGGTGAGACCCCGCCCGCAAGCGGGACGAACTCGTTGCAGGTCGCGGTGCACGGGCTGCGAGGGCTTCTTGGCCACGATCGGGTGCGTGCCGATCGTGCGGGCTACCAGCTCGTGATCGCGCCCGGTGAGCTGGATCTCGACGAGTTCGAGCGCGCCGCAGACCGCGCCCGTCGCGGAACCGCCACGGCGGCGGAGCTTCGGAAGGCGCTGTCACTCTGGCGTGGTGTCGCCGCATCCGACACGTATCCGAGCCGCGTTCGCAACGAGCTCGCTCGCCTGGACGAGCTGCGGGTCTTCCTGCTCGAGGAGCGAATCGACGCGGACCTCGCCGCCGGTCGTCATGCGGGGCTCGTGGTGGAGATCGAATCTCTCCTCGCGGAGAGCCCGTACCGGGAGCGTCTCCACGGGCAGCTGCTCGTGGCGCTCTATCGCACCGGGCGACAGGCCGACGCGCTCGAGGCGTACGCAGCCGCAAGGCGCATGTTCGTCGACGACCTCGGGCTCGAGCCGGGGCTCGAGCTTCGAAACCTCGAGGCGCGAATCCTCCGTCAGGATCCGGACCTCGATCCGCCACCGTCCGGTCCCGCCCTGACCGGCACTCCACTGCCTGTGCCGCCGACGCCGCTGATCGGTCGCGGCATCGAGCGTGTGGCTGCAGCCGCACTCCTCCGGATGCCCGAGGTGCGCCTTCTCACGTTGACCGGGATCGGCGGCGCCGGCAAGACCCGGGTGGCGCTCGCCGTGGCCGCAGATCTGCGCGAGGAGTACGCAGACGGTGCGCACTTTCTCGACCTGGCGCCCCTGCGGCGGCCCGAGCTCGTCGTCGGGGCGATCGCCCGTCTCCTGAGCGTTCCCGAGACCGACGGGCGTGCGGCGCTCGAGGCGCTCGCCGAGGCTCTACGCGACCGTGAGCTCTTGTTGGTTGCGGACAACTTCGAGCACTTGCTCGACGCCGTGCCGGCTATGGCGGAGCTCTTGGCGGCGGTGCCAGGCCTGGACGTGCTCGCCACGAGTCGTGCGCCCCTTCGTCTCGCGGCGGAGCGCGAGTATCCGATCCGTCCGCTCGAGCCGCCCCCGCTGAAGGGCGGCATCGACCTCGGCACACTCGGTCGGAACGAGGCAGTCGCTCTGTTCACGGCGCGCGCGCAAGCGGTCCAGCCTTCGTTCCAGCTGACGAGCGAGAACGCGGAGGCGGTCGTGGGGATCTGCGTCGCGGTCGGCGGCCTGCCGCTCGCCCTCGAGTTGGCCGCCGCCAAGATGAGGCTGCTTCCACCCGCCACGCTCCTCGAGCGACTTCAAGGCCGCCTGGACACGTTGACGGCGCGCGCGCGGGACGTCCCCGAGCGTCAGCGCACCATCCGCGCGACGATCGACTGGAGCTACGACCTGATCGGCCTGTCGGAGCAGCACATGTTCGCTCGGTTGTCGGTGTTTCCCGGCGACTTCTCGTTCGAGGCAGCTGAGAAGATCTGCGACGCCACGATGGACACGTTGGAGGCGCTCGTCGACAGCAGCCTTCTGCAGCCGGCAGGTGAGGGGCGCTTCAGGATGCTCGAGATCGTCCGCCAGCGGGCAGCCGAGTACCTCGTAGACGCGGGCGGGACCGAGACGGTCGGGCGGCGACATCTCGACTTCTTCCTCGAGCTCGGCGAGACGCTTCGGCCAAGCCTTCGAGGTGTGGGTTCAGAGGCAGGGTTTGCGACCGTCGAGCGCGAGCACGACAACTTCCGGAGCGCGATGGTCTTCGCTCGCGCGAACGGCCTGAACGACGTCCAGCTACGACTGGCGCGTGCGATCCATCGGCTCTGGTACATGCGCGGCTACCTGAGCGAAGGACGTGCCTGGCTGGAGGAGGCATTGGCTGCCGACGGCTTGCATCCGCCTCAGGTGCGAGCGCAGGCGCTCGCCGGCTTGGGCGCGATCACGTGGCGCCAGGGTGATCTTCTGGCGGCCGAGTCGTACGCTTCGGAGGCGCTCGAGCTCCTCCGTGAGCACGGTGAGGAGCAGGAGCTGGTTGGCCCGTTGAGCATCCTCGGCGTCGTGGCCGCGAGTCGCGACGACTACGCGCGCGCGTTCGAGCTCTACGAGGAGATGGGGTCGCTCGCCCGGGCGGTTGGCGACGGCTACGGACTCGCGATGTCGTTCAACAACCGGGCATACGCCGCCTGGATGACCGAAGACGTGTCCCGAGCGGAGCAGCTCTGGGAGTCGTGCCTGGAAGCGGCCAGCGAGGCCGAGACGACCGAGGTCATGGCGCTGGCGATCAGCGGCCTCGGCGACATCGCCCTCGCGCGCGGTGACCTCGACCGCGCCGGACGCCGGTTTCGCGAGGCGCTCGCGATCTACTCGCAGCTCGGGTTTCCCGACCTCGAGGCCGACATGTGCGTCTGTCTCGCCGCGGTCGCTGCAGGGGAGGATCAGCTCGAACGTGCGGCGCGGCTACTCGGCGCAGCCGCTTCGTTGCGGCGAGCCGGCGGGACCATCGAGCCGGCGGTGCTCGGCTACCTCGACGAGGCGACGGCCTCCGGTCGGGCGCAGCTTGGCGACGCGGCGTTCGCCGCTGCCTTCGGACGCGGTCGAGCGGCACCCGGTGACGTCATCGACGAGGAGCGAGCGACGGCCGGAGCGCCGTGACACCCCGCCGAAAGCACGTGTTAGGGTCGCGGTGACATGTCACCGAATGGGCGAGCGAGCAGATGACGGTGCCGTTCCGGGTCGGGGTGATGCAGCTCACGATGGAGCCGCTCGACGAGATGCTCGCGTCGGCGCGCGTGATGGACGAGGCCGGGATGGACACCGTCTGGCTCGCGGAGGCGTATCCGTGGTGGCGCAAGCACCAGATGGAGGCGCGCTCGTCGACGGTCGTCTCGGCGCTGATGGCCCGGGAGACGACGCAGCTGACGATCGGCTGGGGGATCATCTCGCCGTGGACACGCCATCCGGTGCAGGTCGCGATGGACGCACGGGTCGTGCAGGAGGCAGCCGGCCCGGACCGGTTCCTGCTCGGCTTCGGGACGTCGAAGATCTTCCTCAACAACATCAAGGGACAGACGAAGAAGACCCTCGGCCCGATGCGCGACGCGGTGGAGATCGTCCGCGGGGTGCTCTCGGGCGAGTCGTTCTCCTACGACGGGGACACCTGGAGCGCCGACGTCCCGGCGCTCTCCGACGAGGCGCACACACCGCGTGGCGTGCCGCCCGTCTACGTCGCCGCGACTGCGCCCAAGATGCAGGCGCTGGCGGGGGAGATCGCCGACGGCTGCCTGACGCCGTCGATCACGACGCCGGCGTTCGTGCGGTACACGTGCGACAACGTCGGGACGGACATCGACATCGGCTGCACGGTCGTCGCGTCGATCCACGACACCGACCGCGACACGGGGCGCGACGGCGCGCGCGAGATCGCCGGCATGTACCTCGCGAACAAGGTCCAGAACATCGCAGGCGCCGCGGACACGCTGCTCGACCTCGCGGGGATCGAGATGGACGAGATCCGGCCGGTCGCCGAGGCGATGGAGCAGGGCGGCCGGCTCGCCGCGAAAGCGAAGGTCACGGACGCGTTGCTCGACAAGTGCAAGCCGATCGCCGGGACGCCTGCGGACTGCATCGACGCGATCGAGGAGTACAGGGACGCGGGCTGCACGCACGTCATGCTCGAGCTCTGGGGCGAGGAGCGCCACGAGCAGATCCGCCTCTTCGGCGAGAAGGTGCTCCCGCACGTCCGCGGCTGATGGCGACGATCACCGTTCGCGGGCACGGCACCTCGTCGGCACAGCCGGACGAGGTCGCCGTCGGTCTCACCGTCGAGGCTGTCCGTCCGCGGGCGGCCGAGGCGTTCGCCGAGGCATCGAGGCTCGCCGGGGAGACCGCCTCCCTGTGTGACGAGGTCGGCGTTCCGTCGGGGCGGCGCACGACGTCGCGCATCTCGCTCGCCGAGCACGGCGAGCACACCAGCGCCGGCTGGCAGCACCGCGGGTATCGCGCCACGAGCCGGATCGCTGTTCGGCTGGAGGACGCGGAGCTCGCGAGCCGGCTTGTCTCCGAGGCGGCGGAGCGTCTCGAGGCGAGGATCGACGGGCCTCATTGGCGCGTCGCGCACGACAATCCCGCGCATTCCGAGGCGCGCCGGCTCGCCGCGGCTGACGCCCGGTCGAAGGCCGAGGAGTACGCCGCCGCGCTCGGCGTCAGGGTCGGCGCGGTCGCGGCCGTCGACCGAGCCCGGCACCGCACCGCCGGGGCCGCCGCAACCACGTGCGTACGCCGTCCACCAGGAGATCTCGCCGATGCCGCTCGACGCGGGCGAGCACGAGGTCGTCGCGGAGATCGACGTCACGTTCCGGCTGGAGCAGGGTTGAGCATCCCGTCGATCGCGGTCGACCGCGACCGGCTCGTCGACACCGCGAGCCGGATGATCGGCGTCCACAGCTTCACCGGCGACGAACAGGGCATGGCCGAGCTGATGGCCTCGCTCTACGAGGACATGGGCCTGCGGTGCCAGTGGCAGCAGGTGGAGGACGGTCGCGCCAACGCCCTCGGGCGTCCTCGAGGGCGCAGGCGGCGGGAAGAGCCTGATGCTCAACGGGCACATGGACACGTCGTACTCGGGGCGCGAGCCGTGGCTCCGCGACGTGCCGGGGTTCCAGCCTGAGGCGTTCATCCGCGATGGACGGCTGTACGGCCTCGGCATCTCGAACATGAAGGGGGCGCTCGCCTGCTATGTCGAGGCCGTTCGGGCGCTGCACGAGGGCGGCGTCCGGCTCCGAGGCGACGTGCTGATCGCCGCCGTCTGCGGCGAGATCGAGAAGACGCAGCAGGGCGACGCGGTCGGCGCCGAGTACCGCGGGTACGCCGCCGGATCGCGGTACCTCGTCTCCCACGGCGGCGTCGCCGACATGTGCCTGCTCGGCGAGCCCACGGAGGGCAAGGTCGTGCTCGGCCACTACGGCGCGCTCTGGCTCCGGATCCGCGTCCACGGCGACTTCATCCACACCGCCTTCAGCGAGGGGCGCCGTGATCGCAATGCGATCCTCCGACAGCACCAGGTGCTGGCGGCGGTGCAGGAGTGGATTCCGAGGTGGGAGGACGACCCGGCGAACGCGTACCGCGGCGCGAAGGCGATCGTCAACGTCGGCGCCGTCGAGGGCGGCTTCGGCTGGCGCGTCTCGCGGACGCCTCATCATGCTGACCTCTTCCTCGATGTGAGGGTTCCCCCGACGAAGCCGATGGCGGTGGCGCGGCGCGAGGTTCTCGACATGGTGCGCGGACTTGCCGAGCGCTTCCCCGACTTCGGCGTCGAGGGCGAGGTGTACGTCACCGCGCCCGGCGCGGAGATCGACGAGGGGCACGAGCTCGTCGCGGCGATCGACGGCGCGCACGAGGAGGTCTTCGGCGACGTGCCGGGTCGCGACGTGACGCGCTGGTTCTCCGACGCCTCGGTCCTCACGCGCTACGGCATCCCGACGGTGAACTACGGGACGTCGACGGGACTGATGGACGTGGAGCTCGGGGAGAACCTCGAGATCGACGGCCTCGTGCGGACCGCCGAGGTGTACGCGAGGGTTGCCGATGCGCGTCTGCGGGGTGTCCTGAGCATGGGACGTGGCTTCAGCCGCGTCCCTTCGCCGTGCACTGCGCTTGGGACGCGGCTGAAGCCACGTCCCGGAGGGTTGATTCATGAAGCTGGTGACGTTCGGTGAGGGGCAGGGGCGGGTCGGGATCCTGGACGGCAACGAGATCGCCGTCCTCGACGTGCCGACGATGCGCGAGTGGTTCGAGCGGGGTGGGGCGGACGAGACGGGGGAGCGCGTCGCGATCGCCGAGACGCGGCTGCGGGCGCCGATCGTGCCGAAGAAGTTCTTCCACACCGCGGGGAACTTCCGCGAGCACGAGGAGGAGTCGAAGAACGTCGACTGGTCGCACGACATCGCGCCGTGGATCAACTTCTTCCAGAACGTCGACGCGATCGTCGGGCCCGACGAGCCCGTGATCTATCCCGAGCACCTCACCGCGGAGCTCGACTACGAGCTCGAGCTCGCCGTGATCCTCAAGAAGGCAGGCAGGTGGTTCTCGCCCGAGGAGGCGGCGGACTACATCGGCGGCTACGTGATCTTCAACGACATCACCGCCCGCGACATCCAGCGCGGCGAGATGCGCTCCGGCGTGTTCAGCTTCTGCAAGGCGATCGATACGTTCTGCCCGCTCGGGCCATGGATCGTCACGCCGGACGAGATCGCGGACCCGCACGATCTCGCGATGGAACTCCGGGTGAACGGCGAGGTGCGACAGGAGTCTCACTCGAGCCGGATGTCCGTGACGATCCCGGAGATCCTCTCGAACTTCTCCGGGCTCACGTACTCGGCGGGCGACGTCCTCTCGACGGGCACGGTGTCGGGCGTCGCCGGGTTCAAGTCGCCCGAGGAGCGCGCACGGCTCTATCTCAAGCCCGGTGACGTGATCGAGGCCGAGATCGAGGGCATCGGCGTCCTCCGGAACCCGGTGATCTCCTGGCAGGACGGCCATGGCACGCCCGCGCCCCGGCGCGTCCGGCCGTGGGGTGACGCGTAGTCGTGCCGGGACGTGGCTTCAGCCGCGTCCCATTCGTCAAGAGCTGCGCGTGGGACGCGGCCAAAGCCACGTCCCGTATGCAGAACGCGGCCCAAAGCGCCGTAAGAAGCGGGTAGCGCCGACCAACTGCATGCAATAGGCTCGCCGCGTGCCCCGCGGCGCCAGCGAACGCTCGCAGACCACGAAGGCGACGCTCGGCCTGCGCGAGCTCATCTTTGCGGGCGAGCTCGCACCCGAGCAACGGGTCCCCGAGGTCGGTCTTGCCGAGCGGATCGGCGTCTCACGGACGCCGCTTCGCCTCGCACTCTCGACGCTGGCGCACGAGGGGCTGCTCCGCCCGCTTCCGGGCGGCGGGTTCGTCGTGTGCTCCTTCACGCTCGACGACGTCGCCGACGCGATCGAGTTGCGAGGAGTGCTCGAGGGCACGGCCGCGCGCTTCGCGGCCGAGCGGCTCCGGTCCGGCGGCGGAGCTCGAGGCACTCGTCGGCGTCACCGAGCGGCTCGACGCGGTCGTTGCCGCGCGCGCGCCGGCCCTCGAGCAATTCGTCGAGTTGAACGACGAGTTCCACGCGGCGCTGGTCGCGCTCGCGAAGAGCGACGCGCTGGCGCGAGCGATCGCGAACGCCGTCGCGCTCCCGTTCGCATCTCCGGGGGCGTTGGTCGCCTCGCAGGCAACCCTCACGCGCGAGCACGAGATCCTGCTGGTCGCCCAGCATCAGCACCGAATGCTCGTCGACGCGGTCGGGGCGGGCCACGGCGCACGCGCCGAGGAGATCGCTCGCGAGCACGCGAGGCTCGCGAAGCTCAATCTCGACCTCGTCCTCGAAAGCCGTGCCGCGCTCGAGCGCCTGCCCGGCGCGCCACTCCTGCGGCGAGCGGTCTGAGCGCGATGGGCGCCGCCGACAACGCGTCGCCGAGCGAACGGGCGCGGACGCTCGTTCGCGGCGCGGTGGACTACCACGTCCATGTCGCCCCGGACTTCGTTCCGCGCCGCATCACCGACGTCGAGCTCGCCGGACGCTGCCGGGAGACGGGACAGGCAGGGTTCGGGCTCAAGTCCCACTACAGCTCGACCGCAGAGCGGGCGCGAGTGGTGGCGGCCGCCGTCCCGGGCGTCGTCGTGCTGGGCACGATCACCCTCAACCGCTCCGTCGGCGGCCTCAACCCACTCGCGGTCGAGGTCGCAGCGCGGCAGGGCGCGCGCATCGTCTGGTTCCCGACGGTCTCGGCGGTCAACGAGCAGCACGAGGTGCTGAAGGCGGGCGCGCACGAGAAGGTGCCGGTCTGGGTCGCGTTCGAGCTGTCCCTGCGCGACACCGGCCTCGCGTGCGAGGCTGTGCCGGTGGCCGACGGGCGGGGCGCGCTCCTTCCGGAGGCGCACGAGGTGCTCGACGTGATCGCGCGCAACGGCCTCGTCCTCTGCACGGGTCATCTCGGCCGCGACGAGATCTTCCGGCTCGTCGAGGCCGCGGCGGAGCGGGGCATCCGCGACGTCGTAGTGACGCACCCGGAGTTCCCCTCGCAGTCGATCGCCCCGGCAGACCAGGTCGAGCTCGCCGGGATGGGCGCGCTGATGGAGCGCGCGTTCACGACGCCCCACACGGGCAAGGCGACGTGGGAGAGCGTCTTCGAGGCGACCCGCGCGGTCGGCCCCGAGCGGACGGTATGGGCGACGGATCTCGGCCAGACCGCCAATCCGCCCGTCGAGGACGGGCTCGCCTTGATGGCCGACGCCTTTCTCGCCGCCGGCTTCACCGACGAGGAGATCCAGACCATGGCGGTCGCGAACACGCGTCGCGTCGCGGGCGTCGGCACCGGAGTCGTCGTGACGGAGCCGGTCTACGACCTCGCGCATCTCGGCCGCGTCGAGCTCCTGACGCCGGACCTGCCGGCCAGCGTCGGATTCTTCGTCGACGTCCTCGGCATGGAGGAGGTCGAGCGCGCGGGCGACTCGGTCTTCTTGCGCGCGTGGGGCGACTACGAGCGCGCGTCGCTGCAGCTGACGGCGGCCGACCGCCCGGGCGTCGGGACGATCGCGCTGGCGCGCGACGAGCGATGCGGCGCTCGAGCGGCGCGTCGCGGCCGTGGATGCGTCCGGTCGGGGGGAGGGGTGGTCGACGGGCGAGGCAGGGCACGGCCGCGCCTATCGCTTCAGCGATCCCGACGGGCACCGCATGTCGATCTACTACGAGAGCCGGTACCACGAGCCCGCCGGCGAGCGAGTCCCGGCACTGAAGAACCAGCCCGAGCGGATGTCGACCCGCGGCGTCGGCGTGCGGCGCCTCGACCACGTCAACGTCTGGTGCCGCGACATCGACGCCAACTCGGCGTACATGGTCGAGACGCTTGGCTTCCGCGTCAGCGAGCAGGTCGTCGGCGACGACGGTCGCCTCGTCGGCTCGTGGCTCCACGTGACGCCGAAGTCGTACGACCTTGCCTACGGACGCGTCGACCCGGCGGGCGTCGGCGGTCGTCTCCACCACGTTGCATTCGCCGTCGACGCGCGCGAGTACGTCATGCGTGCCGCCGACGTGTTCCTCGACGCAGGCGTCACGATCGAGTGCGGCCCCGCGAAGCACGCCGTGCAGCAGACGTGCTTCCTCTACGCGTTCGAGCCGGGCGGCAACCGCATCGAGGTCATCACCGACGGCCGCCTGCTGCTGGCACCCGACCGGCCGCCGGTCACCTGGACGATGGAGGAGCGGAAGCGCGGCCAGGCGTGGGGGACGCTGATGCCCGACAGCTGGTTCACCTACGCGACACCGCCTGTCGAGACGTCCCCGAAGACCTCGCTGAACGACCCACGAGCCCGAGGAGGAGACAGGATGGCACCGAAGAACCTGCAGGAGATCCTCGACCGGACCGACCCGGTCGAGCTTCTGCGCAACTCGCAGATCGGCGCCTACGTGTACCCCGTCGTGGCGGCCGAGTTCACGAACTGGCGCCGGGAGCAGCGCGCCTGGCGCGAGACCGCGGTTCTCTACGACCAGACGCACCACATGGTCAACCTCTTCTTCGACGGCCCCGACGCCCTGAAGCTGATCTCGGACACGGCGATCAACAGCGTCGAGAGCTTCCCGGTCGACATGGCCAAGCAGTACGTCCCGACGACGCCCGCCGGGGAGGTCATCGGGGACGGCATCCTGTTCCACCTCGCGGAGGACGCGTTCGTGTTCGTCGGCCGCGCCCCCGCAGCGAGCTGGCTGGAGTTCCAGGCGGAGACGGGCGGCTACGACGTCGAGGTCGAGAAGGACGACCGCTCGCCGATGCGGCCGATGGGCAAGCCCGTGACGCGGAAGCTCTGGCGGTTCCAGGTGCAGGGCCCGAACGCGTGGCAGATCCTCGAGAAGGTCAACGGTGGCCCGATCGAGGACGTGAAGTTCTTCCGGATGGGGACGATGAACGTCGGCGGGCAGCAGGTGCGAACGCTGCGCCACGGCATGGCCGGTGCGCCGGGCCTCGAGTTGTGGGGCCCGTACGAGACGTACGACGACGTCCGCGAGACGATCCTCGAGGCGGGGAGGGAGCTCGGGCTCGAGCCCGTCGGGTCCCGCGCGTACTCGTCGAACACGCTCGAGTCGGGGTGGATCCCGTCGCCGCTGCCCGCGATCTACACGGGCGAGGAGCTGCGCGCGTACCGGGAGTGGCTGACGTCGTCGAGCTACGAGGCGGTCAACGCCCTGGCGGGCAGCTTCGTGTCGGACGACAT
This sequence comes from uncultured Actinomycetes bacterium, assembly GCA_963846825.1. Lineage (GTDB taxonomy): Bacteria > Actinomycetota > Thermoleophilia > Gaiellales > Gaiellaceae > Gaiella. The sequence continues at coordinate 10,650 of CAWJXN010000016.1, forward strand.
CGAGGACTACTACCTGAACCCGTTCGAGCTCGGATACGGCCCGTTCGTGCGATTCGACCACGACTTCCACGGACGGGAGGCCCTCGAGAAGATCGATCCGGAGACGCAGCGGAAGAAGGTCACGCTGGCCTGGTCGAGCGACGACGTCTCGGACATCTTCGCGTCCGTCTTCGCCCCCGAGGGCGAGGGCTACATGCCCTTCGACATCCCGAATGCCAACTACGGCTCGTCGAACTTCGACGCGGTACTCGACGAGGACGACAACGTCGTCGGCCTCTCGCTCTTCACGGGGTACAGCGCGAACGAGAAGCGCGCGCTCTCGCTCGCGACCGTCGACCCGGAGATCGTGATCGGCGCCGAGCTGCGGGTCGTCTGGGGCGAGCCCGACGGTGGGTCACGGAAGTCGACCGTGGAGCCCCACCGGCAGAAGGACGTCCGCGTGATCGTGAGCCCGGTGCCGTACGCGGAGGTCGCGCGGACGTCGTACGCGGACGGAGGCTGGCGGGCAGAGGGGGTCGTGAGCTGAGCGAACGGGACGCCACCGGGCCGGGCACGGCCGCCTCAGCCTCGTCGACGTGCGCTCCAGGGCGACGAGGCTCTCGAGCCAGGCTGCGGTCGCGCGCGAGACGCGTGGCTCGACGCCGAGCTCCTCGAGATACGCCGCGGCGGCCTCCATCTCGTCGAGCCGCCGCTCGGCGTGCGTCACCGTCCCCGAGAGGAGGCGCTCGAGGAGCGGCTCGCCGAGAACGGCTGCGATCTCCCGCCGGAGCCACTCGTCCGCCCCGCGCGTCCTTCGCGCCCTCGACGCTCTCGAGCACCGCGGCGGCGAGCCCCTTCATGAACACGCTCCGAAGGAGCTTCAAGCCCGCAGCGTCGCCCGGCTGGTCACCGACCACCTCGACCGGCATCCCGAGCGGCCGGACGAGCTCGGCGAAGCGCCGCGCGCCGTCGCCCGACGCCAGCGCCGGTGTCGCGACGCCCCGCGCAGGCACGGGGCCGAGGAGCGCCACGTCCGCGAAGCCTGCGCCCGTAGGCGCGATCACCGCGGCGACCTCGATCTTGAGCGCGGGCGCGGTCGTGTTCAGATCGGCGTAGAGCTGCCCTTCACCGAGCGTCGACGCGACGCTCTCCGCGGCGTCGAGTGCGTGCGCCGCGGTCGTCAGGCTGAGCACGAGGCTCGCACCCGCGACCGCGTCGGCGGGCGTGTCCGCCCGCTCGATGCCGGGCGGGGCGGCAACGGGGTCCCAGCCGCGGACCGCACACCCTGCTGCGGCAAGACCGCTCGCGATCGTCCCGCCCGCCTCACCGAGGCCGAGCACCGCCACCTCGAGCGGCACGCCCGGCGCTACCCCTCCACCAGCCGACGGAGGTCGTTCACATCGTAGGACCGCTCACCCGCCGCGTACCGCGCCCGCAGCTCGCGCTCGTGCGCCTCGCGCTCGCGCGCCGCATGGCACGACGTCGTCCACCCGGTCCGCCTTCACGACGACGGCGCCGTCGGCATCGAGGACCATCACGTCGCCGGGCTCGATCCGGGCGCCGCCGACGACGCACCGGCGTGTCCAGGGATCCGACGTGCTGCTTGGTCGCCCCCTGCGCCCTGACGTGGCGCGCCCAGATCGGGAGCCCGAGCTCGCGCAGCTCCTCGAGGTCGCGCACCGCTCCGTCGACCAGCATCGCCGCGACGCCCTGGCCCAGCGCCTGGGTCGCGAGCAGGTCGCCGACGAGGGCGACCGGAGTCGGCTCCGGCATCGTCAGCACGAGCACGTCGCCGGGCTCTGCGTGCGCAACGGCCGCGTGCACCATCAGGTTGTCGCCGTTGCCGCAGAGCGCCGTTCGCACCCGCCCGGCGACCCGCGAGCCGGGAACGACCTGCACGAGCGGGAGGTCGACCAGCCCCGTCTTGCCCTGGGCCTCGTGCACGGTCGCGACGCCGAGCCGTGCCAGCTCCTCGAACGGGGTCACAGCGCGTCGACCACCTGCGGGACCTCGCGCTGGAACGCCTCGGCAAACCGGATGTCCGAGCGGCCGGAGATCCGCCGCGCGTGATTCGCTCGATGCCCCGCCCGCTCCGTGTAGTACTGCCGCAGGTACTCCTGGGCTCCCATCGCCTCCATCGCGGCGAGCTTCTGCTCCCAGACCGCGCTGATGTCGAGGAACGTCGTCGGGACGAAGCCGCAGAGCTCCGGCTGATGCGGCTCGAAGAGCAGGAGCGCCGGCGGCGCGATCGTCCTGAACTCGCTCGCGACCCCTGCGCCGCTCGCGAGCTGTCGCGCGCGGATCGTCGCCTCGGAGGCGACGCCGTGGTCGGGGTTGAACGGATCCTGCCGGGCGTGCCCGAGCACCACGTCCGGGCCGGCGTCGCGCAGCACCTCTGTCAGCTCGGCGACCGCGGCTGCGTCCATCTCGAGCGGGTAGTCGCCGCGGTCGAGAAAGACGATCTCGGCGCCGAGGATCGCGGCGGCCGACTCCGCTTCGGCACGCCGGATGGCCTTGACGTTCTCGAGGGTCTGACCGTCCTGCTTCCAGAGCTCGCCGGACTCGCCGCGCTCGCCGAACGACAGCGAGACGATCGTCGCGGTGCCTCCGTTCGCGGTCGCTGTGGCGATCGCGCCGGCGGCGCGCCACACGAAGTCCGCGGAGTGCGCGCTGACGACGAGGAGCCGCGCCATCAGACGACTGTACAAGAGGGACAACGACGATCCGGCGCAGGGACGCCGGGAACAGCACGTTCCGCATTCTCGAACAGCGTCTCGACAAGTCGACCGCCACGGCGTTACGCTCACGCCGTGACTGACCGAGCTGTCGGGAGTCCGACGAGGGGTGAGCCGTGTCGGTCGTCGGGCACTGGCCGACCCGGTCGGTCGAGCACGGGATGCGGGTCATGGACGGCCGACGAGGAAGGAGATGTCCGTGAAGCGGTTCTGGATTGTTGCGGCTGTCGGTGCCCTGGCGGCGCTCACGGCTTCATTGGGCGGGTCGATCGCCTACGGCGGGTCGAGCTCCGCGAACGCTGCCGCCCCGATCAAGATCGGCGCGATCACGCCGCTGACGGCGAACTTCGCGCCATGGGGCATTCAGGTGCGTGCCGGGATGGTGCTTGCGATCAACGAGATCAACAGGACGGGCGGCGTGAAGGGACGGGGGCAGGGGCGGAAGCTCAACCTCGTCGTCGCCGACGACCAGTCCAGCAACACGAACGCGGCGATCGACGGCTTCCGGCGGCTGACCCAGCAGGAGAACGTCGTCGCGATCGGGGGCATCATCGGCAGCCCGATCGGGCTTGCGACCTCGCGGCTCGCCGAGGAGGCGAAGGTGCCGCTGTTCCTCGTGAAGTCGGGGAACAACGAGATCCTGACGCAGTCGTCGCGGTACACGTTCCGCACCTGCCTGCCCTCCGCTGCCATGGTCGCTCAGTCGGTCGTGCAGTTCGCGCAGCGTCGTGCGATCACGAGCGTGGGCGTGATGATCGCCGACTACGCGTGGGGCCAGTCGTTCAAGTCGTCGCTCGAGGATGCGGCGAAGGCCACGCCGAACATCAAGTTCAACGTCCAGGTCGCGCCGGTCCCGACGACGAACTTCACGCCGTATCTGCGCTCGTTCGGCGACGTGTCGTTGATCGTGGCGACGGGCCATCCGCCGGGCGCGCCGCTGGTCCTGGCGCAGGCGGCACAGCTGGGCCTGAAGGCGCCGGTGTTGGGTGCCGACGGGCCGTGGTCGCTCACTGCGAGGAACGCTGCGGCGACGGCGTTCGGCCGCTACAGCGACTTCAAGTGCATGGACACGACGACCAGGCAGTACAAGGCGCTCGCGAAGCGCTACCTGCGGACGTTCCCGCAGAACGAGTTCTTCGAGGACGACGCGCTCGCCGGCTACGCCTACGTGAAGATCGTCGCGCAGGCGATCCAGAACGTCGGGACGAGCCCGCAGGCGATCGCGGCCTACGTCCACAGGACGACGTTCAACATCCCCGGGTACGCGTTCCCGCTCAGATGGACGGCGTGGGGTGAGCTCGATCGGCCAACCGATCCAGTTCTCCGTCCTGACCAGGGGCGCTCCGCCCGAGGCCGGGCTGAACACCGCGTCGCAGACCTTCTGGCCGAGAGTGCTTACAAGACGCGGCCGCTGCCGCCCTACCGTCCGCCGTCGTAGCCTCGGAGGTCGAATCTGCTCCTCGAGGTCGACGGCGATAACGAAGCGCTTCGGCGGTCTCCCGGCCGTCGACGGCGTGACGTTCGGGATCGACGACGGCGACATCGTCGCCGTCGTCGGTCCGAACGGGGCCGGAAAGAGCACGCTCCTGAAGGTCATCGTCGGGCTCGAGCGGCCGACGCGCGGCAGCGTCCTGCTCGACGGCTCGAGGATCGACGGTCTCGCCGCGCATCGGGTCCGGCGCAAGGGGATCGCCATGGCCGCGCAGCGGCCGCTCCCGTTCGGCTCGATGACGGTCCTCGAGAACGTCGCCCTCGGCGCGATGTTCGGCGTCGATCACGGCGTCGTCGGCGAGCGAGAGGCCCGGCAGCGGGCGGCGGAGGCGCTCGCGTTCGTCGAGCTGGAGGAGCGGGCCGCCCAGCCGGTCTCGAGCCTGAACCTCCATCAGCTGCGCTTCCTCGAGATGGCGAAGGCGCTCGCAGGCAAGCCCCGCGTGCTGCTGCTCGACGAGGTGATGGCCGGGCTCAACGACTCGGAGGTCGCCACCTCCGTCGAGATCGTCCGGAACGTCCGCGACGAGCTCGGCGTCGCGATCCTCTGGGTCGAGCACGTGATGAGCGCCGTCATGCAGCTCGCCGAGCGAGCGATCGTCCTCAACTTCGGCCAGCTGCTGGCGGAGGGCGTGCCCGAGGTCGTGATGCGGGACCCGCAGGTCGTCGACGCGTACCTCGGGCGGGCCCGCGTTGCTTGAGGTCGCCGGGCTGGCGGCCGGGTACCTCGGCGAGAGCGTCATCGACGGCATCGACATCGAGGTCCGCACCGGCGAGGCGGTGGCGATCGTCGGCTCGAACGGCGCGGGCAAGACGACGCTCTTCCGGGCGATCGCCGGGCTGCTCCCGGCGATGGAGGGCCGTGTCCTCTTCGACGGGAAGGATCTGACCCGTCGTCCCGCCCACCGGATCTCGCGTGCGGGGATCGCGTACGTCCCGGCCGAGCGGCACCTGTTCCCGGCGATGACCCTGAAGAGCAATCTCGTCCTGGGCGCGTACCCGAAGCGGCCCGATCGCGCGACGCTCGAGCTCGTGTACGACCTCTTCCCCCGGTTGAAGGAGCGACAGCGACAGCAGGCGGGGACCCTGAGCGGCGGCGAGCAGCAGATGCTCGCCGTCGGGCGCGCGCTCATGGCGCGGCCGCGGCTCCTGCATGCTCGACGAGCCGACGACGGGGCTTGCGCCGAAGATCGCGCAGATCGCGTTCGAGGCGCTCGAAGGGCTCAAGAAGGAAGGCATGACGCTGCTGATCGCGGAGCAACAGGTGCCGCTCGCCCTGTCCGTGGCCGACCGCGGCTACGTGCTCGAGAACGGTCGCATCCGCTGAGCGGGACGTCGGAGGAGCTCGACCAGAACCCGGAGGTCCGACGCGCGTACCTGGGTGTCGCATGACGGCCGTCGTCCTCGACGGGATCGTGCTCGGGCTCGCGTTCGGCCTGCTCGGCGTCGGGATGACGCTGGTCTACGGCCTCGGCGGCGTCCTCAACCTCGCCTACGGCCAGATGGTCGTCCTCGCCGCGATCGTCGTCATGCTCGTCATGGACGACGGGGTTGCGACCGTCCTGGCGGCCGCCGTCGGCGTGCTCGCGGCGGCCGGCGTCGCCGTCCTGCTCGATCTGACGTTGATGCGTGCGGTCTACCGCGAGCACGGCGAGGAGCGGACGCTGCTGGGGCTGCTGCTGACCCTCGGGGTCGCCTTCGTCATCGGCGGCCTGCTCACCTGGCGCTACCCCGTCCGGCGCGCTGTACATCTACATCGGCGGCGATCCGGTCTCGATCCTCGGCGTGCCGATGGCGGTGGGGAGCATCTGGGCCTCCGTGATCGCGCTCCTCGTCGCGGCGGTGCTCCTGCTGTTCTTCGGGCTGACGACCTTCGGGCGCGGTGTCCGCTCGATCATCCAGGACGAGACCGGCGCGCGGCTGGTCGGCATCAACCCCTCGTTCGTCCGCACGGTGATCTTCGCGCTGAGCGGCGCGCTCGCCGGGATCGTCGCGATCACCCAGTCGATGAGCGGGCCGCTGACGGTCAACGCCGGGTTCGAGCTCACGACCTTCGCGCTGATCGTCACCGTCGTCGGCGGCCTCGGCAGCGTCGCGGGCGCGTTCCTCGCCGGCGTGCTCCTCGGGGTCGTGAACACGCTGAGCGCCCACTACATCGGCCAATACATCACGACCATCATCCTCCTGGGCGCCGCCGCCCTGACGATCCTCATCCGGCCACGCGGGTTGCTCGGGCGGTAGGGATGGCGAGGACGAGGAGCATCGGCTGGGCGCTCTTGCCGATCGTCGCGACGGCGGCGATCCTCGCGATCCTCCCGTCGATCTGGTTCGGGGACTCGCCGTACACGACGTCGCTCGCCGTGCAGGCACTGGTCTTCGCCTCGTACGGCGTCGGCTTCAACCTCATCTTCGGGAGCACGAACCAGCTCTTCCTCTGCGTCGGCGCGCTGGCCGGGGTCGGGGGCTACGGCGCCGTGATCCTCATCGACGAGACCTCGCTGCCGATGGCGGCAGGCATCGTCGTGGGCACGGCGAGCGCGGCGATCGTCGGCGGGCTCCTGAGCTGGATCGCGGTGCGGCGCTCGCTCGGCGTCATCTTCACCGGCATCGTCACGCTCGTCTTCTCGCTCGGGTTCGCCAACCTCCTCCTCGGCCAGCGTGAGCTGACGGGATCGGAGACCGGTCTCGTCGTGACGGCGGCCGCCGATCGACCTCGCGCGACGATCAGGTCGGCGGCTACTACCTCTTCGCCGGTCTGCTCGTCGCCTTCCTGATCGTCTTCCGCGCGCTCCAGCTCTCGCACGTCGGCTGGGCGTTCCGCGCCTTGCGCGACGACGAGGTCGCCGCCGAGCTCGCGGGCGTCGACGTCGCGCGATACCGGATCTACGCCGCGACGATCGGCTCGGCGATGATCGGCCTGACGGGCGCGCTCCTCGCCTACAGCGCCGGGCTTCATCAGCCCGGCGACGTACAGCTTCGACCGCGTGGACGTGCGCGTCCTCGTGCTCGTCGCGTTCGGCGGCCTCGGCACCCTGCTCGGCCCGGTGATCGGCGCGGGCGTGTTCGCGATCCTCGACGAGCAGCTGTCGACGAGCCTCGAGCTCCGCGAGGTCCTCTACGGCGTCTTCGTGATCGCGATCTTCCTCTTCTTCCGGCGGGGCGTGGTCAGCGGCCGTCGTCGGCGCTGTATCGACCGGCTCGGCGGCCGCCGCCGCGAGCAAGCCGAGCGTTGCAGCCGTCCGGACGACTGCCGCCGGCGCGACGCGGGCTCAGGTTGGGTCCGCGGGTGGAGCGGTAGCCGAGCTGCGCGGAGATCTCTGCCGCGGTGCGCTGCATGATCGGCCCGATCCGTGCGACGAGGTCGTCGAGCGAGGCCATCGTCCGGTGCGCGGCGAGGTTCACCGCTGCGACGGCTTCGCCGCTCGGCGGAGAAGACCGGCACGGCAACGGATCGAAGCCCGTAGGCGAGCTCCTCGTTGTTCACGGCGATGCCCGTGTCGCGGACGCGCTGGAGCTCGGCGAGCAGCGCCGTCTTCGACGTGAGCGTGTTCGGGCCGCGGCGCGCGAACGTGATGCGGTCGAGCAGCTCGTCCCGCTCGGCGTCGGGGAGGAAGGCAAGGAGCACCTTGCCCATCGAGGTGCAGTAGGCCGGCAGCCGTGAGCCGACGTGGAGGTCGAGGTCGATCTCGTTCTGGTGGCGACGGGACGCGCGAAACCGCTCGACGTACACGATGTCCACGTCGTCGAGGATCGCCATGTTCACGGTGTTCCCCGTCTCGTCGCAGAGCCGACGCAGGTGGGGCGCGGCGACGTCGCGGAGCTCCATCGAGTTGATCGCCGTGAAGCCGAGGTCGAGCACGCGCGGCCCGAGGTTGTACTTCCGCGTGGCCGCGATCCTGGTGGAGGTAGCCGAGCCGGGCGAGCGTTGCGATGTACCGATGTGCGGTGCTCCGCGTGAGCCCGAGCTCGCTCGCGACCTCGCTGACTCCGATCAGCCGCCGCTCGGCCGAGAAGGACGAGAGGATCGCGAGCCCGCGCTCGAGCGACTGCGACGTGCCTGTGCGTGCGGTCACGTCCTTGCTCATCTCGCTCTTCTACATACTCGAACGCCGTCTTGACAAATCGAACCCGTGCGACGCGCGCCGGGCGCGGGCCGTGCCCCGAGCGGCGCTTAGAGCGGTGGGGTCGGAGCGGCAGCTCACCGGAGACCGAGCAGGCGCGCCGCGTTCTCCTTCAGGATCAGGGGCCGCACCTCGTCCTTGAACGGTGCCTCCGCGAAGTCCGCGAGCCAGCGGTCAGGTGTGATCATCGGGTAGTCCGACCCGAACAGGATGCGATCCCGGAGCTGGGTGTTCGCGTAGCGGACGAGCTGTGGCGGGAAGTACTTCGGCGACCACCCCGACAGGTCGATGTACACCTGCTGCTTGTGCAGCGCGACCGAGATCGCCTCGTCCTGCCACGGGAAGGACGGATGGGCGAGCACGATCTTCAGGTCGGGAAAGTCGACCGCGACGTCGTCGACGTGCATCGGATTCGAGTACTTCAGGCGGATGCCTCCGCCGCCGGGGAGGCCGGATCCGATGCCCGAGTGCCCGGTGTGGAAGAGAGCCGGCAGTCCCGGCTTCCTGGATCGCCTCGTACAGCGGGTACATCGCGCGGTCGTTCGGGAAGAACGCCTGGATGTTCGGGTGGAACTTGAATCCCCGGACGCCGTGGTCGCGGATCAGCCGCACCGCTTCCTCGACGGCGTTCGACCGGTTCGGGTCGACGCTCGCGAACGGGATCAGGACGTCGGGGTTCGCGGCCGCGACCTCTGCGATCTCCTCGTTCCGAACCGCCGCGCGACCGGTGACGCTCTCCGCGTCGACCGTGAAGACGACGGCCATCATGTTGCGCTCGCGGTAGTACGCCGCCACGTCCTCGACCGTGGGCGTGCCGCCCTCGCCGAAGTACTTCCTCGCCGCTTCGCGCCACTCGGGGCGGAGCCCGTCCTCGCCCGTGCGTCCGACCTCGGCGTGCGTGTGCACGTCGATGGCGACGATCCGCTCGAGATCGATCGTCACTGGAAATCGACCCTGCCGTCCTTGAGCACCGCCACGCCGTCGTCGTTCACGGCGTCGAACCCGTAGCCCCCGTCGACGCGCCAGACGCGCGTCGTCAGCGTCTCTCCCGGGAAGAGCGGTGCGGAGAAGCGCGCCGCGAGCCGTTCGAGGGCCCGGGGACTGGGAGCCCCCGCAGCCTCGCGTACCGCTCGTGCCGCGAAAGCGAGACAGCACATGCCGTGGACGATGCGCCCGGGCAGCCCGACGCTCCTGGCGAACTCGTCGTCCAGGTGGATGGCGAAATCGTCACCCGACGCTGCTGCATAGCGCTTGGGCTGATCCTCCGCGACGCGATACGCGATCTCGGCCAGCGGCTCTACGCCCTCGACCACGAGCCGGTGGTCCGGTGCGCGTTCGCCCACCGATGTGGCCGCCTCGACACCGCGGAAGAACTCCGTGACGAACTGCTCGTTTACGAGCTCACCGTCTTGCGTGCGGGTCTCGGTCCGGATCACGAGAGCGGTGCCGTTGGGTCGTACGATCAGCGAAACGGGCGTCGCGCGCGAGACGAGCCTCATCCCTGCATCGATCGGCCGGTGTACGACAATGTCGTGCTCGTAGTGGACCACCCGCTTGCGGGCATCCTCCGAGGCGACCGACAGCGATGCCGGCGCGATGGTCTGCCATGTGGGCACGATTGCGAAGACCGGCCCTCCCGGCATGTCGTCGGTCGCGGTCGCATACGCCCGGAGGGCATCGTCGGTCACGACGTACTCCTCGGACCGGCCGGCGACGCCGATCGCGTCCAGATCGAAGCTCATTGCGTCATCCTCACGGTTGCGGGCTCTCCTGGGTTGCCGTCCCTCGTCGGCCTATGCGGCGGCGCAGCGCCTGGCCGGCACCGACGACGCCCGGAAGCAGCCCGTGCGGGAAGAACAGCATGATCAGGATTAGCAGCAGGCCGAACACTCCGAGTGCGAGGATGGATGGCCCCTGCGGAGGAAGATCCCACCCGAGGAGGCTCTCGTGCGTCCCGAGGTCGCGGAGCTCATGCTCGATCCAGACGATCGCCACCGCCCCGACCACCGCGCCGTAGACGCTGCCGAGGCCACCGATCGAGACCATGACGACGAACAGCAGGCTGAGCACGATCACGAAGTCCTCGGGCCCGAGGAACTGCGCATAGAACGTGAACAGGCCACCGGAGAGCCCGGCGAGCGCCGCCGCGTAGACGAAGAGCTTCAACTTGTAGGCGGCCACGTCGATCCCTGCGGCGGCGGCCGAGGGCTCGTGGGCGGCGATCGCCTGGAGCGCCCGCCCGGAACGCGAGGCGACAAGGTTCGTCGACAGCAGCAGGGCGATCCCGACGATCCCCCACACGACGGCCGCGTGAGTCGCCCCCGTGATCTCGTGGCCCGCAATCGAAAGCCGCTTGGTCACCGTGACGCCGTACTGACCGCCGGTGAACCGGTCTTGTGCGTAGAGCAGCGACCAGGCGATGAGCGCAAACGCGAGCGTCGCGAAAGCGAGGTAATGCCCGCGAAGGCGCATGAGTGGGATGCCGATCACCAGCGCCACGGCGGCGCTCACGAGCGGCGCGATCGCCACCGCCAGCACCGGGGCGATGCCCGCATTCGGGTCGACCAGCCGTGAGTCCGGATCGAGCCCGACCGTCAGCAGTCCCGACGTGTAAGCGCCGATGAGGAAGAAGCCCCCCTGGCCGAGAGAGACCTGGCCCGCGAAGCCCATGAGGAGAGTCAGGCCGACGGCCACGAGCGCGTACAGGCCCATGCGGTCGTAGAGGCCCACGTCGGCGCGGCTCAGCTGGAAGGGAAGCCAGCAGGCGAGGGCTGTCCCTGCGACCAGGGGAGCGAGTCGGCGCGCTCCGGTCGTGCGACGCGTGGCGGTCGTGTTCGTCCCGCCGTCGCTCACAGCGCAACCTCGCTTCGGGAGCGCCAGCCGATCAGGACGAGCATCACGGCGAGCGCGATGATGAGGTTGTACTGCGGGTCGATGTACCCGACGACGAGCTGCTCCACGATCCCGAGGGCGTACCCTCCGAGCAGCGCCAGCCGGATCGACGTCAGGCCGCCGAACACGGCGGCGGCGAAGCCGTTGATGGTGATGGAGAGGTCGGCGTTGTACGCCACCGGTACCGTCGGTGCGAGCAGCAGCCCACCGATCGCCGTCAAGGCACCGGCGATCGCGAACGCGATCACGGCGACGGAGCGAAGATTGAGCCCTATCAGCTCCGCGGCGCGCGGGGAGTCCGCGGATGCCACGAGCGCCTGACCCACGATCGTCCGGCGGAGGAAGAGCGTGAGCCCGACAGCCGAACCGAGGGCGACGGCTGCCAGCACCGCGTACTGCGGCTGAACGAGGACCCCTCCGATATCCCATGCGCGATCCGAGACAGCGGAGTACGAGCGCGGGATCTCGCCGAAGGTCGCGAGCAGGATCGCCTCGGCGAGCAGCGCGATCCCGACCGTGATGATCAAGCTCGCAAGTGGTGTCGTGCGCCCGCGGAAACCGACCGCGACGACGGCGACGAGCGTCGCCGCCACTGCGGTGATCAGGGTCGCGAAGACGGCCGCGACGGCAAGGGACATGTGCTTTGCGAGCTCGAACGTCAGTAGGCCGCCGAGGACGGCGAACACGCCTTGCGCGAAGTTCACGATCCCGGTCGAGCGGTACACGAGGACGAGCGACATCCCGACGATCGCGAAGACCGAGCCCGTGGAGATTCCCACGACGACCAGCTGGAAGAACGTCGTCACGCCTTTCCCTCCGGCGTGCCGCCGAGATACGCGCTCCGCACCTCGTCACGCCCCTCGAGGTCTCGGCTCGTGCCCTCGACCACGACGCGTCCTGTCTCGAGCACGTATGCCCGGTCGCAGAGTGAAAACGCGAGCGCCGCGCTCTGATCCACGAGGAGGATCGCAACCCCTTCTTCCTCGTTCAGGCGGAGGAGAAAGTCCGCCAGCTGTTGGACGAGGAGCGGCGCGAGGCCGAGCGAGAGCTCGTCGATGGCGAGTAGACGTGGCCCGGCCATCAGGGCGCGGCCGATGGCGACCATCTGCTGCTGCCCGCCCGATGTCCGTCCCGCCGGACGGTCGCGCAGGTCGCGGAGCTGCGGCAGCAGGTCGTAGACGCGCTCGAGCCGCTCGCGCACGTCGCCGCGGCTGCGGATGTACCGAAGCGTCGACGAGACGATCTCGAGGCTGAATAGGCGGCCGTACGCGCCGAGCAGGAGATTCGCCTCGACCGGGAGCGTCGCGAAGACGTGACGTCCCTCCGGCACCTGGCTGACTCCGCGCCGCACGACCGCGGCCGGTGTCGCGCCGGTGACATCGTCGGCCTCGATCCGCACGCGCCCCGATGCCGGGCGAACGACGCCGCACACGGCGTTGAGGACGGACGTCTTGCCCGCTCCGTTCGGCCCGATCAGCGCGACGCGCTCACGCGGGGCAACCTGGAGGGAGACGCCGTCGACGGCGACCGCCTGGCCGTACCTGACGACGATCTCGTCGACGGCGAGCAAGGTCACAGCGTCGCCGAACCCAGGTACGCCTCGACGACCCGCGCGTCGGCGCGAACGTCGGCAGGCGTGCCGTCGGCGATGACCTGCCCTCGATCGAGTACGACGACCCGGTCGGCGAGGGAGCCGACGAACGCCATGTCGTGCTCGACGAGGATCTGGGTGAGGCCCTGCTGCTCGAGCGCACGCAGCGTCTCGCCCAGACGCGCCTTCTCGCCGCCTCGGAGGCCGGCTGCAGGCTCGTCGAGGAGCAGGATCCGCGGCCGTTGCGCAAGCGCGCGGGCGACCGCGAGCAGCCGGAGCTGCCCGAGTGGCAGCGAGCCGGCTGGAACCGACGCGAGATCGGCGAGGCCGACGAGCTCGAGGGCGCGCACGGCCTCGTCCTCGATTCGTCGCTCCTCCCGTCGTTCCCAGGGGGCTCGGACCATCGCCTCGACGAGTCCCGCGCGTGTCCACGGATGACATCCGACCATGGTGTTACCGAGGACGTCGAGATGTGCGAGCGGGGGAGTGGTCTGGAACACGGTGGCGAGGCCGGCCGACGCCCGCCGATGGGCGGTCCACCGCGTGACGTCGCGCCCGGCGACGACGACGGTGCCTGCGTCGGTGCGGAGCAAGCCCGAGATGCACCCGAGGAGCGTCGACTTGCCTGCACCGTTCGGGCCGATCAGGCACGTGAGCGAGCCTCGCTCGATCCCCAGGTCGACACCGTCGACCGCCGCGACCGCCCCGAACAGCTTCGTGACGCCGCGGACCTCACAGGCGAGGTCCGCGGCGTCGGCCTGGTTGTCGACGGGCTCGACTATTTCGAGAATGCCGCGCCGAAGACGGCTCTCGGCTTGCACGATGCGATGTTCCCGGCCCACATGCTGTCCATCTGGATCGCGCTGTGGTTCCTCGGCCCGAGGTAGATCCGGCCGCCCGGGGTGGGCAGCCGCCGGACCTTCGTCTCGAGCGCCGTGTTGATCGCCTCGCGCGTGAAGCCTCCGCGCTCGATTGCCGCCTTCAGCGTGAAGAGGGCCGTCGAGGCGTCGACGTTGAACACCGAGATGGGGTGGCGGACGAGCCGCTCGACGAGCTGGGCCAGCGGCCGGCTCGGATGGGTCCTGGGCAGCTGTGCCCACACGTTGCCGAGGAAGCCGTTGACGAGCGCGCCGTTCACGTCCGGGCACGTCGCCTCGAGGAACTGCGGCGAGAGGTTTCCGCCTGTCAGGACAAGGCGTTGGGAGAGCTGCAACTGCCGGAACTCCTTGACGATGGTGTTGGCCGCCGGGGTGACGGTCCACATCCACAGAGCCTGCGCGTTCGAGTTCTTCACCTTTGCGAGCTCGGCTGCGAAGCTCGTCGCCGTGGGGGAGAAGATGACCGAGTCGGTGATCGTGAAGCCGTAGGCCTTGGCGAGGGCCTCGACCTGCCCGACGCCGTCACGCCCGAAGCCGCCGTTGTCGCCCATCAGCGCGATCCGCTGGACACCCAGGCGCTTCAGGTACCGGGCCATGCTGTACGCGTAGAGACGCGAGGTGGGGAGCGCGACGTAGACGTAGGGGCGAGGAGGGGCGACGAGAGTCGTCGGCGGCGACAGGGCGACGAACGGGATTCGCGCCGCGGTCGCGAGCGGAGCGGTCGCGACGGCGGCGGCCGCGTTCCCCGAGCCGAGGATCGCGACGTACTTCGAGTCGGCCGCGAAGCGCTGGACGTTCTGGACCCCCTGGGAGGGGTTGGACGCGTTGTCGAGGATGTCGACGACCAGCCGGCGGCCATTGATTCCACTGCGGGCGTTCCAGTAGTTGGCGAGCGCGAGTATTGCCTCGCGGTCACCCTGGCCGACGATGGCCTGCGGACCGGTCAGCGGGGCGTCCATGCCGATGTAGACGGTTCCGCGCGTTGCCGCGGACCCTGTCGAGAAACCTGTCAGTACGGCCACGCCGCACAGAACCGCGAGGAGTGCGAGCACCCTCTTCATCGCTTTGCTCCTTGTTGGACGATTACCCGTGCTCCGCGACGGGCGCGGGCCACACGACATGAGACGTGGTTCGCCGAGGAAAAGTCCGCAACGCCGCAGTGAGCGCCCTTCCGGTACACGTTGCGTCGTCGCATCGGCCAGAATGACGGCGTTATATCAGGTAGCCTGATTGTGATCAAGATGCACCGAGGCCCCCCGCGTGCGAGGCGCCCGAGCGCCTCGCACGCAGATCGCCGCTGTCGATGTCTAGTTGCCGGGACCCACAGACGTGGGCGGGGCACCGAGAGCGCGTCCTCCGGGGCCGTCGGCGAACGTGAGCCACGGGATCGAGGGCTGCTGCCCGACCGGCGGCCTGCTGTAGTCACATACCCCGGTCGGGAACGCCTGGTTCAGCTGGGCCCACTGGGCGTCCGTGAAGGCGAGCGGGATGAAGTCGCTCCGGACGAGCGGCTTCAGCTGGCACTTGAAGTGGTCGAGCGTGAAGGGCCAGTCGGCCACCAGCCGAGGGTTCCCGAAGTACTGCCAGCCGGGGACACCCGTGGCCGGGTCGGTGCACATCACGTCCTGCACGACACCACCGGCACGGAAGCACGCGTCGACAGCCGCTGCCGGCTTGTGCCGGGCGAGCTTGACCGGGAGTGGATCGCCGCTCGTGTCCCCCTCGACGCCCGCGAGCCACGTGTCCACCGTGAGGATCTGATCAGGTGTCGGCCCGCCGTTCGGCACCCAGATCACGTGCGTATCGTGGTTGCCGTTCGTGTGGTCGAGCCGAGCGCGGTAGGTGAACGAGTGGAACGGCGGATGGAAGCCGGTATCGGTGATGTTGTTGCGCACCTCGATCTCGGCAACGCTTGCTGTGCCGCGCCCGCTGACGATCCGGCCGCTGCGATAGACCTTCTCCAGCGCGCCGACGTCACCCTCTGTCCGCTGTGCCTGCCAGAGGCCGTCGATGTTCAGTCCGCCGATCTTTGCGTTCGCGTCGACGAACTGCTCTGTTGTCAATGTCCCGGCTCGGAGTGCGTTGAGCCCGTACTGCACCCCCACGTTGTCGAGCGGGCTCGGGGCCTTCCCGTCGGGACCGACTCCGAACAGGCTCTTCTGGTAGTCCTGGATCGTGCAGCGCGTCCCGCCCGGGTTCGTGGTCGCGTTCCAGCGCCACAGCGGCGGCTCGGCCGGGCCGGAGCAGCCGAACGGCGAGTCCGCGATCAACTCGACGACCGTGAAGTTGATCTTGGTCCCGCACATGTTGTCCGGGCCAGCCGGATTCGAACCCCACACCTTCTGACGCTCCGCCGGCGTCAGGAAGAGGGGGTTCGGGTTGTTCGGTAGGCCGAGCAGGCCGTTCTGCAGGCCGAAGTAACGCCAGAGCAGAATGCAGTCGAAGGAGCTGACGACCTGGTACCAGTGGTCCTCGTAGAGGAGGCTGGTCGTGATGCCGTCGAGCAGGCCTGGATACGCCTCCGTGATGAGGTGCTGCTGCATCGTTCCGGCCGATCCACCGGTGCCGATCGTGTAGCGGATCGGTCCGTGACGCTCCGTGAGGATCTCCTTCGTCATCATCAGCGCCTCGGCGGAGATGATGTCGTTGCACTGGTTGCCGTAGGTGTTGAGGCTCGAGGTTCCGACGGCGAAGCCGCGCCCCAGCAGCGTCGCGTTCGCGCCGCCCAGCTGGTTGCCCACCGTCGGTTGCTGGTAGTTGACGCCGCACGCCCCGCCGAAGGAGTTGACGAACTTGTGGTTCCACGGCTGCCTCGTCCACGGTGAGACGGGCTTCGTGGGGTCGACGAGCAGCGCGAACTGGTAGATGCCGCGGTTCGCCGTCCCGGTGACCCGCTCGACGATGAACGGAACGGTCGTGCCCTGGTCGGTCGTCGTCTGCTGGACGGCCTCGGGGGCCGGCGGGCTCGCCGGGTTGTAGGCGACGAACTGGTTGGCGGTGTTGCGGTAGAAGAGCTCGACGACCGTCGGCGCGTTGCACGTCGCGTCGGACGACGTGCCGAGAGACGGGTTCGTCTGCGCCTGCGTCCGGCAGAGCCAGGGTTGTACCTGCGGTCCGGAGAACACCGGCCCGCCGATCGGATGGTTGTCGATCTCGAGGGAGCGTCCGACGCCGTTGGCCGGTTTGACGCGAAGCACGTTCTTTCCCTGGGTGAGGTTCTCGACGAGACCCTCGAAGCGTCCGTTCGGGCGAACGGAGAACGCGCTCGTGATGTTCGCTCCGTTGAGCTCGACCCTGACTGCGCGCGGGTTGGCCCGTAGGTCTACGGACACGAGGGCGTCGCCGCCCGAAATCAGATCCGCACGATTCGACAGCACCGTGATCTCGCCGATCCCACCCGCAGGCGGATCCGCAGCGGCGGCACCGTTGCTCACGACCAGTGCGAGCATCGCTCCACCCGCAAGGCTTGCCGCGATCCGGCGTCTTCGCCGAGACAGGAGATGCTTCATCGCTCGTCCCCTTTCGATCGTCGACCTCGCACACGTCCGAGACGGTGCGCTGCGATTGGTCAGGGAGAAGCTATTGTAAGCTTACCTGATAGTCAAGCTGATAGTCGCGGTCGACACGGGCAGCCCGTTCGGGCCCGACCCTGGCGGTCGGGCGGTGCGTCTCATCGGATGCGCGGGTCGGTCTTAGGGAAAGCCGGCGCTCAGCGAACGAACGCACGCTTTGAGCGACGCGAGGAGCGTCGTCCGCTCGCTCGGGCCGAGCTCGGCGAGCATGTCCTCTTCCATCGTCCCCACCGCCGCGTCGCAGGCCGCCAGAACCCGGCGCCCCTTGGGTGTCAACGTCGCAGGGTAGACGCGACGATGGTTCGGGTGCGGGTCGCGGCGTATGAGCCCCTTCTCCTCGAGCGCGTCGATCACGGCGAGCATCGACTGCGGGGTCATGTACGCCCGGCGCGCGAGCTGCGCATTGGATAGCGGCTGCCCGCGCGCTCCGAGCAGGCTCAGCGTCGTGTACTGGAGCGTCGTCAGCCCGTACGGCCGCACGCGCTCGTTGATCCCCGACCGGACGGCGCGCTCGAGCCGGGCGATCACGTAGCTGATCCGTGGCTCGACGTGCTGCGACGTGTCGTTCCGGATCTCCGCGATCTGCGTCATTCGAACAGGGATCCTCTCACAGACGATCCGCCGCCGGTCGCGGCGGCCGTTTGCGCCCGAGGCACCGGCGAACGCGATGGAGGGTCAGGAGGTCATGCCGGTCGTCTGGCCGCCGCTCGCGGTGACTACCTGGCCGTGCACGAAGTTCGACCACGGGGAGCACAGGAAGAAGATCGGGCCCGCGGCGTCCTCGGGCGTCGCAGGACGCCCCAGCGGGATGACGGTGGGGGCGAGCTGCCGCATCTTCTCCGGAATCCCGAGCGCGATCTCGACGCCGTCCTTGACGAACCGCTCGCCGCCGTCGTCGGAAGCCGCGGTGAGTCGCGTCTCGACGAAGCCGAACGCGACTGCGTTGACGTTCACCTTGAACGGGCCCCATTCGCGCGCGAGCGTCTTCGTGAGACCGACGAGCCCCGCCTTCGCGGCCGAGTAGTTCGCCTGCCCGAGGTTTCCCTGGGTACCGGAGATGGACGTGACGTTGACCACCTTTCTGAAGACCTCGCGACCCGCGTCGCGATCGGCCTTGCCGGCGTCGCGGAGGTAGGGCGCCGCCGCACGCAGGAGCTTGAACGGGGCGACGGTATGGATCTCGAGCATCGCGCGGAACTGGTCGTCGCTCATCCTGTGCGCCATGCCGTCCCACGTGTAGCCGGCGTTGTTGACGACGATGTCGAGCTGTCCGAACGCGTCAACAGCCGCCTGAACGACCGCCTCGGGCACCCCGTCCTTCGTCAGGTCGCCGCCGTAGACCGCGGTCTCGCCGACGATCGTGGAGGCCGTTTCCGCGGCCAGGTCACCGTCCAGGTCGGCGATGAGCACGCGCGCACCGTGCGCGGCGAGCAGCTCCGCCGCCGCTCGGCCGATCCCGCGCGCAGAGCCGGTGACGACCGCGGCCTTTCCCTCCAGGACACCCTTGCCGGCTTCTCGATCCATTGGGAGAATCAGGTTAACTGATATCGAGGGCTGTCGGGAAGCCCGCTTTGAGCGCACGCACGGCGACGATCAAGCTCGTTCGCAAGCCCGCGACCTCGTTGGGTGACAGCTCGGCGAGCATGTCGTGCTCCAGCCGGTCGACGGCGGCATTGCAGGCGGCCAGCGTGTCACGTCCCTTTGCCGTCAGCGCCGCCGGGAGGACCCGACGGTGGCCGGGGTGCGGCGTGCGCTCCACCAGGCCCTTCGCCTGAAGCGCGTCGAGCATCTCACTCATCGATTGCGGCGTCATGTACGCGCGGCGGGCGAGCTGCGCGTTCGAGAGCTCTCCGCCGTGCTCCAGGATGCTGAGGGTCGTGTACTGCCCGGTTGTGAGCCCATACGGCCCGACGCGCTCGTTGATGTCGAGGCGCAACGCGCGTTCGAGCCGGGCGACGACGTAGCTGAGCCGCGGCTCGGTCTGCTCCAGTGCGGCAGGATCCGCTGAGGCGGTCTCGACCATCCCGCTCATGATGTCAGGTAACCTGCGATTGTTGCTCCGATGAACCTCGCCCGCATCCTGGCGGACGGTGCGGCCGCGCATGGCGACCGTCCGGCGTTGTGGTTCGAGGAGCGTTCGACCTCGTACGCGGAGCTCGAGCGGCGGTCGGCCGTAGCGGCGAGCGCGCTTCGCGACCGGGGGGTCGGCGCCGGCGACCGCGTCGCGATCAAGCTTTCGAACTCGCCCGACTTCATCGCCGCCTACTTCGGCGCCCTCAGGCTCGGGGCGATCATCGTTCCGCTCAATGCTCTCCTCGCTCCGCCCGAGATCGAGGAGCGGATCGCGGCATCGACGCCAGTGACGTTCGTCAAAGACGAGCTCCCGATGAAGGGCGACCCCGTCGGCGAGATCGTCCCGCGGGACTGGCGCGACCCCGCGGTCGTGCTGTTCACCTCCGGCACGTCCGGGCGGCCGAAGGGCGCGATCCTCACCCACGGCGGCGTTCGCGCCGCGGCGCGGAACGCGGCGGACGCATTGGCTCTCGGGCCCGACGACGTGATGCTCGGGGCGGCCCCGTTCTCGCACGTTCTGGGCCAGTCGACGGGAATCGTCTCGACGCTGCTCGTCGGTGGCGCGATCTCCGTCGTCCCGCGGTTCGAGGCGGAGCAGACGCTCGCGACCATGACGCGGACGGGAACCACGATCCTGCTCGGCGTGCCGACGATGTGCATCGCGCTGTGCCAGGCCGCACGCGGGGTCGCCCGGCTGCCGCCCGTGCGCATCGCTCACGTCGGCGGCGCTGCAGTACCGGAGGGTGTGGCGCAGGATTTCGAGCGGACGTTCGGCGGCGACGTGGTCGAGGGGTACGGTCTCACCGAGCTCAGCGGGATCGCGACGACGTTCCCCGTCGGGCGGCGGCGGAAGCCCGGCTCCGTGGGTGTTCCCCTGGGAGGCACGGAGCTCGGGATCCGTGACCCGGACGATCGGGGTGTCGGCGAGGTGATGTTGCGGGGCCCGTCGGTGATCCTGGGGTACTGGAACGACCCGGAGGCAACGGCCGCGGCGATCGACGCGGACGGCTGGCTCGCGACCGGCGACATGGGTCGGATGGACGACGAGGGCGACCTGTACCTCGTCGACCGAAAGAATGAGCTGATCATCCGCGGCGGCTACAACGTCTATCCGCGCGAGGTGGAAGAGGCGCTCTACTCGCACCCCGGGGTTCTCGAGGCGGCGGTGGTCGGTGTGCCGGACGAGAGACTCGGGGAGGAGGTCGCAGCTCTCGTCGTTCCGCGTCCCGGCTCATCGGTCGCTGTGGACGACCTCCGGGCGTGGTGCCGCGAGCGCGTTGCGGCGTACAAGTACCCGCGCCGCATCGTCCTCGTCGAGGATCTTCCGAAGGGCCCGACCGGGAAGATCCTGAAGCGAGCGATCGACCGCTCCGTCGTCGAGGGTTGAAGGTCATTCGATAAAGAGTGTGGGTCCCGCTATTTGGGATAGTGTCTTGACAGACGGACACTTGGCTGTAACTCTCGCGAGGGATGGCGGTGCAGCAGCGGGCATGCGCATCGGTCCACGGCCGGCGGACGCGGACGGTTGGGGACCGATGACCTCGACGGCGACCGTCTCAGCGGAGGAGGCGGTCTCACACATCGCGTCGGGCGACACCGTGATGGTCGGCGGGTTCGGGCTCGTCGGCGCGCCGCTGACCCTCATCGACGCGCTGGTGGAGCACTCGGACGCGACCGATTTGACGATCGTGTCGAACAACATCGGCGAGCCGGGGCGCGGCCTCGGCAAGCTCCTGCGCCAGGGGCGGATTCGACGCGGGATCTCGTCGTACTTCACCTCGAACCCCGAAGCGGTCGCGGCGGTGAACGCCGGCGAGATCCAGGCGACGCTGGTGCCGCAGGGGACCTTCGCCGAGGCGATTCGCGCAGGCGGTGCGGGGATCGGAGGCTTCTACACCCCGATCGGCGCGGGCACGCTGCTCGCGGAGGGGAAGGAGGAGCGCGTCATCGCCGGTGTCCGTCACGTCCTCGAGGAGCCGATCCGGGCGGACGTCGCCCTCGTCTACGCCGCCAGAGCCGACGCCTTCGGCAACCTCTGGTACCGACGAACCGCGCGGAACTTCAACCCCCTGATGGCGACCGCGGCGACCATCACGATCGCCGAGGCCGGCGAGATCGTCCCAGTCGGAGGGCTCGAGCCGGAGTCGGTCGTGACGCCGCACCTGTACGTCGACCACCTGGTGGCCGCGGCATGACCGACGACGTGAAGGCACGGATTGCGAAGCGCGCCGCACAGGAGCTCCGCCCCGGCGAGGTGGTGAACCTCGGGATCGGCATCCCGAACCTCATCCCGGGGTTCCTCGGGCCGGAGTCCAACGTCGTGCTGCACACGGAGAACGGCCTGCTCGGGGTCGGGCCGCGGCCGAACAGCGACGACGTCGACCCCGACCTGATCGACGCCGCGAAGCTCCCCATCACTGCGCTGCCCGGCGCCGCCTACTTCGACAGCGCCCAGAGCTTCGCGATGATCCGCGGTGGCCACATCGACGTCGCCGTCCTGGGCGCGCTCGAGGTGAGCGCCGCCGGGGACATCGCGAACTGGGCCGTGCCGGGCAGGGACGTGCTGGGCGTCGGCGGCGCGATGGACCTCGTCGTCGGCGCCAGGCGGGTGATCGTGACCATGACGGCGAGCTCGTCGCGAGGCGAGCCGAAAGTCGTGGCCTCGTGCAGCTACCCGCTGACCGCCGCCGGCGCGGCGGACGTGATCGTCACGGAGCTCTCCGTCTTCCGGATTCGCGACGGCGAGCTTCGCCTGACCGAGTTGCTCGGCGAGGCGACGGTCGACGATGTCGCGGAGGTCACGGGCGCGCCGTTCGTCGTCGCCCTGGAGGAGAGCCATGCGGCTCGATGAGCGCCTCCCCGAGGTCGACGATGCGATCCGTCCGGGCGCCGACCCGCCGAACGACCACCCCGAGTACGTCGCGACGCGCCTGCGCGCCCCGAAGCAGCCGCTCGTGATCCTCCCCTCGACGGAGACGGAGCTCACCGGGCCGGCCTACGGCGAGTCCGCCGTCGAGGCGACCGATGCCGACCTGACCCGACAGCACGGCGGCGAGCCGCTCGGCCAGCGGATCGTGGTCGCGGGCCGCGTCCTCGGGAGCGACGGGAGACCCCTCCGTGGTCAGCTCGTCGAGATATGGCAGGCGAACGCGGCCGGCCGATACCTCCACGACGTCGACCTCCACGATGCGCCGCTCGACCCCAACTTCTCGGGTGCGGGCCGCTGCCTGACCGACGACGAGGGTCACTATCGGTTCGTCACGGTCAGGCCCGGGATCTATCCGTGGGGAAACCATCCGAACGCCTGGCGGCCTGCGCACATCCACTTCTCGCTCTTCGGCCGCGCGTTCACGGAGCGGCTCGTGACGCAGATGTACTTCCCCGACGACCCGCTCTTCCCGTTCGACCCGATCTTCAACGCCGTGCGCGACGAGCGGGCGCGGCAGCGGCTCGTGAGCAGCTTCGCGCTCGAGCTGACCGAGGCCGACTGGGCGCTTGGCTTCCAGTGGGACATCGTGCTCGGCGGGCGCGAGGCGACACCGCTCCAGGAGTCGCACGATGCCTGAGGCTCTCGGGGTGACGCCGTCGCAGACCACCGGCCCCTACCTGTCGATCGGGCTGCTCCGAGACCTCGTGCCTACGACCCTCGTGGACCCGAGCAGCACCGATGCGATCCGGATCCGCGGGCGCCTCCTCGACGGAGCCGGGGACGGGGTCCCCGACGGGTTGATCGAGATCTGGCAGGCAGGCCCCGCCGGCGCCTACGGCGCGCGCGACTTCGCCGGATTCGGGCGCTCCGGAACCGCGGACGACGGTCGGTTCGAGTTCGTCACGGTCAAGCCCGGACCCGTCGCGTGGCCCGCCGGAGGCCTGCAGGCCCCACACATCGCCGTCGGCATCTTCGCGCGAGGGCTGCTCAAGCGCGTCGTCACACGCCTCTACTTTCCCGACGAGGTCGAGGCGAACGACGCGGATCCCGTGCTCTCCCGGCTGCGGCCGGGCGG
Organism: uncultured Actinomycetes bacterium; assembly: GCA_963846825.1. Taxonomy (GTDB): domain Bacteria; phylum Actinomycetota; class Thermoleophilia; order Gaiellales; family Gaiellaceae; genus Gaiella. The sequence continues at coordinate 33,983 of CAWJXN010000016.1, forward strand.
GCGCGAAAGCCTCATCGCGATCGCCGAGGACGGCGCGCTTCGATTCGACATCCGCTTGCAGGGTCCCCAGGAAACGACATTCTTCGCAGTGTGACGGCGTTCGACGCCCTGTTCGTCCCCGACGACTTGCGCGAGGCGGTCTCCGGACGGTCCTGGCTCGAGGCGATGCTCGAGGCCGAGCGGGCGCTCGCGAACGCCGGCGCCCTCGCCGGCATCGTCCCTGAGGAGGCCGCCGCCAGGATCGCCGCGGAGTGCTCCGCCGACGCGTACGACTGGGACGTGCTGCTCCTCGAGTGGCGGGTCTCCGGCAGCCCCGCCGACCCGCTCGTGCGCGCCCTCATCCGGCGGGTCGGAGAGGAGGCGGGGAGGTGGGTGCACCTCGGTGCGACGAGCCAGGACATCGTCGACACGGCCGCGATGCTCGTGTCGCGTCGGGCCCTCGGCCTCGTCGTCGGCCGCCTCACGCGCGCGGCCGACGCCTGCGCGGAGTTGGCCCGAGCCCATCGGAACACGCCGATGGCGGGCCGCACGCTGCTCCAGCACGCTGTTCCGACCACCTTCGGGCTGAAGGCCGCCGGCTGGCTCGTCGCGCTCGCGGACGCGCGTGGGCGCCTCGCCGAGCTGCGGGACAGCCTCCCCGCCCAGCTCGGCGGAGCTGCGGGAACCCTGTCCGCGCTCGGCGAGCACGGGCTCGAGGTCTCCGCGCTCTACGCCCGCGAGCTCGAGCTCGCGGAGCCGACACTGCCCTGGCACGCGAATCGCACGCCCATCGTCGAGCTCGGCGCTGCCCTCTCGATCGCCGCAGGCGTGGTCGCGAAGGTTGCCGTCGACCTCCAGTTGCTTGCCCAGACCGAGGTCGGGGAGGCTCGTGAGGCCGGCGACGGCGGCGGCTCGTCCGCGATGCCGCAGAAGCGGAATCCCGTCGGGGCGACGTGGGCGCGGGCCGCGGCAGAGCTCGCGCGCGGGCATGCGTCGGTGCTGGTCGGGGCGGCCGCGGCGGAGCACGAGCGCGGCGCTGGACCGTGGCAGGCGGAAGGAGCGGCGCTGTCGGGCGCGCTCGCGACGACGGGCGGCGCCGTCACGGCGCTCGCCGGCGCGCTCGACGGGCTCGAGGTCGACACGGAGCGCATGCGCGCGAACCTCGACCTGACGGGCGGCGCGATCGTCGCCGAGCGGTTCGCGCTCGTCCTCACCGAGCGGCTCGGACGCAGCCAGGCGCGAGCCATGGTGCGGCGCGCGGCGCTTCGTGCGGCCGAGACCGGCGGGACACTGCGCGACGCCGTGGCAGACGAGTCGGAGCTGACCAAGGCGGAGCTCGACGCGGTGTTCGACCCGGCGTCGTATCTCGGCGCGGCGGGAGCCCTGGTCGACCGTGCGCTCGCCCGCTACGAGTCCGAACGGGAGGGCACATGAGCGAGAGCCGCGAGGAGATCCACGCGAGGGGAATGGAGGTGCGGCGGGCAGTGCTCGGGGACGAGCACGTCGACGGCGCGATCGAGCGCACGACGCCGTTCACCGAGGACTTCCAGGATCTGATCACCCGCTACGCATGGGGGGAGATCTGGACACGGCCCGGCCTCGACCGGCGCACGAGGAGCTGCATCACCCTGGCGGCGCTCGTCGCGAGTGGGCGAGAGCACGAGCTCGCGCTGCACGTCCGCGCGGCGCGGCGGAACGGCCTGACCCCGGACGAGATCGGCGAGGTGCTCCTCCAGTGCGCGGTCTACTGCGGTGTCCCCGCGGCGAACAGCGCGTTCGCGATCGCGCAGCGCGTGCTCGAGGAGACGGAGGCGTCGTGACTCGCGCCGTCGTCCTCTCCGCCGTCCGAACCCCGGTCGGGCGATACGGCGGCGGGCTGGCAGGTGTCCGCCCCGACGACCTCGCGGCGGTCGCGGTCGCGGCGGCGGTCGAGCGCGCCGGCGTACCTGCGGGCGAGATCGAGGACGTCTGGCTCGGTTGCGCGAACCAGGCGGGCGAGGACAACCGGAACGTCGCGCGGTTCGCGGCGCTCCTCGCGGGCCTGCCGGAATCGGTCGCCGGGGTGACGGTGAACCGCCTCTGCGCGTCCGGCCTCTCCGCGGTGGCCGGTGCCTGCCACGCGGTGATCGCGGGCGACGGCGACCTCTTCGTCGCCGGCGGCGTCGAGTCGATGACGCGCGCTCCCCTGGTGACGGCAAAGCCGGACGCCCCCTACGCACGCGGGAACCGGACGATCTACGACACCACTCTCGGCTGGCGCTTCACGAACCCGCGCTACGAGGAGCGGTTCTCGGGCGAGTCGATGGGCGAGACGGGCGAGAACGTCGCCGAGCGGTGGGCCGTGAGCCGCGAGGACCAGGATGCGTTCGCGCTGCGCTCTCAGCAGCGGTGGGCGGAGGCCGACGCGGCAGGGCGCTTCGCCGACGAGCTCGTGCCGGCCGGCGAGCTCGAGCGCGACGAGCACCCACGCCCGGACACCACCGCGGAGAAGATCGCGTCGCTGAAGCCCGCCTTCCGCTCCGAGGGGACGGTCACCGCCGGGAACGCGAGCGGGATCAACGACGGCGCGGCGGCGCTCGTGATTGCGAGCGAGGAGCGGGCACGCTCGCTCGGCGTGGAGCCGCTCGGAGCGTTCGTCGGCTCGGCGGTCGCGGGCGTCGACCCCGCGGTCATGGGCATCGGGCCGGTGCCCGCCGTCCGCAAGCTGCTCGCGCGCACGGACCTCACCGCGGCGGACCTCGACCTCGTCGAGCTGAACGAGGCGTTCGCCTCGCAGTCGCTCGCCGTCGTCCGCGAGCTCGGCATCGACGAGGAGCGCGTGAACGTGAACGGCGGCGCGATCGCGATCGGGCATCCGCTCGGCATGAGCGGGGCACGGCTCGTCGTCACCCTCCTGCACGAGTTGCGCCGGCGGGGCGGCCGCTACGGGCTTGCGACGATGTGCGTCGGCGTGGGGCAGGGGCAAGCGGCGCTGTTCGAGCGCCGGCCGCCGCCATGAGCCGAACACAGGTCGCGATCGTCGGCGCCGGTCCCGCGGGGCTCACGCTCGGTCACCTTCTCCATCGCGAGGGGATCGACTCGGTGATTCTCGAGAATCGAAGCCACGAGTACGTCGAGGCGCGGATCCGCGCGGGCGTCCTCGAGCACGGTGTCGCCGCGCTGTTCGACGAGGCGGGCATCGGTGAGCGGATGCGTCGCGATGGCCTGGTGCACACGGGCATCGAGCTGCAGTCGGGCGACGAGCGCCACCGGCTCGCCTTCGACGAGCTGACGCGGGAAGTCGATCGTCGTCTACGGGCAGACCGAGGTCGTCAAGGACCTCGTCGCAGCACGCCTCGCGAGCGGGCGGCCGCTGCACTTCGAGGTCGACGGCGTGACGCTCCACGACCTCGACGGCGAGCAGCCGCGCGTCCGGTACCGGCACGGCGGAACCGAGCACGAGCTCGCCTGCGACGTCGTCGCGGGCTGCGACGGCTTCCACGGCGTCTCCCGCCCGAGCGTCCCCGCCGGCGTCTTGCGCGAGTTCAGCCGCGACTACCCCTACGCCTGGCTCGGCATCCTCGCCGCCGTCGCGCCCTCGCACGACGAGCTGATCTACTCCCACACCGAGAGCGGCTTCGCGCTCCTCAGCATGCGCTCGCCGGAGCTCTCCCGCCTCTACCTCCAATGTGACCCCAACGAGGACCTGGAAACCTGGCCCGACGAGCGGATCTGGGCGGAGCTCCAATCGCGGCTCGGCGTCGACGGCTGGACGCTGCACGAGGGGCCGATCGTCGAGAAGGGGGTGACGCCGATGCGGAGCTTCGTCGTCGAGCCGATGCAGTGGGGCCGACTGTTCCTCGCGGGCGACGCCGCGCACATCGTGCCGCCGACGGGGGCCAAGGGACTCAACCTCGCCGTCCGCGACGTCGAGTCACTGGCGGCCGCGCTCGTGCGGTGGTACCGCGACGGCGATCGCACCGGGCTCGACGGCTACTCGGAGACGTGCCTCCGGCGGGTCTGGCGCGCGGAGTACTTCTCCTGGTGGATGACGACGATGCTTCACCGGAGCCCGACCTCGGACGAGTTCACCTTCCGGCTGCAGCAGTCCCAGCTCCGCTACCTGCGGACGTCACGCGCCGCCGCCACGTCCCTGGCCGAGAACTACGTCGGCGTCGATCGCGCCTGAGGCGCCGCTGAGCTACGCGGCCGCGCGCAGGTAGGCGAGCACGGCGAGCACGCGGCGGTGCCCGTCGGCCGTGCACGTCGAGCTTGCCGAGGATCGAGCTCACGTGGGTCTCGACCGTTCGCCGCCCCACGCGTCTCGTGTGACATGACAGTAGGATCGTCGCGTGGCCTGGCCCCGTGACGACGCCAAGCTCGACCGCGTCCGCACGCTGATGGGAGAACAGGGGCTCGACGCGATCGTCGCCCGCGCACCCGACAACGTCCTCTACCTGACGAGCTTCTGGGGCATGAAGGGGTACGACGCGGTCGTCTTCCCGCGCGACGGCGACCCGACGCTCTTCTGCCTGGAGGCGTCGGCCGAGGACGCCGCCGGCGCGGCGTGGACACCTGACGTCCGCCTGGTCGAGGGGTACCGCGCGGACGACCCGCGGCCGCCCGTGCTGCGAACGCTCGTGCTGGCCGCCGACGCGGCGCGAGAGCACGGCGTCGTCGGGCTCGAGCTCTCGCTGGGCACGCAGGCGTCCGACCGCATGGTCGGCGAGCCGACGACGTTCACGAAGGGATGGTTCGACGCGTTCCCGGACGCCGTCGACGCGACGCCGCTGCTCGCGACGGCTCGGGCGAGCAAGACGTCGCAGGAGCTCGAGCGCATGCGGCTCGCGAACGACATCGCGGCCGCCGCGATGGACCACGTGCTCGGCGTCATCCGCCCCGGCACGACGGAGGCGCAGATCGCCTCGGAGTGGCTTGGCTTCGTGCACGGCGAGGGGACGGGCTGGGCAGGGAAGGTCGACCTCGCGCTCGGGTTCTCGCTCGTCTGGGCCGGGCCGGGGATCAGGACGTTCACGGCAACGAGCAACCGGCCGGTCGTCGAGGGGGAGCCGACGCTCTTCGAGATCTGGGTCTGCGCCGACGGCTACTGGTGCGACCACACGAAGAACGTCGTGGTCGGTGAGCTCACCGACCGCTACCGCGAGCTGGAGACCGGCCTGACCGGGGTCTACGACGCCGCGGTCGCCCATTGCCGGCCCGGCGCGAGCCTCGCAGAGCTCGACCGGCTCGTCCGCGAGGGGATCGAAGGGCTCGGGTACGCAGGCCAGCCGTCGCACCCCATCTGCCATGGCGTGGGCGCGCGGGCGCACGAGCCGCCGTACGCACACCAGGCCGGCGGCGGCACTGTCGAGGCGGGGATGGTGCTTGCAATCGAGCCAGGATGCTACTGGGAGGGCGGCGGCGGGCTCCGGCTCGAGGACAACTGGCTGATCACCGACGGCGCGCCGGAGAAGCTGTGCGCGTTCCCCGACGGCATCGTGCAGGCGGGGGCATGATCGACCGCTCGAAGATCTGGACCGGGGACATCAACCGGCAGGCGCTCGACCCGCAGCCGCACGGCATCGTCGGCCTGTACGACACGACGCTCCGAGACGGCGAGCAGACCATCGGCGTCGTCCTGACGCCCGAGGAGAAGCTCGAGATCGCGCAGGCGCTCGACGCGGCGGGCGTCGACCGCATCGAGGCGGGGTTCCCGCGCGTCTCCGACGACGACTTCCGCGCGGTCGAGCTGATCGCCGGCGCCGGGCTCCGGGCGGAGGTCTGGGGCTTCTCGCGCGCCGTCCAGGCGGACGTCGACGCGCTCGTCGAGCTCGGTGTCGGCGCCTCCGTGATCGAGAGCCCGATCTCCGACGGCAAGCTCGAGGCGCTCGGCGTCTCGCGCGAGACGATGCTCGAGCGGATCCAGAAGGCGGTGTCGTCCGCGACCGAGAACGGGATTCACGTCGCCTTCTTCGGCGTCGACTCCTCGCGCGCCGACCTCGAGTTCTTCGACCGCGCGTACGCCGCGGCGGTCGAGGCCGGGGCGGCCGAGATCGTCGTCGTCGACACGCTCGGGATCGCGACGCCCGAGGCGGCCGCGCTCCTCGTCTCCCGCACGCTCGACCGCCTCGACGTCCCCGTCCACTGGCACGGGCACGACGACTTCGGGCTCGGCACGGCGGCGGCGATCGCGGCCGTGCAGGCCGGCGCAACTTGGGTCCAGGGCACCGTGAACGGGATGGGCGAGCGGGCCGGCAACGCCGACCTCGTCGAGGTCGCGCTGGCACTGGAGGCGCTCTACGGCATCCCGACCCGCCTCGACCTGACGCACGCGCGCGTCCTCTCGCGCCTCGTCGCGGAGAGATCCGGAACGCCACTCCCGCCCTGGAAGGCGGTGACCGGGGAGGCGCTCTTCACCCGCGAGTCGGGCGCGGTCGCGGCCCAGTTCCACGACCCGCCTGCGATCGAGCCGTACGCGTCCGAGCTCGTCGGCGCCGAGCGAGGGATCGTGCTCGGCAAGAAGAGCGGCATCGACTCGATCCGGATCGCCGTGGAACGGCTCGGCCTGGACGTGCCCACCGAGAAGCACGCGGAGCTCCTCGCGGCGGTCAAGGCACTCGGCACGAAGCGCCAGCGCCTCGTCACGGACGCCGAGCTGCGACGGCTCGCCAAGAAGACGACAGGAGGCACCGATGGCACGTGAGCTCTCGAACCCGTCCGAGCTCCATCCCGCGCCCGGGTTCAGTCACATCGCAATCGCCGAGGGGACGCGCGTCGTCCACTTCGCGGGGCAGCTCGGTCTCGAGACGGACTTCTCGCTCGCGGCGGAGGATCTCCGTGGGCAGACCGTCAAGGCGATGCGAAACGTCGAGATCGCGATCCGCGCCGCGGGGGTCGGCTGGGACGACATCGTCCGTCGCACGATCTACACGCTCCACCCGACCGAGTACGAGGTGATCACGAGCGCGATCGACGAGGTGACGGGCGGCGCCGACCATCCCGCGCAGACGATCGTGGGCATCACCGGTCTCGCCGTGCCCGGCTGTCTCATCGAGATCGAGTGCACGGCCGTCGTCGCCTGACGCCGCACCATGCCGACGATCGACCGGCAGTCCTTCTTCGACGTGATGGCCTCGTTCCCGTCGGGCGTGGCGATCGTCACGACGCTCACGGAGGACGGAGCGCCGCGCGGGCTGACGACGACCGCCGTCTGCAGCGTCTCGGCCGAGCCGCCGACGATTCTCGTCTGCGTCGACCTCGCGTCGCGCACGCTCGCGGCGCTGCGGGCGAGTCGCCGCTTCGTCGTCAACTTCATGGGCGAGGGCCGCAGCGAGCTCTGCCTCCTGTTCGCGTCGAAGGAGGAGGACAAGTTCGCCCAGCGTCACGTGGCGAGCAACCGACTCCGGCCTGCCGCTCCTGGCGGACGATGTACTCGCCTGGGCCGACTGCACGACGGAGCAGGAGCTCGAGGTCGGCGACCACGTGCTGCTCGTCGCTCGGGTCGAGGCCGGAGGGGTGCAGCCGGAGCTCGAGCCGCCGCTCATGTACTACCGGCGCTCGTGGGGCGTCTGGTCGCCGACCCAGGACGCGAGCGAGCCCGATCCGGTCTCGATCCCCGCGATCGAGGTCAGCGGGCGCGATCTGCGTTGGCAAGGAGTTGAGTACTGACCACGGTGTCCGTGTCCGACTTCGGTCGGACACGCTCGGCGACGCGACGCGACGCGACGCGCCGCACGAGGTGTCGGACTGAAGTCCGACACCGGGAGTCAGGGGAGTGGGATACTCCGCGCTGTTGACATGTCACGAGAGGGAGGGCGGTCGATGCGGTTCAGCCTCTACACGGAGATGCAGCTCCACGACGGGAAGACCCCGCAGCAGCTCTACCGGGAGGTGCTCGAGCAGATCGAGAACGCCGACCGCCTGGGCTACGACTGCTACGCGTCGATCGAGCACTTCTTCTTCCCGAAGTTCTCCATCTCGGCGCATCCGACAGCGCTCTTCGCCGCCGCCGCCCAGCGGACGAAGAGCATCCGCTTCCGGACGATGCTCCACGCGCTCCCCTACTGGAACCCGATGGTGCTGGCCTCGGCGATCGCGGTGACCGACATCCTCACGGAGGGCCGCTACGAGTGGGGCGTCGGCCGCGGGCACGGGTGGATCCCCGAGAAGGCGGGCGTCCCGCTCGACGAGCATGCGCGGCCGCGGTACGAGGAGGCGGTCGACCTCCTGTTCACCGCCCTCGGCAACGAGCGCTTCTCGCACAAGGGCGAGTACTTCGAGGTCGCCGACTCGCATGTCGTCCCGTTCCCGAAGCGGGACTTCCGCGTGTTCCTCGGCGGGACCTCCGACAGGACCTACGAGCTCGCCGCCGAGCACGGCTGGGGCGTCGCCGTTCCGCCGCTCCTCCCCTACAAGGTGCTCGAGGAGCAGCTCGACCTCTACCGGGCGAAGTGCGCCGAGCACGGCACGACGCCGGACATCGTCTGGATCCATGCCTGCCACCTCGACGAGGATCGCGACACCGCGATGCGCGAGGCGCGCGACTGGGTGACCGGGTTCATCTACGGCAACAGCTCGCCCCTGCTCGAGTACGACAAGCCGGATGCCGAGGCGCTCGGGAAGGCCGGGTACGGCTTCTACGCCGCCGGGATCATGGAGCAGCTCGCCGAGGTGCCGTTCGAGCAGCTCGTCGAGGAGGACTACGTCTGGGTCGGGACGCCCGACGACATCGTCGCGCGAATCGCCGAGACCCGCGAGGTCTGCCCGGGGATCACCGAGATCGGGATCACGGTCAACGCCGGCGGCGCGCCGCACTGGATGGCGATCAAGAACCAGGAGCTGTTCGCCTCAGCCGTGATCCCGCGCGTCCCGGCGGCCGAGCCGGTCGGGGCCGCCCAGGTTGCGTAGCGCCCGATCGAGCGTGTCTGCGTGATCGGTGCCGGCGCCATCGGGAGCCTCTTCGCGGGGCACCTCGCCCAGGTCGCGGACGTCTCGGTGCTGACGCGCCGTCGCGACCACGCCGAGGCGCTCGAACGGGACGGCCTCCGCATCACCGGACGCAGCGACCTCCACGCCCGCTTACGCGCGACTCCCGACCCGGACGAGCTCGAGCGGTTCGATCTCGGGATCGTCGCGACGAAGGCGACCGGCCTCGAGGATGCGGCCGCCAGCCTCGAAGGGCGGTTCCCGGACGCGATGCTGATGACGACGCTCAACGGGCTCGGCGCCGAGGAGGTGGTGCGGGCGCACGGCGACTGGCCGCTCGTCTCGGCGGTGACGTTCATGTCGGGAACGAAGCACTCCGACACCGAGGTCGAGTACATCCTCGACACCGCCACCTGGATGGGACCCTACGAGGACACGCCGTTCGACCGCGTCCGAGGAGATCGGGGATCTCGTCCGGCGGGCCGGGCTCGTCGCGGAGGTGTTCGCCGACCTGCGCCCCGCGCAGTGGTCGAAGCTGATCTTCAACGCGACGGTGAACTCCGTCGCCGCGCTCACGGGCCTTCCCCACGACCCGCACTTCGCGGCAGAGGAGACGCCGGGCGACCTCGGCCACCTCGTTCACGACCTCGTGGACGAGGGCAAGGCCGTCGCGGCCGCGGCGGGGATCGACCTCTACGAAGACCCGTGGGAGATGAACGTGCTCGCGACCCGTCGTGGGTCGGCCCACTATCCGTCGATGCTGGAGGACGTCCAAGCACACAGGGCGACAGAGATCGACCTCATCACCGGCTCACTCGTCCGCGAGGCGGAGCGACATGGCGTCCCGGTGCCGTTGCACACGGCGCTGTATCGCCTCGTCAAGGCGAGAGAGGAATCGTGGACGGTGTCCACACCCACGCACCAGGAGGCGTGATGAAGAGAAGGACAACAGGGGCGCTCGCAGCGGCCCTCGCGACGCTCACGGCAGTCGTCGCGATCACCGCCGCATCGGCCCCGGCTGCGCCGAACGACCCGATCGTGATCGGGTGGGCGTACGACGGGAACGGCGCCATGGCCCCGTTCGACGGGCCGGCCCTCGCGGCCGCCCAGATCCGGGTGAAGCAGGTGAACGCCCGGGGCGGAGCGAACGGCCGGAGGCTCCGCATCGCGACGTGCAACACGCAGGGCAACAAGCCGGCGATCGCGCGTGCCTGCGCGGCGAAGCTGCTCTCGCAGGGCGCGGACGTCATCTTCACGACGTGCGACGTCGACTTCGCAGCGCCGGTCGTGCAGGAGACGATCAACCGCGGTGTCCTCGCGGTCGCGCCGTGCATCGGCACCGACCAGATGGGGCCGAAGCGCTTCGGCGCCAAGGGTCGGCTCGCGTTCTCGTTCGGGAACGTTGCGCAGGATGAGGGGTCGGCAATGGCCGAGTTCGCATGGAGCAAGGGGTGGCGGAATGCCAGCCTCGCGACGGACACGGTGATCGTCTACTTCCGCGACGTCGTCAAGGCGTTCAAGGCACGGTTCACCCAGCTCGGCGGCAAGATCGTCGCCGAGGAGACGTACCAGTCGCTCGGCTCGACGAACATCACGAACGCCGTCACGCGCCTGAACAGCAAGCGGGCCGACGTGATCGTGACCTCGACCGCGGGCGCGTTCGGCGCGCTCCCGCAGATGATCTCGGGGCTCCGGACGCTCGGGAACAACACGGCGGTCCTCAACTCGTGGGCCGGTGACGGGGTCTACTGGGTCACGAAGGAGCCGCAGGTGACGAACTACTACTTCGTCACCTACGCGTCGATCTTCGGCGACGACCCGGTGGGGGCGGTCAACGCGCTCGCGAAGACCCTCAAGGCCGGCACGGGCGGGTTCGTGACGGGCTCTGCCGCCGTCGACGGCGTGGTGACCGCGATCAAGCGGTCACGCGGGTCGACGAACGGCGTGGTGCTCGCGGCGACGATGGAGAAGTTCAGGAAGGTCCCGACACTCTCGGGCCTCGTGAGCTTCTCGCCGTCGCTCCACTCGGTGTTCGGTCGGCAGTACCGGGTGATCCAGATCCAGAACAACAAGGGCAAGCGCGTCGGCTCGGTTGTCGCGAAGGTCGTCCCGAAGATCTAGGACGGCTCGGATAGGCGCGGAAGAGCAGTCGCAGGACGATCGGCGGCCCGGAGGAGCGCTCCGGGCCGCCGATCTCTCGCGCTCGTTCGACGGCGTCCACGCGGTCCAGGGCGTCTCGCTGACGCTGCACCGCCACGAGGTCGTCGGGCTGATCGGCCCGAACGGCGCCGGCAAGTCGACGCTCGTCAACCTGCTGACGGGATTCGACCTGCCGACCTCGGGGTCGGTCGAGCTCGAGGGCCGGGAGATCACCCGCTGGAGCGCGAGCCGGCGGGGCAGGCACGGTCTGGCGCGCACGTTCCAGCACAGCCACCCGTTCCGGTCGCTCTCGGTGCGGGAGAACGTCGAGGTGTCCGCCCTGGGCGTCGGCGCGTCACCGGCAGCCGCACGGCGCACGGCCGGCGAGCTGCTCGGCCTCCTCGGGCTCGACGACTACGCGGACGGGCCTGCGGGAGCGCTCGCGCACGGCGACGAGCGGCGACTCGGCGTCGCACGCGCACTCGCCACGCGACCGAGCTTCGTCCTCATGGACGAGCCGGCGGCGGGTCTGCCGGAGGCCGAGGTGCCGGAGTTCGCCTCCGTCGTCCGGTCGGTTCGCGACGACCACGGCGCCGGCGTGCTCCTGATCGACCACAACATGGCGTTGATCATGGACGTCTGCGACCGGATCCAGGTCCTCGACCAGGGCCGGACGCTCGCCCAGGGCACGCCCGGCGAGATCCGCGCGAACCTGGACGTCGCCGCCGCCTACCTCGGCGAGAGCGCCGTCCAGGAGGGGCCTTCGTGACGGGGCCCGGGCTGGTGGTCTCGGACCTCGAGGTGCGCTACGGCCCCGTGGCCGCGGTGCGCGGCGTCTCGTTCGAGGTGGCGCCCGGCGAGATCGTCGGGCTGATCGGGCCGAACGGCGCAGGGAAGTCCTCGACCCTGCACGCGATCATGGGGCTCGTCCGGGTGTCGGCAGGCGACGTCCGCCTTGGCGATCGCTCTCTCCGTGGACGCCCGCCGGAGGCGGTCGCGCGGAGCGGAGTCGCCCTCGTTCCGGAGGGACGCCGGATCTTCGGCGAGCTCACCGTGGACGAGAACCTCCGCCTCGGCCTCTCCGGACGACGCTCGCCGGACGGCGCGGCCGAGGACGTCGACCGGGTGCTCGAGATGTTCCCGGTGGTGGCCGAGTTCCGCGAGCGCCACGCCGGGGCATTGTCGGGCGGCCAGCAGCAGCAGCTCGCGATCGCCCGGGCGCTCGTCGCGGCCCCCGACGTCCTCCTCCTCGACGAGCCCTCGCTCGGACTCTCGCCGACGGTCACCGACGCGGTCTTCGAGGCCCTCGCCGCGATCCGCGACCGGGGCATCGCCGTGCTCCTCGTCGAGCAGCGCGCGCAGCGCACGGTGGCGCTCGCGAACCGCTCGCTCGTCCTCGCGGGCGGCGAGATCCGCCTGGCGCTCACGCCCGTCGACGCCGGCGACACCGACCGGATGATCCACGCCTACCTCTCATGAGCGTCCTCGCGAGCGGCCTCACCGACTTCCTGCGCGCGGCGATCGAGCCGCAGGTGCAGGTCGACGCGATCGGCATCGGCGCCGTCTACGCGCTGATGGCCGTCGGCATCGGACTCGTGTTCGGCGTGTTACGCCTCGTCAACTTCGCGTACGGCCAGCTCGTCATGGCCGGGGCGTTCGCCCTCGCGTTCGCGTCCGACCGGACTGGCCCGTCTGGGTCGGCATCGTCCTCTGCTTCGCCGTCGTGCTCGCGCTGTCGATGGCGATGGACCGCGTCGTCTTCCGACCGCTGCGGACGCAGTCGGCCGCCACGATGCTCGTCGCGACGTTCGCCGTGGCGTTCCTCCTCCAGGCGATCGCCCTCCTCATCGACCAGCGCGACGACACGCTCGGGGAGCCGGCCGCCTCCTCGCGAGACTCAACTCCCGTGGACGATCTTCGGGACCGACGTGCGCAAGATCACCGTCGTCGCCATCGTCACCGCGGCCGTCTGCCTGATCGCGCTCGTGCTGTTCCTCGGCCGCACGACGGTCGGCCTGCAGATGCGCGCCGCCGCGATGGACTTCCAGACCGCCCGGCTCCTCGGCGTCCGCGCGAACCGCGTGATCGGCTCGGCGGTCCTGCTGTCGGGGATCCTCGCCGCGATCGTCGCGGTGATGCTCACGGTGCAACAGCCGCTCGTCACATCGACGTTTGCGCTCCGCGAGACGATCGTCGTCCTCGCCGGGGTCGTCGTCGGCGGCATGAACCGGCTGCTCTCGGCAACGCTGGGCGGCTTCGCGATCGGCTACGCGTCCGGGCTGCTCGGCGGGGCGCTCCCGACGGCGCAGAGCCAGTACCTGCCGTCGTTCCTCTTCGGCCTCGTGATCCTGACCCTGCTCCTGCGGCCGGCCGGGCTCTTCACGCGCGGCCGCGGGCCGGTGGAGCGAGTATGAGGCAGCTACGGACGTTCCTGCCGGTGCTCGCGCCCGTGGCGCTCGTCGTCGCGACGGGCGTGGTCGGGACGTTCTTCGAGCGCTCGACCGAGATCTACTTCATCAACGCGCTCGTCTCGGTCTCGATCGTGGTCGCGCTCTACCTCTTCGTCGGGAACTCGGGCGTCCTCTCGTTCGGGCACATCAGCTTCGTCGCCGTCGGCGCCTGGACGGCGGGCGTCCTCTCGGTACCGGTGGAGGAGAAGCCGGCCACGATGCCCAACCTCTTCGGGTTCCTCTCGGACACGAACGTCGGCAACATCCCGTCGCTCCTGCTCGCGGCACTCGTCGGCGGGATCTTCGCGCTCCTCGCGGGCCTGCCGCTGATGCGCCTCTCGGGTCTCGCCGCCGGCATCGCCACCTTCGCCGTCCTCGAGATCACGAACAACATCCTCCGCTACTACGAGCGGATCGGCCCCGGGCTCAACGTCTTCTCGTCGGTACCGGAGACGACCGACATGCAGCAGGCCGCGATCGGCGCGGTCGTCGCCATCGGCGTCGCGTTCGCGTACCAGGTGAGCCGCTTCGGACGGCAGCTCCGTGCGGCGCGGGACGACGCGCCTGCGGCCCGCGCCGTCGGTATCTCGGTGTACCGCCAGCGCCTGATCGCGTTCGGGCTCTCCGGGGCGCTCGCGGGATTCGCGGGTGGCCTCTACGTCCACTACCTCCCGATCAACGTCGACGCCGTCTACCTCGACCTCACGTTCATCACGCTCGCGATGCTCGTGATCGGCGGCATGACGAGCCTCTGGGGCGCCGTCGTCGGCGCCCTCGCCGTCTCGGGGCTCGACTCGCTGCTCGCGGAGGCCGAGAACGGCGCGTTCGGCATCGACCTCCCGTCGGGGAGCAGGATCGTCGTCGTCGGTGCGCTCATGGCGCTCGTGCTGATCCTGCGTCCGGAGGGCATCACGGGCGGGAGAGAGGTGCGCCTTCGGCGCCTCGCGCGTCCACGGGCGGCGAAGGAGGGAGCGACATGAGGATCTGCGTCGTCGGCTGCGGAGCGGTGGGATCGCTGTTCGCGGCGAATCTCGCGACCCTCGACGACGTCGAGGTCTGGGCGTTCGATCTGAACAAAGCGCACGTCGATGCGATCAAAGAGAACGGATTGCAATTGACCGGCGCGGATCAGATCGTCGGCCGGCCGAACGCGACCTCGGACCCCGGCGAGCTGCCGTCGTGCGACTACGGCATCGTGGCGACGAAGGCGATGCACGCCGACGGCGCGATCGCCGCGACGGCACACGCGTTCGCGGACGGCGCGGTCGCGTCGGTGATGAACGGCGTCGGCAACGAGGAGACGCTCGCTGCCCACGTGGAGCGCGTGATCCGCGGAACGACGTTCCCCGCCGGCAAGCTCCTCGAGCCCGGTGTCGTGCAGTGGGACGTCAAGGGCGACACGACGCTCGGGCCGTTCGAGCCGCGACCGATCGACGTCGCGGCGATCGAGCCGCTCGCCGACGCGTGCTCACGGGCGGGCATGCCCACATCCGCGGTCGGCGACGCGCGCCCGGGCCAGTGGCGCAAGGTGATCTTCAACGCCGCGACGAACCCGATCGGCGCGCTCACGGGCCTCACCCATGGCCGCGTCTGCGAGATGCCCGATCTCCGCGCGCTCGTCTCGGGGCTCGTCGGCGAGGGCACCGCCGTCGCGACGGCCCAGGGGATCGTGCTCGACGCCGATCCGGAGGAGCTCATCGACCACGCCGCCCGTCCCGACGTGGCATACGGGCACAAGGCGTCGATGCTCCAGGACGTCGAGGCACGCCGCGCGACCGAGATCGACTATCTGAACGGCGGCATCGCACGCTTCGGGCGGGAGCTCGGCGTGCCGACGCCGCTCCACGACGCGGTCACCGCGCTGATCAAGGGGGTTGAAGCTTCATGGCTCTAGGGACAGACGTGAGATCCGAACTCGACCAGCGCTACGCGAACGTCCGCGCCGCGATGGCCGAGCACTCGCTCGACGCGCTCGTCGTCGCCGGGAGTGAGTACTCGGGCTTCGAGGGCGCCGTGACGTACCTGACCGGCTTTCAGATCGTGCACCGGTACGCCTACGCGGTCGTCCCCGCCGACGGAGACGCCTTCGTCGTCTTCCCCTCCGAGGCGCGGTACGTCGGCGAGCACGGCACGGCGTTGATCGAGCAGCGCTTCGACCCGCATCCGGGCGCCGCGATCGCCGCGCACGCGAAGGACGCGGGCTGGCGGCGTCTCGGCGTGTACGGGCTCGACTACGTCATGACCGTGCGCGACTACCGGCCGCTCGAGGGCTTCGACATCGTGCCGTTCGACGTCGAGTTCGACCTCGCGCGCGCGGTGAAGAGCGATCTCGAGCTGGAGAGCGTGCGCGACTCGGTGCGCATCAACCGGCGCGGCTTCGAGCTGTGGGCGGAGGCGTACGCGCCCGGCCGGAGCGCGGCCGAGGTGATGGCCGTCGCCGAGGAGTACTTCATCGCCGAAGGCTGCGGCCGCCTCACGATGAACATGGTGCTGACCGCGCCGGGTCGATCGGGCATTGCGCTCCCGGAGTTCAAGATCGCCCGCAAGGAGGAGATCCTGGGCGACTTCGTCCTGCCGTCGCTCGAGGTCGCCGGCCCCGGGATGCACTGGGTCGAGGTCTCGCGCGCCGTGGCGGCCGAGGGCACGGAGCTCTCGGACGACACGAAGGCGATGGAGGGGGCATACGTCGAGTACTTCGAGGCGGCCCGGGATTCGATGCGTGCCGGCGCGACCTGCCATGACGTGCACACGGCGGTCTCGAAGGGCTTCTCGGACCGCGGGTACCGCCTCGGCCATGTCACCGGCCACTCGATCGGGATGACCATGATCGAGTTCCCGAAGGTGGGGGAGGGGGTCGAGACGGAGCTCGCGGAGAACATGGTGCTCTCGATGCACCCCCACGCGATCGCCGCGAACGGCGAGGACTGCCTGTACATGCAGGACACCTGGCTCGTCACGGCGGACGGCGGCGTCCCCCTGGCGGACCTGCCGATGGGGATCGTGCGGCGATGAGTCGTCGGGGGCTGGTACCGCAGGTGCCTGTCCCCCGTGGAGCGTGGCGAGGCGCGCGCTTCACGGGGGTCAGACCCCTTCGGGGTCAGACCCCTTGGGGACCAGCGTGACCCTCGCCGAAGGTCTCGTGCGGAACGAGGACGGCGTCAAACGCTGCTGGTGGGGCGGCGGCGACCACCTCGAGTACCGCTCGTACCACGACGACGAGTGGGGGACGCCCGTGACGGACGACATCCGGCTCTTCGAGAAGCTCTCGCTCGAGGGCTTCCAGTCGGGCCTCTCGTGGCTCACGATCTTGCGCAAGCGAGAGGCATTCCGGCAGGCGTTCGCCGGGTTCGACTTCCACGTCGTCGCGCGGTACGGCGCCCGCGATGTCGAGCGCCTGCTCGAGGACGCCTCGATCGTCCGTCACCGCGGCAAGATCGAGTCCACGATCAACAACGCGCAGCGGGCGCTCGAGCTCGTGGAGGCCGAGGGATCGATCGCGGCGTTCGCCTGGCGGTTCGAGCCAGGCCCCGAGGATCGTCCGCCGAGCATGACCCACGAGGCGCTCCTGGAGCTCGCTCAGACGGATGCCTCGCGGGCGCTTGCGAAGGAGCTCAAGCGGCGGGGCTGGTCGTTCGTCGGACCGACGACGGTGTACGCGTTCATGCAGGCGATGGGCCTCGTGAACGACCATCTGGAGGGCTGCGACGCCCGTCCGCGCGTCGAGGCGGCCCGTGCCACCTTGACTCGACCGAGCTAGTATCAGGAAGGTGAGCTGGCCGTGGATCGTCCTGCTCGCCCTCGGCGTCCTCGTCGTCGTCGCTGCGGAATGGCCGAGGGTGTCCGACGTCGTCGGCGCCGACGCACGGCGTCGTCGCGACCGTGAGCGCCGCAAGTCGAAGCTGCGGGTCGTGAAGACGGACGACGACGACTTCGTCGAGAGCGTGCAGCGGGATCTCGACGCGCTCCCGACGATCGAAGAGCCGCGGACGAAGCGCTAGAGCGAGCGGTCCTAGCGCCGCACGACGGTCACGCGCGCGGACACGACACGCGTGTTCGGCAGGATCCGCGCGACGTTCTCCATGTTCCGTGTCTCCTGGTAGTCCGCGAGCTCGACCCTGAGGCGGTGCTCGCCGACCGCGAGGCCGGCGGTCGAGACGGTGACGATCCCGCCGCGAAGGGTCGCGCGCGCCGACCTGCCGTCGACGGTCGCCTCGAGCGACCGCGGATCGACCCCGGCCCCGACGTCGCGGACCCGGATCCGGACGGCCGAGCCGACGCGGACACGCCGGCTCACGATCGCCGCGGTCGGCGCTGTCACGTCGTTGATCCAGAAGCGGAATCGGAACGTGCCGGCGCCCGCGGAGCTCGGGCTGTCGAAGACCACGTGATACGTACCGGGCTTCGGGTGGATCGCTCCGGCGACGAGCGTCGGGCCGCCGAACTCGTCGACGTAGGGGTTGAGGTTGACCGGCAGCGCCGGGTACCCCGTCAGCCGGTTCTCGTTCCCCTCGGCGACGACCCGGGGCTCGACCCGGGATCCCGCGCCGCGCTGCGTGATCACGACGCCGAAGTTCGCGACCCGGCCGGTGACGCGGACGCGGAAGACCTGCTCGGGGCCGTCGAGGCGGGACGAGACAGGCCCCGCGGCCGGCACCTCGGGATAGCGGTAGACGGCGACGCGCGCCGGACGTCCCCGCGTGTCGCCTGCGTAGGCGCCGGGACGCGCGAGCGACTGCGTCGTCGTCCGGAGCTGCGGGACGGCGACCCGGCCCCAGAACGGCATGCGCCGGACAACCGTGTCCCGCCGGAGCACGACGACACCGGAGATCTCTCCCTCCTGGGTGCCGGTCGTGATTCCGAGCGTCAGCGCCCCGGGGACGACGACCTCGGGTGCAACGGTCGCGCTCGTGCCGGCCGGAGCTGCGAGCGACTCGATCGTCGCCGCCCAGGGCCCGGCGCCGCCGCCCGCGTCGGCGAGCGTCACGGCGCTGCTCCGCGTCGTGCTCGCGCCAACGAGCCCGAACGAGACCGCGGTCGGGGTCGGACGGACGAGCGGCTGGTCGGCGGCCGCGACGTCGACGAGCCCGGCGCCGGCACGCGTCGTGGGCGAGGCGACACCGCCGACCGAGACGGGCCGTGCAGTGACGCTGAGGGCCGCCTTCACCTGGTCGGGCGTCCAGTCCGGATGCCGCTGGAGGAGGAGCGCGACGGCACCCGAGACGTGGGGTGCAGCCATGCTCGTCCCCGACGACGTCGCCCACCCGTCGGGCTCGGCGGAGAGGATCGACGTGCCCGGGGCCACGAAGTCGGGCTTGAGACGGAGCGAGACCGGGGTGGGGCCCGAGGAGGAGAAGCCGGCGATCCCCGGTGCGGTGCCGGACGTGCTCGCGCCCACCGTGATCGCGCGCGTGGAGGTCCCCGGCGACGTCAACGAGCCGGGGCCGTAGTCGTCGAAGTCGTTCCCCGCAGCGACGACGGCGACGACTCCGGCCGCCGCGGCCGCGTCCAGCGCGAGGGCGACGACGTCGCGGGACGGCTCGATCTCCGGCTCGCCGATCGAGAGATTGATGACGTCCATGCCGTCGGCCACGGCAGCCTCGATCGCGGCGACGATCTCCGGGGCGTTGCCGTCGAGCCCGACATTCGCGTCGGTCGGGACGGTGAGCGCCTTGTAGTTCCCGAGGTACGCGCGGTGCGCGATGCCGCTGATCCGCGTGCCCTCTGCGAGCGTGTCGCGGTTCCCGGCGGCGATTCCGGCGACGTGCGTCCCGTGACTCGACTGCTCGGGGTCGAAGGGCTTGGAGGCGTGGCGCCAGGTCGCGCCGGGCGGCGAAAACGCGCGGGCGACGATGACCTTCGCCGTCGTGTACTCCGCCTGGCCGCGCGGATATCCGGAGGGCATCGCGTACCCTGCCGGGTCGAAGAACCGGTGTCGCTGGTCGACGCCGTCGTCGATGATCCCGATCTTGACCCCGGCGCCGGCGTTCGGGAGGTCGGCGGCGGGCAGCTCTCGCGCGCGGATCGTCGCCGCATCGGGGCCGGCGAGCGCCCGGTACGTCGCCGGCGCGAACACCTCGCGGACGCCGGGAAGGCCGGCCAGCCGTGGCAGGTCGCTCGACGGGAGGACGACAGAGACGCCGTTGGCGACGATCCGGTAGCGCCAGTGCACCGTCGCGCTCGGGATGTGGGATCGCAACGCCTTCTCGAAGCGCCGCTGCTCGCCGTCGATCCGCCGCGTGGCTCCGGCGCCGCCCGCGACGGCGAGGGACGGGGAGCGGAGGAGCACGACGACCTGGCTGTGATCGGCGGCAGCCGCCGTCGGAGCGCGCTCGGACGAGCCGCCGAGCAGTGCCAGGGCTGCGACGAGGAGTGAGAGGGCCAGCGCGCGCGTCACGGGGATTGAGACGCCGACGACCGCCGCTTGTCGGCGGGTCTGCGCTCTGCGGATGATAGGACGGTATCCCTGCATACCGCGTGGTCGTGGCACGCCGCGTGGCGCGCCGGGGTTACAACGATGCCTTCGCTCGTGTTCACGCCGCGTTAGCGTCCGGCCACGACGAGGAGGGAAGAGAGCATTGTTAGATGCCTGTTTGCGGCGAGGAGCAGGCTTCGACGCAACACAACGCTAGGAGGGAGTCTTCGCCATGAAGCGTTCGCTCTTGATCGCGGTTTGCGTCTCCGTCGTGCTGCTGGTGCCGATCAACGCATCGGCGGCGAAGCCCGAGAAGTGTCTCGTCGTGAACACGACCTCCGGTGGCGCGTCCGACGACCTGCAGGCCGCCGTGAACGCTGCCGCGCCTGGGGACAGACTGAAGCTCAAAGGGACATGCTCCAACACGGCGCGCGGCGGAATCGGGATCGGCAAGGACCTGACGATCACGGGTCAGAGCAACAACGGCTTTGGCCCGGCCACGGTCGTTTTCGTGCCCGACTTGTTCACTCGCAGCGCCGTCATGAGAATCGACGCAGGTGCCGCGGTCACGTTGACGGGGCTGACGATCACGGGGGGTTCGGGAAGCTTCGGCGGCGGTGGGATCAGCGTCTCGGGGACGCTAGTTCTCAACGACGGCCTGGTGTCCCGCAACTCCGCCCTGAGCGGCGGCGGTATCTCGATCGCAGCAACCGGCAATGCCACGCTCAACAGGACACGGGTCGCGAACAATTTCGGCCTCTTCGGCGGCGGGATCGAGAACCAAGGAGTGCTGACCGTCACCGACAGCACCATCGCCAACAACGCCGCGTCTTTCGACGCTGGCGGGATCGTCAACTACAACGGAATCGTCTCGATTGCGGGCAGTCTCATCACGGGCAACCGCCCTCGCGCGATTTACACGTCGGGTGGGAGCGTCGCCATCACCAACACGAGCATCACCGGCAACATTGCCTGTGGCGGCGGCGAGGCCATCTACAACGCCGGATCGACACTCACCATTGTCAACAGCGTGGTGACGCCGAACATCGACATCTGCGGCCCGTAGGCAGCGTTCGCGCGGCATGACCGCGGCCTGCCCGGTCGTCGCCCGAGAATGAGATGGCCACGCGATGACGCAATAATCCGGGGGCCCGGCGGCGACGGAGTAGCTCGTCGCGTTCCGGACGGTGCCCCTCGTTCTCGGGCCGTGCGGCAGTCGGGCCACGGTCCCGCGGTCCGAAACGGCGTCGCCATGCGGATGAGAGGACTTGAACCTCCACGCCCTTACGGGCACACGGACCTGAACCGTGCGCGTCTACCAATTCCGCCACATCCGCGGGGGTATCCAGCTTACCGGCACCTCATCCGGGGACTGTCCCTGAAGGGGACTGTCCCCGCGGCTACGACGCGAGCGCTTCGAGCACCTGGTCGGCGTGCTCGGCCGGCTTCACGTTGTGGAACGCCTTCGCGACGTTCCCGTCCGCGCCGATGACGAACGTGGAGCGCTTGACGCCCATGTACGTCTTGCCGGCGTACGACTTCTCGCCCCAGACGCCGTAGGCGTCCGCGACCGCGTGGTCCGTGTCGGCGAGCAGCGTGAACGGGAGGTCGTACTTCGACTTGAACTTCTCGTGCGACGCCTCGCCGTCCGGGCTGACGCCCAGCACGACCGCGCCGGCCTTCTCGAAGTCGCTCCACGCGTCCCGGATCCCGCACGCCTGGGCGGTACAGCCGGGCGTGTCGTCTTTCGGGTAGAAGTAGAGGACGACAGGCTTCCCGCGGAGCGACTCGAGCGAGACCTCGTCGCCGGAGTCCGACGTGAGCGTGAACTCCGGAGCGGGCTGTCCCTCGGTGACCACGCCTGGATGCTATCGAGGCGACCCTGTCGCTCGCCGACGAGACGGGTGGCGCGAGCCGCTCGCGCGAAACCTAGAAGTCCATGCGCATCACGACGCGGCGTGGGGTCGGCTTCTCGACCTCGGCGAACCCGGCCGCCTCGAACATGCTGCGGGTGCCGACGTTGAGCTCTCCCCAGGTGATGTCCTGCCCGGGCTCGGTGAGCATCGGGTATCCCTCGACGGCGCGGGCGCCGCGCTGCCGGGCGAACTCGGCGGCGGCGCGCACGAGCGCGTAGCCCACGCCCCGGCGCCGGAACCCCGCGCGCGTGAAGACGCAGGTCACTGCCCAGACGCTGGAGTCGCTCTTGTCCTCGTCTCGACCCACCCACGGGACGCGGTACACCCGCAGCAGTCCCGGGTACGCCGTGCGCGGCTCGACCGCGCACCAGCCGACGGGCTCGCCGTCGCGGTACGCGACGAGCCCGCTGGTCGTGCCTGCGTCCGGATGACCACAGCTCGTCTGCTCGCGGAGCCGGAAGGCGCGTTCCTCGACGGGAGTCGATCCGAACGACTCCTTCGGCTGCAGCTTGAACCGCTGGCACTGGCAGAGGGCCCCTCCGCCGCGCGTGCCGAGCACGGCCTGGAGGTCCTCCCAGCTCGCCTCGTTTGCGGGGACGACGGTGACCTCGGAGGTGGCGGCGGTGTCGGCCACGAGAGAAGACTATTCCGGTCGACCGGCGCTACGACGACGGCTGGCGTGCGAATGCGCGGTCGAGCAGCGTCGGCATGTCGCTCCAGATACTCGGCGAGCCGAGCACGACGGCGACGACCGCACGGTCGCCGCGGCGCTGGGCGATCACGAGGCAGCCACCGGCCCTCGTCGTCCAGCCCGTCTTCACGCCGTACGTGCCGGGCGCCCAGGACAGCATCCTGTTGTGGTTCACCCAGAGCTTCGCGTAGGTCGGGGCCGCCCAGCGGGTGCGGTGCGTCCGCGAGGACACGATCCGCGCGAAGAGCGGGTTGCGGAGCGCGGCGCGGGCGAGGCGCGCCTGGTCGAGTGCCGTCGAGAGGTTCGTCCCGTCCTCGAGCCCCGATGCGCTCGCGTACCGCGTCCGGACCATCCCGAGCGAGCGCGCCCGGGTGTTCATCGCGGCGTAGAACTGATCGAGCGAGCCGCCGCCCGCGTCGAGCGCGAGCGCGGTCGCGGAGTCGTTGGCCGACGCCAGGAGCGACGACCAGAGCAACGTGATCCGCTTGTAGGAGCGTCCCACGACGAGGCCCTCGCGGTAGTCCTCGACCGCGACGGCACGGGGCGTGACGAGAACTCTGTCCTGCAGGCCCCCTCGCTCGATGACGAGGAGCCCCGTCATCACCTTCGTCAGCGATGCGATCGGGCGGCGGAACGAGGCGTTCCGGCCCATGATCACACCACCGGTCGCCGCGTCGATCGCAACGTAGGAGGGTGCGGCGATCCGCGACTGCGGCGCGCTCGCGGGGCTTGCCGGCAGGAGGCAGGCGGTCGCGAGAGAAGCGAGAGCCGTGGCGAGGAAGACGCCGCGCATCATCCGTCCATTCGCTCGGCCGTTCTCGCTCCCTGCCATGCCGTGTCCTCCAAAGAGCGCTGGTGGTCGAGACACGAAGCTTGACCTCGCGATCGGACGGGGATCGGCTCGGCTACGGTTCGCCGGCCGGCCCACGACTTCCCCAGGGTCGTGGATCTGAATGGCCTCCGGACAGCTCACCACCGACGAACGCGCCACCCGTCGCGCGGCGCGCCTGCGCCGGGTGCGCCGCCGTCGCGCGGTCGCGCTCTCCGGGCTCGCAGCATTCGTTGCACTCGGGGGCGGCTTCGTCCTCGGGGCGACCGGGCCGACGAAGTCTGCCCGCGCGGCGTCGCGCGAGCGGCACGCACGGCGTCGCCCGCGGGAGCGACACCGCGGCGACGCGGAAGCCCGCCGCAACGACGACTCCCGTGCGCGACCGCCTCGGCAGCGGGAAGGCGGTGACCCTCGCCTTCGGCGGTGACGTCCACTTCGAGAGCCCGATCCGCGAGCGGAACGCAGCCTCGCCGGCCAGCGTGCTCGCGCCGATCGCCCCGGTCCTCCGGCGCGCCGACGTCGCCATGGTCAATCTCGAGACTGCGGTCACCGACCGCGGGTCGGCCGCCGCGAAGGCGTTCACCTTCCGGGCCCCCACGAGCGCCTTCTCGGCACTCGCCGCCGGTGGGGTCGACGTCGTGAACGTCGCCAACAACCACGGCATGGACTTCGGGCCGACCGGCCTGCGGGACACGCTGTCGGCCGGGAAGCGGGCCGGGATGCCGATCGTAGGCGCAGGGTGGAACGACACGCAGGCGTACGCGCCCCATCGCGTGAAGGTCAACGGGCAGCGGATCGCGATCATCGGCGCGACGCAGGTTCTCGACGACCACCTCATCACCGAGTGGACGGCGGGGCCTGGCAAGATCGGGCTCGCGTCGGCGAAGGACGAGCCGCGCCTCCTCCGCGCGGTGCGCGAGGCCCGGGAGACGAGCGATACGGTCGTCGTCTTCCTCCACTGGGGGCTCGAGCTCGCGACGTGCCCGACCGGAGACCAGAGGTCGCTCGCGCGAGCGCTCGTCGGCGCCGGAGCGGACGTCGTCGTCGGCTCGCACGCGCACGTGCTCCTAGGCGCCGGTCGGATGAACCGCGCGCTGGTCGCCTACGGGCTCGGCAACTTCGTCTTCTACGCGTTCCGCGAGCTCACGTCGCAGACCGGCGTGCTCGAGGTGACCGTCACCGGACGCCGGATCGACGGGTACCGGTGGGTGCCCGCTCGCATCTCCGGCGGTATTCCGTATCCGTTGACGGGAAGCGCACGTTCGCAGGCGCTCGCGGACTGGCGCGCGCTCCGCCGGTGCACGAGCCTCCGACCCTGACGCGAGGAGGGTCGGCGCGACGGCGAAGTCCGGCCGGTGTCGCTTACAGACCTCGTACGGGGCCGGTGCTACCGTCGCCGCGTGCGACTCGGAGCCGCAGCTGTTGCCGTGCTCGTCGCTGCCTCACTCGCCGGCGCAACGGCGGCGGACGCCAGAGGGGCCGCTTCCCGTGACCTTCGTCGGGGACTCGGTGCCCGCGTCGATCTCGTACATCCCGGCCGCCCAGTCCCAACTCCGGCAGGGCCTGAAGGTGCGCCTCGACCTCCAGGTGTGCCGACGGCTCGTGCAGCCGAGCTGCACCTTTCAGGGCTCGACGCCTCCATCGGCGCTCGAGGCCGTGCAGCGGCTACGGTCGCTCGCTCGGCCGGGTCCTGATCGTCAACGTCGGCTACAACGAGTCGGCGGACGGCTACCGGCAAGGGATCGACCGGGTCATGCGTGCCGCGCTCGCTCAGGGGGCCGCCGGCGTCGTCTGGGTGACGCTTCGGGAGACGCGGAGCATCTACCACCGCACGAACGTCGTGATCAAGTCCGCGGCGAAGCGCTGGCCGCAGCTCCTCGTCGCCGACTGGAACGCCTTCTCGAGCGGAAAGTCGTGGTTCGGGGACGACGGCTTGCACCTCACCTCCACGGGTGCAACCGCGCTCGCCGCGTTCCTACGGTCGTACGTCTGGAAGGCCGCCGCCGGGCCCGGAGCCCACTGAGCGGTCGCAACGCTCCGGCCGCAGTGTCAGTATCAGCCCGGCCGTGTCTGACGCCGCCCAGACCACCACCCGAGCTCGACGCCCGACGATCCGACTGCCCGCTATGCCTCGTTGCTCGCCTCCGGAGAGCGCGTCGTCCTCGTCCGGCAACGTCACTGGCTGACGTTCCTCGAGGCCGGACGCTGGTTCGTCCTCTCGCTCGGCTGCGGGCTCCTGCTCCTGATCCTCGGTCAGCAGTTCGACGACGGCGGCGTGTCCGGCTTCTTCTCCACGCTGCTCGACTGGGGCTTCTGGATATTCCTGACGATCGGGATCCTCGGCGTCGGCTGGTTCTACCTCGTGTGGCGCGTCGAGCGGTACATCGTGACGACGCGCCGGGTGATCGAGGCCGGGCGGCGTGATCAACAAGTACACGCGTGACACGACGCTCTCGATGATCACGGACATGGTCGTCGGGCACCCCTGGCTGGGTCGGATCGTCGGCTACGGCGAGATCGACCTGCTGACCGGCAGCGAGCAGGGAACGAGCAAGATCCGCTTCCTGCCGGACGCCGACGGCTTCAAGAAGGCACTCCTCGACGCGAAGCACGAGTACGAGATGGAGGTCGGCGGCGGTCGCGTCCTGCAGGAGGTCGTCACCGTTGCGACACCGCCGGCGGCTGCCGCGCCGGCACCGCCGGCACCCGCGGGACTCACGGCGGAGGAGGTCGACGTGTCGCTCAGCCGGCTCGCCGACATGCGCGACCGCGGCCTGATCACGCAGACCGAGTTCGACGACAAGAAGAAGCAGCTCCTCGATCGGCTTTAGGCCCGGCCCGTCCCGTCATGTGGTCCTGCTGCGCTACCCTCGCCGCGTGGCGGCGCTCCATCCGTGGCTCGGGGCGGTGGTGATCGCGGTGTGCGCGTTCGCCGCATTCGTCGGCGGCGTCCTCTACTGGCGCGGCCGAGGCGCCGGGGCGATCACGACGCATCTCCTCTCCCTCGCCCAGACGCTGCTCGTCGCGCAGGTTGCGGTCGGGCTGCTGCTCCTCGCCGACGACCGCCGCGCGGGTGACGAGCTCCACTACGCGTACGGCTCGCTCGCGCTCGCCGTCGCGCTCGTGCCGTGGTTCTACGCGCCCGAGTCGGGGCCGCGGCGGCTTCTCTGGTTCGCCGCGACCACGGGCGTGGCGGGAGCGCTCGCGGTCCGAGCCTTCATGACGGGGTCCGCATGAGACGGCTCTGGGAGAACGCGTTCATCCGCGGCATGGCAGTCATCGGCGCTCGTGTCACTCGTGATCGTGGTCTTCTCGCTCGAGGAGTCGCTCGTCACGGCGGGTGCGCTGCTCCGGATCGCCTTCTTCCTCGCGATCGCGTTCTTCCTCTTCCTGCTCTGGCGCGAGCGCCGGTCCGACATCGAGATGTGGAGCACGCTCTCGCAGAGGACGTTCTACGGCGCGATCGTGATCGCGGTGCTCGACATCGGCGCGGTGCTCGGGCTCCGTCCGAGCGGGGCCGACGCCGTCGTGTTCTTCGTCGTCCTCGCCTGCTGCGCCTGGGCGATCTTCCGCGTCTGGCGGCGCGAGCACCGCTACGTGTAGCCCGCGAAGCGGGTAGTCCGACTGCAGTGGACCGCGACAGCGCGCCTTCAGGGATGTGCCCCGCCGTAGGCGGGGATCAGCTGCAGGATCCCGCTCCTGCGGAACCCGCTCGCGTGGAACTACCGCGACGGCGCCGGGTAGTGCGTTCCGTCGGGGGCGTGGTAGAGCGCCTCGGCGCTCGGGATCTCGGTCGACGGCGCCGTCGAGGGCGTCGAGCGCGACGCGAACGTCGACGAGCTTCCCGACGAAGATCGGCGTGTCGCGTTCGGTCCAGCGGGATGCCTCCGTCTCGCGGAGGGTCATCATCAGGTGCATGAAGTCCGCCGGCTCCTCCGCCTCGAACGCCGGGATGAACTCCTGGTCGTCGATCCCGAAGGAGTACGTCGTGTGGTTCGTGATCGTGACGAACTTGCCGCCGACCTCGGCGTGCTCGCGCATGGCGTTCGCGCGCTCCTCGAAGGTCAGGAAGTACCACGGTCGCCGCTTCACGAAGGGGTAGATGACGAGGTACGGGGCGTTCCGCGGCGCGACGCGCCCCTGGCGGATGCGCTTCTTGTCCGTGTAGACCGACGGCTTCGTGGTCCCGAGGTACGAGTACGGCGTCTCGAGCCAGCCGGCGAGCGGCGTCCCGTTCAGCGCCGCTCCGAGCTCGAGCAGGTCGTCGTAGCGCTGGGTGATCGTCCAGAGGAAGAAATCGGCCTCGGGGCGGACGCCGACCGTGGAGTAGGCCCGAAGCCCCTCGATCCGACCGGCGAACTCGTCGACGACGTCCGCGAATGCCTCCTTGCCCGCCGTCCGCTCGTCGATCGGAAGCCGGCGCCACGCCGGATCGACACGGAAGAAGCGGTAGGCGACGTACTGCCCGACCTCGACTCCCTCGATGCGCTCGTACCCGTCCGCCATCGGCGTGAATGGTACGGGCGCGGCACGTAATCCGGCACGATGGAGCGATGACGAAGACGCAGTACTTCACGGCGACGACCGTCGACGGCTACATCGCGGACACCGACAACTCGCTCGAGTGGCTGTTCGAGGTTCCGCGGAACGGCGGCAGCGGGGCGGAGGGGTTCGGCGGCTTCTTCGCCGGGGTCGGCGCGATGGCGATGGGGAGGACCACGTACGAGTGGGTCTACGCCCACGAGCGTCTCGACGAGGAGCCGGACAAGTGGCGGGGCTGGTACGGGGACACGCCGTGCTGGGTCTTCACGCACCGCGACCTTCCCGTGGTGCCGGACGCCGACATCCGGTTCGTGCAGGGCGACGTGGCGCCCGTGCACACGGAGCTGGTGCGCGCCGCGAACGGCAGGAACGTCTGGCTCGTCGGCGGCGGCGAGCTCGTCGGCGCGTTTGCCGACCAGGGGCTGCTCGACGAGATCCTGCTGGGGATGCAGCCGGTGTTCCTCGGCGCCGGCGCGCCGCTCCTCCCGCGACGGCTGACGTCGAAGCGGGTCCGGCTCGAGTCGGTCCGGCAGGACGGGCAGCAGGTGCAGCTCACCTACTCCGTGCGGCCTCCCGAGGGTTAGAGGCTAGGCGGGGCGGAGCTCGCCGCTCGTTCGCGTGAACGGCGCGCCCGGGTTGACCGGGTGGACGACCGTGAGCGAGAGGCGGAGAGGCGCGCGACCGAGCTTGCGGCCCTTGAGCGACGCGACGAGCGGCCGGGCGTAGCGACCGTGGCCGCGGACGCGCGCCGCGACGGCGCCCGTCGTCGTTCGCGTCGCGACGAGCTCCCACGAGCAGTCGTACGTGCAGCGGAAGCGAATGTCGCGCTTGCCCGTCAGGAACTCGCGCGGCCCGGGGAACCGGAGGGTTCGTCAGCCGGACGTCGAGCGCGACGCCGTCGCATTTCGCGATCGACCCGCCGCGTGCCCGATCGAGCGAGTCCTTCACGGCCCAGAAGCTCGCCTTCGGCGTCGCGTCCGCGTAGTACACGCCCGACTGCCAGCTCACGAGCGCGCGCTCGTCCTCGGTATGGAAGAGGAGGACGCCCGCGACGGTGGGCTGGCAGAACGCGAACCGGAGGCCGAGATCGTAGGCGGCCGCCTGCTGGCGCTCGTCGACGGGCCTCGTGGTGGTCGGCTCGGTGCCGGTGTAGAGGCTCTTCTTCCCGTCGGGCACGACTGACTCGATCCCGAACTCGTCGTAGAGGATCGGCAGAGTGGAGCCCTGCTGGGCGGTCCCGTCGAAGGCCTCCGCGAGCAGCGCGACGAGCTTGTCGTAGTCGGCGAGGCCGATGGTCGTCGAGTTCGGGTGCGGGAAGTCCGGGCTCTGCGACGAGTTGTCCGGGTACGGATGGAACGCGAGGCCGTCCATCACGGGCAGCTGTCCGGCCGCTCGCGCGGTACGCGACGCCGAGCGCCTTGAGGAAAGCCGTGGGAGAGGACGTCGGGCGAATGCCGCCGGGCCGGTCGCCGCCGCGCGGCGCGAGGGCGCCGCCCCACACGCGGAGCCCGGGGTCGACCGCCTTCAGCGCGTCGTACGTCCGCGCGAGCAGCTGCAGGTAGGCCGGCGCCGATGCGTTCGAGCCGTCGGGCGCGAACTGCGGCAGCCAGAAGCGGTTGAGGTTCGGCTCGTTGCCGACGATCACGTCGTCGAACGACGGCACCGCGCGCGCGATCGCAGCGGTGTACGTGCGCGAACTCGGCCTGAGCCGTCGCGTCGAGAGGCGTCGTCGCCGAGCCGGGGTGGTAGACGGAGATGTAGACCTTCACGCCCGAGAGACGGGCTGCGGCCTCGACGTTGCGGAGAACCTGGAGCTCTCCGGCCGTCGGCGCGACGAGGCCCGGACGCCAGTTCGACGTCAGCCGCACGGACGTGAAGCCCGGCGAGCCGGAGCCTGGACATCGCCGCCTTCGCGGTGACGAGATCCGCCGCCCGGACGTTGTCCTCCGCCGCCCCGAGTGCCATCGTCGGTCCCGCGCTCTGCGGCGGGAAGCGCGAAGACCAGGAACGCGGCGAGGACGCCGATCAGGGTCGAGAGGGGTCGCCGCACGGTCGGGGTACGCTAGCTCGCGTGCATGAAGATTCCGTTCGGAGCCAGCTCGGCAAGCTGCCGCGCGGCCCGGGCGTCTACCTCTTTCGCGGTGACCGGGACGACGTCCTCTACGTCGGCAAGGCGAAGTCGCTGCGCGCCCGTGTGCGCAGCTACTTCAACCGCGGCGCGCGACATGCGCGTCGGGCATCGACCGCATGGTCGATCGCATCCGCCGGATCGAGGTGATCGTCACCCAGAGCGAGGCGGAGGCGCTGCACCTCGAGCAGAACCTCGTCAAGCGCCACCGGCCGCCGTTCAACGTTCGCCTCCGCGACGACAAGTCGTTCCCGTACATCGCGGTCACGGTCGCCGACCCGTATCCCCGCGTGATGTTCACCCGCGAGCGTCACCGGCGCGGGACGGTCTACTTCGGGCCGTACGCGAACGCGAAGAAGGTGCGCGAGACGCTCGACGTGCTCAATCGGGTCTTCCAGTTCCGGCCGTGCGAAGGGCCGAAGCCCGGACGCCACTCGGGAATCCCCTGCCTCGACTTCCACATCGAGCGCTGCACGGCGCCGTGTGTCGGCGCGATCTCCGAGGAGGGGTACGGGCAGATCATCGACGGGGTGATCGAGTTCCTCTCCGGCGAGACGCGCCCGATTCGCCGCGAGCTCGAGCGCCGGATGCGCGAGGCGGCCGCCAACGAGCGGTTCGAGGAAGCGGCGCGCTACCGGAACCGGCTGTTCGCGGTCGAGAGCCTCGCGCAGCGCCAGGCCGCCGACAAGCGCGCGGTCGGCACGATCGACGTGATCGGCCTTGCGGTCGAGGGCGACCGCGCAGCGGTCCAGCTGTTCCCGCTCCGGGATGGGAAGATGGTCGACCGCTTCGCGTTCCACCTCGAGAACGTCGAGGGACAGGATCGCGAGACGATCCTCGAGTCGTTCTGCGTCGAGCACTACGGCGGCGCGCCGGCCATCCCGCCGCAGGTCGTCGTGCCTTCGGACATCTCGGACACGGATGCGCTCGCGTCCTTCCTCGGCGACCTCCGCGGCGCGCGGGTCGAGGTGCGCGCGCCGCAGCGCGGCGAGAAGCGCCGGCTCGCGGAGCTCGCGGAGGAGAATGCGCGGCTCGCGCTCGAGCACGACGCCTCCGTCACGGAGCAGAGGCGCCGGCGCCGCGTCGAGGCCCTCGAGGAGCTCCGCGAGTCGCTCAACCTCGAGAGCCTGCCGACGCGGATCGAGTGCTTCGACGTGTCGAACATCCAGGGGCGGGAGATCGTCGCGTCGATGGCGGTGTTCGTCGACGCGCAGCCGCGGCGCGCCCACTACCGCACCTTCGCGGTGCGAGGCCTGGAGGGGCAGGACGACTTCGCGGCGATGGCGCAGGTCGTCTCGCGCCGCTTCGCGCGGCTCCGCGACGCCGCCTCGGAGGATCGCTTCGACGAGAGCTTCTCGAAGATCCCGAACCTCGTCGTGATCGACGGCGGCAAGGGGCAGCTGGCGGCGGCGCTCGAGGCGATCCATGCGACGTACGATCTGCCGCGCGTCGCAGTCGTGGCGCTCGCGAAGCGCGAGGAGGAGGTGTTCGTTCCAGGGCGCGCGACGCCGATCCGGCTTCCGCGTCACGACGCGGGCTTGCAACTTCTCCAGCGTGCTCGGGACGAGGCGCACCGCTTCGCGATCGGGTTCCACCGGCGACGTCGCGACACGCGGGCGTTCGAATCGATCTTCGACGACCTCGAGGGCATCGGGCCCGCACGCCGGCGGGCGATCCTCAACCACTTCGGCTCGGCCGAGGCGTTCGTCCAGGCGTCGCGGGAGGAGCTCGAGGGGGTCCCGGGGCTGCCGTCGAAAACGGCCGCGCGCCGTCTACGCCCAGCTGCACAAGGCGGGCCGGCGGCTCGCCGCCCGGTAGCCGCGACGCCCTGGCGCGTAGGCCCGGTCGTCGCCCGGCTCGCACGGCGGCGTGAACCGGACGGTCCCGAGCGACAGAAAGATCGCCGTGAAGCCGACGATCACGTTGACGACCGTGAGCGTCAGCCTCATTCCGACGCTGAACGCGAGCAGTGTCGACCGGGCGACGCCGACGTCGCGGAACGCGTAGACGATCAGCGCCTGCTCGGTGCCGATTCCGCCGGGGGTCGCGGGCACGAGCGTCGCAAGGCTCATCGTGGCCTGGACGAGGAGCGCGTTGCCGATGGTCTGATCGATGCCGAACGCGCCGAGGAAGAACCAGATCGTCGCGATGCGGAGGCCCCAGTCGGCGAGCTGCCAGGCGACGACCGTGCGGAGCGTACCGGGAAGGAGGCTCGAAGACGGCGAATGCCTGCGCACACTCTGCGCGAAGCCGGTTCCAGAAGTGGTGGAGGAGCCACGTTGCCGGCGACGACGGCGACGAACGCGATCACCGCGCCGGGATGGATCACGCCGTCCTCGAAGACCCACGAGTAGTCGAAGGCCGGAAGCGCTCCGAGAGCGTCGAAGGAAGGCAGCACGCCCTGCGTGAGTGCCCACACGAAGACGACGAGCGCGAGCGCCATGTCGACGAAGGTCAGGACGACGGTCGACGCGACGATCGTCGTGTAGGTGCTCCCCGGGATCGCCCGGTGCGCGAGGAAGATGCGCACGACGTCGCCGCCGCGCGCCGGCAGGATCGCGTTGACGCCGACGCCCGATACGTACGCGGCGAGGATCGGCGGCCACGCGGACGCGTGGGTCCGGATACGCGGCGGCGAGGACGTTTCGCCAGGCGCGGCTCGTGCAGGCGAGCTTGAGCAGATGACAGCCGATCGCCGCGAGGAGCGGCAGGACGCGATGTCGGAGAGGAAGTCCCAGAACTGCTCGGTCGCGGTTCGGATCGCGTCGATCATCGCGCTCACGGTAGCCGCGTGTCCGACTCCAGTCGCGACACCCGGTCTACGCGTCGCGCTAGAGGCGACCGCCGGGTCGAAGCGCCTCGCGCGGGCACGTGCCCGTCGCCTGCGTCGGCGCAGGAACGGGTAGCGGTAGTCGGTCGGCGGCACGAGCGTCTCCTTGACCGTCCGTGGGCTGACCCAGCGGATCAGGTTCCACATCGAGCCGGCCTTGTCGTTCGTCCCCGAGGCGCGCGCGCCGCCGAACGGCTGCTGCCCGACGACGGCGCCGGTCGGCTTGTCGTTGACGTAGAAGTTGCCGGCCGCGTAGCGGAGCGCGTCGTGCGCCTGGCCGATGGCCGCGCGGTCGTTCGAGAAGAGGCGCCCGGTCAGCGCGTACGTGCCCGTGCGGTCGACGAGGTCGAGCGTGTCGTCCCACTTCCGCTCGTCGTAGACGTACGCGGTGACGACGGGCCCGAACAGCTCGTCGCGCATCAGGCGGAAGTCGGGATCCTCGGTCTTGATCACCGTCGGCTCGGACGAACCAGCCCTCGCTGTCGTCCGTCTCGCCGCCTGCGACGATCTCCGCGCCGGCGCTGCTTCGCCTCCGCGATCGCGTCGGCCTGCGTCTTGTACGACGAGCCGTCGATCACGGCACCCATGAAGTTCGAGAAGTCCCGGACGTCGCCCATCGCGATCGACGAGACGTCCCGCTCGAGCTGCTCGCGCACCTCGGCCCAGAGGTTCGACGGGATGTAGAGCGCGCGACGACGCAGAGCACTTCTGCCCCTGGTACTCGAACGAGCCACGGACGATGGCCGTCGCGACCGCCGTCTGCGTCGGCGGAGGGGTGGGCGAGGATGAAGTCCTTGCCGCCGGTCTCGCCGACGATGCGCGGGTAGTTGCGGTACTCGGTCGATGTCGCCGCCGATCGTCTTCCAGATCGAGCTGGAACACGCCGGTCGAGCCCGTGAAGTGGACGCCCGCGAGCTCGGGGCTCGCGAGCGCGGCGGCGCCCAGCTCCGCACCCGGTGCCGAAGACGAGGTTGATCACGCCCGGCGGGAGGCCCGCCTCCTCGAGGAGCGCGCAGCGTGTACCAGGCGGAAGCGCCTGCGGTCGACGCCGGCTTCCAGACCACCGTGTTGCCCATCAGCGCCGGCGAGGTCGTGAGGTTCGCGCCGATCGCGGTGAAGTTGAACGGGCTGATCGCGAAGACGAACCCCTCGAGCGGCCGGTACTCGAGGCGGTTCCAGACGCCCGGCGAGGAGATCGGCTGCTCCTCGTAGATCCGGACGAGGTACTCGCAGTTGAAGCGGAGGAAGTCGATCGTCTCGCACGCAGCGTCGATCTCGGCCTGGTGCGCCGTCTTCGACTGGTTGAGCATCGTCGCCGCGTTGAGCGTCTGAGCGCCACGGGCCGGCGAGCAGCTCGGCCGCGCGCAGGAAGACCGCGACCCGCTCGTGCCACGGCGTCGCGGACCAGTCGGCGTGCGCGTCGCGCGCGGCGGCGATCGCGCGCTCGACGTGCGCCGCGTCGCCCTTCGCGACGTCCGCGAGCACGTGGTCGCGGTCGTGCGGCATCACGGCCTCGAAGGTCGTCCCCGTCTCGACGTGCTCGCCGCCGATCACGAGCGGGATCTGGATCCGCTCGCCGGCCATCTCGCGCGAGCCGCTGCTTGAGCTCGGCGCGCTCCGGGCGACCCGGGCGCGTAGCCCCGGACCGGCTCGTTGACGGCGGGCGGCGGCCGGAAGATGCCCGGGGCAGCTCATCGGCGCCGATTGTAGAGTCGGGTGGGTGGACGTGACGCGGCAGCGATGAGGTCGCGCACCGGCTACGAGGTGCGCGGGCGTGGGGCGTCGGCGAGCTCCTGGACGGCCGCGGCGAGCGTCCTCGTCGCGCACGACGCTTCCCTTCGACGGCCGCGCGGCAAGCTCTTCCGCCGCCGGAGGGGCCCCCAGGGGGGCGCGAGCACCCCTGAGGACACGCTAGCCGCGAAGCCGTCACGGAGGGTGACGGCTTCGTGCCGGATCTGTGCCGGCGGTTCGCCGACGCACCTCGCCGGGACGCCGGTCGGCTACGACGACGTCGCCATCGACGACGACCGGCTCACGCCGTTCCAGCGGGAGCTGCTCGCGCCGTGCGGACCGTGCCGTGGGGCGACGTCGTGACCTACGGCGGGCTCGCGGCGCTCGCCGGGCGCCCGCGCGCCGCGCGGGCGGCGGGGACGTTCTGCGCCGCGAACCGCTTCTCGCTCGTCGTGCCGTGCCACCGCGTCGTCGCCGCAGGGCGCGGCGAGCCGTCGATCGGGGGATACGGCGCGTCGGGGTCACGGCCTCAAGCGGCGCCTGCTCGCGCTCGAGGGACGTCGCTGTGAGCCTCGAGCTCGCTCGCCGACGACGCCCGCGCCGAGCTGGCCGCGGTCGCCCCGACGCGGCGCTGCGACCGGCTGGCCGAGATCTCGGCGCTCTTCCACACCGGCGGGCACGCGTCCACCTCCTCGGCCGCGGCGCGCTCGTCGTTCCACCTCGACGTCGGTCGAGTCGCCGGTCGCGCGCCGTGCGTTCGCGATCCTGCGGGCGCTCCGCGTCGACGGCGGAGATCCGGACGTACCGGCGTCGCGCCTTCGACGGCGACGACGCGCTACCAGCTCCTCGTCGACGGCGCCGAGGCACGCGATCGACGTGCTCGCCGAGGCGGGGGTCGCTCGAGCCGCGGCACGTCCCGCTCGACCGTCCGCCGGGG
The DNA here is from genome assembly GCA_963846825.1 of uncultured Actinomycetes bacterium. Classification (GTDB taxonomy): domain Bacteria; phylum Actinomycetota; class Thermoleophilia; order Gaiellales; family Gaiellaceae; genus Gaiella. Next base: position 69,471 of record CAWJXN010000016.1, read on the forward strand.
CGCGTCGTCGCGCGGCCGTGCTGCCGCTCGGCGCCTACCTGCGCGGCGCCTTCCTCGGCGGCGGCTCGCTCAGCGGGCCCGCGGTCGCCGCACCTCGAGGTGCGGACGCCGCTCCACGCCGGCGCGGCCTTCGTCCGCAGCGTCGCCTCGGCCGAGGGCGCCCGCATGCGCGTCGTCGACCGCGAGTCGCCACGTCGGCGGCGTACGCGAAGAGCTGGGACGCGATCGAGGCGTACCTGCCGGCGGCCGGCGCGACCGAGACCGTGCTCGCACTCGAGGAGCGGGCGCTCGTCGCGGGGCTCCGGGCCGAGGCGAACCGGCTCGCGAACGCCGACCACGCGAACCTCGTCCGCCAGAGCCTCTCGGCCCGCGCGCAGCTCGAGGCGGTCACGGCGCTGCGCGACGAGCGGAGCCTCGACGCGCTCTCCCCGACGCTCCAGGACGCCGCCGACCTCCGGCTCCGGCACCCGTCGCTCTCGCTCCGCGAGCTCGCCGCCAGGGCGGACCCGCCGGCGACGAAGGCCGCGCATGGCAGGACGTCTCGCGCGGCTCGTCGCGTTCGCGGCCGACGTGCGACGGCTCGCCGAGGCAGGTTGAGCTGCGGAGCCTCCGGACCCATACTCCCCGGCGGTGGGCCGCGCTCCCGGGCGGCGGATCCAGACCCCGTCCGCCGCCTGGTCTCGGAGCGCGCACGTGGGGGAGGGGATCATCCTCGGAGCTCCTCCCCCAGCCCACCGCGTCGCATCTTGCGTCCGACGGGAGCTCCCGGATCCGGCGCAGCAGCCTGAGGCGTCCGCTTCGCGCCGCGAGGCACGTGCGGCCTGCGGCGCGCTGCGCCAGCGCTGATCCGCCATCCGCTGCGCGGATCCTGCCGCGCCACGCCGGACGTCCGCTGCGGCCGCGGCACGCAGACGCGCGCCGCTAGCCGCATGGGACATCGAGCCGCGACGCCACTAGACTCGACGCGAGACGCACACCACGACGGAGGCGAGAGACAGCATGGCAACACGGGTCGGCATCAACGGCTTCGGCCGGATCGGCCGCAACTTCTTCCGCGCGCAGCAGCAGCTCGGCGCGGACATCGAGATCGTCGCGGTCAACGACCTCGGCGACGCGAAGACGATGGCGCACCTGCTCCGGTACGACTCGTCGCTCGGGCCGTTCCCCGGCGACGTCGAGCTCGGCGACGGCGTCATCCGCGCCGGCGGCGAGGAGATGAAGATGCTCTCCGAGCGCGACCCGGCGGCGCTGCCGTGGGGCGACCTCGGCGTCGACGTCGTGCTCGAGTCGACCGGATTCTTCACCGACCGCGAGGGCGCGCAGAAGCACCTCGACGCCGGCGCGAAGAAGGTCGTCATCTCGGCGCCCGCCACCGAGCCCGGACTTCACGGTCGTGCTCGGCGTCAACGACGGCGGCTACGACCCCGACGCGCACCACATCGTCTCGAACGCCTCCTGCACGACGAACTGCGTGGCGCCGCTCGCGAAGGTGCTCGACGATCTCGCCGGGATCGAGTCCGGCTTCATGACGACGATCCACGCGTACACGAACGACCAGAACATCCTGGACCTGCCGCACAAGGATCTGCGCCGCGCGCGAGCGGCCGCGATCAACCTGATCCCGACCTCGACCGGCGCCGCGAAGGCGATCGGGCTCGTGCTGCCGCACCTGCAGGGGAAGGTGGACGGCATCTCGGTGCGCGCGCCGGTCCCGACCGGCTCGATCACCGACCTCGTCGTCACGCTCGGTCGCGAGGTGACGAAGGACGAGGTCAACGGGGCGTACGCGCGCCGCCGCGTCAGCGGGCCGCTCGCGGGACGTCCTGCACTACTCGGAGGACCCGCTCGTCTCGACGGACATCGTCGGCAACCCCACTCGTGCATCTTCGACAGCCAGCTGACGATGGCGCACGGGCGCGACGGCGAAGGTCTTCGGCTGGTACGACAACGAGTGGGGCTACAGCTGCCGGCTCGTCGACCTCGTCGGGCGGCTGCTGCCGCGTAGTGAGCGCTGCCGCGGTCGTCGAGACCGCCGACGTCGCCGGCAAGCGCGTCCTCGTCCGCGCCGACCTCAACGTGCCGCTCGACGACGGGCGCGTCGCGGACGACACCCGGATCCGCGCGGCGCTGCCGACGCTCCGGCTGCTGCTCGAGCGCGACGCGGCCGAGATCGCGGTGTGCTCGCACCTCGGACGCCCGAAGGGCGCAGGACCGCGCGTTCGCGATCGCGCCGGTCGCGGCGCGGCTGGCGCGAGCTCGTGCCGGACGAGCGCGTCCGCGTCCTCGAGAACACGCGCTTCCTCCCGGGCGAGACGGCGAACGACCCGAGACTCGCCCGCGACGCTGGCCGAGGGCATGGACCTCTACGTGAACGACGCGTTCGGCTCCGCGCATCGCGCGCACGCCTCGACCGAGGCGGTCGCGCACCTCCTGCCCGCGTACGCCGGGCTGCTGCTGCTCGCCGAGCTCGAGCATCTCGGCCGGCTGCTCGGCGACGTCGAGCGGCCGTTCGTCCTCGTCGCGGGCGGCGCCAAGGTCGAGGACAAGCTCGGCGTCCTCGAGAACCTCGGTGGCCGGGCCGACACCGTGATCGTCGGCGGCAAGATGGCCGAGGAGCTGCGCGACGGCGAACCCGCTCTCGCTTCCCGGTCGAGCTGCCGATCGACGTCGTCGCCGCGGCGGCGTTCGACGCCGACGCGGAGAGCCGGGTCGCGCCGTACGACGAGGTGCCGGACGGCTGGCTCGGCCTCGACATCGGCCCGGCGACGCGGGAGCGGTTCGGTGAGCTCGATCGCGCGGCGCGCGCACCGTGTTCTGGAACGGGCCGATGGGCGTGTTCGAGTGGCACCGCTTCGCCGAGGGCACGAAGGCGGTTGCGCGAGGCGGTCGCCGAGCCGGTGCGACGGCTACACGGTCGTCGGCGGCGGCGACTCCGTGCGCGCGATCCAGGAGCTCGGGCTCGACGACGACGTCTCGTGGGTCTCGACGGGCGGCGGCGCGTCGCTCGAGCTGCTCGAGGGCAAGGAGCTGCCCGGCGTGGCCGCGATTCCCGCCGCCTGACCTCAGGCGACGGCGTAGACCTGCCAGGCTCCCGGCACGCCCTTGAGCTCGTGCTCGCCGCGCTCCGCGAACTCGAGGCCGGAACCGGCAACGAGGTCCTGGACAGTCTGCGCGAGGAGGATCTCGGAGCCGCCGCGAGTGCTGTGACGCGGGCACCGATCGAGACCGCGAGGCCGCCGACCTTCCCGTCGATCGTCCGGCACTCGCCCGTGTGCAGCCCGGCGCGTATCTCGATACCAAGGCCGCTCACCTGATCCACGATCGCCTGCGCACACCGGATCGCCCGGACCGGCCCGTCGAACGCGGCAAAGAAGCCGTCACCCGCCGTGTCGAGCTCGCGTCCCCGGTAGCGGGCGAGACAGCCACGAATCAACGCGGTGGTGCTCGTGGACGAGCTCCTGCCAGCGCCGGTCGCCGAGCGCGGCCTGTCGGGCGGTGGAGCCGACGATGTCGGTGAACAGGACGGTCGCGAGCACGCTCTCGAGCTCCATCTCCTCGTCACGCAGGTCACGAACGAAGCGCTCGATCTCGTCGAAGTAGGCGTCGCGGCATGCCGCGATAACGATAGGCGCCGTCCCGGGCATGACGACGTGACGCGCGCCCAGGGATCAGGTCGGCCATGGCGCGTGCCTCGGCTGCCATGCTCCCCGCCGCGGCTGAGGACGAGCGTCGGCACGCGGATCGTGCCGCAGGACGTGTCGTGACGTCGGACTCGTAGAGCATCCGGAACGCCGCGGCGGCGTCCCCCGGCCCCGCCGACTGGCGCATGTCCTCGACCATGCACTCGCACGAGGTCCTCGTGCGTCGACGCCCTCCCACGGGATCGCCGCGCATCGGCCTCGGCCAGCGCACGCGTGCCCCAGCCACGGTCGATCTCCGCGAGCTCGCGCTCGAACTCGTCCGGCCGCATGCCCCACGGGTAGTCGGGCGCCCACGCGATCCGCGGTCGTCGTGTTGCAGAGCACGAGCGCCACCGTTCGCTCGGGATGGTGGCGGCGAAGAGGCAGCAGAGCGGGCCACCGTCCGCAAGCGCGACGATCAGCGCGCGCTCGCTCCCGGCGGCGTCGAGGACGACGCGGATGTCGTCCACGCGCTCCTCGAGCGAGGGCAGCCGCGGTACCGCGAAAGCGATCCGACAGGCCCGTGCCGCGGTGGTCGAAGCAGATAAGCCGTCCGAGCGACCCGAGCCGTTCCGTGAACTGCACGACCATGCGCGGCAGCCGGCGCTAGCGCTGCGAGCTGTGAGACGTACCCACCGATGCGCAGAACGTCGACGCCGCCGCCCGGCCCGCTCACCTCGTAGGCGATGTGGTACGTCGCCGTTCGTCGCATAGCGGATGTCCGGGATTCGGTCATGCCGTGGCGATCGGCATCTAGGCATCAGACCCCCGTGCTCGTCGCAGGCAACTGGAAGATGTTCAAGGGGCCGCGCGGAGACCGTCGAGTTCCTCGACGCGTTCGCAGCCGCCCGGCGGGCGTCGACGTCGTCGTCTGCCCGCCGTACGTGTCGCTCGCGGCCGCCGTCGGCCGCGGCGTGCCCGTCTACGCGCAGAGCGTGCACTGGGCCGCCGAGGGAGCGTTCACCGGCGAGATCTCGGCGGCGATGCTCCTCGAGATCGGCGTCGAGGGCGCGATCGTCGGCCACTCCGAGCGACGGCAGCACTTCGGCGAGACGGACGAGACCGTGCGTCAGCGCTGCGAGGCGGCGCTCGACGGCGGGGCTGTCGCGTCATCGCGTGCGTCGGCGAGACGGACGCCGAGCGCGAGGCCGGCGGAGACCGAGGCCGTGCTCGCCGCCAGGTCGCGGTGCATCCCGCGGCACGAGCGCCTCGTGATCGCCTACGAGCCCGTCTGGGCGATCGGGACGGGCAAGACCGCGACACCCGAGATGGCGCAGGACGCGCACGCGCTGATCAAGGAGCTCCACGACACGCAGGTCCTCTACGGCGGCTCGGTCAAGCCGGAGAACGCCGCCGAGCTGATGGCCCAGCCGGCGGTGGACGGCGCGCTCGTCGGCGGCGCCTCGCTCGACCCCGAGTCGTTCGCGGCGATCTGCCGCGCCGCCGTCGCGTGAGCCCGAGCGGGCTGCCGCTCGTCACGCTCGTCATCCTCGACGGGTGGGGGATCGCGCCGCCCGGGCCGGGCAACGCGGTCGAGCTCGCGCGCACGCCGGTCTTCGACGACCTCGTCGCCCGCTATCCGACGACGCAGCTCGTCGCATCCGGCGCCGCGGTCGGGCTTCCGGACGGCCAGATGGGGAACTCGGAGGTCGGTCACCTCACGATCGGGTCGGGGCGGATCCTGTACCAGGACCTCGTCCGCGTGACCCGCGCGGTCGAGGACGGCTCGCTCTTCGAGAACGACGCGCTCGTCGGCGCCTTCCGCCGCGCCCGCGAGCGCGACGGCGCAGGTGCATCTGCTCGGCCTCGTCTCGCAGGGCGGCGTCCACTCGCACATCGACCACCTGCGGGCGCTGCTCGAGCTCGCCCGGCGCGAGGGGATGGGCGACCGGACGTGGATCCACGCCTTCACCGACGGGCGCGACGTCTCGCCCGAGGCATCGGTCGACCGATCTCGCGACGCTGCCGGCCGACCGCATCGCGACGGTCGTCGGCCGCTACTACGCGATGGACCGCGACAAGCGCTGGGAGCGGACCGACCGGGCGCTCGCGGCGATCCGTCGACGGCGTCGGCGAGCGGGCGGACGACCCGGTCGACGCCGTTCGGGCGAGCTACGCGCGTGGGGTCACCGACGAGTTCGTCGAGCCCGTCGTGCTCGAGGGCCGGCCACGGCTCGACCCGGCGCGGGACACCGCGATCGTCTTCAACTTCCGGCCCGACCGCGTGCGCCAGCTCACCGAGCGGCTGCTCGACGCGGGCGTCGACGTCGTGACGATGACGCGCTACCGCGACGACTTCGACTGCCCGGTCGCGTTCGACGGAGCAGCCGGTGGCCGACACGCTCGCCGAGGTCCTCGCGCCGCCGGCCGCGCGCCAGCTCCACGCCGCCGAGACGGAGAAGTACGCGCACGTCACGTACTTCTTCAACGGCGGGATCGAGGAGCCGTGGCCGGGGGAGGACGCGGATCCTCGTGCCGTCGCCGCGCGACGTCCCGAGCTACGACCTGAAGCCCGAGATGTCCGCCGCCGAGGTCGCGGCGCGGGTCGCCGCGCGCGCTCGCGCGAGGGCTACGGGTTCTGCGTCGTCAACTTCGCGAACCCCGACATGGTCGGCCACACGGGCGTGATCCCGGCCGTCGTCCGCGCCGTCGAGACGGTCGACGCGTGCCTCGGGGAGGTCGTCGACGCGACGCACCTGGCCGGGCGGCGTCTGCCTCGTGACCGCCGACCACGGGAACGCCGAGAAGCTCCTCGAGGACGACGGCGTCAGCCCGCACACCGCCCACACGACGAACCCCGTGCCGCTCGATCCTGACGCTCGAGGGGAGCCGCTCCGCGACGGCGGCGAGCTCTCCGATCTCGCGCCGACCGTCCTCGATCTGCTCGGTCTCGACGCGCCGGCCGCGATGACCGGACGGTCGCTCGTTGTCAACAATCGCTGACACGCTACCGAGTCGTAAATTGTTCGTGAAATGACCGTGTTGCGCTGTATGCTCGCGGCGCATTGGCCCTGACGCAGCCCGATCCACGGTGTGCTTCGCAAGGCCCAGCGCGGTGACGAGCGGGCGTTCTACCTCATCGTCAGGGCGTACGAGCAGCCGGTCTACAACTACGTGCTGCGCCTCGTCGGCGACCGGAGCCTCGCGGAGGACCTGACGCAGGAGGTCTTCCTGCGCGTCTACCAGGGGCTCCGCAGCTTCTCCGACCGGTCGCGGTTCACGACCTGGCTCTTCCAGGTCACGAAGAACCGCGTGCTCGACGAGCTGCGCGCGCTCGAGCGCCGGCCGCGCGCCGTCGTCGCGCTCGACGACATCCCGCCGCTCGAGGTCGTCGACCAGCCGTTCGAGCGCTCGGAGACGATCGACGCCGTCTGGCGCGCGGTCGAGGCGCTGACGGTCGACCTCAAGATGGCGCTCCTCCTGCGGGACGTCGTCGGCCTCTCCTACACGGAGATCGCCGACTCGCTCGAGATCACGCTCGCGACCGTCAAGTGGCGGATCTACAAGGCACGCGAGGAAGTCGCGACGGCGCTCGCGCGCGAGGGCATCACCGCGAGCACCGCCACGACCACGCGCCCGGCGCCGCCGCCGCGCACCCAGTAGCGGACGCGGCACGGCTCTCCCACGGCGGGCCGAAGCCGCGCCGTACGATGCAGCGATGCCGCCGCTCGACCCCGTCCTGACGCTCGAACGCGCGCTCGGCGACTCGCCGGCGCTCCCGTGACGCTCGAGCGCCCGTCCGACCCGCGGCACGGCGACTACGCGACGAACGTCGCGCTTCGGCTCGCGGGCGGCGCGCGCCGGCCACCGCGCGAGGTGGCCGCGGAGCTCGCCGAGCGCGTGGCGCGCTCGAAGGCGTCGCGGCGGTCGACGTCGCGGGCCCGGGGTTCCTGAACATCACGGTGGACGACGCGCTGGCTCGCACGGCGCGCCTCGCGGCGGTCGTCGAGGCAGGGCGGCGCTTCGGAGCCGGCTCCGCGCGAGACGCCCGAGCGCATCCAGGTCGAGCTCGTCTCGGCGAACCCGACCGGGCCGATCACCGTCGCCTCCGCGCGGAACGGCGCGTACGGCGACGCGGTCGCGCGGCTGCTCGAGTTCGCGGGGAACGAGGTCGAGCGCGAGTACTACTACAACGACGCCGGCGCGCAGATGGACATCTTCCGCGCGTCGGTCGACGGCGCGTCCGGCGCGGCGAGGAGCCGCCGGAGGACGGCTACCGCGGCGACGTACGTCGCCGAGCTCGCCCGCGAGGAGGGCGACCCCGTCGCGCGGATGCTCGAGCAGATCGAGGCGGCGCTCGAGCGGTTCCGCATCCATTTCGACAGCTTCGAGCGGCAGAGCGTCGTCGAGGCGGAGATCCCCGAGGCGCTCGCGGCTGCTCGACACCTACGAGCAGGACGGCGCGCTCTGGGCGCGGACGAGCGCGCACGGCGACGACAAGGACCGCGTCGTCGTCCGCTCGGACGGCGACGCCGACGTACTTCGCGGCGACGCGGCGTACATCCGGCGCAAGTTCGCGAAGGGGTTCGACCGGCTCGTCTACGTGCTCGGCGCCGACCACCACGGCTACGTCGCGCGGCTCCAGGCGCTCGCGGAGATGCTCGGCCATCCGCGGGACTCGCTCGAGGTGCTCATCTACCAGCTCGTCCACCTGACGCGCGGGCGGCGAGGCGACGAAGATGGCGAAGCGGCGCGGCGACGTCGTCTTCCTCGACGAGTTCGTCGACGAGATCGGCGTCGACGCCGCGCGCTGGTACCTCCTCTCGCGCGGCCACGACCAGACGATCGAGATCGACGTCGACCTCGCCGCGGAGCGGAGCCAGAAGAACCCCGTCTACTACGTGCAGTACGCGCACGCGCGGATCGCGGGGGTGCTCCGCAACGCCGGCGAGCGGTCGCCCGAGCCGCAGCCGGCCGGGTGCGCTCGCGGTCGAGGAGCGCGACCTCGTCAAGCGGCTCCTCGAGCTGCCCGGAGGTCGTCCGCGAGGCGACGGCCCGGCGGGCTCCGCACGCCGATCCCGACCTACGCGATCCGCGTCGCGGACGACTTCCACCGCTTCTACCACCACCACCGCGTGCTCGACTCGGACGAGGAGCCGTTCCGCCTCGCGCTCTGCGCCGCGACGCAGAGACGTGGTCGCGACGTGCCTCGACCTGGTCGGGGTGGAGGCGCCCGACCGGATGTAGCACGGGTGCCTGAGCTCGGAGCCTGGACGCCCCGATCACGATCCCGCGATGCGCTGGAAGCTCGCGCTCGGAGCGCTGACGCGCCTCGTGGGGCTTCATCGCCGTCCTCGTCGCGGCCGTCGACCTCGGCGCCGAGCCGCTCGCGTTCTGGCGCCTCGCGCTCGCCGCGGGCACGCTCGCGCTCGGCGCGGTCATCGTGGCGGCGGCCGGCGGCTGCTCTGCGCCACGCGGGCGACTGCCGGCGCTCGCGCTTCTCGGCGCCGTGCAGGGCGCGCACTGGCTGCTCTTCTTCCTGGCCGTGAAGCACGGCTCGGTGGCGCTCGCGGTGCTGACGTTCTACGCCGCTCCGCTCCTCCTCGCGGTGGCGGCGCCGCTCGTCCTCCCGGAGCGGTGGAGCGCACGCCGTGCTCGGCGCGGCGACGGTCGGCGCCGTCGGCATCGCGCTGATCGCGCTCGGCGGCGACGACGGGTCGGCGTCCGCGTGGGCCGTCGCGGCGGGGCTCGGGTCGGCGGCGACGTACGCCGCGCTCGTCGTGCTCTCGAAGCGGCTCCTGCTCGCCGACACGCCGCCGCTGACGGTCGCGTTCTGGGACTGCTTCGTGGGCGCGCTCGTCGTCGCGCCGGCGCTCCTGCTCGCCGACAGGGTCATCCCGACGGACGCCGGAGAATGGGGGGCGATCCTCGCGCTCGGCATCGTCCTGACGGGCGATCTCGACGCTCGTCTACGTCGATGCTCCTGCGCCACGTCTCGGCGCAGGCGGCCGGCGTGCTCACCTTCCTCGAGCCCGTCGCCGGCGTGCTGCTCGCGTGGGCGCTCGTCTCCGAGGAGCCCGGGCCGTGGACGCTCGCGGGCGGCGCGCTCGTGCTCGCCGCGGGGCTCGTCGTCGTGCTCCTCGAGCCCTCCGAGACGCGGGTTGCGGACGCGCCGGGCGGGATAGGATCGTCGCCAGTGAGCGCCGACCCCGCCCGCACGCCTCCGGACCGGAACCTCGCGCTCGAGCTCGTACGGGTCACCGAGGCGGCCGCGATGGGCGCCTCGCGCTGGATCGGCCGCGGCGACAAGAACGCCGCCGACCAGGCGGCCGTCGATCTCATGCGCCTCATGGTCAACACCGTCTCGATGCGCGGCGTCGTCGTGATCGGCGAGGGGGAGAAGGACGAGGCGCCGATGCTCTTCAACGGCGAGGAGATCGGCGACGGCGACGGCCCCGCAGGTCGACGTTGCCGTCGACCCGCTCGAGGGGACCCGTCTCACGGCGCTCGGCATCCCCGGCGCGATCTCCGTGATCGCCGTCGCCGAGCGCGGCTCGATGTTCTTCCCCGGCGCGGCCGTCTACATGGACAAGATCGCCGTCGGGCCCGAGGCCGCGGACGCGATCGACATCGAGCGCTCGCCGACGGAGAACGTCGCAGCGGATCGCAAAGGCGAAGGGCGTCGCGACCAACGACCTGACGATCGTCGTGCTCGAGCGCGACCGCCACGACGACCTCATCGCGGAGCTGCGGGCGTCCGGCGCCCGCGTGCGACTCATCCGCGACGGCGACGTCGCGCCGTCGATCGCCGCGGCGCAGGAGTTCACCGGCATCGACGCGCTGATGGGGATCGGCGGCACGCCCGAGGGCGTGATCTCGGCGGCCGCGATCAAGTGCCTCGGGGGTGCGCTCCAGGGCAGGCTCTGGCCGCGCTCGGACGAGGAGCGCTCCGCGCTCGTCGACGCCGGCTTCGACGTGGACGCCGTCCTCACGCACGACGAGCTCGTCGCCGGGGACGACGTCTTCGTCGCCGCGACGGGCGTGACCGAGGGCGCGCTGCTCCGCGGCGTCCGCACGAGCGCTGCGGGCGTCGAGACGGAGTCACTCGTGATGCGCTCGCGCTCCGGCACCGTCCGGCGGATCGCCGCCTACCATCCCTCCGAGAAGATCAGGCAGTTGCGGAGAGAAGGAGAACACTGATGGCCTCGCAGGAGCTGAACGCGATCGCCCGCTCGATCGTGGCCGACAACAAGGGCGTGCTCGCCGCCGACGAGTCCACGGGCACGATCAAGAAGCGGTTCGACTCGATCGGCGTCGAGTCGACCGAGGAGAACCGCCGTGCCTACCGGAACCTCCTCTTCACGACGCCGGGCTTCGAGGAGTACGTCGGCGGCGTGATCCTGTACGACGAGACGATCCGCCAGGCGGCCGACGACGGGACGCCGTTCCCCGAGCTCCTCGCGGGCAAGGGCGTCGTCCCCGGGATCAAGGTGGACACGGGCGCGCAGGACCTCGCCGGGCACCCGGGGGAGAAGGTGACCGAGGGCCTCGACGGGCTCCGCGGGCGCTTCGCGGAGTACCACGCGCTCGGCGCCCGCTTCAGCAAGTGGCGCGCCGTGATCACGATCGGCGACGGGATCCCGACGGATGCATGCCTCCACGTCAACGCGCACGCGCTCGCGCGCTACGCCGCGCTTTCGCAGGAGGCCGGGATCGTCCCGATCGTCGAGCCCGAGGTCCTGATGGACGCGGACAACACGATCGAGCGCTGCCGCGACGTGACATCCGAGACGCTCCGGCTCGTCTTCGCCGAGCTCGAGCGGCAGGGCGTCGCGCTCGAGGGGATGCTGCTCAAGCCGAACATGGTGATCTCGGGCAAGAAGTGCCCGACACAGGCGACGTCCGCCCAGGTCGCCGAGCAGACGGTCGCACTGCTTCCTCGAGCACGTGCCCGAGGCTCGTGCCCGGGATCGTCTTCCTCTCCGGCGGTCAGTCGGAGGTCGAGGCGACCGAGAACCTCGACGCGATCAACCGCGGGGTGGGCCGTGGCCGCTCTCGTTCTCGTACGGCCGCGCCCTCCAGGCGTCGGCGCTCGAGAAGTGGGGCGGTGACCCCGCGAACGTCGAGGCCGGCCAGGCGGCGTTCCTGCACCGCGCGCGGATGAACGCCCTGGCGGCCGCCGGCGACTGGAGCGCGGACGTCGAGCAGGCGGTCCGGCGTAGGCCGCCCCGTAAGGGTTTGTTAGCGGAGAGCCTAGAAAGGGCTCTCCGCGGTTACCCTCGACAGTTGTGCGCCTCCGCGTTCTCGTCCTCACGGCCGCTCTCGCGCTCTCCGGCGCGCTGACGGCCGCTGCGCTCGCTGCCGATCCGGGGCGGAGCGACGCGACGCGGGTGACGGTGTTCGGCGACTCGTCGGCGACCGCAATGGCGTACGACCCGAAGGCGCGCGCGATCCTGGGCACCGGCGTCGACCTCCGGCTCGAGGTCGCGGCCTGCCGACGACTCGGCAACCTCAGCTGTCCGTACGACGGCGTCCGCCCGCCGAACGTGATCGAGCGCGCGTCGGCGCTCGGGCGTGATCTCGGCCCCGTGGTCGTCGTCGCCGTGGGCTACAACGACTACGAGAACACGTACGAGGAGAACATCGAGGAGACCCTCCGTGTGCTCTCGAAAGGTGGGGGTCGAGCGCGTTCTCTGGACGACGCTGCTCGAGCAGCGGCAGAGCTGGGCACGGATGAACGAGATGATCACCGCTGCCGCGAAGAAGCACCCCGAGATGATCGTGCTCGACTGGAACGGCCGCGCTCGGGGGAAGGACGCATGGCTCCAGCCGGACGGGATCCACCTCACTCCGACCGGCGCGCAGAGCCTGGCGACGATGATCAACGAGGCGCTGGTCACGCTCGGCGTCGCCTCCCGGCCGCAGGCGCCCGCACGCCAGCTGTCGATCGCCGCGAAGACGCTGCCAAAGGGCCATGTGGGACGCGCGTACGCGACCCGGTTGCAGGCGCGCGGCGGCACCGTCCCGTACCGCTGGGCCCGCGTCGGCGGCGCGCTCGCTCCCGGCCTTCGGCTCACCACCGCGGGGGTCGTGACGGGGAAGCCGTCGCGGGTCGGTCGCTACCGCTTCGTCGCCCGGGTCGTGGACCGGACGGGCGCCGCGCGGACGGGCGACGTTCGTGCTCGGCGTCACCCGGTAGCCCACCGACGCGATGCCGGTGGCGTCGCCTGGACGCGGACTACCGCTGATCGCTCTCGGACGGCTCGTCGCGGGCGTCGTCGTCCGGGCGAGCGGCGGCTGCCGCGGATCGGCTTCCGGGTCGTCCAGCGGATGCTCCTGGCCCTCGTGCTCCTTCTCCTGCTGGACGCCGCCGTAGCCGTGCTCGCCCGGGTCTTGCTGGCGCTCCGGTGTGGACATGGGTCCTCCGCTCGTGGTGGTCTGGCCGGCTTCGAAGCGTCGAGCCGTCCGCCGCGAGGATGACCGTTTTGCCTGGCAGGCAAACCTGGAGTGCCTTCTCAGCTCACCCCGCAGAACGCTGCGACGAGGAATGTGAACCCGATGGCGTAGGGAACGCCGAGGGCAACGAGCATGAAGCCTGCCGGCTTCTTGAGATTCGGCGCCGAGACCAGCGACGCCGCCAGCGCCAGGCCGCCCACGACGGCCGACCCCAGGTACAGGGCGAAGAAGACGTACGCCCAGAGCCCGTCGTCGACGGCGGGGCACATCCCGCCGCCGTTGTAATCGAGCTCCTCGGGTGCGACCCGGACGAGGATCCACGCCAACGGAGCCATCGCCGCCGCAACGAGAAGGAGCTTGAGCGGCAGCCGACGTTCCCGCACCCGGTCCGAGCGATCGGCCATGACTCGGTACCCGAAAAGGGTCGCCGCGCCGCACAGGGCGACGGGGCCGAGGAGGACGAGCCACGGCCGCACAACCGGATTATCGACATGGGCCGATTCCCGCCGTGCTCAGGATGATGCCGGGCTACGGCTTGGGCTTGCTCACGGCGCTCGCCGGCGCTGCCAGGTTGGCGCAGCCGGCAGTTCCGCTGGCGAGGAGCACCACCTCGCAGGTGTGCACCGAGGTCGGCTTCTCGTGAATGGAAGGCAGCAACACGATCCAGATGGCCGCCGTCGAGAGCGCAATCCCGAGGAGCGAGACCTCAGCCTTCCAGCACCGCTCGTATGAAACCGCGAGCTTAGGGAGGCTGTACTCATGTCTGGCCGCAGACACGTATATGGCGTCGGCGCGATTTGCCTTCCCCAATAGCACTCGTTTCGGGGGACTTACAGTAGAAATGCCATATCCGTGCAGCGGGGCAGGTCGGGTTCCCGATCCAGTCCCGAAGGGAACGCCCACGATCGAGTGTGGGTGTCGCGCATCGGAGAGATCGAAAGGAGTCGGGCTGCCGTGAGCTATCGGGTTGCGACCATCGATGAACTGCAGGACATCGCGTATCGACAGGACACGCACATGCGGCCCGTGCGCCACCACCTCGGGATCACCGCGTTCGGGACGAACGCGTGGACGGCGGCCAACGAGGGCGACCGGCTGATGCCCGAGCACGAGGAGGACGAGGGGATTGAGGAGCTCTATGTCGTCCTCCGTGGCCATGCGCGGTTTGAGATCGACGGTGAGACGCGTGGACGCGCCCGAGGGCACGCTCGTGTTCGTCCAGCCGGAGACGAACCGAACTGCCTTTGCGGAGGAGGCGGGGACGACGGTGCTCGCGGTCGGCAGCAGGGTCGGGAAGCCGTACGAGGCCGGCGGCTGGGAGGTGTGGGCGGAGTTCCATCCCGCCTACGAGGCCGGCGAGTACGACGCAGTGATCGACCGCGCCCGCGAGACGTTGGAGGCGAGCGGGTACGCCACGCCGCTCTACAACCTTGCCTGCTGCGAGGCGCTGACCGGACGCAACGAGGACGCGATCGGTCACCTTCGGGTCGCCATCGAGCGGCGGCCGAGCCTCCGTGATCTCGCGAAGGAGGACACGGACTTCGATCCGCTTCGCGTCGAGCCGGCGTTTCGCGAGCTCGTCGGCTAGGCGCGCCTCAGGGCGGCGATGCCGCTCATCCGCGAGCGATCTCGACCGCCCCGAAGGACGTCGAGCTCGTCAACGACGGCGCGTTGACGATCCTTCTCGACATCGGCTCCTCGTGCACGTAGTCGGCCGTTTGTATTCCTCATGCCACAGGCGTAACGTCGAAGGCGGAGGTTGTTTGTGATGACGTACGTGCGGTTCGGAGTCACGCTGGTCCTGGTGCTCGTTGCTGCGGCCGTTTCGGCAACGCTCGCGCAAGCGGACAAACCACCAGGCGAGTGTCAGCTCGTCTCGGGTTGCGAGGTATTCGTCGTCACCGCGACAGTCCCGCTCATACGGCATCCGACGGAGTGCGGAAGCTTCTCGTGGTGCGCTCGCACCACCTTTCCTGCGCCTGGCATGTACGCCACGACATTCACGATCACGAATAACGGCCATGTCGCTACCGGGCCGCTCGAATCGACGTTCGTCACCGGAGAGGGCTACACGTACGCCGACGACACGTGCACCGGGCGGAACCTCGCTCCAGGCAAGTCGTGCTCGCTCACGATGACCTTCACAGCAACCGACATGTCGACCTCCTACTTCGGCGGAGTCGTCATCAAGGGTCGCATACACAAGGGTTGGAACCCGCTCGCACGGCTCCTGATCGCGAGCAATCCCGCATAGCGGTGCGCGAGTCGCGTCCCCGCTCATAGCGGTCGCTGCCGAACAAGCGCCACTGAAGCGCCTGCGGCACCGGCGGCGGGATACCTTCTCGGTGTTCGCGTTTTGATCGGCGCGCAACGTCCGCCGTCGCCCCGCAAGGGCGTCGAGGACGGGCTAGAGGCCGCAATCCCGCATGAACAGTAAGCGGGCGATGGGGTTCGAACCCACGACCCTCAGCTTGGGAAGCTGATGCTCTACCAACTGAGCTACGCCCGCGAGGCATCCATCGTAGATGGTCCGGGTGAGCTTCGGGTTCGCCGCTCGGAGGGGCGGGCGCGGAGATACTTCGGCCCGATGACGACGAACGCGGACGAGATGCCGGACATGGTGCGCGTCGGGGACGAGCGCACCGTGGAGCAGGTGGTCGTGGCTCGGCTCCGGCGCTCGATCCTCGACGGCGCGCTCGCACCGGGGGCGCGGCTCCGCTACCGGCAGCTCGCCGAGCAGTTCGGCGTCAGCGTCACGCCCGTGCGCGTCGCGCTCAAGGAGCTCGCCGGGGAGGGGCTCGTCGAGCTGCGCCCGCACGCCGGGGCGAGCGTCTCCGCACTGAGCGTCGAGGAGCTCGAGGAGGTCCTGTTGACCCGGACGAGCCTGGAGCCCTTCCTGGCGCTTCACGGCGCCGAGCACCTGACCGACGACGACCTGGCCGCAGATGTCGGGCCACCTCGACGCGGTGCGTGCCGTGACGCATGCGCTCGACCGCGACGGGTACCTGGACGCGTCCTGGGAGCTCCGGTCGATCGTCTACCGGGCCGCGGATCGCCCACGGCTCCTTGCCCGCGTCGTCACGCTCTACGACCTGTCCCGCCGCTACCACCACGTGAACCTCGCCGACACCGACCGGCTCGCGCGCTCGCTGTCGTACATGGAGGCGTTCCACGACGCGTGCGTCGCCCGTGACGGCGCTCGCGCCCAGGCGGTCATGCGCGAGGCGCTCGAGTGGACGCTCGTCTATCTCGTCGAGGCGCTCTAGCGGCGGAGGACCACGCCGGCGCGCTGCCCCGTCGGGGCACCGTCGGTCAGCGCCGGCCGGCCGTTGACGAGCACGTGCCGGACCCCGGTCGCCAGCCGGTTCGGCTCGAACGTCGTTCCGGTCTCGCGGACCGCGGCCGAGTCGAGGACGGCGACGTCCGCGAACGCGCCCACGCGGAGCACGCCGCGGTCGCGTAGACCGACTCGCTCCGCAGGAGCGCTCGTCAGGCGCTTGACCGCCTCCTCGAGCGAGAGCAGCGCGCGCTCGCGGACCATGAAGCGGAGGTACCAGGCGGCCCACGTGTACGCGCCGTGGAAGAAGGACGTCGCGAGTGGCCCGTCGGGCGCGAGGGTCGTCGCGTCGGAGCCGGGCGCACAGAGAGGGTGGTGGAACGCCTCCGCCTGCTGGTCCTCCGTGTAGCAGTGGATGATCACCATCAGCGTCCCGAGCGCGTCGGGCGCCGCCGCGAGGAGGTCGCAGATCGCCTCGGGAGCCGTCTGACGCCGGTCGGCGGCGATCGCGGCGAGGTCGCGCCGCGCGTACTCCGGCCACAGGTCGTTGTCGAGGAGCACGATGCGTGACCAGTCGTCGCCGGCGCTCAGGATGCTCGTGTACGACGCCATCGCCTCGACGGCGTCGCGGCGCCCGTCGGGGCTCCCGATCCGATCGCTGCGCAGGAATGCGGGCGGGACCGCCGTCGAGAGGAACGTCGTGCCGAAGAGGCGCGTGTGCATGTCGAAGGCGATGTCGAGCCCGCGCCCGTGCGGCCCGCTCGACCCGGTCGATGCAGGCGCGGGTCGCGTCGATGCCGTTCCGCGGGACGAGGTGGGAGACCTGCAGGCGGACGCCGGCGCGCTCGGCGGTCTCGATCGCCTCGTCCACGGCGTCCTCGGAGCCGACGTCGCGGTAGCGGGTGTGCGTCGCGTACAGGCCGCCCGACCGCGCGCAGACCGCGCAGAGCGAGCCGAGCTCGTCCGGCGACGCGGCGCGCTCCGCCGCGTACTCGAGCCCGGTCGAGAATCCCCAGGCGCCCTGTTCGAGCGACTCCTCGAGCAGCCCGCGCATCGCCGCGAGCTCGTCCCGGGACGCCGGCCGGTCCTCGAGGCCCACGATCGCGAGCCGCAGTTGGCCGTTCGGGACGAGGCTTGCCACGTTCACCGCCGGCCCTGCGGCCTCGAGGCGCTCGAAGTAGCCGGCCGCATCGCGCCACGTGAGCGGCAACGACGGCGTGTATCCGTAGATCGCGCGTTGCGCGAGCGCAGGATCGGCGATCGGGAAGCACCCGTGCCCGCAGTTCCCGACGACCTCGGTGGTGACGCCCTGGTGGAGCGCGCTGACGGCGCGGGGGTCGACGAGCAGGGTGTAGTCCGAGTGGCTGTGGACGTCGACGAAGCCGGGGGTGACGTCGAGGCCGGAGGCATCGATCTCGGTCGCCGCCGTGGGAACCTCGCCGATCGCGACGATGCGCTCGCCGGCGATCCCGACGATCGGCGGCGATCGACGGCCGACCGGTGCCGTCGATCACGCGGCCGTTCCGGATCGCGACGTCGACGCTCACGCCGCTCCCCGTCGCGTCGCGGTGGCAGCCTCGTCGACTCGCCCGGCTCGGTCCACGACGACCCCGTAGAGCGTCGCGCGCGGCGTCGACGCTCACCTTCCCGGCCAGCACGTCCTCGAGCACGGACGCAGGATCGCGCACGAGCGGGGAGCCGAAGCCTCCACCGCCCGCCGACCGGTGACGGAAGCGGTCGCCACGGTGAAGCGTCAGCGCAGCCATCGGCATCGGCGGGACATCGCTCTCGACCCCGTCGACGACGGTCGTGTTCCGGGACGGTCCGCCGGGCAGGCCGCCTTCGAGCCCGTAGGGCGGGATGGAGACGGCGGTCCGACCGGATCGTCAGGGTCGCGCGCTCGGCCCGGACGCGGTACTCGCGCTCGTACGCGAGCCCGCCGCGACGCTCCCCGGCGCCTCCGGAATCGGGGACGAGGCGGTACTGGACGATCTCGAGCGGCAGGTCGCTCTCGAGCAGCTCGATCGGCTGGTTCGAGAGGTTGGCGAGCGGGTTCGAGACGCCCTCGAGCCCGTCGCGCGTCGCCCGGGCTCCCCAGGCGCCGACGATGACCTCCGTCGTCCCGAAGGGCCGACGGTGCTCGTCGTAGCCGCCGAACGCCACGAGCGTCGGGCCGCCCTCGCCGGCGGCGACGACCCGGTCCGGCACGACCTGGGCGAGTGCGCGCATGATCGTGTCGTACACGCGATAGCCGATGACGCCGCGCGCGCCGCACGCGGCGGGCGAGACGGGGTTCACGACGGTGCCCTCGGGCGCGACGACCCGGATCGGGCTCATGTAGCCCTCGCAGTTCGGGATGTCGGCGCGCGTGACGCCGCGGATCGCGCAGTAGCAGGCCGCGTAGATGAGGCCGAGCGGGCAGTTGAGGCTCGCGTCGACCTGCTCGCTCGTCCCGGTGAAGTCGATCTCGAGCTCGTCGCCGTGGATCGTGAGGGCGAGGCGGATCGCGATCGGCTCGGGATCGTCCCCGAAGCCGTCGACGTGGTCGACAGCCTCGTACCTCCCGTCTGCGAGCGAGGCGATCTCGGCACGCATCGCGCGCTCCGCGGTGTCCTGGAGCCGCTCGAGGTAGGCGCGGAGGCCGCGTCCGTGCCGCTCGACAGCTGCGCGAGCCCACGCTCGCCGGCGCGGCAGGCGGCGACCTGCGCCTGGAGGTCGCCGAGCACCT
>CAWJXN010000017.1:0-17840 GCA_963846825.1 uncultured Actinomycetes bacterium
CAGGCCTTCGGCCATCCCCATGGCGTCGAGCTGCTCCATCTGCTCCCGCGACGCGAACGTCGACTTGAGCTCCATCCGCGTGCCGCCGGCGCGCGAGGTGAGGACGACCTGCACGTCGGTCGTCGGCATCTCGGTCGCCGGCGCCCCGTGCTCGTCGGCGAAGCCGTCCTTGAAGGCGAGCGTGGAGGCAGGATCGACCGCAGTGATCCTCCACCAGCCGCGGTGCCGCTCGCCGTCGGGGCCGGTCATGAAGTACGTGACCGAGCCTCCGGGGCTCAGGTCGTGGTCCTCGAATGTCGCCGGATAGCCGGGCGGCCCCCACCAGCGCTCGAGCTGGCGTGGGTCGGCCCACAACTCCCACACGCGGTCCGTCGGCGCGTCGAAGTCGGCGACCAGCGTCAGCGTGAGGTTGTCGAAGTCCTTGTCGAGGCTGGTGATGCTCATCGCTCTCGTCCTCTCGTCGGGGTCGTCTCGCTCGGATCGGGAACCGTCGCGAGCAGGTCGGTCATGCGCCCGACGCGCCCGCGCCACGCCGCCTCGAGCTCTTCGAGGGCGCGTCGCGCGCGTCGGACCGCGTCGGGGTCGGAGCGCACGAGCTGCTCGCGCCCACGACGCTTCTTCGTGACGAGGCCGGCCCGCTCCAGCACCCTCACGTGCTTCTGAACGGCGGCGAAGCTCATCGGGTAGGCGTCTGCGAGCCGCGAGACTGACTGCTCGCCGCGGACGGCGCGGCGCAGGATGTCGCGGCGGGTGGCGTCGGCCAGGGCGTGGAACAGGCCGTCGACGGTCTCATCGTTGAGCTTTTGTACAACCATTCGGTTGTAGATTAGCACGATCGCGGCCGCGTCCGAGCGTGCTGGCAGCCTCCCGGGATGCCTGACACCGCCGACGACCGCGCGCACCGCCGACGGCCGATGTCCGGTCGCGACCCGCACGAGGAGCACCGCAGCGCGACACCGCTCGAGCTGCTCTACGACCTGACGTTCGTCGTCGCGTTCGGCATCGCCGCGGACGAGCTCGCGCACTTCCTCGCCGACGGCCACTTCCTCTCCGGCGTCTTCGGCTTCTGTTTCGCGACGTTCGCGGTCGCCTGGGCCTGGATCAACTACTCGTGGTTCGCGTCGGCCTACGACACCGACGACTGGGTGATGCGGCTCGCGACGATGGTGCAGATGCTCGGCGTGATCGTGCTCGCGCTGGGGCTCGAGCAGGCGTTCGCGTCGATCGAGGAGGGAGACGTCCTCGATAACGGCGTGATGGTCGCGGGCTACGTCGTGATGCGCGTGCCGATGATCTTCCTGTGGCTGCGCGCCGCCCGCCACGACCCGCCGCGCAGACCGGCTGCCCTGGCGTACGTCTGGACGATCTCGGTCGCGCAGGTCTTCTGGGTCGTGCTCGCGATCGTCGACCTCCCGATCGTGACGACGTTCATGATCGCCGCGGTTCTCATCGGCATCGAGATGATCGGCCCGGTCGTCGCGCAGCGGCGAAAGGGCGGGACGCCGTGGCACGCACATCACATCGCCGAGCGGTACGGGCTGCTCGTGATCATCACGCTCGGCGAGGGGATCATCGGCACGGTCGCGTCGATCAACGCGGTCGTACACGGCTCCGAGGGCTGGACGGTCGACGCCGCGGTCGTCGCCTTCGCCGGCATCGGCCTCATCTTCGCGACGTGGTGGACGTACTTCGCGATCCCGTGGGCGGAGGTGCTGCAGCTGCACCGCGAGCGGTCGTTCACATGGGGGTACGGCCACATCGTCGTCTTCGGCGCGCTGGCGGCGATCGGCGCCGGCCTGCACGTCGCCGCCTACTACCTCGAGCACGAGACGACCCTCGGCCCGACGGGCACCGTGCTGAGCACGGCGATCCCGGTCTCGATCTACGTCGCCGCGCTGTACGGCATCTACGCCGCGTTCACCCGCCATCTCGACCCGTTCCACCTCTTGCTGCTGGCGGGGTCGGCCGCGGTGATCGCGCTCTCGGTCGTACTCGCCGCGCTGGGCGCGGGGGTCGGCGCCTGCCTCCTCGTGCTCATGTTCGCGCCCGTCGTCACGGTGGTCGGCTACGAGACGCTCGGCCACCGGCACGTCGTCGACGCACTTGCGCGGATGCGGCCGACGCACCCGAGTTGAGCCGGGACGACGCGCGGTGGCTACATCGTGATGACGAGCTTGCCGCGCGCGTGCCCCTCGCCGAGGTGGGCGAGCGCCTGGGGGGCCTCGTCCAGCGCGTACGTCCGCTCGATCACCGACCGGATGGTCCCGGCGTCGAGCAGGGAGCCGAGGAACGCGAGGTCTTCCGAGTTGATCTTCGCGACGAAGAAGCGCACCTTCTGGCGTCGGAGCTTCGCCGAGACGAGCGTCGCGCCGAGGTGCGGCAGCGGGCCGAGACCTCGATACGTCATTTTCCCGCCGACGAGCACCATGGTCGCCTCGGAGGTCAGGACGCGCCGGAGGGCTCTGACGGGGCGGCTGCCGGCGATGTCGAGCAGCAGGTCGTGACGAATGCCGCTACGCGTGAAGTCCTCGCGGGTGTAGTCCACGACGCGGTCCGCCCGAGTGAGCGGGCCTGCTCGACGTTCCTCGTGCTGCACACCGCGGTGACGTCGGCGCCAAGGACTTTCGCGAGCTGCACCGCGTAGGTGCCGACGCCGCCGGACGCGCCGTTGACGAGCACCGTCTGACCCGCCTCGACCTTCCCGTGGTCGCGGAGCGACTGCAGGGCGGTGATCGCCGCGATGGGCATCGCGGCGGCATCCTCGAACGACACCCCCGCCGGCTTCGGCGCGAGGCGAGACTCGCGCGCGACCCCGAGCTCCGCCCAGGCGCCCGATCCCGTCCCGAACACCTCGTCGCCCGGCGCGAACGACGTCACGGCGCCGCCGACGGCCTCGACGCGGCCCGCGAGATCCGCGCCCACGGCCGGCGACGCGGGCCTGCGAAAGCCGCCGCCCCGCGCGAAGAGGGGTCCCGTCACGCCGTACCACTCGACGGGGTTGACGGAGGATGCGTGCACGCGGACGAGCACCTGGTCGTCCTCGATCGTCGGCCTCTCGACGTCCCGGAGCTCGAGCACGTCCGGGCGGCCGTACCGTTCCGCGACGATCGCCTTCATCGTGTCCACCCCTGCCGCCATGGTTGTGTCCCGGTCGATCGTCATGGCCGACATCCCGTCCTCCTTCGACATACACTGTAAGCTTACGACGTAAGGTAGACCTTTCGCGACCGCTCGTCAAGCGATGGCAAGCCAGCCCCGTCCCACCCACGATCGCGAGCCGCTCACGAGGGAGCGTGTGCTCCAGGCTGCCGTCAGGCTCGCGGACGGGAGCGGGATCGAGGCGGTCAGCATGCGCCGGCTCGGGCAGGAGCTGGGCGTCGAGGCGATGTCGCTCTACAACCACGTCGCGCGGAAGGACGACCTCCAGGCGGGGATGATCGAGCTCGTCCTCACGGAGGTCGAGCCGCCGAAGGACGGGGGCAGCTGGAAGGACGAGATCCGGCGGACCGCGGTCTCGTCCTATCAGGCGTTCGTTCGGCATCGCTGGGCGTGCGGCCTGATGATGCGTGGGCCGAGCGTCAGCGCCGTTCGAATGCAGTGGACCGAGGCGGTGCTGCGAACGTTCCGGACGGGGGGCTTCTCCGCGGACCTGACGCATCACGCCTACCACGCGATCGACAGCCACATCACCGGGTTCACGCTCTGGGTCGTGAGCATGCCCTTCGAGACGCACGAGGAGCTCGTCGACCTCGCCGAGGCGTTCCTGCCGCGGATCTCCTCCGAGGAGTTCCCGTACCTGATCGAGCACGCGCAGCAGCACCTGCTCCCGCCGGACCCGGCCGAGAAGCCCGAGTTCGAGTTCGGGCTCGACCTGATCCTCGACGGGCTCGAGCGACTGCGGGACGCCGAGCAGGCGTAGCGGGGCGTCAGCCGCCGACGGTGGCGGCCGGGTCGCGCACGAAGCGCTCGAGCAGGGCGCGAACCGCCGGGGCTCGCGCGACGAGAGCGACGCCATGGTCGGCCCCGTCGACGAGCTCGAGGTGCTTCGCCGTCGAGCCCGACGTGTCGAAGAGACGCTGCGCGTCGGCCGCGAAGTCGTACGGCGGGCTCTGGTCCCCGCGGGCCGCGACGAAGAGCGACGGGACCGCGAGGCGCGGCGCGAACGGCCGGGCGTCTACGCGACCCGCGATCACGGCCGGCGCCGAGAGTGCCGCGATCCCCGCGACCGGAGGTCGGATCGAGGCGCCGGCGACGACCGCGGCGATCCCCCCGAGCGATGCGCCGGCCAGCACGACGTTCCTCGCTCCGAGCGCCCGTGCAGCCTTGACCGCGGCCGCGTAGTCGGTCGCGAGCCGGCCGTAGTTGACCCGCCCCTTCGAGAAGCCGTGCCCCCGGAAGTCGAACGCGAAGACCCAGATGCCGCGCGCGGCGAGGCGCCGCGCCTCCGGCAGCCATTCGCAGAGGCTCCCGTTCGACTGATGTGCGAGGACGACGGCCGGCCGCGTGCCGGGCCGGAGGCCGCCGAAGCGGTGGCCGACGAGCCGCACCCGGTCGGCCGTCGTGAACCACAGCTCGTTGCCGCGCACGCAGTCGTGGCTCGCCCGCTGGCCGTCGGCGAAGGCTGCGGGTGACCCGATCACGATCGCAGCGAGGAGGAGAAGCAGCGCCGTCCGCATCGCCTACGATGATGAACAGTCAACAATGACATGTCAAGATTGACATATGAGTCTGCGGTTCGCGCTTCTCGGCCTGCTCGCCGACCGGCCGTACAACGGCTGGCAGCTCCTCAAGAACTTCGAGGGCTCGCTCGCCTACGCCTGGCCCGCGCTGCACAGCCAGATCTATCCCGAGCTCGCGCGACTACGCGAAGCGGGTCTGATCGAGCAGACGGGCGAGGGGCCGCGTGGGGCGAAGGAGTACTCGCTCACGGCGACCGGACGGGCGGAGATCGAGCGCTGGCTCCGCGAGACGACCCCGAGCCGCAACACGCGTGACGAGGCGCTGCTGCGCGTCTTCTTCCTCTGGCTCCTCGACCCGGACGAGGCCGCCGCGTACCTCGACCGCGAGGTCGAGTTCCAGAGGCGGATGCTGGCGGACCTCGAGCGCATCGAGTCGTCCGAAACGCCCGGCGACGCGAAGGAGCACGCGTACCGGCTCGCGCTCGACTTCGGGCTGCGCATCACGCGCGCGCGGCGCGACTGGGCCGAAGACGCCGCGCGGGAGGTACGGGGGCGCTCCGGCAAGCCGCCGCAACCGAGGCGCAACCGACGCAGCTAGGCACATCTGTTAGGACCACGCCATGCGGCGGCTCCGTGGCGTGCTCTTCGTCCTCGTCGTCAGCCTCTGCGCGCTCGCTGCCGCTGCAACGGGCACCGCGGCCGCCGGATGCCCGGCCACGATCCCCGACGGGTTCGGCCCGTTCGGGCGCGGGTCGCCGCCGATGCGGGCGAGCATCGGGAAGGGCCACGTCCTCACGGGCGTCGTCCTGTCTTCCCTGAACTGCAGGCCGATCCGCGGCGCGCGGGTCGAGCTCTGGCAGGCGAACGCGAAGGGAAAGTACGTCCGCGCGTCGAGCGGAACCGTCCTGACCGATCGCAGCGGCCGGTTCCGCTTCGAGGGCCCCTACCCGACCGCGTACGAGGGCGCCCCGCCGCACATCCACCTCAGGGTGGTCGCGTCCGGCCACGAGGTGCTGCTGTCTCGGTACGTGCCGGCCCGCGGGGCGCGCAGAGGGTCGGTCCGGCTCGTCCTCGAGCCGCAGGCCGTCTAGCGTCGACGGTCGCGCGCCTCGGTGATCGTGGCCACGGCGATCAGCGCCGAGCCCCATGCCATCGCCGCGACCGACCACGGGCGGCTGAGCCCGCCGGCGGCGTCGGGCCACGCGTACGAGACGAGCCCGAGGTAGGCGGCTACCACGCCCGCGCAGGCGGGGACGAGCGGACGAAGCCCCGGTCGGACCGCTGCGAGCGCCGGTAGCGACCGCCAGCGCGAGCCCGACGCCTCCTTGCACCGAGTAGTGGTCGATCGAGTTCGTGATGTCGGCATCGGGGAGGTTCCACCGGTTCAACGCCCACATGTCGAGCGCGTACGCGAGCCACGGCAACGCGCCGACCGCCGCGAGGACAGCGAGGGAGCGCGAAACGCCCGCCGCGCGTTCGGGCGGCCAGTCGCGTCGCGCGAGCCGGGCGACGACCGCCGTCTCGAGCCCCAGGATCACAGCCAGGACGGCGGCTCCGAGCTCCATCCCGAGGAGGGCGGAGATCGCGAGCACCACGGTCGCGACCGCGAGCTGGACGACACCGGGCCGGGAGGCATTCGGCCGTGCCGCAGCGACCACGAACGGGACGCCGACGATCACGGTGAAGTAGAGGCCCCAGCCCGCCTCCAGCACCTGCTCCCACTCCGGGTCCCACGTGACCGAGAGGTCGATCGCGCCAAAGCCGGGCAGAACGATCCAGCTGAACGCGAACAGGACCGCGAGCGCTCTCAGAAGCAGTACGCGCCGCCGCATCGCGCGCGAAGGTACCTGCGCGCGATGGGGCCGACGGCGAGCGTCCGTCAGCCGCCGCTGATCGCGGCGATCACGTCGACCCGCGAGCCAGGCCCGAGCGCGGTGTCGAGCCCGGCCCGCTCGCGGTCGACGTAGACGTTGATGTGCGTCCTGAGCGCCGGTCCCGGCTCGCACAGGCGGTCGCGGAGACCGGGCCAGCGCTCCTCGAGGCGGTCGATCACCTCGTCCACGGTGCCCGCGTCGATCTCGAGCCGTCGCGGCAGGTCGGCGTAGAGCGAGGGCAGGGTGGGGGGCAGGCGGACGTCGGCCATCAGCTCGTGACCGCGACCTCGACCGACGCGATCGGAGGCAGGTAGCTGGCGATCTCGCTCCACGTCTCTCCCTCGTCGGCGCTCGCGAACACCTGGCCGGTGCTCGTCCCGAAGTAAAGGCCCGGCACGTCGAGAGAGTCGATCGCCATGCCCTCTCGCAGGACGCCAAGGTGCGCGTCGCGCTGGGGCAGCCCGCGGTCGAGGCGCTGCCACGTCGAGCCCGCGTCCTGCGTGCGCCACACGGCCGCGCGACCGTCGGGCATGCAGCGCCCGTGGCCCGGGTCGAGCGGGACGACGTAGAACGTGTCGCGGTCGTGCGGATGCGCCGCCGCGGCGAACCCGAACTCGGTCGGAAGGCCCTCGGTGATCTCGACCCAGCTCTGCCCGGCGTCGTCGCTCCGGTGCATGCCGACGTGGTTCTGCTGGTAGAGGCGGTCGCTCTCGACGGGTGACATCACGAGCTTGTGGACGCAGTAGCCGACCTCGGGGTCGTCGAGCGGCCAGTCGGCGCGGAGCCCGCGGTTCCGCGGCGTCCACGAATCGCCGTCGTCGGTCGTCTCGAAGATCCCGAAGCCCTGGACGATCGCCCAGAAGCGCGCTGGATCGTCGGGGTGGGGAAGCGATCGCGGGGAGGCCGAGGTGGCCGGGCGGCTGGTTCGCGGCGTCGTTCCATTCACTGCGACCCGGCTGGCCGTCGAGCGTCGAGAGCAGGGACCATGTTGCTCCCTCGTCACGGCTCTCGAAGACCCCGGCGGACTCGGCGCCCGCGAGGAGCCGTCCCGTGGGCCGCCGTCAGGCCCGAGACCTTCGACAGCTTGAGGTCGCCGTTCTCGTAGGAGAGGCCTTCACTGGAGAGCGTCCAGCTCTCGCCGCCGTCGGCGCTCCGCCACACGCCCGCCCCGTGCCACTCGCTCGCGGCCGCGGCGTACAGCGCGCCGGTCGCGGCGTCGTGGATCGCGTGGTAGATCGGCCAGCCGTCGCAGTACGGCCCGCGGACGGTCCAGTCGCGGCGGTCCGCGTCGCTTTCGAGCAGGAAGCAGCCCTTCCGCGTGCCGACGAGGACGGTGACGCGCGCGGGCACCTAGACCACCCCTAGCGGCGTCGCGGGCTTCCGGATCCGGGACAGATGCATACGTGCCTCCTCGAGTCGGTTCGCACGGCCTGTGCAGTGGTACGACGATGCGGCGCGCCGAAACTCATCGGTCATCCTCGACGCTTCGGCGGGAGCGTGCGCACGAACGCTGCGGCGCCCTCGACCCAGCGACGCAACGCGGCGCCGCGCAGCCCCTCCGCCGAGACGAACACCATGCCCGTCATCGGCCGGCCCGTGAAGTCCATCGGCCTTACATGGTCGCGCTCGAGCGCATCCTCGGCGCCGTCGACTCCGAGGCGGAGCATGAGCTCGTCGCCGACGATGCCGCAGCACATGTGGCCCTCCAGCATGAAGGCGAGGCCGCCGAACATCTTCCGCTCCGTCAGACCCTGCTCCGGCAGGAGGATCTCGCGGACCCGGTCTGCAAGCTGCTCGTCGTACGCCACGTCAGGCTCCCCCGCCGGGGGTCGCCGCCGGCTGGAGCGCCGCGGTCAGGCGCTCGGCCAGAGCGCCGACGCTCTGCCGGAGCTCGTCCGGCTCGTGGATCGTGAACGGGCACCCGAGCCGTGCGAGGACGCCGGCCATCCAGTCGAGCGACCCGACGCGCATGCGGAGCAGTGTCCCACCCTCGGACTCCACGAGCTCTGCAACGGTCGCCGGCACGCGATCGGCAGCCTCGTCGACCGGGAGGTCGAGCTGGACGACCGACCTCCCAGCGCCACGGGACGTTCGCAAGCGAGCGGCTGACGTGGGTGACGGCGTCGAAGTTCTTCTGCGGCGCCAGCCACCTCCCCTCGGCGAGCGAGACCTTCGCCATGCGGTCTACCCGGAACGTGCGCCGGTCGGAGCGGCCGTGGTCGTAGGCCGCGAGGTACCAGCGGCCGGAGTGGACGACGAGTCCGTGGGGGCTGACGTCGCGCGAGGTCTCCTCGCCGGTGAAGGCGCGGTAGGCGAAGGCGAGACGGTGTCCGCGCCGGATCGCCTCGGCGACGAGCAGCGCGACGTCGCTGTCGACGGGGGCGCCGGTGCGCTCGGCCGCCGTGAAGCCGAGCGTCGTCTCGAGCGCCTCGACGCGGCGTCGGAGCAGGTCGGGAAGGACACGGTGGATCTTCGCGAGCGCGCCGTCGACCGCGCCCTCGCTCGACTCGAGCCCCTGCCGGCGCGCCGCGAGCAGGCCGAGGACGACGACGACCGCCTCGTCGCCGGACAGCATCAGCGGCGGCAGCCGGAAGCCGGGGCGGACGCGGTACCCGCCGCCGACGCCGCGCTGGCCCTCGACCGGAATGCCCATGTCCTGCAGCGCCGCGATGTACCGGCGCACCGTGCGCGCGTCGATCGTCGAGCCGGTCGGAGATCTCGCGCCCCGTTGTGAGCGGACGCGTCTGCAGGAGCTCGAGGAGCTCGAGGAGCCGTGCGGTCGGCGTCTGCACGGAGCGAAGTCAAGCACGGATAGAGGGCGAGATTCGCCCTATTTAGGGCGTAGCGTTCGAGACACGCGAATCGAGGGAGGCCGAGATGACCGATGTCCTGCTGAACGAGGCGACCGCGAGCGACTTCGACTTCTGGTTCGGGAGCTGGGACGTCCGCAACCGGTGGCTCCGAAGGCGCCTCGCCGGGTCGGACGACTGGGAGGAGTTCGACGCCACGGTCGTCGCGCGGCCGCTGCTCGACGGCGTCGGGAACGAGGACGAGTTCCGCACCGACCACGCCGGCGGCTTCATCGGCATGTCGTTCCGGTTCTTCGACCCGGAGCGGCGCCGCTGGTCGATCTACTGGGCGGACTCGAGGCGCCCGGGCGAGCTCGACCCGCCGGTGTTCGGGACGTTCTCCGGTGACGTCGGCCTGTTCGAGGGCGAGGACGTCTACCGGGGTCGCCCGATCCTCGTGCGCTTCACGTGGTCGGGGGTCACGACGCCGACGCCGCGGTGGGAGCAGGCGTTCTCCGACGACGGCGGAAGAACGTGGGAGACGAACTGGGTGATGGACTTCACGCGGGTCGGGTGAGGGACGGTGAGCGTCGCCGCGGCGAACGAGGCGTCCGGCCCGACTACCGGCACGGGCTGAAGCTCGTCGAGCCCGCCTCGACGGTCGCGCTCGGCGACGCCGTGCTCAAGTGGTACGACATCGCGCCGCGCGGGGAGCCGGTCGCCGAGCAGGTGCGCGCGCTTGCACGACGCGGGCTCGCCGATGCGGTGCGCCTCGGCGAGCTGCGGCTCGGGCGAGCGCTCGGGTTCGTGATCCTCCACCGCTGCGGCGACGAGCTTCTACTTCCTGCTCGTGTCGACGTGGCAGAACGACAACGAGCTCTGGGAGACCGTCTGGGCGAAGGACGGAGACGACGATCCGGAGTTCCATCCGTGGCCGCTCGACGGCTCGCACCGTCCGACGTTCTGCGTCTGGGAGCTCGGCGCGGTCGCGCACGAGCGTCTGGCGTGGAGCGCGTACCTCCTCTCCGACCGCGACGAGCGGCGCGGACGGGCTACCTCCGCGACGCCTTCGAGGGGCGGTGTGACGCGGGCACGCCGCTCAGAGCGCCGCCCGGCGCCGCGGCGGCTCGAAGGTGCGGTCAGCCGTACCACGCGGACTGGCGGTACCCGCCTGGCGGCGAGGCCTGGCGGACAGCGAGTCTTCGTCGTGTCGACAGGGAGGATCCGGATGACGAGAACGTTCGCCGAACGCAGTGAGGGCCGGCAGGAGGTCGCCGGCCTGATCCGCGAGATCCAGCAGCTCACCGCCGAGCGCGGCGGCTCGCGTCGCGTCGCGCCGACGGCACCGAGCTCGACACGAACGAGCGCGAGATCGACGAGCTCCGCTGGCTGCTCGCGGACGCGGCCCGCCGCGCGGCGAGCGACGAGCCCGTGCGCGCCGCCTGAGCGCGGTGTCCGACTCGAGTCGGACATCTGCGGTCGAGCGTCGGCGCCGCGGCGAAGTGCAGGTGTCCGACTGACAGTCGGACACCTTCCGCGGAGTGCGCAGGCAGTTGCGGCCGCCGAAGCGGACGCCTTCAGGGATGTGCCCCGCCGAGGGCGGGGATCGAGCGGCGATTCCGCTTCCGCGGAATCGTGCTCGCGGGCAAACTACGGCCATGCTCGAGCAGATCCCGGACACCGATCCCGTCGAGACGAAGGAGTGGCTCGAGTCCGTCGACGCCGTCGTCGAGTCCGACGGCCGCGAGCGGATGGGTCACCTTCTCGACACGGTCGTCGACTACGCGCAGGACCTCGGCGTCTCGGTCGGCGCGGGCGTCTCGCACCCCGTACGTCAACACGATCCCCGTCGAGGACGAGCCGGAGCTGCCGGGCGACCCCGAGCTCGAGCGGCTCGCGACGGCGCTCGTCCGCTGGAACGCGATCGCGATCGTCCTCCAGGCGAACGCCGAGTCGACGGAGCTCGGCGGCCACATCGCGAGCTACCAGTCGGCCGAGACCCTCTACGAGGTCGGCTTCAACCACTTCTGGCGCGCGCGCTCGGACGAGCATCTCGGCGACCTCGTCTACATCCAGGGCCACTCCTCGCCCGGGGATCTACGCGCGCGCGTTCCTCGAGGGGCGCCTCAGCGAGGAGCAGCTCCACCGGTTCCGCCAGGAGGTCGACGGCGGCGGCCTCTCGTCGTACCCGCACCCGTGGCTGATGCCGGACTTCTGGCAGTTCCCGACCGTCTCGATGGGGCTCGGGCCGCTGATGGCGATCTACCAGGCGCGCTTCATGAAGTACCTCTCGGCGCGCGGGATCGTGGAGGCAGGCGACCGCAAGGTCTGGGCGTTCATGGGCGACGGCGAGATGGACGAGCCCGAGTCGATGGGCGCGATCTCGCTCGCCGGCCGCGAGCGGCTCGAC
The DNA here is from genome assembly GCA_963846825.1 of uncultured Actinomycetes bacterium. Taxonomy (GTDB): domain Bacteria; phylum Actinomycetota; class Thermoleophilia; order Gaiellales; family Gaiellaceae; genus Gaiella. Next base: position 11,753 of record CAWJXN010000017.1, read on the forward strand.
AACCTCGTCTTCGTCGTCAACTGCAACCTGCAGCGGCTCGACGGGCCGGTGCGCGGCAACGGGAAGATCATCCAGGAGCTCGAGACGAACTTCCGCGGCGCCGGCTGGAACGTCATCAAGGTGATCTGGGGCTCCAACTGGGACACGCTGCTCGCCGCGGACGACGAGGGCTGGCTCCGGCGGCGGATGGAGGAGGCGGTCGACGGCGAGTACCAGACGTTCAAGGCGAACGACGGCGCGTACGTGCGCGAGCACTTCTTCGGGAAGTACCCGCAGACCGCCGACGATGGTCGCCGACTGGACGGACGAGGAGATCTGGGCGCTCCGGCGCGGCGGGCACGACCCGCAGAAGGTGTACGCGGCCTACGACGCCGCCGTCCGGCACACCGGCCAGCCGACGGTGATCCTCGCGAAGACGATCAAGGGCTACGGCATGGGCGTCGCGGGCGAGGGGCGGAACATCACGCACCAGCAGAAGGCGATGAACGAGGAGGCGCGGCTTGCGATCCGCGACCGCCTCGGGCTGCGCCTCACCGACGAGGAGGCGACGGGGGCCTTCTTCCATCGGCCGGACGAGTCGAGCCCGGAGCTGCGCTACCTGATGGAGCGCCGCGCGGCGCTCGGCGGCAGCCTGCCCGCGCGCCACGCGGAGAGCGCGCCGCTGCCGACGCCCGAGCCGTTCACGAGCGTTCTCGAGGGGAGCGGCGAGCGGGAGAACTCGACGACGATGGCGTTCGTCCGGGTCCTCAACTCGCTCGTCCGCGACAAGGTGCTCGGGCCGCGGGTCGTCCCGATCGTCCCCGACGAGTCACGCACGTTCGGGATGGAGGGGATGTTCCGCCAGCTCGGGATCTACTCGCAGGTCGGCCAGCTCTACCAGCCCGAGGACGCCGGCGACTTCATGTACTACCACGAGGACGAGGACGGCCAGATCCTCCAGGAGGGGATCAACGAGCCCGGCGCCTTCTCGTCGTGGCTCGCCGCCGCGACGTCGTACACGAACCACGGCGAGGCGATGATCCCGTTCTACATCTTCTACTCGATGTTCGGCTTCCAGCGGGTCGGCGACCTCTCGTGGGCGGCCGGCGACAGCCGTGCGCGGGGGTTCCTGATCGGCGGCACCTCCGGGCGAACGACGCTGAACGGCGAGGGGCTCCAGCACGAGGACGGTCACTCGCACCTGCTCGCCGCGACGATCCCCAACTGCGTGTCGTACGACCCGACGTACGGGTACGAGGTCGGGGTGATCGTGCGCGACGGCCTCCGCCGGATGTGCACCGAGCAGGAGGACGTCTTCTACTACCTCACGGTCCTCAACGAGAACTACGTCCAGCCGCCGCTTCCGGAGGGCGCGGAGGACGGGATCCTGCGCGGGATGTACCGCTGCGCGAGGCGGAGGGCGACGGTCCGCGCGTCCAGCTCCTCGGCTCGGGCGCGATCCTGCGCGAGGTCATCGCCGGCGCGGACCTGCTCGCCGAGGACTTCGGCGTGGCGGCGGACGTGTGGAGCGCGACGAGCTTCACAGAGCTGCGGCGTGACGCGATCGAGGTCGACCGCTGGAACCGGCTCCATCCGACCGAGGATCAGCGCGTCCCGTTCGTCCGCGAGGCGTTCGGCGACGGAAGCGGGCCCTTCGTCGCGGCGACCGACTACATGCGGTCGTTCGCCGACCAGATCCGCGAGTGGGTCCCGGGGCGCTACACCGTGCTCGGCACGGACGGCTTCGGGCGGAGCGACTACCGCCGGCAGCTGCGGCGCTTCTTCGAGGTCGACCGGCACCACGTGGCGGTCGCCGCCCTGGAGGCGCTCGCCCGCGAGGGCGCGGTCGAGCCGGCCGTCGTCCAGCAGGCGATCGAGAAGTACGAGATCGACACCGAGAGCGAGGCGCCGTGGCGGCGGTAGAGCCGTCGGCCGCGGATCGCCGCGCTCGGTTCGCGGAGCTCCACGCGCGCGACGGGCTGTTCCTGATGCCCAACCCGTGGGACGTCGGGTCGGCCCGCCTCCTGGCAGCCCTCGGCTTCGAGGCGCTCGCGACGACGAGCCAGGGCTTCGCGTGGTCGATCGGGAAGCGCGACCAGACGGTGACGCGCGACGAGCTCGTGGAGCACGTCGCGGCAGTCGCGGCGGCGACGCCGCTGCCCCTGAACGTCGACAGCGAGCGCCTCTACCCGGACGATCCCGGCGGCGTCGCCGAGACGGTGCGCCTGCTCACGGACGCCGGCGCCGCAGGCTGCTCGATCGAGGACTACGACCCGGCCGCGGGCCGGTCGACGCCGTCGAGGTAGCCGCCGAGCGCGTCGCCGTCGCAGCCGGCGCGAAGGGCGACGTCATGCTCACGGCGCGCTGCGAGAGCCACCTCTACGGCGGCACCGACCTCGACGACACGATCGCCCGCCTCGTCGCCTACCGCGACGCCGGCGCCGACGCCGTGTACGCCCCGGCCTCACCGACCTCGGTCAGATCGCCGCCGTGGTCGAGGCCGTCGGCGTGCCGGTGAACGTCCTGGCGCTGCCGACGGGGCCGACCATCGCCGAGCTCGAGTCGGTGGGCGTGCGCCGCGTCTCGGTCGGGAGCCTGCTCGCGAGCGCCGCCTACGGCGCGCTCGTCGCCGGTGGACGCGAGCTGCTCGACGAGGGCACCTCCACGTACGCGCGCTAGCGGTCGCCGAGGACTCCGCGAGCAGGCGTTCGGCTAGCGCGCACGCCGTCGAGGTGGATCAGGCGCCGCGCGGCGCCTCGTCGTCCACGCTCAGGCGGACGAGGTCGCGAATCGAGATCATCCCGACGACCGTCTCGCCGTCGACGACCGGGAGGTGCCGGAAGCCGCCGTGGATCATCAGCGCCGCGGCCTGGCCGGCCTCTCGTCGGCGTCGATGGTGTCCGGCGAGTGGGTCATCGACTCGGCCACGGGCCCGTCGACACGGCCGTCGCGACGGCGCGGAGCACGTCCCGCTCGGTGAGGATCCCGACGAGCCGCTCGCCGTCGAGGACGACGACCGCGCCGACGCGGCGCTCGTGCATCCGGCGGGCGGCGTCGAGGAGGGTCGACTCGGGGGCGACCGCGAGGACGTCCCCGCCATGATCTCGCTGACGGCGGCCACGGGGCGATGGTAGCAGGCGCCCGACGGGAGTCGGACGCCGGTCGCCTAGCGCCACGTGCCCTTGCGCTCTCCCGCCTCCCGCGCGAACACCGAGATCGCCTTCCAGCGCTTGCGCTCCTCCGCCGCGGCGCGCTTGTCGAGGCGCCGCTCGAGGTGCGCGATCTCGCGCTGGAGCTTGAGGTAGCTCTCCCAGCGCTCCGCCGCCAACGACCCGTCGTCGATCGCCGCCTTGACGGCGCAGCCCGGCTCCGACTCGTGGCCGCAGTCGGTGAAGCGGCAGCGGCCGAAGAGCTCGGTGACGTCCTCGAACGCCTCCTCGAGCCCCTCGTCCGCGACCCACAGCTGGATCTCGCGCATCCCGGGCGTGTCGATCACGAGCGCGCCCCGGGGAGCTGGATGAGCTCCCGGCGGGTCGTCGTGTGGCGCCCCTTGCCGTCGTCGCGGATCTCGCTCGTCTCGAGGAGCTCCTCGCCGAGGAGCGTGTTGACGAGCGTCGACTTGCCGACGCCGGACGAGCCGAGCAGCGCAGCCGTGACCCCGGCACCGAGGTGCGAGCGGAGCGCGTCGAGGCCTTCGCCCGACACGTTCGAGATCGGGACGACGGGAACGCCGAACGCGATGCGACTCGACCTCGGCGACCACGGCGTCGACGTCGTCGGCGAGGTCGGCCTTGGTGAGGACGAAGACGGGCTTCGCGCCGCTCTCCCAGGCGAGCGTGAGGTAGCGCTCGAGGCGCCGGAGGTTCAAGTCCTCGTTGATCGAGGTGACGATGAGCACGACGTCGACGTTCGCGGCGAGCACCTGCTCCTCGGCCGCCTGCCAGGCGGTCTTGCGCGAGAACTTCGTGCGGCGGGGGAGGACGGCCTGGACCGTGCCGCCCTGCTCGTCGGGGCGGGCCGCGACCGCGACCCAGTCGCCCACGGCGGGAAGCTCGGCGGGCGACGAGGCCGTCGTAGAGGCGCCCGGCGACGTCGCACCGGAGCTCGCCGTGCTCGGTCAGGACGTCGTAGGCGCCGCGATGCTGCACTGCGACGCGGCCGGGGATCAGCCGGCGCGGCGTGGGGCTCGAATTGCTCGGCGCGGACGTTGTCCCAGCCGAGTGCGGTGAGGTCGGACAAGGGCGGTGGTCTCCTCTCGGACTACGGAATGCGGGACGCGAAACGGCGCGCCCGTCGCGAGAGGCCCGTCCCCGGGTTCAGCAGCCGACGAGCCGCGAAGGACGCGGCCAGGAGGAAGCAATATCGGTCATCGTAGCGACCTCCTTCGTCGGGGACGCGTCCAGTATGCCCGACTTTGGGGGCGTGGCTTTAGGCCTCGCCCCTCTTGGGTGCCTCCTACCGCGCCCGAGGCCCGGTGTGCCAGAAGACGAGGGCCGCCGCAGTCGCCTCGGCGACGAGGCTCAACACCGCGACCACCTTCAGTGAGTTAGGAATGTTGCTGCATACACCGGTTATCGGCGCGCGCGGCCGGTTTGTCGAGAGGCGATTCTCAGCCTTCGGGCACGGGCTTGCCGAGCGTCAGCAGCTGCTCCCACGCCTCGATCCAGCGGTCACGCTCGGAAGCGAGGCGTTCCTCGTCGATGGAGCGGTGATCGCCCTCGAGCGGCCCGGCGTCCTTGCGCGGGGATCGGTAGCCGCTGGCCGAGTACGCCTCTTGACCGGGGCCGAGGGCCCACTCCGTGAACAGGGCAGCAGCGGCGGGATGCTTGGCGCCCTCGCAGCACGGCGACGCCGTTCTGCCGCACGATCACGGGCTCGACCGTGGGTGTCCACGTGACCGGAGCTCCGTCCTTGGCCAGGTTGTCGACGTGGTGCGTGTACGCCGCCGCGAAGACGTCGGCCTCACCCGCGGCGAGCAGCTGGGCGCCGAAGGAATGCCCCTTGACGACTCTCGAGTTCCGCACCAGGCGCTCGAAGCGGGCGTCGGCTGCGTCGGGCGTGACCCCGCGCTCGTCGACCCAGTACGTCCAGAGCCTCGAGTACCAGTCCCAGTCGCCGGCTTCGACGACGATGCGACCCTTCCACTCGGGATCGCCGAGCGCCTCCCACGACGGCGGGCGCTCCGCACGCTCCGTGTTCCACCCGACGACGAAACGCTGGAGGCGGGTGGCCGCCCAGCCCTCGTGCACGGTGCCGGCCAGCAGGGGCTCGGGGTCGAATGGGTAGTCGGCGACGAGCCCTCGCTCACGGAGGACGAGCAGTGTTTGACCGGCGGTGTCGACGACGTCCGCTCCGTCGAAGCCCGCATCGGCCTCCTCCAGGAGCCGCTGCTCGACGATCTCGTTCGCCGCGCGATACAGCGCCACGTCGATGTCGTACGCATCCTCGAACGCACCGACGACGTCCTCGACGACCGAGCCGCTGATCGAGGTGTACAACGAGACGGTGCCTCCCTCGGTCTCGGCGAGCTCGGCGAGCTTCGTGAGCCGTTCGTCGCCGTCGAGCCCGTCGATCGCCGCGAGGACCTCGTCGAGCGCTGCGGTGTCTGCGCCGCTGTCGGAGCCGCACCCCGGCGAGCCCCACCGCGAGCAGCAGGCCCAGAAGTGCGGGCAGGACGGCGAGCCGAGCCGGGCGACGCATCGCGCGATTATCGTCGCTCTCGCGGATGGCGCACATGCAACCGACGGCGACCTCCAGAGCCCTGCGCGGGCGGCCGCCGGCACCGCGTGCGGAGACGGTGGTGACGCTGACGGCGGCGGTCGTCGTGGGCATGCTCGTGGCCGCCCCGCTGGCGCTCCTCGTCTGGCGGAGCTTGACGCCGGCAGGCGGCATCTCCCTCGATGCCTACCGCGCCGCGTTCGACGACGTACCCCTGGTCGAGGTGGCACGGACGACGGCGGTCTTCGCCGTCGGTGCCGCGGCGATCGGGTTGGTGATCGGCCTCGTTCTTGCGTTCGTGCTCGTCCGGACAGACATCCCGGCCCGCCGGACGCTGTTCGTCCTCGCTGATCGCGCCGCTCGTCCTGCCGGGAATCCTGCAGACGATCGC
>CAWJXN010000018.1:0-26073 GCA_963846825.1 uncultured Actinomycetes bacterium
GTAGCCTCGTAATCCACCCTGGGACGTGGCTTCAGCCGCGTCCCTTCGGCCTGCGTGCCGCCGGGCGCTGCACAAGCCGGCAGCGACGCACTCCGTCAGCGGCGCGACTGAAGCCACGCCCCGTTTCGCGATGGTCTCGGGCAGCGCTGCCGAGCGGCACCGATGATCCGCCAGGACCGAGCAGCTGCGGACGTGTCACAGGCGCAAGGTCCTCGCGAGCGGCTGATTGACGCCAGCACCGAACCACGTCCGTACTCTTCCGACCGTGCTGACGATCGTGGCCGTCGTCCTCGCGCTCACCGTGCTTCCGTCGCCGTGGGGCCCGGTCGCGGTCGGTCGGCGCCGGCGCTCATCGACCTGGGGGAGACCTCGTTCTTCGTCCGGTGGTCGAAGCGCCGCCGCGGCCGCCGTAGGCGTCGAGACGCTCGTCGGGCGGACGGCGGTCGTCGTCCGCGCCGCTGACGCCGCGCGGGCAGGTGAAGCTCGACGGCGAGGTCTGGGAGGCGCGGCGCCGCGTCGAGCTCGTGCCCGGGGAGGAGGTCGTCGTGACGGCCGTCGACGGCCTGGTGCTCGAGGTCGAGCCGCGTACCCGCGTACGGAGCGTGCCTGCGGCTGACGCTCGAGTACGACGGGACCGGGTTCCAAGGGCTGGGCGCGGCAGCCGGGCAGCGCGAACGGTCGAGGGTGTCGATGCGGGAGGCGCTGGACGCCGTCCTGCCCGGAGCTGGGAAGGCCTGGCGGTCGCGGGCCGGACCGACGCCGGCGTCCACGCGACGGGGCAGGTCGCGAGCCTCGACGCGGAGGGCGGCCCGCCGACTGAGCGCGCTCGCGGAGGCGCTCAACGCGGCCCTCCCCGACGACGTGCGCGTCGTCGCGCGCCGGGGGCGCGCCGAGGGCTTCCATGCCCGCTTCTCCGCGACGGGCGCTCGTACCGCTACGTGGTCCTCTCCCGTCGCGCGCGAGCGCCGCTCGCGCGCGCGACGGGCGCTCTGGTGGCCGCGGCCGCTCGACGAGGACGGGCTCGCGACGCGTGCGCCGCGCTGCTCGTCGGCGAGCACGACTTCACGGCGTTCACGCCCACCGAGACGCAGCACGAGGTGTTCCGCCGGGAGATCCGGGCCGCGGGGTGGGAGCGACGCGGCGACGAGTTCCACTTCACGGTCACTGCCGACTCGTTCCTGCGCCACATGGTGCGGACGCTCGTCGGGACGATGCTCGAGCCGGGCCGGCAGACGATCGGAGCGGCTGCTCGACGGGCGCCCGCGAGCGGAGGCAGGCGTGACGGCGCCGCCGTGGGGGCTGTACCTCGAGCGGGTGCAGTACCGGGCCGGGGTCTGACCCCGGAGGGGACTGACCCCGTCGACGCCTCGCCGAGGCGGGAGGCACTCGCGGGACAGACCACTGCGGGAGTGGCGATCGTAGCCGGCCAGGCCCGGCTACGATCGACGCATGCGCTTCCCCGTCGTCCTGTTCGACCTCGACGGCACGCTGATCGACTCGGGGCCGATCATCCTCGCCTCGATGAAGCACGCATCGCTCACGGTGCTCGGCCGCGAGCCGGACGAGGAGCTCGTGCGCGCCGCGATCGGCGGCCCGGGTCTGATCGCGCAGATGCGCGATCTCGACCCCGACCGGGTCGACGAGCTCGTCGACGTGTACCGCGCGCACAACGAGCCGCTCCACGAGACGCTGGAGTCCTTCGACGGCGTGCTCGACCTGCTCCCCGTCCTCCGGGCGCGAGGGCCGGCGGCTCGGGATCGTGACGGCGAAGCGGCGGGCGACGGTCGAGCTCGCCTCGAAGCGGTTCCCGTCCTTCGGGAGAACATCGAGGTGCTCGATCGGTGCGGAGGACACGGAGCGTCACAAGCCCGACCCCGATCCGGTCCTGGAGGGGCTCCGGCGGCTCGGAGGCGACGCCCGAGGATGCCGCGTACGTCGGCGACTCGCCGTTCGACATCCGCGCGGCGAAGGCGGCAGGGATGTTCGCCGTGGCGGTCGCCTGGGGCGGGATCCACGCGGCCGAGCGGCTCGCGAGGAAGAGCCCGACGCGCTCGTTCGGACGACCGAGGAGCTCCATGGCGTCCTCTGACGCGAAGGCGAAGGTCGCGGAGCTCCGCCGGCTCGTCGACCACCACAACTACCGCTATCACGTCCTCGACGATCCCGAGGTTGCGGACGCCGTGTACGACGCGCTCTACGACGAGCTGAAGGCGCTCGAGGACGACCATCCCGAGCTCGTCACGCCGGACTCGCCCACGCAGCGCGTCGGCGGCTCGCCCGCCGCGGGGTTCCGCAAGGTCGAGCACCTCCTGCCGATGGGCTCGCTGGAGAAGGTGACGACCGACGAGGCGCTCGGGAAGTGGGCCGACGACGTGCGCAAGCGGCTCGGTACCGACGAGCCGGTCGCGTGGGTGATCGAGCCGAAGATCGACGGGTCTGCGATCTCGCTGGTCTACGAGCGGGGCACGTTCGTCCGGGGCGCAACGCGTGGAGACGGCGAGCGCGGCGAGGACGTGACGCAGAACCTGCGGACGATCGACGCGGTCCCGCTGCGGGTCCGCGTCGACGACGGCGAGGCCCCGCCACCGCTGCTCGAGGTGCGCGGCGAGGTCTACTTCCCGCTCTCCGGCTTCGCGCGCTTCAACGAGGCCCAGGTCGCGGCCGGGAAGAAGGAGGCGCCGAACCCGCGCAACGCGGCGGCCGGGTCGCTGCGCCAGCTCGACCCGACGGTCACGGCTGCGCGCCCGCTGTCGCTGTGGGTCTACGGGTTCGGGGCACGGGAGGGCGGCTTCCCCCAGAGCCAGTGGGAGATGCTGGTCTGGCTCCGCGAGCACGGCTTCCGTACGAACCCGCACGCCGAGCGGCTCGAGACGATCGAGGAGGTCGCCGAGGCGTGCCGTGCGTGGGAGAGCCGCCGTGCAGAGCTCGACTACGAGATCGACGGGATCGTGATCAAGGTCGACGACCTGGACCAGCAGCGCAGGCTCGGGGCGCTCCACGGGCGGCCGCGCTGGGCGCGGGCCTTCAAATGGGCGCCGACCACGGCCGTGACCACGCTCCGCAAGATCCATATCCGCGTCGGGCGCACGGGTGCGCTCAACCCGTGGGCGGAGCTCGAGCCCGTCCACGTCGGGGGCGTCACCGTCTCGAACGCGACGCTCCACAACGAGGAGGACATCAACCGCAAGGACATCCGGGAGGGTGACCTCGTTGTCATCCAGCGCGCCGGCGACGTGATCCCGCAGGTCGTCGGGCCGGCCGGGGACCATCGCCCCGGCACGAAGCGGTTCCGGATGCCGAAGCGCTGCCCCCTCTGCGGGGTCGAGGTGGTGAAGCCGGAGGGCGAGGTCATGCACCGCTGCCCGAACCGCGCCTGCCCGTCCCGCGGCCTCGAGACGCTCATCCACTGGGTCAGCGCGGCGATGGATATCGAGGGCGTCGGCGAGCAGTTCGTCCGCAAGCTCTGGGATGAGGGCCTGCTGCGCTCGATGCCCGACCTCTACCGCCTCACGATCGAGCAGCTGCAGGAGCTCGACGGGTACGGCGAGATCTCTGCCCGCCGCGCGGTCGAGTCTATCGAGGCGTCGAAGAAGCAGCCGTTCTCACGTGTGCTGTTCGGGCTGAACATCCCGAAGATCGGCTGGGTGCTCGCACGGAACCTCGCCCGGGACTTCGGCACCGTCGACGCGCTGATGGCGGCGAGTCAGGAGGACCTCGAGGAAGCCGAGGGGATCGGTCCCGACCGTGCGGAGCTCGTCGCGGAGTGGTTCGCGGAGGACGACAACCGCCGCCTGGTCGAGGAGCTCAGGGAGCTGGGTCTCACGATGGCCGCCGGGAAGGCCGACAGCCCGGTCGAGGGCCCGCTCACCGGGCAGCAGTACGTGATCACGGGAACGCTCGAGCGGTGGTCGCGCGACGAGGCGAAGGCGGCCCTCGAGTCGCTCGGGGCCAAGGTCTCGGACTCCGTCTCGAAGAAGACGACCGGCGTGATCGTCGGCGAGAGCCCCGGCTCGAAGCTCGCCAAGGCCCAGAAGGCCGGCGTCCCGGTGCTCGACGAGTCGGCCCTCGCCGGCCTGCTCGGAAGCTAGGGCGACGTCGCGGCTCGTGTCGGCGCGCCCTTGGCGAGCGCCGTCACGAAGCGATCCTGCGCCACGCGGGCCGGCCAGAAGGCAACGGGTGAGCCGTTCTGCAGCACGGCGAACACGACGTCGCCCCGGATCAGCCCCGCCAGAGTGCACGCGATGTTCGTCGTTCCGGTCTTGCCGCGGACGACCCCGGTGAGGTTCGGCAAGCGCATCCGGAGGGTGCCGGTCTTGCCCGTCACGGCGAGGGAGGCGAGAAACGACGGCCCGATCCGCTCGTCCCAGATCCCGACCCGGATGACGTCCGCCAGTGCCCGGGCGGTGATGCGGTCGAGGGATGAGAGGCCGGAGCCGTCGACGATTCGCACGCCCGCGGTCGGGATACCGGCGGCCGCCATCGACGCCATCACGAGCCGCGCGCCGGAGGCTGTCGACCCGTTCCCGCCGTCGAGCGTTCCGAGCTGCTTGAGGACCATCTCGGCGGTGAAGTTGTCGCTGTCCGTGTTCATCGTTCGGACGACCGCCCCCAGTGCGGCGGAGCGGTCGACGGCGAGCGTCTCGACGGCGTCCGGCGCAACCCCGAGCCCCGCCGGGCCGGCGACCCGGACGCCCCGGGCGACGAGCTCGGTGCGGAGGAGCCGGGCGGCGAGGAGCGGCGGCATCTTCTGGCGACCCCATCCGCGGGCGCGCTCGACGACGAGCGCCGAGAGGGGCGGTGTCTCGATGCCGACGAACGACGGCTTCCATCCCGGAGCATCGCGCCGGCTGTCGTAGACCGACTCGTCGCCGCGGATCCACCCCGTCACCTGGGTGATCCCCGCTCGGCGCACGGCGGCGGCAAGCCGCGCGACGTCCTGTGCCCGGAGGGTCGGGTCGCCGTGTCCCTTGAGGAACAGGTCGCCCCTCCAGGTGGAGCCGACGCGCGTGCCGGCGCCCAGGACTTCCGTGCGGAACCGGAAACCAGGCCCGAGCCGTGTGAGCGCCGCCCACGAGACCGGAACCTTCTGGTTCGACGCGGGCACCACCGGATGCGACGCGTTGTGGGCGTAGAGCACCGCGCCGGTGCGCGCGTTCAATGCGATCGCCCCCGTCCGGCCGAGGGAGAGGGCGGGTGAGCGAAGCGCGTCCGTCAGGCGCGTCCGCAGGTCCGTGTCCGCGGCGGACGACGTGGTCGGTGCAAGCGTCAGCGCGCACGCCAGGCCTGCGATCGCGAGGAGTAGACGTCGCACGGGCGCTAACCGTAGATGGTGATCGTGACGGTCCGGCGCCCCCAGGCCCGCGCGGCCGCCGTGCTCGGCTTCCAGAGGTCGATGATGTTGCCCTTGATCGCTGCACCCACGTCCGCCGCGACCCCGGGGCCGTAGCCGGGCACGAACACGCGAGTTCCGAGCGGGATCACGGTCGACGGCGATCACGCCGACCCCGACGGGCAGCCCGCTCGCCGTCCTGCCGGGCAAGTGGTACGCGACGGCGTCGAACGACGAGCGTCCGCGACCCGGCTCGCGCAGGCGCGGCCGTCGGCTCGGCGGCGGGCGCCTTGTCGGCGACGGGAGTGGTGGGCGCGTCGATCCGCCGCGCTGCGCGCTCTGCCTCCCGGGAGTCCGCCTCGAGACGAGCGGTCGTCAGGCCCGGCCGGTGCTGCAGTGCGACGACCGTCGCGCGCTTCCGCGAGGTCGCGGCGAGGAGCCGGGTCGCAGCTGCGTCCGCGCGGCTCCGCACCGCCGCGAGGGCCGCCTACGCCCGGGTGAGGTCGGCGAGCTCGGCTTCGAGCGCGCGGGCGTGGCGGCGCGCCTCGGCCGCGAGCTCCCGGTTACGGCGCGTTGAGCGCTCGAGGCCGTCGATCCCCTCGAGCACGGCCCCGAGCGAGCGGGCGCCGAAGATCACCTCGATCGGGTCGGCGTCGCCCTCGACGTACAGGCGGACGAGGAGCCGTTCGCGAGTCGCGGCGAGCGCACGCTCCCGCTCGGCGTGCCGCTCCGCCTCCGCCTCCGCCTGTGCGCGTGTGAGCTCGACCTCCGTCGCGAACAGCTCGACCGCCGCTGCCCGCTCCGCCGACGCGAGCGACGCGAGCTCAGCGGCACCGCCCGAAGCGCCGAGCGCGAGACCGGCTGTCGTCAAGAGCACGAACGCCGCAACGCACGACGCGACGTATCTCGCGCTCCCGTGCAAGGGCCGGGGACCGTACCACAGGAGCGGCGAATAATGCTGTTTGCAGACATTTTTCGGTCGCTTTGCCGTGCAACCGTCGGATTTGGCTGCTAGGCTCCCCGACTTGTGGCCGTTGACCCCACGAGCGGCGGGTAGACGGCCGGGCGAGATATGGGCGGCATGACACGGACGAAACGGCGGATTTCCGCCCTCGGACTCGGTCTCGCAGGCCTCGCGGTCACGCTCGTCGTCGGCGTTGGCTCGGCGACTGCGGATCCGTCGATCAGCTCCAAGCGGGACCAGGCGCAGGCAATCCTCGCCCAGATCCGCGAGATGGACTCCGAGCTCTCACACGCGATCGAGTCGTACAACCTCGCGAACGTCCAGCTCGACCAGATCGACACGGACCTCGAGACGAACGGGCGTCATCTCGACGTTGCGAAGTCGAGCCTCACCGCCGCGCAGACGCACATCGCGAAGCGTCTCCGCGCCCTCTACATCAACGGCGACTCGGGCGGCGCCGTCGAGGTCATCCTCGGCGCCAAGAACCTCGACGACCTCCTCGACCGACTGGACATGGCGCAGCGCGTCGGCGGCCAGGACTCGAAGGTGCTCCGGGACGTCAAGCGCTTCCGGCACGAGGTCCAGACGCGGCGTGCCAAGCTCCGCTTCGCGCGCGAGCGCCAGGCCCAGGTCGTCGACGAGCGCGCCGACCAGCGTCGGTCGATCGAGAGCCAGTTGGCCGAGCGGCAGCGGCTGTACGCGTCGGTGAAGGACGAGATCGAGCGCCTGGAGGCGGCGGAGCGGGCCCGGCAGGCCGAGCTCGAGCGCCAGGCGCGCGCCCGGCTGGCAGCGGCAGCGGCGGCCCGCGCGTCGTATCGCCAGGGGTCGATCGAGGTGTCGAGCGACCCCGTTGCGGGGCCGGTGTCCGACGACGGCGGGTCCATCTCCGCGAACGTGCCGCCTGCGAAGTACGGCGGCGTCGTCGCGATCGCGATGCAGTACCTCGGCGTCCCGTACGTCTGGGGCGGCGCGAGCCCCTCGGGGTTCGACTGCTCTGGCCTCGTGATGTACGTCTACGCCCAGGTCGGCGTATCGCTTCCGCACAACGCGGCGATGCAGTACAACAGCGTCGGGGTCTTCGTCTCGCGCGACCAGCTCCAGCCGGGCGACCTCGTCTTCTTCGACGGCCTCGGCCACATGGGCATGTACATCGGCGGCGGCCAGTTCATCCATGCGCCGCACACGGGTGACGTCGTCAAGATCTCGAGCCTGTACGACTCGTGGTACGCGTCGACGTACGTCGGCGCAAAGCGGGTGCTGTAGCGGTCAGCTCGCGGGCTGGGCGACGCCGTCGTACAGCCCTTCGACCTCGTCTGCGAAGTGCTCGAGGACGACACGGCGCTTGAGCTTGAGGGTCGGCGTGACCTCGCCCTGATCCATCTCGAAGTCCCGCGGGAGGATCGTGAAGCGCTTGATCTGCTCGAACCGCGAGCGCTCGCGGTTGACGTCCTCGACGATGCCGGCCACGAGCTCGCGGACGCGCTCGTCACGCGCGAGCGTCGCGACGTCCGCGTCGATGCCCTTCTCGGCGGCCCACTTCCCGATCTCGACCGGATCGAGCGTGATCAGCACGGCGGGGTACGGGCGCCGGTCGCCGACTACGAGCGCCTGCGAGACGAAGCGGGACGTCTTGAGGTCGTTCTCGAGGTTCTGGGGCGCGATGTTCTTCCCGCCGGCCGTGACGATGATGTCCTTCTTCCGGTCGGTGATCGTGACGAAGCCGTCGTCGTCGATCGTCGCGATGTCGCCCGAGTGGAGCCAGCCGTCCGGCTCGAGCGCGGCTGCCGTCGCCTCCGGATCCTTGAAGTAGCCCGCGAAGACGGTCTCGCTGCGGATCATGAGCTCGCCGTCCTCCGCGACGCGGAGCTCGAAGCCGGGGAGCGCCGGCCCGACGGTGCCGAAGCGGTAGCGGTCGGCCCTGTTCGTCGTGGCGGCGGTCGTGCACTCCGTCAAGCCGTAGCCCTCGCGGATGGAGATGCCCATCGCGTGGAAGAACTCGGCCACCTCCTTCGCGAGCGGCGCGCCTCCCGAGATCGGGATGCGGAGCCGCCCGCCGAGGCGCTCCTTCACCTTCGAGAAGACGAGGCGGTCGGCGAGTGAGACCTGCATCGCGAGCCCGCGGGGCACCGGCTTGCCCTGCTGGCGGAGCTCGCTCGCGCGCCGTCCGACGCGGAGCGCCCAGTCGATCAGCTTGCGTCGCGCGCCGGTCGCCTCGGCGAACGTCGACGTGACGGCGGTGTGCACCTTCTCGTAGATGCGCGGGACGCTCGGCAGGATCGTCGGCCGCACCTGCGGCATCGCGCGGGCCACCTCGAGCGGCTCGGAGAGGAACGCGGTCGTGTAGCCGACGTACGGCGCCGAGAGGTGTACGAGGCGTCCATAGTTGTGCGCGAGCGGGAGGTAGAGGAGCAGGACATCCTCCGCGGAGCCGTGATCGGGCAGCTGGTCGTTGACCGACACCATCGCGTGGTAGTTGCGATGGCGGATCATGCAGCCCTTCGGCGGGCCGGTCGTCCCCGACGTGTAGATGAATGTGAAGAGGTCCTCCTCGTCGATCGCGGCGACCGCGTCGTCGAGCGCGCTCGGATGCGCGGCCCGGTGTGCCCGACCGTCCCCTTCGAGGGCAGCCAGGTCGCCGAACGTGAGCACCTCGCGGAGAGCGGGGAGCTCCGCCCGTCCCTCCTCGACCTTGTCTCGCTGTGCGTCGTCCTCGCAGAGCACTCCGACCGCCTCGGAGTGCGCGAGCACGTACTGCGCGTCGCGCGGGGAGCTGTTCGCGTAGATCCCGACGCCGATCGCCCCGATGTGGCCGAGCGCGAAGTCGAACAGCGCCCACTCGAGCGTCGTGCGCGCGAGGATCCCGAACGGGTCGCCCTTGCGGACGCCGCGCGCGAGCAGGCCGTTGGCGAGCAGCTCGACCCGCTCGGCCGCGTCGGCCCACGACACCTCGCGCCACGTCTCGCCCTCGTCGACGAGATACGCCGTGCCGGTGTTCCGCGCGACCGAGTCGCGCCAGAGCCGGGGAATCGTCCTGTTGCCGGCCATCTCCCAAGACTGTACTCAGTGGCTCGATCCGGAGGAGGACTGCGAAGGGAAGCGCCTGTCCGGCGCGAATCCTTCCTTCCCGTACTTAGACTGGGAGGGACATGCGCGTCAGCTGGAACGGTTCCCTGAGCTTCGGTCTCGTGAGCATCCCCGTCGGGCTCGCTCCGGCGACGAAGCCTGCAGCGCGCCAGTCGGACGTGTCCTTCCGCCTCCTGCATCGCGAGTGCATGACGCCGATCAAGCAGAAGCGCTGGTGCCCGACGCACGACCGGGAGCTCGCTCCGGATGAGATCGTCAAGGGCTGGGAGGTCGCGAAGGGCCAGTTCGTGCTGGTCGAAGAGGCGGAGCTCGAGACGCTCGAGCGCCACGACGACTCGCGCACCATCGACATCGAGCGGTTCGTCCCGCTCGCCGACGTCGACCCCGTCTGGATGGACCGGACGTACTTCCTCGTGCCGGGAGCCGCGCCGGCGCAGCGCCGCCCGTACAAGCTCCTGCTCGAGGCCATGGAGGAGGCGGGCGTCGGGGCCGTGGGCCGGCTCGTCCGCTCCGGTCGCGAGTCGCTCTGTCTCGTCCGCGCCCGGGGCAAGGGACTCGTGCTCGAAACCCTCTACCTCGTCGAAGACGTCTACTCGCAGGCCGAGATCGACGAGGCGATGGAGGCGACGCAGGTCAAGAAGGCCGAGCTCGACCTTGCGCGGCAGATCGTCGAGGGTCTCCAGGCGCCGTTCGATGCGGAGGAGCTCACGAGCGGATACCGCCGCGACCTGCGGGAGCTCCTCGAGGCGAAGCTCCGGGGCGAGGAGATCTCTGCTCCCGAGCCGCAGCCCGAGCCCGCGCCGGCGGTCGACCTCATCGAGGCGCTCAAGGCGAGCGTGGCCGCCGCGAAGGCCACGTCGGCGCGGCCGAAGAAGGCCGCCGCCAAGCAGAAGGCCGCCGCTGAGAAGCGGCCGGCGCGCAAGGCCGCGCGCAAATGACGAGGGGCCCGTTCGGGCCCCTCGTGAAGCGATTCCGAATGGTCGGCCCTGCTAGTGCGCTGCCGCCTGGCTCGCGCCGACGGCCTGCATCTGGGCCTGGAAGAGATGCTTGTCGATCTTCCCCTGGTAGATCGGGACGCCTTCCGCGACGCAGAGCTTGATGACCGCCTCGCGGTCCATGTTGAGCTCCTTCGCGAGCTCATCGGGCGTCAGGTGATTCGCCATCGACCGGTTCCTCTCTCGGGCGACAAAAAAGCCCGGCGAACCGAACTGCTCGCACGGGCTCTATCGACGCTCGTTGGTGTAGTGACGGGGATCAACGGGCCCGCCTCCCGGAAGCATTCATGTGCTCCGAGGATACTCTCGCCCACCGACGGTCCGCAATCCCGACGTGGGGGAAACCATGTTCCCCCACGAGCCCCCTTCTTCTGCGTCGTGCATGGCTCGGCCTTCGCCGGCCTCCCGGCCGGCAAAGCCGGCCTCCGGCCGCGGACGCGCGCCGCACGGGCCAGCGGAAACCGTCCCCTAGACGGGGTTGTCGACCTCGACGTAATGCCACTCCAGGTCGAAGCGATCGGCGAGGTGGGCGGCGAGGGCCTGGACGCCGAAGCGCTCCGTCGCGTGGTGGCCCGCCGCGATCAGGTGGACGCCGAGCTCGCGCGCCGTGGCCCCGCTCGGCTCCTCCGGCTCGCCCGTCAGCAGCGCGTCGAAGCCCCCGTGCGCCGCCCGGATGAGGTCGTGCCCCGCGCCGCCGGTCGAGACGGCGAGGCGCCGGATCTCCCGGTCGCCGCCGGAGAAGACGAGCGGCGTGCGCTCGACCGCCGCGGAGACGCGTTCGGCGAGGCCCGCGAGCGAGAGGGGCTCGATGGTGCACCCGAGGCCCACCGACTCGAACGGCCCCTCCGGTGTCGCGCCGATCCGTGCCGCGAGCTGCGCGTTGTTGCCGAGCGTCGGATGCGCGTCGAGCGCGAGGTGGTACGCGACGAGCGACGCGTCGCCGCGGAAGAGCGCCTCGAGGCGCCCGCGAAGCCGTGCATCGACGACGAGCGGCTCGTTCCGCCAGAACAGCCCGTGATGGACGAGCACCAGCTCCGCGCCGAGGTCCACAGCGCGCTCGAAGAGCTCGCGTGAGCACGATACGCCGCACGCGATCGTCGTCACCTCGGCCGCGCCGACGACCTGGAGGCCCTGAGGCGCGAACTCCGGGAAGCGCTCGATCTCGAGGAGCTCGCCCGCGTGCGCGACGATCTCGTCCCTGGCTGCCACGGCGCGAGTCTACGGAACGGGAAACCGCTACCCTTTCGCGGCTCGGGGTGTGGCGCAGCCTGGTAGCGCGCTCCGTTCGGGTCGGAGAGGTCCCCAGTTCGAATCTGGGCACCCCGATGGACGTGGGGGAAACCATGTTTCCCCCACGAGCCCCTTCTTCTGCGTCGTGCACGGATCTGCCGAGTCTGGCCTCCCGGCCGGCAGAGCCGGCCTCCGGCCTCGTGCGGTCGGTGCATCGGTCATCGGCACCCCAGTGTTCTCGCCGTATCCTCGGACGCGATGCTTCGCGCCGTCTTGCTCGACGTCGACTTCACGCTCTTCCGGCCGGGGCCCGAGCTCGGGCCGGAGGGGTACCAGCGGGCCGGGGCGCGTCACGGGATCGCACTCGACCCCGCGCGCTACGAGGACGCGCGGCTCGGGGCCTTCGAGGGCTTCAAGGCGCACCCGGAGCTCGTCCACGACGAGGACGTCTGGATCGGGTTCACGGAGGACATCGTCCGCGGGATGGGCGGCACGGGCGACGGCGCCAGGGCGTGCGCGATCGACATCGTCCGGGAGTGGGAGCGGCACGAGAACTTCTTCCTCTACGAGGACGCCCTCCCGGCGCTCGAGGCCCTGCGTGCGCACCGCCTGCGCATCGGGCTCGTCTCGAACGGGCAGCGCGACCTCGACGCGTTCGCGCGCCACCACTCACTCGACGTCGACGTGTGCGTCGGCTCGATGCGCCACGGCCATGTCAAGCCGCACCGCTCGATCTTCGAGGCCGCGCTGACGTCGCTCGGCGCGTCGGCCGAGGAGGCTGCGATGGTGGGGGACAGCTACGCGGACGACATCGAGGGTGCCCGCGCGCTCGGGATGCGGGCGATCCTCCTCGATCGCGAGGGCCTCCACACGGGCGAGCCCGACCGGATCGACACACTGCTCGCGCTGCCCGCCGCGTTGGGGTTGCCTCCCGTGCAGCGGGGGGCACCCAACGGGTCTGACCCCGAAGGGGTCTGACCCATGTGACGCTTGGCCGGTTCGTCGCGCCCGCGCGGGGTCAGACCCGCGGACGTTGCGCGGCAGCCCGCGGCCCGCCTATCCTGAGCACACGTTGACTGACCGTTCAATCGCCCAGGAAGAGAAGCGCCGGCTAATTCTCGACGCGGCCGTGCGCGTCTTCGCACGGGACGGGTTCCACACGTCGCGCGTCGGAGACATCGCGGAGGAGGCGGGCGTCGCGCACGGGCTCCTCTACCACTACTTCTCGTCCAAGGACGAGGTGCTCCTGACGGTCTTCAGCGAGAACTGGAGCGACCTGCTGGTGCGGTTCGAGGCCGTCGAGGCCTCCGACGAGCCGGCGGACGAGAAGCTTCGCGGGCTCGTCAAGATCCTTCTCCGGACGTGGCGGAACGACCCGGCGCTCGTGACGGTGATGGTCCGGGAGGTCGGGCGAAGCCCCCACCTCGCGACGCAGGTCGACGACATCGGCCGCGCGTTCGCCGTCATCCAGCGGGTCGTCGAGCAGGGCCAGCGGGACGGCGTCTTTCGTCCCGACATCGATCCGCTGCTCGCCAGCTGGGTGATCTACGGGGGCCTCGAGGAGATCCTCACCGGATGGGTCATGGGACGCCTACCCGACGGCGACGAGGAGGTCGCCCGTGCCGAGCGCACCATCGTCGACCTCGTCTGCGGCGGGCTGGCGCGGACGCCTGTCACCGTCTGACACCGGCGCGACGCGCTGGAACGTGCTCGCGCTGGGGTCGGGCGCGCTCGGCCTCGCCTGGGCGCTGACGACGACCGCCGCGTACCTGCCGCCGATCCTCGAGCGGTACACCGACTCGACGACGCTCGTCGGGCTCGTGCTCGCCGCCGAGGGGGCGTTCGCGCTGACCCTGCCCCTCGTGATCGGCCCGTGGAGCGACACGTTCCACACGCCGCTCGGCCGGCGGCGGCCGTTCATGCTCGTCGCGCTCGGTCCGATGGCCTTCGCGCTCGCCCTGGTCGCATTCATGCCGAGCCTCTGGACGACGGCGCTCATGCTCTTCGGCCTCTTCTTCGCGTACTACGTCTACGAGCCGCCGTACCGCGGCCTGTACCCCGACGTCCTGCCCGACAGCGTGTTCGGTCGGGCGCAGGGCGTGCAGCACGTCTTTCGCGGGATCGCGCTCGCGGGTGCGCTGATCGGGGGCGGGTTCCTCTTCCACCTCTGGAGCCCTGCCCCGTTCCTCGTCGCCGCGTTCGTCGTCACGGTGGCCTGCGCCGTGCCCGTCCTGCTCGTGACGGAGGACGGCGGTCACGGTCGCGTCTTCGAGGGTGTGCGGACCTACGTGGCGCACTCCTGGCGCGTTCTCCGCTCCGACAAGGACGTCGCGACGTTCCTGGTCGCGAACACCGCCTGGGAGGGCACCTTCGCCGGCGCGCGGACGTTCGTCGTCCTCTACGTCACCGTCGGGCTCGACGAGCCGCTCGTAACCTCGACGTACATCCTGGGCGCGGTGGCGGCCGGCTACATCGTCGCGGCGCTCGTCGCCGGCCGGGTCGGCGACCGGATCGGCCTCGCGCGCGTGATCGCGTTCGCCTCGGCGGTCTACGGCGTCGGGCTGATCGCCGGGGGCTTCGGACAGGAGTGGCACGCCTGGTATCTCGCGCTGATCTTCGTGGTCGCGATCGCGGGCGGGACCGTGATGACGCTCGCCTGGGGCCTCCTGTTCAAGCTGATGCCGCCGGGGGAGCGCGGGGCGATCTCAGGGCTCGCGACGACGACGAAGGGGGTCGGGCTCGTGGTCGGGCCGCTCGTCGCCGGCGCCGTGATCGACATCCTCGGGCCGCACCTCGAGGACACGGAGGGGTACCAGGCGCTGTGGCCCGTGCTCGGCGTGCCGATCATCCTCGCGATCCCGCTCGTCTTGCGCCTCGCTCGAGCAGAGGCCGCGCTCGAGCGGTCGTCCTAGTCGCGTCCGAAGGCGCTCTCGCCGGTCAGCGCCTGGCCGACGACGAGCGTGTGCACCTCGTGCGTGCCCTCGTACGTGAGGACGGACTCGAGGTTGTTCATGTGCCGGATCACGGGATACTCGAGCGTCACGCCGTTCGCGCCCAGGATCGTCCGCGCGGAGCGGCAGACCTCCAGGGCGCCCCGCACGTTGCCCATCTTCCCGAGGCTGACGTGCTCGGGGCGCAGAGTGCCCGCGTCCTTCATCCGGCCGAGGTGGAGCGCGACGAGCGAGGCACGGTTGATCTCCAGCGCCATCTCGGCGAGCTTCTGCTGCGTCAGCTGGTACCCGGCGATCGGCTTCCCGAACACGATCCGATCGCGCGAATAGTCGAGGGCGGCCTCGAAGCACGCGCGCGCCGCGCCGACCGCGCCCCAGACGATCCCGAAGCGCGCCTCGTTGAGGCACGAGAGCGGGCCGCGAAGCGTCGACACCTCCGGGAACATCGCGTCGACGGGCACGCGGACGTCCTCGAGCACGAGCTCGCTCGTCACCGAAGCGCGGAGCGAGATCTTCTTGTGGATCTCGGGCGCCGAGAAGCCCTTCGCACCCTTCTCGACGAGGAAGCCGCGGATCTCGCCCTGGTCGGTCCGCGCCCAGACGACCGCGACGTCGGCGATCGTGCCGTTGGTGATCCACATCTTCGCGCCGTTCAGGACCCAGTCCGAGCCGTCACGCCGGGCGTGTGTCCTCATCGAGCCGGGATCCGACCCGGCGTCGGGCTCCGTGAGGCCGAAGCAGCCGATCGCCTCGCCCGCGTGCATCGCCGGGAGCCAGCGCTCCTTCTGCTCCTCGGAGCCCCAGCGCCAGATCGCGTACATCGCGAGCGACCCCTGCACGGAGACGGCGCTGCGGACGCCGGCGTCGCCTGCCTCGAGCTCGCGGCACACGAGCCCGTACGCCACCGAGCTCGCACCGGGGAGACCGTAGCCCTCGAGGTGCATTCCGAGAAGCCCGAGCCTGGCCAGCTCGCCGAACAGCTCGCGCGGGAGGACCCCCCGCTCGAACCAGTCGCCGACGTCCGGCAGCACGCGATCGCGCACGAACGCGCGCACGGTGTCGCGGATCGCGCGCTCCTCGTCGTCGAGCAGCGCATCGAGCGCGAGGAAGTCGAGGGGATCGAGCTCGGTTGGTGCTGCCGTCGTGGTCGCCACGGTTCGTCCTCTCGTCGCAGTCGGGCGATCGGATTGTAGAGCCGCGGTGGGTTTGACCCCGGCGTGGCAGCGGGCTACGCTATTGACTGACTAGTCAATCGACGGCTTGGGAGCAGAGCATGGCGACGATCGATGCTGGTGTCGCGAGCGGAGTCTCGTTCGCGCTCACCGCCGAGCAGAAGGAGCTGCGAGCGCTCGCGCGCGAGTTCGCGGAGAAGGAGATCCGCCCCAAGGCGGCCGAGTACGACGAGCACCAGACCCACCCGGCCGAGATCGTGGCGAAGGCGCACGAGCTCGGCCTGATGAACCTCCACATCCCCGAGTCGCTCGGCGGCCCGGAGCTCTCCGCCTTCGACGGGATGCTCGTCGGCGAGGAGCTCAACTGGGGCTGCTCGGGCATCGGCACGTCGATCATGGCGAACGGCCTCGGCGCCGGGCCGATCCTGATCGCCGGCACCGACGAGCAGAAGCGCACGTGGCTCGTGCCGCTCGTCGAGGAGCCGATCCTCGGCTGCTTCGGGCTCTCGGAGCCCGGCGCCGGCTCCGATGTCTCGGGCATCCAGACGACCGCGGTGAAGCGGGGCGACGAATACGTCGTCAACGGCTCGAAGCTGTTCATCACCAACGGCGGCCAGGCGTCCTGGATCTGCTGCTTCGCCTCGACCGACAAGTCGAAGGGGCACAGGGGCCTGACGGCGTTCGTGATCGGAATGGACGCGGACGGCGTGACCGTCGAGAAGCACCTCGACAAGATGGGCCAGCGCGCGACCGACACCTCCGCGATCGCGTTCCAGGACGTCGTCGTGCCCGAGGCGAACCGGCTCGGCGACGAGGGCGACGGCTTCAAGATCGCGATGCAGACGCTCGACTTCACGCGCCCGGGGACCGCGGTCGGCGCGGTCGGCGTCGCGCAGGCGGCCTACGAGCTCGCCGTCGACTACGCGAAGGAGCGCGTCCAGTTCGGGATGCCGATCGCGATGAACCAGGGCATCTCGTTCATGGTCGCCGACATGGCGACCGAGATCGAAGCGGCGCGGCTGCTCACGTGGCAGGCGGCGTGGATGATCGACCAGGGCTGGGGCCGCAAGGCGACGAAGTACTCGTCGTTCGCGAAGCGGTTCGCCGCGGACACCGCGATGAAGGTCACGACCGACGCCGTCCAGGTCTTCGGCGGCTACGGCTACATCAAGGAGTACCCGGTCGAGAAGCTCATGCGCGACGCGAAGCTGTTCCAGATCTACGAGGGCACCTCGCAGATCCAGCGGCTCGTGATCGCGAAGGAGATCTTCCTGGGGGACTGACCCCGCAGGGGTCTGTCCCCTGCGGGCTCCCGCCTCGACACTAGGCTTCCCCGGGTGGACCTCCCCGAGCGCTACGTTCGGCTCTGTCTCCGCGTCGGTCGTCACATCGACGGCTTCGTCGACGCGTACGTCGGGCCGCCGGAGTGGGAGCGCGCGGTCGCGGCCGAGGAGCTAGCCGACCCACGGCAGCTGCAGGACGAGGCTGCGGTTCTCCTGGGTGCGCTCGAGAACGCCGGGCTCGAGAACGATCGCACGCGGTGGCTGCGCGGTCAGCTCGAGGCGCTCGAGTGCGTCACCGCACGCCTGTCCGGTGTCGAGATGGGCTGGGCCGACGAGGTCGAACGCTGCTTCGGCGTACGGCCGAAGCGGACCGAGACGAGCGCCTTCGCAGAGGCCCACCGCCGGCTGGACGCCGCGCTCTCCGGTCAGGGAGCCCTTCGTGAGCGGTACATCGCCTGGGAGGAGCGGAACGCCGTTCCGCGCGACACGCTCGTCCCCGCGCTTGCGCGGCTGAAGGACGTTCTCGGCCCGCGAGCGCATGCGCTCGCCTCGATGCCTCCCGAGGAGTCCGTCAGCTACGAGCTCGTGTCCGGCGAGCCGTGGCTCGCCTACAACTGGTACCAGGGCGAGTACCGCAGCCGCATCGACGTCAACGCGGACCTACCGATCTCGATCGTCCTCCTCGCAGCGCTCGCTGCGCACGAGGCGTACCCCGGTCATCACACGGAGCGGACGGCGAAGGACGCTCATCTGCTCCGTGGGCTCGGCCGTGTCGAGACGAGCATCACGATCATCTCGGCCCCGGAGGCGCTCATCTCGGAGGGCATCGCGACGAACGCGCTGGAACAGGCACTTGGGGCAGATCCCTTCGCGGCGGTGGCCGAGGTTCTCGACGGTCTCGACGTGAGCTTCGATCCCGCAGAGGTGCACGAGATCGATCGGGCCGCCGAGGCGCTCGAGGACGTCGGCACGAACGCCGCCTTCATGCTCAACGAGGACGGCGTGGCGAGTGAGGAGGTCGAGGCGTACATGCGCGACTGGCGGCTGGCGTCAGACGCGAAGGCTGCTCGGGCGATCGCGTTCTTCACCGAGCCGTCGTCCCGCATCTACGTCTCCACCTACAGCGACGGCCGGCGCCTGTGCAAGGACTACACCGAGCGCGCGCCCGAGAACTTCACGCGGCTCCTCACGGAGCAGCTCACCGTCGCCGACATCCTCGACGCGGCCTGACTCAGCGCGCGAGGGCGCGCTGGAACGGAGGGAGGAAGCCCGGTGAGAGACGGACGTCGCCGAGCCAGGCGGCGAGCCTCTCCGCCTCCGCCTCGACGGCTGAGCGGGCCTCCGCGCCGACGTCCTCGAGCAGCTCCCAGACGATCTCTCCGTCCTTCCGCTGCGACCAGCCGCCGACGACGCGGCCGTCCCACCACACGGTCGGGCCCGCGTTGCCGTTCGAGTCGAAGAGCGTCGGGCCGTGCGGCCCGAGGTACCAGTCCCGCTCCTTCCAGCCCATGGTCGTCGGGTCGAGCGTGGGTAGGAGAGCTGCCCAGGGAGCGGGCGGCGGCGTCGGCTCCAGGTCGTCGGCGAGCATGTAGCCGGTCGCGCCGTCCACGTCGACCGCGGTGTGCGGGACTGCCGCAAGCGCGCCTCGCGCCTCGCGCGCTGTCCAGCCCGTCCACCAGCGGATGTCGGTCTCGGTCGCCGGGCCGAACGATGCGAGCCAGACCCGAAGCAGCTCGGCCTGCGCCGCCTCGGGCTCGATCGCGCTCGAGCTCGCCGCCGAGCCAGGCCCTGATCGGCACCCAGCGGTACTGGCCGCTGACCCAGCTTCCGCGCGGGCGTCCGCGCGCGACCGCGCCCTCGGCCGCGAGCAGCGGGAGCAGCCGGCTTCCGGCGCTCGCCTCGATCTGCCAGCGCCCCGCACCCAGGCGCACCTTCTCGGCGAGGCGGGGATCGGCGCGCGTCAGATCGGCGGTGAACGCCTCGCCGCGGGACTCGAGCGCTGCCAGGGCTACGCCGAGGTGCTCGTCGATCCAGCCGGCCGGATCGCTGTCCAGCCCCGCCGCCTCGACCGCCTGCTCGAGCCGCCTCCGCTCGCGGGCGGCGATCACGCGGGTGCAGGCCGCATCGACGCACGGGACAAGCTCGCGTGGGACGACCCAGAGCGTCCGCCGCATGCCGAGCATCCGCACGAGCGTCCGCTCCTCGTACAGCGCGCGGTCGAGGTGGACGGTCTCGAAGCCGGCGGTCCGCGCCCAGGTCGAGAGGTACACGGTCGCGGCGTCGGTCGAATGGAGTGTGGCGACGGCGCGAGCGGCGTCGACCGGGTCTCGGCGCGGGTCTCGGCGACGAGCCGATGCCGTCGCGCGAGACGCGCCCTGCGCTCGGAGACGTCGATCCGATGCACCGCTGCGTTCTACCGGAACGTCGGGCACGTCAACGGTGGCTCGCGGAGCCGAGGCATAAGATCGCGGGATGCCGCTCGAGATCGACCTCACCGGGCGCGTGGCGCTCGTGACGGGCGGCTCGCGCGGCCTCGGGCGCGCCGACGCGCTCACCCTCGCCCGTGCCGGGGCGGACGTCGCGATCGCGGACATCCTCGTCGAATCGGACACGAGCGCCGCGGAGGAGTACGGGCTGCTCGCGCAGGCCGCGGTCGCGCAGGGGATGGTGCACACCGAGGAGACGGTGGAGGAGATCCAGGGGCTCGGCCGCAGGGCGCTGGCGGTGCGCTGCGACGTGACCGACCGGAGCATGGTCGACGCGGCCGTCGACCGCGTCGTCGACGAGCTCGGCACCGTGGACATCCTCGTCAACAACGCCGGCACCCTCGACCACGTCGGTCAGTTCTCCGACCAGCGGCTCGACCTCTGGGAGCGCGATCTCCGCGTCAACCTGACCGGGGCCTTCAACTGCTCGCAGGCGGTGTGGCCGCACATGAAGGAGCGCACGTGGGGTCGGATCGTGAACATGGCCTCGGTCGCGGGCACGCTCGGGGGCTTCGGCCAGGCGAGCTACTCGACGACGAAGGCCGGGATCCTCGGCCTCACGAGGACCCTGGCGATGGAAGGCGGCCGGCACGGGATCACGTGCAACGCGATCGTGCCCGGGATCATCGGGACCGAGGCGTTCCACATGGCGAATGCCGCGATGAACGAGCGGATCGCAAGCCGGACCGTGTTCAAGCGCCCGGGTGAGCCCCAGGACATCGCCAACGCGATCGCCTTCCTGTGCTCCGACCTCGCCGCGTACGTGACGGGGATCGAGCTCAACGTCTCCGGCGGGGTCGAGCTCTTCGTCTTTTGAGGGTCTTTCGTCCCTCGATCCGGTGAAAGGCGACGATTCGGCGGCCTCGCCTCCGCTACCCTTCTCGGCCCGTGTCCTCCAGCGCGACGAGCGTTCCTCGGACGACGCGCCGGCGGGCTACCCGCGGTTTCACGGCGCGTCGAGCCGTCATTGCCGCTGTCGTCGTCGTGCTGCTCGTCGTCCTGGCGGTGGCGCTCTTCGCAGGCTCCGAGTCCCGGCTTGCGTCCGGAACGACCATCGCGGGCATCGACGTCGGCGGCCTCGAACGCGATGCGGCGGCAGCGCTCCTCGAGCGGCGGAGCGATGCGGTCGAGCACGCGCCGGTGACGTTCGTCGCCGCTGGGCGGGAGTTCCGGTTCACCGCCTCGCAGCTCGGCATCCGATCGGACTGGGCCGGGGCGGTCGCGGAGGCCTCGGGCGCGACCAACGGCGTCGGTCCCGTGCGCGGCGTGCGCCGCCTACGGAGCCGCCTGTTCGGCGTCGAGGTCCAGCCGAAGACGTCCGCCTATCCGTCCGCCATCCGTGTCGCCGTCGGGCGGATCGCCCGAGCGGTCGACCGCCCGGCAGTTCCAGCGGGCCTGCGTCACACCGGCCTCCGCCTCGCCGTCGTCCCGGAGCGGGCGGGAGCAACGCTCGACCGCGCGGCGGCGTCGACGGCGATCGTCGCGTCGCTCGCGTCGCTCGAGCGCGGAGGCCCCGTCGCGCTGCCGACGGTCCGCATGGCGCCGACGACGACCACCGCCGAGCTCGCCGAAGCGCAGCGCGCGTTCCGGGTCGCCATCTCTGCCCCCGTCACGCTTCACGTCGCGGGCCGGACCGAGGTCCTGCCGCGGGCTCGGATCGCCGAGCTGCTGCAGCTTCCGAGTGGAGGCGCCACCGAGGTCTCCCTCTCCGGACGCGCCACGGACCACCTGCTGGCAAGCGTCGCAAAGGACGTGAACCGAAAGCCCTCCGACGCGACGTTCGAGGTCGTTCCCGGAGGGATCCGGGTCCTTCCGGCGCAGCCCGGCCGGGCGCTCGACGTCGAAGCCTCGCGGCGCGCGATCGAGCGCGCGGTCCTCTCCGAGACCGGCCGACAGGCGACCCTGACGGTCGCAATCGCCGAGCCGCAGCGCTCGACCTCCGAGGCGCAGGCGATGGGCATCACCGGAGTGGTCGGCTCGTACACGACCACGTACGGCGGCACGCCGGGGCGGCTCCACAACGTCCAGCTCGTCGCCGAGCTGATCGACGGTGCGCTCGTGGCGCCCGGCACGCGTTTCTCGTTCAACGAGACGACCGGCGAGCGGAACGAGGCGAAGGGCTTCGAGGAGGCGCCGGTGATCATCAACGGCGAGCTCCAGAACGGCATCGGCGGCGGTGTCTGCCAGGTCTCGACGACGCTCTTCAACGCGGTGTTCGAGGCGGGGCTCTCGATCGAGAGCCGCACGAACCACGCGCTCTACATCAGCCACTACCCGGTTGGCCGCGACGCCACCGTGAACTTCCCCGACATCGATCTCGTCTTCACGAACGACACGGACCGGTGGCTCCTCGTCCGCACCTTCGTCGGCGCCGGCTCGCTGACGGTCAACGTCTACGGCACGCCCCAGAACCGGCGGGTCGAGACGGAGACCGCGCCGCTCGAGGTCGAGGGCAAGGTGCCGTGGAAGCGGATCGACGACGACGCGATGCTCAAGGGCGAGAAGGTCGTCGAGCAGTACGGCGCGCCGCCGCGCTCGACGAGCGTCACCCGGCGCGTCTACGCGCCCGATGGCTCGCTCATGTACGACACGACGTGGAGCTCGTACTACGTCGGCGAGCCGACGGTCGTCCGGCTCGGCACCAAGCCGCGCCCCAAGACCGAGCCGCCGCCTGCGACCGACAAGGGCGCGACGGGACCCACGGGCCCGACGACGGAGTCGACCGACGCGCCTACCGCGTCGGCGCCGTCGCCTCAGCGCTGACGATCTGCTCCACGAACCAGGCGGGGACGCGCGTCGGACGATGCGTCGTCGCATCGACGGTCGCGTGGGTCGTCCAGCCGGAGGCGACGACCTCGGAGCCGCGCTCGACGACGTACTCGTAGCGGAACCGCGCCCCCCGGATCTCCGCGCACCGCACCCAGATCGTCAGGACGTCGTCGAACCCCGCCGCGCGGGCGTACTCCACGTGGACGCCCGTCGTCAGAGCCTCGATGCCCTGCTCGCGGATCGATTGGTAGCCGCCGGCGTACGCGGCGAGGTACGCCACCCGCGCCTCCTCGAGCCAGACGACGTACGAGGCGTGGTGAGCGATCGCCTGCGCATCCGTCTCGGCGAAGCGAACCCGAACCTGGTGGGAGAAGGAGTACCCGTCCATCCGTCGTCGGGGCGAGATATATCTCGCCCCAGCGTGTCGCGCACGGGAACCGCAGCCGACCTCGCCTCGCTCGTCCGCGAGCGCGGGCCGGCCGTGGTCCTGACCGGGGCCGGGATGAGCACGGAGAGCGGGATCCCGGACTTCCGCTCCGCGCAGGGGATGTGGGCCGAGGTCGACCCGATGGAGGTCGCGTCGATCGAGGCCTTTCGCCGCGATCCGGTCCGCGTGTGGCAGTGGTACGGCCCGCGCATCCAGGGGCTGCTCGCGGCGGAGCCGAACCCGGGGCACCGAGCGCTCGCCGAGCTCGAGCGGGCCGGGCACGTACGGGCGGTCGTGACGCAGAACATCGACACGCTGCACACACGCGCGGGCACCGTGGACGTCGTCGAGGTGCACGGCTCGATCCGGCGGTTCGACTGCCTCGCGCTGCGGCGCGACCGTGACGCTCGACGACGTCCTGGCGCAGCTCGACGAGCGCGAGGCCCCGGTGTGCCCGCGGTGCTCGTCGATCCTCAAGCCGGGGGTCGTGATGTTCGGCGAGCTGCTGCCCGTCGACGCCTTCCTGCGCGCCGAGCGTCTCGCGCAGGAGGCGGGAGTGCTCCTCGCCGTGGGATCGTCGCTCCAGGTCTGGCCGGTCGCAGGGCTCCCGGCCGCGACCCTCCGAGCGGGCGGCGCCCTTGCGATCGTCAACGACGAGCCGACGGGGTACGACGACGACGCGGCCCTCATCGTGCGCGGGCGCGCGGCGGAGGCGCTAGCCGGCGCGGCGCGAATCCTGACCGATGGGGCTTTCGCCGACGGTGCGGACGCGGCATCATGAGTGCATGCCGCGCGGCGCGCTGGTCCTGACGGTCTTGGCCATGGTCGTCGCCGGATGCACCGGTGAGGCACGCGAGGACGAGGCCGCTGCGCCGCGCGAGGCGCCGCCGTCCACCGCGTCGCCGTCCGACGGCCCGACGACGTCCTCCGAGACGGCTCCAAGCCCGGCGCCGGCCCGGTGCGAGCTGGGGTCGAGCCGCTCGTACGCAGGGCGAGGCGTCGCTGCGGTCGCGCTCGGCCCGACGGTGGCCTTCCGGAAGCCCGGCCGGGTGCCGGTCGCCCGGTTCGAGCGCCTCAACGTCAACCGCGTGCCGACGACCTTCCGCGTGCTCGAGGCGCGGCTCGGCCCGGACTGCCGGCCGTCGTGGTACCGGGTCCAGCTCCCGATCCGGCCGAACGGTGCCGAGGGCTGGATCCGCTCGAGCGCCGTGCGTCGCTACGCCGTCGACTACCGCATCGTCGTCGACCTCTCCGACCGGTTGATCACCGTCTACCGGAACGGCGGCGTGGTCGTCCGGACGACCACCGCGATCGGACGGCCCGAGACGCCCACGCCGACCGGCAGCTTCTACGTCAACCAGCGCCTCCTCGCAGCCGACCCTTCCGGCCCGTGGGGCCCGGGCGGGATCGGGATCTCCGCCTTCTCGCCGACGCTCCCCGACTGGCCCCAGGGAGGCCCGATCGCGATCCACGGCACGAATCAGCCCGAGTCGATCGGTCAGGTGATGTCGAACGGGTGCATGCGGATCGACAACGCCGTGCTCGAGCAGCTCATCCACGCCGTCCCCGACGGAACCCCCGTCCGGATCCGCGCCTGACGCCGCCCGAGACGTCCGGCTCCGCACCGGCGCCGGCGGCGATCGTCTGCTCGGTCGACGCCTCGTACACCGTTCCGCTCCTCGTCACACTCGCCTCGCTCCGGCGCGCCGTACCGCCGGATCGCCCGCTCCGGCTGCTGCTGCTCCACGCCCGACTTCCCGACGAGCACCTGTCCGCGATCGAGAGCCTCGTGGAGACGACGCCCGTCGTCGTGCCGCGTCGGATGCTGGCGGCGATCCCGGCGCATCGCCACTTCCCGCCCGAGGCCGCGATGCCGCTCCTGCTCGGCGAGCTTCTCCCCGGCGACGTGGAGCGGGTGCTGTTCCTCGACGCCGACGTCCTCGTGCTCGACGATCCCACCGGCCTGCTCGAAGCAGATCTCGGAGGGCGCGCGCTGGCCGCGGCCGTCGACGGCGCCATCGCTCTCTGCAGCGGGCCGCGCGGCGTGCGCGCGTGGCGCGAGCAGGGCATCCCGGCGTACGCGCCGTACTTCAACGCAGGCGTCATGGCGATCTCACTCCGCGAATGGCGCGAGCGGGACGTCGGTGCCCGCGCGCTGCGCTACCTGTCGACGCGCGGGACGTCGGGCGGTGGGTTCCTCCACCAGGAGGCCCTCAATGCCATCACCTGGGACGACTGGCACGAACTCGACCCGCGTTGGAATGTCCTCGCGAGCCACGCCGGTCGGCCGTACTCGCAGGCGCGCGCCTCCGAGCCCGCGGGCATCGTCCACTTCGCGGGACGTATGAAGCCGTGGCGCGGCGGCGTCGCAGGTCCCTATGCGACCCTGTACCGTGCCGCGCTGGCCGAGGTTGCGCCGCTGCTCGCTGCGCCGGCGCACCGCCTGCGCGACCGGGCGCTCTGCGCCTACGACCGACGGCTCCGCGACCGGCTGTTCCCGCTCGAGCAGGCGCTGTGGAGGCGGGGGCTCATCTGATGCCGAAGCTCTCGGTTCTCCTCCCGGCGCTCGGCGGGCTCGAGACGGTCAGGGCCGCGCTCGACCGCTGGCAGTCGCAGGCGTTCGTACTCGGCCTCGAAGTGATCGTGCTCTGCCCTGACGGCGTCGACAACGCGGACGGCGTCCGGGTGGTCGACACACGAGGGCTCCTGCTCCACGAGGCGCGGGCGCGCGGTGTCCGGGAGTCCACCTGCGAGTACGTCTTCCTCGCCGAGGACCACTGCCTTCCGGACGAGGGGTGGGCCGATGCGATCCTGCCGCGACTCGACGAGGGCTGGGATGCAATCGGCTCCCGCCTCGCCGCGGGCGTGACGACCGATGCGCGATCGCAGGCGGCATTCCTCCTCGGGTACGGCGAGTGGATGGCGCCGCTCGAGACGGGACCCGCGCGTGTCCTCCCGGGCCACAACGTCGTCCTGCGCCGACGTCTCCTCCTCGAGCTCGGGAACGAACTCGAGGACCTGCTCGTGGTGGGCGCATTCCTCGTGCGGCGTCTTCGTGCGGGAGGGCGCATGCTCGTGGTGGCGGAGGCGGGCATGACGCACTACGACGTGACCGCGTTCCGCCGGCAGGTCGTCGTCTTCCAGACGGTCGGGCGGTCCTTCGGGGCGATGCGCACCCGCCGCGCGCGGACGCCCACGCGCGTCGCCTACGCCGCCGCGTTCCCGCTCCTCGCCGCCGCACACTGGAGACGTGCGCTCGCCCACTACCGGCGCGCGGGGCGGTCCAACGGCATGCGGCCCACGTGTCTTGCTCCCGCCGCGCTCTTCGCCGGCGTCTGGGGCCTCGGCGAGGCGCTCGGTGCGCTCCTCGGGCCGCAGCGTGT
>CAWJXN010000019.1:0-79496 GCA_963846825.1 uncultured Actinomycetes bacterium
GAGCGGCGCGCGCTCGGCCTGGAGGACCGACTCGCTGTCCGTGAACCCGAGCGAGCGATAGAGCCGGATCGCCGCGTAGGTCGGGTCGGCGACCATCACGAGGGTGTGCGCGCCGAGCGCGGTGAGCCCGAAGCCGCTCACGTGGTGGACGAGCGTCCCGGCGAGACCGCGTCGGCGGGCGTCCGGGTGGGTCTCGACCGACTGGAACCGTGCGAGGCCCTCGCTCGCGCGAAACAGCCCCATGCTCGAAAGGAGGCGGCCGTTCTCGAAGGCGCCGAACCACTGGCCGTGGCCGTCCGACACGAGCCGGCGGTAGGCCTGGCTCTGCCGGGCGCTGTACTTGCGAGTCCCTGCCTCGGACTGCCGCTCGTCGCGGCAGGCGACGCGGAGGTCGACCCACTGCCCCCAGTCCTCGTCGCCGTCGAGCGCGCGGTACTCCGCGGCCCGCTGGGGGTGCGCCGGGTCGTGGACAGCCCCTGCCGTCATCACCGTCGCGGTCTCGCACCGTCAGGCCGGCGTCGGCGAAGCCACCGAGCTGCTCCGTCCGTCCCGTGGTCGTGTCGAATGCGATCGCCACGTGCGCTGCGTCGGGATGCGCCTCGGCGAACCGCTCGAGCCAGCGGGACGTCTCGTCCGGCTCCGGCACCGATCCGACGAGAAGGAAGTTGCCCCACCAGTACGTCGGGTTTTCCGGCGTCCGCACGACGACGTGGTCGTCGTGATGCTCGACGACGCTCCCTCCGAGCTCGAGCAGCGCGACGTCGGTGCGCAGGCCGAGCGACCGGATCTCCATCGCGGGAACCTAGATGCTCCGGGGCGGTCGCCGGGCCCCGCTCTAGACTGGACCGCGCCGATGGTCGATCCGGAACGTTCGTCAGCGTTGCGCGACGCGGCCGCGGAGGCCGCGGGCTGCGTCCGCTGCCCGCTCTCCGAGGGCCGCACGCAGGTCGTCTTCGGCGAGGGGAACCCGGACGCGGAGCTCGTCCTCGTGGGCGAGGCGCCGGGGTTCCACGAGGACCGGGACGGGAGGCCGTTCGCCGGTCGCGCGCGCGAGCTCCTCGAGCGGCTGCTCGGATCCGTGGGCCTCTCGCTCGACGACGCATACCTCGCGACGGTGCTCAAGTGCAGGCCGCCCGGCAACCGCGACCCGCTTCCCTGCCGAGATCGCAGCCTGCGAGCCGTACCTCTACCGGCAGCTGGAGCTCATCCGCCCGAGCGTCGTGGCGCCGCTCGGCAGCTTCGCGACCGCGCTTCTCTCCGGACGCGCGCTCGGGATCACGCGCGTCCACGGCCAGGAGCAGCCCGTCACCCTCGGCGGGCGCACCGTGACCCTCTATCCGCTGTATCACCCGGCCGCGGCGCTCTACACGCCGACGATGCTCGAGGTGCTCCAGCGCGACGTCGCACGGCTGCCGGAGCTCCTCGGGGCACAGGCGCGCCTGCCTCCCGACGTGCCGCGGGCTCAGCCCGCCGTCGAGGCGACCGCCGAGCCGGTCGAGCCGCGATCTCGCCAGCCCGTCCAGCTCGGGCTCTTCTGACGCCGGATGCCGACGCTCGAGATCGAGAGCGGTTCGGTGGAGGAGACCGAGCAGTTGGCGGCGCGCCTCGCGCGCGAGCTCGCCCCCGGCGACGTCGTCCTCCTGTCCGGCGAGCTCGGCGTCGGGAAGACGACGTTCGTCCGCGGTGCCTCGCGGGCGCTCGGCGTGACGGCGCGCGTGACGAGCCCGACGTTCACGATCGGGCATCGCTACCCGGGCGTCGTGGACGTGTCGCACCTCGACCTCTACCGCTTCCGCGGTCTCTCGACCGCCGAGTGGGGCGATCTCGAGCCGTACTTCGACGGTGCAGTCGTCTTCGTCGAGTGGCCCGAGGCCGGTGCCGACGCGCTCCCGCCCGCCCGCGCGTGCGTCCAGCTGGAGCACCTCGGGCCCGAGACACGACGGGTCATCGTCGCCGCGGACGAGGATGCGCTGCTACAAGAAGTCGCCGGTGCTCATCCTGGCGTTCGACACCGCGACTGATGTCGCGACCAGCGCGCTCGTCGACGACGGCGAGGTGCTCGGGGAACGGACCTCGCGTCCGTCGACGCTGCTCGAGGACGTCGACGCGCTCCTCCGCCAGGCGTCCGCGCGTCCCGGGGACATCGACGCGCTCGTCGTCGGCACGGGGCCGGGCAGCTTCACGAGCACGCGGATCGGGCTCGCGGTCGCCCGCGGGCTGGGGCTCTCGCTCGGGATCGACGGCGCGGGCGTCTCGACGCTCGACGCGCTGGCCGCAGGCGAGCACGGCGCCCTCCCGGTGATCGACGCCCGGCGCGGCGAGGTCTTCGTTCCCGGGCCTGCCGCCGTGAAGCCGGAGGACGCGCCTGCCGACGGGCGCCTGTGCCTCGGCGACGGCGCTGTCCGGCACCGGGCGATCCTCGAGGCGAACGGAGGCGTCGTCCCACCCGACGACGATCCGCGCCACGTTCCGCGCTCCGTCCTCCACGCCTCGCTTGCCACGGCGTTCGGGCCCGTGGACGCGATCGAGCCGATCTACGTGCGGGCTCCCGACGCGGAGCGGTGGCGCCCGTGACGTTGCGACTGCGTCGCCTCGAGCTCGAGGATCTCGACGCGATCGAGCGGATCGAGCGCGCGTCGTACCCGACTCCGTGGTCGCGGTCGATGTTCGCGACGGAGCTCGCGAAGCCGAGCTCGCTCTCGCTCGGCGCGGTCGACGAGACCGAGGTGCTCGTCGGCTACCTCGTCCTCTCCCGCTACGTCGACGCATGGCACGTGATGAACGTCGCGGTCGCGCCCGAGTCGCGCCGGCACGGCGTCGCCACGGCGCTCCTCCGCCGGCTGCTCGACGAGACGCGCCACGACGCGCAGCGGGGCTACACGCTCGAGGTGCGAGTGTCGAACGTCGGCGCGATCGCGCTCTACGAGGGGTTCGGCTTCCGGCCGAAGGGCGTCCGGCGCGGCTACTACACGGACAACCGCGAGGACGCGCTCATCATGTGGCGCGACCCGGACCCGGCCGACGATCCCGCCGACGAGGAGGGCGTCGGATGAAAGTCCTCGGCATCGAGACCTCGTGCGACGAGACCGCCGCCGCGGTCGTCACGGGCGACGGCGAGGTGCTGTCGTCGATCGTCGCCTCGCAGGCCGAGCTCCACGCGCGGTTCGGCGGCGTCGTTCCCGAGGTCGCCTCGCGACGCCACCTCGAGCTCGTCTCGCCGGTCGTCCGAGCCGCGCTCGAGGACGCGGGCGTCGGGTCTCGACGACCTCGACCGCGTCGGCGTCACGCAGGGCCCGGGGCTCGTGGGCGCACTGCTCGTCGGCCTGTCGGCGGCGAAGGCGATCGCGTGGGCGCGGGGTCTGCCGCTCGTCCCCGTCGATCATCTCCAGGGCCACGTGGCGTCGCTCTACCTCGAGCCCGACCCGCTCGAGCCGCCGTTCACGTGCCTGCTCGCGAGCGGCGGCCACACGCTCGTGCTGTCCGTGCGCGACCGGAAGGGCTTCGAGGTGCTGGGCTCGACGCTCGACGACGCGGCCGGTGAGGCGTTCGACAAGGGCGCCAGGCTGCTCGGTCTCGGGTACCCGGGCGGGGCCGAGATCGACCGGCTCGCCGGCGAGGGCGATCCCGAGGCGTTCCGGTTCCCGGTCGCCCGGGTGCCCGGGCTCGACTTCTCGTTCTCCGGGCTGAAGACCGCCCTGCTCTATGCGGTGCGCGAGCTCCCGGAGGAGGAGCTCGCCGCTCGCCGCGCCGATCTCGCGGCGTCGTACCAGCGTGCGATCGTCACGGCGCTCGTCGGCCGGCTGCGAGCGGGGGCCGAGCGCACGGGCGACAGGACGGTCGCCGTCGTCGGCGGCGTGGCCGCCAACTCGGAGCTCCGCGCCGCCCTGCCGGACGCGCGCTTCGCGCCGCTCTCGCTCGCCACGGACAACGCCGCCATGATCGCGTCCGCCGCTCGATTCGGGCGGCCGCTCGCGTCTCCGGACTACCTTGCCCTCGATGCGTACTCGTCTGCGTCGATCTGAGGCCGCGCTCGCCGCGCTCCTCGCGGCCGGCCTGCTCGCGGCCGGTGGCGCCACCGGCGCGACGGAAGAGCCGTCCGGAGCCGAGGGCTGGCAGGGGCTGCTGGGAAGCCGTCCGCTCCCGGAGCTCGGGGGCCGCTGGATCGTCGTCCTGCGCGCGCCGTCGCTCGCCGACCGCGTTCGCGCGGTGGGGGGCCGCGCCAGCGAGCTGCAGATGCGCGTCTGGACGACCGCCGCCCGCGATGCGCAGGACCGCGCGATCGCGAGGCTCGCGTTCCGCGGCGTCCCGGTGCAGCCGGAGCAGTCGTACGTCCGTGTCCTGAACGGCTTCGCCGCCTCGCTCGACCCGCGACTGCTTCCCGCGCTGGAGCGCGACCCGGCTGTCCAGGGCGTGTTCCCCGTCCGGGCTGCGTATCCCGCCGCGATCCCGGCGAACGGCTCGATCCTCGAGACGGACGTGTTCGCGACGGGGAGCGGCCGTCGGCCCGAGATCGAGCTGCCGGGGTTCAACGGCTCCGGCATCACGGTCGCGCTGCTCGACACCGGCGTCGACACGCGGCACCCGTTCCTGCAGGGGAGGCTGCTGCCGGGGCTCGACATGGTCGACCCCGGGAGCGACGCGTCCGCGGAGCAGAACCCGACCCAGCCGGGCCGCCCGGAGCGCCACGGGACCGAGCTGGCGGGCCTCGTCGTCGGCGTCCGCGGGCCGGCGGGGATCCACGGCGTCGCGCCGGGCGCGTCCATCCTGCCGATCCGGGTCGCCGGCTGGCAGCCGGACTCGGACGGCGGCGTGTCCGTGTACGGGCGCACGGACCAGGTGCTCGCGGGCCTCGAGGCGGCCGTCGACCCGAACGGCGACGGCGACGCCCACGATGCGGTGCGGATCGCGCTCGTCGGGGTCGTCGAGCCGTTCGCCTCCTTCCCGGACGCGCCGCTGCAGACGGCGTCGGACGGCGCGCTCGCGCTCGACACGCTCGTCGTCGCGCCGGCGGGGAACGACGGTGCCGCCGGTCCGGGATTCGGGAGCGTCGCTGCTCCCGGCGGCGCGCCCGGGGCGCTCGGCGTCGCCGCGGCCGACTCGCGCCGTCGAAGCCCGACCGTGCACCTCCTCCTGCGATCGGGCCTGCGCGTCTTCGCGTCCGGTGAGACGCCGCTCGGCGGCGCCGTCCCGCCGGCCGGCGTCGTCACGGCTCCCGTCGCGGCGCTTCCACGCCGGCAGGTCGTCGCGGTCACCGAGGGGAACGCGCTCGACCCGCTGTTCGACGACGCGGGCTACAGCCGCGTCGCCGGAACCGCGGCGCTGCTCCCCACTGGGCCGACGACGCCCGAGGTGGTGCGCGAGCTCGCCGCGGCCGGCGTTCGCGCCGTCCTCGTCGACGGCCCGATTCCCGCAGGCTCGCTCGGGGTGGACGAGCCCGTGGAGGTGCCGATCGTCGGCATCCCCAGCGAGACCGCCTCCGAGGTTCGCGCGGCGCTCGCGGCGGGCCTGCCCGTCGAGCTCGCCGTCGGCGCGGCCGCATTCGAGGCGAACCCGGCACTCCGGGCGGTCGCGCCGTTCTCGAGCACCGGCCTCGCGCTGGACGGCGGTGCGCGGCCCGCGCTCGCCGCGCCGGGCGTCGGGCTGGTGACCTCCGTTCCGGGTCGAGGCGAGGGAGGCGCCGCGCGGTACGGGACGATCAGCGGCTCGAGCGCGGCCGCAGCGGTCGTAGCGGGCGCCGCCGCGCTCCTCGCCGACGCCCGTCCGGACCTCGATGCAGGAGCCCTGCGCGGCGCGCTCGTCGCCACGGCGCGGCGCGGCGTCAGCGGCGCCGGTACCGGTCTCGTCGACCTCGAGGCTGCCTCGAGCGTGGAGCTCGTGGCCGACCCGCCCGTCGCCGCGCTCGGCGCGCTCGTCGCCGCCGGAACGCCCGCGACCGGCACCGTCCGGCTTCGCAACGTGTCGCGCAGGCCGCTCGTGGTTCGCCTGCGGCAGGGGGCCGCCACGACAGGGGTCAGGGTCACGACGAGCCGCGAGCGCGTCGTCCTGCAGCCGGGCGCCGCAGCCGAGATCGCCGTGACGGTGGAGGCGGCGGTGCGCCCGGCGGCTCCGGGTGCGCTCGTAGGCGCGCTGCGGGCATCCGTCGTCCGCGGCGGGCCGCGGCTGCGGATCCCGTGGAGCGTGGCGGTTCCCGTCACCCGCGAGCCCGTGGTGAGCCGCGTCCGGCTCTCGTCCAGATCCTTCCGGGCCAGCGACACGCGCCCGGCCGTGCTGGCGCTCGTCGCCGGGCGGGTCGACGGCTCGCGAGAGCGCCCACAGCTTCTTCCGCTCGAGCTGCTCGACGTCGAGCTCTACCGCGGCCGCCGTCGGATCGGGCGGCTTGCCCGTCTGCGAGACGTGCTGCCGGGGCGGTACGCGTTCGGCCTCACCGGGCGCGGGCCGCTCGGGGCACGGCTTCCGCCCGGCGAGTACGTCGTCCGCGTGATCGGGACGCCGGTCGGCGGAGGCCCGCCGACCAGCGTCGACGTCGCGTTCCGCCTTCGCTAGAGGTTTCCCTCCGCGATGCTGCGGTACAGTCCGCTCGCCGTGCGAGAAGCGCGACGCACCCGATGAGCGCGACCGAGACGCCGACCCACCTGCACGAGAATCCGTACGGGCTGGCGCGGGCGCAGCTGGCCCGGGTGGGGGAGACGTTCGGCGTCGACCCGAACCTGATCCGGGTTCTCGGCGAGTGCAAGAAGACCGTCGAGGTCTCCATCCCCGTCGCGATGGACGACGGGACCGTCGCCGTTTTCGACGGCTACCGCGTCGTGCACAACATGACCCGTGGGCCGGCCAAGGGCGGGATCCGCTACCACCCGGCCGTCACGCGCGACGAGATCCGTGCTCTCGCGATGTGGATGACGTGGAAGTGCGCGCTGATGGGGCTGCCGTTCGGCGGCGCAAAGGGCGGCGTCGTCTGCGACCCGAAGACCCTCTCGACGGACGAGCTCGAGCGGCTGACCCGCCGCTACACGACCGAGATCATCAACGAGATCGGCCCCGAGAAGGACATCCCCGCACCCGACGTCGGCACGGACGCGCAGGTGATGGCCTGGATCTTCGACACGTACTCGATGAACGTGGGCCACTCCGTCCTCGGCGTCGTCACCGGCAAGCCGCTGGCGGTCGGCGGCTCGGTCGGCCGGGACGAGGCGACGTCACGCGGCGTCCTCAACTGCATCCGTACCGCGCTCCAGAAGGAGGGTCGCCGGTTCCCCGATACCCGTGTCGCGATCCAGGGCTTCGGCACCGTCGGCAAGAACCTCGCGCGGCTCCTCGCCGAGGAGGGCGCGCGCGTGGTCGCGCTCTCGGACTCGAAGGGCGCGGTCGTGAACAAGTACGGCATCGACGTCCCGGCGGCCGTCCTCCACAAGTCGGAGCACGGCGCGCTCGCGGGGCTGCCGGGGACGGACGAGGCGACGAACGAGGAGCTGATCGAGCTCGAGTGCGACGTGCTCGTGCCCGCGGCGCTCGAGCAGGTGATCAACGCGGACAACGCGGCGCGGATCAAGGCGCACATGATCTGCGAGGCGGCGAACGGCCCGACAACCCCGGCGGCCGACGAGGTCCTCGAGGATCGCGGGATCTTCGTCCTGCCCGACGTTCTCGCGAACGCGGGCGGCGTCGTCGTGTCGTACTTCGAGTGGGTGCAGGGCCTCCAGGAGTACTTCTGGAAGGAGTACGAGGTGAACGCGAAGCTGAACGACATCGTCGTGCGCGCGTTCGAGGAGACCTGGGCGGCACGCGAGCGCTTCTCGACGAGCATGCGCACAGCGGCGTACGGGATCGCGGTGCAGCGCGTCGCCGAGGCCACGACCACGCGGGGTCTGTACCCCTAGCGTGTTGCGGATACCGGCTGCGCCGGTCTCCGCTAGAAGTGCTGCACGATGGAGTCCCGCGTCGTGGTCTACACCGCACCCGGTTGTCATCTCTGCGGGCCTGCCGTCGACGTCGTACGCGCCGTCTGCGGCTCCGACTTCGCGATCGTCGACATCACGACCGATCCTGCGTTGGAGCGGCGATATCGCGAGCGCATCCCCGTGGTCGAGGTCGAAGGAGTCGCTCGCTTCCAGTACCACGTCGACGAGGAGGAGCTTCGGAGGCTGGTCTGACCAGCTCTTCTAGCTGTAGCGGCGCACCCGCTGCAGCCCACGCGACGGTTGTCTCCGCCGCCACGGTTGGACGTGGGCACACTATGCGCCGTTGTCACAAGCTCCGCAGGAGGAATCGGTGGCGGAACGTCTCGGGGTCGGTGTCGCAGCGCGGCTGAGTCGGTACCTGCAGGTCCTCGCGCAGGCGAAGAAGATGGGCAAGGACCGGATCTCCTCGCAGGAGATCGCGGAGTACACGAACATCAACGCGACGCAGATCCGCCGCGACCTCTCTGCGTTCGGCCGGTTCGGCAAGCGCGGTGTCGGCTACTCGGTCGACTCGCTGCTGGCCGAGATCCGGAAGATCCTCCGCACCCAGGGGCAGCACAACATCGCGCTCGTCGGCGCGGGCAGGCTCGGTGCGGCGATCGCGTCCTCGCCGATCTTCGCCGAGCACGGCATCACGATCGCCGCGGCCTTCGACAACGACCCGGACAAGGCGGGCTCGTCGCTCGGCGGTGTGCACGTCAACTCGATGGACAACCTCGAGGCGATCGTGCGCGACCGCAGCATCGTCGTCGGCGTCCTCGCGGTGCCGGCCGAGTCGGCGCAGGACGCCGCCGACCGGCTCGTCGACGCGGGCGTCAAGATCGTCTTCAACTACTCGACCGCGCTCATCGACACGCCGGCGGACGTACAGGTGCACACGTCGAACCCCGCGGTCGAGCTGCTGTACGCCCTGTACTTCCACTTGACCTGACGCCACCCGCCCGGCGCCCCCGGAGACGCCCGTGAGGATCCTCCTCTGGCACGGCTACCTGCTCGGCGGCACCGGATCGAACGTCTACACGCGCCAGCTCGCACGCGAGTGGCGACGCGGAGGGCACGACGTCACGGTGCTGAGCCAGGACCCTCGCCCGACGAGCACGACCTCGGCGGTGCCACGACCGTCCGTCCCGACGTCGGCGGTCTGCTGCCGGTCTTCGTCCTCGACCGCTACGAGGGGTACGAGGCCCGTCTCGTCCAGGACTGCACTCGCGCAGAGCTCGACACGTGGGTGGAGGCCAACGCCGCCGCCGTGCGTGCGCTCCTGCCCGCCGACCTCGTGTTCACGAACCACGTGCTGCTCGGAGGGCCGGTCGGGGCGGCATCCGGCGCCCGGTTCTCCGTCAAGGCCCACGGGTCCGAGCTCGAGTACTCGATGCGCGGGAACCCGGAGCTGTCGGCGTGGGGAGCGGAGTCGCTCGCAGGCGCGCGCGCCACGTTCGTCGGCTCGGGGCACATCCGGCAGGTGCTCCGGGACGTCTGCGGGCACGTCGAGGGGGTGCACGAGGTCCCACCGGGCGTGGACGTCGACCTCTGGCAGCCGGAGCCCCGGGAGGTCGCCCTCGCCCGCCTGCTCGAGGAGGCCGCGCGCGACCGGCCGAACCCGGGGAACCGCGAGGAGCGGATCCCTGACGGCGGCAACGCCGAGCGACTCGCCGCGTTTTTCGCGGGCGAACTCCCCACGGTCGTCTATTTCGGCAAGCTGATCGAGCAGAAAGGCGTACACGTGCTCCTCGACGCGCTGGAGGGCGTCGAGGCGCGGGCCGTCGTCGTGGGGTTCGGCCCCGAGCGGGCTGCGCTCGAGCGGCACGCCGCGGCCAACGGCGTCCGCGCGCTCTTCACGGGGCCGCTCGAGCATCGCCACCTGCGTCACCTGCTCGCCTTCGCGGACGCGTGCGTCGTGCCCTCCGTCTTCCCGGAGGCGTTCGGCATGGTTGCCGCGGAGGCGGCCGCGGCCGGCTGCCCGCCGATCGTCGCGCGGCACTCCGGCCTCGCCGAGGTCGCGGCCGGGCTCGAGGCGGAGCTCCCGCCGCACCTCGCGACGCTCATCGGCACGCCGACCGGAGACGCGTCGGCGCTCCGGGAGCGGCTCGAGGCGCTGTTCGCGCTCGCGGCGAGCGACCGCGCGCAGCTCCGGGAAACCGTGCGCCGCGCCGTTGAGGAGCGCTGGAGCTGGGCTGGGGTGGCCCGGCGGCTGCTCGAGCTGAGCGGGGACTGACCCCGAAGGGGTCTGTCCCCTGTGACGCTTGCGCTCACCCGGCACCTCACGGGTCAGACCCCTTGCAGGGGTCAGACCCCTTCTGGACTAGCCTTCCCGAACCATGGCCCCCGGCGCGCGACAGGAACTGATACTCACCGAGGCCCGCGAGCGCTTCGACGCCGCTACAGACTTCACCGTCTCGGTCGAGGAGGAGTTCGCCCTTCTCGACCCCGCCACGCTCGACCTCGTGAACCGCTTCGAGGAGGTGCAGGCCGCCGCGAAGGGCACGATCCTCGAGCCGAACCTCGTCGGCGAGCTGATCGCGTCCGAGGTCGAGGTGAAGACCGGCAAGCAGGAGACGTTCGCCGACGTCCCGGCCGCGCTTGCGGAGCGGCGCGGCGAGCTGGCCGTCCTCGTCGAGCCGATGGGGCTGACCCTCGGCGCGACCGGAACCCACCCGTGGGCGAGCTGGCGCGATCAGCGCATCATCGACACCCCGCACTACCGGCGAAACGACGAGCTTCTCCGGTACGTCGTCTGGCGCAACAACACCTTCGGCATCCACACGCACGTCGCGATCCGTGGTGCCGATCGCGCCGTCCGCGTCGTCGACGCGCTCCGCAACTGGCTGCCGGAGCTCCTCGCCGTGTCGGCAAGCTCGCCGTTCCACGAGGGAGTCGACACCGGCCTCCACTCGGCGCGCACGCAGGTGTTCACCCGCTTCTTCCCGCGCTGCGGCGTCCCGGACACGTTCGGCTCGTGGGACGCGTACGCCGACTACGTGCGCTTCCTCTACGAGACCGGCTCGGCGGACGAGCCGACCCAGCTCTGGTGGAGCGTGCGCCCGCACCTCCTGTTCCCGACGGTCGAGATCCGGATCTGCGACGGGCAGCCCGACATCGCAGACGCGCAGGCGTTGACCGCGCTCATGGTCTCCCTCACGGCGCGGTGCGCGCGCGCCCTCGACGAGGGGGAGCCGCTGCCGGATCACCCGCACCGGCTGATCGAGGAGAACACCTGGCGCGCGATCCGGCACGGCCTCTCGGGCGAGCTGATCGACCTCGAGCGGGGCGATGTGGTCCAGGCGCGGGCACGGATCGAGCGGCTCGTCGAGTGGGTTCTCCCCGTCGCCGACGAGATCGGCGCCACGCCGTGGCTCAGGATCCCCGAGCGGAACGCCGCCGAGCGCCAGATCGCCCGCCGTGCAGAGGGGGCGAGCTTCGAGGAGATCTACGCGGAGCAGGTCGGGGCGACTGCGCCGGCGCGGCGTTGACGCGCTTCGTCGTCGGGCTGCTCGGTGCGGCGCTGGTCGTCACAGCGGTCTCGTGCGGCGGGGACGCTTCGGCGCCCGACCCGGCCCGCGACCAGAAGTTGATCGCCGCCGCCTCGGCGGGAGACCTGGTCGTGGTCGGGCGGCTCCTCGACGAGGGGGCCGATTTCGACGCGACCGATGCGGGCGGGCGTACGGCCCTCGTCGCAGCGGCGTACGGCAACCACGTCGAGGTCGCCGAGGCGCTGCTCGAGGCCGGCGCCGACCCGAACGTGCAGGACGCCTCGCAGCAGAGCGCCTTCCTGATCGCGACGAGCGAGGTGGGCGACGACCTCAGGCTCCTCGAGCTGACGCTCGCGAACGGCGCGGACGTCGACGCGAGGGACAGCTACAACGGCACCGGCCTGATCCGCGCCGCAGACCGCGGCTACACCGCGATCGTCCGGCGCCTGCTCGAGACCGAGATCGACGTCGACCACGTGAACCGGCTCGGGTGGACGGCCCTGCTGGAGGCGGTGATTCTCGGCGGCGGGGATGCAGCGCACGTCGAGGTCGTCCGCCTGCTCGTGGATGCAGGCGCAGACACCGAGATCGGCGATCAGAACGGCGTCACCGCGCTCGCGCACGCACGCGACAACGGCTACGAGGAGATGGCGAAGCTTCTCGCGGCAACGCGACGGTAGCCGGGACGCCGTCCGGGTTTGTGCTGCATAATCCCCCGCGCTTACGCCGATCCGGCGTCTCTTTGTGCGTTCACCCGGAGGATTGATGGACTTCTTCGTTGACCATGCCGTGCTGTTCGCGCTCGTCTGTTCGGGCGTCGCGATCGCGTTCGGCTTGTACCTGACCTGGTGGCTGCTGAAGCAGCCGGCCGGGAACGAGCGGATGCGCGAGATCTCTC
This sequence comes from uncultured Actinomycetes bacterium, assembly GCA_963846825.1. Lineage (GTDB taxonomy): Bacteria > Actinomycetota > Thermoleophilia > Gaiellales > Gaiellaceae > Gaiella. The sequence goes on from CAWJXN010000019.1 coordinate 12,327, forward strand.
GCGCCGTGCAGGAGGGCGCTGCCGCGTACCTCAAGAAGCAGTACACGACGATCGCCGTTCGTGGCCGTCGTGCCGCTCCTCGCGATCGGGTTCTACCCCGAGCTCGGCTGGGGCACCGCGATCGGCTTCGCGAGTCGGCGCGCTGCTCTCGGCTGCCGCCGGCTTCATCGGCATGAACGTCGCGGTGCGCTCGAACGTCCGGACGGCGGAGGCCGCGCGCGAGGGGGTCTCCCCGGCGTTCAAGGTCGCGTTCCGCGCCGGCTCGGTGACGGGCCTGCTCGTCGTCGGCCTCGGCCTGCTCGGAGTCGCGGGGTACTACGGGATCCTCACCGAGGTCACTCGGCAACTCGCCGGAGTCCGCGGTCGACGACCTGATCGGGCTCGCCTTCGGCGGCTCGCTGATCTCGGTCTTCGCGCGGCTCGGCGGCGGCATCTTCACGAAGGCCGCCGACGTCGGCGCCGACCTCGTCGGGCAAGATCGAGGCCGGGATCCCGGAGGACGACCCGCGCAACCCGGCCGTGATCGCGGACAACGTCGGCGACAACGTCGGCGACTGCGCCGGCATGGCGGCCGACCTGTTCGAGACGTACGCCGTGACGGCGGTCGCGGTGATGCTGCTCGGCACGGCGTTCCCGTCCGGCGAGCTCTGGCTGTATCCGCTCGCGCTCGGCGGGATCTCGATCCTCGCGTCGGTGATCGGCACGTACTTCGCCCGGGTCGGCCGTGGGCGAGAACGCGATCATCAACGCGCTCTACAAGGCCGTCATCGTCGCGACGATCCTCTCGGCCGTCGGGTTCATCCCGGTCACGCTCGCGTTCGACGACGACCGCTTCTCGTTCTGGCAGCTGTACGTTCCGGCGCTGATCGGTCTCGGCGTCACGTTCCTGCTCGTCGCGATCACCGAGTACTACACGGGCTCGCGCTGGCATCCCGGTGAAGAAGATCGCCGAGGCCTCGACAGACGGGCCACGCGACGAACATCATCGCGGGCCTCGCCTACGGGATGCAGGCGACGGCGTTCCCGGTGCTCGTCATCGCGGCCGGCGTCGTCGGCGCGTACTACGCGGCCGACGAGTCGATCTACGGGATCGGCGTCGCCGTGATGGCGCAGCTCTCGATGACCGGCCTGATCGTCGCGCTCGACGCGTACGGCCCCGTCACGGACAACGCAGGCGGGATCGCCGAGATGGCGGACATGCCCGAATCGGTGCGCGGCGTGACCGATCCGCTCGACGCGGTCGGCAACACGACGAAGGCCGTCACCAAGGGCTACGCGATCGGCTCGGCCGGGCTCGCTGCGCTCATCCTGTTCGACGAGTACGTCCGCGGCCTCGCGGACGAGGGCCTCGACGTCAGCTTCAGCCTCGAGGATCCGTGGGTGATCGCCGGGCTGTTCGTCGGCGGGATGATGCCGTTCCTCTTCGCCTCGCTGGCGATGGTGGCCGTCGGCCGCGTCGGCGGCGAGGTCGTCGAGGAGGTGCGGCGTCAGTTCCGGGAGGACCCGGGCATCATGGAAGGCACCTCGCGGCCCGACTACGCGACCTCGATCTCGATCGTCACGGGCTCCGCGATCAGGAGCATGATGGTTCCCGCGCTCATCCCGATCGCCATCCCGATCGTCGTCGGGATCATCAAGCCGGAGATGCTCGGCGGCCTGCTGATCGGCACGATCGTGACGGGCCTCTTCCTCGCGATCGCGATGACCTCGGGCGGCGGCGCCTGGGACAACGCGAAGAAGCTCATCGAGGACGGCGCCTACGGCGGCAAGGGCTCGGAGGCACACGCTGCGGGCGTGACGGGCGACACGGTCGGCGATCCCTACAAGGACACCGCCGGCCCTGCGATCAACCCGATGATCAAGATCGCGAACATCGTCGCGATCCTGCTGATCCCGATCATCGCGTCGATCCACGGGTAGCGCAGAGAGCGCTCTCGGAGGCTTCGGGCCGGCGTCGCGCCGGCCCGAAGCCTCCGGTGCAACTCCGACGATCAGCCGCTGCGGTCGCGACCTGGACGAGCCGCCGGTTCGAGACTCCCGCGAGCAGCACGTCCGACTGCTTGCGCACGCGGATCCAGAACTGCACGCTCCTGCCGGTCGAGCGGGAAGTTCGCGTGCGGCGTCAGCCGGAGCCGTGCCCAGCCGTCGGCGGCCCGTGCGCACCTCGCCGGGCGACGAGGTGAGGAGCGGCGTCGCGCGCGCGAAGACGAGCGCGTCCCGCACGGCGTAGCCGCGGGTGTCGAGGACCCGGACGCGGAGCACGATCGGACGCTGCCGCGAACGCACCGTGTCGGGCACGAAGTCGATCTCCCCTGCGATCAGGCGCTCGGGCTGACGAGACGCTCGTGACGGGGATCGAGACCTTCCCGCCCGGCAGCCGAACGGCACCCGGCGGGAAGCGCCTGGCCGGGCGTCGACGGCGTCGGAGGCGTCGATGGGGTCGGAGCCGTGCTCAGCACCTGCGCGCTCGGGCTCGAGAACGCGCTGGCCGTGCCGACCGAGTTCCGCGCCGTCACCTGGACACGAAGGCGCTGCCCGACGTCGGCGCGTCGCCGGCGCGTACTGCGAGCTCGTCGCGCCCGCGATGGCCGTGCAGCCCGACCCGCCCGAGGTGCCGCCGTCGGCGCCGCACCGCATCCACTGGTACGCGTAGGTGATCGGCGGCGTGCCGGTCCAGCTGCCGAGGCTCGCGAAGAGCGTCTGGCCGACCGCCGGCGTGCCCGAGATCGACGGCAGGAAGGTGTTGCGCGGCGCCTGCGGCGGTGCCGTGGTCGCGTGCCAGAACCGGCGCGGACGCGTTCGAGGCGACTGTCTGGGCGCCGAGGCTGTTCGTCGCGGTGACCCGGAGGCGAAGCCGCTGTCCGACGTCGTCGCTCGTCGGGACGTAGCTGGACGTCGTCGCGGCCGAGATGAAGGTGCAGTTCGATCCGTCGGGGTTCCCGCCGCCCGCGCCGCATCGAACCCACTGGTACGTGAAGGTGATCGGCGTCGCTCCCGCCCACGTGCCGATGTCGGCGAAGAGGAAGAAGCCCTGCTGGGGCGTACCGCTGATCGACGGCTCTGTCGTGTTGCGCGGCGGGCCGGTGGCCGTCGACTGCGTGACGACGTCGGTCGGGTTCGACGCCGCGGCCGTCGAGCCTGCGGAGTTCGTCGCGGTTACCTGGACGCGAAGCCGGCGCCCGACGTCGTCGGCCGTGAGCGTGTATCCGGAGCCCGTTGCCGCCGGGATCGTCGGGCAATCCGAGCCTTCGGGGAGCCCGCCGCCGGCGTCGCAGCGAACCCACTGGTACGCGAAGGTGATCGACGTGCCGGCCCACGTGCCGGTCGTGGTGCTGAGCGTCATCCCTTCGACCGGCGACCCCGAGATGAGCGGCTCGGCGGTGTTCAACGGCACCGTCGGCTGAGTGACGACCGCGGTTTGCGCCGAGAGCGAGCTCGCGGAGCCCTCGGCGTTCGTCGCCGTGACGTCGACGCGCAGCGTCGAGCCGACGTCGTCCGTCACCGGGACGTAGGTCGTCCCCGTCGCCCCGCCGATCGGCGCGCAGCTTGCGCCGGCGGCGTCGCAGCGCTGCCACGCGAAAGCGAACGAGAGCGGTGCCGTTCCGGTCCAGCGAGCCGGGCGAGGCCGTCAGCGTCTCGGCGACGACGGCGGTCCCCGAGATCGTCGGCGGCGACACGTTCGCGGGCGTCGCCGTGGGAACGTGCCTCGGCGCCGGTGCTCAGCATCGCGCCGACTGCGACTGCGCCGGCGACGACGATCAGGACGGCGAGCGACCGTCGCCTCGAGGCGAGAGCGCCGGCCGGACGATTGGACTTCGACATCGTGATCCCCCTTGTCTCGCAAGGAGGCAGTCACGCGCGTGCACGCAGGTCTCGTCCGTCTGACGATCGTGCCGCCGCAATCGCCTCCCCAGCGATTTCGGTACGCCGCTCACACCATAGGCCGATCGTCCGAGAGGTTCAACGGCCAGCGACGGACGTAGACTGCCGCGCGTGCCCGGGAGGCGGCGCCGTCGCGAAGTGCAGATGGAGCGGGTGCTCGGGACGCCCGCGCTCTTCGCCACCGCGTACGGCAACGTCGGCTCGTCGATCTACTACGCGCTCGGCCTCACGGCCGTCTTCGCGCTCGGGCTGACACCGCTCGTCTTCCTCGTCGCCGGGCATCGTCTTCGCGGCCACCGCGGCGACATACGCCGAGGGGACGGTGCGGTACCCCGAGGCCGGCGGCTCCTCGAGCTTCGCGCGCCACGCGTTCAACGAGCTCGTCAGCTTCGGCGCAGCGTGGGCGCAGATGCTCGTCTACATCGTCACCATCGCGACCTCGGCGTTCTTCGTGCCGCACTACCTCTCGATCTTCTGGGAGCCGCTCAACACGAACCCGTGGGACATCGTCGGCGGCGCCGTGGTCATCGTCGTGCTCGTCGCGCTGAACACCGTCGGCGTCCAGGAGGCCGCGCGGCTGTCGATCAGCCTGGCGGTGATCGACTTCGCGACGCAGGTGCTGCTCGTGGTCATCGGCTTCGTCCTCGTCTTCAGCCCGGAGATCCTCGTGGACAACATCCACTGGGGCGTTGCGCCGACGTGGGCCAACCTCGCGATCGCCGTGCCCGTGGCGATGCTGGCGTACACCGGCGTCGAGACCGTCTCCAACCTCGCGGAGGAAGCGCGCGAGCCGGAGCGCAGCGTGCCGAACGCGTTCAAGCTCGTCGCCGCGGCCACGTTCACGATCTACCTCACGCTGCCGCTGATCGCCCTCTCGGCGCTGCCCGTGAAGGAGATCGACGGCGAGCTGACGACGCTCCTCGCGCTTCCACCCGAGGAAGGCGGCTACGCGAACGACCCGATCCTCGGCGTCGTCGAGAACCTCGGGGTCGAGGGTGCGCTGCTCGACGTCCTGCAGGTCTACGTCGGCGTGCTCGCGGCGACGATCCTCGTCATCGCCACGAACGCCGGGATCATCGGGGCCTCGCGGATCACGTACTCGATGGCGACCTACCGGCAGATCCCCGAGGTGTTCCGCCGGCTCCACCCGCGGTTCAAGACGCCGTACCTGGCGCTCGTCATCTTCGCCGGGATCGCGCCGGTCCTGATCCTCCTGCCGGGCGACGTGAACTTCGTCGGGACCCTCTACTCGCTGGGCGCGACGCTCTCGTTCACGATCGCTCACGCCTCGCTCGTCCGGCTGCGGACGAAGGACGGCGGTGCGGGAGTCGCGTTCCGCGCGCGGCCGAACCTCCGGCTCGGGAGCGTGGACTGGCCCGTGTTCGCAGTCTTCGGCGGGCTCGCCACCGGTGTCTCGTTCCTCGTGATCCTCGTTCAGAACCCGCTGACACGCTGGGTCGGGCTCGGCTGGATGACGGTCGGCCTCGTCGCCTACGCGGTGTATCGCAGGCGCTTCGTCGAGGCGCCGGTCACGAGCACCGTCAAGGCGCCGCCCGCCTTCGGCGCAGCGCTCGCCCTCGAGTACCGCCGGATCGTCGTCCCGATCGTGCCGGGGCGGCCCTCCGACGATGCCCTCGACGTCGCCTGCCGCCTCGCTGCGGAGCGCGGGGCCCGTGTCGTCGCCCTCACCGTGCTCGAGGTGCCGCTCGACCTACCGCTCGACACGGAGCTCCCGGAGGACGAGCGCGTCGCGAACGCCGAGCTCGACGAGGCGGTGGCGATCGGCGAGACGTACGGCGTCCGCGTCGTCGGGCGACTCGTCCGCGGGCGCAGCGCGTCGGTCGAGATCGTGCGCGAGGCCGAGCGGCGCGAGGCCGAGATCATCGTCCTCGGGTCGCCCCGCAAGGACCTCGTCGGTCGGCGGCGCAGCGTCTTCGGCTCGACGGTCGACCGCGTGATGCGGAACGCACCGTGCCGGGTGATGGTCACCGCCTCGCGGGCGGGAGCGACGGCATGATGGGCTGGTACCGGAACGCGATCCTCCTGTTCGGTGCGCTCTTCGTGGTGATCGGCCTGGCGCTTCTCGTCGTGACCGCGGCGAACGGTGGGGGCGTCCTCGGGTTCGTGATGGGCGCGCTGTTCGTCGCGCTCGGCGTCGCGCGGATCCAGCTCGAGCGCAAGCGGGGTCGTTAGTGCGGTCGGGGCGCTGATGGCGAGGAAGGTGCGTGGGTTCGAGCGCGTCCTGGACGCTCCCGCGCTCTTCGCGATCGCGTATGGCGAGATCGGCTCGTCGATCTACGTCGCGCTCGGGATCGTCGCCGCGGCCGCGCTCGGGCTGACGCCGCTCGTCCTGCTCCTCACGGGCGCCGTCTTCCTCCTCGTCGCGCTCTCGTACGCCGAGGGCACCGCCGCGATTCCGGAGACCGGCGGCGCCGAGACGTTCACGCGACGGGCGTTCAACGACCTCGTCGGCTTCGTCACGGGCTGGGCGCTGTTCCTCGACTACCTCATCGTGATCGCGTTGTCCGCGCTCTTCCTGCCGCACTACGTCGGCGCGGCGCTCGGCACCGACGCGCTTGGCAACTCACCGTGGGACGTCGTCGTGACGGTCGGCGCGATCGCGACGATCGGGGCGATACGGCTCGTCCGACGCACGCGGCTCCACACGCCGGCGCTCGTCGTCGCCCTCCTCGACCTGGCGGTGCAGTCGCTGATCGTCGTGATCGGCCTGGCGCTCGTCTTCTCGCCCGAGACGCTGTCCGAGGGCCTCTCGCTCGCGCCGGGCCAGGACTGGCTCGACGACCTCCTGTTCGCGGTGCCGCTCGGGTTCCTCGCCTACACCGGGCTGGAGACCGTGGCGAACCTCGCCGAGGAGGCGCGCGAGCCGGGCAGGACGCTCCCGCGCTCGCTCTTCTCGGCAATCGGGCTCGTCGTCCTGCTCACCGTCCTCGTCGCCGTCGTCGGGGTGACCGCCTTCCCCGCGACCGACGGCTCGACAGCGCTCGGAGACGAGTGGCTCGAGGCGCCGCTCGTCGGGATCGTGACCGCGTTCGAAGGCGAGCTACCCGGGGCGATCGTCGACATCCTCCGTGTCGCCGTCGGGCTCTCCGCGGCGCTCATCCTGATGATGGCGGTGACGACGTCGATGTCCGGTTGCGCCCGGCTCGCCCATTCGATGGGGACGCACGGGATGCTGCCGCGCGAGATCGGCCGCCTCGAGCGGCGGACGCTGGTCTCACGCCAGGCGATCGCCGCGATCACGATCGTCGCCATCGCCGTCGTGCTGGTCGCCGTGGCGGTGGGAGACGACGCCACGGTTTCTCGCGAGCGCGTACTCCTTCGGCGTCCTTCTCGCCTTCACGCTCGCCCAGCTCGCCGTCATCCGTCTCCGCCGCCGCGAGCCAGAGCTCGTGCGGCCGTTTCGCGCGCGACCCGACGTCCGCATCCGAGGCGTGGCCGTCCCGTTGCCGGCGCTCGTCGGAGCGCCCCTCACCGCGGTCGTCTTCGTCCTTGCGATGGTCACGCACGAGGGCGCGCGGTACGCGGGGCCCGCCTGGCTCGCGCTCGGGCTCGTGGTGTTCGCCTGGACGCGGTGGCGCGAGCACCGCGGCATGCTCGAGGGCGTCGACCCTCGCGCGTCGTTCCCGGTCGGCGCGACCTTCCGGAGCATCCTCGTGCCGATGAAGCTCGGTGACATCGGCGAGGAGATGGTCGCGACCGCCGTAGCGCTTGCGAAGGAAAAGGGCGCGCGGATCGAGGCGATCACCGTCGTCAAGGTGCCGCGCGAGCGGGCGCTCGACGCCGAGCTCCCGCCCGACCTGGCGGAGAGCGCGGCCGCCTCGCTCGCCGAGGCGCGCGCGCTCGGGGAGGAGAACGGTGTCACGGTGCACGCCGATGCGGTCCACGCGCGCTCGATCGGGCATGCGATCGTCGACGAGGCTGCGCAGCGCGGCGTCGACCTCATCGTGATGGGCTCGTCGCCGCGCTGGCGGCGGCAGTCGCGCTTCTTCTCGCCGACCGTCGACCACGTGCTCCAGCACGCGCACTGCGAGGTGCTGGTCGTCGCGTTCCCCGACGGGGTGTTCGACGAGTAACCTCATCGGCATGAGGGCGGTCGTCGTCGGGTGCGGTCGGACGGGATCCCAGGTCGCGGTGAACCTCGCCGCGGAGGGCTGGGACGTGAGCTGCGTCGACGAGGACGAGGGTGCGCTCGCGCGGCTCGGCGAGTGGCGCGGGGGATTCGTGGTCGGCCACGGGATGGACCTCGAGGTGCTCGAGAAGGCGGGAATCGCGAAGGCGGACGCAGCCGTCGTCGCCACCGACGGCGACAACTCGAACATCGTGATCGCGCAGGTCGTCCAGCGCCGATACGAGCCGACCTGCGTCGTCGTTCGGATCCTCGACCCGCGCCGGGCCGCCTTCTACGCCGAGCGAGGCCTCCGTACGGTCTGCCCGACCCAGACAGCGATCGGGACGCTCACCGACATTGCGCGCTCGTGCGAGCCGACCCCTGTCGGGACGGAGGCCTGATGTACGCCATCGTCGCAGGGGGCGGGAAGGTCGGGGCGAGCATCACGCGGTCGCTGCTGCGGATGGGGCACGAGGTGACGCTCGTCGAGCAGCGGCGCGAGCGGTTCGAGCAGCTCGAGGCCGAGTTCGGCCCGACGGCGCTCGCCGGCGACGCCACGGAGATCCACATCCTCGAGCGCGCAGGCATCGCACGTCCGCCCGAGCTCGTGCTCGCGGTCACGGGCGACGACGAGGACAACATCGTCATCGCGCAGATCGCGCAGGACGGCTACCGGGTCGGGAAGGCGATCGCACGGGTCAACGACCCGCGAAACCAGGCGCACTTCGATCTCCTCGGGATCACCCAGACGGTCTGCGCGACGTCCGGCCTGCTCGGGCTCGTCGAGCACGAGGTGCCCGAGCACGGCATGGTGCGGCTCCTCGAGCTCCGCCGCGAAGGACTCGAGGTGGTCGAGCTGCAGGTTCCGGCCGAGGCGCCCGCCGCGGGCAAGCGCGTCGCCGCGATCGCTCTGCCCGAGGACGCCCGGCTCGTCTCCGTGACCCGGAACGGGATCGCCGAGCTCATCGGGGACTCCACGGTGATCCGTCCCGGCGACCAGGTCGTCGCCGTGCTCAAGCCGGGCGTCGAGGACAGGCTTCGCAGGGCCCTGGTCGGCTGACCGGCAACGGCTGATTAGCCGCGGCGCGAAGCGCCGAGGCCGCCGCTCGTAGACAATTCGGCTTCCATGACGCTGGCCGAGCTCGCCCTCACGATCGCACTGCTGGGCGCGCTCGGGCTCACCGCGAGCCGGTTCGGCCTCTCCGCGATCCCCGCCTACCTGCTCGCTGGGATCATCCTCGGGCCGAACGAGCCGGACTTCATCCGCCTCGTGCAGCCCTCCGAGGTGACCGACTTCGTCGCGGAGATCGGCCTCATCTTCCTCCTGTTCTTCCTCGGCCTCGAGTTCAGCGTCGACCGTCTCCTGCGCAGTGGCCGGCACGTCGGGCTCGGCGGCGCCGGCGACTTCGTCATCAATGCCGGGCTCGGGTTGCTCGTCGGCGTCGCGGCGTTCGGCGTGAGTTTTGCGGCGCTCGTCGTCGCAGCGTGCATCTACGTCTCGTCGAGCGCGATCGCCGTCAAGGCGCTGACGGACTTCCGACGCCTTGCCGACGACGAGACCGACCTGGTGCTCGCGATCCTCCTCTTCGAGGACGTCGTCATCGCGGCGGTGCTCGGGTTCGTCGCGACGGGAGGCGGAGACCTCTCGACGACGGCGACCGTATCCGCGAAGGCGCTCCTCTTCGTCGCCGTGTCGCTCGCCGCGTCGAAGTGGCTCGGCGCCCACATCGGCCGCCAGCTACAGCGGCTCGAGCTCGAGTTCTTCCTCCTGGCGGTGTTCGGCTTCCTGGCGGGCATGAGCGCCCTCGCGGTCCAGCTCGACATGTCGGAGGCGATCGGCGCCCTGATGGCGGGCGTGATCCTCTCCGAGAGCGGCGTCCGCGAGGAGATCGAGCAGCGGTTCTTCGCATTCCGCGACGTGTTCGCCGCCCTGTTCTTCTTCGCGTTCGCGCTGACCATCGACCTCGGCGCGCTCGGTGAGGTCGGCTGGATCGTGCTCGTCGCCCTCGTCGTGACGGTTCTCGGCAAGGTCGGCGTCGGGCTCGTCGCCGGCCGGCTCGGCGGGTTCACCGCGCGGCAGGGGATCAACGCCGGGGCCGCGCTCGTCGCGCATGGGGAGTTCACGATCATCATCGCGCAGCTCGCCGCGGGCAACGCAGCGCTCGCGGTCGCCGACCAGGAGGACATCGCCGCGTTCGCCGGCCTCTACGTTCTCGCGACTGCGACGGTCGGCGTCCTGTTGATGAAGGAGTCCAAGCGCATCGGGCGCATGCTGGTGCCGGCGGCGGCCCCGCCGTGACCGCGCGACCGAGCCCGCTGCTGCTTGACTGTGTGAGAGCCTCAAAGGAGGGGCGATGCCTGTCGAACTGAAGGAGACGCGGCTTCCCGGCGTCGGGGTCAAATGGTCGATGACGACTGCGAGCGGCAGCCGCATCACCGTCATCCAGCACAACGACGGCGACCGCGAGGTCTACGTCCATCGACGGGCGCGCGACGACGATCCCGCGGTCGTCCTCGAGCTGCACGACGACGAGGCCCGCCAGCTCGGCGCGCTCCTCGGGGGTGCCTACGAGCGGCCGAAGATCGTCGAGGAGCTCGAGATGGCGCTCGGCGAGTTCCAGATCGAGTGGATCAAGGTTCCGTCGGGCAGCTGGGTGCACGGGCGGACACTCGCCGACTGCGCGTTCCGCAAGCGCACCGGCGTGACGGTGATCGCGATCCTGCGCGAGTCGGAGTCGATCGCCGGTGCGCAGCCGGAGGACATGATCCTCGAGGGCGACACGATCGTCGTCGTGGGCAAGGCGGGGCAGTTCTCGACCGTCAAGCGGCTGCTGGCGAGCGGGCCCGACGGGTCGGAGCCGTGAGGCTCAGACGCGCCAGTAGTTGCGCGTCAGGAGCACGAGCACCGGCAGCACCTCGAGGCGCCCGATCCACATCAGGGTCGCCATCACGATCTTCGAGAAGTCGCTGAACGGCGCGTAGCTCCCCATCGGGCCGGCGAAGCCGAGCGCGGGGCCGACGTTGCCGAGCGTGCCGGCGGAGGCGGCGATCGCCTCCGTCATGCCGATCTCGACGTTCGAAACGCGACCGTCGATCGCGAGGAGAACCGCGCCGATGATGAAGATCCCGATGTAGAGGAGCACGAACGCGAGCACGGCGCGCAGGGTGCGTTCGTCGACGGTCCTGCCGTTCAACCGGATGGGCTGGACGAGCTCCGGGTGGATCGTCTGCCGCAGCTCGCGCCGGAGGATGCGTCCGACGAGAAGGTGCCGCACGATCTTCACCGACCCGGTCGGCGAGCCCGCCGAGGCGCCGACGAACATCAGGCCGATCATCGCCATGATGCTGACCGTCGGCCAGGTCACGTAGTTGGTGATCGCGAAGCCGGTCCCGGTCATGAGCGACGTCGTCTGGAACACGGCCTGGCGGACCGCCTCCTCTCCCGAGAACAGATCGGCGTGGATCAGCTCGGCACAGACCACCGCGGAGCCGAGCAGGAGCATCGCGCCGTACAGGCGCGCCTCCTCGTCACGGCCGAGGACGCGGGGCCGGCGACGGACGAGCGCGAGGTAGAGGAGGGCAAAGTTGAGACCCGCGATCGCCATGAACAGCGCGACGACCCACTGGGTCACCGGCGCGAACGGCTCGAGCGAGCGCGCGTCGGTCGAGAAGCCGCCGAGCGGCATGGTCGTCAGCGCGTGCGCGATCGCCTCGAACGGGTCCATGCGGTCGTCGAGCCCCGCGAGCCCGATCACGAGCAGCACGCCGAAGAGGACGAGCGTCAGCGCGATGTAGAGCAGCCAGAGCCGGCGGGCCGTGTCGCGGATCCGCTCGGCGAGCTGGTGCACCTCGGGCCCGGGCAGCTCGGACTCGAACATCTGGCGGCCGCCGATCCGCAGGCGGGGAAGCACCGCGAGTGCGAGGACGATGATTCCCATTCCGCCGAGCCACTGGCTCAGCTGGCGCCAGAGCAGGAGCGAGCGGTCGAGCGCCTCGACGTCGGCGATCACCGTCGCCCCCGTCGTCGAGAAGCCGGACATGCCCTCGAAGAACGCGTCGACGGGCCGCGAGACCTGCCTCTCGTCCGAGAAGAGGTACGGGAGGGAGGCGTACGCGGCCGCGAGCAGCCAGGTGAGCGAGACGACGAGGTATCCCTCTCGGAAGCCGATCGGGCCCGGCGAGCGGCGCCCGAGCCGCTGGAGGCCGAGCCCGGCCGCGCCGGCGATCGCCCCGGCGCCGAGGAAGGGCCAGATCGGCTCGCGATAGCCGATCGCGAACGCGATGGGAACGAGCGCCGACAGGCTGAGGTACGCGAGCATCGTGCCGGTGAGCCCGAGGGCCCCGCGCACGTCGATCCCCACATATGTCCGTCCGCGGATCCGGTCGGGCCGGTCCGCACCGGACGTGGGGCTCACAGGACCCGCTCGACGTCCGGCACGCGCTTCGTCTCCGTGAAGACGATCACCCGGTCCCCGGCCTGCAGCACCTCGTCGCTGCGGGGGAAGATCGCATCGCCGTCGCGGACGATCGCCCCGATCATCGCGCCGCGGATCGGCATGTCGCGGAATCGGAGGCCGACATACTCGCTCGTCGGCTTCGTCGTCATGTCGAGCACCTCGTAGCGGTCGCCCTCGAGCATCGCGACCTGCTGGGTGCGCGGGTCGTGCGCGAACCGGACGATCTCCTCCGCCGTCACTCCGCGCGGGTTGACGGTCACGTCGACGCCCGACTGCTCGTACACCTTCGTCGAGATCGTGTCGTGGACGACCGCGATCGTGAACCGGACCCCGTGGACGCGCGCCAGCGTGGCCGCGTAGTGGTTCTCGGCGTCGTCCTTGATCGCGAACACGGCCGCCTGCGCGCGCCCGATCAGCTCCCGTTCGAGGAAGTCGACGTCGACGCCCGTGGCGTTGTACACGCGGCACTCGGGGAGCTCCTCCGCGACCGCGCGGGCACGGTCGCGGTCGGGCTCGATCAGGCGCACGCCGATGTCTTGCGCGGCGAGCAGGCGTGCGATCGCAGTGCCGACCTGGCCCCCGCCGAAGACGACGACGTCCTTCACGACCGCCTCTCCCGGCGACAGCAGGCTTCCCCACGCGCGCGCCGCCGTCGGCGAGCCGATCACGACGATGCGGTCGCCGGGGCGGATCGCCTCGCTGCCGCGCGGGAGCGTGAGGGTGTCGCCGCGGATGATCCCGAAGACGCGCGAGTCCTCCGGCAGCTTCGCCTCGCGCAGCGGCCGGTCGATGACTGCGCGATCGGCGCCCTCCGGGACGTCGAACTCGACGATCTGCACCTGGCCGCCCGCGAACACGTCGGTCTGGCGCGCCGCGGGCATGCCGATCGACCGTGAGACCGCGTGCGCCGTCTCGAGCTCCGAGGACACGGCGAAGTCGACGTCGAGCCGCCCCTCGCGCCAGAGGTCGATGTACTCGATGTTCGACGTGCGGATCACGGACGTCGCATGTGGGGCCTCGACGCGCGCGAAGGAGCACGCGACGAGGTTGACCTCGTCCCGGGAGGTGCAGGCGATGAAGAGATCGGCGTCGCCGACGCCGGCGTCCCGGAGCGCACGGCGGCTGGCGCCGTTCGCCTCGATCGTGCCGACGTCGTAGCGGTAGGCGAGCGGCTCGAGGCGCTCGCGCACGACGTCGATCACCGTGAGGTCGTGGTCGCTGTGAAGCGCCTCCACGACGGTCGACCCCACCTGCCCCGCGCCGACGATCACGATCCGCATGCGCGCCCGAGGGTATCCCTTCCGCGCGCCTGCGTCCCTGAACGTGCGCATAACCGGAAGCCCTGCTGCCAATGGGTACCCTCGATCGGGTGCGTCGGATCGCAGTCCTCGCCGTGGTCGTCTGCGGCGCGATCGCGGTGGGGTCGTCGCTCGCGGCGAATCCGTCCAGCCTCCGGCTGGTGCGGGTCGTCGGTGGCCTCGAGCGTCCCGTCTACGCGACGCAGGCGCCGGGAGAGCCGGGGCGACTCTACGTCGTCGAGCAGCCCGGTCGGATCCGCGTGGTCGAGAAGGGACGTCTCCGTGCGGCGCCATTCCTCGACATCGGCTCTCGGGTCGAGAGCGGCGGCAACGAGCAGGGGTTCCTCGGGCTCGCCTTCTCGCCCGCATACGCGCGGAACGGGACCTTCTACGTCAACTACTCGCTCCGCGGGGACGGCGACACGATCGTCGCGCGCTACCGGGCGCGGAACGGTCGGGTCATCGCCGACAGCGGGCGCACGATCCTTCGCGTCGACCAGCCGTACTCCAACCACAACGGCGGCCATCTCGCCTTCGCCGCGGACGGGCGGCTGTGGGTCGGGCTCGGCGACGGCGGCTCCGGCGGCGACCCCGAGAACCGGGCGCAGAACATGGACACGCTGCTCGGAAAGATGGTCCGCCTCGACGTCCGTCGCGCCCAGCCGTCACCCGAGATCGTCGCGCTCGGGCTCCGCAACCCGTGGCGCTACGGCTTCGACCGGGCGACCGGGGTGCTCTGGATCGGCGACGTCGGCCAGAACGACCTCGAGGAGATCGACCGGCTCGCACGGCCCGGCAGGGGCCTCGTCAACTTCGGCTGGGACATCTACGAGGGGAACGCGCGGTTCGAGGACAAGGACCTCGGCCCGGGCCGCCTCGTCCAGCCCGTCGCGCAGTACGGGCGTGGGTCGGGCTGCTCGGTCACGGGCGGCTACGTCTACCGCGGGCCGGCGATCCCGCGGATCTCGGGGCGCTACCTGTTCGGCGACTACTGCAGCGGGAGCATCTGGTCGATGCCGGCGACAGGCGGCCCGATGCGCCTCGAGTCCGTCCGCCTCCCGGGCCTCTCGTCGTTCGGCGAGGGTCTCCGCGGCGAGCTCTACGCGGTCTCACACGAGGGCGTCGTGTATCGCTTTGCTCGCTAGCTAGCCCGCCCTGCGACGAACCTGCGGGCTCTGCCCGAGGGCGGCGTAGGCGACCGCGTTGAGCGAGTCGTTCAGCGCATGGAGCTCCCGGCTCACCTGGATGAGGCCCTCGTGCGCCTCGAGGCGCGAGTCGATCTTCTCGAGCTGCGCGGCGATCCGGTCGAGCCGCTCGAGCAGGGCGTCGAGCTGGCGATCGGGGACGTCGGGGCGATCCATCACCGAGATTCTACGGAGATGCGTACTCCGAGAAGAGCCGGTGTCTGGCTGAAGCCAGACACCCCGGGCGTGTCTGGCTTCAGCCAGACACGTGCTCTTCGTGCTTCGACGAACGGCCGGCGTCTCCGGGATTGCGGCGCATCAGCCGCTGCCAGGCGAGCGCGCCGAGCAACGCCCCGAGCGTGTCGATCGCGACGTCGCGCGGCGTCCCGAGCCGTCCGTCGACGAACGTCTGATGCACCTCGTCGGTGACGGCGTAGAGGGCGGCGAGCACGACGGCAGGGGCGACCCGGCGAAGCGCGCGGCAGAGCAGCGCGGCGAGGATCGCGTACTCGGTCACGTGGGCGAGCTTGCGGAGCACGAGCTCCCATGCGGAGAGATCCGTCGAGCCGCTCGGCAGCGACGAGAACGCGAAGATCACCGTCGCCCAGACGACGACCGGGACCCAGGCGCCGAGCACGGAGCGGCGGACGGGGACGGCCGGGCTGGACATCCGCGGAATGGTAGGCTCGCCGCCACACACACGGAGCACGGTGAGGGAACCCGGTGCAAGTCCGGGACGGTCCCGCCGCTGTGAGGGGAGATGCCTCGTCCGCCACGACGCCACTGGCCTCCGGGCCGGGAAGGCGGTGGAGAGGGGAGCCCCGAGTCAGAAGACCTGCCGCCTCCGGACAACATCGAACCCCTCGCGGAAGGGAGGATTCGTGTCCCGACTCCTGTTCGGTCTCGTCACCGCCTGCGCGGTGCTCGCTGGGCTCGCCGCAACCGGCGCCAGCGGCTCGACCACGGCCGCACGTCCCACGCCGGCATTCCCCGTCACGGTCACGGCCGCGAACGGCAAGGTCACGATCTCGCGGGCGCCGCGGCGCATCGTCTCGCTCTCGGCCACCGCGACCGAGTCGCTGTTCGCGATCGGCGCCGGCTCGCCAGGTGGTCGCCGTCGACGACCAGTCGGACTACCCGAAGAGCGCCCCGAAGACGACGCTCTCCGGCTTCACGCCGAACGTCGAGGCGATCGTCGCCTACCGGCCCGATCTCGTCATCGCGTCCGTACGATCCGAAGGGGCTCGTCGACGCGCTCGGCCGGCTCGGGATCCCGGTGCTCGTGCACAACGCCGCGGCGACGCTGCCCGGCGCGTACCAGCAGATCCGGCAGCTCGGGCTCGTCACGGGCAAGCGGGCCGGCGCCGCAAAGGTCGTCGCCGGAATGAGGGCGCGGATCGGGAAGATCGTCGCCTCGACCCGGGGCAAGGCCCGCGGCCTGAGCGTCTACCACGAGCTCACCCCGGACCTGTACTCGGCGACCTCGAACACCTTCATCGGTCGTGCCTACGCGCTGCTCGGGCTCCGGAACATCGCCGACGCGGCCGACCGGGCCGGCACCGGGTATCCGCAGCTCTCGCCGGAGTACGTCGTCTCGGCGAGCCCCGACCTGATCGTCCTCGCCGACTCGATCTGCTGCGGGCAGAAGGCGTCGACCGTCGCCGCCCGACCGGGCTGGGGGACGATCGCCGCGGTGCAGGACGGGCTCGATCGTCCGCATCGACGACTCGGTCGCCTCCCGCTGGGGGCCGCGGCTCGTCGACTTCTTCCGCGCCGTGTCGAGCGCGGTCACCCGCCTGCGGGCGTAATCGCCGCGATGGAGGCCGCCGCCGCGAAGACCCGAGCCGAGGCAGTCCGCCCGCGCGGGCTGCCGCTCGGCCTGGGCGGTCGCGGCGGTCGGCTTCCTCGTCGTCTCCGTGCTCGTCGGGATCGCGGCCGGCCCGGTGGATCTCGGCGTGGGGGACATCCTCCGCTCGATGGGCGAGCGGCTTCGCGTCCCGGGGGCGGCGTCCACGCTGACCCCTGTCGAGGACTCGATCCTCTGGGAGCTCCGCATCCCGCGCGTCGTGCTCGGCGCCCTCGTCGGCGGGATGCTCGCGCTCGCGGGCGCAACGTACCAGGGCGTCTTCCGGAACCCGCTCGCCGACCCGTACCTGCTCGGGGTCGCGGCCGGCGCGGGGCTCGGGGCGACGCTCGCGATCGCCTACCTCCCCGACGGGCTCCGCGGACAGCAGGCGCTGCCTCCGGCGGCGTTCCTCGGCGGGCTCGCGGCCGTCGTGCTCGCATACGCCGTCGGTCGCTCGGCCGGACGTGAGCGGGACGCTGCGACCTCGTCCTCGCGGGCGTCACGGTGGCGTCGTTCTTCACCGCGGCGCAGACGTTCGTCCAGCAGCGGAACACCGAGACGCTGCAACAGGTCTGGTCGTGGATCCTCGGCGGCCTCCCGACGTCGGGCTGGACCGACGTCGCGCTGATCCTTCCCTACATCGCGATCGCGACCGCCGTCATCCTCGCGCACCGTCGCGTCCTCGACGTCATGAGCGTCGGCGACGACGAGGCAGCGAGCCTCGGGGTCGACGTGCGCCGCGTCCGGCTCCTGCTCGTGATCGCGGCAACCGTTGGCACTGCGGCTGCGGTCGCCGTGAGCGGGCTGATCGGATTCGTGGGGATCATCGTCCCCCACGCGATCCGGCTGCTGACCGGCGTCACCTACCGCGCCCTCCTTCCGCTCTCGTTCGTCGTGCGGCGCCGGGTTCCTCGTCCTCGCGGACGTCATCGCGCGGACGGCCGTCGCGCCCGCCGAGATCCCGATCGGGGTCGTCACGGCGTTCCTCGGCGCGCCGTTCTTCGCCCTCGTCTTGCGCACGACCCGGACCGGCGCCTGATGAGCGCGATCGAGCTCGAGGGCGTCACGGTGACGCTCGGCGACCGGCCGGTCGTCGACGACGTCGACGTTCGCATCGACGAGGGCGAGTGGGTCGCGCTGATCGGGCCGAACGGCGCCGGGAAGACGACGATGCTCCGCGCGATCGCAGGGCTCGTCCCGTTCGACGGCTCGATCGCGCTCCACGGCAGGTCGTCGGACACGATGCACCGCCGGGAGATCGCGCGAACGGTCGCGGTCGTCCCGCAGGCGCCGTCGACGCCGCCTGGATGACCGTCGGCGAGTACGTGCTGCTCGGCCGGACGCCCCACCTCGGCGCGCTGGCGCGCGAGGGCGCCGCCGACCACCTCGCCGTCGCCCGCGCGCTCGAGCGGCTCGACCTGCTCGGCTTCCGCGACCGGCTGCTCGGAACGCTCTCCGGCGGCGAGCGAGCAGCGGGCCGTCGTCGCGCGGGCGCTCGCCCAGGAGGCGCGGATCGTGATCCTCGACGAGCCGACCGCCGCCCTCGACATCGGCCACCAGCAGCAGGCGCTCGAGCTGCTCGACGACCTGCGCGGCGAGTCCGGCCTGACGCTCCTCGCCGCGATGCACGACCTCACGCTCGCGGCGCAGTACGCCGACCGGATGGTGCTCATCGACGCCGGGCGGATCGTCGCGGACGGGCCGCCGGCCGACGTCCTCACCCAGGGCGCTGATCGCCGCGCACTACGCCGCCTCGATCGAGGTCGTCGACGTCGCCGGCCGAATCGCGGTCGTGCCGGCGAGGCCGGCGCGATGAGCGCGCTCGCGATCCAGGGCGTCTCGAGCTCGGCCGGCAAGAGCCTGCTCACGACCGCGCTCGCGCGCGTGTTCCACCGCCGCGGCGTTCGCGTCGCGCCGTTCAAGGCGCAGAACATGTCGAACAACGCCCGCGTTGTCGACGGCGGTGAGATCGGCGTCGCCCAGTACCTCCAGGCGCTCGCCGCCGGCATCGAGCCGGACGTCCGGATGAACCCGATCCTCGTGAAGCCGGAGGCGGACGACCGCAGCCAGGTGGTCGTCCTGGGCCGGGTCGACCACGAGCTCGGGGCGCGGCGTTGGCGCGACCGGCCCGGTCCGCTCTGGCCGGTCGCCGAGGCGGCACTGCGGGAGCTGCTCGACGAGTACGAGCTCGTCCTCATCGAAGGCGCCGGGAGCCCCGCCGAGACGAACCTGCGCTCCACCGACCTGGCGAACATGCGCACGGCCCACGCCGCCGGGGCGCCGGTCGTCCTCGTCGCCGACATCGACCGCGGCGGCGCCTTCGCCCACCTCCACGGCACGTGGGCACTGGTCGACGACGCCGACCGCGCCGCGCTTCGGGGCTTCGTGCTCAACAAGTTCCGCGGCGACGAGTCTCTGCTCGCGCCGGCCCCGCGCGACCTGGAGGAGAGCACCGGCATGGCCTTCGTCGGCGTCGTCCCCTGGGTGGAGCACGGGCTTCCCGACGAGGACGGCGCGGCCACTCCGCGCGCCGCGACCCGGCTCGGCCCGGATCGCCGTCGTCCGCTACCCGACGGCGTCCAACCTCGACGAGCTGAAGCCGCTCGAGCAGGTCGCCGACCTCGCATGGGCGAGCACGCCGGACGAGATCGACGACGCCGACCTCGTCGTCCTCCCGGGGTCGAAGCACGTCGCGGGCGACCTCGCGTGGCTGCGCGAGCGCGGGCTCGACCGCGCGATCGCCGCGCGCGCCGCCCGCGGGGAGCGGGTGCTCGGGATCTGCGGCGGGCTCCAGCTCCTCGGCGGCGCGATCGAGGATCCGGCAGGGGTCGACGGCTCCGGCACCGGCCTCGGGCTGCTTGCCGGTGCGGACGGTGTTCCACGCGGAGAAGCGGACGGAGCAGGTGGAGACGGTCTTCGCGGCGCTGCCCGAGCCCTGGCAGGCGCTGTCCGGGCTCGCGGTGCGCGGGTACGAGATCCGCCACGGCGAGGTCGCGCCGACCGGCGCACGTCGACGGAGGCGCTCCCCGGCGGCCGTGGCTTCGTCGCCGGCAGCGTGCTGGGGCTGACGCTGCACGGAGTGCTCGAGTCGCCGGACGTCGTCGCTTCGCTCGTCGGCCGATCGCCGACGCGGGGGCTCGAGGCGGTGTTCGACGATCTCGCGGACCTCGTCGAGGAGCGGCTCGACGTCGACGCGCTCGGACGGCTGGCAGGCGTAGCGTGACGCTCGTGACGCTCCTCGGGGGCGCCCGGAGCGGCAAGTCGCGGCTCGCCGTCGAGCTGGCGGCGGCGACCGGTGCGCACGTCACGTTCGTCGCCACCGGCGAGGCACGCGACGACGAGATGAGCGAGCGGATCGCCGCTCACCGCCGCTCGCGCCCCGAGGAGTGGACGACGGTCGAGGAGCCGCACGCCCTCGAGCAGGCCGTGGCCGCGCTTCCCGCCGACGGCGTCGCCATCGTCGACTGCCTCTCGCTCTGGGTCGCGAATGTCCTCGAGCGCGGTGACGGCGAGGACGAGATCGTCGCGGGCGCGGCGCGGGCAGCTGCGGCGGCAGCCGCGCGTCCGGCGCTCGTGATCGGCGTCTCGAACGAGGTGGGGCTCGGGATCGTCCCGATGCACCCGGTCGGCCGCGCCTACCGGGACCTTCTGGGAGCCGTCAACCGGGCCTGGGTCGAGGAGTCGGCCGAGGCGGCGTTCCTCGTCGCCGGTCGGCCGCTCCCGCTCGCGCCGGCCGACGACTTCGTGGCGCGCGTCGTGTGGCGGAGGCTCCGTGTCGAGTGAGCAGCGCCTCGCCGCGCTTCGGGCGCTTCCGGAGGCGGACGAGGCGATGCGTGCCGCGGCGGTCGACGAGCTCGACCGGAAGACGAAGCCGCGCGGGAGCCTCGGTCGGCTCGAGGCGCTCGCGGCGCAGATCGCCGCGATCCGGGGCACGACGCGACCCGAGCGGGTGCGCGCCGCGATCGTCGTCGCCGTGGCGGACCACGGCGTGGCGCGGGAGGGGGTCAGCGCCTACCCGCAGGAGGTGACCGCGCAGATGGTCGCCAACTTCGCCGCGGGGGGCGCGGCGATCTGCGTCCTCGCCCGTACCGCCGGTGCAGAGCTCGTCGTCGTCGATGCCGGTGTCGCGACCAGTGTCGAGCATCCGTCCGTGCGCAGCCTGCGCATCGGCGACGGGACGGCAAACGCCGTCGACGGGCCTGCGATGACGCGCGAGCAGGCCGTCGCCTCGATCGTTGCGGGTGCCGAGCTGGCGTCGGAGCTCGCGTCGGACGGCGTCACGGCGATCGCGCTCGGGGAGATGGGGATCGGGAACACGACCGCCGCCTCGGCCGTCTCGTGCGCACTCCTCGGACGGGGCGCGGACGAGCTCTGCGGCCCGGGAACCGGTCTCGACGCCGCGGGGGTCGCGCGGAAGGCTGCCGTCGTCTCCGCCATGCTCGACCGGAACGCGCCGGATCGCGACGACCCCGTCGGCGTGCTCGCCGCCGTCGGCGGCTTCGAGATCGGCGTCCTCGCAGGCGTCGCGCTGCAGGCGGCCGCGGATCGATGCGTCGTCGTGCTCGACGGGTTCATCACCGGTGCCGCTGCGCTCGTCGCAGCGCGTCTCACGCCTGCGCTCGCCGGCTACCTCGTCGCGTCCCATCGGTCCGCGGAGCCGGGTCATCGCGTCGTCCTGGACGCCCTCGGCCTCGATCCTCTCCTCGAGCTGGAGCTGCGGCTCGGTGAGGGCAGCGGTGCGGCGCTCGCGCTTCCGCTCGTCTCCGCCGCGCGGGACATCCTCGTCGACATGGCGACGTTCACCGACGCGGGCGTCACGGACACCGGCCGGTGACGGGGGCCGTCGTGCGCGCACCGCTCGCCGCGGTCGCGTTCCTGACGCGGATCCCTGTGGGTCGCCGCGTCGAGCTCGGCGCCGACGACGTCGCACGCGGCGCGGTGCTCTTCCCGCTCGTCGGCGGCGCCGTAGGCGGTGCCTGCGGCGTGGTCGCAGACGTGCTCGCGGGGCCGCTGCCGACCGTCGTGGCGGGTGGTCTCGCGGTGGCGCTGGCCGTGGTGCTCACGGGCGCGATGCACTTCGACGCGCTGGCGGACACCGCGGACGCCCTCGGCGGTCGCACGCGGGAGCGGTCGCTCGAGATCATGCGCGACCACGCCGTCGGTGCCTTCGGCGCCGTCGCGCTCGTGCTCGTGTGCCTCTTGGACGCAGCGACGCTCGGGTCGCTCGGCTCGACCGGCGACGCGGCGCTCGTCGGGCTCGCCGCCGGAGCCGCGGGACGCGCCGCGATCCTGCCGCTCGCGCTCTTCCTCCCGTACGCGCGAGCCGGAGGCGGGCAGGGTCGGGTGCTGGAGGGTATGAGGCCGGGCGCGGTGCTCGTCGGGGTCGTGCTCGCGGTCGTGCTCGCCGTCCCGGCCGGTGTTCCCGGGCTCGCGGCGCTGGGTGTCGCCGCCGCGGTGACCGCGGCGCTCGGCCTCTACTGGCACCGCTGGCTCGGAGGAGTCACGGGCGACGTCCTGGGCGCGACGGCGAAACTCGCCGAGACCGTGACCCTGGTGACGGCCCTGGCGCTGCTCTGATGCGACTCGCTCTCGTCCGGCACGCCGAGGCGGCCGAGGACGCGCGGGGCCTCTGCTACGGCCGGCTCGACGTCGGCCTCTCGTCCGTCGGGCGCGTGCAGTGCGCCGCGCTCGCCGAACGGTTCCGCCGAGAGCCGGTCGGTGCCGTCGCGACCAGCCCATCGCTTCGCGCGCGCGAGACCGCCGCGGCGATCGCGGCGCCGCATGGGCTCGACGTCCAGGTCGTGGAGTCGCTGCGCGAGCTCGACTTCGGAGAGCTCGAGGGGCGCGCATACGACGAGATCGCGGTCTCGTACCCGGAGCTCTACGAGCGGTGGATGACCGCCCCGACGACCGTGCGGTTCCCGGGAGGGGAGTCGTTCGCGGATCTCCAGGAGCGAGTGGACGCCGGGATCGCCGGGCTCCTCCGGATGCATCGGGACGCGCTCGTCGTCGTCGCCACGCACGGCGGCGTCGTCCGCGCCGTGCTCCGTAGCGTCCTCGAGCTCCCCGCGGAGCGGATCTTCCGGATCGCCGTCGAGCCCGCCTCGGTGACGACGCTCGACTGGGTGGACGGAGAGCCGATCGTCCGCGCGGTCAACCAGTCGCTCTGACGCGCTCCCACTCGAGCCGCCGCGAGAACGGCCGGTACCCGAGCCGTGTGTTGACCGAGAGCATCGGTGCGTTCGTCTCGTCGTTGTCCGTGATCGCGATCGTCGCGCCGCGCTGCCCCGCGAGATGGAGGCTGTGGCTCTTCAGCAGCCGCGCCAGGCCACGGCCGCGGAACGCTCGACGCGTGCCGGTGACGTTGTTCTGGGCGCGGCCGCTCGGCTCGTCGATCCGGATCATCGTCAGGGCCGCGAGGTCGTCGCCGACGAAGGCCACGAGGCTCGCGTCCTGGTCGATCAACGGCGAGCGCCAGAACTCGTCCCTCCACTCCTCGAACGAGACGCCGTCGAACTCCTCGTTCGGGATGTCGTTCGACACCTCCAGGTCGAGCTCGTAGAGCGGCCGCGGGTCGTCGAGGTCCGCGAACGGAACGATGCGGACGTCGTCGGGAACGGGCTCCGGCGTCACCGTGCGCGGATCGAGGGCGGACGTGGCCGCGGAGGCGATCTCCCTGAACCCGAGCCGGGCGGCAAGCGCGCGGGCGCCCGGCTCGTCGACCGAGCCGGCCCGCGTCGTCGTCACGCCGATCGCCGTGAGGTGCTCGTCGCCCGCGGCTGCGAGCGCGGCGCCGATCCCCTCGCCGCGCCGGCTCGGGTCGACGGCGACCACCAACGTGCCGCGATTCGGCTCGGCGACCCACCACTCGCGGGCGGCCGTGACCCACCCGACGATCTCGCCGCCCTCGTCCCATGCGAGCATCACGTGCTCGGCGCGCGCGGGGACGTTCTCGAGCGAGTGTCGCATGCCCTCGGTCGTGACGATTCTGTCCGGCCACGCGCGCTGGAGCATCGCCGCGGCCTTCGGAATGTCGTAGAGGGCTCCCGCGCGGATCACGGCGGGACAGTAGCCCCGCGTCCCAGACGGACGTGGCCGGATCGTCCCCGGGGTCGCGGCTAGCATCGACGCGTGACCGTCACGCCGCACGAGGAGCTCCTCGCCGACCTCAATCCGGCCCAGCGCGAGGCGGTGCTCCACGTCGACGGGCCGCTCCTCGTCGTGGCGGGAGCGGGCTCGGGGAAGACCCGCGTCCTCACGCACCGCGTCGCGCACCTGTTCCGCGCGCACGGCGTGAAGCCGAACGAGATCCTCGCGATCACGTTCACGAACAAGGCAGCCGCCGAGATGCGGGAACGCCTCGAGCGGACGCTCGGACGGACGGCTCGGGCGATCTGGATCCTCACGTTCCACGCCGCCTGCGGCCGCATCCTGCGCCGCGAGGCGGAGCGCCTCGGCTACCGGTCGTCGTTCACGATCTACGACCAGGCCGACCAGGTGCGCGTGGTGAAGGCGTGCCTGGAGGAGCTCGGCAAGGACCCGAAGCGCTTCACGCCGCGCGGCATCCACGCGCAGATCTCCAACGCGAAGAACCAGCTCATCTCACCGGAGGAGTACGCCTCGCGCGTCGCGTCGTTCTGGGACCAGACCGTCGCCGAGGTGTACGAGCTCTACCAGCGCCGCCTGTTCGCCTCGAACGCGGTCGACTTCGACGACATGCTCATGCTGACCGTGCAGGTTCTCGAGCGCTTCCCGGAGGCGCTCGAGCGCTGGCAGACGACATTCCGTCACGTCCTCGTCGACGAGTACCAGGACACGAACCACGCCCAGTACCGCCTGCTGCAGCTCCTTGCGGCGAAGCATCGGAACGTGTTCGCGGTGGGCGACCCGGACCAGTCGATCTATGCGTTCAGAGGCGCCGACATCAGGAACATCCTCGACTTCGAGCGGGACTTCGGCGGCGCCGGGATGATCGCGCTCGAGCAGAACTACCGCTCGACGAACTCGATCCTCGAGGCGGCCAACGCGGTGATCGACAACAACCGCGACCGGAAACCCAAGCGGCTCTGGTCAGACCTCGGCCAGGGAGACCCCGTCGAGGTGGTGGAGGTCGAGGACGAGCATGCGGAGGCGCGGTTCGTCGCCGCCGAGATCGCGCGACAGGTCGAGGCGGGGAACTCCGCCTCGGAGATCGCTGTCTTCTATCGGACGAACGCCCAGTCGCGCGTGCTGGAGGACGTGCTCGTACGGCAGGGCGTCCCGTACCAGGTGATCGGCGGCCCGCGGTTCTACGAGCGTGCCGAGATCAAGGATGCGGTCGCGTACCTCGCGGTGCTGAACAACTCGACGGACGCGGTCTCGCTGATGCGCATCGTCAACCGACCGCGGCGCGGGATCGGGGACACCTCGATCCAGCGCCTGGTCGCGCACGCGGACGCGCTCGGTATCTCGCTCTGGGAGGCGACCGCCGACCCGGAGGCGGCGGGCGTGGCGGCGGCGAGCGCCCGGGCGCTCCGCTCGTTCCGGACGATGATGGAGTCGCTCATGTCGGCGGCCCAGGAGCTCGAGGTCGACGAGCTCGTGCAGGCGGTGCTCGAGCGGTCGGGGACGATCGAGGCGTACGAGGCGGAGCGGACGATCGAGGCACGCGGCCGGATCGAGAACCTCCAGGAGCTCGTCGGGTCGGCGCAGGAGTACCGCGCGCGCGTCGAGGAGCCGACGCTCTCGGGCTTCCTCGAGGAGGTGCAGCTCCAGTCCGACCAGGACACGCTCGCCTCCGACGCCGCCCAGGTCACCCTGATGACGATCCACAACGCGAAGGGCCTCGAGTATCGGTTCGTGTTCCTGATCGGGATGGAGGAGGGGATCTTCCCGCACTCGCGCTCGATCGAGGACAACGAGGTCGAGGAGGAGCGGCGGCTTGCGTACGTCGGCATGACCCGCGCGATGGAGCGGCTGACGATGACCCACGCGACGGCGCGGTCCCTGTACGGGCGGCGCGAGTACAACCTCGCATCGCGCTTCCTCGACGAGCTGCCCGCGTCGGTCGAGCGGGAGCGGCTGCAGCCCGCGTCGTGGTCGAACTACGCGCAGTCGGCGCGTCAGGTCACGCCGCGCGAGGAGCGCGACGTGCCCTCGCTCGCGACGGGCGACTCGGTGCGCCACGGGACCCTCGGCGAGGGCGTCGTCCTCCGGATCGAGCCCGGCGGGGTCGTCACGGTGCGCTTCGCGTCGGACGGGAGCGAGCGCCGGCTGATGCTCGACTACGCGCCGCTGCAGAAGCTCTGGGGTCGCGCCGGCTCCGGCTAGGATCGGCTCCGTGGCCTTCCGCGTCCGCACCGTTCGCGACCTCGACGAGTTCATCCCGGCGATCGGGGCGATCGGCCACTACTTCGGCTGGCAGCCGACACCGGAGGACGCGGAGCGGTTCTCGAAGATCCTGCCTCTCGAGCGGATGCTCGCCGTCGTCGACGACGGCCGGATCGTCGCCGGCGCGGGCGCGTACCCGCAGGAGCTGACGCTGCCCGGCGGCCCCGTCGCCTGCGCGGGCGTGACCGTCGTCGGCGTCCTGCCGTCGCACCGCCGGCAGGGGCTGCTTCGCCGGATGATGGAGGCGCAGCTCCGCGACGTCCGCGACGCGCGGCGAGCCCGTGGCGGCGCTCTGGGCGTCCGAGGAGACGATCTACGGCCGCTTCGGCTACGGCCTCGCCTCGATGGGCCTGCACGTCGAGGCGAAGCGCGCCCGCGTTCGCATCCGGCCCGAGCTGCCTCGCGAGGGGAGCTTCCGCCTGATCGACCACGACGAGACGCTGCGCGTCGCTGCCACGGCTGTACGAGCGGATCAGGAAGCGGACGCCCGGGTTCCTCGCGCGCTCGACGGACTGGTGGGAGGCCCGGCGGATCGGTGACCGGCCCGAGACGCGCCGCGGCGCAGGTCCGCTCGTCCGCGCGCTGCACGAGCGCGACGGCGCGCCGGCCGGCTACGCGCTGTACCGGATCGCACAGGACGGTGCGACGTTCGCCGAGTGGACGAAGACCGTGCGCGTCGCTCGAGATCATGGGCATCGACGAGGCGGCTCGCCGCGACATCTGGCGCTTCCTGCTCGAGATCGACTGGACCGACACGCTCCGCGCCGAGCAGCTCGCCGTCGACGACGCGCTGACCCTCCTCGTCGACAGGGTCAACGAGCTCGGGCTTCGCGTCTACGACGGCCTCTGGGTCCGGCCCGATCGACGTCCCGGCCGCGCTGGCGGCACGAGGGACGGCGTCGGACGGTCGCGCGACGATCGAGGTGACATGCCGACCCGCAGTTCCCGGACAACGTCGGCACGTGGACGCTCGAGGCGGGCGGCCGGGTCAAGCGGTCTTCCCGGCGCCCGGACGTTCGCATGGACGTCCAGGGACTCGGGTCGACGCTGCTCGGGGGCTTCACGTTCGCGCAGCTCGCGCGGGCCGGCCGCGCGGAGGAGGGCGCGCGCGGAGGGCTCGCACGCGCGGACGCGCTCCTTCGGGTCGAGCGCGCCCCGTGGTGCCCCGAGATCTTCTGACGACTCGGACACGGGAGTACCCTCGAAGGGGATGATCGTCGTGACCGGAGTCAGCGGACGCGTCGGCGGGCTCGTCGCCGCCGAGCTCGCGCGCAGAGGCGTCCCGTTCCGCGCCGTGACGCGCACGATCGGCCACGCGCCGGATCTCGGTGGCGCCGAGATCGCTCTCGCCGGCGTACGACCAGCCGGAGACGCTCGTCGGACGCGCTCGCGCCCGGCGACCGCGTGTTCATGGTCTCGATGCACGAGCCGCCCGAGCGGCGGATCCCCCTGCACCGGGCGTTCCTCGACGTTGCGATCGAGCGCGGCGTGGCGCGGATCGTCTACCTCTCGTTCCTCGGCGCCGATCCGGCCGCGTCCTTCCTGCACGCGCGCTCGCACGGCGCGACGGAGCGGATGCTCGCCGAGTCCGGGATCCCGTTCACCGCCGTGCGGAACGGCATGTACGCGGATGAGATCGCAACGTGGTTCGACGCGGAGGG
Source organism: uncultured Actinomycetes bacterium (assembly GCA_963846825.1). Lineage (GTDB taxonomy): Bacteria > Actinomycetota > Thermoleophilia > Gaiellales > Gaiellaceae > Gaiella. Next base: position 40,153 of record CAWJXN010000019.1, read on the forward strand.
CCGCATCACCGGCCCGGGCGGCGACGGGAAGGTAAGCCTCACGTTCCGGCCCGAGCTCGCAGAGGCGATCGCCGAGCTGCTCGTCGACCCCGCACATGACGAGCGCTCCGTCGTGACGATCACCGGGCCGGAGGCGTTCACGCTGTCCGAGCTCGCGGCGGTCGCATCCGACGTGACCGGTGACGACTACCGCTACGAGCCCCTCGATCGGCAGGAATGGCTCGCGTACCGCCGCGGTCTCGGCCGGCCGGCGTGGTCGATCGAGGCAGGCATCTCGTACTACGACGGCGTCGCCCGTGGGGAGGCGGGCATCGTGGGCGACGACTACCGCCAGCTGACCGGCAAGGAGCCGCTGACGATCCGCGAGCTCGTCGAGCTGCATCGCGACGAGATGCCGCTGACGCGCTCGGTCGCCGGGGAGACGCGTTCCTGAGGCCGATCGAGCTTCGCTACACTCGTTCGTCCCGGGGCGCTTAGCTCAGTTGGGAGAGCACCAGCTCGACAAGCTGGGGGTCACTGGTTCGAGCCCAGTAGCGCCCATCCAACGAAGCCCCTGCCAACGCGGGGGTTTCGTCGTCTCGGGAAGGAAACGCGCCAACGGGATGGCAACTCGTTGGCAAGCCTTGTGCACGAATCGTGGCAATCGGGACACGCACGTCCCGACAACGTGCGTCCGATTCCAATACCGTCCGGACGTGGCACGAGTTGAGCGGAGCGATACATGGACGACCTCTCTGGCAGACGACAGGGTCGGCTATGTCATCGAGGAGTTCGCGGCCAGGGAGCGGATGAGGGTGACCCGCACGAGTCCGAGCACCTACGCGCTGAGCGGTGGCTCCCACGGAATCACCCGAACCTTCGGCCTGTGGGTCACCGGAGCAAACGCGTTGCCTCGAAGGGCGTTCATCGAAACGAGCGCGGCCCCGAGCGGCACACGAGTAAGCGCTCGGATCGAGGAGACCTGGGGGCCCGGCTATCTCAACGCAAGGTCGAAGAGGACGTACGACGCATTGTTCGCACAGTGGATGCAGGCTCTACGCGCGGCGATACCGGCTCTGCCGCACGAGCCTGCAGTTCAGGGGCAGGATATCGCGGGCCAATTCGCTCGGCTCGCGGAGCTTCACGCGCAAGGCGTGATCACCGAAGAAGAGTTCTCCTCCGCGAAAGCCTCGGTGTTGGCGCGAGCCGACGCCGCTGGTTCGAGCCCGTAGGGCGAGTCCGTGGCCGTCCGGCTCGGGGCGGCATGGCGCGACTGCGGATCGACGAAGGTCAGAGCCCGACGACGTACTCCTCGCACTCCTCTTCGCTCTCGAACTGCGGGTAGGAGTGCCATCCCGGGTCGACGCACTCCTCGAGCGTCGTCGGGAAGACGAGCGGCACCGCCGGCACGGAGCGCGGGCCACCGGCGCCCGCCAGCTCGCGGCCGTTCGAGTCGAAGAGGTCTCCGATGCTCCCGCCGAGTGCCGCGACGGCGATGATGACCGCCATCGCGATGCCGGCGAGGATCAGGGCGTACTCGGCGACTGCCTGCCCGGCCTCGTTTTCGAGCAGCCTGCGGCGCATCCAGTGAGCCTAGTGTGGGCGTCGGAGGTCGCTATTTCCCCTGCGTGCGGGGTTTTTCGCGCTGCGCAGGCCGTTCGAGGCCAGGATCTGCGAGAATCCCTCTGTGACCGCGCAGCCCAGTCAGGTTTTCCGACACGGGGGTGCGGGTACGAGCGGCCATCGTTTGCCGACGGAGGTTGCCCATATGACTGCACGCACGCATCCGGAGACGCTCGTCCGCGCCACCGCCGCGCGACGGCCGATGCTGTCCGTCTGCCCTGTCCGGGGCTGCCGGCGGCTCACGATGGGCGGCACCTGCGTCGAGCACGACGCGCCCATGACCGTGACGTTCCCGCGCGGGCGGCCGTTCGTCCGCGAGGCCGTCGCCGTCGCGCCGAACCGCGTCGTCACTCCGGTCTAGACGAGCGCGTCGCGCACGCGGCGCTGGAAGTCCGCGATGAGCTGCTCGCTCGCGGTCATCAGGCGGCCCTGCGGGACCATCCCCGAGTCGAGCCCGCGCTGAACGGCCTCGACGAGTGCGACGTCCTCCTCCGCGACCTGCGTGTCCCAGGCGACGAGCTCGTCGATCTCCTCCGCCGAGACGTCCGGCCCGAAGAAGTAATCCGTCACCTCGATAGTCCGTCTCGTGCCGTCGGGGAGCCAGCGCTCGATCGAGAGGTTCGGGATCCCGGGGGCGATGTTGATCGTCGTCGCCGGGAAGAGGAAGTGGTACTGCGCCTGCGTCACGTCGCCGCGCGGCGTGTACGACGCCTTCCCGTTCCCCGCGAGAGCCGAGGCGCGCACCGGGCCGACCTGGCTCGAGAAGCTCGGGTGCACCTGTAGCCGGTAGGCATCGGGCGCCACGTCGACGACCTTGCTGAATCCCGGATGCGCGGTCGGGCAGTGGTAGCACTCGAGGTAGTTCTCGAGCGCGACCTTCCAGTTCGAGGCGATCGGCCACTCCTCGTGCGAGTGGAAGCGGATCTCGTCCAGGCGAAGCCCGCTCTCGGCGACGATGCCCTCGAGCGACCCGAGCGTCTCCTCGAGCGGCGAGGCGTCGGGATCCGGGTTGACGAAGACGAACGGCCCCCAGGTTCCCACGGCGACGGGGAGGAGGGAGAGGCCCGACGGGTCGAAGCCGGGCTCGCGGCCGCCCCGTGGAGCGTTGCGGAGCGAGCCGTCGAGGTCGTACGTCCATGCGTGGTACGGGCACTGCAACGTCTCGCGGCAGCCGGCGCCCTGGACGACGAGATGGCCACGATGGCGGCACACGTTGACGAATCCCCGGAGCGTCCCGTCCGCGCCACGAACGAGGGCGACCGGAACGTGCCCGACCTGCGAGGCGAAGAACGACCCAGGGCTCGCTCACCCACTCCGCGGGGCCGGCGTACGTCCACGATCCTGCGAAGATCCGCTCGCGCTCGAGCGCGTACACGGTCGTCGTCCGAGTACCAGCTCGCCGGCAGCGTCCAGCCGTCCTCGAGCGGGAGCGGGATGTGGAGGTCGGTCCGGGTGCTCGCCATGCGGGTTGATCCTGACTGTCCTGTCAGTCAGGATACTCGGCGTGCAGGGAGTCGAGCAAGGGCCGGCGGCGGAGACCGGGGCCGGTGGCCGGGTCGAGGACATCCTCCGCGCCGCGTGCCGCGTCGTCGTCTCGGGCGGCGCAAGCGACCTGCGCATCGGCACGGTCGCGCAGGAGGCGGGTGTCTCGCGGACGCTCGTCCACTACTACTTCACGACCCGCCAGGAGCTGCTTCGCGCCGCCTTCGCCTTCGCCGAGGACGAGCGGGCCGGCGCGCTGGAGACGGAGCTCGCCGCCCTGCCGACCGGAGTCGCGCGCGCCGAGCGTGCGCTCCTGCGGACGATCGAGCCCGAGCTCGAGGAGACGCCCGCACTCTGGAACGAGGTCTGGAGCAGCCTCCGCAACGACGCGGAGCTCCGGCCGCTCGTCCAGGAGCGCTACCGCGCGTGGGCCGACCGGATCGTGACGCTGCTCGAGGACGGGAAGTCCGACGGGTCCGTCCCACGCGGGGTCGACGCCCGCCAGGCGGGGTGGCGGCTCGCCGCGACCGCCGACGGGCTCGACTCGATCCTCTACCTCGGCCTGCTCGACCGAGCCGCCGCAGGGGAGCTCCTCGCATCCACCGTCAGGCGGGAGCTCGACGCATGACGCTCCGATCGCAGTCGGTCGTCCTCGAGCGTGTCCGTCGCACCTTCGACGGCGTCGTCGCGGTCGACGACGTCTCGCTCGACGTCGCGAGCGGCGAGTTCTTCTCACTGCTCGGCCCGTCGGGGTGCGGCAAGACCACGAGCCTGCGGATGATCGCCGGCTTCGAGCGGCCCGACGCGGGTCGGATCGCGATCGGCGACGTCGACGTCACGGAGACGCCGCCGCACCGCCGGCCGGTCAACACCGTCTTCCAGAGCTACGCGCTGTTTCCACATCTGACGGTGGAGCAGAACGTCGGCTTCGGCCTCCGCTTCACCGACACCTCGAAGGAGGAAGGGCGGAAGCGGGTCGCCGAGATGCTCGACCTCGTCCGGCTCGGCGACCTGGGGAGGCGGAGGCCGCACCAGCTCTCCGGCGGTCAGCAGCAGCGCGTCGCCCTGGCGCGCGCGCTCGTGCTCTCCCCATCCGTCCTCCTCCTCGACGAGCCGCTCGGCGCGCTCGACGCGAAGCTGCGACGCGGGCTCCAGGTCGAGCTGAAGACGCTCCAGCGCGAGATCGGGATCACGTTCCTCTACGTGACGCACGACCAGGAGGAGGCGCTGACGATGTCCGACCGCCTCGCCGTGATGCACGAGGGCCGGATCCAGCAGCTCGGCACGCCGCGGGACGTGTACGAGAGCCCCGCGACGGCGTTCGTCGCCGACTTCCTCGGTGTGTCGAACCTCATGCCCGGGACGGCGGACGGCGACGGCCGCGTGACCGTCGAGGGCGTGACGCTCGAGGCCCGTCAGGGCGACACGCACGCGACCGGCGACGTCCGCCTGACGATCCGACCCGAGCGCGTCGAGATCGAGACGGCAGGCGTCACGGGTGCCAACCGGCTCGAGGCGACGGTGAGCGAGCTCGTCTACCTCGGCTCCACGACCCAGGTGATCGTGCGGACGGCGAGCGGCGCGACGCTCCAGGCGCTGCTCGCGAACACGGGCGCGGAGCCGCCGTTCGGCCGCGGCGACCGCGTGTCGGCACACCTCCCGCCCGACGCACTACGCGTTCTCGCGACGAACGCCGAGGGAACCGGCGAGTGACGGACGTCGTCGTCCTCGGGGCCGGCCTGGCCGGTCTGTCGGCGGCGCGCGACCTGGCGCGCGGCGGCGCCGACGTCGTCGTGCTCGAGGCCCGCGAGCGGGTCGGCGGTCGCGTCGAGCAGGTCGACGTCGACGGTCGCCCGGTGCAGCTCGGCGGCGAGCTCGTCGGCTCCGCGCACACCGCGTACCTCGGGCTCGTCGAGGAGCTCGGCCTCACGCTCACGACGACGTACACGAGCATGGCAGGCGCCACTACCTACGACCTCGTCGACGGCGTCCTCCGCTCGGAGGACGGCTTCCCGTTCGCGACCGACGAGCAGCGGAGCGACCACGCACGGGTCGAGCGGCTCCTCGGCGAGCTGATCCCGACCGTCGACCCGGACGACCCGTGGTCGCATCCCGATGCGACGCGGCTCGACGACCTCTCCCTCGCGGGCTGGCTCCGCTCGGTCGACGCGCTCCCGTCGACGGTGCGTGCGATCGAGGCGGGCGCGCTCGCGATGGCCTCCGGGTCGAGCGAGCGCACGTCGTTCCTCTCCGAGCTCCGCAAGCTCGCTGCGGTGGGGGACACCGGCTTCTACGCGTACGACCTCTGGGAATCCGCTCAGGTCGCGGAGGGAAGCGCGGAGGTTGCGCTCCGCATGGGTGCCGAGCTGGGCGATCGCGTCCGTCTCGGCGCGGAGGTGTCCTCGATCAGCGTCTCGCCGCAGGGCTGCCGGGTGACGCTCGAGAGCGGCGAGGAGGTGAGGGGCGCCGCGATCGTCTGCGCCCTGCCGGTGAGCATCCTCCACGGCGTGCCGATCGAGGGCGTTGCGCCCGAACGCCTCGCCTCGCTCCGGGCGCAGCGTCAGGCGCGAGCCGCGAAGATCGTGACGACGTATCCGCGCTCTGTGTGGTCGGACGTCGGCGCAAACGGGCTCTCCGAGGGTGAGCAGCTTCTCTCCTCGACGTGGCCCCAGCGCGACGGCGTCCTCTCCGGGCTGATCCCTCCAGAGCGCGTCGCCTGGCTCGTCGCGACGGCCGAGGACGATCGCGCAGCGCGTGTTGCACGCGGAGCTCGAGCGTATGTACGGGCCGGCGGCTGGACGGCCGACCCGCACGTTTCTGCGCCTCTGGTCGCTCGACCCCTACACGCTCGGCTACACGACGCACTGGTGGCCCGGCGACGTGATGCGGGTCGGCCCGCTCCACGGAACGCACGATCCGCCGTTCTACGTCTGCGGCTCCGATCAGTGGGTCGCGGGCTACATGGAGGGCGCAGTGCGAACGGGACGCGCCGCTGCGGCCGCGGCGCTCGGTCGCGAGGCATGGACGGCCGCCTGATCGAGGCCGACGTCGTCGTCGTGGGCGCCGGCATCTCGGGGCTCTCCGCCGCCGCACGCCTCGTCGCCGCGGGACGCGATGTCGTCGTCCTCGAGGCACGCGACCGGGTCGGGGGCCGGCTGTGGAACACCGAGATCGGCGGCGAGGCGAACGAGCTCGGCGGCGAGTGGGTCGCCCCGTACCAGGCGCGCCTGCACGAACTGCTCCACGAGCTCGGGATCGAGCTGTTCCCCGCCTACCGCGAGGGCGACGACGTCTACGTCGACGAGGACGGTCGGGCGCGCCGGCACTCGGGGGACGACACCGGGATGGGCTCGGCCGCGCAACGGGCGTTCGAGGAGGCTGAGGCGAAGCTCGACGTCCTGGCGAAGGAGCTCGATCCCGAGGCGCCGTGGGCGCACCCGCGCGCGCGCGAGCTCGACACGATCTCCTTCGACGAGTGGCTGCGGTCCGAGGTCGCCGACGAAACGGCGCGCGAGAACCTCCGCTCGTACCTCGCCGACGGCTTCCTCACGAAGCCCGCGCACGCGTTCTCGCTCCTGCAGGGCCTGTGGGCGATCGCGGGCGCCGGCGGGACGTACGAGCTCTTCGCCCCCGAGCAGTGCCTCGCCTACCGCGTCGTCGGCGGCTCGCAGCTCATCCCGTTGCGGCTCGCCGAGGGGCTCGGCGAGCGCGTGGTGCTCGGCGCTCCGGTTCGAGAGATCCACTGGGCTGCCGGTCGAGTCGAGGTCGACGCCGGCCCGACTCGTGTCGTCGGGAGCTCGGCGATCGTCGCGGTCCCGCCGAACCTCGTCGGTGGGATCCGCTTCGATCCGCCGCTACCGGCCTGGCGGATGCGCCTCCAGCAGGCAACGTCGCAGGGCAGCGTCACGAAGTACCTCGCGGTCTACGACCACCCGTTCTGGCGCGAGGACGGCCTCTCCGGCGAGGGGTTCGCGCCGAATCAGTTCGTCCGCGAGCTCTACGACAACACGCCGCCCTCCGCGTCCGTCGGCGTGCTCTGTACCTTCCTGCCCGGCGAGCAGTCGGATGCAGCCGCCCGGCTCGATCCGGCCGCGAGACGCGCCGCCGTGCTCGACGGGATGGTGGCATTCGTCGGTCCCGAGGCGCTCCATGCAACCGACGTGATCGAGACCGACTGGTCGGCGGAGGAGTGGACGCGCGGTGCATACGCCGCCACGTTCGGGCTCGGCGGGCTCACGCGGTTCGGGGCCGACCTGCGACGCCCGGTCGGGCCGATCCACTGGGCGTGTGCGGACATCGCCGGCCGCGGTCACATGCACATGGACGGCGGCGTGCGCTCGGGAGACGCTGCCGCGGACGCCGTGCTCGCCCTCTGACCCTCCGGGTGGAGGCGGGGCGCCGGCCCGGTGTCAGGTACCGATCCCTGTCAAGTGGACGCTTTGGACGCGGCTCGAGGCTCCGCCCGGTGAACGGACCGGGCACCGGGCGAGCCTAGAGAAGCGGCATGAGTGGGTCGATCTCGCGGGCTGTGGAACGATCCGCACGAAATCGGCACGGCTTGCCCTTGACAGAGATCGGTACCTGGTACCGGTTGGAGGCCTCCGCGCGGCGCGTCCTCCGCGGGGGCGCCGCGCAACGCACGTCGACGAGCTACCGGTGGTCGGCCCCTGGGGCGGCGAGCTCGTCGAGACCCGAGGACGACACCCCGCGCGTCGCCCGCACCGCCTTCCAGACGAGCGCGAGGACGAGCGCGATCACGATCGTCACCGCCAGCGTCAGCGTCGCGAGCGCGTTGAGCGCGGGCGTCGGCGCCGTGCGACCCGAGCCGTAGATCCGCACGGGCACGGTGTCGGTCGACGTGCCCGAGGAGAGGAACTGGCTGATCACGAAGTCGTCCATCGAGATCGCGAAGACGATGATCGTGCTGGCCACGATCGCGGGGACGAGGAGCGGGAGCAGGGCGAGGCGGACCGCCTGGAGCCGCGACGCACCGAGGTCGCGCGCCGCCTCCTCGTACTGCGGCCCGATGGCGAGCAGCCGGGCGCGGACGATGATCAGCACGAAGGCGAGAGAGAACGTCACGTGGCCGATCGCCTGCGCCATCGTCCCGAGCTCGACGAACGTCAGGAGATGGACGAAGACCAGCAGCAGCGCCGTCCCCATCACGATCTCCGGCGTGACGAGCGTCGCGAGCGACATCGCGCGCGCCGTCCCGGCCGTGCGGCCGCGCCAGCGGGTCAGCCCGACGGCGAGCGCCACGCCGAGCGGCACCGCGAGAAGCACCGCGATCGCCGCGAGCCGCAGGCTCTGCAGGAGCGCGGAGCTGAGGTCGGGATCGTGAAGAACGGACAGGTCCGGGTCGCCCGTGTACCAGCGGAGCGACCAGCCCTGCGCCGTCGAGCGCGAGCGGCCCTCGTTGAACGAGAACCGGATCGCGACGAGGATCGGGACGATCGACCACGCGAGGTAGAGCCCGGTGAAGAGGACGAGGAACCGCGGCCTCCCCCACGGGTTCTCCCACCAGCTCCGGAGGCGGCTCACGCGCCGACCTTCCGTTGCGCCCGCGCCGTGGCCACGAGGTAGTAGCCGAGCAGGAGGGTGAGAAAGACCATCAGGCAGACCACGAGCGCAGCCCCGACCGGGATCTGCTGGCCGCCGCGGATGTAGAGGTTGATCTGGTTCCCGAGCATGCTCGTGCTCGGCGACTGCGAGAGGAGGTCGGGCGTGTAGTAGTCGCCGAACATCGGGAGGGCGATGATCACGATGCTCGCGAGGATCGCCGGCACCGAGAGGGGGAGCGTCACCAGCCGGAATGTCTGCACGCGGCTGGCGCCGAGGTCACGCGCCGCCTCGAGCAGCGAGCGGTCGACGCGGTCGAGGAACGCGTACAGCGGCAGGATCATGAACGGGACGTAGCCGTAGACGAGGCCGAGGATCACCGACGAGGCGCGGCCGTCGAGCCAGTTGCGCGGCACATCGAGGATCCCGACCCAGATCAGCACGTCGTTCACCCAGCCGTCGTCCTGGAGCAGGTTGATCCAGGCGAGCATCCGCATCAGGTAGCTGATGAAGAACGGCGCGATCAGCCCGAGCAGGAGGAGCGCCTTCCAGCGGCCGCCGAAGCGGGCCACGTAGTACGCGACGGGGTAGGCGATCAGGAGCGAGAGGGCCGTCGCGACCAGGACGTAGGCGATCGTCCGCACGAAGACGGTCTGGAACGCGCCGCCGCCGAACAGGCTCTCGAGCACGAACTCGAAGGCCGTCGTGTTCCACGCAAGCGGGTTCCACTCGGGCGCCGGCGTCTGGAAGATCGGGTCGACCGTGCCGAACGCGATGCAGAGGATCACGTAGAACGGCAGGAGGAAGAAAAGGCAGAGCCAGAGAACGCCGGGCAGCGCCAGCCCGGCCCAGAACCGGTCGCCCTTCGCGGCGCCTATCTCACATACCCGCCTTGAAGTCGGCCCAGGCGTTCTGCCAGGCCGTCTGGCCGGCGGGCGTCAGCTCCGTGGGGAAGAACCCCTTGTCGAAGTCGCTCTCCCGCACGATCGCCGTCTTCAGGTTGGCCGGGACGACCTCGTCGGTGACGAGGCGGTCGGGGTCGAGCTTCGTGAACGGCGGCTGGTAGCCGACGAAGTTCGCGAAGTTGTCGTACCCGTGCTGCACGTCGAGGAGGTAGTTCAGGAAGTGGTGGGCGAGCACGGGGTTCTTCGCCGCCTTCGGGATCGCGATCAGGTCGTTCCCGATCGTCCCGGCTCCGTCCGTGGGGAACCAGAAGCCGAGCGCCTCGGGGCCGGTGCCCTCCGGGAGGTACCACTGGGCCGAGATCGCGCTGCCCGACCACATCTGGTGCACCCAGGCGCGGCCCTCGGGCAGGTTCGTGTAGTCGTCGGTCGAGAGCTTCACGTTGACCGCGTCGCTGAGCGACTCGAGCTCCTTCTGTGCGAGCGCGATGTCGTCGGGATCCTCGGTGTTGATGTCCGTGATCCCGTGCTTCAGGAGCATGTGCGCCGGGGCGTCGCGGAAGTCGTCGAGGAGGTACGTCTTCCCGCGCGCCGCCTCCTCCCAGTACATGTCGTACGGGTTGTCGTAGTCGAGCGGGGTCGTCGAGACCTTGTCCGTCCGGTACCCGATCCCGGTCGTGTAGATGGTGTACGGCACGGTGTAGCGCGAGCCCTTGTCGTACCAGGGATCCTGGATCGAGGTCCAGAGGTTCGCGTGGTTCGGGAGGTACTCGCGGTTCAAGGGTTGGAGCTGCTTCCCGACGACGAGCCGGCTCAGGCGGTCGACGGACGGGAAGAACACATCGAAGTCGACCGCGCCCGAGGAGAGCTTCGCGATCGCCTCGTCCATCGTGGAGAAGAACGTCTCCTCGACCTTGACGCCGTACTCCTTCGCGAAGTCCTTCTTGAGCTTCGGCCAGAGGTAGCCGTTCCAGTTGTAGATCCGGAGCGTGCCGCTCTCCGGCTCGAGACCGGACGCGATCATCGGATTGTCGTCGAAGTAGGCGTGCGTGACCGGGTTGTCCGGCCGTGCGAGCTGGAGGTCGACGGCGCTGCTGCCACCGCTGTTGTCGCCACCGCACGCGCTGAGCAGCGTTCCCGCGCTCGAGAGCAGGACCGCGCCGACGGCGCCCCGCCGGATCAGCTCGCGGCGGCCGTACCTCGCCTCGCGCGGGTGGAACGTCGACATTCCGGATCCCTCCCTCTGATTGGCCTCTCGACGGTGGGTCACTCAACCACAGCGCACGTTGTCGATCAATTAACGGTGCGGTCGGCGACGACGAGGAGCGCGTCGACGGCGACGGCTCCCGTCGGGCCGACGATCAGCGGGTTGACCTCGACGGACTCGACCTGGGGATAGGCGAGCGCCAGCTCGCCCAGCGCGACGAGCGTCTGCGCGACGACGTCGCCGGGGTCGTCGACCCCTGCCTCGGCGACGAGCGCGCGGGCACCCGCAACGTCGACGGGCGCGCTGGACAGCACGAGGCGGTCGCTCTCCTCGACGGCGACGCCGCCCTGCCCGACCGCGAGGATCGGGCCGAAGTCGGGGTCGCGCGTGACGCCGCAGATGACCTCGGGGCCGCGTTCGACCTGTCGCGCGACGAGCACGGCGCCCCCGAGCGACCTTGCCGCCGCGGCCGCCTCCTCCGGCGTCGCGACACCCACGACGACGCCGCCGTCGCGGCTCTTGTGCGCGGGACCGTCGAGCTTCACGACGACGGGCGCGCCGAGTGTCTCCACGGCTGCCGCGGCCTCCTCGGGGGACGCCGCGCGGCGCCGCTCCGCGAACGGGACGCCGAAGCGCTCGAGCGCGAGCGCGGACTCGTGCTCCGTCAGCGCGCCCGACGGCGGCAGGAGGTCGGAGAGGTCGGGCGCGGGGCCGTCGCGGCCCGGTGTCACGTAGGCCCGTCGTCCGACGACGCCGGCGAGCGCGGCCATCGTGTCCCGTGGCCCGCGGAGGAGCGCGAGGTCGAGCTCCCGCGCGAGGTCCTGGAAGCGGCGCGGCGGGTCGCTGCAGTGGACCGTCGTCATCGCGCATACGAGCCCGGGGTGCTCGTCGGCGAGCCGCGCCGAGCGTTCGCAGCGTCAGCTCGCACCACTCCTCGTTCGTCTCGTCGCGGAACTGCGAGAGGTCTGCCTGCGCCAGCAGCACGTCGAAGCGGCCGGACGCCGCCATGAGCTCGAGCGAGCGCGGGATACACCTCCGTCTCGTCCGCGATGCCCCACGCGTCGAGCGGGTTGCCCGGCGCGAGGTAGTTCGGGAAGGCCGCGCGGAGTGCCGCGGCGAGATCGTCGTCCAGCGGCGGAAACGGGATGCCCGCCGCCTCGGCCCGGTCGGCCAGAAGCGCGCACTCGCCGCCCGACTCGGAGATCGCGCCGATGCGGGCGCCTTGCGGCAGCCGCCTCCGTCCCAGCACCTCGAGCGTCTCGACGAGCTCGTGGAAGTCCTCGACCTCGATTGCGCCGTGGCGGCGCAGCACCGCGGTGAACGCGCGATCAGAGCCGACGAGCGCGCCCGTGTGTGAGAGCGCCGCCCGGGCCGCCGCCTCCGAGCGCCCGACCTTGAGGCACGCGACGGGCTTGTCCGCCTCGGCGCAGCGACGCAGCGCGTCGACGAAGGCGTCCGGGCGCCGCACGGTCTCGAGGAAGAGGCCGACGGCGCGCGTCTCCGGGTCGTCGGCGAAGAACTCGAGATAGTCCGCGGCGTCCGTCACGGCCTCGGCGCCCGAGGAGACGACGCAGCGGATCCCGATGCGGCCGCCGAGGGAGAGGAACGCGTCCGCGATCGAGCCGGACTGGCAGAGCACGGCGACGTGCCCCGATGCCGTCGTGTCGCCCGGCAGGCCGTTCCACGCGGCCGGGCCGCCGGGGACGTAGACCCCCATGCAGTTCGGGCCGAGCATCGCCGCGCCGACCTCCCGGGCGCGGCGGGCGAGGCGTTCGGTCGTCGGGCGCGCTTCCGCTCCCGCCTCGGCACCGACCCCGGGAACGACGAATGCGCGGACGCCCGCCGCGACGGCCTCCTCGAAGGCCGCCTCGACGCGCTCGTGGTTCACCATCAGGAGCGCGGCCTCGGGGGTCTCCGGGAGCTCGGCGAAGCTCGGGTAGCAGCGAAGACCCGCGACCTCCGTGCGGTTCGGGTTCACGCCGAACGCCCGCACACCGCTCCGGACGGCCGTCTCGACCGCGGCCGAGTTCCTCGGCGAGGCGCCGACGATCGCGAGCGAGCGCGGGAGGATCAGCGTGCGGACGTCGGACACGCGGGCATTCTCGCCGTGGCGTAGGCTCACGCGCCATGGTCGTGCCCGAGCTGCCCGAGGAGATCCGCACCCTCAAGGCGGCGGTTGGCCGCTTCCTCGAGGCGGAGGTGTTCCCTCTCGAGGCACGGATCGCCGAACGGGGCTCGATCGACACCGGCGAGGTCGACGCGGTGCGCCGAAAGGCACGCGAGGCGGGGTTCTCGATGCTCAACATGCCGGCCGAGATCGGAGGAAGCGACCTGTCGATGCTCGGTCAGGTCGCGCTCGAGGAGGAGTCCGGCAAGGCGACGAACGGCCTCGGCTTCGCCGTCGTCGACCGCGGCCCGCGCGAGCTCTACGAGATCGCGACGCCGGAGCAGATCGAGCGCTACGTCTTGCCGATCGTCCGGGGCGAGTACCGCGAGGCGTGGGCGCTGACCGAGCCCGGTGCGGGATCCGATCTCTCGGGCCTCGCTGCGACGGCCGTGCGCGACGGCGACGACTGGCTGCTGAACGGCGAGAAGTGGTTCGTCACGAGCGAGGGCGATGCCGGGGTCTACATCGTGCTCGCGGTCGCGGAGGGCGAGCAGACGCTCTTCCTCGTCGATCCCCACGCGGACGGCCTCGAGATCGTTCGGACGCCGTCGTTCCTGCACGACCCGTACCTCGACCACCATCCCGAGATCGTCTTCCGCGACTGCCGTGTGCCGGACTCGCACCGTGTCCCCGCGAGCGGCGACGCCGGCGCGAAGGAGTGGATCCTCGTCGAGCGGCTCTTCATCGCTGCGCGCTGCTGCGGCGCGGCGCTGCGTCTGGTCGACCTGACGGCCGCCTGGGCACAGGAGCGCGAGGCGTTCGGCTTGCCGATCGCCGAGTACCAGGGCATCTCGTTCCCGCTCGCCGACTCGCTGACGGAGCTCCACGCGGCCCGGCTGCTGACGTACCACGCCGCCCACGCGTTCGACACGCTCCCCGATCGCAGCGTCGTGCACGGGAAGGTGTCGATGGCGAAGCTCTATGCGTCCGAGATGGCGGGGCGCGTCGCCGACCGCGCCGTCCAGGCACTCGGCGGGCGCGGCTACATGGTCGAGAGCCCCGCTGCGCGGTTCTTCCGCGAGCTCCGCGTCGATCGGATCTGGGAGGGCACGAGCGAGATCCAGCGCTCGATCCTCTCGCGCGGCCTCCTGAAGCGCGGAGCCGCTCCGTACCTCGACTGGGAGTGAGCGGCGGCCGGCGGCCCACACCGTGGTTTGGAATCGCGAAGGAGTAGACACCGTCGGACCGGAGGTCTATCCTCCTCCGCGGTCGCGGCCCCATAAACGGGGTGCGCGAGCGGCAAATCCAACGTTTGGGGGTTGAAAGTGAGACGAGCAGCGATCCTCGTGGTCGCCCTTGCGGCGCTCGCCATCTCGGGCAGCGTGACGGCAGCGCCGATGGCCAACACGTACACGGTGTTCATCGGGGACCAGAGCGAGATCCCGGGCGGGTTCAAGAAGTACCCCGTCCTCCTCAACCAGTTCATGCCGGCCAAGCTGACGATCGCAGCCGGTGACACGCGTCACGTTCTCGACCGCGGCGTTCCACACGGTGACCTACAACCCGAAGCCGATCCCCCTGCTCCTGCCGGATCCGAAGAAGGGGACCTACACGGGGATCGTCGACGCGGGCGGCCAGCCGTTCTACTTCGACGGGCGTCCGAAGTTCATCTACAACCCGCTGGCGTTCGGGCCGTTCGGGCCGAAGACGATCTCCGGGAAGACGCCCGCCTCGAGTGGCGGCATCAGCCCGCGAGGCCCGAAGTCGCCGCCGGCCACGGCGACGTACACGTTCCCGAAGCCCGGCTCGTACAAGCTCTTCTGCACGCTCCACCCCGGGATGGAGGCACGGTCCGTCAAGCCCGCCGGGGCGGCCGTGCCGAAGACGCCGGCGCAGGTCCAGGCGCAGGCGCTCGCTCGAGCAGAACGCGGCTGGGCCAAGGGCAAGGCGCTGCTCGCCGCGACGAAGCCGCCGCCGAACACGGTCGCCATGGGCGTCGGCGGGAAGGTCGACGTTGCTCGCCTTCCTGCCCAAGGTGCTCAGGGTGAAGGCGGGACGACGGTCAACTTCCCCAACAAGTCGCCGAGCGAGGCGCACAACCTCGTCTTCGGTCCGCCGAAGTACGTCGAGAAGATCCAGAAGCAGACCGACCTCTTCCCGCAGGGGCCGGCTGAGCCCCAACCAGGTGGCGCCGTTCCTCCCGTTCGCGTCCGACCCGAAGCCGTACACGTACGCGGGGAAGACGATGCACGGGAACGGCTTCTTCGTCACCGAGCTCGACGGCCGGAGCGCCGATCGGGTTGCCGCGGGCGTCCCGGGTGACGTTCTCGACGCCGGGGACGTACAAGTTCTTCTGCTGGATCCACGGCCCCGACATGGGCGGGACGGTCGTCGTCACGCCATGAGCCTGCGACCGGGACGAGGGCCGCTAGCGCTGGTGCTGGCGGCCCTCGCCGGCGCGGTCGGAGTGGGGGCCGTCGGCGATGGCCGCCGCTCGCGACGCCGCGACGGCGACGACGCCGACGGTGCGCGAGTACTGGGTCGCCGCGGTGCCGGTGACCTGGAACGTCGCGCCGAACAGACGGAACGCGATCGAGGGCGAGCGGTTCACGCGCGGCGCAGACGGTCTTCCGGACGGTCGGCGTACCGGCAGTTCACGAAGGACTTCGCGAAGCAGCTTCCGAACGAGCCCGGCAACCCCGGGCTCCAGGGGCCGCTCCTCCGCGCCCGGGTCGGGGACAAGATCCTCGTCCACTTCCGAAACCTCGACACGCTGACCAACCACCCGCACTCGATGCACTTCCACGGCGTGCGGTACCGCTTCGGCTCGGACGGCGCGTACATCCCGGGCTTCTCCGGAGCGGGTGCCAACGTGAAGCCCGGCGAGACGTTCACCTACCGGCTCGAGGCCGAGCAGACCGCCCGGGGCGTCTGGCCGTACCACGACCACTCGCCCTCGATGATGGAGTCGATCGAAGGAGGCCTCTTCGGGACGCTCTCGATCCTGGGCCGGGACGAGCCGGCTCCGGACCGGGAGTTCGTCGTGTACCTGTCCTCGCAGCTCGGCTTCAACACGATCAACGGCCGCGCATTCGTGGGCAACACGCCCGTCTTCCGCGCGAAGGTCGGCGAGCTCGTCCAGTGGGACGTGCTCGCCATCGGGAGCGACTTCCACACGTTCCACGTTCACGGTCACCGCTGGGTCCAGCGAGACGGCACGCCGCGGGACACGCAGGTGATCGGGCCGGCGGAGAGCTTCCGCGTCCGCTGGCGCGAGGACACCGCCGGGACGTGGCTCTACCACTGCCACGTCGAGGACCACATGATGAACGGCATGATCGCGATCTACCGGGTCAGCCGGTGACCAGGCTCGTTCTCGCGGTCTTTGCAGTCGCGCTCGTCGCCGCGGGCGCCGCGGTGTCCGCCGAGGCGCCGGCCCGGACCGTCACGATGCCGGGGAAGCTCTACGACCCGGCGAGTCTCGACGTGCTCGTCGGGACGACGGTGACGTGGAGGAACGACGACAGCACGAATCACACGGCGACGGCAGAGAACGACGCCTTCGCGTCCGGCTACGTCCCGCCGGGCGGGACGTACTCGTTCACCTTCACGCGGCAGGGGAGGTACGAGTTCCGCTGCACGATCCACAAGCAGATGCGAGGCGAGGTCGACGTCTTCGGCCTCGTCCTGGCGGGGCCGGAGGCACCCGTGACGTCCGGCCGGCGGGTCGTCTTCGCGGGTCTCGCCCCTCCCGGAACGGTGGCCGTCGTCCTTCGCGGCGGCACAACCGAGCTCAGCGCGAAGCCGCGCGCGGACGGAAGCTTCGCGTTCCGGGTCGCCGTCACGGTGCCCGCGAGCTATCGCGCGATTGCCGGGACGCTCGCGAGCCCGCGTGTCCGGGTGCTCGTGAAGCCGGTCGTGCGCGCGACGCCGATCGGGCGGGTGCTCCAGGTCGTCGCGCGCCCCGCGCGGCCGGGGGCGACGGTCGTGCTGCAGACCTACGACCGTGAGCTTTTCGGCTGGCGCCCCGTCGGCCGCGCACGGCTCGATCGGGCCTCGCGTGCGACGCTGAGGGTCCCGGTCGGCGTCCGGCTGGCGCGGGCCGTCGTGCTCGGGACAAAGGGATGGGCCGATGCGGCGTCTCCCGGCGTCGTGCTGCCCGCGACGGCGGGCTAGCAGCGCCCCTCCCCGCGACGGGGTAGCAGAACCCCCCATTCGAGGCATGCAGGAATCAGAGGCGTACGCATGGTGAGTGCGTGGGTGTCTCCTCCGGATGGAATCTGGTCTCGCGGGCCACGCAGCGCCCGGCCAAGCCGAAGAGCGACGTTCGCGTCGCCTCAACGGTCGCCGAGCTGACGCCCGCCCGCGAGACCTGTCGGCCGCACCCGGCATCCCGCCGGCCGAAGCCTCGCCGCCCCGCCGCGTAACGTCTCAGCCCGGGTAGGGCCCTCCCCGGAGCGGCCTCTCGTCCTTCGCGCGGCGCTCGTTGTCGCGAACGCGGGGCTCGTAGTGCGCGAAGAACACCTTGCCGACGAGGTCCCGCCTGCTGCGGACCGACCGTCTTCTCGAAGATCCGCTTCAGGTGCTCCTGCACCGTGTGCGGCGAGATCGACGAGGCGATCGGCGATCTGCGCCGTCGAGTCCCCCTGCAGGACGAGGCGGGTCACCTCCTGCTCGCGGCCGGTCAGCCCGTACGCCGCCATCAGGAGCGGCGCGATGCGCGCCGGGTGGGCGGGCTCGACGATCACGGCGACGCGCCGGGAGCCGCTGGCCACGAGCGAGGTGCCGTGGAGCACCACCCACGTGCCGGAGCGCGAGAGGACGCGCGACACCGCGATCTCGCAGGGGCGGTCGGGGTGCTCCGCTGTCCGCCGGGCGCGCGCGGCGACCGCATACACCGACGACGGCAGCCTCCCTGCGTCCCAGTCGCCGTCGGGGAGGTCCGCCAGCCAGCGCTCGACGCCGGGGGTCGCGGACTCCACGCTGTGGTCGTCCGCGAGGACGACAAGCCCCGGTGCCTCTGGCCCCTCGGGATCGGTCGCCTCCCCGACCAGCAGGGCCGTGCGGGCGCCGCGGGCGAGCGACGGCGTGACCGCCGCGAGGAATCGCTCGTCCTCGGCGTCGAACAGCGGCTCGCCCGGCGCGCGGTAGAGGCCGAGCGCGCCCCACGTTTCGCCGGCCTCCGTGCGGAGCGCCGCGATCAGCTCCTGGTCGCCCCCGAGCTTCATGTTCTCGTGCCAGCGCGGGCTCGAGGACGGATCGCCGCCGGTGGCCTCGTGGAGCGTCGAGATGCCGCGCTCTGACCGGGCGACGTCGGAGAGCCGGTTGACGTCGTCCGCGTAGTACTCGTAGCTCAGGAACTCGGGCGGGAACTCGGGGAGCCCGTCCTGGTAGTGGCTCGTGATGAGGAGCGATGCCGGGTCGAGCGTGTACCAGCAGGGCGCCCAGAAGTGCGGCACGACGCCCTGCAGCACGTCCGTGCACTCCGCCCAGAGCGTCACGAGGTCGTGTCCACGGCCGGCGAGCTCGGCGATTCGTTCGGACGCGCGCTCTCTGGCGATCGCACCCATCGGGCAAGCGTACGGTCTCGGTCGCGCTGCGCAAACACCACTTCGCTGGTATTGGCGCGCGGCCCGCATCGGCCTACGGTCGTCGGCTGATGACGTCTGCAGCGAGGACACCCGAGGAGCTCGAGCGTCTCTTCGAGGACGCGTTCGTGCTCCGCGATCGATCGGCGGTCGTGCCGCTGTTCGAGGACGGAGCGGTGCTCGCTGCGCGCGGGGAGCCCCACGAGGCGCGAGGAGCAGGCGAGATCGCCCGATCGGCGTCGTCGCTCTGGGAGCGGCGATTCACCTACCTCGGCGATCCCCGCCGCGTCCTCCAGGCACGCGACGTCGCCCTCGTGCTTTCCGCGCAGGGCGTCAACGTCGTGCGGCGGAGTGGCGACGGCAGCTGGCGCTACGCCGTCTCACTGCTGGACATCGACGATCCGACGAGGAGAGGAGCGACATGACGAGCGAGACGACTTCGACGCAGGCGCTCGAGCCGGTGTACGTCGGCAAGGACGAGGGCGACGCCCGCTGGTGGTTCCAGTCGCTCGCCGTGATCAAGGCCACGGCCGCGGACACCGGCGGTCAGATGGCAATCGTGGAGATGACCGAGCCGCCGGGAGCCGAGGCGCCGCTGCACGTCCACCACCGCGAGGACGAGGGCTTCTGGATCCTCGAGGGCAGCGCCACCTTCGAGGTCGGCTCCGTGACGGTCGAGGCGAGCGCGGGTGACTACCTGTTCGGCCCGCGCGGCATCCCGCACCGCTACGTGGTCGGCGACGGGGGCTGCCGGATGCTGTTCATCTGCACGCCGGGGGGCTTCGAGGACCTCGTCGTCGCGATGAGCGAGCCGGCCGGGAGCCGCACGTTGCCGCCGCCGATGGAGGCGGAGCCGGACTTCGAGGAGGTCGGCCGGATCGCACGCGCGCACGGCTGCGACCTCTCGGGCTAGATCATCCGCTTCTCGAGGTACGCGGCGAGCCGCGTGAGCGGGAACGAGATCAGGAAGAAGAGCAGCGCCACGAAGGCGAAGATCTCGAACGCGTGGATCTCGCCGATCCCGGCGGGCGGGAAGAACGTCAGCCGCTCCGTCTGGGACTTGCCCGCCTGCAGCAGCTCGATCCCGCCGATCACCGCCGCGAGCGTGGAGTTCTGGATGATGTTGACGAGCAGGCTGACGAACGGCGGGAGCAGGCGCCGGAACGCCTGCGGGAGGATCACCGACCGGTGGCGGCCGACCCAGCCGAAGCCGAGCGCGGCCGCGGCCTCGTGCTGCTCGCGCGGGATCGACTGGACGGCGCCCCGCGTCGCCTCGGCGACCTGGGCGCTGCCCCAGAGGATGAGCGCGATCGACGTCGCGGTGAGCGGGCCGAACTCGAGCGCCGTGTTGATCGCCGGGAGCCCGAAGTAGACCATGAAGACCGTGACGAGGATCGGCA
This sequence comes from uncultured Actinomycetes bacterium, assembly GCA_963846825.1. GTDB lineage: Bacteria > Actinomycetota > Thermoleophilia > Gaiellales > Gaiellaceae > Gaiella. Next base: position 60,000 of record CAWJXN010000019.1, read on the forward strand.
GCCCGCGGAAGACCTCGATGTAGAGGCGGATCAGCCGCCTGGAGCGGCCGGAACTGGATCGTCAGGAGCGTTCCGAGCACGATCCCGATCACCGCGCTCCCGACGACCGCGACGGCGGAGACGAGGAGCGTCGCGGGCAGGCCCTCCGTGAGGATGTAGCGGACGACAGGCTCGGCCCACTCGGGCATCAGCGACGCTCCTCGGGCAGCGCCAGCCGCGACTCGAGCACGCGGATCGCCGCCGAGAGGCTCCAGACGAGCGCCAGGTAGACGATGCCGAGGACGGTGAGCGCCTCGAGCGTCTCGAGCGTCAGGTTGGCGATGTTGATCGCCGTCGTCGTCAGCTCGGCGTAGCCGATCACGTAGACGAGCGAGGTGTTCTTCACGACGGAGATGTAGGTGTTGATCGACGAGGGCAGGGAGATGCGCCCGCCGATCGGCAGCGTCACGTTGAGGAACGCGCCGAGCCGGCCGAAGCCGAGCGCGTAGGCCGCTTCGCGGGTCCGCTGTGGCACCGCCTCGAAGCCCGCGCGGAAGTTCTCGCTGTTGAACGCGCCGCCCCAGATCATCACCGAGAGCCAGGCGACGGTGAACGCGTCGAGGCGGATCCCCGCCTGCGGCAGCGCGAAGAAGAGCATGAAGATCTGGACGAGGATCGGGGTGTTGCGGATGACCTCGACGTAGACGGCCGTGAACTGGCTGACCACGGGAATGCGGTGGGCGCGGGCGGCGCCGAGGACGAGCGCCGATCAGCGAACGAGCCGGCGATCGCGACCGCGGAGACCTTCAGCGTGTTGATCAGGCCGTCGAGGAGCTCGCGCCAGTTCTCCGACACGAACGCCCAGAGGTCGTATGCGACGAGATCCATCGGGAAACGAGTGGCGGCCGCGTCGCTGCGGCCGCCACTCACGGTGCGAGTCAGGCTACGGGCACACCGTGTCGAGGCTCGGGAGGCCGGCTGCTCGGTACGCGAAGTCGTTGTTCGGCCGGAGGATGTTCCTGAGGAACGCCGGGACGAACCGCGGCGCGATGTTGTTCCTGATGATCGGCAGGAAGAGGTCCTTCCGCTTCATCAGGTTGAGCCGCGCGTCGACCCATCGCTTCAGCTGGACGTTGCCCTGCTTGATGCCGATGCCGTACGGGCCTTCGAGGAACAGGTCGTCGGTCATCTTCGCCGAGGGGTTCGTCGCCGCGATCAGCGCGAGGGACGTGTCGTCGAACATGACGGCGTCGGCCCGACCCTGGTTGAAGGCGAGGACGGCGTTCGTGACGCTGTCGACGACGATGACCTCGGTGCTGGTGAAGCACCGCTTCATCCAGCGGTCGTAGACCGAGCCGCTCGTCGTCGCCACCTTCTTGCCGCGGATGTCGGCGAGAGCGCTGGATCGGCGAGTCGTTCTTGACGAGCAGCCGCCCCGACGCCTTGTAGTAGGGCCGCGAGAAGTCGATCCGCGTGTCGCGGTCGGACGTGTACGTGAACGTCGAGATGACGAGGTCGACGCGGCCGCTCGTCAGGAGCGGCTCGCGGACCGCCGTCGGTGCGCAGACGAACGTGAGCCGCTGCGCGCGTGCCGAAGGCGTACCGGGCGAACTGCTTCGCGATCTCGACGTCGACGCCCGCGTTCTTGCCCCGGACGTCCAGGTATCCGAACGGCGGCGTGTCGCACTTGACGCCGACGATGAGCCGCTTGCGGGCGGCGATCTCGGCGGGCAGCTTCGGGAGCACAGGCGCCTTGGCCTCGGCTCCGCGCCGTCGCCGGTCGTGGCCGTGGGCTGGGCCGAGCCGAGCGTCGCGGCGACGAACGCGACGACGGCGACCCCTGCCGTGGCCAGGATGAGTTCTTCTCATTCCTCTGCTCCTTCTGCCTCGGTGATTGTCAGTTCGTCCAGCGAGCCCGTCGAGCTCGAGCGAGCGACGCAGGAAGCGCCGCGTCCGCTCCTCGCGGGGGTTGTCGAGCACGTCGGCCGGACGGCCCTGCTCGACGATCTTGCCTTCGTCCATGAACACCACCCGATCGCCCACGTCGCGGGCGAAGTGCATCTCGTGCGTGACGACGAGCATCGTCATGCCGTGCCCGCGGGCAAGGTCGCGCATCACGACGAGCACCTCCCCGACGAGCTCCGGGTCGAGCGCCGAGGTCACCTCGTCGAAGAGCATGACCTTCGGCGACATCATCAGCGCCCGCGCGATCGCGACACGCTGCTGCTGCCCGCCCGAGAGCTGGTGCGGGTGCTGGCCCGCCTTCTCCGGGAGCCCGACGACCTCGAGCAGCTCGCGTGGCGCGCTGCTCCGCCTCCTTGCGCGGGCAGCTTCCGGATCCGGCGCGCGGCGAGCGTCAGGTTGTCCATCACCGTCAGGTGCGGGAACAGGTTGAACTGCTGGAAGACGATCCCGATCCGCTGCCGGACGGCCGAGACGTCGACGCCCTTGCCCGTGATCTCCTCTCCCTCGAACGCAGATCCGGCCCTGCCTGGATCGGCTCGAGCAGGTTGACGCAGCGGAGGAGCGTGCTCTTGCCGCTGCCGCTCGGCCCGATGATCACGAGCACCTCGCCGGTCGCGACCTCGAGGTCGATCCCGTCGAGGACGAGGTTGTCGCCGAAGCTCTTCCTGACGCCTTCGAGCTGCACGATCGGCCCGAGCCGGCCGTCGGTCGGCCGGGCCGCGGTGTCCTCGACGACGCTCACGGAGGGAGAGTAGGCCAGAATCTTCACTGGACCGCGATTGGACAGAAACCGGCGGCGCGCGTCAAGCGACCTGCCGAGCCTCTAGGATCGCCGCGATGAAGATCCGCGCCGCCGTGCTCGAGGAGTTCGGCCAGCCGCTCGTCGTCCAGGACGTCGAGCTCGCCGAGCCCAGGGCGGGCGAGGTGCTCGTCCGGCTCGTCGCCTGCGGCGTCTGCCACACCGACCTGTACACGGCCTCCGGCGCCGACCCGACCGGGTACGCGCCGTGCGTGCTCGGTCACGAGGGCGCGGGCGTCGTCGAGGCGCGTGGGGGAGGGCGTGACGCTCGTCCGCCCCGGCGACCACGTCGTCACGCTCTTCGCGCCCGAGTGCGGCGAGTGCGTCCACTGCCGCTCCGAGCGCACGAACCGCTGCGTCGCGATCCGCGACCAGCAGGGCGCTCGGCTACCTGCCCGACGGCACGACGCGGCTGTCGCGCGACGGCGACGAGCTGCGGCACTTCATGGGGACGTCGACGTTCGCCGAGTACACGGTGATGCCGGAGATCGCGCTCGCGAAGGTGAGCCCCGAGGCGCCGCTCGACGGCGTGCGCGCCGTTCGCGTGCGGCCTGTCGACCGGGATCGGGGCGGCGCTCTACACGGCCCGCGTCGAGCCCGGCTCGACGTGCGTCGTCTTCGGCTGCGGCCTCGTCGGGCTCGGCGCGGTGATCGGCGCGCGGCTCGCGGGCGCGGAGCGGATCGTCGCGATCGACCTGCTCGGAGGAGCGGCTCGCCCAGGCGCGGCACCACGGAGCGACCGACACGCGCGTCGCCGGAGACGACACGGTCGAGTGGATCAGGAGCGAGACCGGAGGCTTCGGCGCCGACTACACGTTCGAGGCGACGGGCAGCGTCCAGGTGATGCGACAGGCGGTCGAGGCGGCGCGAGAGGCATGGGGGCTCGCGACGATGTGCGGCGTCGCGGGCAAGGGGGAGACGCTCGACATCGTCCCCCGTTTCCTCATCACCGGACGGCGGGTCGCGGGCTCGTCCTTCGGCGGCGTGAAGGGACGGACGCAGGTGCCGCAGCTCGTCGACCGCTGGCTCGCCGGCGAGATCGACGTGGAGGCGCTCATCTCGCATCGAATCGCGCTGGACGACGTGAACCACGGCTTCGAGCTGATGGAGCGCCAGGACGGGATCCGCAGCGTGATCACCTTCGACTGAGCGAGCCTGCGACGCGGACGCCGTAGCGGCGCCGCGAGCTCCCGCTCGAAGTCGTCCCACGTCGAGTACGTGCCGCGACGCGCGGCTCGTGTCCCGCCTCGCAGAGAGGACGGATGGAGGAGGCCCCCGCCGGAGCGGAGACCTCTTCGCAGTGACTCGGCCAGCGCAGCGCGACGGCGGGACGCTGCCGTCGCTTCCCAGGCGCAGCACCGAGATCGGACGAACGCCGTTTCCGAGGCTCCGCCGGAGCGGGCCGGCGATGACCGGCCGCGCCGAGTGGCGGAGGGCTGCCGACCCGGTCGGCCGCCAGCTGCGTGCGGATCTCGGGACGTCTGTGGCTCGAGCATCGCGTCCTCCTCTCCATCGAGTATCTTTAGATCGAACTACTTTGGATGAAGATACATGATGAGAACCTTGACGTCAAGAATCTCGAGGTGGAGAATCCGCCCGTGACCCCGAGACGCGCCCCGGCTGGAGCCCGACCCGGTCGACGCCAACCTCGAGGTCTGGGCGCGCGAGCTTCCGGCGCTCGATCTCGAGACCGAGGGGATCGTCGAGCGGATCTACAAGCTCGAGCGCCACATCGACCGCACGATGCGCGAGACGCTCGAGGCGTTCGACCTGAGCTCACGGCGAGTACAAGCTCGATCGATGCACCTCCGCTACTGGCGGGCCGCCGTACCACGGGCAAGCCCGGAAAGCTCGCGAAGTGGCTCGGGCTCTCGACCGGCGCGATGACGAACCGGCTCGACAACATGGAGCGGCGCGGGCTCATCCGGCGGCTCGACGACCCCGACGACCGCCGCGGCGTGATCGTCGAGCTCACGGACGAGGGGAAGAAGCTGTGGGAGCAGGCGGTCGGCGCTCAGGCCGAGAAGGAGTCGATCGTCGCGTCGGCCCTCGACGAGCGCGAGAAGCGCCAGCTCAACGACCTCCTGCGGCCGCCTGATGAACGCGTTCGCGGAGCACCACGGGCCGCTCAAGCACAAGGAGAGCACCGACGACCAGGCTCGTGAGCCTCGGCAGCGAGCGCTCGCATCTCGGCCCGCCGACTATCCTCGCGCGACGTGAACGTCACCCTTCCCGACGGCTCCGCGCTCGAGCTCCCCGACGGCGCGAGCGCGCTCGACGCCGCCCGCGCGATCGGGCCGAAGCTCGCGGAGCAGGCGGTGCTGGCGCGGGTCGACGGCGAGCCGCGCGACCTGCGGCTGCCGCTTCCGGACGGCGCGACGCTCGAGATCCTGACGACGCGCGACCGCGACGACCCGGACGCGCTCGCCGTGCTGCGCCACTCGGCGGCGCACCTGCTCGCCGAGGCCGTGCGCCGGCTGCATCCCGGGCGTGAAGGTCGCGATCGGGCCGCCGATCGAGAACGGCTTCTACTACGACTTCGAGTTCCCCGAGCCGATCCACGAGGCCGACCTCGAGGCGATCGAGGCGGAGATCGCGGCGCGAGCTCGAGGAGGGGCGCGACGTGGAGCGCGTCGAGGAGGTCGACCGCGACGAGGCGCGGGCGCGCTTCGAGCACGGAGGGTGAGCCGTACAAGGTCGAGCTCGTCGACACGGCCGACGGCGAGATCTCGCTCTACACGCAGGGCGACTTCACCGACCTCTGCCGCGGGCCGCATCTCCAGGACTCGAAGCCGATCAAGGCGCTTCAAGCTGACCGGGCTCGCCGGCGCGTACTGGCGCGGCGACGAGAAGAACACGCAGCTGACGCGGATCTACGGCACGGCGTTCTTCACGCAGGACGACCTCGACGCGTACCTCGAGCGGCTCGAGCAGGCGCGCGCGAACGACCATCGCCGGCTCGGCCCGCAGCTCGACCTGTTCCACCTCCAGGACGCTTCGCCCGGGTCGCCGTTCTGGCATCCCGAAGGGGATGACGCTCTGGAACGTCCTCGAGGACCTCCGCCGCACGCGAGAACGCGCGCCGCGGCTACCTCGAGGTGAAGACGCCGCTCATCTACGACAAGACGGTCTGGCAGACCTCGGGGCACTGGGAGAAGTTCCGCGGCGAGATGTTCCTCGTCGCGGGCGAGGGCGAGGAACCGCGCGCCGGGCATGAAGCCGATGAACTGCCCGGGCCACATGCTCCTCTTCGGCAGCCAGCTCCGGAGCTACCGCGACCTGCCGCTCCGCTACGCCGAGGCGTCGACGCTGCACCGCAACGAGCCGACGGGCACGCTGCACGGGCTGCTGCGCGTCCGCCATGTGACGCAGGACGACGCGCACATCTTCTGCACGCGCGAGCAGATCGAGGACGGAGATCTTCGGCTGCCTCGACTACGCCGCCTTCCTCTACGACCTCTTCGGGATGGAGGCGCGCTTCGAGCTCTCGACGCGGCCCGGACAACAAGCTCGGCACCGACGAGGAATGGGACTTCACGGAGAGCGCGCTCCGCGTCCGCGCTCGAGCGGCGCGAGCATCGAGTACTACGTCGGCGAGGGAGAGGGCGCGTTCTACGGGCCGAAGATCGACCTCCACATGCTCGACGTCCTCGGCCGGCTCGTGGCAGATGGGGACGATCCAGCTCGACGCGCAGATGCCGAAGCAGTTCGGGCTCACGTACATGGGCGCGGACAACGTCGAGCACACGCCCTACGTCGTCCACCGCGCGCTGCTCGGCTCGCTGGAGCGATTCATGGGGATCCTGATCGAGCACTACGCCGGCGCGTTCCCGGTCTGGCTCGCGCCGGTCCAGGTGCGCGTGCTGCCGGTCGCGGAGGCGCATCGCGAGGCGGTCGACGAGCTCGCTCGGCGCGCTCCGGCTCGCCGGCGTCCGGGCCGACGCCGACGAGCGCGACGAGACGCTCGGCAAGCGGATCCGCGACGCCGAGCTCGCAGAAGATCCCGTACGTCGTCGTCTGGGGCGACCGCGAGACGCGCGAGGCGATGGCCGTGCGGCGGCGCGGCGGCGAGGGCGTCTCGACGATGTCGCTCGACGCGCTCGTCGACGAGATCGCCGAGCAGGTGCCTGGCTGAGCCCGGTCACCGGTCCGATGCCGACGTCAGTCGGACACCCTCGGCTGCTAGGCTCTCGCCTGCCTGCAAGCAGGAGCGGCATCGCCCCTCACCTCGCCGGCCACGAGCCGCGCGAGGTTCAACCGAGTCGGATCCGACGAGGGAATGCCGCCGCTGCATGCAGTGGCGTTTTCACGGAATGAGGAGGATCGACTCGGCTTGGTGAACTGCCTTTGAGACCACGGCGTCGTCCCGAGGACAGGACGCGTCCCGTCGTCCAGCAAGATCGGATCAACGAGCAGATCCGCGTGCCGCGGGTCAGGCTCGTCGGTGAGGACGGGGAGCAGATCGGGATCAAGGACACGAAAGAGGCACTCGAGTACGCGTACTCGAAGAACCTCGATCTCGTGGAGGTTGCGAAGGAAGCCGATCCGCCCGTGGCGCGGGTCATGGACTACGGCAAGTGGCGCTACGAGCAGGAGCAGCGGGCAAAGCAGGCACGCAAGCACCAGTCGACGATCAACGTCAAGGAGATCAAGTTCAGGCCGAAGATCGGCGTCCACGACTACGAGACGAAGAAGGGCCACGTCGTCCGCTTCCTGAACCAGCGGGCGAAGGTGAAGGTCACGATCATGTTCCGGGGGCGGGAGAACCTCCATCCGGAGCGGGGTCGCGATCTTGCTCGAGCGTCTCGCAGAGGACGTCAAGGAGATCGGGCAGGTCGAGCAGCAGCCCACGCTCGACGGCCGGAACATGGTCATGTTGCTCGGGCCGACGAAGAATGCAGGAGTGAAACGAGATGCCGAAGACGAAGACGGGAAGCGGAGCGAAGAAGCGGTTCAAGGTGACCGGGACAGGGAAGATCCTGCGCCGGCACGCGATGAAGAGCCACAATCTCACGAAGAAGTCGTCGAAGCGTAAGCGCGACTTCGGCAAGGACCATCCCGTCGCGAAGGTCGACGTGAAGGCCGTGAAGAAGCTCCTGGGGGTCAAGTAATGGCACGCGTCAAGCGATCGGTCGCCGCGCGCAAGAAGCGCCGCAAGGTGCTCGAGCAGGCGAAGGGGTACTACGGCCGCAAGAGCACGCACTACCGCTACGCGAAGGAGCAGGTCGAGCACTCGCTCGTCTACGCGTACCGCGACCGGCGCAACAAGAAGCGGAACTTCCGCTCGCTCTGGATCGTCCGCATCAACGCCGCGGCGCGGGCGAACGGGCTCTCGTACAACCAGTTCATCAACGGCCTCCACCGAGCGGGGATCGAGCTCGACCGCAAGTCGCTCGCCGACCTCGCGGTCGACCGATCCCGCGGCGTTCGCCGCCGTCGCCGAGAAGGCGAAGGCGGCGCTCGCGTCGGGCGACGACGCGAAGGCCGCCTGGCCGAGCTTCCGCCGCCAGGCGGAGCTTCGACGCTCGGCTCGCGGCCAGCTGCGGCCTGCGGGCGTCGGCTGTCGGCTCCGCGGGGCGACCGCCTCGGCTGTCTGCTGTAGACTTGCGTCGCGCTGATCACCTCGCGCGACAACGAGACGCTGAAGCTCGTCCGCAAGCTCCTCGGGCAGCGGAAGCACCGCGACGAGAGCGGGCTTTTCGCCGCCGAGGGGGAGGACCTCGTCGAGGCGGCGCGGCCGCGCGGGGATCGAGCCCGTGCACCTCCTCGTCGCCGGTGAGCACGATCGACGAGCCGCTGCTCGCGGGCGTCTCGACGCTGCCGCACCCCGCCCGCGCGATCGGCGTCTACCGCCGCGCCGACCTCCCGACCGGCGTCCGCGACACCTGCCTCGCTCTCTGGCGCCTCGCCGACCCGGGGAACGTCGGCGCGCTGATCAGGACAGCCGACGCGTTCGGTGCCGGCATCGCCCTCTCGGACGGCTGCGCAGACCCGCTGTCGCCGAAGGCGCTCCGGGCGTCCGCCGGCGCGATCTTCCGCGTCCCGCTGATCGCGTGGGAGGACGCCCCGGCCGGCGCGTCGCCCTCGTCGCCCACGGTGGCGACCCGCTGACCGATGTCGACCTCGCGGCCGCCGCTGACGTTCCTCCTCGGCGCCGAGCGCGCGGGGCTGCCGGACGAGCTTGTGACGACAAGTCACAAGGCGACGATCTCGCTCCCGGGTGACGCCGAGTCGCTGAACGTCGCCGCGGCGGGGGCGATCGCGCTGCTACGAGGCGTCGCGGCGGGGCGAGGAGCTGATGCGGCCCTGGAGGACGCGGTCGCGCCGGCGACGGTGCTCGACCGGAGCCCGTGGATCTCGGTCGAGAGCCACGTCGTCGAGCTCCCCGACGGGAGCGTCATCGAGGACTGGCCGTGGCTCGTCGGTCGCGAGTTCGTGAACGTCCTCGCGGTGACCGAGGGCGGGATGTTCCTCGTCTTCCGGCAGGTCAAGTACGCGGTCGACGGGACGTCACTGGCCCCGGTCGGCGGGTACCTCGACGACGGAGAGGATCCCGGGTCGGCGGCACGGCGGGAGCTGCTCGAGGAGACGGGATACGAGGCCGTGGAGTGGACGTCGCTCGGCCGCTACGTCGTCGACGGCAACCGCGGGGCGGGCGTCGGGCACCTGTACCTCGCGTGCGGCGCGCGGAAGGTCGCGGAGCCCGACGCCGACGACCTCGAGGAGCAGGAGCTGCACGAGATGAGCAGGAGCGAGGTCGAGGCCGCGCTCCTCGCGGGCGAGTTCAAGGTGATGTCGTGGGCGACCGTCGTGGCGCTGGCGTTGGTGGTACTGGGGTCTGCCCAGGGGTCTGACCCCTAGGGGTCAGACCCCCGCGAACGCTCGCGGACAGGCACCTGCGGTGCCGATCAACCGAACCCTCCGCCGCCGCCGCCTCCGCCTCCGCCGCCTCCGCCGGAGAAGCCGCCGCCGAAGCCGCCCGAGCCCGACGAGGGCGGCGCGAGCGCGGAGCCGAAACCGGACGCGAGGTCGCCGATCGACATCGCCGACGCGCCGCCGCCGAGGTCGCCGTGGCCCGAGATCCAGTAGATCGAGCTCGCCTGCGCCAGCGCCTCGGGCATCGCGATGTGCGCCGCCTGGAGCACGCGGTCGGCGATCCCGAACGCGATCCCGTAGACGAGCAGCCGCTCCCACAGCTCGAGCGTCGCCGGCGGCGCCTCCTGGAGCCGTGGGAAGTCCTGCAGGTAGCGGCGGAAGGCGTCCCAGCGCTCGGCCTCGACGGCCGCCTCGCGGCTGCGGCGCCGCCAGAGCTTGCGCCGCGTCGACGCGCCGAGGAGCACCGCGGCGTTGACGAAGGACGCGAAGGCGAGCGCCAGGAGGACGACGTCGCTCCAGCGCGGATAGACGGTCCGCCACCCGTCGATCGCGATCCAGCGCGAGGAGCGCGCCGATCGCGCCGAACACGACGATCCCGCCGACGAGCGGGACGAGCCCGAGCGAGCGGAACCAGCCGCGCGCGCCGACCTCGCCCGAGACGGCTGCTCTTGAAGCGCCTCGAACCGCGGCGCCATCGACGTTCGCTCGTCCTCGATCTCGCTCGCGGAACTTCGAGAGGCGCAGGCTGCCGCCGTCGAGCACGTCGTCGACGACCGAGGTGACGGACGTCTCCCACGGCGTCAGCTCGACCGGCGTCCCGGCCGAGAGCTCGAGATCCGAGATCGTCTCGGTGCGGAGCCCGCCCCAGATGCTCCGCTCCGTCGTCACGTGCGTCGCGGCGTAGTGCCCGCGGCGGATCAGGTCGAACAGCGTCGCCGTGAACTCGAACGACCCGGGCTCGCCGCCCTGCCGGAGGAGCGTCGGCACGAGCGCCGGCTCGGTGTCGCGTCGGCGGCTCCTGCTCGTACTCGCGGTCGTAGCCCGGTCTCGAGCTCGCGCCCGAAGCGCCAGAACACGAACATCGCGATGAGGAGCGCGGGGATCGTCCCGATCGCGAGCACGATCAGCGCCGTGCGCCACGGGATGCGCCTTCGCGTCGTCGATCCGCTCCTTGTCGCGCTCGTACGCGGCGCGCGTCGTCAAGCTCCTCGGCGACGATCTTGTCGAGCCCGTTGCCCTGCTCGCACCTTCATGCCGGCCGTCGACGTGAACGCCTCGCGTGGGTAGAGCGTCCGCAGCTCGACGAACTGGCCCGCGTCGATGTCGAGCGCCCGAAGCATGGCTGCGCGCCCGTCGATCGTGACGTCGCCGCGCACCCAGACCGGGTGGCCCCAGGCGCGCACGACGTCGCCGGGGCCGCGCATCGTCGCCGTCAGCCGGCCGAGGCGCTGCTCCCACTCGTCGCCCCAGACCTTGAGGTTGACGTCGACGACGTCGTCGTAGCCGATCGCGAGACCGGTCGATCCGGTAGTGGATGACGAACGTCCGTTGCTCGAAGCCGTCCGAGCTGAACCGCCAGACGACACGGACGCGCCCGCCGAGATCATCGACGCCGAACGTGCCCGGCGGTCCGCCGGGCTCGAGCTCGGTCGGCGCGCCCGGCTGGAACGGCCGGCCGTTCTCCGATGACGCCGATCTCGTCGATGCGCTCGCCCGAGCGAAGCGGGATCTCGCGGAAGCCGTACGTGAACGAGCCGGAGAACGCGACGGTGATCGCCTCGTCGACGGCGACCGAGCCGTCGGGACGGACGTTCGCCTGGACGTCGCTCGAGACGAGCTCGTAGGTCTGGCCCTGGGCGACTCCCGCGAGCGTGAGCGCGGCGGCGACGGCCGCCGCGAGGACGCCGAGCCTACGTGCCACCGGGTGCGCCGCCCGCGCCCGGCTCGGCGGGCGGGGCGGGGGGCGGCAGGTGCGGCAGGCGTCGCGGCGCGGCGCTCCGGCCGAAGTCGACCTGCGGGACCTCGCGCTGCGTCTCGTCGGTCTCGAAGAACTCGCGCTTCTCGAAGCCGAACGGCCCGGCGAGCACGACGCCGGGGAACGTCTGGATCGCGTTGTTGTACGTGAGGACGGTGTCGTTGTAGACCTGCCGCGAGACGGCGATCCGGTTCTCGGTCCCTGCGAGCTCGTCCTGGAGCTGGCGGAAGTTCTCGTCCGCCTGGAGCTCGGGATAGGCCTCGGCGACTGCGAACAGCCGCCCCAGCGCCTGCGCCGAGGATCCCCTCGGCGGCCGCCGTCTCGGCCGGGCCCTGCGCCCGCTGCGCGTTCGCGCGCGCCTCGGTGACCGCCTCGAACGTGCCGCGCTCGTGCTCGGCGTAGCCCTTCACCGTCTCGACGAGGTTCGGGATCAGGTCCCAGCGGCGCTTGAGCTGGACCTCGATCTGCGCCCACGCGTTGTCGACGCGGTTCCGCAGCCGGACGAAGCGGTTGTAGAGCGTGATCAGCGCGATGGCGAGCAGCGCAACGATCACGAGGATCACGATCCACACCATCGGCGCCGATCCTACGCTAGATGGGTGAGTCTGGCCGACTCCGGCCGTAGCATCGGACGATGAGCGTCCGCGTCGTCCGGATCAACGTGACGCCGGTCAAGAGCCTGCGCCTCCACCATCCGGACGAGGTGGAGCTCGGCCGAGACGGCGCACGCGAGGATCGCCGGTTCCTGCTCGTCGACGACGGGCGGCGGCTCTACAACGGCAAGCGAGACACGAGCCTCGTGCGCGCGTCCGCGAGCTGGGATGCCGGTGATACGGCGACTCGCGGTGACGATGCCGGACGGCACCCTCATCGAGGACGAGGCGGTACCGAACGGCGCCGCGCTCGTGGAGGTCTACGGACGACTCGTCCGCGGCCGCGTCGTCGCGGGCCCGTGGGCCGATGCCTTCTCCGACCTCGTCGGCCGCTCGCTGACGCTCGTCGAGCGAGACGACGGCGCCTGGGCGACGGACTCGCGGCCGGCGACGCTCGTCTCGCACGCATCCGTCGGGCTCATCGACGGCGACGGCCGCAGGTTCCGGATGCTGCTCGAGCTCGACGGGCTCGATGCGCTCGGCGAGGAGGCCTGGGGAAGCCGACGCGTCCGGGTGGGGGAGGCCACGCTGCTCGTCGGCGTGCCGACACCGCGCTGCGCGGTCCCGTCGGCCAGCCCGGACACGGGCGTCCGCGACCGCGACGTCCTCCGCGAGCTGATCGAGAAGCGCGGCTCCGTCGACGGCGAGGCGTGCCTCGGGGTGTACGCCGAAGTGCTCGAGCCCGGCGTGGTGCGGGTCGGCGACGCCGTTGAGCTGCTTTAGGCGAAGAGCAGGTGTCCGACTGAAGTCGGACACCGGGAGCCGATCCTTCTAGCGTTCCCGCGTCAGCGGGAACGCCGGCAGATCCAGATCTGATCCTCGCCGCCCTCGTAGGGCCGCCGGTCGAACCAGCCGTACAGCGCCTCGACCTCGAAGCCCGCGTCCTCGATGAGGGCGTTCCACTCCGGCGCGGAGAGCCAGTGGAGCTCCATCGTCGCCGCCTGCTCGCGCCCCCGAACGGAGAGGACGAGCGTCCGCTCGCGCGGATCCCAGTCGGCGCGCTCGAAGATCCCGGGCTCGCGCTCGAGCCACAGGCCGTCGGTCTCCGTCGATGTCCTGCGTCGCTCGGCGCGAACACGTCGAACACGAGCCGGCCTCCGGGCTCGAGCATCGCGGCCGCGGCGCCGAGCGCGCGGCTCCGGTCCTCGTCGTCGGCCATGTGGAGCATCGAGCGGAACGGGATCGTCACGAGCGGAACGAGCTCGGTGACCGGCGGCTCGCGCAGGTCGCCGACGCGGAGGTCGAGGCGGTCCCGCGACGCCCTCGCGCTCGCGCGTACGCTCGCGCCACCGCGAGCATCCCCGGCGACTGGTCGACGCCGATCACGCCGATGCCCGGCCTTCGCCGATGGGCACCGCGATCCGTCCCGTCCCGACGGCCAGCTCGACGACGGGACCGCCCGACGCGAGCGCCTCCTCGACGTAGAGCTCGACGTCCTCCGTGACGGACACCGACCACGGGTCGTAGATCCCGGCGATCCGGTCGTACAGCGCGCCGTCGCTCATGCCGGCCGACGCGCGACGTAGACGAACTCACGGCTCGTGTCGTCGAACGGGCGGCGATCGAACCAGCCGTAGAGCGCCTCGACCTCGAGCCCGGCCTCCGCGATCGCCGCCTCCCACTCGTCGCGATCGACCCACCAGAGCGGCACGCTCGCGCCACTCTCCAGCTCGAGGTCGATCCGCCGCTCGTCGAAGTCGTACGTCGAGCGGCTGCCGGACGCCGCCCTCGTCGCGCCAGACGGCGTCGATCTCCGCGGCGACCGCCGGATCGAAGACGAACGCGTTCCACGCGAACCGACCGCCGGGGACGAGTGCCGCCCGCACGCGCCTCATCACGTCGACGCGGGCGTCGTGGCCGGGGAGGTGCAGCATCGCCCGGAACGGGCAGATCACGAGATCGGTCGGCTCGTCCAGGGCGAGATCGGTCATGTCGCCCTGACGCAGCTCGAGCTCGATGCCCGCGTCTGCTGCGCGACGCCGCGCGACCTCGAGCATCTCGGCGGACACGTCGATGCCGATCACGCGGCGGCCGGTGCGCTCGACGATCGGGATCGCCACGCGACCCGTGCCGACCGCCAGCTCGACGACGGGCCCGCGCGCAGCCGCAGCGAGCTCGACGTAGAACGGCACGTCCTCGGTCATCGCCGCCGCGAACGCGTCGTAGACGGGGGCGAATGCGTCGTACCCGCTCACGTGCGCCATCGTAGGCCTGGCGCCGGATACCCTCGCGCCGATGGACGTCGAGGCAGTCGAGCAGTCGGCGCTGGCGGCGGTCGCCGCTGCGTCGAGCACGGACGAGATCGAGGCGGTGCGGGTCGAGTACCTCGGACGGAAGAGCGCGCTCAAGCTCGCGCTGCGCGAGGTGCGCGACCGCGAGACCGGGATGACGCTCAACGCCGCACGCGAGCGGATCGAGGCCGCGGTCGACGAGCGCGGCGTCGACGCTCGCGCGCGCCGAGCTCGACCGTCGGCTCGCCGAGGAGCGCGTCGACGTGACGCTTGCCCGTGGGCGGGCACGCGCGTGGCCGGCTCCACCTGATCACGCAGATCCGGCGCGAGGTCGAGGACATCTTCCTCGGGCTCGGATACCGGGTCGTCGACGGCCGAGAGGTCGAGACGACGCGATACAACTTCGACGGCCTCAACTTCCCGGCCGGGCACCCGGCGCGCTCGCCGCTCGCGACGTTCTTCCTCGACGACGAGACGGTGCTCCGCACCGAGACGTCCCCGTCGCAGATCCGCACGATGGAGGCGCAGCAGCCGCCGATCTACATCGTGTCGCTGGGTCGCTGCTACCGGCGCGACACGCCCGACGCGACGCACACGCCGATCTTCCACCAGATCGAAGGGCTCGCGGTCGACGAGGGGATCACGCTCGCCGACCTCGAGGGCACGCTCGACTTCCTCCTGAAGGCGCTGTTCGGCCAGGACCGTCGCACCGGTTCCGGACGCACTACTTCCCGTTCACCGAGCCGTCGATCGAGGCGGACGTGTCGTGTCACGTGTGCGATGGCGCCGGCTGCCCCGTCTGTCGCCACTCGGGGTGGATCGAGATCGGCGGCGCCGGGCATGGTCGACCCGAAGCTGTTCGAGTTCGTCGGCTACGACCCCGAGCGCTACTCCGGCTTCGCGTTCGGCTGGGGCCTCGAGCGCATCGCCATGCTCCGCCACGAGTTCCCCGACCTGCGCGAGCTCTGGCGAAACGACCTCCGCTTCGCGAGGCAGTTCTAGCCATGCGGTTCCGATCAGCTGGCTCCGCGAGTACGTCGAGACCTCTGCCACGACGGCCGAGATCGCGGCGCCGCCTGGTGATCTCGTCGCTCGAGCTCGAGCGCGTGATCGACGTCGGGGTCGCAGACGAGGGAGGCAACCTCGGTCACTTCGTGGTCGGGCGCGTCGTCTCGGCCGAGCCGCACCCGAACGCCGACCGCCTGCAGCTCTGCCAGGTCGACGTCGGCAACGCCGACCCGCAGCAGATCGTCTGCGGCGCGTGGAACTTCGGCGCGGGGGCGACCGTCGCGGTCGGCCTGCCCGGCGCGCTCTTGCCCGGCTTCCCGGGGCCGCTCGAGGAGCGGCCGCTCCGCGGCCAGGCGTCGCGAGGAATGATCCTCGCCGAGGACGAGATCGGCCTCGGCGCCGACCACGACGGGATCATGCTGCTCCCGGACGGGCTCGACGCCCGGGACGCCGCTCGCCGACGTCCTCCCGCTCGTCGACCAGGTGCTCGACGCGACGCCGACGATGAACCGACCCGACCTGCTCTCGATGGTCGGGATCGCGCGCGAGGTCGCTGCGCTCTGCGGCGGCGAGCTGCGGCTGCCGGAGCCCGACGATCCGCCCGTCGCAGCCCCGAGCCCGTCGACATCCGGGTCGAGGACTTCGAGGGCTGCCCGCGCTACATCGGCCGTGTGTTCCGCGGCGTGCGGCTCGGGCCGTCTCCGCAGTGGCTCCGCAGCCGGCTCCATCTCGCGGGGATGCGGTCGATCTCGAACGTCGTCGACGTGACGAACTACGTCATGCACGTGTGGGGGAGCCCACTCCATGCGTTCGACCGCGCGAAGCTCGCCGGCGGCCGGATCGTCGTCCGCCGCGCGCACGAGGGGGAGACCCTGCGGACGCTCGACGGCACCGAGCGCCGGCTCCTGCCGGGCGACCTGCTGATCACGGACGGCGAGAAGGCCGTCGCGCTCGCCGCGATCATGGGCGGGCTCGAGTCCGAGGTCGCGGAGGACACCACCGAGGTGCTGCTCGAGGCTGCGAACTTCGAGCCGATCGGGGTGCTGAAGACCTCGGAGCGGCTCGCGCTTCGCACCGAGGGCTCGAACAAGTGGGAGAAGGGGGTCGACCCGCATGCCGCAGAGCCGGCGGCGGTGCTGGCGAGCAGGCTGCTGGTCGACCTGACCGGGGCAGAGCTGACCGGCTCGGTCGACGTTCACGCCGGCCTCCCGGAGCGGCCCGTGGTCACGTTCCGCCCGGAGCGCGCGAGCCGCCTGATCGGCCTCGACGTGCCCGAGGACGAGCAGCGCGGGATCCTGAACGGCTTCGGGTTCGAGGTCGCCGACGACCTGCAGGTGACCGTCCCGACGTGGCGTGCACGTGACGTGACGCGTGAGGTCGACCTCGTGGAGGAGGTCGCGCGGGCGGTGCTCGACCGCGTGCCGCACACGATGCCGCTCCGACGCTGCGGTCGCGGGTCACCTGTCGGCGCTCCAGCGGTTCCGCCGGGTCGTCGAGGACGTCCTCGTCGGCGCCGGGTTCTCGGAGGCGTACACGTGGAGCCTGACCGCGAGCGACCCGCAGCCCGACGCGCTGCGGCTGCCGGATCCGATGAGCGGCGACCATGCGGTCCTCCGGACGACGCTCCTGCGAGGGCCTCATCGCGGCTGCGAAGGTCAACGTCGACGCGGGCACGGACGGCGTCCGCCTCTTCGAGCTCGCCCGCGTGTACCTGCCGAGCGGCGAGCAGCTCCCGAGGAGCGCTGGCGCGTCGGCGGCATCGCCGAGGGCGGCTGGGACGCCGCCGGGGCGGCAGTCGAGGCGCTGTACGGGGCGCTTCACGTGCCGCTCGAGGTGCGGCGGGCGTCGTTCGATCACCTGCATCCCGGCAAGGCTGCGGAGACCGACGCGGGCTGGCTCGGGGAGCTCCACCCGGTACTCCTCGAGGGGAGCTGGGGGGTCTTCGAGCTCGACGTCGAGGCGCTGATGGCGCCGATCCCGGAGCGCGTCCTCTACGACGACGTGATCACGTTCCCGGCCAACCGGCAGGACATCGCGGTCGCGGTCGGCGAGGACGTCGAGGTCGGCGCGCTTGTCGCCGCGGCACACGAGGTGGCCGGGCCGGATCTCCGCGAGGCGCTCCCGTTCGACGTCTACCATGGCGAGCAGGTGGGTGACGGACGCAAGTCGGTCGCGCTCCATCTCGTCTTCCAGTCGCCTTAGCGGACGCTGACGGACGAGGAGGTCGCCGTGCTTCGCGACCGGATCGTCTCGGCGCTCAACGAGCGATTCGACGCGGAGCTCCGCGCGTGACCCGGCGAAAACCGATCCCGCGCGGGCCGCGTAGAGAACGGTCGATGAGACGGACCTCCGTCATCGGCCTCGGAGCTTCGTCGCGCTCGCCGTCGGCGGGCGTCGGGATCGCGGCCACCGCGCCGACGACCCTCTTCGGCTCGGTCGGGCCCGGGTTCTCGATCACGCTCCGCGACGCGCAGGGGCGCCGTCACGCGCGTCGAGCCCGGTGAGTTCGAGATCGAGGTGGACGACAAGTCGGAGGAGCACAACTTCCACCTGAGCGGCCCGGGGGTCGACGTCAGCACCGACGTCGCCGCCGTCGGGAAGCAGACGTTCAAGGTCACGCTCGCGAACGGTCGCTACACGTTCGTGTGCGACCCGCACTCGTTGCAGATGCGCGGGGCGTTCACCGTCGGTGAGGGCAGCGGGTCGGGAGGCGTCACGACGCCGCCGCCGCCCGTTGCGAAGCCGACCGCCCCGGTGGGTGCACGGCTCTCGTTGACCGTCGGCCCCGGGTTCACGATCTCGCTGAAGACGCTCGCCGGCCGCAAGGTGACGCGGCTCCGGCCGGGCGCCTACATCTTCACGGTGCGTGACCGGTCGAAGAGCCACAACGCCCGCTGTGCGAGGCGCCACCGCGACGCGCGCGACCGGTGTCGGGTTCGTCGGGACGCGAACCTGGCGCGTCGTCCTGCGCAAGGGGACGCTCGTCATCCAGTGCGACCCGCACAAGGCGACGATGCGTCAGACCGTCAGGGTGGCGTAGGGCCTCGAAGCCCCTACAGGACCTTCCCGCCGACGTACCAGACCGCGCCCTGCGTGCCGACGTGGTCGGTGTCGCAGACCACCCGCAGGAGCTCGATGCTGCCGAGGATCCCCTCGGCGTCGAGGCGCTCGAACGAGCGACGCGCCATCTCCGGCGAGACGCCGTATCCGGCCCTCTGCGCGCAGCGGAACGTGAAGCCGACCCGGTCGGCCGCACGGCTGGGGTTGATCGGGGCCGTGAGCAGGGCGGCGCGGGGCAGCAGGGCGCTCGAATCGAGGTCGAGGGCACAGAGCAGGTCGCTCCAGTCGCCGGGCAGCTCGTCGAGGACGCGATCCCACGCGTCGACGAGCGGGACGGCCAAAACCTCGACCGGTTCCTCGCGGGACGGGAGCGTGTCCGCGGAGACGATCGCGCCCTGCTCGAGCTGGCACCAGACGCGGGCAGCATCGAGGCGCGCGAAGAGGCGGCGAGCCGCCTGCGGGCCTGCCGGCCCGCCCGCGCGCAGAACCGTGAACGCGAGCTCCGAGCCGACGCGACCGACGTTCATCGACCCCAGGATCCGCGCCGCCTCCGAGAGCTCGTCGGGCTGCTCGGTCGTCAGGCGGAGCGAAACGCTCTCCCATGTCTCGGGAAGTCGGCGCTCCAGCGCCTGCCACTGATCCACGAGCTTCACGGCGGTGAGCATAATGACGCCCGTGACGGAGGTCGGAGGAGAGCCGCAGGTCGCGGCCGGCGCTCGCTGTCCCGCCGATCTCGCGGGGAGCTGATGGCGACCGAGATCACCCTTCCCCGTCTCGGACAGGGCATGGAGTCCGGCGTCATCGTGCGCTGGCTCAAGCAGGAGGGCGACAGCGTCTCGAAGGGCGAGCCCCTCTACGAGCTCGATACGGACAAGGTGACCCAGGAGGTCGAGGCCGAGGTCGACGGCGTCCTGCAGAAGATCGTCGTCGCCGAGGGCGAGGTCGACGTGG
>CAWJXN010000020.1:0-131701 GCA_963846825.1 uncultured Actinomycetes bacterium
CCTGAAGTCCCGGACCACGAACTCGAGGTGAGCCACGTAGACGACCGATGTTCCACGGCTTTACGGCTGGGAGTCCGCCGCCCCGCTTCTCGCGCCCGGTAACGCTCAGCCTGACCACCGACCTGGGCTGCCCTCCGAAGGAAGGGGGCCTGTTGACGCTGTATCAGCCGGAGCCATGGCCATCTGCGTCGTCGACGCCCACGGCAACGGCGACGCCGAGGTGCTCGTCGACACCGACGGGGTCTGGGAGAACGAGGTCGCCTGGGGGGTGGCAGTGGAATAGTCGGACCGCACAAGCTCGCCGCTGAGCGTTTCGATGGCGTCGGGTTTGACCGAACCCGCTCCCCGCCTTGACCGAAGCCCGTCATCCTGCTCGCGATCGCGAGCAGGAGAGCCCACAGCCTCAGCGAAGTCGAGCTCCCGAGCGAGCGGGCCGACTCGTGCCAACGGGTTGACTCGGCCGTCGTCGATTTGACCCGGGCGGGTTGGTGCTGAGCGCCCTCTTCACGCCCTCACCATGGTGTTCGCGCGCGCTGACCTGGCGGTTCGTCGTTGGACGGGGGTGGAGCGCCCCCCTTGCATCTCTCCCGCGAAACCCCTGGTCAGCATGCGTGACGTGCCCGCAAGGGGGAATCCGACGCCCTCGTGACATTCGCAAGGCCACCGTGACTAGGCCATTTTCTAGCGGTGGAGCTGGGGGGAATCGAACCCACTTGCATCCGATCCCGTTGTACCTGCTCAGAGCGTTTGCGGCCCTGCTCAGGCCCTGTTTTCGAGTGACCGTTGTTGACCGTGAGTGACCGGGAATGACCGGTGTGACCCGTCTTCTTCCCGTCCCGTCCGTCCTTTTTCCGTCCTGAACCAGGGACGACGTCGGTGCGTGTTTCTCATCGTTCCATCGTCCACGAGTCACGTCACGGATCACCACCCGACCTCGATCTGCGCGGCCCCGGTGATCTGCCCACTGGCGGTAGGCGACGCAGCAGCGCCGTGGCATCGGCGGTCTTAGGTGATCTGTTCGTCAGGCCGGCGGTCGAGGCCATCGGGCCGCCTACGTCTCCGGGATGGCCCTGCCGAATGCCTCGAGTGTGATGTCCTCCGGTTCGGGGCCGCCTCGGATGTCGGTGTCAAGTGAGTCGATGACGGTGAGGTCGTCGTCGGTGAGCTCGAAGTCGAAGACGTCGAAGTTTTCGGCGATGCGTGCCGGGTTGGTGGACTTGGGGATGGCGGAGCGGCCCTGTTGAAGATGCCAGCGCAGCATGACCTGCGCAGTGGTCTTGCCGTGGGCGTCGGCGATGCCGGTGATGGTGGGGTCCTGCAGGGTGCTGGTGTGTTCACCGGGCCGGTAGAACGTGATGCCGCCGATCGGTGACCAGGCCTGCGTGAGGATGCCGTGGTCGTCGTTGCGGGCGATGACGTCGCGTTGCTGGAAGTAGGGGTGGACCTCGATCTGGTTCACCGCCGGGACCACGGAGGTGGCGGCGATGAGCTGGTCGAGGTGGCGGGGCATGAAGTTGCTGACCCCGATGGCGCGGACCTTGCCGTCGGCGAGCAGGGTCTCGAGCGCTCGGTAGGCGTCGATCGTGAGGTCGAACCGGCCGGGCAGGGCTTGGTGGAGGATGAGCAGGTCGATCCGGTCGACCCCGAGCTTCCCGGCGCTCTTGTCGAACGCGTGCAGCGTCTGGTCGTAGCCGTAGTCGCTGATCCACACCTTGGTCTCGATGAACACCTCGTCGCGATCGGTGCCGCTGTGTCGGATGGCGTCGCCGACACCGTTCTCATTGGCGTAGGCGGCGGCGGTGTCGACATGTCGGTAGCCGACCTGCAGGGCGGCTTCGACCGCGGCTGCGGTCTCGTCGGGTGGGGTCTGGAAGACGCCGAAGCCGAGGGCTGGCATCTCGACGCCGTTGTTGAAGGTGAGGGTGGTCGTCATGGGTCTCGTTCACTCGTTTGGGGTGGTCGATGGGTCACCGTTTGGTGAGTCGGTCGAGGTGTTCGGGGTAGCGGGCGCAGACAATGGCGATGCGGTCGGCCCCTGCTCGGATCGCGTTGAGGTGCTCGGCGCTGCGCTGGACGTCGGCCGCGGCGTTGTTCTCTTCGAGCCGGTAGAGGCGCTTGGTGCCGAGGATGGGCACGATCCAAGTGTTGGCATCGACACCGTTCGCCTCGTACAGATCCAGGCCCATCATCACCGAATGGGGAGCGACGTGAAGCTCGTCGGGGTCGAGACGATGTCGACCGACAGCGATTCGCCGGCTCCGGTAGCGCGTCGCTCGTGGTCCGTCGTCACGGTACGTCGTGATCTGCGAGTCCCCTTCGTATTGCGGAGCCCTTGCGCTGTCCGTACCACCGATCGCGTGGCGCTCGCGGGGTCCGATGCATGGATCCCCCCAGCCGGAACGCCCCAACCGGACGGTAGATCGCTCATGCGATCTACGGTCCGAGTCGAGACGCCGGCCACGTGTGTCAAGCGCATGACGGTGCCGTCCGGCGTCAGCACCGCCCGTCAGGGCTGCGCCTCTTCGGGCACCGTGAGGTCGTAGACGTCACCGAACTCGACGACGGCCGGCGACTCACGTGAGGTGTTCACCAGGTCCAAACTGCGTTGATACATCTCCTCGGTGGTGATCGGCGTGGTCTCGGCGTACGTAGGCAGGGCGTACTCCCAGCCGGCATCGAAGATGGCCTGGTCGAGATCGGGGAACCTTTCGGACTTGACCAGCTCGACGGCTTCGTCGGGCCGGTTCTGCAGAATGTCGAGGGCGTCCCACAGCGCCGCCACCACGCCAAGGCAAATCTCCCGGTTCTCCTCCAGGTACTGGCGTGTCGTGTAGATCGTGTGGGCGGAGAGCGGGACGAGGCTGGGCAGATCCTCGGCGAAGTTGATCCACAGCTCGCCCCACCCCTCGACCCCGGGGATCAGCGATTCCGGAAAGCTCAGTGCGTAGCCGTCGATGCGGCCAGACCGAGCGGCCGCGACCGTCGCTTGGTTGTCGGTGCTGGGCTGGAGCGTGATGTCGGTGTCGGGGTCGAGGCCGTACTCGGTCAGCAGCATCCGCACGTACGAGTCGCCCGTCGAGCCTGGCGGTGCTGCACCGATGGTCAGCCCCGCGAGCGCTTGGACACGTTCCTCGGCCGACGAATCGGGCGTGACGCCCTGCGCGGCGATGGCCTCGAGCACCTCGTTGGTCAAGGCGATCCCGAACGTCACCGACGAGCTCATCGTGGCGAGGATGACGAGGTCCGTCATGCCCTCGGAGTGGGCGTTGATGACCGCCCCGGTACCGGAGATTGCCATGTCGGCGTCGCCCACGATCACGGCCTGGGCGGTGAGGGCGGCGCTGCCAGCGCCCGTGTTGACGTTGGGGTCGATGCCGTGCGCTTCGTACAGATCCATCGCCTCCATCACATTTTCCGGCAGCGATGTGAAGCTCGGCGGATGTGAGGCGATGTCGACTGACAGCAGCTCCGCCGGGTCGGTGGCGTCGACCCCCGACGCAGCGGTCGTGCCGGCCGTCGCGTCGCTCGGCGCCGACGTGTCGGCCGGATCGGACGCCGCCGACGTCTCGGTGGTCTCGGATGCCGCTGACGTCGCGGCGGGCTCGGATGCAGCGGAGACGGGCTCGGACGAGCTCGCCGAATCGTCATCGTCGTCGCCGCACACGCCGGCGGCCGTGGCAAGGGCCACGGCCACCAATGCGGCCACGGCTCGCCGGCTCGTCCAGCCGTGGGTGGCTCGTCGGTCATGGCGGTGCCTGGTGATCATCGTGTTGTTCCCCCGTGGTGTCGCGTTAGGTCTGATGTGCCGTCAAACGTTCGGATATACGATCACTAGATCGTTATTCTGAGGCAAGGGGAACGGTAGAGCCGACCGGCGGATGTGTCAAGAGTCATGAACGCGAGCCGTGGTGCTCATCAGCCGCCACACGCGGCGCGGGTCTTGACCAGCCGGAGCAACCCTGGGTAGAGTAGGCGAACTCAAATACGCACCATAGACTCTATATACGAACAGGCGGTGATGAGGTGAGACCGGCTGTCGTCCCCGCGAGCGGGGGGAGATCTACATCAACGGCACATGGCAGCCATCGACCGCGCGGGCCGTGATCACCCTCGTCAACCCGGCGACGGCGGAACCGTTCGCGACGATCCCTAGCGGCACCGCCGCCGACGTCGACGCCGCCGCTGTCGCAGCGTCGAAGGCGTTGCCCCACTGGGCGGGGGTCGATCGTGATGAGCGACGTGCCGTTCTCCATCGGATGGCCGATCTCATCGACGCCAGAGCAGAGGAGATCACCCGGACCATCGTCACCGAGGTGGGCCAGCCCTACCGGTTCGCGGCCCAGCTCCAGACGGCGTCGCCAGCGCAGAACCTCAGGATCATCGCCGACAGCACCCGAGAGGTCGCCTGGGAGGAGCAGATCGACCACACCGTGGTCCGGAGGATCCCGGTTGGCGTCGTCGGCGCGATCACCCCCTGGAACGTGCCGCTCCTCATGATCGCCATGAAGGCCGGCGCGGCGATCGCTGCCGGGTGCTCAGTGGTTCTGAAGGGGAGCGAGATCGCCCCGCTGAGCTCGTTCATCTTCGCTGAGATCGCCGAGGAGGCCGGGCTGCCGCACGGCGTCTTGAACCTGGTGAGTGGTACGGGACCCGAGGTCGGTGAGGCGCTCGTCGCCCATCCGTTGGTCGACATGATCTCGCTCACCGGCTCGGTCCGTGCCGGGCGCGCTCATGGAGATCGAGGCCCAGTCGATCAAGCAGTCGGGCTCGAGCTCGGCGGCAAGTCCGCGAACCTCATCCTTGCGGATTCGGACTTCGACGCGCCGTGAGCGAGGGGATCGCCGACGCCTTCCGCAACTCCGGACAGGCATGCGGCGGCCTCACGCGAGTCCTCGTCCCCCGGGAGCGGCTCGAGGATGCTGCCGGCATCGCGGCCGACACGGCGCGTTCCTATGTCCTCGGCGACCCGTTCGACGCGACGACGACGCTCGGCCCGGTCACCACCGCCGGTCAGTTCGATCGAGTGCGCAGCTACATCCGCACCGGCATCGAAGAGGAGCGTGTCTGGTCACTGGCGGGCTGGCGATGCCTCCGGGGCTCACGCGCGGGCTACTTCGTCGAGCCGACGATCTTCACCGGGGACAACACCATCCACGTCGCCGCACGAGGAGATCTTCGGGCCCGTCGTCGTCATCATCCCGTTCGACGACGAACCCGAGGCCATCGCTCTTGCCAACGACTCCGAGTACGGCCTGGCGGCCGGTGTGTGGTGTGCCGACGACGAGCATGCTCGGGATGTAGCTCGGCAGCTCCGCGTTGGTCGCGTTCGCATCAACGGGTCGCCCGTCAACCGGCGCGCACCGCACGGCGGCTTCAAACTGTCCGGCATCGGCCGGGAGTGGGGTCGCTTCGGGATCGAGGAGTTCCTGGAGTACCAGGCCCTCGGATAGTCACCGGAATTCCACGATCGCTTCACCCACCCTGAGGAACAAGGGAGTACCACGATGAGCACCATGGCCACATCAGCGGCATCACCGAGCGCGACCCGGCCGGCGCTCGACCGCATGTTCATCGACAACGAGTGGGTGCAGTCGTCCGGTCGTGACTGGATCGACGTCGTCAACCCGGCAACCGAGCAGACCATCGCTCAGGTCATCCGCGGAACATCGGAGGACGTCGACCGCGCCGTCGACGCCGCGGCCAAGGCGTTCCCTGCATGGTCGCAGACCCCGGTCGAGGAACGTGCCGGCCTGCTCCGGCGGCTCGCCGAACTCATCGAGGCCAAGGCGGACGAGCTGACCCCGCTGATCGTCTCCGAAGTCGGCCAGCCGATCACGTTCGCGATCGGCTCGCAGACCGAGGTTGCGGTCGAGGACCTGCGCAACTTCGCCAATGCGGTGTCCGACGTCCTGTGGGTCGAGCACGTCGAGAACTTCGTCGTCCGGCGCGAGCCGGTGGGGGTCGTCGGCGCGATCGCCGCTTGGAACGGACCGCTGCGCTCGGTGTGTCTGAAGGCGGGAGCGGCCCTCGCGGCGGGGTGCACCGTCGTGGTCAAGCCGAGCGAGGTGGCGCCGCTGAGTGCGTACGTCATGGCCGAGGTCGGTGGCCGAGGCCGGAATTCCTGCGGTGTGTTCAACCTCGTCAGCGGCACCGGCCCCGAGGTCGGAGAGGCGATTGCCTCGCACCCGCAGATCGACCTGGTCAGCCTGACCGGTTCGGTGCGTGCCGGCAGCCGGGTGATGGAGCTGGCCTCTCGGTCCGTGACCCGGGTCGCCCTCGAGCTCGGCGGCAAGTCGGCCAACCTCATTCTCGATGACGCCGACCTCCAGAGCGCCGTGAACGTGGGGATCGACGACGCCTTCCGCAACTCCGGCCAGGTCTGCGGGGGACTCTCACGCATGCTGGTCCCGCGGCATCGCCTCGGCGAGGCGGAGGAGCTCGCCGTGGCCAAGGCCCAGAGCTTCGTCATCGGCGATCCTCTGGATCCGGGGACGACGATGGGTCCGGTCATCAGCGGAGTGCAACGAGAGCGCATCCGCGGCTACATCCGCTCGGGCATGGACGACGGCGTCAGGATGCTGACCGGCGGCCCGGAAGCCCCCGAAGGGCTCGACCGCGGCTACTACGTGAAGCCGACCATCTTCTCGGGCGACAACAGGATCCGCCTTGCCCGCGAAGAGGTGTTCGGTCCGGTGTTGGTGATCATCCCGTTCGACGGTGAGGACGACGGCATCACGATCGCCAACGACTCGATCTACGGACTCGCCGGTGCGATCTGGAGCGCCGACCCAGAGCACGCCCGAGCTGTCGCCACCCGGGTCCGCACCGGTCGTGAAGATCGTGGTCGCCGAGGGTGAGGTCGACGTCGGCGCGACGATCGCCGTGATCGAGACGAACGGCGCCGAGCCCGCACCCGAGTCGAAGGACAGCGAGCAGGCGGAGCCCGACGCTGCTTCCCCGCCGGAGGCCGCGCCTGCGCCGGAGCAGGAGGCGCCTGCGGAGGCCCCGCCCGCGCCCGACGAGGGAGCCACCGACGCGCCGGCCGACACGGCGGGCGCAGAGTCCGGCGCAGGGCGTCTCAAGGCGTCACCTCTCGCACGCCGCATCGCGCGCGAGCGCGGTGTCGACCTCGCCTCGCTCACCGGCACCGGCCCCGAGGGCCGGATCCTCGCCGAGGACGTCGAGCGCGCACCGGCGGGCGCCGCTCCTGTCGCGGCCGGCACCGCCGCCGCAGCGCCCGTACCCGCACCGGCCGGCGAGGTCGAGGTCGTCCAGCTCTCATCCGTCCGGAAGACGATCGCGCGGCGCCTCTCCGAGGCGTGGACGGCGCCGGTCTTCCAGCTGGGCGTCTCCGCCGACATGACCGAGGTGCTCGCCCTCCGCGAGACGCTCGTCGAGCAGCTGGCCGAGGGCGACGCGAAGCCGACGGTGAACGACGTCTTCGTGAAGCTCGCGGCGGTCGCGCTCGTGCGTCACCGGCCGGTCAACGCGACGTTCAGCGGCGAGGAGATCCAGCGCCATCCCGCCGCGCACGTGGGAATCGCCGTCGCCGCCCCGCAGGGCCTCGTCGTCCCCGTCGTCCGCGACGCCGACCGGCGGACCGTGCAGGAGATCGCCCGCGCACGGGCCGACCTCGTCGGTCGGGCGCGGGACAACAAGCTGAAGCTCGAGGACCTCCAGGGTGGGACGTTCACGATCTCGAACCTCGGCATGTTCGGCGTCGAGCAGTTCACCGCCGTCCTGAACCCGCCGCAGGTCGCGATCCTGGCCGTCGGCTCGGTCAAGGACGAGCCCGTCGTCAGCGACGCGCAGGTCGTCGTCCGGCCGATCGTGAACCTGGTGCTGACCTGCGACCACCGGGCGATCGACGGAGCGGACGGGGCGACGTTCCTCCAGACGCTCGTGTCGCTCGTCGAGCGCCCCGCACTCGCGCTGTGAGTACCGGCGACGCGCAGGTCGTCGTCCGACGGGGCGGCGCGCAGGACGTGCGCTTCCTCCGGGACATGCTCCACCACGCCTACTACTGGAAGGAGCGCGCGCCCGACACCGGCCCGGGGCCCGTCGCGCTGTACGTCAAGGCGTGGGGACGCCCCGGTGACACGGCCGTGATCGCGATCGACGGCGGCTTCCCGGTCGGCGCCGCCTGGTACCGCCTCTTCAGTGCAGAGCGGCCGGGCTACGGGTTCGTCGACGAGCGGACGCCCGAGCTTGCCATCGCGGTCGTCCCGAGCGCGAGAGGAAAGGGCGTCGGCTCTGCCCTGCTCGCCGCGCTGCTCGCCCGGGCGCGCGAGGCCGGCTATCCGTCGATCTCGCTCAGCGTCGACCGCAACAATGCAGGCGCGATCGAGCTCTACGCGCGCCACGGCTTCTCCCAGGTCGCGGAGGACGCCGACTCCCTCACGATGCTCGCCTCCATCGACCCCACACAAGCGAACGAAGGGACCGATACCGAATGAACGTCGACGTCGCCGTCCTCGGAGGCGGCCCCGCCGGGTACACCGCGGCGATCCGCGCCGCACAGCTCGGCGGCAAGGTCGCCTGCATCGAGCAGGAGCCCGCGCTGGGCGGCACGTGCCTGCGCGTCGGGTGCATCCCGACGAAGGCGTGGGTGCAGAGCGCCCACGCGTACCACGACGCGGGGGAGACGTTCGCGAAGCTCGGCGTCCAGGTGGGGGAGCCGAAGCTCGACTTCGGCACCGTCGCGTCGTGGAAGGACGCCGTCGTCGGTCAGATGACCGGCGGCATCGCGTCCCTCTTCAAGGCGAACGGCGTCGACTGGGTCAAGGGCAAGGGGCAGTTCACGGCGCCGAACACGATCGCCGTCGAAGGCGGCGAGGACGTGACGTTCACGAGTGCCATCGTCGCCACCGGCTCGTTCCCCGTCCGTCCGCCGATTCCGGGGATCGACGCGCCCCGGTGCGTCGACTCCACCGGGCTCCTCGCGCAGACCGAGGTCCCGCGCAGGCTCGTGATCCTCGGCGGCGGGATCATCGGCTGCGAGTTCGCCTCGATCTTCAACCGCTTCGGCACCGAGGTGACGATCATCGAGATGCTGCCGAGCCTCATCCCGGCCGAGGACGCGGACGCGGCGAAGGAGCTCGAGAAGGCGTTCAAGAAGCGCGGCATCGCGCTCCATCTCTCGAAGCAGTGCACGCAGGTCGACGACCGCGGCGATCAGCTCACCGTCCACTTCGGTGAGGGCGAGACGGTCGACTGCGACCTGATGCTCGTCGCCGTGGGCCGCGCAGCGCTCGTGGACGGGATCGGCCTGGAGGCGGCCGGCGTCACGTACGACCGCTCGCGGATCGCGACCGACGAGCGCCGTCGCACCAACGTGCCGCACATCTACGCGGCGGGTGACGTCGCCGGCTACTGGCAGCTCGCGCACACGGGCTTCCGCGAGGGCGAGGTCGCGGCCGAGAACGCGATGGGGCACGACGCCACCATGGGCGATCCGGCAGTCCCGCGGCCGATCTACACCGATCCCGAGATCGCGGGAGTCGGCCTGACGGAGGCGCAAGCCCGGGAGCTCCACGGCGACAAGGTCGTGGTCGGCCGTTGCCCCTGGGTCGCGATCGCGCGCGCGGTCATGTCCGGGACGACGACCGGCTGGGTGAAGACGATCCACGAGGCGACGTACGGCGAGCTCCTCGGCGTGGTGATCGTCGGCCCCCATGCGACCGATCTCATCGGCGAGGCCGTCGTGGCGCTCGACGCGGAGTCGACGATCGAGACGGTCGCCGACGGCGTCGCCCCGCATCCGACGCTCGCGGAAGGGCTGAAGGAGGCGGGTCTCGTCGCGCTGGGCCGCGCGATCCACCTGCCGCCCAAGCGCCGTGTATAGGCTCCACGCATGAGCGACCGAGGCCGCGCGCTGATGTGGGCACTCGCGTGGTGGGTTGCGCGCCGCTATATCCGACGCCGGGCGTCGACGGCGGTCGCCGGCTTCGCCGGCCGGCGCTACCGCGCAGCGCAGTCGGCTGCGAGCGGTGCTGGCCGCCGTCGCGCTCGTCGGCGTTCTCGCGGGTGCGTTCGTCGTCTGGCGCCGGCTCAGCGGATCGTCGCCGGACGACGAATGGACGTCACTGGACGGCTCCCCACCGAGCACGGACGCGCCCGTCCCCACCGCGGCGGCGTGAAGCGGGCGCTCGCGGGCCCCGGGCCGGAGCTCGTCCGGCCGGCGCTCGACGGCCTCGTTCCCTACGAGCCCGGAAAGCCGGCAGAGACCGTCCAGCGCGAGCTCGGGCTCGAGCGCGTCGTCAAGCTCGCGTCGAACGAGGGGCCGTTCGGCCCGTTCCCGGAGGCGCTCGAGGCGATCGCGCGGGCGCTGCCCGAGTCGAACCGATACCCCGACGGCGGCTGCTACCGCCTCCGCGACGCGCTCTCGGAGCGTCACGGCGTCACGTTCGACGAGCTCGTCGTCGCGGCGGGCGCCGACGCCGTGATCGGGTTCGCGTGCCAGGCGACGCTCGATCCGGGCGACGAGATCGTGACACCGTGGCCGTCGTTCCCGAGCTACGTCCTCGATCCGCTGAAGATGGGCGCCGTCACCATGCGCGTGCCGCTCAGCGACGGCCGGGTCGACACGGACGCGATGCTCGCCGCGGTGACGGAGCGGACGAAGCTCGCGTTCCTGCCGACGGTGAACAACCCGACCGGCACGATGACCGCGCGCGACGACGTGCTCGGCTTTCTCGACGCCGTCCCCGACCACGTCCTCACCGTCGTGGACGAGGCGTACTTCGAATACGTCGAAGACCCGGGCTTCCCGGACGCGATCGAGGAGGCGGCGAAGAACGGCCGCCACGTCCTCGCGCTCCGGACCTTCTCGAAGATCTACGGTCTCGCGGGGCTTCGGGTCGGGTACGGGGTCGGACCTGCGTCCGTGATCGAGGCGATCCACAAGGTGCGGCGCGCGTTCGACGTGACGACACCGGGGCAGGAGGCCGCACTCGTGAGCCTCGACGCGCCGTCCGAGCTCGCTCGGCGCCGCGCCGCGAACCGGGAGTCCATGGCGGCGCTCGAGTCGGTCCTGCGCGAGAGGGGGTTCGAGCCGATCGCGCCGGCGGTGGGCAACTTCCTCTTCGTCGACGTCGGAACCGATGCCGCGGCACTCAACGACGCGCTGCTCGCAGCGCGGGGTGATCGTTCGCCCCATGGGATCGTTCGGCGCGCAGACGGCACTCCGCATCACCGCGGGGACGCTCGAGGAGATCGAGTTCCTCGCCGCCGCGCTCGACGCGCTCGACGTCTTCTCGAACTCCTAACCTCTCCGCAGGGGCCGTCGGCTAGCGTTCACTGCTCGGCGCGGCGGCGCCATGGTCAGATGCGGACGACGCTGAAGAGAGGAGTGGGCCGCGGTGCGGCGATCGGCGGCACCGACTCGGCCGCCTCGTCGGGCTCGCTCGCACCGGTCGCGATCTACCAGCAGCCGCCCGCGGCGCCGCGCAGCGGATCGTCGCTCGCGCTGCGGATCCTCGGCTGGGCGACCCTCGTGCTCGCCGTCGTCGCGGGCGGCACCGCCGGCGGCGCGTACCTCTACGTCCACGAGTCGGTCGCCGCCGTCGCGCCGAAGAGCGTCGAGGTGAAGAAGGCGCTGAAGGCGCTCGACGTGCCGCTGCCGGGCCAGCCGGCGACGGCGCTCGTGATCGGCTACGACCGGCGCGCGAGCGACGCGAAGGACGCGCCCTCGCGCTCGGACACGCTGATGCTCGTGCGCGCCGACCCGGACGGGAAGACGATCTCGATGCTCTCGTTCCCCCGCGACCTCCAGGCGGAGATCCACTGCCCCGGCACGGAGCGTGTGGACGGACAAGATCAACGCGGCCTACTCGGCCTGCGGCGCAGAGGGCTCGCTCGAGACCGTGCGGCAGCTGACCGGCGTGCCGATCAACTACATCGTCACGATCAACTTCCGCGGCTTCCGGCAGCTCGTCGACCGCCTCGGCGGCGTCTGGATGGACGTCGACCGCCGGTACTTCAACGACCACGGCGGACCGACGGGCTACGCGAAGATCAACCTCCAGCCCGGGTACCAGCGCCTCAACGGGCATCGAGGGCGCTCGACTTCGTCCGCTTCCGGCACACGCGACTCGGACCTCTACCGCAACGCGCGTCAGCAGCTCTTCGTCCGTGCGTTCAAGGATCAGATCGAGACCGCGTTCTCGGTCACGCGGCTGCCGCAGCTCGTCAAGGTCATCACCTCGAACGTCGAGGTCGGGCAGGGCGGCGGCAAGGACGTCTCGGCGAAGACCGTCCTCTCGTACGGCGCCCTCGCGTACTCGCTGCCGGCCGGGCACGTCTTCCAGACGCGGATCGACGGGCTCGAGGGCTTCGCCGACCTCACCACCTCGCAGGAGAACATCGACAAGGCGATCCGCGAGTTCCGGAACCCGGACGTCGAGTCGCCGCGGAAGGCGACCGCCGTCGCCCTCGGCGAGAAGCTCAAGCAGAAGGTCCCGCCGCCGCGCGAGACGACCGTCACGGTCCTGAACGGCAACGGCGTCGAGGGCTCCGCGTCGACCGCGAACTTCCTCCTCTCGCAGCGCGGGTACCAGATGGTCCTGCCGCCGAACGGTCTGCCCGCCAACGCGCCGACCTACGACTTCTTCCGCACCGCGGTGTACTTCGACGCGCGCACGAAGGGTGCCAAGCAGGCGGCGGGCAAGCTCGCCAACCTGTTCGGGTCGGCCGACGTGAAGAAGCTGACGCCGGCGATCCGCGCGCTCGCGAACGACGCGATGGTCGTCACCGTGGTCGGCCAGACCTTCCACGGGCGCCTCGCCTCGGCGCCGGTCGACCAGACGCCGGAGCGCCAGGTGGCTGCGGTCGTGTCGGGGGCGAGCGCGGTGACGAGCCTGCTGCGGCAGCACCGGCGCGAGGTCGACTTCCCGCTCATGGTCCCGACGAAGATCGAGCGCTCGTCCTGGATCGACACCGAGCGCCCGCTCCGCATCTACACGATCGACCCGGACAAGGAGCACCGGGCCGTTCGCCTGACGTACCGCCTCGGCGGGCGGAACGAGTACTGGGGCGTCCAGATGACCGACTGGGAGGATGCGCCCGTCCTGAGCGGCCGGAACTTCGTCCGCAAGATCGGCGGTCGACGGTACGAGCTCTACTACAACGGCCCGCGGCTCCACATGGTCGTGCTCCGCACCGACGGCTCGTCGTACTGGATCGTCAACACCCTGCTCGACCGGCTCTCCAACGAGACGATGATCGCGATCGCGAAGAGCCTGCGGCCGCTCGCGACGCTGTCGCAGCAGTCGAGCCGAGCCTCGGTCAGGCGATCTCGGCGCGCCGGTACCGGTGCGTCGCCGCGAGCCAGCCGCCGACCGCCACCACGACGAGCGCGACGACGGAGACGACGAGCGGCCGGCCGGCGAGGTCGAGGTCGACGTCGGCGAGCCGGGCGAGCACGGAGCGCCCGTAGGTCCCGACGGAGAGCCGCGACGCGCCCTCGCTCGCGCGGGCGATTCCGTTCTCCCACACGAGCAGGTACGCGATCCCCCACCAGAGCGCCCGGCGGAGCCAGAGCCCCGCTGCGACGAACAGGCCGGCATAGGCGAGCGTCGCGAGCGTGCAGGCGGCCGCGACGTCGAGCGCGAGCTCGGGGGTCCCCGCGACGAGCGTCGCGACGACCAGGGGGACGACGATCAGCGAAAGGACGACCGTCGCGGTCGCGAGCATGCTCGCCGCGGGCAGCTGCCACCGCGCGACCGGCTTCAGCCAGAGGTAGACGAGCAGGCCGTCGTCGACGAGATCGCCGACGCTCGAGGTCGCGAGCCAGAGGACGCAGAGCGGGATGGCGACGGTGATCCCGTACCCCGCGGCGAGCTCTGCGGTCGCCGTGACCGGGTCGTCGTCGCGACCCGTCAGCACGCCGAGGAGGAGCCCGATCGCGCCGAGCGAGGCGACGCCGAGCAGCCGGAGCGGCGTCAGCTGCATGCGGAGCACGATCGTGTAGAGCTGCCGGAGCGTCGCGAGCGTCGCCGGCCGTGGCCGTGGCGTGTGGGCCGTCGCCGTCATCGCTCGACGAGGTAGCGGAAGACGCCTTCGAGGTCGCTGTCGAGCGGACGGACCTCCAGGAGCCGCGCGCTCTCCGCCCGGGCGATGACGGGGAGCTCGTGCGCGAGCCGGCGGGCATCCTGCGTGTCGACGAGGAGCGAGCCGTCGTCCTCGAGCCGGATGCCCACGACGACGCCGGCGCCGAGCAGCGCTCCGCCGAGTGCCCTGGCGGCGTCCGTTCGGACGCGCAGGCGCAGCGGCCGGTCGTCCATCAGCGCGCGGATCTCGTGGAAGTCGCCCGAGGCCGCGAGGCGGCCCTTCGACATGACGAGGACGTTCGACCCGAACCGCTCGACCTCCTCGAGCACGTGGCTCGTGACGATCACGCACCGCCCCTCCGCGCCGAGGCGATGGAAGAGCCCGACCATGTGGCTCCGCTGGCGCGGGTCGAGACCGGCCAACGGCTCGTCGAGGACGATCACCGGCGGGTCGTGCACGATCGCCTGCGCGAGCTTGACCCGCTGCCGCATCCCCTTCGAGTACGTCGGGCAGCTTGCGCGTGTCGTCGGGGTCGAGCTCGACCCTGCGGAGCGCCTCCGCCGCCGCCTCGGCGGGGTCGGGCACGCCGTTCAGCACGGCAGTCGCATGGACGAACGCGTGTGCCGTGAGCGGCTCGAAGACGGACTCCTGCTGCGGCGCGAGCCCGATGAGCGCCGTCACGTCGACGTCCGTGCGCGGGTTGCGTCCGAGCACGCGCACCGTTCCCTTCGACGGCTGCGCGAGCCCGCAGAGCATCCGGAGCATCGTCGACTTGCCGGCCCCGTTCGGCCCGAGGAGCGCGGTCACCCCGACGGGGATCGTGAAGCTGACGTCCGAGACGGCGACGACGCCGCCGAACCACTTCGAGACGCCTTCGACCTCGACGACGGGCGCGGTCATGCGCGCGCTTCGATCCGCCGGTACGACAGCCACGTCACGGCGGCGCCGGCCGCAGTCCAGGCGGCGACGCCCGCGACGACGAGCGCCGTCGAGACGCGCCCGATGGCCGCGCCCTCCGACGGATCCTCCCCGAACACGCGGAGGGCGAGCTCCGTCGGCAGGTTGAGCAGGCCGAGCAGCGAGAGGGCGTCGGGCGCGCCTCCCGACTCGATCGCGATCTCGGCGACGATGCCCGGCACGAGGACGAGCAGGGCCACGAGAACGCCCGCGATCGCCTTCCGCGCCGTCACGCTGGCAGCGCCGAGGCCGACGGCGCCGAAGAGCGCCGCGACCGACAGCCCGGTGACCACGATCCGCAGCGCGAGGCCGGGCAGCTCGCTCGCGCTCGGCCCGAGCCCCTCGACGGCGTACGCGATCATGAGGAAGAGCGGCGGCGCGAGCGTCATCAGGAGCATCACGCCGAGCACGGCTGCCGCCTTCGCGAGCAGATAGCGGCCGCGGTCGAGCGGCCCCGCGAGGTAGAGGCCGAGCATCCCCGTGCGGCGGTCGGTGCAGAGCGCTTCCGGCGCGACGAACGCGGCGAACAGCGCGATCGCGCTCGAGATGAAGAAGTAGTAGTCGCCGTAGGTCATGAGCTCGTCGCCGACGGTCAGGACCTCGTCGAGCATCACCGCGACGACGATCGACACGATCGCCGGAAGGAACGCGATGACGATCGCGAGCCCGGGGAGGATCTTGTGGCGGAACGAGCGGCGCAGGCCCAGCACCCGCTGGATCGCGTGGAGGCACACCGTGAGCACGGCCCACCACGGCGGCCTGCGAGGGCCGTCGTACGAGCGGTAGCCGACGTCGTAGATCCGGGCGCCGGAGTGCTCATGGGCCGACCTCGGTCGGCGCATGAGCGGGGAGGGGTGTGGGGAACCGGGAGGTTCCCCACGCTCTCCAGAAGAAGGGGGCTCGTGGGGGAAACATGGTTTCCCCCACGGGAGCGAGCCGAAGGCGAGCGACGCTCATGCGCTTGCCTCGAGGTAGACGTCCTCGAGCGTGCGGCTGCGCGACTCGAGCCGTCGGAGGCCGAGCCCGAGGTCGGCGACCGCGTCCCGGACGATGTCGTGCGGGTCCTCGCCGGAGACGAGGATCGTCTCGCCGGCAACCTCGGCCTCGAGCCCTGCGGCGCGCAGCCGCTCGACGAGCTCCTCGTGCCCCCCGTCGACCTCGACGAGCAGGCCCGCGTCGCCCTGGCGCAGCTCCGAGAGCGTCCCGGAGCGGATCATCCTGCCGGCCTCGAGGATCACGACCGCGTCGCAGATCCGCTCGACCTCCTCGAGATGGTGCGACGAGACGACGATGTCGATGCCGAACTCCGTGCCGATTCGCCGGATCAGGGCGAGCATGTCGTCGCGCTGGACGGGGTCGAGCCCGTCGGTCGGCTCGTCGAGCAGGACGAGCGCCGGGTCGTGCGCGATCGCCGAAGCCAGCTTCACGCGCTGTCGCTGCCCGGTCGACATCGTCCCGACGGGCCGGAGCCGCTCCTCGCCGAGCCCGACCTGCCAGAGCGCGTCGCTCGCGCGCTGGATCGCGCTGCGGGGCGGGATCCCGTGGAGCTCCGTCAGGTGCCGGACGAGGTCTTGCGCCTGCACCTCGGGAGGCAGGTTGTGGTGCTCGGGCCCGTACCCGATGCGCTCGCGCACCTCGATTCCCGCGCTCTGCGGGTCGTGCCCGAGCACCTCGAGCGTCCCGGCGTCACGCCGGCGGAGCCCGAGCATCAGCGAGATGAGCGTCGTCTTCCCTGCGCCGTTCGACCCGAGCAGCCCCGTCACGCCGTGGCCGATCTCGACGTCGAGCCCGTCGAGAGCGACCTTCGCGCCGTAGCGCTTGACGACGCCCTGTGCCCGGACGACGGGCGCGGGGTTGGATTCGACCGGCTCCACGCGCTCCTCCTGACGGCTGCCCGGGGCGCGTCGATCGTATCCGCCGCCCCGTCAGGGCGCGTGGCTATCCTCCTCGCCGGGCATGAGCGAGGCCAACGCGCATCGCGTCGCCGTGTTCGGCGCAGGCTACGTCGGTCTCGTGACCGGCGCGTGCTTCGCCGAGCTCGGGCACGACGTCACGATCAGGGACGTCCTTCCCGGGAAGATCGACGCGCTTCGCCGCGGCGAGGTGCCGATCTACGAGCCGGGCCTCGACGAGCTCCTCGAGCGGAACCGCGAGCGGCTGACGTTCACGACCGACGTCGTCGAGGCGATCGAGGGCGCGGAGTT
This sequence comes from uncultured Actinomycetes bacterium, assembly GCA_963846825.1. Classification (GTDB taxonomy): domain Bacteria; phylum Actinomycetota; class Thermoleophilia; order Gaiellales; family Gaiellaceae; genus Gaiella. Next base: position 17,211 of record CAWJXN010000020.1, read on the forward strand.
CGTCTACGTCGCGGTCGGCACGCCTCCGACGGTCTCCGGCGACGCCGACCTCTCCGCGGTGTGGATGGTCATCGACGAGCTGCCCGAGGTCGACCACCGCATCGTCGTCGTCATGAAGAGCACCGTCCCCGTCGGGACGGGTGAGAAGGTCAGGCATCGCCTCGACGCGCGCGGGCTCGGGCACGTCGGGTACGCGTCGAACCCCGAGTTCACGGCCGAGGGGACGGCGATCAAGGACTTCATGGAGCCGGACCGGATCGTCGTCGGCGCGTTCGACGCCGCCGACGCGGACGCCGTCGAGGAGCTCCACGCGGGAATCGACGCCCCGGTCGTCCGTGCGGACGTCGCCTCGGCCGAGATGGCGAAGCTCGCCGCGAACGCCGCGCTCATGACCCGGATCTCGTTCATCAACGAGATCGCGAACGTCTGCGAGGCGACGGGCGCCGACGTGGTCAAGGTGGCGGAGGCGATCGGCTACGACCGCCGCATCGGCAAGAGCTTCCTCCGGGCGGGGATCGGCTTCGGCGGCTCGTGCTTCCCCAAGGACTCCCTTGCGCTCAAGCAGCTCGCGGCCAACTCCGGGTACCACTTCCAGGTGCTGAGCGCCGTGATCGAGGTGAACGAGCTCCAGAAGCGCCGCGTCGTCGGCAAGCTGCAGGAGCTCCTGGGGCCGCTCCGCGGGAAGCGCATCGCGCTCCTCGGCCTCGCGTTCAAGCCCAACACGGACGACACGCGCGAGGCGCCGGCATTCGTGCTCGCCGGGCGCCTGCTCGCAGAGGGGGCGGACGTCGTCGTCTGGGACCCGATCGCGCACGCCGACGGCTTCCACGGCGTCGAGCAGGTGCCGAGCGTCGCCGACGCGGCGCGGGACGCGGACGCCGTCGTGCTCGTCACCGAGTGGCCCGAGCTCGCCGACGTGGAGTGGGACGCGGTCGGGGCGACGATGCGCTCGCGCGTGTTCGTCGACGGCCGGAACATGCTCGACCCCGAGGCGATGCGCGCCGCGGGCTTCCGGTACGCGGCGATCGGCCGCGCCTCCAACGGGACGGTCTAGGGCTAGTGGAGGCAATCGTCCTCGCGGGCGGCAAGGCGGAGCGCCTCGGCGACGCCGCCGGCGGCCTGCCGAAGTCGCTCGTGCCGGTCGGCGGACGTCCGCTCCTCGCGTGGCAGATCGGGCGGCTCAAGAAACGCCGGCGTCGGGCGCGTGATCGTCAGCTGCCTCGGCGGGCAGGAGGGCGAGTTCGAGCGGAGCCTGGCCGGGCTCGGCGTGGAGCTCGTCTGCGCGGGCGAGCCCGAGCGGCTCGGCCGCGGTGGCGGGATCCGGTACGCGGCCGGCTCGCGAGCCGAGGACGGCGACGTGTTCGCGATGAACGGCGACGAGCTCGTCGATGTCGACTTCGGCGCGCTGCTCGAACGGCACTGGGCGACCGGCGCCGCCGCGACGCTGACCGTCGCGCAGCCGCCGTCGCAGTTCGGTCAGGTCGACCTCACCGACGACGACGTCGTCACGGGCTTCCACGAGGTCTCGCGCGTGCCGTACTGGGTCAACTGCGGGATCTACGTGCTCTCGCCGGCGGCGCTCGCACGGTTCCCGGAGAAGGGCGACCACGAGACGACGACGTTCCCCGAGCTCGCGGGCGAGGGGACGCTCCACGCGTTCCGGCACACGGGGACGTGGCTGACGGTCAACACGCCGAAGGAGCTCAAGCGCGCCGACGAGTACGTCGGCGCGCACCCGGAGTGGCTCGCGTGACCGGCTCCGGCAGCGGGAGCCCGTACGCGGTCACGCCCCGCCGTGTCGAGAAGCCCTGGGGCTGGGAGCTCGTCTGGGCCGAGGCCGAGGCGTACGTCGGCAAGCTCCTGTTCGTCAAGGCGGGCCAGTCGCTGAGCCTCCAGTACCACGAGGTGAAGGACGAGGCCTGGCTCGTCCAGGAGGGACGCGCGTCGCTCGAGCTCGGCGAGGTCGGCGGGCCGCTGGAGACCGTCGAGATCTCGCCGGGAGACGCCTTCCGCTACCGGCCGGGCACCGTGCATCGGGTGACGGCGATCGAGGACCTGCTCGTCGCTCGAGGTGTCGACGCCGCACCTCGACGACGTCGTGCGGCTCGAGGATCGCTACGGGCGCGAGGGGACGAGCGCGCCGTAGCACCGCGCGACGCGAACGCGGGGCATCTCTGCTCGGGAAGAAGAGTTCGTTGCGACCGCGAAGCGGGCGCCTTCAGGGGTGTCCCGCCGAAGGCGGTCAAGCGCGGGATTCGGCTCCTGCCGAATCCCGCTTGGCGAGCTAGAAGTAGAACGCCTTCCAGGCCTCCCACCAGGTGTCGGCCGTGACGGAGATCGTGCGGTCGTCGACGCGGACGACGCCGGGCCGGAAGCGGAGCCCGTCGGGGGCGAGCGTGTGCTTGAACTCGACCGTGATCTCGCAGGGGCTGCCGGGGCTCCACGGCGCGACCGCCGTGAGGTCGGAGAGCGCCGTCCTCGCGCCCTCCTCGATCATCGTCCGTGCCCGCACGGGCGGGATCTGGCGCGCGGACGTCGCGCCGAGGCCGGTCTTCACGGCGACCGTCGTGAGCCCGTCGCCGAGCAGCGCACGACCTTCGTCGCACGCCGCGTCGTCACCGGTGACGAGCAGCACCGGGCAACCCCACGTGCCGCAGAGAGCGGCGTGGATGCCCGTCTCGCCGACGAGGATGCCGTTGAAGCGCAGGTTGAGGTAGTCGCGTCCCGACACGGTGTGGTTCATCACCCCGGCCCGCACGCCCGCGCGCGCGTGCATCCCGACCAGGAGCGCGGCGTCGCAGCCCTCCTCGAGGAACGCCGTGTACTCCGTCCAGTTCTCCTGGACGACGAACTCGCAGTCCGGCTCGAGGAGCTCGGGAACGAGCGAGTTGAACGACCACTCCTTGCCCGCGCCGTGGCAGTCCATGACGACGATCTCCGTCGCGCCGGCCGCCTTGGCCCCGCGCACCGCGGCGTTGATCTCCTCGGTGTAGAGCCGCCGCGCCTCCTCGTACATCGGCTCGCCGCCGCCCGTCTGCCCGGCCTTGACGACTCCGGAGACGCCCTCGAGGTCGCTGATCACGTGGACGCGCATGCGGGGAGCCTATCGCCGCTACCTTGACACGACTGTGGTAAGGTTGCGCGGCGTTGGAGAGCTACACCGTCAGCCAGGCCGCCGCCCGCACCGGGTGGTCGCCGCGGATGCTCCGCTACCTCGAGTCGACCGGGCTCGTCGTCCCCGAGCGGAGCCCGTCGGGCTACCGCCGCTACGGCGACACGGAGCTCGATCTTCTGCGCGGGCTCGGTGAGCTGCGGCGCCGCTTCGGCGTCGAGCTCGACGATGTCGCGTTCGTCGTCCGGCTTCGCCGCAACCCCGAGCTCCGGGCTGCGGTCGAGGGCTGGCTGACCGGGGCGACCGTCCCCGCCGAAGGGGCGAGCGAAGCCGACTGGATCGAATGGGAGCAGCGCAAGCACGAGCGCCTGCTCGCAGCCTGAGCACACCAGAGAGGAACCATGGCCACAACCATCAAGCACGACGTCAAGGATCTCGCGCTCGCCCCCGAGGGCGTGCGCCGGATCGAGTGGGCCGACCGGCAGATGCCGGTGCTCGTTGCGATCCGCGAGCGGTTCGAGCGTGAGCAGCCCCTGTCGGGGTACCGCGTCTCGGCCTGCCTCCACGTGACGACCGAGACCGCGAACCTCATGCGCACGCTGAAGGCCGGCGGCGCCGAGGTCGTCCTCTGCGCGTCGAACCCGCTCTCGACCCAGGACGACGTCGCAGCGGCGCTCGTCGAGGAGTACGGGATCGGCACCTTCGCGATCAAGGGCGAGGACCACGACACGTACTACGCAGCACCTCGAGGCGGCGATCGACCATCGTCCGCACGTGACGATGGACGACGGCGCCGACGTGATCGGGATCCTCCACTCGGCCCGGCGCGAGCAGCTCGGCGACGTGATCGCCGGGACGGAGGAGACGACGACCGGCGTCATCCGCCTCCGCGCGCTCGAGCGTGACGGCAAGCTCGGCTTCCCGGTGGTCGCGGTCAACGAGGCGCGCACGAAGCACCTCTTCGACAACCGCTACGGCACCGGCCAGTCGACGATCGACGGGATCATCCGCGCCACGAACGTCCTGCTCGCGGGTCGCTCGTTCGTCGTCGCCGGCTACGGCTGGTGCGGCCGCGGCGTCGCGATGCGCGCGAAGGGGCTCGGTGCGCACGTGATCGTCACCGAGGTCGACGCGATGAAGGCGCTCGAGGCCGTGATGGACGGCTTCCAGGTGATGCCGATGTCGCAGGCCGCCGAGGTCGGCGACATCTTCGTGACCGCGACGGGCGACAAGCACGTCATCTCCCGCGAGCACATCGAGCGCCTGAAGGACGGCGCGATCCTCGCCAACACCGGGCACTTCAACGTCGAGATCGACATCCCGGCGCTCCGCTCGCTCGCCACCGACACGCGCGAGGCGCGCCACTTCGTCGAGGAGTTCACGCTCTCGAACGGGCGGCGGGTGTTCCTCCTCGCCGAGGGCCGGCTCGTCAACCTCGCGGCCGCCGAGGGGCATCCCGCGCAGGTGATGGACATGTCGTTCGCCAACCAGGCGCTTGCCGCGGAGTTCGTGATCGCGAACGCCGCCTCGCTCGAGCGGACGGTCTACGACGTGCCGAAGGAGATCGACGACGAGATCGCCCGCCTCAAGCTGGCGACGATGGGCGTCGCGATCGACGAGCTCACCGAGGAGCAGGCCGCGTACCTCGCGAGCTGGGACGAGGGCACGTAGCGCTGACGCGACAGCCGGCGTCTGCACCGCGTAGGGGCGAGATAAATCTCGCCCCGTACGACAGTGTCGCAGCGAGACCTCGAGCCGCACCGGATCGTCCGCCTCGAGCACGACGCCGTCGTCGTGCTCGACCAGCGCCTGCTCCCGGAGCAGGAGGTCGACCTGCGCTGCGGCACGGCTGCCGAGCTCGCCGAGGCGATCCGCGTGCTCGCCGTTCGCGGCGCGCCGGCGATCGGGGTCGCCGCCGCGTACGGGATGGCGCTCGCCGCCGAGCGGGGCGACGACCTCGACGCGGCGTTCGCGACGCTCGCCGCGTCCCGCCCGACGGCGGTCAACCTCCGCTGGGCGCTCGAGGCGATGCGGGACGACCCGACGCGCGAGCGAGCGGAGCGGATCCACGCCGACGAGGTCGAGCGCTGCCGGGCGATGGGCGCCCACGCGGTGGAGCTGTTCCCGGAGGGGGCGCGCGTCCTCACGCACTGCAACGCGGGCGGGCTCGCGACGGGTGGGTACGGCACGGCGCTCGGGGCAGTCCGCGCCGCGCACGAGGCCGGTCGCGTCTCGCACGTCTGGGTCGACGAGACGAGGCCGCTCCTGCAGGGCGGCCGCCTGACGGCGTGGGAGCTCGAGCAGCTCGCCATCCCGCACGCCGTGATCGCGGACGGCGCGGCGGCGTCGTTCATGGCCCGCGGCGAGGTCGACCTCGTGGTGACGGGCGCCGACCGGATCGCCGCCAACGGCGACACGGCGAACAAGATCGGGACGTACGGTCTCGCGGTGCTCGCCGCGCACCACGGGCTGCCGCTCGTCGTCGTCGCGCCGACCTCGACGCTCGACCCGTCCCTGGCCGACCGGCGACGAGATCCCGATCGAGGAGCGCGACGGGTCGGAGCTGACGACCCGCTTCGCCGCCCGCAACCCGGCCTTCGACGTGACCCCGGCGACCTCGTCGCGGCGATCGTCACGGAACGGGGCATCCACCGGACGCCGTACGCGGCGTCGCTGCCCCGCGAGACCGCCGCCGCTCGATGATCCTGGACGACGTCGATCCCGAGACGCGTCGCGTCCTCGACGCGCTTCGGGTTCGACGCGGAGACGTTCGAAGCGCTCCGCGCGCGCGTTTCCGCCGGTGAGCTGACGCCGGCGTCGAACGTCGCGCCGGGGCGTCGTGGAGCCGCCTGCGGAGGGCGACGTGACGACGCTCCCCGAGCCCGGCTCGGACGACCGGGCTGCGCGCGCGCTCGGCCGGTCTCGACGCGCTCGCGTCCGGGCGTGTCGCCCAGGTCGTGCTCGCAGGCGGGATGGCGACGCGCTTCGGCGGTGTCGTGAAGGGCGCCGTCGAGGCCGTCGACGGACGGAGCTTCCTCTCGTGGAAGCTCGGCGAGACGGCGCGGCTCGGCGAGGCGCTCGGCGTCGAGATCCCCGTCGCGTTGATGACGAGCTTCCAGACGGCGGACGAGACGCGCGCCCACGTCGCATCGCTCGAGGTTCCCGAGCCGCTCTGGTTCTCGCAGTCCGTGTCGCTCCGGCTCACCGAGAGCGGCGAGCCTGTTCCTCGAGGATGGCCGGCCCGTCGCTCTACGCGCCCGGGCACGGCGACCTCCTCGGCGCGATCCGGCGCTCGGGCACGCTCGACGTGCTCCGCGAGCGCGGCGTCGAGCACGTCGCGGTCTCCAACGTCGACAACCTCGGCGCGCGCCTCGACCCGGTCGTGATCGGAGCGCACCTTGGCGCGGGGCGGCCGCTGACCGTGGAGGTGGCCGTCAAGGACGGCGACATGGGCGGTGCGCCGGCGCGGGTCGACGGGCGGCTCGGGCTGCTCGAGGGCCCACAGTTCCCGCCGGGCTTCGACCACGACCGCATCCCCGTCTTCAACACGAACACCGCCACCATTGCCCTGGACACGCTCGACCGCGACTTCGACCTCCCGTGGCTGTACGTCGCGAAGTCGGTCGACGGCAGGACGGCGGTCCAGCTCGAGCGCCTGTACCACCAGATCGCGTGGGTGCTCGACACGACGTTCCTCGAGGTTCCGCGTTCCGGCGCCCGCGGCCGGTTCTTCCCGATCAAGGAGCCCGACGACCTCGAACGAGCACGCCCGGCGCTCCGCGAGATGCTCGCTGCCTCCGTGCTCGACTGAGCGGCACGAACCCGGCACGAAGGTGGCACGTTCCCGTCACACCTGCGGCCGTAGCGTCGGTGGATGGGCTTCCTCGGGCTCGTCCTACCGCGACGCTGCGCCGGGTGCGACGTGCCGGGGGCGGTGCTGTGCGAGCGGTGCCTCGCCGCACTCGTCCGGATCGCGCCGCCCGTTTGCGAGCGTTGCGGTTGCCCGGGAGCGTGGCCGGTTCGACGGTGCGTCGAGTGCACGGGCCGCCGCCTCGCGTTCGCGCGTGCCAGGGCCGCTCTGGTCTACGACGCGCGTGCGCGACCGATCGTGTCGGCCTGGAAGGAGCGCGGGCGGCGCGACCTCGCACCGGTGCTCGCCGAACTCGTTGCGGGCGTCGTCGCGCGGCCGGCGGTCGACGCGCTCGTGGCCGTGCCGGGCGACCGGGAGCGGGCGAGGGAGCGCGGCCACGTGCCCGCCGCGCGTCTCGCCGAGGCGCTCGGCGTCGGCTGGCAGATACCGGTCGCATCTGTTCTCGCCCGCACCGCGGCGGTGAGCCGCCGGCAGGCCGGCCTGCCCCGGGCGGAGCGCGGGGCGAACGTCCGGGGCGCCTTCATCGCGGTCGACGAGGCGCCGGCGCGCATCGCGCTGGTCGACGACGTGTACACGACCGGCGCGACCGGGTCCGCGTGTGCGACGGAGCTTCGCCGGGCCGGAGCACGACACGTCGAGGTCATTTGCCTCGCGCGGGCAGTGCGGTAGGTTGAGTGCAACGCGAAGAGGAGGCGCCATGCGACTGAATCTCACGGTGCGACGCGGCCACGTGAACGACGGAGCCCGCAGCTACGTGGAGGCGAAGTTCGTCAAGCTCGGGCGCCGCCTCCACGACGAGACGCTCGTCGAGGTCGTCCTCGATCGCGAGCGCAATCCGAAGATCTCGGACGACCACATCGTCGAGGCCGAGGTTCACGTGAAGGGGCCGAACCTCCACGGTCGAGAGGCGGCGACCACCTACGAGGCGGCGACCGACCTGCTCGTCGACAAGCTCGAGCGGCAGATCGAGCGCCTCCGCGACAAGAAGGTGCAGGAGCCCCGTCGCCGCGCCCACGGCGTGCCGCCGGAGCCGATGCCCGTGGAGGAGATCGAGCAGTCGCTCCGTGCGGCCCCCGACGGCTGAGCCGATCGGTGCCGCTCCCCCACGATCCGGGCCCGCACTGGGGCGAGGTCGGGATCCACGGGATCCATCGCCAGCGCGAGTGGGACGCCGTCGTCACCGTCCTCGCGCCCGACCTCGTCGGCGACGAGCTCTGGTTCGTGGCTCTCCGGGACGGGCGCGTCGTCGTCGATGACGGCGCCCCGGACTCCGCGGGCCCCGCGGCGATGGTCCTCTTGCTCGACCGGCAGGCGCCGTATCGGGTGCACGCGGTCAGGCGGGACGAGCGCGTCTGGGCGGTCGCGATGCGTGGGATCGAGACCATCGAGCTCGAGCGCGACCCTGGCGGCGAGTTCGTCGAGCTCGCGTGGGACGGGGCCGAGCGATCGGTGCGGATCGACGGCGAGCCGACGCTGGCCGGCGTTCCCGAGCTCGAGCGCCTCGGCGCCGAGCGCCACGCCGCCTACGTGGTGACCGCCGCCCGACTCGTGGACGACGTCTGGGAGATCGGCGTCACGCCCCTCTAGCCCGGACGATTCGCGTCGTTGTCGAGCCACGTGCCGACGACGCGCGCCAGGAACTCCGGCTGCGGGCGGAAGCCGAGCGACGCGTAGAAGGCCTGCATGTCGTCGGTCTGGAGACCGACGTGCTGCCCGGGAACCTCGTCGAGCAGCCGGCGGATCATCGCCGAGGCGATGCCCCTCCGCCGGTAGGCCGAGGCCGTCCAGACGTCGACGAGGAAGGCGTTGCTGACGCCGTCCGAGAGCAATCGGGCCATCCCGACGACTCGGGCGCCGACGCGGGCGAAGGCCACGTGCTGGGACTGCTCGAACGCGCGGCGGAGCGCCTCGGCCGACCGGCCGTTGTCGAATTCGTCCGCGGCGAGGTCGGCCTTCGCTTGCGCCCAGTCGATCCCGTCCAGCGACCCGTCGATCAGCACCGTCACGACGCCGAGGATTGCACGCGGCCGGGTAGGTTGCCCGCGTGCACGCTCCTGCGACGACAGGCCCCCTCGCATGGTGACCGCCGAGGAGGTAGCGCGGATCACGATCTTCGCGGGGCTCGATGAGGACGAGCGCGCTCGGCTCGCGCGCGCGTCGGCTGACATCACGCTGGCCGTCGGGGAGTACGCGGCGCACCAGGGCAGCGAGCAGGCGCTCTTCGGGCTCATCGAGGGGAGCATCGAGGCCGTCCAGGTCGTCGACGGAATCGAGCGCACGGTCGGGGAGCGTGAGCCCGGCGAGGTGTTCGGGGAGGTGCCGATCACGTTCGGCACGGTCTTCCCGGTCGGGTTTCGCGCCGCCGAGGCGTCCCGGGTGATGAGGCTCGACCCTCGCGACTACCACGCCGTCGCTGCGGTGGCACCGGACGTGGCGGCGGAGGTCGGTCGCCTTGCGGTCAACCGCATCCAGGGCGCGCGGGGGCTGTCCGGGCTCGCCGTCGACCGGCCGCCGCGCCGGGCGGTCGTGCTCGGCGCACAGTGGGACGCGTCCTGTGCCGACGTCCGCCGCTTCCTCGACCGGAACCACATCACCTACGACTGGATCACGCCCGATGCCGAGGATGCCGTCGAGCAATGGGGCGAGTCCCTTCCCTCCGACGACGAGCTCCCGTGCGTTCGCATCCTCGAGGCCGGGGTCGTCGTGCGTCCCCACCTGCGGCAGGTCGCCGACATGCTCGAGCTCGACGACAGGGCGGTCGTGCAGCCCCAGCTCCGTCGGATTGCGGAGCTCCTCGACCTCCCGACCGAGGCGGAGGCGACGGAGTACGACGTCGTCGTCGTGGGGGCGGGGCCTGCGGGGCTCGCCGCCGCGGTATACGGCGCCTCCGAAGGGCTCCGGACGCTCGTCATCGAGCGCGAGGCGCCTGGCGGCCAGGCCGGCACCTCGTCCAAGATCGAGAACTACCTCGGCTTCCCGGACGGCGTCTCCGGTGACGAGCTCGCCGGCCGCGCGCTTCGGCAGGCCGGCAGGCTCGGCGCCGAGATCCTGGTCACGCGGTCGATCACGCACATCGACGCCGAAACGCGTCAGCTGCATCTCGACGCGGGCGACGTCCTGCATGCGAGGACGATCATCCTCGCGTGCGGCGTCACGTGGCGGCGGCTGCCGATCGAGGGGTTCGACCGCCTCGCCGGCAAGGGCGTGTTCTACGGGGCGTCACGCAGCGAGGCGCCCAACACGCACGGGCTCGACGTGCACATCGTCGGCGCCGGCAACTCGGCCGGTCAGGCGGCGATGTTCTTCTCGACGCACGCGCGGAGCGTGACGATCCTCTGCCGCGGCGACGGTCTCGGAAAGAGCATGTCCAAGTACCTCGTCGACCAGATCGCGCAGAGGACGAACATCGGCGTCCTGGGTCACACCGAGGTGGTGGCGGCGCACGGCGAGCTCTCCCTCGAGGCGATCGAGGTCTCGAGCTCGGAGACCGGCAAGACGACCCGGCTCGACTCCGCCGGCCTCTTCATCTTCATCGGAGCGGACGCGGAGACCGGGTGGCTCCCGCCCGAGATCGCGGTCGATCAGAAGGGCTACGTCCTCACCGGTACCGACGTGACGGCCGCCGGGCGCTGGGGCCACGAGCGCGACCCGTACCTGCTCGAGACGAGCGTCCCCGGGATCTTTGCGTGCGGGGACGTCCGCTACAGCCCGGTCAAGCGCGTCGCGGCGGCCGTCGGCGAGGGCAGCATGGCGATCGCCTTCATCCACCAGTACCTCCGCGACGCCGGCGGGTCCGTCGGTTCCTAGGCCTGACCTACCCGGACCCGATGCTCAGCGGAGCGGCCCCGACCGCCAGCTGACCGATGCTGCCCGTCGCCCAAGCCGAGCCCCAGCTGTCGGTCGAGAACAGCATCGGCTGCCAGGGCTTGACCGGGATCACCCGGAGAAGGCGGTCGGCGCCGGTCGTGATGTGTCGCGTACGAACCTGCGTGCCCTGCCGGTAGACGATCGTGCGCTGGCGGTAGTCGAGCATCAGCGCGCCGGCGGGAAGGGTGACATCCGAGCTCCCGACGTGGACGACGTTCCCGACCTGGACGAGCGGCCCTCCGAGGCCGAGCGCGATCGCGCGCACCGAGCCCGGGTCGTACTCGTCCGTTCGCAGCACGGCGCCCGTGCGCGAGAGGAGCACGACCCGACCGTCCGAGAGCGCAGCGACCACACGGGCCGTGCCGGGCCCCGTGCCCGAGGTGAGGAGGCGCACCGGAGCGCCGAGGGTGACGCGGAATTGCCGCGCGCCCGCCTCGCTGACGTACGTGACTGCGGGGCCGATGGCATAGGGCACGCCCTCGCGGGTCCCGGCGCCGAGCACGATCGGCGACGGCCCGCCGGACTCGGCCGTCTCGAAGGCGAGCCGGCGCGGCCCCGGTCGCGTCGGCGTCGCGGTCCAGAGCTGGTAGTCCGTGAAATTGCCTCCGATGTTCGTCACCCAGAAGACCCGCCGGCCGGAGGTCGCCACCTGTCCGATCCCGAAGCCGCCGCTCGGACCCTCTTCGCAGCCGCGGATCGTCCGGCTTCCGAGCGTCCAGAGGCCGCGCGTCGCCGTGTCCCAGAGCCGCACGTGCCCGCAGTCGCGCTTCGACCGCCCCACGGCCCATACGACCGAGCGGTGCGTGACGGAGAGCGCCGTCACCGGGGCGACGTTCGAGATGGTGCGGCCGGGCGTCAGGAGCGCCGCCGCCGACGCCGGGACCACCAGTGCAACGAGGATCAGAGAGGCGAGAAGGCGACGCACGCGACGGATCATCCTCCCGACGCGTGACGCGACGATGAAGAGTCCGTTCGGAGAATGTGGGAGCCAGGCGGCGCCGCGGGCAGACGGTACCCTCTAGCGCATGCCCACCACGAGCTTCGGCCGCTTCGAGAAGGTCCTCCGGATCGGCGAGGGACGCCGTCTCAAGCGGCTCTCCGAGCAGGCCGCCTACATCACCTCGCTCGAGCCGGATTTCGAGCCGCTCACGGACGATGAGCTCCTCGCGAAGACCGCCGAGTTCAAGCAGCGGATCGAGAACGGCGAGTCGCTCGACGAGATCCTCTACGAGGCGTTCGCCGCGGTCCGCGAGGCGCGCAAGCGCGAGTCCGGGCAGCGCCTGTTCGACGTCCAGATGATGGGTGGCATCGTCCTCCACGAGGGCGACATCGGGGAGATGAAGACCGGCGAGGGGAAGACCTTCGTCGCGAGCGCACCGCTCTACCTGAACGCGCTCGCCGGCGACAACGTCCACCTCGTCACGGTCAACGACTACCTCGCGAAGCGCGACGCGGAGTGGAACCGCCCGGTGTTCGACCGGCTCGGCGTCTCCGTCGCCTGGATCGAGAACATGATGTCGCACACCCGCCGCAAGGAGGCGTACGCCGCCGACATCACGTACGGCACCAACTCCGAGTTCGGCTTCGACTACCTGCGCGACAACATGGCCGTCTCGCTCGACGGGACGGTGCAGCGAGGGCACGTGTTCGCGATCGTCGACGAGGTCGACTCGATCCTGATCGACGAGGCGCGGACGCCGCTCATCATCTCCGGCGAGCCGGAGACGGCGGCGAAGACGTACTACGACTTCGCTCGCGTCGTGCGCGAGCTCGACGGGGCGCCGCTCACCCGGAAGGTGATGAAGGGCGAGGACGAGACCGAGCTCTCCGGCGCCGACTACCTCTACGACGAGAAGTTCAAGACCGTCTCACCCGCGCAGACGGCACTGGACAAGGTCGAGCGCGCGCTCGGGGTCGACAACCTGTACGACCCCCGGAACGTCCAGCTCGTCAACCACCTCACCCAGGCGCTGAAGGCGGAATCGCTCTACAAGCGTGACGTGGACTACGTCGTGCAGGACGGCGAGGTCAAGATCGTCGACGAGTACACCGGCCGGATCATGGAGGGGCGCCGCTGGAGCGAGGGGCTTCACCAGGCGATCGAGGCGAAGGAGGACGTCGCGATCCGCGAGGAGAACGTCACGCTCGCGACCATCACGCTCCAGAACTACTTCCGCCTCTACGAGAAGCTCGCAGGCATGACCGGTACGGCGAAGACGGAGGAGAAGGAGTTCGTCGAGATCTACAACCTGCACGTCGTCGAGATCCCGACCAACGTGGCCGTCGCGCGCGCGGACGAGAACGACTTCATCTTCAAGTCCAAGGACGCGAAGTGGAACGCGGTGCTCGAGGACATCGTCGAGCGCCACGAGCACGGTCAGCCCGTGCTCGTCGGCACGATCGCGGTCGAGACGTCGGAGTACCTCGCGGAGCTCCTCAAGCGGCGCGGCATCCCGCACAACGTGCTGAACGCGAAGGAGCACGAGCGGGAGAGCGAGATCATCAAGGACGCGGGTCAGCCCGGCGCGGTGACGATCGCGACGAACATGGCGGGGCGCGGCGTCGACATCAAGCTCGGCGACGGCGTCGTCGAGGCCGGTGGCCTCTACGTGCTCGGCACCGAGCGGCACGAGTCCCGCCGCATCGACAACCAGCTCCGCGGGCGCTCGGGACGTCAGGGCGACCCGGGCGAGACGCGCTTCTACCTCTCCGCCCAGGACGACCTCGTGCGGCTGTTCGCCGGCGATCGGATCCACGGGATCATGGAGCGCTTCAAGATCCCGGACGACCAGCCGATGGAGGCGTCGATCCTCTCGCGCCAGATCGAGAACGCGCAGAAGAAGGTCGAGGAGCAGAACTTCGTCTCGCGCAAGAACGTCCTGAAATACGACGACGTGATGAACACGCAACGCATGGTCATCTACGAGCAGCGGCGTGGCGTGCTCGAGGGCGAGGATCTCTCGGACGAGATCCGCGGTTGGATCGAGGAGGTCGTCTCCGCGAACGTGACGCAGTTCACGGACGCCGAGATGCCCGACGAGTGGGACATCGACGGCCTCGTCACCCAGATGCGGGCGCTCTACGGGACGGACATCACGGCCGCCGAGCTGCGCGAGGAGGTCGACGTCGCGAGCCAGGATGCGCTCGTCGAGGAGTTCGTCGCGGACGCGCTCGACGCGTACGCGGAGCGCGAGGAGTCGTTCGGCCCCGAGCTGACGCGCGAGATCGAGCGCTACGTGATCCTCCAGATCGTCGACACGCGCTGGCGCGAGCACCTCGAGTCGATGGACTACCTCCGTGAGGGCGTCCACCTCCGCGCGATGGCACAGAAGGATCCGCTCGTCGAGTACCGCGGCGAAGGTCATGTGATGTTCGAGGAGCTCGGTCGCGTGATCCGCGAGGAGGTCGTGCTCACGCTGTTCCACGTCGAGGTTCAGCGCGAGGAGGCAGAGCAGCAGCTCCAGCCTGTGCAGGCACCGAAGGCGCTCGCCTACGAGCACGATCAGCTCCACGGTGCCGAGGCGATCGCCGCCGCGGGAGGCAGCGCAGCGACGGCCCTTGCGGAGCCGCCGTCGACGACGCCGATGGGCACGCCGAAGCCGGCCGTCAACGAGCACCGGGACGTCGGGCGGAACGACCCGTGCTGGTGCGGCAGCGGCAAGAAGTTCAAGCGCTGCCACGGCTCGTAGCCGCCTGACGGCGGCTCTGCGCTAGAAGTGCGGGGCCGCGCTGCGCCCGGTGTCCGACTTCAGTCGGACACCTGCTCTCGGGGCGCCACGTGGGCTCGGTGCCCGGCTTCAGCCAGGCACTTCCGCCGGCGATACGCTCCACCGAGATTCGTAACGCCACCAAGGAGAATCGATGAGCGCAACGACCTCGCTGGTGACCGGCGTCGACTTCGTCTCGATCCCGACCAGGGACATTGCAGTGGCCGCGGAGTTCTACGAGAACGTGCTCGGCCTCGAGCGGTCGAGTGCCTGGCAACGACCCGGCGAGGAGCCGCTTGGAATCGAGTTCGAGACCGGCACTGTCACGATCGCTCTGATCGCCATCGAACGGCTCGACATCGCCTTCCAGCCCCACAAGGTGCCGATCGCGCTCCAGGTCGACGACGTCGCGGCGGCGCGGGCGAAGCTCGAGTCACGCGGCGTCACGTTCACCGGCGAGACGATCGACAGCGGGGTCTGCCACCAGGCGCTTTTCGAGGACCCGGATGGGAACGTCCTCGACCTGCACCACCGCTACGCGCCGCGTTCCACCCCTTAGCTCAGCCGCTCCTCGAGGAGCACCTGGACGGTGTCCCCGGCCTCCTTCCCTATCGTCTTGCGGAGGTCCGCCTTGACCGGCAGCTTGTGTGTCCCGTCGCCCATCGCCATGAATGAGCTCCGGAATGGATGACCGTCGATGGTTCCCGCGACCTTGACGAGACCGCGGGTGCCGAAGAACTCGACCGAGTCCGGCATCACGACGTACGTCCAGCCGCCCGGGCTCGGGCTCCTGACGAGCGTCGCGGTGAACCCGCGATCGAGCTTGTGCGCCTTCTGGGTCCGGATCGAGCTGGGCATGTCGGCCTCCTGTTCCTCCTGAAGTGTCGTCCATGGTTTGGACCGACGGCGGCCGCCAGACTCATCGGCGGCGAGGAGGGTTCGTGGGGGCCACGGCGATCTCCCGACGCCGGTCGGCCGGCTCGTCCGCCAGGGGCACGACGAGCGCGGCCGCCGATCGGCGCCGGGAACGTGATTCGCGCGACAGTGTGTCCCTTGTCACGAGGTGGTTCATCACCCGCCAGAGTGACCGGTGGCGACCGTTCGAGGGGACGTCGAACCCGGGCCGCACCGCCCGGCGATGGCGCCCCCGCGCCGTTACGGGTCCCCGCCTTGCGACTAGGACGATGCGACGCAGCCGTCACGAAGACGGCACGATCCCGGCACCCATGCGTGACGAATCCGCCGGTACCGTGACCTCAGGGGGCCATCCCGCCCCCCTCGGGGCACGTACGGCGGGGTTCCCGGCGGGGCCGCTTACCGGCGTCGCACCGCCCGGGGTGCTCCTCGTCGTCCTCGTTCTGGCGCTCATCGGGTACGCCGGCCTCGCCGCGGACGTCGTCAACGGCGGCGCGTTCTCGGAGGTCGACGCCGAGGTCGCGGAGTGGGTGGTGGGGTCGATGCCGACCTGGGTCGAATGGCTGGCGCGACCGTTCACCTGGC
This sequence comes from uncultured Actinomycetes bacterium, assembly GCA_963846825.1. Lineage (GTDB taxonomy): Bacteria > Actinomycetota > Thermoleophilia > Gaiellales > Gaiellaceae > Gaiella. The sequence goes on from CAWJXN010000020.1 coordinate 33,268, forward strand.
TGGGCGGCGTCGTCGGGGTGACGATCGTCGTGACCGCCGTTTCGGTCGTCCTCCTGCGCCGGGGCCGGCGGCGTGATGCAGTCGTCCTCGTCGTGGTGACGCTCGGCAGCCAGGTGCTCGTCCTCAGCGCCAAGGCGGGCTATGAGCGCGAGCGACCGGATGTCGGGAGCGCGATCGAGCTTCCCTCGTCCTTCTCCTTCCCGAGCGGGCATGCGACGACGGGCGTCGCAGTGTTCGGGCTCCTCGGCCTCTACGCAGCCGCCTCCGCGACCATGCGAGGACGACGGATCGCGTCCGTGTGCACCGGGTTCGCGGTCGGCAGCCTCGTCGCGGCCAGCCGGGTGATCCTCAACGTGCATTACCTCTCGGACGTCCTCGCGGGCGCCTGCCTCGGCCTCGCCTGGCTCTCCACATGTCTCCTGGTGGACGCATGGCTGCGCTCGCGTCGGGCGCGGGCAGCCGTCGGCTAGCGGCTACGATCGCCGCCATGGCAGTCACCGACGACAGATCCGTCACCGAGCAGCTCTCGGAGCTCGGGGCCCAGCTCGCCTGGGTCCGTGACTACCTTTGACCCCGATGCGCTGACATCCCGCCGCGAGGAGCTCGAGGCCGCGATGGGCACCCCGGGCTTCTGGGACGACCAGGCCACCGCCGCGAGCACGTCGACCGAGCACGCCCGCGTCACGCGCAAGCTCGAGCGCTACGAGTCGCTGCGGAGCCAAGTGGATGACGCCCGCGAGCTGCTCGAGCTCGACCCCGAGCTCGAAGGCGAGGTCGCCGAGCAGCTCGCGCCCGTCCGCGACGAGCTGGCGCGCCTGCAGGAAGAGGCGCTCTTCGACGGCGAGTACGACGCCGGGGACGCCGTCGTCTCCATCACGGCGGGATCCGGTGGCACGGACGCGCAGGACTGGGCCGAGATGCTGCTCCGGATGTATCTCCGCTGGACGGCCGACCGCGACTTCCAGTCCGAGCTCGTCGAGGCGAGCCCGGGCGAGGAGGCCGGCCTCAAGTCGGCGACGCTCACGGTCCGGGGCGAGAACGCGTACGGGCTCTTCAGGGCCGAGCGAGGCGTCCACCGGCTCGTCCGACTCTCGCCGTACGACTCCGCTCACCGCCGTCACACGGCGTTCGCTCAGGTCGTCGTCGCACCCCTCCTGCCGGAGAGCGCCGAGATCGAGATCGACGAGGGCGACCTCCGTATCGACACCTACCGGGCGAGCGGCGCCGGCGGCCAGCACGTGAACAAGACCGATTCCGCCGTGCGGATCACGCATCTTCCGACCGGCATCGTCGTGCAGTGTCAGAACGAGCGCTCGCAGACGTCGAACAAGCAGACGGCGATGCGGATCCTCCGCTCACGTCTGGCCGAGCTGCAGGAGGAGGAGCGCGAGGCAGAGCTCGCGAAGGAGCGGGGGAGCAAGGTCGACGTCGGCTTCGGGAGCCAGATCCGCTCGTACGTCCTCCACCCGTACCAGATGGTCAAGGACCACCGGACCGACCACGAGGCGGGCAACGCGCAGGGCGTCCTCGACGGCGCCCTCGACGGCTTCGTGCATGCCTACCTGCTTGCGCGCGCCGCCGGGAAGGCCTAATCGCGCAACGGACCGGTGCCCGTCGAGGCCGGCGAGGTATCGCTTGCCGAGCGACCCGCGTACCAGAGGTAGACCCCCACCACCGACCAGGCGATGCCCGGAGCCGGCAGCACGGGCGTGAGGTAGAGCGTCGTCGCCGCACCCAAGACCAGGACGATCCCGATCCAGATGGGAAGCAGCCCACGACGGGCAAGGTCGAACGCAAGCAACGTCACTCCGACAGTCAGGGCGAGACTCGCCAGCGTTTGCACGAGGCCGCCGTACGTGGGGAGCGGGTCGTCGAAGTCCTCCGCGTAGGAGCCCCACGGGAATGTCCAGAACTCGAGCGCGACTCCGATGATCAACGCCGTGAGCGCCCCGTAGGTCACACCGAGGCCGGCGCGCCCCAAACGTCGGTGCCTGCTTCGCTGTCCGTCAAGCGCGGCAATGGTCGCGAAGAGGAGAGCGAACGGCAGGACGAGGAACTTTGCGGAATCCATCCACGTGAGGCCGAGCACGAGCACTTTTTCGTTGACCTGCGTCGTTCCATGCGCACGTGCCTGGTGCGCCCAGACGAGGAGCCACGTGGATCCGGCTACCAGTGCCGCGACCCAGCCCATTTGCACCCCGATGGAGCGGCGCACGTGTCGATCATGCGCGATCGGCACGACGCCTGCCGCTCCCCAATCCCACGATGCGCTCATGGGCCATCGCGCGCAGACGGTGCCCGGCCGTACGTACGGCCATGGGGGTACAGCCGGAGGACTCGGCTACACTTGGGCGAACCCAGGAACCGGAGCGACCACGGGGAAGGTCGCGTCGATCGCTCTCGCCGGTGCATGGACGACCTGCTCACACCCGTGTCTGACTCTGCTGCCGCCCTCCTCGAGGGCCCCGTCGTCGAGGAGAACGGCTCCGAGAGGTCCGCGTCGTCGTCCGCGATGATCGTCTTCGAGGACGTCCGGAAGATCTACGAGCCGGACGTCGTCGCGGTCGACGGCGTCTCGTTCGTGATCGAGAAGGGCGAGTTCGTCTTCGTCGTCGGCCCGTCCGGCTCGGGCAAGTCGACGATCATCCGGCTGCTCCTCAAGGAGCTCGAGCCGACGACCGGGCGGATCCTCGTCGGCGGCCGCGACCTCAACCGGCTGAAGCGCTCCAAGGTGCCGCTGCTGCGGCGGAACGTCGGCTGCGTCTTCCAGGACTTCAAGCTGCTCCGCGACCGCTCGGCGTTCGAGAACATCGCGTACGCGCTCCGCGTCCAGGGCGAGTCGAGCACGTCGATCCGCAAGAAGGTGCCGGAGGTGCTGGCGCTCGTCGGCCTCGCGCACAAGTCGGCGTCGCGCCCGGACGAGCTCTCGGGCGGCGAGCAGCAGCGCGTCTCGATCGCGCGCGCCGTCGTCAACCACCCGCCGCTCCTCATCTGCGACGAGCCGACGGGGAACCTCGACCCCGACACCTCGGTCGGGATCATGCAGCTCCTGCACCGCATCAACACCGCGGGGACGACGATCCTGATGGTCACCCACGACCGCGAGATGGTCGACAAGATGCGCAAGCGCGTCATCGCGCTCGGGGACGGGAAGATCGTCCGCGACGAGCGCCGCGGCGGGTACGAGACCGAGTGACCGGCCGTTTCAAGCTCGTCGTCTCGGAGGCGTTCCGCTCCATCGGCGCGAACCTCTCGACGTCGTTCGCCGCCACGATGACCGTCCTCATCGGCATGTTCCTGCTCGGGCTCCTGATCGCGCTCGGCACGTGGGTCGTCTCGTGGTCCGACCACGTCAAGGATCAGCTCGAGGTGAAGGTCTTCTTCGTCGACGGGGTGACGCCGAAGCAGGTCAACGCCGTGGGGGGATTCCTCCGCACCGACGAGCGGATCAAGGACTACCAGTTCGTCACGCGGGCCGAGGCGCTCGAGCGGATGCAGAAGAAGTACCCGGAGCTGACCGCCGACCTCCCGACGAACCCGCTTCCCGCGTCGTACGAGATCACCCCGCGGCGGGCCGAGGAGGTCAAGGAGCTCTCCGCGGCGATCCGGGCGCAGAAGTTCGCGGGCGTCGAGCGCGTGAAGGACGGGCAGCAGACGTCGAAGCGGATCCTGCAGGTGGCGCGCGTGATCGAGGTCGTCTTCCTCGTCGCCGTCGTGGTGCTGCTGATCGCCTCGGTGCTGCTGATCGCGAACACGATCCGACTGTCGATCTTCGCGCGCCGTCGCGAGATCGAGGTGATGAAGCTCGTCGGTGCGACGAACTGGTTCGTCCGTGGGCCGTTCATGGTCGAGGGGCTCTTCTGCGGGTTCGCCGGTGCGCTCGCCGCTGTGCTGCTCCTCCTGATCGGGAAGGAGCTCGCGCTGTCGGCCATCCTCGACGACTTCGACGCGACCTCGTCCGCGGACGTTCAGCGCGCTCGGCTTCTCGGTCACCGCGCTCATCCTGATCGTCGTCGGCCTCGCGGTCGGCGCGGTCGGCTCGGGGCTGACGCTCCGCCGCTACCTGAAGGTCTAGGCGATCTCGGTGTCCGACTTCAGTCGGACACCTTCTCGTGGCTGGTCGACAGCGGTGTCGGACTGAAGTCCGACACCTAGAGTTGCCCGATGGCCCGAAGCCGCCGCTCCCGCCCTCCGCGACGCCCGTCGCGCGCCGCCCGCCACGCTCGCGCGACCGGCGCGTACAAGCGCGCCGCGGTGCGGCGCGCCGAGGATCGGATCGCGATCCGGCTGCCGTCCCGGCGAACGCCGCCGGAGACGGTCGTCGCGCACCTCGGCCCGACGAACTCCGGCAAGACCCACGACGCGCTCGAGTTCCTCGCGGAGCGGGGGAGGGGCGTCTACGCCGGGCCGCTCCGGATGCTCGCGCAGGAGGCGCACCGGCGGCTGGCGGCCCGGCTCGGCGACGAGCGCGTGGGGCTCGTCACGGGCGAGGAGCGCGTCAACGAGAACGCGCCGATCCTCTGCTGCACGGTGGAGATGGCGCCGAGCTCGGGCGAGGTGCTCGTGCTCGACGAGGTGCAATGGGCGGACGACGAGGAGCGCGGCGCGGCGTGGACGCAGCTGCTGCTCGCGGGCGAGTACCGTCATATCCGCTTGCTCGGCGCGCTCGACGCGCTGCCGCTCGTGCGGCGGGCGTTCCCGGAGGCAGAGCTCCAGGTGCACGAGCGGAAGCTTCCGCTCGAGTTCGTCGGCGCGCGCCAGCTCCGCGGGCTAACGCCGGGAACGGTCGTCGTCGCGTTCAGCCGCAAGGCCGTCCTCGCGCTCGCCGGCGAGGTCAACCGGCTGCATCCCGGCCGGGTCGCGGTGCTGTACGGCGCGATGCCGCTCGCGTCGCGGCGCGAGGAGATCGACCGCTTCCTCCACGGCGGGGCGGACGTGTGCGTCGCGACCGACGTCCTCGGCCACGGCGTCAACCTTCCCTGCGAGACGCTCCTCTTCGCCGAGACGACGAAGTTCGACGGCGAGCAGCGCCGCGACCTCCTCCCGTGGGAGCTCGCCCAGATCGCAGGACGGGCCGGGCGGTTCGGGCTCGTGGAGCGCGGGCACGTCGGCGTGCTCGTCGGTCTCTCGTGGGGGAACGCCGATCCGGAGCTCGTCGAGGACGCTCTCACGCCGCACGTTCCGCTGCCCGAGGGGCACTTCGGCTACCGCATCGTCGACGAGGCGCGGATCGGCCCGCGCCTCGGCGATCTCGGTGTCGAGGAGCCCGCGCGACCTCGACGCCGCGCTGGCCGCATGGCACCGCGTCGCGACGCGCGAGTGGGCGCACGAGCACTGGCTTGCGGTCGAGTCGCTCCAGCCGATCCGCGGGCGGCTCGCGGTCGTCGAGCGGCACCTCCGCGAGCGCGGACGGCGCCTCGGGCTCGAGGACACGTGGAAGCTCGCCAACGCGCCGATCGACCCGGACGGCGCCGAGATCCTCGGCGTGCTCGCCCTCGCCGTCGCCGGCGATCGCGACCAGCGCCACCTTCTCCAGTTCCTGCTCGACCCGGGTCGGCTGCGGGACGCGTCGCTCGAGGAGGCGGAGGAGGCGGGGCGCGTGGCGGCGATCCTGCGCTGGTTCGCCCTCCAGTACCCGGGCGTCGGCGGCGTCACGATCGAGCGGGCCGCCGCGCTCGAGCAGGCGGCCGCCGAGCGCGTCGTCCGGCGTCTCGCGGTCGAGGTGCGGGACGGCAAGGTCGGGCGCTGCCGCTCGTGCGGGCAGAGCTGCCCGCCGTGGTACCCGCTGTGCGACCGCTGTGCCCGCGCTGGCCGGCGCTGAACCGAGGTCGCCCCGACCACGCTGCCCCGCGCTGACGGTGCTCCTTTCGGCACGGAATCGGCACAGAGACGTGACGTGATTCTCGATAGCGTGACAACAGGGCACCCGGGGTGCCCCTGGGGGAGGTTACGGCGGCGTACCGCCGGAGCGCGCTCAGCGAAACCGCAGTACGGCGGCCGTCGTGATCGCGTACGTCGTGATCGCCACGGCGTTCGACACGATCAGCGCCGCGTTGGCGAGCGCGATGCCGTAGGCGAGCCAGAGCACGAAGCCGACGAGCAGCACGCCCGAGATACGGGATCGAGATGTCCGCGGAGGAGCCGCGCGCGACGACGCGACGGAGCTGGAGCAGCGGCGAGAGCCCCATGGCGACGCCGAACGTGGCTGCGGCGAAGCCGAGGAAGGTTGTGACGTTCAACGGGAAGACCTCCGGGAAGACGACGGGGACGACGGCGTCCGGCCGTCAGTCGCGGAGGTCGCCGCGCTCGAGGTCCTCGCCGTAGAGGGGCTGCCGGACGTCGATCGCGTGCATGACCGCAGGGTAGACGACGAGTCGCCCGGTCTGGACGCCGCCAGCTGATATAGGTCGGGCGTGGACATCGAGGACCTGCGTTCGCTCCCGCTCCTTCGCCGGCATGAGCCCTGACGGCCTCGCGCGCGTCGCGGCGTGCGCAGCCGAGCTCGACGCGGACGACGGCCAGGTGCTCGCGCTCCAGGACGATCCCGGCTCGGGCATGTACGTCATCCGCGAGGGCACGGTCGCCGTCGAGCTGCGCTCGGGAACGCTCGAGCTCGGCCCCGGCGACTTCTTCGGCGAGCTCGCGCTGCTGATCGAGGACGGCGCACGCGTGGCGCGCGTCCGGGCGACGTCACCCGTCCGCTGCGTCTCGATCCCACGGGAGGACTTCCTCGCGCTCGTCGAGAGCGAGCCGAGCTTCGCCCTCGCGCTGCTGCGGGAGCTCGCCCGCCGCCTCGCCGAGGCGCGGGCCGCCGTCTGAGGCCGACGCGACATCGTCCCTACACTGGCGACGTGTCAGGGACGAAGCTCATCACCGACAACCGCCGCGCGCGGCACGACTACCACCTGCTCGAACGCGTCGAGGCGGGGCTGCAGCTGACCGGCACCGAGGTCAAGTCGCTGCGCGACGGCGGGGCGCAGCTCGGTCAGGCGTATGCCGAGATCCGCGACGGCGAGGCGTGGCTCGTCGGCGCGTCGATCTCGGAGTACGCCCAGGGCAACATCGCGAACCACCGGCCCGAGCGCGACCGCAAGCTCCTCCTCCACCGCCGCGAGATCGACTCGCTCTACGGCAAGGTGCGCGAGAAGGGCCTCACGCTCGTCCCCACGAGCTCTACTTCAAGGACGGCCGCGTGAAGGTCGAGATCGCGGTCGCCCGCGGCAAGGAGCGGATCGACAAGCGCCGCGACCTCGCCGACCGCGACGCGAAGCGGCAGATGGAGCGCGCGCTCAAGTCGCGCCGCTAGGCGGTCACGCGCCCTGCCCGGAGCGCGCGGATCGCCTCGAGTGCTCAGTCGACCGACGCGGCCAGCGGGCCGCGCACGGTGATCGAGCCCGGCTCGACGACGTAGCCGTGGCGCTGGTTGAGGCGGCGGATCGGCTCGTTCCGCTCCTCGTTCTGGGTCTCGAGCCGGTCGTAGCCGTTCTCCTTCGCCCAGGCGATCTCGGCCGCCTTGAGCGCTCCCGCGATGCCGCGACCGCGCCATGCGCGCTTCACGCCGGTGATGTCGTGCATCGCGACCGTCGGCCGTGCGAGTGAGAGCGAGAGCTTCGCGTAGGCGACGACCTCGTCGTCCGCGAGCGCGACGAACGTCGCCTCGGGCCGGTCGCCGGCGCCCTGCATGTCCATCGACAGCCACTGCTCGAACGGCTCCATCTCGGCGTCCTCCTCGCCCGGGATGTCGGGGTACGCCTCGCGCGCGACCTCGTACATGCCCGCCGCGAGCGTCCGGCCGCTCGGCCCAGGTGACGATCTCGATCCCGTCCGGCGGCGACGACCGCAGGCGCCTCGATCGCGGTCAGGTCGAGGGCGAGCAGCGAGTTCCGTCCGACCTCGACGAAGCCGCGGCGGCTCGCCCAGTCGAGCGAGTCGGCGTCGACCTCCTTGACGGGCCCCTGCAGCTCCGAGTAGCCGAGGCCCGCGCGCCCAGGCCGAGAGCTCTGCGAGAAGCGCCGAGCCGACGCCGCGGCCGCGCGCGTCGCCGACGACGCGGATCTCCCCGCGGGCGACGCCGTCGGGCGAATGCCAGCCGCCGATCCCGATCGCCGCGCCGACGTCGCCGTCCGTCCTCGGAGGCGAGGAGCCAGCTCGGTCTCGCGCGCCTGGCGCTTCCAGTCGAGGTACCCCTCGACCGTGTCGGTCTCGTCGAGCGCCGCCCGCATCGCCGCGACCCAGCGGCCGAGCTCGTCCTCGTGGATCTCGCGGATCTCCGTCACGGGGCCGAGCCTAGGCCATGCGTTTCGTCGCAGTCCGCGCGAGGAGTAGGCTCGCGCCGAGGCTCCACTGCGACGAAGGAGGTCGCCCGTGCGCAGCGTTTCGCTGACCGTGAACGGGACCGGCTACGAGCTCGAGCTCGAGCCGCGCGAGCTGCTCGTCTACGTCCTCCGCGATCGGCTCGGGTTGACCGGGACGAACGTCGGGTGCGACACGTCGTCGTGCGGCGCCTGCACCGTCCTCGTCGACGGCGTGTCGGCGAAGTCGTGCACGCTGCTCGGCGTCCAGGTCGACGGCGCCGAGATCACGACGATCGAGGGGCTCGCGACGAACGGCGCGCTCCATCCCGTGCAGCAGGCGTTCCACGACCACCACGCGCTCCAGTGCGGCTACTGCACGCCGGGGATGGTGATGGCCGCCGTCTCGCTGATCGAGGAGGGCGGCGCGACGAGCGAGGCGGCGATCCGCGAGGGGCTCGAGGGCAACCTCTGCCGCTGCACCGGCTACCACAACATCGTCGCCGCCGTGTCAGAGCGCCGCGGGCGCGATGGGGAGGGCGTCATGAGCGCGACCGAGGAAACGACGGCGTACATCGGCGCGCCGGTCAAGCGCCGGGAGGACGAGCCGCTCCTCACCGGGCGCGGCACGTTCGTCGACAACATGACGCCCGTCGGGACCGCCTTCATGGTGGTCGTCCGCAGCCCGTACGCGCACGCGCGCGTCGGCAAGATCGATCTCGACGCGGCCCGGTCGGCCGACGGCGTCCTCGCCGTCTTCTCGGCGGCCGACCTCCAGGACGACTGGAAGGCGGCGATGCCGTGCGCCTGGCCGGTCACCGAGGACATGAAGAACCCGCCGCACTACCCGCTTGACCGACGTCGCGCGCTACCAGGGCGACGGCGTCGCGGTCGTGATCGCCGAGTCGCGCGCCCAGGCGAAGGACGCGGCGGAGCTCGTCGAGATCGACTGGGAGCCGCTCGACGCGATCGCCGACGTCGCGAAGGCGCTCGACGACGGTGCGCGCTCGCCCACCCCGACCTCGGCTCGAACGAGTGCTACGTCTGGCGGCTCGACACCGACGCGACCGGGCGAGAAGCTCGAGGACGCGGACGTCGTCGTCACGCGGAGCTACTTCCAGCCGCGGCTGATCCCGAACGCGATCGAGCCGCGGGCCGTGCTTGCCGTGCCGGGGCCGCCGGAGACTTCACGCTGTACTCGGCGACGCAGATCCCGCACATCCTGCGGGTGCTCGCGGCGGCGACGCTCGGCCTGCACGAGTCGAAGCTGCGCGTCGTCGCGCCGGACGTCGGAGGCGGGTTCGGATCGAAGCTCGACGTCTACGCGGAGGAGCTCCTCGCGCTCGCGCTCGCCCGGCGCCTGAACCGCCCGGTGAAGTGGGTCGAGGAGCGCTCGGAGAGCTACGTCGCGACGATCCACGGCCGCGACGTCGTCACCGAGTACACGCTGGCGGCGACGAAGGACGGGACGATCACCCACTGCCGCGCGAAGGTGCAGGCGGCGATGGGGGCGTACCTCCAGCTCGTGACGCCCGGGATCCCGCTCCTCGGAGCGTGGATCTACGCCGGGCCCGTACGCGATCCCGAACTACAGCGTCGAGTTCACGGGCGTGTTCACGAACACGACGCCGACGGACGCCTATCGCGGTGCCGGGCGGCCCGAGGCGACCTACGTGATCGAGCGGACGATGGACGCGCTCGCGGACGAGCTCGGCATGGACCGGCTCGAGCTGCGCCGGAAGAACTTCATCACGGAGTTCCCGGCGACGCTCGCCTCGGGTCTCACGATCGACTCCGGCGACTACCACGCGTCGCTCGACAAGCTCCTCGAGCTGCTCGACCTCGACGCGTTCCGGGCCGAGCAGGCGAAGCGGCGCGACAACGGCGGCGACGAAGCAGCTCGGCGTCGGCTTCTCGACCTACAACGAGATGTGCGGGCTCGCGCCGTCGCGCATCCTCGGGGCGATCCGCTACGCCGCCGGCGGCTGGGAGCAGGCGACGATCCGCGTACCTGCCCGACCGGCTCGGTCCAGGTGATCACCGGGACGTCGCCGCACGGGCAGGGCCACGAGACCGCCTGGGCGCAGATCGTCGCCGACCAGCTCGGGTGCGACATCGACGAGGTCGAGGTGCTCCACGGCGACACGTCGATCTCCTCGATCGGGATGGACACGTACGGGAGCCGTAGCCTCCCGGTCGGCGGCGTCGCGCTCTGCTACGCGTCGGACAAGATCGATCGACAAGGCACGGCAGCTCGCCGCGCACGAGCTGGAGGTGTCGGCCGACGACCTCGAGTTCGCGAACGGCACGTTCACCGTCAAGGGCTCGCCCGACAAGGAGACGGACGATCAAGCGGCGCTCGCGTTCACGGCGCTGGTCGGCGCACGACCTCCCGGACGGGATGGAGCCGGGGCTCGAGGCGACGGCCGTGCTACGACCCGCCGAACTTCTCGTGGCCCGGCGGCGCGCACGCGGCGGTCGTCGAGGTCGACACCGAGACGGGCGACGCGCGGCTGATCCGCTACGTCGCCGTCGACGACGTCGGCACGGTCGTCAACCCGATCATCGTCGACGGCCAGGTGCACGGCGGGATCACGCAGGGCATCGCGACGGCGCTCTACGAGGAGGGCGTATACGACGAGGACGGGAACCTCCAGACGGCGAACCTCGTCACCTACCTCGTGCCGTCGGCGGCCGAGCTGCCGTCGTTCGAGCTCGAGCGGACGGAGAGCCGGAGCCCGACCAACCCGCTCGGCGTGAAGGGCGTGGGGGAGACGGGCACGATCGCCGCGGCGCCCGCCGTGATCGGCGCCGTGCTCGACGCGCTCTCGCATCTCGGCGTGAAGGACATCCAGATGCCGGCCACGCCCGAGCGTGTCTGGCGCGCGATCCAGGAGGCGAAGGCGTGATCCCGGCACGGTTCGACTACGACGTCGCGGAGAGCGTCGAGCACGCGATCGAGCTGCTCGCCGCCGGCGGCGGCGAGACGAAGCTGCTCGCGGGCGGGCAGTCGCTGATCCCGGTCCTGAAGCTCCGCATCGCGCGGCCGGCGAAGCTCGTCGACCTCGGGCGGCTCGCCGACCTCTCGTACGTCAGGGACGGCGGCACGCACGTCGCGATCGGCGCGATGACGCGGCACGCGGCGGTCGCGGCGGACCCGCTGCTCGCCGAGCACTGCCCGATCGTGTCGCACACGGCCGCGCAGATCGGCGACCCGCAGGTGCGCCACCGCGGGACGATCGGCGGCACGCTCTCGCACGGCGACCCCGCCTCCGACATGCCGGCGGTCGTGCTCGCGCTCGGAGCGGAGCTCGTCGCACGGGGCAAGGGGGGCGAGCGGGTGATCCCGGCGACGGAGTTCTTCACGGGCGTCTTCGAGACGGCGCTCGCGCCCGACGAGGTGCTCGTCGAGGTCCGCGTCCCGAAGCTCGCCGGCGTCGACGGGCTGGGCCTACATGAAGGCGAACCGCCGCGCCCAGGACTGGGCGACGGTCGGGGTTGCGGCGCTCGTGCACCGCGACGACGGCAAGGTCGCCGGCGCGTCGATCGGGCTCGTCAACATGGGCGGGACGCCGCTCCGCGCGCGGGCCGCGGAGGATGCCCTCGCCGGCGGCGCGTCGGTCGGCGGATGCGGCCGCGGCGGTGACGGACGGCGCCGAGCCGCCGAGCGACCTCGCGGCGTCGTCGGAGTACCGCGCGCACCTCGCGCAGGTGATCGCGCGCCGGGCGCTCGAGCAGGCGATGGCGGCCTGAGCCGGTCGGGGAGGCTGGCTTCGCCGCTTCCGGCCGCTAGAAGCCGACCGGCGACTCGATGCGCCTGCGCGAGCGCGTCCTCGGGCCGTAGCTCCTCGTCCTCGATGATCAGGCGGTGCGTCAGGACGTAGGGCGCCATCGCGCGGGCGTCCTCGATCGTGGCGGCCTCGCGCCCTTCGAGCCGCGCGTGCGCCTTCGTCGCGCTCATCAGGTGGATCGCCGCGCGCGAGCTGGCGCCGAGCATGACGCCGTCGATCTCGCGCGTCTTGCGCACGACGCCGACGACGTACCGGGCGACCTCCTCGGGGACGAGCGTCTGCGTCGAGCTCGATCCGGGCCTTGTCGAGCCCGACGATCCCGAGCAGCGGCATGATCTCGCCGAGCATGTCCGGCGTGACGCCCGTGTGCGGCAGCCGGAGCATCTCGACTTCCTTCTCGATGTCGCAGTAGTCGATGTAGATCTTGAAGAGGAACCGGTCGAGGTTCGACTCGGGGAGCGGGAAGACGCCCTCCTGCTCGTACGGGTTCTGCGTGGCGATCACGAGGAACGGATCCGGCAGGCGGTGGACGCGACCCTCGATCGTGACGGCGCGCTCCGCCATCGCCTCGAGGAGCGCGGACTGGGTGCGCGGCGGCGTGCGGTTGATCTCGTCCGCGAGCAGCACGTTCGTGAACACCGTGCCCGGCATGAACTTCGTCTCGCCGGCGCGCGTGACGTTCTGGCCGATCGAGCTCCCTCGGCGTCGTGTCGGGCGTGAACTGCACGCGGTTGAAGTCGGCGCCGAGGACGTACGCGGTCGCGCGGCCGAGGAGCGTCTTGGCGGTCCCGGGCGGGCCCTCGAGGAGCACGTGCCCTCGCGCCATCGCCGCGACCAGCAGCAGCTCGACGGCGTGGCCCTGGCCGACGACGACCTTGCCGACCTCTTCCTTCGCCCGCTCGCGCAGAGCGGCCAACCCCTCGTACGGAACCGTGACTGCCACGTTCGCCGTCCTCCTCGGGATCGTTCGTCCTCACTGACGATACTCGGCTCGTCGGCGCGTGTCCTGAACGCCCGATCGAGCCGCAAGCGCTTTGTGGTGATATCATCACAAAGTGCCGCTGCGTCACCGCCCGGCTATCCTTGGAGGGAACATACGGGGGCGACCAGGTCTCGACGTGGTCGATTCTCCGGTCGAGCAGCGAGCCGAGGTCGCCGGTCGGCCTCGTAAAACAACCGGCACAAAAAGCAAGTGCGAACAAGAACGAACTCGCACTCGCCGCCTAGCAAACACTAGGTCAGGCGACGTCCCATCCCGGTTCGGCCCGAGGCCGGGGACGGGGCGCCAACAATCGGGCTAGGAGCCGGAGGAGCGCCAATCGCCGAAGGCTCGACACCCAAAGGATAGGCTGGCCCGCCGGTAGGGCGTCCGCCTCCGGCCGTCGGGCGAGATCCAAGCGCGGACTACGCTCGTAGACGTTCGGCCGGTGCGTCCGCGGACGCGGGTTCGATTCCCGCCGCCTCCATTAAATCGCGATTTGCAGTGTTTTCCGAGAGGGCGGGGAAGTGCGCCGTCTCGCCTCCCGAGAAGGAGGAATCACCGAGACGCGGCAATAGAACGGGCCGGCTCCTGAGGGTGGCGTAGGTACCGCGGAGGGTGATGTCGGCACCAATGTCACGCTACCCGGCAACGGCTTGCTCCACAGGAGCTGGAAATACCGCCTGAGAGTTGGACCGACGTGTCCGGAGGTCATCCGGGCGGCGTGTCAGATCTGAAGTCGAAGGCGGTGTCGATCACGTCGACGGCGCGGCCGCGAACGCTCGACCAGCGATGAGTATGACCCGACCGCTCGGTCTAAGAGTTCACACAGCCGGAGCAACACAGACAAGGAGACTCGAACATGCCGCGGTACCTGATCTCTTTCGACGACGGATCGATGGATCACATCCCCGAGGAGGACTGGCCGACGGTCGGTGAGGAGTCGCACGCGGTGGTCCGGGAGATCAAGCAGGCGGGCGCTTGGATCTTCGGCGGCGGGGTCCTGCGTCAGCAGGCGAGCATCGTGTCGACCGACGGGTCGGTCGCTGACGGCCCCCTCCCGGAGACCAAGGCCGTGGTCGGCGGCTTCTCGATCATCGAAGTCGCCTCACGCGAGGAGGCGCTCGCCTGGGCGGCCAAGATCGCCGAGTCCGCCGATGTGCCCAAGAGGTACGCGAGATCGGGTACGACCCGGAATCCTGAGGCCTAGACCTGTCGTAGACCGCGCCGGGGCGCGGACGGGCTTCGGGTCTCTCCGGTACGGCATCTCCCTTGGATCGTGGCTCTGGCGGGCGTCGGTCGCACGAGAGCGCCCCGAAAAAGCCCTGCAAATGACTGGGGAACGTTAGGCGGGTTCGGATCTCGCCGCCTCCATTCAATCGCGCTTAGCGGAGCTTTTCTGACTGGACGGGGAACGATTCACGCGAACTTCCAGGACTGCCCGCATCGTGTCCGCCAGGCGGGTCAGGCGCGCTCGGCGGCTCGAGACCGTCTACGGGCGGATGACGAAGATGCTTGCGGTGACGATCGACGAGCGCGAGATGATCCTCCGTGCGGGCCATGGCCTCCAGCCATCAGGGTGATATCCACCGTCTCGATGATCGCCTACTGTCCAGCGAACATAGCGTGACTGGGAGACGAGATGCGGAAACCGATCGTGCTGGCGCTTGGCGTCAGCGCGGCGTTTGTGATGTCGACTTTGGCGTCGGCTGCACCAGGGAACGGGGACGGACGTCCGCCCTTGCCGGCGGGCGCGGTGCGAGGGGCTGCTGGAGACCTCTTGTGTCGGCACAAGAAAGTGAGTGGTCGAGCTCGAGGGTTACGCGTTTGTCCTGCATGCGAAGGAGCATTCGTCGAGGCTGCAGGGCGGCGCGAACACAGGCAGGGGCAAGCCTCCCAAAGCCTGCTACTCCCTGATCGGCTTTCCGGCCTGGACGGCAGCAGAGGGCTGGAAGGTAAACGTCAGCAACGCGGATATTAGTCTTCCACGATGTTGTCGGACATGCCGACAGGCATCGGTGCCTGGGAGGGCGCCTCCGGTGCGGAGATCTTCGGCTCGGGGTCGATCGACAACAGCCTCCACGCCAATCCGGAGCGCTGACGGGCAGAACGTCGTGGAGTTCGGCAATGCCGGTGGTGGCGGCACTGTTGCCGTCACGTACGTGTGGGGATCGAGACGTGTCGCGATCTACGAGTGGGACATGATCTTCGGCAGTAGCTGGGAGTGGAGCGACGGCGGTTCTTCGACCACGTTCGACTTCCTCAGCGTCGCCATGCACGAGATCGGTCACGCGGCAGGACTCGATCATCCGCGACTACGTGCACACAGGAGACGATGTACGCGTACGTGGACTTCGGCCAGACGCACCAGCGGACGCTCAACGACGGCGACATCGCCGGAATCAACGCTCTCTACTGAGCATCTCGCCGGGCGGGCAGCCTGCGCTGCCCGCCCCGGCCCCTCCCGATCCACGTCTGCCCTCATCAGCGCGCCAACCAGCGTCGTCCCGTCGCGATCAAGTAACCGCCGCTTCTGAGCCTGGGGGAGCCGCCGCCATGGGGAGCGAACGGGCTCGGCGGAAGGCAGCCGGAGTCAACGTCGCGCGGGCCGACGACCCGCGCGACGTTGGGCGTCGGCTACGTGCCTTCCTGGAAGGAGAACGACGCGTGGACGTTGTAGAAGCCCTCGGGTACCGAGATGCTGGCGACGTCACCGCCTGGGCCCCGGTGCTGGGAAACAGTCGGCTGACGAACCGATGTTCACCTCGACTGCCTCGAAGTCCGGCAGGACTGCCTTGGGCTGCTTGGTCAAGGGCGTGGACCCGCCGGGGCCGCTCGGGCCGTCGGCGTACTCGCAGTAGAACGTTGGCTGGATGCCCGCCGTGGGCGTTACGGGTCCTCTCGATCGGGATGCGGGGGATGGAAGAGCGCCGTGCCGGTGTTGTCCGAGAGTGCCGCCGCCTTCACCGCAACCGTGCAGGGTGCCTGGGCGGCGTCACACGTGAAGCGGAACGTCCCGCCCGTCGTATCCACGACGGGTGACCCGAGCACGGTCGAGTACACGCCGAATGTCGCGGTCGAGCCGCCCCGGGTCACGTCGACCGCGGCAACGCCGTACTGCGTGAGGAGTCGGATGAGGGTTCCGGCGCGGCGGGTGCGGCACCCGACCTGCATGCCAGGTACGACTTGTCGCCGCTTCGCTCTGGCAGCGACCGGCGTGAGTCGCACGTCGCGACCCTGCTGCCGCCGCCACTCGACGAAAAGCCGGATTGCGCCTGGCCTGTCCCGGAGGCTACGTTCTCGGGCGTGGCAGAGTCGGAGCAGTTGGCTGCACACGCAGAGACTCTTGACTATCGCCTTGCCGCCGCAGGCCGGGAGGCCGCGGAGGATGAGCGGCTCGATCTTCTCGAGCAGATCTACGATCCGATCTCGCGCCGGCGACGCGCATTGGTTCAGCCCGGTTGGCGATGTCTCGAGGTCGGAGCAGGGCGTGGCTCGATGGCGGTGTGGCTGGCCGAGCAGGTCGGTGCGACCGGCCAGGTGGTCGCGACCGACGTCGACACCCGTTACCTGTCGAGGCTCGAGTCTCCGAATCTCGAGGTAATCGAGCACAACATCCTCGAGGACCCGCTCGACGTGCTCCGGCCCGGTTCGTTCGATCTCGTCTGCTCGCGATTGATGCTGTTCCATCTCAAGGGACGCCAGGAACAGGCGATCAGGCAGATGGCCGAGTGCCTGCGCCCGGGTGGCTGGCTCGTCGACGAGGACGCCGATTGGGGGACAGCCGCTCCCGTCGATCCTGCGCACCCGCTGTACGACGACTATCAGCGGGTCTGGCGAGACGGAGACTGGTGGGTGCCTCGTGGATACGACAAGGCGTTCGGTCGAAAGCTGCCGGCCCTGTTCGAGCGCTGCGGGCTCCAGGACATACGCAACGAGGCGTCCACCGAGGTGGTGCGCGGAGGCTCCCCCTGGGCGAGATGGTGGATCCCGACCCTGGAGGTCATCAACGAGCTCGGCGGTGGCGACGAGGCGTCCCGGCGTGAGGTCGAGGTGATGACAACGGCGCTCGCCGACCCGACTCTCTGGCTCCAGAGGGAGCTGTTGCACGCCTGTTGGGGCAGGAGAGGTCGCGACTCCCCGTAGCCGCTGCGGCTGAGAGCACGACAAGTCTGCCTGGTCGCTCAACCGGTGTGTCGGGCGCTGCGGGCGACGGCACGCCAGTGAGCGTCGTCGGCCGGTCCATCGTCAGCGGCTGCGCCGAGCGCAGCGCGTTCGGCGCGGGTGAGCTCGCGAACGAGGCAGAACTCGTTTCCGAACGGATCCTGCATGACCGCCCAATCGATCAGCGGACGTGCACCCTCATACGCGTGCGGCACCGGGAAGAGGGTCGGTGGGTACTTCAGACGGCCGCCGAGCCGCTCGACCTGCGCGATCGCCACGTCGACGTCGTCGACGCCGATGTCCATGTGGGCTCGATTCGCCGCCGGGTCGACGCGTCGGACGACGTCGACGGCATCCGGGTCGGACCGCTTCGCCGTCGTCACCCGGTGAAGGATGACCTCGTGCCGCCAGGTCGTCTCGTCCTCGTAGCCCAGGTAGGCGAAGCGATCCGGCCAGGGAGACGAGATGCGCGGAATCCCGGTCAGCTCCGACCAGAACGACGCGCCGACCTCGAGATCCTCGACATCGATCGCGAAGCAGCGAAGCGTCCCAACGGCCATGCATCCTCCAGGCTGCCGCACCGCGTCGGTGCGGTCGTCGGCGGATTCTCGCACCTTCGGACTCCGCCGCCTCCACCACCGGAAAGGTGCACTACGCTCTGTGCCAGATGCCGCCTCGCGCCGAGCCCCGCGTGCCGGCGCTCGCCGTGCTCGTCGCACTCGTGGCGCTGGGAGCCGCGCAGGCAGCCGAGCTGACGGGCACCGACCGCGCGGACCGCCTCGTCGGAACGACCAGCCCCGACACGATCCGGGGTCTGCCGGCAACGACCGGATCGAGGGGCGCCGCGGCGGAGACCCATCTGCACGGCGGCGCCGGCCGCGACGCCATCCTCGGGCAGGCCGGCCCCGACCGCATCGCGGTCCAGGCGGACGGCGCGAGGGACACGGTCGTCTGCGGCCTCGGTCTCGACGTCGTCAACGCCGAGCACCACGACCTGGTCGCCGACGACTGCGAGGTCGTCACCCGGCAGCTCTCGCGGGATCCGTTCACCGGCGTCGGTCAGCACGAGACGCAGGTGGAGCCGGACAGCGCCTCCTTCGGCTCGACCATCGTCGCCGTATTCCAGTCGGGGCGCATCTTCTCGGGCGGCGCCGAGGGAACAGGGTGGGCGACCTCGGTCGACGCCGGGCGAACGTGGCGGCGGGGATTCCTGGAGCGGGTCGACGATCGCGCCAGCGACCCGGTCGTGGCCTACGATCGACGGCACCGAACCTGGCTGATAGCGACGCTGGGCGTGACTGCGGCGCGGGGAGTCGTCCCACCTGCTCGTCAGCCGCTCGACCGACGGGCTCGTCTGGAGCCGCCCCGCGCCCGCCGCGGACGACGCGGCCGAGGACTACGACAAGGAGTGGCTCGCCTGCGACACGTGGACGTCGAGCCCGTTCTACGGCCACTGCTACCTCGTGTACCTCGACGTCCAGACCGGCCAGATCCGCACACGGCGCTCCGCCGACGCCGGCCGCACGTGGTCCGAGCCCGTCGCCGCGCCGGTCCCGTCGCCGGACTACCGCGGGAACGGGGCGTACCCGGTCATTCGCCCCGACGGCGCGCTGCTCGTCTTCTTCAGCGTCTTCGGCTCGATCGACCCCGACGTGGACTCGATCCAGTTGGCCCGCTCGGTCGACGGCGGCCTGACATTCGAGCTGTCTCGCCGGGTCGCTTCGTTGCTCACCGAGGACATCGCCGGCGTGCGTGCGCCACCATTCGTGTCGGCGGATGTCGACGCCGGCGGCACGGTCTACGCGACCTGGGCCGACTGCCGGTTCAGCCCGCAGTGCACTGCGAACAGCATCGTCCTCGTCACCTCGCGCGACGGTTTCGCATGGACGCAGCCGCGTCGCGTCCCGTTCGGGCCGGTCGAGACCGCGATCGATCGATTCGTCCCCGCGCTCGCCGTCGATCCCTCGATGCGTGCTCGCGGGAGCGTCGCGATCGTCGCCTACTCGGTGACGCAGTCGCACGGCTGTGCCGGCGTGCCAGGTCGTCGACGCCTTCCTCGTGCGGTCGGGCGACGGCGGCACGACGTGGCGACCGCCCGCCCGCCTGAATGCCGAGTCGATCCCGCTGGCGCTGGGTCGCCGACACCGGGCTCGGCAGGATGCTCGCCGACTACGTCTCGGTCTCGTACGTCGGTGGACGCCCGGTGCCCGTCCTGTCGCTCGCGACGGAGCCCGAGGGAGGCGACCTGCGCCAGTCGATCTACGCGACGACACGCACACCTTGACGCGACTACCCTCGAGAGCGTGACACGCCTCCTCGCGCTGTCGCTTGCCGTCCTCTCTTGGCCGCCACCGCGCAGGCTGCCGACGGCGGGTACGCGTCGACCGTCCGCCCGCTCTCGCCGGCCCTGCAGAAGACGCTCACGGGCACATACTGGAAGCCGGGCTGCCCGGTGCAGCTCTCCGACCTCCGTGTTCTCACGGTGCGGCACTGGGACTTCGCGGGCAAGCCGCGCACGGGGCAGCTCATCGTCGCATCGCCGGGTCGCCGACCCGCTCCGGACCGTGTTTCGCCGCCTGTACGACGCGAAGTTCGCGATCCGCTACCTGCAGCTCGACATCTACCGGCAACGCGACCGGCTTCCTGCGAACGGGGATGTCAGCGGCTCGTTCGAGTGCCGTCAGTCGGTGCCCTCACCGTGCGTCGGCGGCACGGCGAGCGGCCGCTGGTCGAACCATGCGTACGGACTGGCGATCGACCTCAACCCGCGCGAGAACCCGTACGTCGGCTGCGGGAAGGTGCGCGACGCGACGCGAACGTCGTACCTCGACCGGAGCCAGCATCCGCACGGGGATGGTGACACCCGCCGTCGTCCGCGCGTTCGCCTCGATCGGCTGGGGATGGGGCGGCGCCTGGACGGGCGACACGAAGGACTACATGCACTTCTCCGCCACGGGGAGCTGAGCGGGCTCAGGGCCAGCGCGGCGCGCGCGTCTGCTGGGCGTCGAGTGCCTTCCAGTCGTCCCGCGTCGGGGCGAACACGTCGAGCGCGATCGCGCCGTCGGGGCCGGCCGTGGCGGAGTGGGGCGTGTTCGAGGAGATACGCCACGTGTCACCGGGGGCGAGCTCCCGTTCCTCGTCACCGATCCGGAACGTCATCGAGCCGCGGAGTACCATGCCGAGCTGCTCGTTCTCGTGGTGGTGCTCGGGGAGCGGCGAATCGGGGTCGATCTCGACGATCGCGAACGTGAGGCGCTCGCCGTGGATCGCCCGTGCGAGAAAGCCGTCGAACAGCTGCTGCGGCGCGACATCGCCGAGACGCTCGAACGCGCTCACCGGCGCAGACTAACCCGATCTCGGGATTGCAGCGTTTCGTCGCCCGCATAGGGTGAGACGGTGTCTTCGGCGGAACCTGCGGGCCTCGGCTACGACGAGTCCCAACATGCGTGGACCAGCAAGCGTGTCCTGACCGACCCGACACCGCCCCGGGTGGTGTCCAAGCGGCCGCCCGAGCACGTGTCCGACAACGCCGACAGCGGCTGGACGGTGGAGTACGGCGACGAGCCGGGCATCGGCCCCGAGGAGTTCGAGTGGAGCCCCGTCGGCGAGCTCACCGACCGCTTCCCTCATCTCCAGGAGGTCTTCCGCTCGGGGTCGGGTACCTGGCGCTGGTCGTCGGCCGACGACCGGTACGTCGCCGCGCCCTAATATCGACGCGTGTTCGACCACGCCGCGCGGCAGCGCCGCCTCTCCGAGCGGATGCACGAGGAGGGCGTCGACCTCCTGTTCCTCGGGCTCTCGAGCGATCTCGAGTACCTCTCCGGCGTCGAGCGCGGGATCCCGTTCTTCGGCCAGAGCTCGTACCCGCACGGCTGGGTCGCGGGCGGGTTCTTCCGGCCCGATGCCGACCCGGTGTTCGTCCTGCCACGGATGGTGGTGCTCTTCGACTTGCCCGTTCGCCCGGACGGCGAGATCGTGGTCGTGGACGAGACCGATGACGGCGACGCGGTCTTCGAGCGCGTCGCCCGCGGGCTCGGTCGCGGCGACGGAGCGGTCGCGGTCGGCGACCGTGTCTGGGCCGAGACCGCGCTCCACCTTGCCCGCGCCTTCGGGGGCGAGCGGCTCCGCACCGGCTCGGCGCTCGTGAACCGGCTCCGGCGCATCAAGAGCGCCGACGAGCTCGAGGCGATGGGCCGCGCGTGCCGGACGGCGGAGGAGGCGATGGCCGCGGTCACGCCGCTCGTTCGGCCGGGCGTGACCATGGCGGAGCTCACGGAGGAGATCGAGGCGGAGCTCCGGCGGGCGGGCTCCCGAACGCCGTCGTTCGCGACCCACATCTTCACCGGGATGGATCCTGGCAGCCTCGACAACCATGCGGCGAGCGCGCGCGAGCCGCTCGCCGACGGGACTGCGGTGCTGTTCGACTTCGGCGGTGTCGTCGACGGCTACTGCTCGGACTTCGGGCGGACCGTGGTCGCGGGCGAGCCCGCGCAGGGTCTGAGCGACGCCTACGACGTGATGCTCGCCGCCTTCGAGGCGGGCCGGGCTGCGTGCCGGCCGGGCGCCCTCGCCCGCGACGTGAACGCCGCCTGCCGTGCTCCGATCGAGGACGCCGGCCTCGGTGAGCACTTCCGCCACCGGATGGGGCACGGCATCGGGATGGACGTGCACGAGCGGCCGTTCCTCTCGGCCGAGGACGAGACCCCGCTCGAGGCCGGCATGACGTTCACGGACGAGCCGTCGATCCTCGTTCCCGAAGCGTTCGGGATGCGGATCGAGAACGTCGTCGTGTGCGACGACGGCGGCGCGCGGGTGTTGAACGACTACCCGAACGCGCTCGTCTGCAACGGCTGACCTACACGATGGTGACCGCGAACGGGGTGTCGATCGCGTCCTGCCGTCCGGGCACCCAGAGGTTGACCCGGAAGACACCTCCACCGACCGCGACGATGGTGGTCTCCGCGGCCCCGGAGCTCGCGAGCGGGACCTGGGCAGCGTTGCCGGGGAACCGCACCTCGTAGACGCCGGTGTTGACGCGGCGCGCCTGTGGGGCAGCACCGGCGCAGTTGAAGCGCGCGCCGACGGCGGGCCTCGCGCTCGTGAATGTGTCGCCGATGTTCGCGATGCCCTTCTGCGGATCGCCGTTCACGGCGATGAAGCCCCGAACGGCGCCGGGCTGACAGCGGGCCTGGGGCCGGACGGCCTCGGTCACCGCGATGGCGGAGCCGCCGAGCGCGAAGAACAACGCCGCGCCGGCGATGACGGTGGACGGGCTGACGCGCATCGGTGTACCTCCTGAGAAGACGTTGCGCGCATCCTCCCTCGTTCGCCGGACGGTTGTCGCGGCTAGGTCAGCGGCGACCCGCCGTCGACCACGAGGTCGGCGCAGGCGATCGGGTCGTCAGACTCGACGTAGCGATCTTCGCTCGGCATCCACGTCTCGACCCACGTCGCTCGGGCGGCTTCGCCGTCGCGGGCGACGCCGCGGGCGAGGCGTGTCTCGTACGGGGCCTCGACCCACACGCGCACGTCGTAGTCGTCCCGGAACATCCGGTGGAGCGCGCAGACGCCCTCGACGACGACGATCCCGCGCGGCTCGACCATGCGAGTGCCGCCAGGCCTGCGGGCGTCCCAGTCCCACGTCGCGTATCGCGCGTCGCGGCCGTCGAGAAGCGGTTCGAACACCTCGGCGCGGAGACGCGACAGGTCGAAGCCCTCGCCGTCCCAGAACTCGTCGGTCGAGACGACCTGAGCGCCGTCGATGCGCTGCAGCGAGCGTCGACTTCCCGGCACCGCCCCGACCGCCGATCCCGACGAAGGCGAAGGGGTGCTGCCGTGGGGCCTTCGCGAGGCGCTCGAGGACCGGTCCCACGTCCACGCGACCTAGGCTATCGGGGTGGATGCCGACGACCTTCGCCTGCGAAACCTGACGTACGGCCTCTTCGTCGAGCTCGGGCGTGCACCGGGTGCAGGCGAGATCGCCGACCGCGAGGGCATGACGGCCGACGAGGTGATCACCGGCTGGCGCCGACTGCACGACGGGCACGCGATCGTGCTCGACCCCGACACCGGCGCGCTCCTGATGGCGAACCCGTTCTCGGGCGTCCCGACCCCGCACGTCGTCGAGGCGGACGGGCGCCGGTGGTACGCGAACTGCGCGTGGGACGCGTTCGGCATCTGTGCGGCGCTCCGGGCCGACGGGCGAATCGAGACGAGCTGCCGCGACTGCGGCGATCCGATCGAGATCGACAGTCCGCGACGACGGACGCCCCGACGACGAGAGCCTCGTCTTCCATTGCCTCGTCCCGGCCGCGCACTGGTGGGACGACATCACCTTCACCTGAGGCGCGATGAACCTCTTCCGGTCGGAAGAGCACGTCGAGCGCTGGCTCGCGGGGCGAGAACCGGGCGCGACGATCCCCGTGGCGACGCTCGCCAATCTCGCGGTCGCCTGGTGGCACGACCGGCTCTCGCCCGACTGGCGACCGCACACGCGTGAGGAGAACCAGGCGATCCTCGATCGGCTCGGCCTGAAGACCGCGTTCTGGCAGCTCGCCTAGACAGCTCGTCGAGGCCGCCTCGCGGCGGCCTCGACTTGCTCCCAAGGGCCGGCCATTGCCTGATCAGTGGGCGGGCAGGCGGGGTCGCGTCATCCGCATGGCGAGGAAGAGGCTGATGGCGAGCAGGATTCCGCCTCCGAATCCCATCCCGATCTGCAGCCACTCGATGTGACGGGGCGAGCTGATCGCGGCGGTGAGCGTCGGGACGGCGGCCGCGTCGAGCCGGAAGCGATCGTCGCGAACGGGATCCGGCGAGACGACTCTCGTGGCCTCACTCATCGCGGCGAATGAACGCTCGCGGGCGTCGAGCATGCTCGACAGCTCCTGCTGCTTGACGGCGACAGCGCGATCGACGAGGTCCGGCGAGACGTGGACGGTCACCTGATTCTGATCGGCGCCCCACGAGTCGCCGAACGCGGGCACGGCGAGCACGAGCGCCGCACCGACGACGGCGGTGAAGAACGAGATCTTGGGGGTCATCGCTCCATCTCCTTGTCTCCAGGTGACCTTCCTGGCCACATGTCTCGAGGCTAGGGAGCGGTCGGCTCGGCCGAAACGGGCAAATCCCCCGTGTTTGACCCTGCGATCCCCTGTGATTGGCGGGCTTCGAGCGCTCGAGCCAGCTCGGTGCGGTGCCTGACCCCGAGC
Organism: uncultured Actinomycetes bacterium; assembly: GCA_963846825.1. Taxonomy (GTDB): domain Bacteria; phylum Actinomycetota; class Thermoleophilia; order Gaiellales; family Gaiellaceae; genus Gaiella. The sequence goes on from CAWJXN010000020.1 coordinate 57,701, forward strand.
TTTCCGAAGATGCGCGAGAGGTGCCCCTCGACCGTCCGATCGGAGAGGAACAGCGCGGCCGCGACCTCGCGATTCGTCTTTCCCCCGGCGACGAGGCTCGCCACGCGCTCCTCGGCAGGGGTGAGCGCGCCCGTCGTGGGCGCACGACCGCTGATTCGCTGAAGCTCACCGCGCGCTCGCTCCGCCCAGAGCGCGGCACCGATCCTGTCGAAGACCGCGAGGGCCTCGTCTAGCGTCGCACGTGCCTCTCGCCGTCGCTTCGCGCGACGCTGAGCAACGCCCAGGGCCAGCAGCGTCCGACCGCGATCGAGCGGGATCTCGACCCGGCCATGCCACGCGAGCGCGTCTTCGTAGTCGGCGAGCGCGGCTCCGATCTCTCCGGCCTGAGCTGCAAGGAGCCCCCGGCAGCGTCGGCAGTTAGCGAGCGCAGATTTGCGCTCGAGCCGGCGAGCGTTGCCCTCGTACCAGTCGAGAATCTCGACAGCGTCGTCCCGCCGTCCGAGCTCGACCAGAGCCTCGATCAGATCTATGGCGAAGCGGCACGCGCCGGGCTCGGCGATGGCCTCCCTGCGAACGAACGCGAGCGGTGGCTCGAGTTGCGCAACAGCCTCCTCCGGCGCGGCGAGGACGAGCGCGAGGTGGCCGAGCGCCTCCCGGGCGACGAGGCGTCCATAGTTTTCGGCGGTCGCCTCGAGCACACGCCGGGCTGCGTCTCTCGCCTCTTCGGGACGACCCAGCTGGGCGTGAACGAGGCCCTCGAGCGCGAGGTTGTGCCTGGCGAACAGAGGCTGTCCCGACTGGTCGGCCGCCTCCTTCCCGGCTCGGGCACAACCGAGCGCGGCTTCGAGATGTCCGAGAAGGCGCTCGACGTCGCCAAGAAGGAAGAGAAGCCACGGTGGAGCGTTCTCGTCGCCGAGCTCGTGTGCATGTCGCATCAGGTCGACCAGCACCGCGCGTCCCCGTTCGTGCGAATCGACCCACTTCCAGTACTCGGCAAGAGAGACGAGTGGTTGGTCGAGGATGCGCCGGTCCGCCGCGGAGTCCTGAAGTGCCGCAGCCCTGTCGGCCGTCGTCTCAGCGGAGGGTCGGCCCAGCAACGCCTCTGCCGAAAGCAGAGTTATGAGCACGTCCGCGACAAGCGCCTCGTCGCCGATCTCCTGGGCGAGCGCCAAGGCGACCTCGGAGTGCCGGAGCCCCTCGTCGAGTCGCTCGAACATCCAGAAGCTGCACGAGGCGAAGCCCTCATGGGCCACTGCCAGTGTCTCGCAATCGTCCTCCGCCTCTGCCACCACCTGGGCGAAGAGCTCGGCCGCCTCGGCCGGCGCCTCATAGAGGCGGATACGCGCGAGAATCACGGTGGCACGGGCCCGCCGCAGGCCCGGCGGCAGCGGCGCGATCACCTCACGCAGCTGCGCTTCGGCTCGTCGAGAGTCCCCGACTCGAAATGTAGGTACGCCGCGTCAACAGCCCGTCGCAACTCTTCGTCTTCGAGATCGGAGGGTGTCAACTCGCTTGCACGGTCGAGCATGAGCGCAGCCGACCGTAGGGCTCCGCGCCGCCGCGCATGTTCTGCGGCCTTCTCGAGCGCTTCGGCCACCGTCTCGTCCGGCGACCCGATCGACGCGGCCAGTTGCCAGGCCCGTGCTTCCGGATCGTCGAGGAGCTGGGCGAGCCGAGCGTGAATCCTCGCCCGCCGCGCTGGATCGTCCGTCTCATAGGCGCCTGCGGCGAGGAGCGGATGCGTGAAGTGGATTCGGCTCCGGTCGAGGTCGACGACGTGCGCCTCGAGCGCGGGGCGAAGGCCTGCCTCACGGTCGATTCCTGACGCAGCTTCCGTGACGTCGATCGTGGGATGTGCATACGCCGCTGCCGCGAGCAGAAACTCACGGCATTGCGGAGGCAGTGCGAGCAGCCGTCCGTGGACGAGGTCGTGCAGCGACTCGGGGATGGGCAAGGGCTGCCCTCCATCGACGGAGACGCCGCTGCGCTGAAGGGTGCGGACGATCTCGAGGGCGTAGAACGGGTTGCCGCCGGACGCGTCCCGCACTTCGTCCAGAACCGGTCTCGGCAGGACCAGCCCCAGGTGGGACTGCACCACGCGATGCAGTGCGCCGGCGTCGAGTGGACCAACATCGACCACCGTGACGCGGTCGCGGGGCTGGGCCTGTTGGAGCTCGCTGAGGAGGATGCTGTCGAGTCCCGAACGGCGCGAGAGGAGCACGCCGACGCGCTCGGACCGAAGCCGCCGTCCCGCGTAGGCGAGGCCGGCTGCCGAGGCCGGGTCGAGCCACTGGACGTCGTCGACCGCGACGACGACCGGGCGATCGTCGGCGAGCCCACGCAGCGAGCTGAGGAGCGCGAGACCGATCGCGTAGGGGTCCGGTGGCGGCCCTTCGTCGTCACCGAGGACGAGGGCGCGCGAAAGGGCTCGGTTCTGTACTGCCGGCAGGGGCGCGAGCGCCAGGTCGAGCACGGGGCCAAGCAGGTCGCCAATGCCGGAGAACGAGAGCGCCGACTCGCTCTCGGCCGGACGGGCCGCGAGGACGCGGAATCCGTGATCGCCCGCCTCCTCGAGAGCCGCCTCCCAGAGGATCGTCTTTCCGACGCCGGCGTCGCCTTCGAGCGCGACCACGACCGCTCCCGAGGGGATGCTCGAGACGAAGCCGCGAAGGGACGCGAGCTCGGCCTCCCGTCCCACGACGCCAGAGGACATAACCCGCCGATCGTAAGCCCCGCGCCCGGCCGCGGAAAGCGCTGGCGTAGGGGACAGTCCCTGCGGGGACATTCCCCGGCTACATGCGGAACACGCCGAACGTCGTCTCCGGTACGGGCGCGTTGGCAGCGGCCGCGAGCCCGAGCGCGAGGACGCGGCGGGTGTCCCGCGGGTCGATGATCCCGTCGTCCCAGAGCCGTGCGGTCGAGTGGTACGGCGAGCCCTCGCGCTCGTACTTCGCGCGGATCTCCTCCGGGTCGGCGTCGCCGACCATGGTCAGCACCGTCGCCGCCTGCTCGCCGCCCATCACGCTGATCCGAGCGTTCGGCCACATCCAGAGCTGCCGCGGGCCGTACGCGCGACCGCACATCGCGTAGTTCCCGGCCCCGAACGAGCCGCCGGTCACGACGGTGAACTTCGGCACGTCGGCGCACGCGACCGCCATCACGAGCTTCGCCCCGTCCCGTGCGATGCCGCCCTCCTCGTACTCGCGCCCGACCATGAAGCCGGTGATGTTCTGGAGGAAGACGAGCGGGATCCGCCGCTTGCAGGCGAGCTCGATGAAGTGCGCGCCCTTCTGCGACGACTCGGCGAAGAGGATCCCGCGGTTCGCGAGGATCCCGACGGGGAACCCCTCGATCCGGGCGAAGCCGCAGACGAGGGTGTCGCCGTAGAGCGCCTTGAACTCGTGGAACCGGCTTCCGTCGACGATCCGCGCGATCAGCTCGAGCGGATCGAGCTCGTGGCGGAAGTCCTCGGGGACGAGCCCGTAGAGGTCGGCGGGGTCGACGACGGGCTGCTCCGGCGCGGCGAGCTCCCAGGGCACCGGCGGCGTGTCGCCGAGGTTGCGTACCACCTGCCGCGCGAGCGCGAGCGCGTGCTCGTCGGACGTCGCGTAGTGGTCGGCCACGCCCGAGCGGCGCGTGTGGACATCGGCTCCGCCGAGCTCCTCCGCGGTCACCTCCTCGCCGGTGGCCGCCTTCACGAGCGGCGGGCCGCCGATGAAGATCGTGCCGGTGCCGCGGACGATGATCGTCTCGTCCGACATCGCCGGCACATAGGCGCCGCCGGCCGTGCACGAGCCCATCACGACGGCGATCTGCGCGATGCCCTTCGCGGACATGCGGGCCTGGTTGTAGAAGATCCGGCCGAAGTGGTCGCGGTCGGGGAAGACCTCGTCCTGGAGCGGCAGGAAGGCCCCGCCCGAGTCGACGAGGTAGATGCACGGAAGGTGGTTCTGCTCCGCCACCTCCTGTGCGCGGAGGTGCTTCTTCACCGTGAGCGGGAAGTACGTTCCGCCCTTCACGGTCGCGTCGTTCGCGACGATCACGCAGCGTGCGACCCTCGACGACGCCGATGCCCGTGACGATCCCGCAGACGGCGCCTGCCCGTCGTAGAGCTCCCACGCCGCAAGGGCGTTCAGCTCGAGGAACGCCGTGCCGGGGTCGACGAGCCGGTCGATCCGCTCCCGGGCCGGCAGCTTGCCGCGGGAGCGGTGACGCTCGAGGGACTTCTCGCCGCCGCCCGTCGCGACGAGCTGCCGTGCGCTCGCGGAGCTCCTCGACGAGCGCCTGCATCCGTGCTGCGCGCTCGGTCGAACGCCTCGTCGCGGGCAACATGGGTGGTCAGCACCGTCATGCCGTCTCCAATGTGACGAGCACCGCGCCCGACGTCACCTGGTCTCCGACGCGGACGTCGACCGAGCGAATGCCGGCGTCGTACGGCGCCGTCACGATCTGCTCCATCTTCATCGCCTCGAGAACGACGAGCGGCTGATGCGACTCGACGGCATCGCCCTCCTCGACGCGGACCTCGATCACCTTCCCCGGCATGGGCGACGACGACGCGCCCGTCGCCGACGGCGCCTGCGGAGCCGGTGCGCGCAGCCGCCTCGACCTCGAGCGCCACGAGGGTCGGCGCGGGAGGCAGGTTGAGCCGCCAGGCGCCGTCCCAGGGACCCGGCGGAGCCGGGAGCGGCAGGGAGGAGAGCGGCGCGTAGCGCGTCAGGAAGTCGATCGAGACCTCGCCGGCGCGGAAAGCCGGGTGGGCGACGAGCCAGCGGAGGAACGGGAGGTTCGTCGTGACGCCCTCCACGACGGTCTCCGCGAGCGCCGCTCGGAGCCGTTCGAGCGCCTCGTCGCGGTCGTCGCCGAAGGCGATCAGCTTGGCGATCATCGGGTCGTAGCTCGCGCCGACCTCGTCGCCTTCCTCGATGCCGGCGTCGACGCGGACGCTCGCCGGCAGCCGGAGGCGGCGCACGGGGCCGGGCTGCGGCAGGAACGTCCGCGGGTCCTCCGCGTACAGGCGCGCCTCGATCGCGTGGCCGTGCGCCTACGGCTCGAGGCCGGCGAGGGTCTCGCCGTCTGCGACCCGGAGCTGGAGCTCGACGAGATCGAGGCCTGTCACCGCCTCGGTGACCGGGTGCTCGACCTGGATCCGGCCGTTCAGCTCGAGGAAGAAGACTGCGTCTCCCTCGACGAGGAACTCGGCCGTACCGGCGCTCTCGTACGCCGAGCGCGCGTGCGAAGTCGACGGCGTGCCCGGAGATTCGCTCCCGGAGCGCAGACGACAGGCCGGGAGGCGGAGACTCTTCGACGACCTTCTGGTGGCGCCGCTGCACCGAGCAGTCGCGCTCTCCCAGCGCGAGCACCGTCCCGTGGCGGTCGCCCATCAGCTGCACCTCGACGTGCCGCGGGCTCCGGAGGTAGCGCTCGCAGTAGACCGTCCCGTCACCGAAGGCGGCCTCGGCCTCGCGCGCCGCGGACTCGAGGGCATCGTCCAGGTCGGCCTCGTGCTCGACGACCCGCATCCCGCGCCCGCCGCCGCCCGCCGTTGCCTTGACGAGCAGCGGGAAGCCGAGATCGGCGGCATCGCCGGTCGGGAGCGTCGGGACGCCGACGCTCGCGGCGATCCGCTTCGCCTCGAGCTTGTCTCCGCCCCGGCGCAGGACGTCCGGCGGAGGGCCGACCCACGTCAGCTCGGCTGCGACGACCGTCTCCGCAAACGACGCGCTTTCGGCCAGGAAGCCGTATCCGGGGTGGACGAGCGTCGCGCCCGTCGCGAGCGCCGCCGCGACGAGCGCCTCGGCATCGAGGTAGGACGGCACCTCGACCGTCTCGTCGGCGACCCGCGCGTGCAAGGCACCGGCGTCGCCCGGCCCGGTCACGGCCACCGTCCCGATGCCGAGCCGCCGGCACGTGGCGAAGACGCGGACAGCGATCTCACCGCGATTGGCAACGAGGAGCTTCCGAGCGGCGCTCACCGGCGCGACACTAGATGATTGATGCCACGGGATCGTCGACTCCGGGGCGCGGGCTGGCCGCTCTGGGGCGTGGGCCGGGCGCCACGGCGATGCCGGTGACATCGGTGAGGCGCCCGGCACACGAAGCGCACAGGGCGGCGGAGACCGCGTCAGCGGGATCCGCAGCCCTGGAAGCGGCCCAGACGCGCCAGATCGCGCATCCGGACGCGCGAGAACGTGGCATCAATCATCCACCCTCCGGACGCATCGGACGGGGGATGGTCACGGTCCGCGCGCCCGAGCCGGAGCTCTGCCGGCTCGACCGTCTCTCCGGGGCGTTCTGCCGGAACCCCGGGTCGCGCCGCGGGATGTGACCAAGCTAGCTCAGGACGACGACGAGCAGCGTCACGATCGCAAGGACGCCACCCGCGCCCGACAGCGCGACGGTCCACGTCCCGGGCAGCGGCGCGTACCCGCCCTCGTCGAGCGCGCGATCGACCGCGCGCTTGCGCACCTCGCCGACGACGAACATCGACACGGCGAGCGCGGCGTACCCCACGCCGAGCATGACGTACGGCCACTTGGCCCCCTCGATCAGGTCGGGCGCGAATGCGCCGACCGCGAGCGACGCAGCGGTCGCCGCAATGCCCGAGCGCCACCAGGCGAGCCATGTCCGCTCAGCAGCGAGACGCGTTCGCCTGCTGACGTCCGCTTCAGCGGCGATCTCGGCGTCGCTCACGCCGCGGGAGGCTCGTCGCCGGAAGCGGGCGGCTTCTGCGGCGTCGCGGCCTTCGGCTTGTCGTCCTCGCCGGCCTCGAGCATGCGTCGAGGGTCGACCTCGGCGACCGCGTCCTTCACCTCGCGCACGCCGGTCCCGAGGCGTCGCGCGACCTGCGGCACGCCCTTTGCGCCGAACAGGAGCGCGAGCACGCCGACGAGAATCACGATCTCCCAGACGCCGAGGCCGAAAGGCATCGGTGCGGATGCTACGCGACCGCCGTCTCCGGGCGGGGGATGGCGTTCACTCGGACGAGGTATTCGCAGCGGGCGTCAAGCCTGGCAACGTTCGAGCACCGCCATGCGTCTCCTCAATCGAACTGCGCCGCCGCACCTCGACGAGCACCTGACGTACTTCACCGTCGCACAGGCGTGGGAGTTCCGCCGGCTGGTGGAGCGGTCCTTCGCGGGCGCCGGCCGCGACGTGTCCGTCCACTCCGACCACGTCGAGGATCGCGGCGGGACGACGTTCAGCCTCTTCAACCTGGGCCTCCTCTGCGTCGGGCACGCCGTCCGACGGCTGGTCCGCCCTGATCGAGGATCACGTCCGGCTCGTCACGATGCCCGCCCGCGACCTCTCGGAGCTCACGCAGCAGGAGCTCGAGTCGGGCCTCTACCTGCGGCTGATCGAGGTCGCGTCGGTGCCCGATCCCGGATTCGGTGGCGTACGCGCGAGTCGTCGCACCGGGCCTACTCGAGGTGCTGTCCGTCGACCTGCCGGACTCGGTCGCAACGCCGTCCCGCGAGGCGCTCGAGACGCGCGGGACGCTCGGCGAGCTCATCGACCGCGCACGCGAGAACCTCTCGGCGCTGCTGGACAGCGACGGCGGTGCGCGCGGAGCAGGCCGGCGACGCGAGCCGCGGCCGGTACACGGCCGTCACCGGCGACTCGTTCTTCACGGCCAGCCTGGCGCTGCTGCTCCCGGAGACGATCGAGCGGTTCACCGGCGAGGACGACTGGGGGCGCGGCGTGCTCGTCGCGGTGCCGTGCCGGCATCGGCTCCTGTACCGGCCGATCACGGGGTCCGGACGCCGAAGGAGCGCTGCACCGGATGCTCGAGGCGGCGCTGCACGGCTTCTCCGCCGACGTCGGGCCGCTGAGCCCGGACGTGTACTGGGTGCGCAACCGCCAGTGGACGCAGGTCACGTCCTGGCGGGGCGGCAAGCCGCGGGTCCTCCGCGGCACCGGCGTGCGCGACGTGCTTCGGGTCGTCTAGGGGAGGCGCCAGTCGATCGGCTGCGCGGCCGGACGCCGCGAGGAACGCGTTCGCCTGGGAGAAGTGCCGGCAGCCGAAGAAGCCGCCGACGCTGTACGGGGAGGGGTGGCTCGCGGTCAGGACGTGGTGTCGCGTCGCGTCGACGCTCGCTCCCTTCTCGCGCGCGTACTTGCCCCAGAGCAGGAAGACGATCCCCTCGCGGCGGGCCGAGAGCTCCGAGATCGCCCGGTCGGTGAACCGCTCCCAGCCCCTGCCCGCGTGGGAGGCGGGCTTGCCCGGCGAGACCGTGAGGACGGCGTTGAGCAGGAGCACGCCGCGCTCCGCCCAGGGCGTCAGGTCGCCGGTCGAGGGCGGGGCACGCCGACGTCGCGCGCGAGCTCCTCGTAGATGTTCCGCAGCGACGGCGGCGGCGGCACGCCGTCGCGGCACCGAGAAGCAGAGGCCCATCGCCTGGCCCGGCGCCGTGGTACGGATCCTGGCCGAGGATCACGACGCGCACCTCGTCGAAGGGAGTCAGCGCGAGCGCGTTGAAGACGCGGTCGGCGGGAGGGTAGAAGCCGCCGCCCGGCCGCAACCTCCGCGACGAGGAACGCACGAAGCTCGTGCATGTGCGGCGTCTCGAGCTCGTCACCGAGCACCGCGAGCCAGCTCTCGTGCATGCGCGGCTGCACGCCGCGGAGCCTACGCCGTCAGCGCGCCGACCTTCGCGACGACGTCACGGCACCACGCCGCATGTCGCGACGCGTCGTCGAGGAACTGCGACGGCTTGATGCAGATCGACGTGAATCCTCGCTCCACCTGCGCGGGGATCGTCGCGAGCGCCTCGTCGAGGTCGGCCGGTGAGTGCGCGTCCGGGAAGCGACCGCGGGTTCCGCCGACGAGCTCGAGGTCGGCGACGTCGCGCCCCGCCTCCGCGAGCGCCGCTCGAAGGCGCTCGAGGTCGCCGTCCGACGGCCGGCCGAGCGGGTTCCACCCGTCCCCGTACCGGACGAGTCGCGACAGGAGCCGATCGTGCAGCGTCGTCGAGCCGAACCACAGGCGGATTCCCTCGGTGCGGAACGGCTTCGGCTCGACCCAGACGTCCTCGAACGAGTAGAAGCGCCCCTCGAAGGACGCCGGTGACGGGCTCCAGGCCACGTGCCAGGCGGCCAGGTGCTCGTCGAGCAGCGCGCCGCGCCGTGCGTACGGAACGCCGAGCGCCTCGTACTCCGGCGGGTGCCAGCTCACGGTCGGCTGGACGACGAGCCGCCCCTCCGAGAGGAGATCGAGCGTCGCGAGGTCCTTCGCGAGGAGCAGCGGGTGGCGGAGCGGCGCGATGATCGCCGACGCCGCGAGGCGGAGTCGCGTCGTCGCGGCCGCTATCGCCGAGAGCAGGACGAGCGAGCTCGGCCACGGCATCGCCGGGTCCTGGTTGCCGGGGAGCGCATAGTCGCGCGGGTTCGGCATCAGACCGTCCGCGTCCGCGCCCCGCCCGAGGACGACGTGCTCGCTCAGCATCACGGCGTCGAACCCGGCGTCTTCCGCCTCCTGGGCCATGCGGACGAGCGCCCGAAGATCGCGTGGGTCGGTGAGGGTCCAGTTCTCGGAGAGGACGTGAATCAGCCGGACACCGCTCACCGGTGCTCCGCCTGCGACGAGCTCCAGTGGCGCCAGGCGCTCGCGACGTGCTCGCGCATGAGGGTCTCGGCGAGGTCGCCGTCCCTGGACTCGATCGCGGCGAGGAGCTCCGCATGCTCGGCGACGTCGGCCTCCTGCCAGTCGGGCTGCGTACGGCGCCGTGCGAGAAGCCGCCGCCCGACATCGGCGATCCAGAGCGAGTCGATGAGCCGGACGAAGGCGTCGTTCCCCGTCGCGTTCGCGACTGCGAGATGGAACGCCCGGCTGGCGTCGTGCGCGGCCGCAGCCGTGCGCGCGGCGCGCTCGTCGTCGACCGAGCGCCCGAGAGCGGCGAGATCCTGGTCGGTTCGTCGCTCCGCCGCGAGGCGGGCGAGGACGGGCTCGAGATGGAGGCGGACCTCGAGACGCTCGAGGACACGGCCGAGCCCGAGATCCGCAACGAAGAAGCCGCGGTTCACCTCGAACTCGACGAGCCCGTCGCCGACGAGTCGGCGGAGCGCTTCCCGTACCGAGCCTCGGGAGATGCCGAGCGCATCCGCCAGCTCTGCCTGCCCGACCCGCGCACCGGGGGCGAGGCGCCCGTCCACGATCATCGCGCGCAGCTCGTCGTACGCCAGCCCGACGACGGAGCGCACGCGAAGCGGACCGGGGGAGGTCTCGCTCAACGCATCAGCCGAAAGGTTGACATTCGATGTTCGAACCTTTATACCCTCGGCGTCCCCGGCGCAAGGGGCGCCGGGAAGCTGGAGGAGGAACGGATGAGCCAGGCGGACTCGACGGCCCCGGGCGCAAGCCTCGGCGAGAAGAACCTCTCGACGATCCATGCCGTGGCGCAGTCGCTCGCGATCGGGCCGATGTTCTCGGTGGCACTGATCCTCGGCGGGATCTCTCGCCCCGACATCGGCGCCGGGTGGAACGCGGCCCTCGCCGTCCTGATCGCGACGCTCGGCGTGCTCGCGATCGGCTACGTCGTCGCGCTCTACGCGCGTCGCTTCGCCGGCGCAGGCGCCGTCTACGAGTATCTGACCCACGGCGCGCACCCGTGGCTCGGCGTCCTGACGGCCGGGTTCTTCTTCGTCGGGGTCCTGTTCCTCGGCGGCGGGGGGATCTACCTCGGGCTCGGCATCCTCATCGACGGGTTCTGGACGGCGCACATCTCCGACTCCGGCCCGGCCTGGTGGATCTGGGCGCTGATCACGCTGGCGATCGTGCTCGCACTGAACTACCGCGGCATCCGCATCGCCGTCGGTGCGATGCTGACCTTCGCGCTCGTCTCGTTCGTCCCGATGGTGATCCTCGGGATCGTGATCGTCGCCAAGGGCGGCGAGGACGGCGTCACCTTCTCGATGTTCAACCCGAACGAGACGTCGTGGCTCGGCGTCACCGGGGGTGGCGTGCTCGGCGGGGTCCTGCTCGGGATCCTCCTCTTCGTCGGGTTCGAGGCTGCGGCCTCGCTCGGCGAGGAGTCCTCGGATCCGCACCGGTCGATCCCCCGGGCCGTGCTCTGGACGATCGGCGCCGCCGGCGCGTTCTTCGTCTTCATGGCGTTCGCGTTCTCGATCGGCTACGGCAAGGCCGCGGTCTCGGAGGGCGCCTGGGCGTTCTCGCCCGGCCCGGTCAGCGAGATGGCGACGAGGTACATCGGCTCCTGGTACGCGACGCTCCTCGAGCTCGTGATCATCCTCGACGCGATGGCGCTCGCGCTCGCGATCTGCGTGCTCATCGGACGCGGCTTCTTCGCGCTCGGCCGAGACGGGCTGCTGCCGAGCGTCTTCGCGAAGACCTCGCGCCACGACACGCCGTGGGTCGGGAACCTCATGGTCGCCGTCGGGTGCATCGGGCCTGATCGTGCTCGTCCAGGCGACGGACTACGCCTCGTCGTTCGGGTTCGTCGGCGAGGATGCGGAGTTCGTGCCCTTCTTCCCGAACGACCAGTTCGCGACGTTCATCCTGTCGGCGACGATCGGGTCGTTCGCGGTCGAGCTCGTGTACCTCATCCTCGCGGTCGCGGCGTTCCGGCTCGCGCAGCGGTGGTGGCAGTACCTGATCGTGGCAGTCGCGGTCGCGACGCCGATCCTCGGCTTCTACGGTGCTCTCAACCCGGAGCCCCACGACGGCTCCAACTACAACTGGGTGGCGATGTACTGGACGCTCGGGCTCATCGCCGTCGCGCTCGTGTGGTTCGTGATCCTGCTCGCGACCCGGCGGAGCCGGGTCGACAACGCCGCCGCGCACGCGGCGGGGCACCACGGCGTGCCGCCGCTCGACGAGACGCTCGACTACCGTCCAGCGCAGTAGTGGACGGAGACCAGTGGCACGACGTCGGTCCGGCCGGCGACGCGCCGGAGGGTCACCTCCGGCGCGTCGAGGCCGGCGGGCGCGGAGTCTGCGTCGGTCGCCTCGGCGGCTCGTGGATCGCGTTCGACGACACCTGCACGCACGAGGAGTGCTCCCTCGCCGAGGGCGAGCTCGACGGCGACCGTCGTGGTGTGCCCGTGCCACGGATCGGAGTTCGACGTGAGGACGGGCGACGTGCTGACGCCGCCGGCCCTCGAGCCGCTCCCGATCTACGAGGCGCGCGAGGACGCCGGCGCGCTCCTCGTGCGGCTGGCGCCGCCACCGGATGCCGAGGAGGCGGCCCACGCGCGCGACGACCACGTGACCGACGAGGAGGCCCGCGCGGTCACCGTCGCCGCGCCGTCGCTCGAGGGCCTGTCGCTCGACGACGTCGACCTCACCGACCTCGACACGTGGGAGGAGCGCGTGCCGTACGACTGGCTCGCCCTTCTGCGCCGCGACGCGCCCGTGTTCTGGCAGCCCGAGGTCGAGGGGAACGGCTTCTGGGCCTTCACCCGCTACGACGACGTCGTCTCGGTCTCGAAGGACTGGGAGACGTTCTCGAGCGAGCTCGGCGGGACGTCGCTCCAGGACCTCACCGACGAGGAGCTCGAGGCGCGGAAGTCGATGCTCGACACGGATCCGCCGCCGCACACGCGGATGCGCGGGCTCGTCAACAAGGGCTTCACGCCACGCGTGATCAACACGTACGAGGAGCGGATCCGCGCGCCTCGCGCGGGGGATCCTCGCGACGGCGTTCGAGCGGGACGAGTTCGACTGGGTCGAGTCCGTTGCCGCCGAGATCCCGATGTGGGTCTTCTCCGAGATCATGGGCCTGCCGGTCGAGGACCGGCGGCTGATCATCGAGCTCGGCGACAAGATCCTCGGGAACACCGACCCGGACGTCGTCGGCGAGGAGTACGTCGTCGAGCGCGCGCTCCGTGACCCGAAGCTCCGCATGCTGCCGTTCTCGAGCCCGTTCTCGCTCGACCTGATCGAGTACGGGCGCGGGCTCGGCGAGGCCCGCGCGACACGAGCCGCGGGACGACATCACGACGAAGCTCGTCGAGGCCGAGATCGAGGGCTCGCGGCTCACCGAGCAGGAGTTCGGAACGATGTTCATCCTGCTGACGACGGCGGGGAACGAGACGACGCGGCACACGATCAGCCTCGGCCTCGCCGACCTGCTCGAGCACCCCGACGAGCTCCGGCGCCTCGCGGGCGATCCGTCGCTCGCCGGCGCGGCCGCCGACGAGCTCCTGCGCCGCGCGCATCCCGTGCACCACTTCCGCCGCACGGCGACGCGCGACGTCGAGATCCACGGCCGGACGATCCGCCGAGGGGACAAGGTAACGGTCTGGTACGCGGGCGCGAACTACGACGAGGAGAAGTTCGCCGACCCGTACCGCCTCGACGTCGGCCGGACGCCGAACCGCCACGTCACGTTCGGCCTGGGCGGGCCGCACTTCTGCCTCGGCGCGCACCTCGCCAAGCTCGAGATCAAGGTCTGGCTCGAGGAGATGATCCCGTACCTCCTGCGGCTCGAGCTGGCCGGCGAGCCGGTGCGGCTACGCTCGAACTTCTTCAACGGCATCAAGCGCATGCCCGTACGGGTGACGGCATGACCGAGATCACGAGGAGCGAGCGAATGAGACGGACGACCCGGAGGCGGTCGCGCACGAGCTGGCCGGGCAGGGCGTGCGTGCCGTGCGCCTGCTCTACACCGACCTGCACGGCGTCGCGCGCGGCAAGGACATCCCGCTCCGGCACTTCGCCGGCCTCTGCGAGGAGGGAGTGAACTTCTGCGCGGCCATCATGGGAACCGACCTGCGGCACACGCCCGTCGTCGGCGGCGAGATCGGGTACGTCGACCTCGCCGTCCGGCCGGACCTCACGACCGTCCGCCGCGTGCCGTGGCATGCCCGAGCTCGCCTGGTGCCTCGGCGAGGCGTGGACGCTCGACGGCTCCGACCACTGGCCGTCGTGCCCCCGGGCGCTCCTCCGGCGCGTGACCGAGCGACTACGCCGGCACGCGACCTCGTGCCGATCGTCGCCCCCGAGCTCGAGTTCTTCCTGGCGGAGCGCGACCGGGACGACGAGGGCGGCCTCCGCCGTTACGTCGACGAGCTCTCGCGGGTCTACACCGTCGGCGCCGTCTCCGATCCACGCGAGGTCGTCCTCCGCATGCTCCTCTGGTGCGACGAGCTCGGGCTCGAGGCGTTCGCGGCGAACCACGAGTTCATGAACTCGCAGTACGAGATCAACGTGAAGCACTCCGCCGCGCTCGACGCAGCCGACCGCGCGTTCATGCTCAAGGCCGCCGTGAAGGAGATCGCGGCGCGGGAGGGGCTCCTCGCGACCTTCATGGGCCGGCCGTTCGCCGACCAGGGCGGCTCGGGCTTCCACCTGCACATCTCGCTCCAGGCAGGCGACGGCCACAACGCGTTCGCGGACGAGGGCGGGGCGGATGGGCCTCAGCCCGCTCGCAGCGAGCTTCGTCGCGGGCATCCTCGAGCACTCGGCCGGGCTCCAGGCGCTGCTCGGGCCGACGGTGAACGCGTACAAGCGGATCCTCCCCGACAGCCTGGCGCCGACCCACGGCAACTGGGGCCACGACAACCGCACCGCCATGTGCCGGGTCCCGCTCGAGCGCGGTCACCGCTCGCGCGTCGAGATCCGGACCGGCGACGGCGCGGCGTGCGCCCACCTGATCACGGCGGCGCTCCTCCTGGCCGGGCTGGACGGGATCGAGCGCGAGCTCGCTCCACCCGAGCCGGTCACCGGCGACGCGTACCGGATGGACGACGCCCACGCCGGGTCGCGGCTGCCGGCGGACCTCGGGGCGGCGCTCGACGCGCTCGAGGCGGACACGTGGCTGACCGAGCGCCTCGGTGCCGACCTCGTCTCGACGTTCGTCGCGATGAAGCGCTTCGAGGTCGAGCGGTTCGGCCAGGAGGTCGGGGAGCTCGATCCGGAGGTCGTCAGCGCCTGGGAGGTCGAGGAGTATGCCGCGCACCTTTGACGTCGACCATCAGGCGCGTCCGCGTCGAGGTCGACGGCGAGCCCCGCTGGGGCCGGCGGGACGGCGACGCGATCGTGCTCGACGACGGCACGCGCCTCGATGAGGCGACCGCGTCGTACCTCGCACCCGTCGAGCCGACGAAGATCCTCGCCGTCCACCTCACGTACCGCTCGCGCGTCGAGGAGTACGCGGCCCGGACGCCGCCCGAGCCGTCGTACTTCGTCAAGCCGCCGACGACGCTCAACGGCCACCGGCGCCCGATCCGGATGGCGAAGGGCGCGCGCTTCCTCAACTACGAGGGCGAGCTCGCCGTGGTCGTCGGACGCACGATGAAGGGTGTCCCGATCGAGGAGCGCTCTCGCCACGTCGCGGGCTACGCGTGCGCGAACGACGTCGGGATGCACGACTTCCGGCACGCCGACCGCGGCTCGATGCTGCGCGTGAAGGGGCAGGACGGCTTCCTCCCGCTCGGCCCGGAGCTCGTCCCGGCGGCGGAGTTCGACCCGACCGACTTCACGCTCCGCACGTCCCTGAACGGCGAGCGTCGTCCAGGAGACGACGGCCGGCGACCTCCTCTTCCCCGTCGCGTACCAGCTCGCCGACCTGTGCCGCACGATCACGCTCGAGCCCGGGGACGTCGTCCTCACCGGGACGCCCGCGAACTCGCGGCCGATGAAGCCGGGCGACGTCGTCGAGGTCGAGATCGAGGGCCTCGGCCGGATCCGGAACACGATCGAGGAGTGGGACGTCGACCTCGCCGGGCCGGGCGAGCAGCTCCAGGTCTCGGCGCAGACGCTCCACGTCGCGCTCGCGATCCCCGAGGACGAGGCCGAGCGCATCGTCCTGGAAGGCCGCAGCTGATCCGCCTCGGGCGCATCGACCACGTCGCGCTGCGGGTCGCCGATCTGGACGAGGCCGCGGCGCGGTGGTGCGTCCAGCTCGGGCTCGTCGAGCGGCGGCGGGAGAACGGCCGGGCCTACCTCGCATGCAACGACGAGCCGTACTGCCTCGAGCTCGTCGAGGGCAGCGACCCGGGCTTCGACCATGTCGCGTTCGAGCTGCGCCACGACTGCCCGCTCGAGGAGGCGCGCGCGCTTCCGGAGGTCAGCGAGGACGGCGACGGCTCGTTCTGGGTGCACGATCCGGACGGCCGCGCGATCCAGCTCTTGCCGTTCCACCGGCCGTCGGCCGAGGTCGACCGGTGGCCGCAGCACGCGCGCCCGTCGTCGACCGTCCACGTCGGCGGCCCGCGCCGCCTCGGTCACGTGAACCACCTCACGGGCGACGTCGGCGCCAACGTCGCGTTCTACCGCGACGTGCCTCGGGATGAAGGTCTCCGACTGGCTCGGCGAGAACGGCGTCTGGCTCCACATCGACTCGGAGCACCACGTGATGGCGCTCGTCGAGACGGGAGACGCCCACTTCCACCACCTCGCGTTCGACGTCGTCGACATCGGGAAGATGCGCGACCTGCTCGACCACCTCGCGCGCCACGGGCGCTGGGTGTCGTGGGGCCCGACGCGTCACGGGATCGCCGGGAACATCGCGACGTACGTGCGCATCACCGAGGAGCCGTGCCACGTCGAGCTCTACTGCGACATGGAGCGGCTCGCCGACGACCACGTGCCGCGCATCTATCCCGACGACCGCTACTCGTCGAACACGTGGGGGCCGCTCCCGCCCCGGTCGTACTTCCGGTTCGACCCGGTTGCGGTCGAGTTCGAGCGGGAGAGCTGGGAGACGCGCGGGCGTCTGTGGCCGCCTCCCGAGGGCCACCGTGAGGGTGAGGACGAGGGGCGCGCTGAAGCCGCGTCGGGCCCTGCGGGGCTACACCGTTCCCCGGACGCCCGAGGGGCGCTCGTCGCTCGTCCCGTACCCGCCGTGGCACTACGTCGGCGCGTTCCTCGTGATCGACTACTGGGCGGATCCCGAGAAGGCCGTCTCCTTCCTGCCGGAGGGCATCGCCGCGCATCCCGACCCGGGCCGCTGCGCCTTCGTCGCCGCCGACTGGCAGTCGTGCTCGGAGCGCGGCGACGAGCTCGTCGACCCGTCGCGGTCGCAGTACAAGGAGGTCTTCGTCGTCGTCAACGGCCTGCTCGACGGCGAGGAGGTCACCGTCTGCTCCTACATCTGGGTCGACCGCGACTTCGCCCTCACGCGGGGCTGGATCCAGGGGTTCCCGAAGAAGCTCGGCTCGATCTGGATCACGCGGAGCTTCGGGCTCGGCGGTCCGGCCGATCCCGGGATGGAGGCGGGCGCGCGCTTCGGCGCCACGTGCGCCGCCTACGAGCGCCGGGTGGCGCAGGCGACCGTGACGCTCGAGCACCCCTCGGAGGGAGGGCCGTTCCACAACGGCCCTCCGATCGTCAACGTCCGCCACTTCCCGCGGCTCGCCGCGGGACGGCACGACGAGCCGGCCGTGCACGAGCTCGTCCGCGCCGTCTCCCGCGACCGCGCGATCTCCGACGTGTGGGAGGGCAGCGCGACGCTCGAGCTCTTCGGCGCCGGCCACGAGGAGGTGGACGCGCTCGCGCCCGTGCGGATCGGTCGGGGCTACCGCTTCACGTTCGGCTACACCGTCGACGACCTCGAGACCGTGAAGGAGCTCGGGTGACGAGGGTCGCGCTCGTCACGGGCGGCGGGACGGGCATCGGCGCCGCCATCGCCCGGCGCCTCGCGGCCGACGGGTACGCGGTCGCCGTCACCGGGCGGCGGAGCGGGCCGATCGAGGAGGTCGCGGCCGAGATCGGAGGATGTGCGATCGTCGCGGACACGGGGGACGCCGGTGATGCCGAGCGCGCCGTCGCGGAGACCGTCGAACGCTTCGGCGGCCTCGACGGGCTCGTCTGCAACGCCGGGATCGGCGGCGAGGGATCGCTGCGGACGCTCGACGTCCAGGCTGGGACGACGTCCTGCGGACGAATCTCACCGGCGCCTTCTCATCGCGCGGGCGGCGATCGAGCACCTGGTCGCGCGGCGCGGGGCGATCGTCACCGTCTCGTCGGCGGCGGGGATCCGCGCGAGCCCCGAGTCGCTGGCGTACTGCGCGTCGAAGGCCGGTCTCGCGATGCTGACCCAGTGCATCGCGGTCGATCACGGGCCGGAGGGCGTCCGCGCGAACTGCGTGTGCCCCGGCTGGGTACGGACGGCGATGGCCGACGAGGAGATGGCCGCGCTCGGCGAGCGGCTCGGCACCGACCGCCAGGGCGCATACGACGCGTGCATGGTCGACGTGCCGCTCCGGCGCGCCGCCTCGGCAGGTGAGGTCGCGGCGCACGGTTGCCTGGCTCCTGTCCGACGAGGCGTCCTACGTCAACGGCGCCGTGCTGCCGATCGACGGCGGCCACACGCCGGTCGACGTCGCGACGGTCGCGTTCGCGAAGGCATCTGCGTGAGCCGCGCGACGGTCGCCGGAGTCGAGGTCTCGACGGACCACTTCATCGGCGGCGAGCGCGTCGCGAGCGACGGGAGCTTCACCGACCTCTCGCCGATCGACGCAGAGCCGCTCGCCGAGGTCGCGCGCGGCGGGGAGCGGGAGGCGGAGCTCGCGGTCGCCGCGGCGACGGAGGCGTTCCCGGGCTGGGCGGCCCTCGGCGCCGGCGGGCGCGCAGAGCACCTGCACCGTCTCGCAGACCTCGTCGACGCGAACGTCGACCGGCTCGCCGCCGTCGAGTGCGCCGACATGGCGATGCTGCTCCGCTCGCTGCGGGCGCGGGTGATCAACCGCGGCGCGCGGAACTTCCGTGCCTACGCCGACCTCGCGGTCGCCTACGAGGAGCGCACCTGGGAGTCGAACGGCACGCGCAACCGCGTGATCCGCATGCCGAGCGGGCCGGCGGTCGTGATCACGCCGTGGAACGCCCCGTTCATGCTCTCCACCTGGAAGACCGCGCCCGCCCTCGCAGCGGGCTGCACGGTGATCCTGAAGCCGGCCGAGTGGTCGCCGCTCTCCTGCTCGCTCCTCTGCGACCTCGTCGCCGAGGCGGGTCTTCCTCCCGGCGTCTTCAACGTCGTCCAGGGGATCGGCGAGGAGATCGGCGCGGCGCTCACGCGTCATCCGGGTGTGCGGCGGATCTCGTTCACGGGCTCGCCGGAGACAGCGGTGCACATCGGCACCTCGGCCGCGAAGAACGTCGTGCCGTTCACGGGCGAGCTCGGCGGCAAGGGGCCGCTCCTCGTCTTCGCGGACGCCGATCTGGAGGCCGCGGCTCGCAAGGCTGCCGGCCAGTACGACGACGCCGGTCAGGTGTGCCTGGCGGGCACGCGGCTGCTCGTCGAGGAGTCCTGTCGCAGAGGAGTTCCTCGAGCTATTCCACCGCTTCACGGACGAGCACGTGCTCGGCGACCCGCGCGACGGCGCGACGACGGTGTCGCCGCTCATCCACCCCGACCACCTGGCGCGCGTCGAGGGCTTCGTCGAGCGGGCGCGCGAGAACGGCGACGAGATCGTCCGCGGCGGCCGTCGCCGCGAGGACGTGGGGCCGCTGTTCTACGACCCGACCCTCGTCGTGCCGCAGTCGAACGACTCGGAGATCGTCCAGCGCGAGGTGTTCGGCCCGGTGCTCACGTTCCAGACGTTCGGGGACGAGGACGAGGGCATCGCGCTGGCGAACTCGACGCGCTACGGCCTCTCGGGGATCGTCTACACGGGCTCCGAGGAGCGCGCCGCGCGGGTCGGGCGCGCGGTCCGCGCGGGCACGGTCTGGGTCAACAGCTTCCTCGTCCGCGACCTGACGGCGCCGTTCGGCGGGATCGGGATCTCCGGGATCGGGCGCGAGGGTGGTGACTACGCGCTCGACTTCTACTCCGACCTCAAGACCCTCCAGATCCTCGACGGGACGACCGCGTGAGCACGGCGCAGGAGTTCGCGGCCGAGGTGACGGTCGAGGCGCTCGACCGGGACCCGTACCCGATCTACGCGCGCCTCCGCGACGAGGCGCCCGTCTGCCTCGTCCCTGCCGTCGGGCTGTGGTTCGTCACGCGATGGGCGGACGTCGAGGACGCGGCCACGCGGCCCGACGTCTTCGCCGCACGCGTCGACCCGTCGCCGCTCGAGCGGACGATGGGCGGCGAGAGCATCCTCCTGCTCGACGGCGCGCCCCAGAAGCGGCTCCGGACGATGCTCGACCCGTCGCTCCGGCCCCGTGTCGTCGAGGCGACGACGCCCGACCTGATCGAGCCGCTCGTCGCTGAGCTGCTCGACGCCCTCGCCGGGCGCGACGAGGCGGAGCTGATGAGCGAGTACTTCGAGCCTGTGTCGGTCCTCGGCCTCGGCCGCGTGCTCGGGCTCGGCCACCTCGACGGCGACACGCTCCGCCGCTGGTTCCACGGTCTCGCCGAAGGCGCGATCAACTTCGAGGACGACCCGGCGAAGTGGGAGATCTCCGACGCGGTTGCCGCCGAGATCGACGTCGAGCTCGCGCCTGTCTTCGAGCGGCTCGACGCGGAGCCGGACGGGTCGACGATCGCGACGATGCTCGAGCTCGCCGACGGGACGCTCGAAGAGCGCGTCGCGACGATCCTGCCGACGCTCAAGGTGATCCTCCTCGGCGGGATGCAGGAGCCCGGGCACGCCGCGGGCTCGACGCTCGTCGGCCTGCTCGAGTCGCGCCAGATCCGCGCGGTCGACGGACGACCTGACGCTCGTGCGCGATGCGATCGAGGAGGGCCTCCGCTGGGTCTCGCCGATCGGGACCCAGACGCGGCGCGCAGTGGCCGACGTCGAGCTCGGCGGCGCCTCCGTCCCCGCCGGTGCAAACCTCGGCCTGCTCGTCTCGTCCGCCAACCGCGACGAGGACGTCTGGGGACCGACGGCCGACGCGTTCGACCTCTTCCGTCCGCGGCGGAACCACGCGGCGTTCGGCTTCGGCTCGCACTTCTGCTCCGGCCACCACTTCTCCCGTGTGCAGATGCGGATCGCGCTCACGCGGTTGCTCGAGCGATTCCCGGGGCTGCGCCTCGACACCGACCGGCCGCCCGTGTTCGACGGCTGGGAGTTCCGCGCACCGCAGCACCTTCACGTGCGGCTCGACGGATGACCTGGGTCGACGCCGCCGACGCCTGTCGCCCCGACGGGACGGTGGTCGGCGCCGCCGTGGGGGACACGCTGCTGGCGCTCGCCCGCGTCGACGGCGCGTGGTACGCGGTGGAGGCATGGTGCACGCACGCCGAGTGCCCGCTCACCGACGGCTGGGTCGAGGGCGACGCGCTCCGGTGCCCGTGCCACGGATCGCTCTTCGAGCTCGCGAGCGGCGCGGTGCGGGAGGGCCCTGCCGACGAGCCGCTCCGGACGTATCCGACGCGCGTCGTCGACGGGCGGGTCGAGGTCGAGGTGTGAGAGCCGAGGTCGCGATCGTCGGGAACGGCGTCGGCGGCTACGCCTGCGCCGCGAAGCTCGCCCGGCACGGGATCCGTCCGCTCCTCATCGGGCGCGGGCTCCCGGTCGACCGGCCGCCGCTGACGAAGTCCGCGCTCGCGAAGGGCGCGCCGGTGCTCCTCGCCGACGAGGCACGGCTGGCCGAGCGGGGCATCGACCGGCTCGACGGACTCGTCGTCGAGGCCGACCTCGACACGCGGCGCCTGCGGATCGACGACGACACGGAGATCGAGGCCGACGCCGTCGTGCTCGCGACAGGGCTGCGCTACGGCCGTCCGCCGATCCCGGGGATCGAGCTCGCCCACGTGAACGCCGATCCGGCGAGCCTCGACGCGGTCTCGGCGATGCTCGCCGACGGCCGCGCGGCGGGTCGTCGTCATCGGCGCCGGCCTGATCGGGACGGAGAGCGCCGCGACGCTCGCGACGGCCGGCCACGACGTCACGGTGCTCGACGTGCTCGCACGCCCGCTCGACCGCCTTCACGAGCCGCTCCCCGCGCTCGGCGCCGACGCGCTCGCGGCGACGGGCGCCCGGTTCCACGGCGGCGTCGCGATCACCGAGCTCCGGCGCGAGGGCGAGCTTGTGACGATAGTTGCAATCTCGGCGAGCTCCACGCCGACCTCGTCCTCGCGGCGACGGGCGGTGCGCCGTTCGCGCCGCCCGGGCTCGCCGACGACCGGAGTCCAGCTGCCGCTGGCGGTCGACTCCGCGCTCCGGGTTCCCGGCTACGAGCGGGTGCACGCCGTCGGCGACCTGATCGTCGTGCCGCATGCCCGCTTCGGCCCGATGCGCTTCCCGCACTGGGACATGGCGATCGGCACGGGTGAGCGGGCGGCGGAGGCGATCGCCGGCGTCGACGGCGAGCTCGATCGGCTCCCGTACTGGTGGACGGACATCGGTGCGCACACGTTCGCCGAGGTCGGCTGGGCCGAGGCTGCCGTCGAGTGGGTCGACGAGGGCGGGATGCACGTCGGTCGCGACGCCGACGGCGAGCCGGTCGCAGCGCTCGTCGTCGACGAGCCGCGGCGGCTGCGGGAGGCGCGGGCGCTCGTCGCCGGGTGACGCCGCCGCCCGGCACTAGACTCCGCGGCCGATGAGCGCGACCTCCGACGCCCCGTCGCTCCGCCTCGACGCCTCCCGCGAGGAGGCGCTGGGTCACGCCGCGGCAATCGTCGCGGATGCGTGGCGGAGCTTCGACCAGGCGCGCCCCGGCGAGCCGCGGATCGACGACCGCCTCCAGGCGCTCCTCCGGGCGGCGCTCCCCGCAGAGGGGTCGAGCGCCCTGGCAGCCCTCGACGACGCGGCGAGCGTCCTCGACGTGTCGATCGCGCAGCCTCGGCCGCGGTTCTTCGCGTTCGTCGGCTCGTCGGGGCTCGAGATCGGCGTCATGGGCGACCTGCTCGCGTCGTGCTTCGACGTCAACCTCGCGGTCTGGTCGGGCGCCGCATCCGAGGTCGAGGACCAGGCCGTGCGCTGGGTCGGCGAGTTCGTCGGGTTCCCGGCCGCGGCCGGGGCGTTCACGAGCGGCGGGACGATCTCGAACGTCACGGCCCTCGCAGCCGCCCGCGAGCGCGCGCTTCCTGGCTCGCGCCACGACGGCGTCCACGGGCGCCGCGCGGCGCGTGTACTGCTCGAGCGAGGCGCACTACTCGGTCGTTCGCGCCGCCGAGCTGCTCGGGCTCGGCTCCGCGAGCGTGCGCGCGCTGCCGCTCGACGAGCGTCGCCGGCTTCGCCCCGACGCCGTCGCGGAGGCGATCGACGCCGACGTCGCGGCCGGGGTCGCGCCCGTTGCGGTGGTCGCGACCGCCGGGACGACGCTGACGGGCGCCGTCGACCCGATCGACGCGCTCGCCGACGTCTGCGAGGAGCGAGGACTCTGGCTCCACGTCGACGGCGCCTACGGCGTCGCCGCCGCGACGACCCCGTCGGCCGGGGCTCTCTTCGCCGGGCTCGAGCGGGCCGACTCGGTGACTCTCGACGCGCACAAGTGGCTGTACCTGCCGAAGGCGTGCGGCGTCGTCCTCGTCCGCCGGCGCGAGGACCTGCACGGCGCGCTCGCCCACGAGGAGGACTACATCCCGCACGAGCGACCCGAGCACCACATGGTCGACATCACGCTCGAGTACTCGCGTCCGTTTCGGGCGCTCAAGCTCTGGCTCGCGTTCCGGGCGCACGGCGCCGACGCGATCCGGGCGGCCATCGAGCGGAACCTCGGCCAGGCACGGCTTCTGTACGACGAGGTGTCGCGCCACGACGACCTCGAGACGCTCTGCGGCCCGCCGCAGCTGTCCGTCGTCCCGTTCCGCCACGTGCCGGCGGGCGTCGCGACCTCGACGAGCACAACGCGCAGCTCGTCCGTGCGCTGCAGGAGGACGGCGGCGTGTGGATCGCGCCCGCGAAGGTCGACGGGCACCGTGTGCCTGCGGCCGTGCATCGTCAACTACCGCACGACGGACGACGACGTCCGGACGCTCGTCGAGATGACGCGCGAGGTCGGCGCCGGCTCGCTCGTCGGCCGGTCCTAGCGCTTCTTCTTGCCGCTCTTGCTGCTCTTGCGCCCGGCCGCGCCGGGGCGCTGCGACACGGGCGCGGTGCGCACGGGCATCCCCGCGCCGCCGTGCTCCATCCGCCGGCGGAGCTGGCGGTTCGTCGCCTCGGGCATCTCCGTTTCCTGCCCGACCGCCTCCATGTACGCGCGCCGCTCGGACGGCGTGAGGAGGTTGAGCATCCGCTGCGCCTGCTCCGGGGTCTTCGGCTCGCCGAACGCCTGCATCTTCTTCATCGCCGCCGCGAGCTCGGGGTTCTGGCGCTCGAGCGCGGCGATCGACATCTTCTGGAACCACCGCTTGAACAGCGGCACCTTCGAGAGGAAGGTGACGATCGGCCGGAGGTAGCGGCCGCCGCGGATCCGGCCGAGCAGCACGAGGATGCCGAGCAGCACGGCGAAGACGAGCAGCACGACGAACGGGGATCCAGGCCCAGAACGGCACGGCGCGATGGTAGCCATTGTCGCTAGCGGGAACCCACGTGGTGGACGCGCCGCGCGGATCCCGCCTACGAGCCATCCGAGGCATCCGCTCGCGGCTGCGAACCCTACAGTCGGGCGTGAGCGCAAGGCGGCGACGCGCCCTGATAGGGCTGGGGATCGGGCTGGCGCTCGCGGACTCGTCCGTCGTCACGCTCGCCCTGCCCGACATCCTGCGGGAGTTCGACGTCGAGATCCCGGAGGTCGCGTGGGTCCTGACGTCGTACAACCTCGTGCTCGCGGTCGCGGCGGTGCCGGCCGCCTACGCCGCCCGCCGACGGCCCGTGCCGGCGTTCGCGATCGGAACGCTCGTCTTCGCGGCCGCGTCACTCGCATGCGGGCTTGCGCCGTCGTTCGAGCGTGCTCGTCGGCGCGCGCTGCGTCCAGGCGGTCGGCGGCGCGCTGCTCGTCTGCGCCGCGCTCGACCTGCTCTCGGAGGCGGAGGGCGGCGGCTCGGACGCACGCGCCGTGCGGACGTGGGCCTCGGCCGGCGTCGCCGGCGCCGCGCTCGGGCCGGCTGCGGGAGGGATCCTGACGGAGACGCTCGGCTGGGAGTCCATCTTTCTCGTGCAGGCGCCGCTCGCGCTCGTGACCCTGATCGGCTGCTGGCGGCTGCGCGTGCGGCCGCTCGCAGAGCCGGCCGGGAGGCCGAACGTTCCCGCGAACCTCGCGCTGCTCCTCGTCTCGGGCGCGCTGACGGCGGCCCTGTTCCTGCTCGTGCTCCTGCTCGTCGACGGGTGGCGCATCCCGCCGGCGGCGGCGGGGATCGTCGTGACGATCATGCCGGCCGCCGCAATCGCGACCTCCGCTCGTCGCCGCGCGCTTCGGCGGTCTCGTCACGCGTGCGGCCTGCGGCTGCGTTCTCATCGCCGGCGGCCTGACGGCGCTCGGCGTCCTGCCCGGGTCGGCATGGTGGTGGACGATCGCGCCACAGATCCTCGTCGGCGCCGGCCTCGGGCTGACGCTCTCCGCCCTGACCGAGCGAGCGCTCCAGGGTCGCTCGCCGCAGGCGGTGCACGGCGGCTGGACGATCGCGGCGCGTCACGCCGGTGTCGTCGTCGGGCTCCTGCTCCTCACGCCGGTGTTCACCACGGCCCTCGACCGCAACGAGGACCGGGCGCTCCGCGCGGGGGCGGCCGCGGTGCTCGACAGCTCGATCCCGCCGCTCGACAAGCTCGGGGTCGCGCAGGACGTTCTGGCGATCGTTCGCGCGGCGGACCGCGAGGTGCCCGACGTCCGGTCAGGCATTCGACGATCGGCCGGACGACGAGGAGTACCGGACGCTCGAGGAGCGGCTCGTCTCCGAGCTGGATCGGGCCGTGACGGCGGCATTCTCGCGGCCGTTCCTGCTCGCCGCGCTGCTCGCGCTCGCCGCCCTCGTGCCGATCGCCGTCTCACGCCGGGAGCCGAGCGTTTGAGGCCCGCCGTCCCGCTCGTCGCCTGCGTGGCCGTCGCGGTCGCGCTCGTCGGGCTCGTACGTCGCACTCGGGGGGACGTCCTACGAGCCGACCCCCGTCGCCGACCCCTGCGCGCCGAGACCCGTGCGCGAGACGTCCGGCACGGGCGAGCGCGTCGAGGTGGTGCTCCTCGCGGCGGCGGACGAGACCGCGTGCGAGCTCGGCGTCTCGCGGGAGGACCTCGTCCTCGCGCTGCGCAGCGTCGACGAGCTCGAGGAGCTCGCGGACAGGGAAGGACGCTCGCGGGACGAGCTCGAGGACGCGCTCCGCGCCGGGCTCGTGCGCGCCGTCGACGAGGCGCAGGACGAGGGCCTGATCGGCGAGACGACGGCCGGCGCGCTCACCTTCGCCGCGGAGCGCCTGCCGCTCGGGCTGCTCCTCTCCGTCCTTCGCGGCGCGTCGTCGTTTCTCGACTGACGGTCGCGCTGCCGTAGGCTGGGGCCGGTGAGCAAGCGGGCGCGGAACCTCGTCTTCGGCGCGCTCGGGCTCGCCGTGGTGATCGTGACGTTCGCGGTCGTCCTGCCCAAGGATCGCGGACTACGGCGAGGTCTGGGAGATCGTCAAGGGCCTCGAGGCGAAGTGGCTCCTGCTGCTCGCCGGCGTCGTCGTCCTCAACATCGTCACGTACGCGCCCCCATGGATGCTCGCGCTCCCCGGCCTTCCGTTCCGGCAGGCGCTGCCGTTCACACAGGCATCGACTGCGTTCACGTACATCGCCCCGGGCGGCGGGCTCGTCGGGATGGCCGGCTCCTTCGGCCTCCTGCGCGCCTGGGGGTTCGAGTCCGGCGAGGTCGCCCGCGCCGTCGCGATCACCGGGATCTGGAACCAGCTCTCGAATCTGCTGCTCCCCGTCGTCGCCGTCACTGCTTCTCAGCATCGAGGGCGGTCAGGACGCGCTCCTGACGACCGCTGCCGTGGTCGGCGCCGTCATCTTCACCGTCGTCGTCGGGGCGCTCGCCCTGATCCTCTGGACCGACGGGCTGGCGCACTCGGTCGGCGCGCTCGCCGAGCGCGTCGTGAACCGGCTCCTCCGCATCGTGCGGCGCGGCCCGGTCGCCGGCTGGCCCGACGGGCTCGTCGGCTTCCGGCGAGGACACCGTCGAGCTCATCCGCCGCCGCTGGCCGCTCCTGACGGTCGCGGCGGTGGCGGGCAACCTCGCCGTGTTCCTCGTCATGCTCGTCTCGCTGCGAGCGGTCGGGGTGAGCTCCGGCGAGGTGACGTGGGTCGAGGCGTTCGCGGGATGGTCGCTCGGGCGCGCGCTGCAGCTCATCCCGCTGACCCCCGGCGGTGTCGGGCCCGTCGAGCTCGGGCTGACCGGCCTCCTCGTCGGGCTCGGCGGCCCCAACGCCGAGGTCGTCGCCGCCGTGCTCGTCTACCGCGCGTTCACGGTGCTGCCGACGCTCCTGCTCGGGCTGGCGACCATCGGCGCCTGGCGCTGGCTCCGGCCCGATCGAGACGAGGAAGGAGTCGACGAAGCGACGGGGAAACGTCCGGCGGGTGAAGGAGCAGAGCCACAAGGACGAGATGTCGAAGGCGCTCCGCGGTGACTTCGAGCGGCTTCGTGACCGCGGGGTCGCCACGACGCTCGCGCCGCCCGACGAGCAGCACGCCCAGCCGACGCCGGACGAGCCCGAGCCCTTCGAGAAGCCGAGCCCGAGCGATCGAACCCGAACGCGAGCCCGAGCCCGAGCCGGTGACGCCGCCGGCAGCGGAGGCACCGGTCGCCGAGGCCGAGGAGCCGCGCCCCGGCTGGCTCGGCCGCCTGCTCGGACCGCTGACGAGACGGCGCGACGCGCCTGACGGTGCGGTTCTCCGCACCGACGGTCGGCGACCCCGGCACTAGCGTTCACGGGGTGCGCGTCGTCCGCCGCGTAGTGCAGCTCATCTGGGGCGACGACCTCGACGACGCCCTGCGCCCCGTGCTGGGCGTGACGCTCGTCAGCTCCGCCGCCAGGCTCCGCGACATGGAGCTTCATGGCGATCTGGGCGATCGAGGAGCTCGACGCGAAGGCGGAGCTCCCGTTCGCGCTCCTCGCCAGCGCCGTCCTCGCCGATGCTCAGCGGCTTCCTCGGCGGGTACCTGTCCGACCGGATCGGTCGACGCAGGGTGATCCTGTTCGGCCAGGCGATCATGGTGGGCTATCCGCTGCTCCTGCTCTCGGTCGTGGACACGAAGTGGGCGGGGCTCGCGGCGCTGTCCCTCGCGGGGGTCTTCGGCGCGCTCGGCGGCTCGGTCTCCCAGGCGATGGTCGCCGACCTCGTCGCGCCCGAGCGACACCAGGCGGCGTACGCGTCCGTCCGCGTCGCGGCGAAACGTCGGGGTCGTCGTCGGCCCGCCGCTCGGCGGGCTGTTGCTGATCCTCGGCTCGTGGTCGCTGCTCTTCCCGAGCGTCGCGGTGCTCTCGGGCATCGCGTGGCTCGTCGCGTTCCGCTATCTCCCGCACCGGGGCGCGTACGCCCCGGAGGGGCCGCCGGAGCGCGGCTCGCTCGCCGTGATCTTCCGAGACAAGCGGTTCCTGATCTTCCTCGGCTCTGCGGTCTTCGCGTGGCTGACGTACGTCGCGTACGAGGTCGTGCTCCCGGTGTCGATCGTCGACGGGTACGGCTACGAGCCGCAGGCCTGGGGCTTCCTCGTGTGGGTCAACCCGCTCCTCGTGACGCTCCTCCAGGTCCGCCTGACGCGCGCCACCGCGCCGATCGCGCCCGCGCCGAAGCTCGTCGTGGCGATGCTCGTCATGGGACTTCCCTTCCTGCGTCCTCGTGTGGTCGCACTCGCTCGCGGCGATCGTCTTCGTGGTCGTCGTGTTCGTGTTCGGCGAGATGCTGT
Organism: uncultured Actinomycetes bacterium; assembly: GCA_963846825.1. Classification (GTDB taxonomy): domain Bacteria; phylum Actinomycetota; class Thermoleophilia; order Gaiellales; family Gaiellaceae; genus Gaiella. The sequence continues at coordinate 86,311 of CAWJXN010000020.1, forward strand.
GGGTGCCCACGTCACAGGCGGTCGTCGCCGACCTCGCGCCGGCCGACATCCGGGGCGCGTACATGGGCGCGTTCGGGAGCGCTCCCGCGATCGGCTTCGCGCTCGCGCCCCTGATCGGCCTCCAGATGCGGAACAGCTTCGGCGACGAGGCGACCTGGGCGTTGTTCGCCGGGATCGGCGTCGTCGCGGCCGTGCTCGGCGGCCTCGCGCTGGTCGGGCTCGACCGGCGGGCGCAGGGCGGCCGGTCTGCTGTACTGGAGACGTGAGACCGGAGGAGCGCGACGCAGTGCTCCGCGAGGACGCGCCACGGGCGCAGACGCCGCGGGAGCGACGCCAGCTGGCCGACCTCGACGAGGATCTCCGCTCGATCCCGCTCCGCGGCGCGCCTCTTCCGCTTCGGCTGCGCAACTTCCGGCCGGACGCCGCGGGGTACCTCGCGTCGCTCGGAGGGCCGCTGCCGTACATGGTCCGTCTGCGCGAGATCGAGGCGATGACGTCCGCCCACGAGCAGGCCCTCGGCGCCGCCTACGACCGCGTCGCGACGGAGGTGCCCGCGGAGGCGTTCGCCGAGACCTGGCGGGACGAGGTCGCTCGATGGAGGTTCGACGAGGTCAACGACCTCATCGCGCGGCACAACCGGTGGTATCCGGTGGAGGCGCGGCTGCGGATGGATCCGCGCCGCGCGCGACTACGCGCTCGTCAACGGGCGCGACTACCGTCTGCAGCCGCTCGACGCGGACGTGGGCGCTCGAGCGGTTCCCGGCCGTCAGGCCGGTCGCAGGCGCGCCACGCCGCGGGTCGCGGCCAGCAGCGTGAGCCCGCAGAGCGCACCGCAGAGCAGGTAGGGAACCGGGTCGCCGAAGGCCTGGGCGAGCGCGCCGCCCACGGCCGGGCCGATGAGCGCGCCCGCCGCCCACGCGCTGTTCGTCACGCCGAAGCCGATGCCCTGGGGAAGCCCCGCGCGCTCGGACCGGTCGGCGACCAGTGCCATCCCCGGCGTGTAGAAGCCGGCGGAGCTGATGGAGCCGGCGACGACGAGGGCCGCGACGACGAGCGGCTCCGTCGCGAACGCCAGCGCGCAGGCGACGGCGATCGTCGCCGAGAGCGACACGCGGACGGGGAGCAGGCGTCCGCGGCGATCCGAGACGCGTCCGACCAGAGGGTTGAGCACGACCTCGATGAGCCCGGCGACGACGAACACGGCCGCGATCGCGATCGCGCCGTAGCCCGCGTCGTCGAGGTGGAGAGGCACGAGCACGTCGAGCACGCCGAAGAACAGTGCGGGCAGCGTGTTCAGCCACAGGCCGCCGAGAAAGGCGCGGTCGCGAATGGCCCTGCCGATCGCACCCGGGCTCGCCGTCTCTCGGCCGACGGCCGGTCGAGCGGCACGACCACGAGCGCAAGGGCTGCGGCGAACACGGTGACGGCGAAGAACGACCAGCGGATACCGACGAGGTGGGCGACGCCGCCGAACATCGGGCCGACGACGAAGCCGAGTATCGCGACTCCGAACACCGTCCCGAGCGCCTGGCCACGCCGTTCCCGCGGGGTGCTGACCGCGACCCAGGCGAGCGCCGCCGACCACGTCACCGCGCTCGAGAGGCCCTGGGCGAAGCGGCGACGCGCCGAGAGCGACGGGGCCTCCTGCGAGCGCGAACGCGAGGCTCGAGAGCGCAAGCACGCTCAGGCCGAGGAGCAGGCCGCGCTTGGGGCCGATCCGGCCGACGAGGAGCCCGCCGGGGATGCCGCCGACGAGCGCGCCGGCTCCGTAGGCGCCGAGGAGCGCGCCCGGCCTCGAGCTTCGTCAGGTCGTACGTGTCGGCGAAGTCGGGGAGGAGCGGGATGATCGCGCCGAACAGCATCGTGTCCAGGAAGACGATCGAGCCCGTCGCGATGAGCACCCGGCGCATCGACCGAGGATACGCACGGCCGTCCGGTGGTCCTGAGCGGACATGTCCCGGTGTCAGGCACGAAGCCATGTCCGCGCGGGACACGTCCAGCTCGGCCGCGCCGACGGCCGCCCCGCAAAGAAAATGCACCGAGTCGGTGTCGCCTCCGTCCAGCTCACCCGATCGACCGCCGCCGAAGCGACTGCCTGTCGGGAGTGCCTTCAACCTTCGGCGCTCCGTGCTCGGTGCAATTCGCAATCTAGCCGCGAATTCCACGCTCGTCAAGCACCCGCAGACGCAATTCGTCGCAAATTGCGCATTTCATGTTTTCGACGCGGGCCAGGGTCGTCGCGCGTCAACGCAGAGCGTGGATTCCGTCTCGAATTGGGTCCACGCAAAAGTGCACCGAGGCCGGTTCACCCTCGTCCGACCTCCCGACCGACCGCCGCCGAAGCGACTGCCGCTCGGAGGGCCATCAACCTCAGGCGCTCCGTCCTCGGTGCAATTGGGAGACTACGGCTCGCGCGCCGGCGCCGTCAAGTCGATGGTGGAAACCACGAAACACGCTATTTGCGACTTTTCCTTTACAACACGCACACATTTGCGTCGAAGTCGCACATGCTCTAGATAGAACAGGACCAAGGATTCGCCGAGCCGGGTGCGCTTTCGTCCACTTCCCCGACTGACCTTCCGCTTCCGCGTACGGCCCTTCGGGAGAGCTTCGTCCTAGTCGCGTCCCGTGCTCGGCGCAGCGGCAATCTACGCTTTGCCGACGGTCCGGTGCAAGGGGATCGGACGACGGAAACCTCGCAAATTGCGACGAGTGGAGAGCAGATGAGCGACAGGCACGTGGTGGTGACCGGGGCGGGCACGGGGATCGGGCGTGCGATCGCGCTCCGGCTGGCGGGGGACGGATACGCCGTGAGCCTGCTCGGCCTCGAGCGCGGGCAGCTCGACGAGACGGCGGCGCTGGTCGGTGGGCGCAGCCACGTCGAGCCCTGCGACATTCGCGACCGGAATGCCGTCGACGCGGCCGTCGCACGTGCAGCGGCGGCGCTGGGCCCGGTTCACGCGCTCGTCGCGGTGAGCGGGATCGGCGGCGGCAACAGCGAGGACGACGAGGGCGGCGACCGCTTCGACGACCTCGTCCGGACGAACCTGAGCGGCACCTACTACTGCGTGCGCGCGGCGCTGCGGCACCTGGCTGCCGGGACCGGAGCAGCGCCACATCGTCGTGATCTCGTCGATCCTCGCCCGAATCGCGGTCCCCGGCTACACGGGCTACAGCGCCTCGAAGGCCGGCCTCCTCGGGCTCGTTCGCTCGCTCGCCGCCGAGCTCGCGCTCGGATGACGTCCTCGTCAATGCGATCTGCCCCGGCTGGGTCGAGACCGACATGGCGTGGCTCGGGCTCGATCTGCTCGCCGGCGAGATCGGCGGGACCCGCGACGACGCCTACCGGGTCGCGATGGGCGCCGTGCCCCTCGGCCGCATGGCCCAGCCGGAGGAGATCGCCGGCACGGTCGCCTGGCTGCTCTCGCCGATGCGCGCGGCGTCACCGGCCAGGCGATCGACCAGAACGGCGGCGCCTGGATGGGCTGAGGCCCGGCCTCGACGGCGGCGCCGGGCCTCAGGCGGTCTGACGCCCTGGGGTCCGATCCGTCGCGTGGACGCCAGCCCTGCGGCGCGCTGAGGGACAGCTCCACTCGGGGACGGTCGCCGGCTCGAGATCGCGGGCGTGCACCGGGACAGTCCGTCCGCGGCGACGGTCCCGTTGAACCGGCCGCGCCGCTCGCGGGCGACAGTCCCTCGAGGACGATGTCGCCCGCGCAGCCCTCGAAGCGCGGGCTACACGGGTGCTCGATCCCGCTGCATCAGGCGTCGGGTGGTGCGACGACCCTCATGCGCCCAGTCTAGGTTCCCGGTAACGCGGCGGCAAGCGCGGGAGGAGCGTGTGAGGGAGCGAGCGAGGGCGGTCGTCATCGGTGGTGGGGTCGGCGGCTGCTCGATCCTCTACTGGCTGACGCGGCTCGGCTGGGAGGACGTCGTCCTCGTCGAGCGCGCCGACCTCACGAGCGGCTCGACCTTCCACTCGGCGGGGCTCGTCGGCCAGCTGCGCTCGTCGCTCTCGCTGACCCGGATGATGATGGACTCGCGTCGACCTCTACCGGACGCTGACCGGCGAGGTGGAGCTCGAGACCGGATGGCGCGAGGTCGGCTCGCTGCGGCTCGCGTCGTCGCGAGGAGCGGCTGGAGGAGATCACGCGCCAGGCCGGGTGGGCGAAGACCTTCGGGCTCCCGCTCGAGCTGATCTCGCCCGCGGAGGCGCAGGCGCTGTTCCCGCCGATGTCGCTCGACGGCGTGCTCGGCGCCGCGTACCTGCCGACCGACGGCTACATCGACCCGAGCCAGCTGACGTTCGCGCTCGCCGAAGGCGCGCGCCGGCGCGGGGCGGAGGTCAACACCTCCACGCGCGTGACCGGGCATTCGCACGCGCCGGGGTCGCGTCCAGGGGGTCGAGACCGACAAGGGCCTGATCGAGACCGAGGTCGTCGTCAACGCGGGCGGCATGTACGCGCCCGAGATCGGCGCACTCGCAGGTGTCGTCGTCCCGATCGTGCCGATGGCGCACGAGTACCTCGTGCTGCAGCCGAGCGGCCTGCCGCTCGACATGCCGACGATGCGCGACCCGTCGCTCCTCGTCTACTTCCGCCCGGAGTCCGGCGGGCTGATCATGGGCGGCTACGAGCGGGACTGCGCGCCGTGGTCGCTCGACGGGATCCCGGCGGACTTCAACGGCAAGCTGCTCGAGGAGGACTGGCCGCGCTTCGAGGAGCTGATGCAGAACGCGATCGTGCGCGTGCCCGCGCTCGAGGAGATGGGCGTCGTGAGGCTCATCAACGGCCCCGAGGCGTTCACGCCGGACGGCGAGTTCATCCTCGGGCCGTCGGACCTCCGCGGCTTCTGGGTCGCGGCCGGCTTCTGCGCGCACGGCCTCGCCGGGGCAGGCGGGATGGGAAAGCTCGTCGCGGAGTGGATCGTCGAGGGCACGCCGTCGCTCGACGTCTGGCACATGGACTCGCGGCGGTTCGGCGCCGCGTACCGGTCGCAGCAGCACACGCTCGTCGCGGACGAAGGAGATCTACGAGACCTACTACGACGTGAAGTACCCCGGGCACGAGCGAGAGGCGGGCCGGCCGCTGCGCGTGTCGGCCGCGTATCCGCGGCTCGCCGAGCTCGGCGCCGTGTTCGGCGAGAAGTCCGGCTGGGAGCGCGCGAACTGGTTCGAGCCGAACGCGGCCACAGGCGACGAGACGCTTCGCCCCAGGGGCTGGGCGGGGAAGCTCTGGTCGCCGGCGATCGGCGCGGAGCACGCGGCGTGCCGCGAGGCCGCTGCGCTCTTCGACGAGTCGTCCTTCGCGAAGATCGACGTGTCGGGGGACGGCGCCGCCGCGTTCCTCGAGGGGCTCTGCGCGAACCGGGTCGCGCGTGAGGTCGGACGCGTCACGTACACGCAGATGCTCAACGGCCGAGGCGGGATCGAGTGCGACTTCACCGTCACGCGTCTCGCCGGCGACCGCTTCCGCATCGTCACCGGGACAGCCTTCGGGCAGCACGACCTCGCCTGGATCCGGCAGCACGCGCCCGACGACGGGTCGGTGCACGTCGCGGACGTGACGTCCCAATACGCGTGCCTCGGCCTCTGGGGGCCGCGAGAGTCGCGCGATCCTGCAGTCCCTCACCCCGGCGGACCTCGGGCACGAGGCGTTCCCCTACATGACCGCACGCGAGCTCTCGGTCGGCTCGGTGCCCTGTCTCGCGGTGCGGGTCACCTACGTCGGGGAGCTCGGCTGGGAGCTTTACTGCCCGACCGAGTACGGCATTCGCCTCTGGGACACCGTCTGGGACGGTGGGCCGGGAGCACGGCCTCGTCGCCGGGGGCTACAAGGCGATCGACTCGCTCCGGCTCGAGAAGGGCTACCGCGTCTGGGGCGCAGACATCTCGCCCGAGGACACGCCGTTCGAGGCGGGTCTCGGCTTCGCGGTGAAGCCCGACAAGGACTTCTTCGGGCGCGACGCGCTCGACGGCGCCCAGCAACCGGAGCGCCGCCTGCGGTGCCTCGTGCTGACCGACCCGCGGGCGATCGCGCTCGGCTCGGAGCCCGTCCGCGTCGGAGACGCGGCCGTCGGACGGGTCACGAGCGGCGGCTTCGGCTACACGACGGGCTCGTCGATCGCGTACGCCTATCTGCCTGCCGAGTACGACGTCCAAACCGAGGTGGCCGTCGAGATCTTCGGAACGTGGGTCGACGGCGCCGTGACGGCCGAGCCGCTCTACGACCCGGCAGGCGAGCGGGTGCGGTCGTGAGCCCGAGCTTCGAGACGGTCGTGGCCCGCGTCTGGCCCGATGGGAAGTCGAGCTGGGAGATTCTCGGCGGCGGGATCACGAACCACAACCTGAAGGTGACGCGTCCCGACGGGGTGTTCGTCCTCCGCGTTGCCGGGGAGGGGACCGAGCTGCTCGGGATCGACCGCCGGACCGAGCTCGAGGCGACGCGGGCCGCCGCAGCGGTCGGCGTCGGGCCCGAGGTCGTCGACTTCCTCGAACCCGAGGGCTGGCTCGTGACGCGCTTCGTCGAAGGCGCGATCCCGCCGCTCGAGCGGATGCGCGAGCCCGAGACGCTCCAGCGCGTCGCGCGCGCCCTCCGCGCGGTGCACTCCGGGCCTCCCATCCCGGGACGCTTCAACTCGTTCCGGATCGTCGAGGACTACCGCACGACGACGTTCGATCGCGGCGCAGAGGTGCCGCCCGCGTATGCCTGGGCGCGGCAGCTCGCACGGCGGGTCGAGCAGCTGCGCCGCGCCGCGCCGGAGCGGCCGTGCCACAACGACCTCCTCAACGCGAACTTCATCGACGACGGTCGGCGGGTCCGGATCGTCGACTGGGAGTACGCGGGGATGGGCGACGTGTTCTTCGACCTCGCGAACTTCGCGATCAACCACGAGCTCGACCTCGCCGGTCGTGAGGCGCTGCTCGAGACGTACTTCGGCTCGGTTCGGCCCGACCAGCGGCGCGCGCTCGAGCTGATGCGGTTCATGTCCGACTTCCGCGAGGCGATGTGGGGCGTGGTGCAGGCCGCCGTCTCGCAGCTCGACTTCGACTTCGAGGGCTACGCCGCCGAGCACTTCGAGCGGATGCAGCGCACGGCCGCCGAGCCGGAGTTCGTCGCGGCGCTCGAGGCGTAGAGCGGCGAGGGGCGCCGGTTCGGCGCCCCTCGCCGCGTTGTCCTAGGCTCCGGCCTCCGTCGGCCGGTCGAACTGGCCGAGCCGCTCCTCCTCGAGGCGCTCGAGCTCCTCCTCGGTGCCCATGCGCACCGGGCCCTTGAACCAGTTCTTGGCCGAGAGCGCCCACCAGCCACCAAACACGAGGCCAATCGCTGCGAACCACAGGATCGTGTAGTTCGTCAGCTCCCAGGAGAAATCGTCCCGGAATGGGAGCCCCGCCTTGTAGAGCGGGAAGACGAACAGGATCGTGATGAGCGCGACCCAGAGCAGGGAGAGCGTGTCGAGCCACTTGTAGTGACGACCGAGGCTCCACGCCCCAGGCTCGAAGCGATCTCCCATCCTCAGCCTGAGGTACACCGGGATCACGAACGCGATGTAGAGCCCGATTACCGCGATCCCCGTCCCAGCGGCGTACCCGACGAGGTAGTTCCAGATCGCGGGCACCATCAGCAGCCCGGCCAGGACGACGATCGCCCACACCGCGTTTCGCGGGACGCGGTTGCGGGCTACCTTGCTCCACAGCTGGTGTCCCGGCACGGCACGGTCGCGCGAGAAAGCGAACATCATCCGAGACGCCGACGTCGTCGACGCCGTGAGGCAGAAGAACTGCGCGACGACGCAGATGAAGAGCAGGACCTCCGCCCAGTTCTGACTCATCGAGGCGGCCCAGATAGACGGGACGACGGTGCCGATGTTCTCGAGGGCGAAGGCCGTGTCCGGGATCGCGAAGGTGACGGCGAGCAGCAGCACGAAGCCGAAAATCGCCGAGACGACGACCGACATGTACATCCCGACGGCCGCCATGCGCGAGGCCTCGCGGGTCTCCTCCGCCATGTGGGCCGAGGCGTCGAACCCGGTGATCGTGTACTGCGAGAGCAGGAGCCCGAGGCCGAAGACGAACCAGAAGGCCGGGTTCGAGAAGTTGTCGGCGGGGCCCCCGTAGCCCGACGCGTTGACGGTCTCGCCGAAGACGTAGCCGAGCGACTGATGGTCGTTCGGAACGATGATCAGGACGAGGACGATGAACGCCACGCCGGCCATGTGCCAGTACGCCGACACCGTGTTGAGGAGCGACGTGAGGCTGACGTCGAACATGTTGATCAGCGCCGCCGCGAGCAGGAAGACAGCGTAGAGGATGTAGTACGACGCGTTCGCCGAGGCGCCGAACCAGTCATTCATCTTCTCGAAGTAGCCGAACCAGAAGTCGAAGAGGACGGCGCCGAACGTCGCGAGCCCGTAGCCGATTGCGGCCGTGACCGCGATCTGGCCGATGAGGTTGAACCAGCCGGTCGCCCAGCCCCAGCCGGGGCCTCCGAGCTTCGAGGCCCAGTAGTAGAGCCCGCCCGCCGTGGGGTAGGCCGAGGCGATCTCGGCCATCGCGAGCGCGATGATCGTGGAGACGACGCTGACGAGGAGCCAACCCCACACCACGGCCACCGGCCCACCGCGCTCGAAAGCCACGAAGTACGACGTCAGACAGCCGGCAAGGATCGAGATGATCGTGAAGCTGATCGCGAAGTTCTGGAACCCGCCCATCCCCCGGAAGAGCTCCTGGGCATAGCCGAGTCGATGGAGGGTCTTCTCGTCCTCCGAGGTGTGATACCCGCCGCCTGCGGGCCCTGTGCTCATTTGCCGTCCTCCCTTGTGTGGAACGTCCCCTGGCTGAGGCGTATTCACCCAGGGCGGCCCGTCCGCTGTCAAGGCATGTCACCGATTGCGACAAGTGTCTCGTGCTGGGCGGACGGCGGCGGTCGCGATAGGATCGCCCGATGCTGAGCATCGACGCGCTGCGGAAAGCTGGTCTCCACCGGCGAGGTCGACACGGTCGTCGTCGCGTTCACCGACATGCAGGGGCGCCTGACTGGGGAAGCGGCTCCACGCCGAGTTCTTCGTCGAGGAGGTCCTCGACGCCGAGCACGCGGTCGAGGGCTGCAACTACCTGCTCGCGCTGGAGATGGAGATGGACCCGGTGCCCGGCTACGAGATCGCGAGCTGGGACCAGGGGTACGGCGACTTCGACATCGTCCCCGATCCGTCGCGACGCTGCGGCGGATCCCGTGGCTCGAAGGGACGGCGCTCGTGCTCGGCGACGTGCAGTGGCACGACGGGTCGCCGGTCATGCCGTCGCCGCGCCAGGTGCTGAAGGCGCAGGTCGAGCGGGCGGCGGCGCTCGGGTACGTCCCGATGGCCGGCTCGGAGCTCGAGTTCTACCTCCTCAAGGAGACCTTCCAGGAGGCGCACGCCAAGGGCTACACGGGCCTGACGCCGTCCGTCCCGTACGTCCTCGACTACCACGTGCTCGGCACGACGTACGACGAGCCGCTGCTTCGCGCGATCCGGAACGGCATGCAGGCCGCCGGGATGCGCGTCGAGACCTCGAAAGGCGAGGCGTGGCCCGGTCAGCAGGAGATCAACTTCCGCTATGCGGACGCCGTGACGATGGCCGACAACCACGTCGTCTACAAGAACGGCGCCAAGGAGATCGCGTTCCAGCACGGCTGCTCGATCACCTTCATGGCGAAGCCGTTCCAGGACTGGATCGGGAACTCGTGCCACATCCACTCGTCGCTGCAGCGGGACGGCGAGGCGGCGTTCGCGGACGACGACGCGCTGTTCGACCGGTGGCTCGCCGGGCAGATCGCGTGCGCGGAGGAGCTGGCCGTGTTCTTCGCTCCGACGATCAACTCGTACAAGCGCTACGCCGCCGGAAGCTGGGCCCCGACGACGCTCGCATGGGGCCACGACAACCGCACGTGCGGTTTCCGGGTCGTCGGGCACGGGAAGGCGCGGCGGATCGAGACCCGGATCCCGGGTGGCGACGTCAACCCGTACCTCGCGTTCGCCGCGATGATCGCCGCCGGCCTCCACGGGATCGAGCAGGAGCTCGAGGCGCCGCCGCCGCTGCAGGGCAACGCCTACGAGTCCGACGCGGAGCGCTTTCCCGTCGACGATGCGCGACGCGACCGCGGCGCTCGAGTCCGGCACGATGGCGCGGGCGGCGTTCGGCGACCAGGTCGTCGACCACTACCTCAACTACGCGCGGACCGAGCAGGGGCTGTACGACCGTTTCGTGACGGACTGGGAGCGGGCCCGGTACTTCGAGCGAGGGTAGGCGCCGTGAGGCACGAGAAGCGCGTCGAGATCCGGTGGCGCGACCTCGACGCGTACCGGCACGTCAACAACGCGGTCTACGCGACCTATCTCGAGGAGTGCCGCGACGAATGGATGGAGCGGGCGCTCGGCGACGCGGGCGACCTGTGGGACTTCGTCCTCGCCCGTGTCGCGATCGACTTCCGCGAGGAGCTGACGCAGGAGACGACGCGGTCGTCGTGAGCGTCACACTCGCGCGCATCGGGACCGCGAGCCTGGTGCTCCGCGAGGAGATCCGGAAGCTCGACGGGACACTGTCGGCGGAGGCCGAGGCGGTCCTGGTGGCCCGGGATCGCAGAACCGGCCGCTCGCGGCCTCTGACGGCGCAGGAGCGCGATGCGCTGACCGCGGCGCTGCCGATAGCGTGACGCCAGGATGCGGCCGCTGATCGGCATCACGTCGTACGCCCAGCCTGCGCGGTGGGGCGCCTGGGAGCTGCCGGCGGCGCTCGTGCCCCTCTTCTACGTCGAGTCGGTCGAGCGGGCCGGAGGACGCGCGCTCGTCATCCCGCCGAGCACGGACGCAGTCGACGAGACGCTCGACGTCCTCGACGGCGTCGTCTTCTCCGGCGGCATCGACATCGACCCGGCTACCTACGGCGCCGAGCGCCACCCCGCGACCGATCCGGCCCAGGCGCACCGCGATGCCGGCGAGCTCGCGCTGCTCTCGCGCGCGCTCGAGCGCGACGTGCCCACGCTCGCGATCTGCCGAGGCTTCCAGCTCCTGAACATCCTTCGCGGCGGCGATCTCGTCCAGCACCTCCCCGAGACGGTCGGCCACGAGGGCCACCGCGAGGTGCTCGGGACCTTCTCCGAGCACCCGGTCGAGGTGAAGGGTGGCACGCGGCTCGCCTCGATCCTCGGCGAGCGCCACGACAGCGTCCAGTCGAGCCACCACCAGGGCGTCGGCCGCGTGGGGGAGGGGCTCGTCGAGACCGCCTGGGCCGACGGACGGCTCGCTGGAAGGCCTCGAGGACCCGGACAAGCGCTTCGCCGTCGCCGTCCTCTGGCACCCGGAGATGGAGGAGGACAAGCGACTCTTCGACGCGCTCGTCGACGAGGCGCGCCGATACCGCGCGGAGCGGAGCGCCGAGCGGACGGCGACCGGATGACCGACGCTGTCACGTCGTTCCATTCCCAGCTCCCGGTCAGGATCGCGTTCGGCGACGGCGTCATCGCGGAGCTGCCCGACGCGCTCCGGTCGCTCGGCGCGACGGGGGCGCTGGTCGTGGTCGAGGAGCCCGTCGCCGGCCACGTCGAGGTCGTCTCCGCGCTCGCGGCGGCCGAGGACGCCGGTGTGCGGCTCGAGCGCTTCGTCAAGGGACCAGGGGAGCCGACCTTCGCACTCGCGGACGAGCTCGCCGTACGCGTTCGCGACGGCGGATTCGACGCGGTGGCCGGGATCGGCGGGGGCTCCGCACTCGACGTCGCCAAGGCGGCGCGCATCGCCGCCGACCAAGGCGGCTCGACAGCGGACTACGCGGGTGGCGCGCGAACGCCGGAACCGCCTCGCATCGGGCTCGTCCTGTGCCCGACGACGGCGGGGACGGGAAGCGAGGTCTCGGGCGCGAGCGTCCTCACGGATACCGAGCGCGACCGGAAGATCGGCTTCGGTCATCCCAACATGCGGGCGCAGCACGCGCTCGTGGACCCGGTGCTCACCTACGGGCTCCCCGCGACGCCGACCGCGCACTCCGGGGTCGATGCGATGGCGCAGGCGATCGGCGGGTGCACGGTGGCGAACTCGTCCCCTCTCTCGGTCGCCTTCGGGCTCGAGGCGTGCCACCACGTCGCCCATTCGCTGCTCCCGGCGATCGAGGACGGGTCGAACGCCGAGGCGCGTCGCAGGCTCGCGGTCGCCAGCTTGACGGCGGGCTCGCCATGAACCTGTCCGACTGCGCGGCCGACCATGCGCTCGGGCAGGCGCTCGGCAGCGTCAAGCACCTGCCGCACGGGCTCACGGTGGGCATCGTCGTCGCAGAGACGCTCGAGCTGTCGCGCGCCGACTGCGCCGACCGGCTGGAGCGCGTCGCCGACGCGCTCGGCGAGCCCGCGGACGGGACGCGCGACGGCTCGCGCGCCGTGCGTGCAGTGCGTCGCGTCCTCGCCGCAGCAGGCTTCCCGACGCTCCGGGACGTCGGCGTCACCGAGGACGACCTGCCCGCGCTCGTCGCGAGTGCGACGGGCGAGCAGTCGTACAACCTCGGTGTCGACTGCCACGACTGGATCCCGGCCGAGGTCGAGCAGGCGTTCCGCGCCGCGCTCGCGCTCGAGACGCGCTGACGCTCGACCGTCTCCAGAGGGGCCTCGACCCGAGGCGGGCACCGGGCCCGGCCGTCTCGTCCGCTACCGTGTGATGCGCTGAGGCATCCGTGAACCGGCCCTCGGTGACCAGGCAGGCCACCGCGGCCTGCGCCGCACGACGGATCGAGGCAGGAGCCAGCCGAATGGGTCTCCCCACACGCAGCCGTCCGGTTCGGGACTGCCCGTGAGCGACAGCGAGCGACCGTTCACGGCGGGTCAGCGTCCGACGGAGATCGGCCCGTTCAGCGGGGCGCAGCCCGGTACGAGCCGAATGCGTCCGATCCCTGCACCGTGGATCGACTGCGCCGCGTGCGGCTGGCGGCACTATCCGAACACGACCGGCGGCGCCTGGCACATCGTGACCGCCTGCGTCTCCTGTGGCGAGCCGCTGCAGGGCGTGGTCGATCACACCGACGAGAAACAGGAGGAACCAGGTGGCGTCGAACCGGCAGACGACGATGGCGAAGCTCGAGCGTGAGCGTGCGGTGAGAGAGCGCCGAGCGCGCAAGCAGGAGAAGAAGGAGGCTCGCCGCGCAGCGAAGGCGGCCGGGACGGCGCCGGAGGCTCCGGACGAGGCCTCAGACGTCGCGTCCGGCGATCCCGAGGTCGCCCCGTCGGAAGACGCCTCGCTCTAGCGCTCGGTCGAGACGAAGACGCTCTTCAGCTCGGTGTTGTGCACGAGACCTTCCATCCCGAGCTCCTTCCCGATGCCCGACGCCTTGTAGCCGCCGAAGGGCACCTGCGGAAAGACCGAGCTGTTCGAGTTGACGCCGATCGCCCCGGTGCGGAGCGCGCGGGCGACGCGAAGCTGGCGCGCGCCGTCGCGGGTCCACAGCGAGCCCGAGAGCCCGTACGGCGTGTCGTTCGCGATCCGGATCGCCTCGTCCTCGCTCTCGAACGTGATCACGGAGACGACGGGGCCGAAGATCTCCTCGCGTGAGACGACCATCTCGTTCGTGCAGTCGTCGAGAACCGTCGGGCGGAGGTAGAAGCCGCGGTCGAGGCCGTCCCCGTCGGGGCGGGTGCCTCCCTCGAGGACGCTCGCTCCCTCGCTGACGCCCTTCTCGATGTACCCCTCGACGGTCTCGCGCTGGCCCGCCGACACGAGAGGCCCCATCTGGGTGCCGTCCGCCTCGGGGTCGCCGACGACGATCGCGCGCGTGGCGGCGACGTAGTGCGCGAGGAGCTCGTCCTTTGCGGGTGCCTCGACGAGCAGCCGGGAGCGCGCGCAGCAGTCCTGGCCGGCGTTCTCGAACACGGAGAACGGGGTCATCCGCCCTGCTTTCTCGAGGTCGGCGTCCGCGAAGACGATGCACGCGCTCTTCCCGCCGAGCTCCAGCGTCACGCGCTTGACCGTCCCGGCGGCCTTGCGGGCGATCTCGACCCCAACCTCGGTCGAGCCCGTGAAGCCGACCTTGGCGACCAGCGGATGCTCGACGAGCGCGTCGCCTACCGCACGGCCGGGGCCCGGCACGACGTTCAGCACGCCCGGCGGCAGGCCGGCCTCGAGCCCGAGCTCCGCATACCGGAGCGCGGTGAGCGGCGAGAGGCTCGCGGGCTTGAGGACGACGGTGTTCCCCGCCGCGATCGCCGGCGCGGTCTTCCAGTTCGCGATGTTGAGCGGGAAGTTCCACGGCGTGATCAGCGCCGTCACCCCGATCGGCTCGCGAAACGTGAGCACGATCCCGTCGCGGTCGACGGGGATGGTGGAGCCGAAGAGCTTGTCGACGGCGCCGGCGTAGTAGCGCATCACCGCCGCTGCGTTCCCTGCGCACCAGCGTGCGTCGCCGAGCGCCATTCCCATGTCGCGCGTCTCGAGCAGCCCGAGCCCGTCGACGTTCGCCTCGATCAGGTCGGCCCAGCGGTAGAGCACCTTGGCGCGCTGGATCGGCGTCCGGGTGCCCCAGTCCTCGAACGCCAGCGCGGCGGCACGCACTGCCCTGTCCGCGTCCTCGGCGCCCGCCTCGGAAACCGTGCGGAAAACCTCGCCGCTCGCGGGGTTGACGGATTCGAACGTTCGCCCTTCGGCGGCGGGCACCCGCTCGCCGTCGATCAGCAGCTGTTCGACGCCGCTCATGGCAACGATTCAACCACCGGCGGCACTTCTAGGCGCTTGACGCCGAGGGCGTCAAGCGCCGACGACGTGGACGAGCCAGCGCCGGTCGCGCTCGCGGTCGAGCTCGAGGAAGAGCACTCGCTGCCAGCGGCCGAGGCACAGCACGCCGTCGCGGACCGGGATGGACTCGCCGGCAGGCCCCATCAGCATCGACATGCAGTGCGAGTGGCCGTTCGACGCCCCCATGTCCTCGTCCGAGACGTTCTCGGTGCGGCGGTCCCAGTCGTCGTGGGCGTAGTAGTGCTCCGTCGGGACGAGGCGGCGCAGGAGCACGGAGAAGTCCTCGAGGAACCCGCGCTCGTACTCGTTGACCCTGACCGAGCATGTCGTGTGGGGCGAGTAGACGCAACAGACGCCGTCGCGCACCCCGCTCTCGCGCACGGCTTCCTGCACCTCCTCGGTGATGTCGCTCACGGTGAGGCCGCCCGCCGTCCGCAGCTGCGTCTCGCGATGGAACGACTTCAGCGAGCCGCCGTTCGGGTCGGCGTCGACGTCGGTCGAGGTCGTCTCGGGGGCACTCGCCATCGTTCCCGGCCATTGTGTCAGCCGCGCGCGGAATGGGGGCGCGGAAACCGCACGTCGTCCAGGGCGAGGCTCTACGCTGGGCACGCGGGCCCGTAGCTCAGCTGGTCAGAGCAGCCGACTCATAATCGGTAGGTCCCTGGTTCGAGTCCAGGCGGGCCCATAACAACCCAGCATCACGGCCACGCCGTCGCTCGACACTCAGTAGCGTTGTCCCGATGTCGACGATCTTGGTGACCGGCATGTCGGGAACGGGCAAGTCGTCGGCGCTCGCCGAACTCGGCCGACGCGGCTATCGCGTCGTAGACACCGATGATCCGGGCTGGCGCGAGTATCGCGAGCATGTTGAGCCCTCCGACGAGGTGCGCCGCGGGGAGTGGCTCTGGATCGAGGAAAGGATCACCGGGCTGCTGGACTCCGATGAGGGTCGCTCGCTCTTCGTTCAAGGGTGCGTGAGGAATCAGTCGAAGTTCTACGACCGTTTCAATGCGGTCGTCCTGCTCAGCGCCCCTGCTGACGTGATCGTCGACCGGATCGCCCGCAGAACGACGAACAACTACGGGAAGACTCCAGTGGAACGAGCGATGATCTTGGATGACCTCGCTAGGGTCGAGCCGCTGCTCAGAGCGACCTGCACGCATGAGCTGGATGCCAGCCGACCGCTCGATGAAGTCGTCGCCGACCTGATCGAGATCGCGTCGCCCGAGTAACACTCCTCGCTCACCCTCGACAAGGAGTTTCAGTGCCAGCAGATGAGAACACCCGCCTCGCCCAGAGTGCGTATGAGGCCTTCGGTCGGGGCGACATGGCGGCGCTTGCCGAGGTGATGGCGGACGACATCGAGTGGGTGAATCCCGGCGATCCTGCCGTCGACCCGGCAACGGCTCGGGAGACCGGCCGCGCTTTTGTCATCACGAGGCACACGTGTGGACGTTCCGGGAATGCGAAGATCGCCCGATTGCAGATCTATCTCGATACCGCAGCGACGGCTGCCGCCCACCGCGTGACGTAGCGGCCCACGCGCCCGCATAGGCGCTTGACCGCTATCCCTAGCGGCGTCTCGCGCAGATGATCGTCTGAGAGACTGCAGCTGTGCCCGAGGATCACTTCGGCGAGCACGTGGCGGAGCGCTTCGACGAGCGGTACGCCCGTAAGGCCACGCCTGCCGTCGTCGATCCCATCGTCGACTTCGTTGCGGATCTCGCCGGGGCCGGCGGGGCACTCGAGTTCGGTGTCGGCACCGGCCGGATCGCGCTGCCGCTTGCGCAGCGCGGCGTCCCAGTCTGCGGGGTCGATCTGTCGGAGGCGATGGTCGCGCGGCTCCGTGCGAAGCCTGGCGCGGAGAACGTCGCCGCGACAGTCGGCGACTTCGCCACGACGACGGTCGAGGGAACGTTCTCCGTCGTCTTCTTGGTCGCAAACACGATCATGAATCTGACGACGCAAGACGAGCAGGTGTCATGCTTTGTCAACGCGGCAGCACATCTCGAGCCGAACGGGTGCTTCGTCATCGAGGTGCTCGTACCGCGACTTCAGCAGCTTCCGCCGGGCGAGACATTCCAACCGTTCGCCGTAGAGCGCACGCACCTCGGCTTCGACGAGTACGACGTCGTTCGGCAGGGATTGATCTCCCATCACTACTGGATCGAGGACGGCAAGGTCGATGTGATCTCGCCGCCATTCCGCTATGTCTGGCCGTCGGAGCTCGACCTGATGGCGCGGCTCGCCGGGATGAGGCTGCGCGAGCGCTGGGGAGACTGGGGACGGGAGCCATTCACCGCCGAGAGCCCGAAGCACGTCTCCGTCTGGGAGAAGTCCGCTCCGGCTTCGGGACATTCATTTCGACCGTAGGGCGGCGTGTGATGCAGCGGCTGGACGCCGGACGTCCAGCCGCTAGAAGCCGTCGACATCACCGCACCGCGAGCACCTGGCCGCGGCGTCCTTGCGCCCGCCACTCGAGGTGGACCAAGCTCGACCTTCGGGGAGGCCGTGGTGCACCCGTAGGGCGTACGGTCAGTCGATGGAGATCAATCTGGATCTGGCCCTCGTGGGCGCCGAGTTCGACGAGTCGAGCGTCACGGTGGACGACGACATGAGCATCACCGGCGTGCTTCATCTCACAGGGAACGTGGACGCAGAATGGGTCGCTGCGTTCGGGCAGTCCGCGCCACCGGACGTGCCCTGGAGGTTGGAGGAAGGAAACGTGCTCGGCTTCGGTCCAATGCCCCTCCGGGAGGTTGCGGGCTATCTCGGAACGCTTCGGAGTCAGATCAACAAGGCCAACGAGAGCGTGCAGGTCGAGCGGCACAGGCGGGCGATGGCCGAGTACCTCGAAGCGGAAGAGCGAGCTCGAGCGTATCGGCAGGCGATGGACGCCCTGAGCGGTCTGTTCAGTCGGCGTCTCAGTACCCTCGAGGCGAGCTCGAGCTGAGCGGGTCATGGCGGTCTTGCGGCTCGCGATCGCGCGAGCCGCGCGCCGCGCACGGAGAACTAGCCGTGAAGTCACCCATCCCTAGCCCTGGGGCTAGGCCACGGCTGCGGCACAAGAGAAATACTCGCCACCGGGGGGACCCCACGTCGGGGAGAGGACGAGTGGGGGCGGGCGGCGCCGCCCTCCTCGTCATGGTCGGGCGATTCGGGTGCGCTTCTCGCTCCACCCAAAGGGGCGCGGACGCTGCATTGCGCCTGGCCCCCAGAGGAGTGGTCCCGGACGCTCACGGACGTCCGCGCCCCCCAGCACTCACTATGTGGACTTCGGTCGAGTGCGCCAGTAGCCCGCGTCCTCGCGGACCGACCCAACACGCCCCTTTCGGCCAGTTCATCCGGAACCGCCGACCCAAGAGGATTCACCTTGAGATGCGTGTGGAGGGACTGCTTCATTGCGAGGATTGCGGCTGCGCGAGCGACGACCTGGCTTCCCGCTGGGCAGCGTTCACCGGCGAGGATCCCGACGGCGTCGAGCCGACCAGCGTCGTGATCATGTGCCCGGTCTGTGCCTCGCGCGAGTTCGAGTGGCGCCCCGAAGCCGCGGAAGGCTACGTCTGAGCGTGGCTACCGGCCCAGCCGTGAGCTGAGGCGTCCAACGCGTCACGACTGCGGCCCATGCCCTCGACGATCCGCCGTGTTCGGACTACGTTTGGGAAGGGGCTCTACGGGGTTACACGCCGGACGAGCTGTCGGCGTGAGGGGGTGGCATCGTGGTTGTGAGGGGGATTCTGCTCGCGCTGGTCGTGCTGGCCCTGCTCGGCCTCGGGCTGGCACAGGCGACCGCGGACGACTCCCCGCGGCCGAACGTCTGCGTCAGCGCGGTCGGACCGGTGGATGCCGGAGGTCACGGCGACACGACGCCGGTCGGGGCCGGCGACTGCCCATGAGCTTCCGGCGGGCTCGCCGCGGGTAGCCGCGGGAGACGGCCCTACGTCTCCGGCTCGTAGACGCAGCTCCCGGTCTCATCGCAGGTGACGTTCACGGTGAGGGGGACCACGTCGTCGTCCGTGCTCGCGTCGTCGGGGTTGTCGACCCGTACCTCGGTGGTGCATTTCCAGTGTTGAGCGTCGCCGTCCTCCTCGCAGATGAACGGGTCGGCGCTCTGGTTGTCGTCGAGGCGAAGCTCGAGCTGCTGGTCGGCAAACGTCTGGATCTGGCTGACCGAGGCCGTGTTCTCCGGGGGGTCGGATCCGCCGCAGCCCGCGGCGACGACTGTCAGCACGACGACGACCGCGAGGAGGAGTGAGTGCGAGCGGCGCATACGGTTGATCATCTCACGTCGCGGGTCGTTGCGCGTGTTTCACCCGAGGAGCGTGGGGTAGAAGTCGGCCCGGGAGGTTGCGGTGCCCGTTCGGGAGGCGGCGGTCCTCGGCACGTGCTCTCCATCCCCGGGGAAGCGTTGGCCGCCAACGGGCCCGCACCTCCCGTGATCAGGTGGCGGCTCACGACCTCCGGGTGCCTTCGCTGGACGCCATCGGCGCCCGGCCCCTCCCGGGACACCGTCAGCTGCAAGGCGTTAACCGCAGTCCGGAGCCGCCGTCTGCGTTTGTGGCCGGATCCTGCGAGGGCTAAACGCGTCGCGTCGTCCCTCGAAGCCTGGTCGGCGTGGGATCTGCCCAGGAGGGCGACGGGCAGGTCTCCACGCCGAACCAGGTGGACCCCGACGGGCTCGCTACCCGTTCGCGCGGCGGGCCGAACCTCGTCGCTGTTTGCCGCCCCGTTGCGGTGGGCACAGTGACGCCATGCCGACCGACATACCGCTCCCGCCCTCACCCGAGCCACCGATCCCGACGCCCGACCCGCTGCCGCAGCCGGACCCGGTTCCGCCCGGCGAGCCGGACCCGGTTCCGCCGCCGATCATCTGACCCGATCCGCAGACGGCGCGCGGCTCACGGCCGCGCCGGGCCCCACGTTCAGATGTAGTCGGGCCGCGGCCTCAGGGCGCCAGTCGAACTCGCGGGCGGCGCAGGATGGGACACATGATCGCGATGCTCGTCGGCTCGACCCCGTCGGGATCCTCGCCGGAGAATGCGGCCCAGGAGCGCCCGAGCTCGTCGCTCTCGCACCCGCATTCGTCGCACCGGAGCACGGCGGGATGCTAGCGACCTGATCCGGCTCCTCGAAGGAACCGCCACGTCGAGGCCGTACTTCGTTCGTGCGGCCTGTCCTCATGGGCCGCCGTGGGGTGGGGTGGGAGCCCTGCCTCGAAGGTCGGCTGCGGGCCGCCGCTGCCCCCTCCCCTGAGGTGCGGCGGCCCCGGCCGCCTTCACGGGCGACGCGCTTGGCCGGTGATCGAAGGGCCCTGGTCGATGGGGCCCCGACATGCGGGGCCCCGTCGCCTACGGCGCAACGTGAGGTCAGGCGAGGGGTCCCGCCTGCGGGGAGAGGAGTCGCGCCGCGAGACTCGTATCTGTTCCACATCCGGCGCTCGAATGCGAGAGAATTCGCCGACCCTCGAAAGGAAACGGCGGAAAATGGACAAGTTCAAGGAGCTCACGACGGGCGCCAAGCTCGTTCTGGGGGCTGCAGTCCTTCCTCATCGTCTCGTTCTTCGATGGTTCACGTGGCGGCGATATCGGAGAGCGTCGAGGCGTCGCGGGCGTCGACGGCGTCAGCATGTGGAACGGCGTCGGCGTGCATCGCCGGCCTGCTGCGATCGCGCTGATCGTCTGGCAGGCGCTGCGGCTCGCGAACATCGATCTCGAGATCGGTGTGACGCCGGCGATGATCACGGCCGCGCTCGCGGTGCTCACGCTGATCTTCATGTTCATCCGGTGGATCGACAAGCCCGGCGGGGGAATCGTCGCGGAAGCGTACGACCGGACGATCTGGGCGTGGCTCGGCCTCGCTCTCGCCATCGTGCTCGTCGTCGGCGCCTTCTTGAACATGCAGGCGTCCGGCGAGGGCATCGCCGACATCCGCGCGTCCGATGGCAGGCGCCACGGCCGCGGCGAAGGGTGCGGTCGACCGCGACGACAAGCCGGCCGCTGCCGCTCCTCCTCTGCCGCCGGAGGCACCGCCTGCCCCGCCGGAGCCACCTCATGCCCCACCGGCGACACCTCCTGCCCCACCGGCGCAGACACCGGCCGACACCGCGGCTGAAGCGCCGTCGGAGTCGAACGAGCCCGACGACACGCCCCGGGCGTCCTGACGCGACATTCAACGGGCTGCCTTGCCTCGTGAGGGGCGAGGCAGCCCGGCTACACTCCGGGCGATGACCGAGATCGGCACGCTGCGCGTCAAGACCGGGCTCGCCGAGATGCTCAAGGGCGGCGTGATCATGGACGTCGTCGACGCGGAGCAGGCGCGGATCGCCGAGGAGGCGGGTGCCTGCGCGGTGATGGCGCTCGAGCGCGTGCCGGCCGACATCCGGCGCGACGGCGGCGTCGCCCGCATGTCCGACCCGCAGAGGATCCGGGAGATCCAGGAGACCGTCTCGATCCCGGTGATGGCGAAGTGCCGCATCGGGCACTTCGTCGAGGCGCAGATCCTCGAGGCGCTCGAGATCGACTACATCGACGAATCCGAGGTGCTCACGCCCGCGGATGTCCTGCACCATGTCGACAAGCACGCGTTCACGATCCCGTTCGTCTGCGGCGCGACGAACCTGGGCGAGGCGCTCCGGCGGATCGCCGAGGGCGCCGCGATGATCCGCACGAAGGGCGAGGCGGGGACCGGCGACATCGTCAATGCCGTCAGCCACATGCGGTCGGTGTTCGGTGCGATCAGGCAGCTCCAGGGGTTGCGCGAGGAGGAGCTCTACGCGGCCGCCAAGGAGCACCGCGCGCCGTTCGAGCTCGTCCGCTGGGTCGCCGAGAACGGGAAGCTGCCCGTGGTGACGTTCACTGCCGGCGGGATCGCAACGCCGGCCGATGCGGCGCTCTGCATGCAGCTCGGGGCGGACGGCGTGTTCGTCGGCTCCGGGATCTTCAAGTCCGGGCGCGACCTCGTCCTCGACCACGACGGCTGGGTGGAGGACGTCTCGCGCCGCGCCAAGGCAATCGTCGAGGCGACGACCCACTACGCCGACCCGAAGATCCTCGCCGACGTGTCGGCCGGGCTGGGCGCCCCCATGGTGGGGATCTCCGCGAGCACGCTGGCCGAGGCCGAGCGGCTCGAAGTGCGCGGCTGGTAGCGCGACCCTCCTAGGGGATGGCGAAGCCGATCAGCGCCCCGAGCGCGATCGCGAGCATCGAGAACGCTCCGTACGACGTCACGCGGGCGAGGACGACGTCGTAGTCGATCGATCCGTTTCGCCGCCGCACGCACCTGAGTATCCGGATCGCCGCGTTTTCGTCGTTCCCTCGATAGAGGGATCGTGAGGGCGCATCTAGACTTGGACGCGTGACCGGACCTCTCCCACGCATCGGCGTCCTCGCCCTGCAAGGGGCGTTTCGCGAGCATGCGCGGGCGCTCCGACAGGCGGGTGCGGAGGTCGTCGAGGTGCGCCTACCGGAGCAGCTCGAGGGGCTCGACGGGCTCGTCATCCCGGGCGGCGAGTCGACGACGATCACGAAGCTGGCGGCGCAGTACGGCCTCGACGAGGCGATCCGCGTCTTCGGACGGCCGATCTTCGGCACGTGCGCCGGGATGATCCTTCTCGACCGCACGCACCTCGGGCTCGCAGACATCGAGGTCGCGCGGAACGCCTACGGCCGGCAGGTCGCGAGCTTCGAGGCGGACCTCGCGATCGCGGGCGAGGACGAGCCGTTTCGCGGCGTCTTCATCCGCGCCCCCCGCGTGCGCAACGTCGGCCCAGGCGTAGAGGTGCTCGCCGAGCACGACGGCGAGCCGGTGCTCCTGCGCGACGGCTCGATCCTCATCGCGGCGTTCCACCCGGAGCTGACGGACGATCCCCGGATTCACGAACGATTTCTCGACCTGGTGACGGAGGCGGCGAGTGTCAGGGCATAGCAAGTGGTCGACCATCAAGCACAAGAAGGGCGCCGCCGACGCGAAGCGGGGCAAGCTGTTCTCGAAGCTCTCGCGCGCGATCATGGTCGCGGCCAAGGAGGGCGGCGCGGACCCGGAGTCCAACCTCGCCCTGCAGAACGCGATCGAGAAGGCGCGGTCGTACTCGATGCCGAAGGACAACATCGAGCGCGCGATCGCCAAGGGTGCCGGTGAGGGAACCGACGGCTCCAGCTTCGAGACGGTCGTGTACGAGGGCTACGGCCCGGAAGGCGTCGCCGTGATCGTCGAGGCGCTCACGGACAACCGGAACCGGACGGCCGCGGAGGTGAGGCATCTCTTCTCGAAGCACGGCGGGAACCTCGGCGCGACGGGCGCGGTCGCCTGGCAGTTCGAGCGGCGGGGCGTGGTGCTGGTCGCGGGCGACGGTGTCGACGAGGACGCGCTCGTGCTCACCGCCGCCGACGCCGGGGCGGAGGACGTCGAGCGCGACGGCGAGACGTTCGTCGTCTCGTCGACACCGGACGACCTCACCCGCGTCAGAGCGGCCCTCGAAGGGGCGGGGTACCCGCTCGAGTCGGTCGGGCTCCAGATGGTGCCGAAGACCACCGTGGCCATCGCCGAGGAGGCGACCGCGAAGCAGGTCGTGCGGCTCGTCGAGGGGCTCGAGGACAACGACGACGTCCAGGACGTCTACGCGAACTTCGACATTCCCGAGGCGGTGCTTGAGGCCGTGGCGTCGTAACGATCGCTGCATTCGACGAAAGGTCTAGGAAGAACCCAGCGGTTGGTCCAGGTTACGGGCCGCGCGCAACGGAATATCGTCCGTGCGCCGGGGCACGTCGCCGGTATGGGTGAGGCAAGGGGGAGAGGTGGCTGCGGCTTTCGCCGGGCGGTGTCGGCGACGGTGCCTGGGGACGGCACTTGTGCTCGTCGCGCTCCTGCTCGCGGGCACGCCGGCTCCGGCCCGGGCCGACGACCCTCTTGGCGTCCCGTCCATCGCCTCGGACCGCCCTGACTACGCGCCCGGCGATCACGTCGTCCTGACTGGCGCCGGGTGGGGGGTCGGCGAGGACGTCCACGTCACCGTCACGCCGAGCGATCCGGGTGTGCCGAGCCCGTACGAGGGCGACGCGCTGGCCGGCCTCGACGGCGGCTTCTCGGTGGAGTTCGACTTGCCCCTGATGTTCGTCGCCGACTACACGGTCGTCGCCACGGGTGAGAGCGGTGCGGTCGCGACGACGACCTTCACGGACGCGAACGCCGAGTTCGACGCAGCGCGCGTTCCTTCGTCCGGGAACCTCTCGGTCCCGGCCGGGAGCATGACGCCAACGACCTTCTCGATCGGAGCACGCAAGACCGGAGGCGGCGCCGACCCCGTGGTCACCGGAATCCAGTTCAAGAACAACCCTGGCAACGTCTGCAGCAACAACAGGCAGACCGCGATCCCATCACCGTGGCTCTCGATCACGTCGCCGGCGACTCCGCACACGCTGACCAGCGCGACAACGTTCACGACGTTCACGATCCGTGTTGCGCCGCCGGGAAACGCGCCCCTCGGCCAGTACACGGGCGCGATCGAGTTCACGACGAGCGCCGGTGGCTCGCAGACGTTCGACCTCTGCCTCAATGTCGTCAACGCGGCCCCCGCCGTGGCGGCCGACAACGCGACCGTCGCGGTCAACGAGGGGCTCGCGGCAGCGAACACGGGCACGTACTCGGACCCGAACGGCAACGCCGTCGCGATCACCGCGTCGGTGGGGACGATCACCAAGACGGGCACGAGCACCGGCACGTGGAGCTGGGGCTACCCGACGACCGACGGCCCTGCCAACTCGCAGACCGTGACGATCACGGCGAACGACGGCAGCGGCGGCGTGAGCACGACGACGTTCGCCCTGACGGTGTTGAACGTTGCGCCGACCGCAACGTTCAGCGCGCCGGCGAGCGTCGCCGAGGGATCGGCGATCGCCCTTTCGCTGAGCGCGCCGTCCGACGTCGCCGCCGACCTCGGGTCGCTCGAGTACGCCTTCGACTGCGGCAGTGGCACGTTCGAGGCGCTGAGCTCGATGAGCACGGCGAGCTGCACGACGACCGACCAGGGCAGTCGCACCGTACGCGGCAAGGTCCGCGACAAGGACGGTGGCGAGACCGTCTACTCAGCGACGACGGCGATCACGAACGTCGCGCCCACGGCCACCTTGGGGAACAACGGCCCCATGAACGAAGGATCGCCGGTGACGATCTCTTTCTCCGGCCAGTCCGACCCGTCGACCGCCGACACGACCGCGGGCTTCCACTACGCCTTCTCGTGCTCGAACGGGGATCTCAGCGGCTCCACGTACGCCGGTTCCGGCACGGTCAGCTCGACGATGTGCACGTTCCCCGACGACGGGTCGTTCACGGTGAAGGGGCGGATCATCGACAAGGACGACGGCTTCACGGAGTACACAACCGTCGTGACCGTGAGCAACGTTGCCCCGCAGGTGACTGCCCCGGCCGATCAGCTCGCGAACGAAGGCTCCTCGGCGAACTTCCTGCCGGGATCCTTCGCCGACCCGGGCGCCGATGGACCATGGAGCATCTCCGTGGACTGGGGCGACTCGTCCACGCCGACGACGTTCACCCAGGCCTCGCCGGGAACCATCGCGGCGCAGACCCACACCTACGCAGACGACGACGACTACACGGTGACCGTGACGGTATCGGAGGCCGGCCTGTCACCTCCATCGGGATCGACGACGTTCGAGGTGGCAGTGTCCAACGTCGCTCCCACGATCGAGACGCTGACCGCGGACAGCCCGATCCTCGAGGGCGGCTCGTCGACGGTGACCGTCGGAGCCAGCGACCCGGCTGGGGCGAACGATCCCCTCTCCTATGAGTACGACTGCGCGAACGACGGCTCCTACGAGATCGGGCCGGAGTCGACGGGCTCGGCGAGCTGCACGTACACGGACAACGGGACGTTCACCGTCAAGGTCCGCGTGACCGACGGCGACGGCGGTGCGGCCACCGCCACGACGACCGTCACGGTGCAGAACGTCGATCCGACGCCGACGATCACCGGCGGGCCCACGACCAGCCCCGAAGGGACGGAGATCGAGCTCGACAACTCCGTCGACGACCCCGGGACCGACGACACGTTCACGTACGCCTGGAGCGTGACGAAGGACGGCGCGCCGTTCGCCTCGGGCAGCGACAGCGATTTCGAGTTCACGCCCGACGACAACGGCGGCTACGTCGTGACGCTCACCGTGACGGACGACGACGGCGGCACCGGATCGGATACGAAGACGGTCACGGTCACGAACGTCGATCCGACCGCGACGCTGAACAACGACGGGCCGGTCGACGAGGGATCCCCTGCCACCGTCTCGTTCTCCGATCAGGACGATCCGTCGACTGCGGACACGTCGGCGCGCTTCCACTATGCGTTCTCGTGCGAGAACGGGGATCTCAGCGGCGCGGTGTATGGGAACGCCGGCGCCACGGGCTCGACCACGTGCACGTTCGCGGACGACGGGTCGTTCACGGTGAAGGGGCGGATCATCGACAAGGACGGCGGCTACACGGAGACGACGACGACCGTCACGGTCGAGAACGTCGTTCCCGAGGTGACCGCCGCGAGTGACCAGCTGGCCAACGAGGGGACCGCGACGAGCTTCAACCTCGGGTCGTTCGTCGACCCCGGTGACGACGGACCGTGGCACGTGACGGTCGACTGGGGCGACTCGACGACCGACACGACGTTCGACGCCTCTCCGCCCGGCGCCCTCACCCCGCAGAGCCACACGTACGACGACGACGACGACTACACGGTCACCGTGACGGTCGCCGAGGACGGGCTCGCCGCGCCGTCGAGCTCGGCGACCTTCACGGCGAAGATCGCGAACGTCCCGCCGACCGCGACACCGGACTTCGAGTCGCCGGTCGACGAGGGCTCGAGCTTCGCCCTCGCGCTCACCGACGCGACCGATGTCTCCGGCGCCGACGTGGCGGCCGGCTTCGAGTACGCGTTCGACTGCGGCGGCGGCTACGGCTCCTACGGGTCGTCGGCCTCCACGAGCTGCTCGACGACCGACAACGGGTCCCGTTCCGTCGGGGCGACGATCAGGGACAAGGACGGCGGCGAGACGGAGTACACCGGCACCGTGACGGTCGGCAACGTTGCCCCGACGGCCACGCTCGCCAACGACGGGCCGATCGGCGAGGGCTCGTCGGCGACCGTGTCGTTCTCCGACCAGTTCGACCCGTCCAGCGACGACGTCGCCGCCGGCGTCCACTACGCCTATGCCTGTGACAACGGCGACCTAGGGACAGCGACATATGCGGGCTCCGGCTCGAGCGACTCCACGAGCTGCCCGTTCGGCGACGACGGCACCTTCACGGTCAAGGCGCGGGTCATCGACAAGGACGGCGGGTTCACCGAGCTGACGACCGACGTGACGGTGAACAACCTGCCGCCCTCGATCTTCGCGGTGACGAACGACGGTCCTGTCGACGAGGGCTCGTCCGCGTCGATCGACGTGACGGCGTCCGACCCCGCAGGGGCGAACGACCCGCTCGACTACGAGTTCGACTGCGACGACGATGCGACGTACGAGGTCGGCCCGCAGCCGTCGAGCTCGGTGAGCTGCGCGTTTGCGGACGACGGGCTCTACGACGTCGGCGTCCGCGTAAGCGACGGCGACGGTGGGACTGCCACCGGCTCGACGACCGTGACCGTCGACAACGTCGTCCCGGTCGTGACGGCACCCGACGACCAGGCGTCGGATGAAGGCACGTCGACGAGCTTCACGCTCGGCTCGTTCTCGGATCCGGGCGATGACGATCCGTGGCACGTGACGGTCGACTGGGACGACGGCACGGCAGACACGACGTTCGACGAGCTCACGCCGGGCGCGATCGCGGCGCAGAGCCACACGTACGACGACAACGGGGCCTACACCGTGACGGTGACGGTCGCGGAGGACGGCGTCTCGGCTCCGTCCGGCTCGGCGACCGTCAAGGTGACCGTCGGCAACGTCGCTCCCAACGCGACGCCCGACTTCGAGTCGCCTGTGGACGAGGGCTCGAGCGTCAAGCTCGAGCTGACCGGCGCGTCGGATGCGTCGAACGCCGATCAGACGGCGGGCTTCGAATACGCATTCGACTGCGACGACGGCTCCGGATACGGCGCGTTCGGCCCGAGCGCGACCCGCTCCTGCCCGACCACGGACAACGGCACTCGGTCCGTGAAGGCGAAGCTCCGGGACAAGGACGGCGGCGTCGCCGAGTACACGGGCACCGTCACGGTCGCCAACGTCGCGCCGAGCGCGACGAAGAGCTTCGACACCACCGTGCCCGAGGGAACGGTGTTCTCTCTGGCTTTGACCTCGCCCGACGATCCGTCGTCCGTGGATGCCGCGGCAGGCTTCACGTACGCGTTCGACTGTGGCGACGGCTCGGGTTACGGGGCGTTCGGGGCCGCGAGCACGAGGAGCTGCCCGACGAACGACAACGCCACGCGGTCCGTGAAGGCGAAGATCCGCGACAAGGACGGCGGCGAGCGTGAGTACACGGGATCGGTGAACGTCACGAACGCCGACCCGACGGCCACGCTCGGGAACAACGGGCCGAAGGGCGAGGGCTCTGCGGTGACCGTGTCGTTCGCCGCACAGAGCGACCCGTCGAGCGCCGACACGGCCGCCGGATTCCACTATGCGTTCGCCTGCGACAACGGCGACCTGAACGGCGCGACATACGCCGGCTCGGGGAGCTCCGCGTCCACGACCTGCACGTTCGGGGATGACGGCACCTACACGGTCAAGGCTCGGATCATCGACAAGGACGGCGGTTTCACCCAGTACACGACGCCGGTCACGGTGATGAACGTTGCGCCGACGGGGAACGCCGGCGGCCCGTACACGGGGACGTGGGGCAACGCGGTGACCTTCGCGGGGAGCGCGACGAACCCGGCCGGAGCGAACGACACGCTGACCTACGCCTGGGACTTCGACTACAACGGCACGTTCGCAGCTGACCAGAGCGGCGTCGGCCTCACCGCTCCGACTCACACGTACTCGGCGCCGGGCACGTACACCGTGAAGCTCCGCGTGTCCGACGAGGACGGCGGCGTCGACTCGCTCCGGACCGCAACCGCCACGATCGGGAAGCGCGCCGTCACGCTGACGTACACGGGCGCCGCGTCCGGCGTCTACTCCGATCCGGCGACGGTGTCGGCGACGCTCACGGACAACGGCGGCGGGGCGCTCCAAGACACGCCGCTTGCCGGCAAGACGATCGCGTTCACGATCGGCACGCAGAGCGCGGCCGCCGCCACCGCGACCGGGACGGGCAGCGCGAGCACGTCGATCACGCTGAACCAGCCGGCGAGCACGCCGGGCGTGTCCGCCTCCTTCACCGGCGACGAGAGCTATCTCTCGAGCTCGGACAGCGATCCGTTCACGATCCAGCGCGAGACCGCGACGCTCGCGTACACCGGGGATTCGCTCGGTCTCGCCGGTGCGAACCTCACGCTGCAGGCGACCGTGACCGAAGCAGCCGACTCGACGCGCGGCGATCTCACGAAGATCTGGGTCAAGTTCGAGATCAGCCCGGGCACGACTTGCGGAAGCTCGGCCACCGTGAAGTACGCGCAGGTCCTCGATACGGGCCCGACCGGTGACGGGATCGGGACGGCGACGACGGTGTTCGCCGGGAGCGAAGGCCCGTATTGCGTCGTGATGTCGATCGTGGCGGGAACCGGCGGAGGGACGAATGGCTACTACGCCGGCGACCAGGAGGATGCGATCGTCACGTTCTACGAGAACATCGGTCGTTTCGCGACCGGCGGCGGTTGGATCCCCGACCCCGGCGCGAGCGGCAACGGCAAGGGGAACTTCGGCTTCGTCGGCAAGTACAACAAGAACGGCAGCCCGAAGGGCCAGATGGTCTACGTCTTCCGTGGGACGTACAACGGCGTGCCGGCGATCTTCCGTGTCAAGAGCAACTCACTCGACGCGCTCGGCTTCAGCGGGACAACCCATCCGCTCTCGGCGACGCTGCAGGGCAGGGCCAGCCTCCAGGTCGTGAGCGCAGCTACCGGGGCCCAGTTGTTCGGCGAAGGGGGGCTCTCGTTCGTCGCGAGAGTCGTCGACGGCGGCAAGCCATCGAGCATCGACGGCGACACGTTCTCGTTGACCCTCACCGGCGGCACGTATCCGAAGAGCATCGGCGCGACGCAACTCGGTGGCGGAAACGTCATGATCCACCTGAAGTAACCGGCAACGCGCGCGCTCGGGCCCGAAGTCGTCCGAGGCCCTGCGTACCCTCTGGCCGTGAAGGTCCTCGGCATCGACCCAGGGACGGCTGCGTGCGGTTACGGGATCGTCCACGAAAGCGACGGGCGCCTCCGGGCCCTCGCCCACGGGTGCTGGACAACCGGCGCGCGGGAGCGCCCGGAGCATCGGCTCAGGACGATCTTCGACGGGGTCGGCGAGCTCATTGCGGAGCACGAGCCGGACGCCGTCGCGCTGGAGGAGTCGTTCGTCGGTGCCGACGCCCGCATCGCGCTCTTCGTCGGACAGGCACGCGGCGCCGCGCTCGTCGCGGCCGCCACGCGAGGGGTCGCGTGCACCGAGTACGCGCCGGCGCGCGTCGAAGCAGGCGGTGTGCGGCTACGGCAGGGCGGACAAGGGCCAGGTCGCGCGCATGGTCCGGATGCTGCTCTCGCTCGACGGCCGAGCCGTGCCACGTCGCACGAGGCCGACGCGCTCGCGGTCGCGATCTGCCACGTCTCGATGCCGCCGCTCGCGCGGCATCGCCTCGTGAGAGGAGGCGAGGGATGATCGCGCGGCTCAGAGGGCGACCCGCGGGACGGACGAACGACGGGCTCGTCCTCGACGTGAACGGCGTCGGCTACCTCGTCGCCGCGACGCCGTCCGTCCTGCGACGCGCAGGCGCCGGGGCCGAGCTCACCGTGGAGACGTACCTCCACGTCCGCGAGGACGCGCTCCAGCTCTACGGGTTCGCCGACGCGGAGGAGCGCGAGCTGTTCGTGCACCTGCTCACCGTGAGCGGCATCGGCCCCAAGGTCGCGCTCGCGGTCGTGTCCGGGTCGCCTCCCGGCGAGCTCCGCAAGGCGATCGCGCTCGGCGACCACGCGCGGTTCCAGGCGATCCCCGGGATCGGGAAGAAGACGGCGGAGCGGATCGTCCTCGAGCTCAGCGAGAAGCTCGGCTCGGTGTCGGAGCACGGGCCTCGCGGCCGTCGACGACGCGCCCGGCCACCTCATGGCGCGCGACGCGCTCGTCGAGCTCGGCTACACGGTCGTCGACGCGGAGCGCGCCCTCGCGGAGATCGATCCCGAGCTGCCGCCCGAGGAGCGCGTCAAGCTCGCGCTCAGGGGCGCCGCCGCGTGAGCAGCCAGTTCCTCGCGCCGGCGCTCCGGCCCGAGGAGGACGAGGCCGAGCGCTCGCTGCGCCCGAAGACGCCTCGACGACTTCGTCGGCCAGGAGCGGGTCAAGGAGCAGCTGCGGATCGCGCTCGAGGCCGCCCGCGGCCGCGGACGACGCGCTCGACCACGTGCTCCTCGCCGGGCCGCCGGGGCTCGGGAAGACGACGCTCGCGCAGATCGTCCGCGAGGAGCTCGGCGTCGGCCTGCGCACCGTCGCCGGGCCGGCGCTCGAGAAGAAGGACATCGCGGCGATCCTGACCGCGCTCGAGCCGCGCGACGTCCTGTTCGTCGACGAGATCCACCGGCTGAACCGCGCCGCCGAGGAGATCCTCTACCCGGCGCTCGAGGACTTCCGGCTCGACATCGTCTTCGGCCAGGGCGCCGCCGCGCGCACGCTGACGCTCGACCTGCCCGCCGTTCACGCTCGTCGGGGCGACGACGCGCACCGGGCTCCTGACGACGCCGCTCCGCGACCGGTTCGGGATGACGTTCCGGCTCGGCTACTACGACCCCGGCCAGCTCTCGACGATCGTGCGTCGCTCGGCGCGGATCCTCGGGCGTCGAGATCGCGGACGACGCAGCCGACGAGATCGCGTCGCGCTCGCGCGGCACGCCGCGCATCGCCAACCGGATCCTCCGGCGCGTCCGGGACGTCGCGGAGGTACGGCACCAGGGCGCGATCACGCTCGGACGTCGCGCGGGAGGCGCTCGAGCTGCACGAGGTCGACGAGCGAGGGCTCGAGCGGATCGACCGCGAGCTCCTCGAGGCGATCGCCTTCAAGTTCGGCGGCGGCCCGGTCGGCCTCTCCACGCTCGCCGTGGCGCTCGGCGAGGAGACGGACACGATCGAGGACGTCTACGAGCCGTACCTGCTCCAGCTCGGCTTCCTGCAGCGAACCCCGCGCGGTCGTGTGATCACCGACCTCGGGCGCGCGCACCTCGGGGCGGTTCGCGACGAAGGCAGCCTGTTCTGAGCCACCAGCTCTGGACACCCGGGATGGCCGGTCCGGCTCGAGGAGCTCGTGAAGCGGATCGAGCGGCGGGTCGAGCGGTTCAAGGAGGAGCACGGGCTCGCGGAGGTCGAGGTGACGATCGAGCTCGTCGACGGGTCGCTGCACCGTCTCAGGACGCTCGCGGCGGAGCCGGGCTTCGGGTTCGTCAGCTTCTGCCCGCACTGCGAGGACGGCGAGCCCGAGGAGGTGATCGTCCCGCTCGGGGCGGTCCGCGAGATCCGGCTCAGGCGTGCCCGGGCCCGAGCAGGCCGTCGGCTTCGCGGGGACCGAGGTCAGGCCTAGCGCGCGGTACTGCAGCGCGATGCCAGGACGGCGTGGGGGCGAGCTCGAGCAGCGCCCGGCCGCCCTCGCGGCTCCGCGTACGCGAACTCGCCGCTGTCGTCGTCCCACGACGACCTCGAGCAGGCCCTCCTTGACGCGGTGGTCGAGGTACGCGCCGCGGAAGACGAGCTTGCGGAGCCAGTAGACGAGCGACTCGCCGTCGACCAGCGCGATTCGCTCCCAGTGCCGGACGAGGTACGAGCCGAGCGGGCTGCGCGCCTCTGCGATGCGCCCGTCGGCCGCCAGCTCGACGAGGTCGGCGACCTCGTCCTCGTCGAGGTCGTTCGACGCGACGAGGCCGAGCCTGACGGCAGCGGCCGCGACGCGCTCCTCGAAGTCGCGCTCGCCGAACGAGAAGTGGTAGCCGAGGAACTCGAGCGCGTAGTCGTCGCCCGACGAGTAGTTCGCGGCGTCCTCGCGTCATGCCCGCAGGCTAGCCTGCGGATGTGAAGGACCACCGACTCCTCGCCGGCGCGGTCGTCGCCGTGCTCGCGATCTGGCTCGTCGGGGCAGCGGTGACGAAGTACTCGCTCGAGCAGATGGCGTTCTTCGCGCCGATCGCGGTGTGCGTGATCGGCGCGACGGTCGGCCGTCGTGATGCTCTGGGTCAAGGTCGTCCTGCAGCTGCGCCGCGAGCGCCGCGAGCGCGCGGCGCGTAAGTCCAGCGCACAGGTGTCGGACTGAAGTCCGACACCGCGTCTGCGATGGTGTCCGACTTCAGTCGGACACCTGCGCTTCGTCGCGACGCGACGCCATCCGACGCGCGTCCGTACCGTCGACGGACGATGCAGGACGGCCGCTGGACCACCAGACCGTGCGACTGGGACGAGCGTCGAGGCGCTCGCCGGCGAGCTCGGAGTGAGCGAGACGACGGCCACCGTGCTCGTCCGGCGCGGCCTCGACGACGCCGTCGCGGCGCGCGCGTTCCTCGAGCCGCCGAGCCCCCGGTCACGACCCGCTGTCGCTCGGCGACATGGCCGCCGCGGTCGACCGGATCCGCGCCGCGGTCGCCGCGGGAGAGCGCATCTGCGTGCACGGCGACTACGACGTCGACGGGATCTCCGCCGACCGCCGTCTGCGTCCTCGTCCTGCGGGAGCTCGGCGCGACGGTCGAGTGGCGCCTGCCGAGCCGGTTCGACGAGGGCTACGGCCTCGCGCTCGAGACGATCGAGCGGCTCGCCGCCGACGGGGTCGACCTCGTCGTCACCGTCGACTGCGGCATCACCGCCGTCGCGGAGGTCGCGCGGGCCCGCGAGCTCGGCCTCGACGTGATCGTCACCGACCACCATCGGCCCGGCCGAGACGCTGCCCGACTGCCTCGTCGTCGCGACCCGTCCGTCCGACTACCCGTGCCCCGACCTCTGCGGGACCGGGGTCGTCCACACGCTTGCGCGGGCGCTGCTCGGCGACGACCACCCGGCGCTCGCGCGGATGCTCGACCTCGTCGCGCTCGCGACGATCGCCGACGTCGTCCCGCTCGTCGACGAGAACCGCGCGCTCGCGGCACGCGGGCCTGCGGACGCTCGCGCGCACGAACCGTGCCCGGGCTGCAGGCGCTGATGCGCTCGGCGCGCGTCGACCCGGCGGCCGTCGACGCGACGGCGGTCGGCTTCCGGCTCGCGCCGCGGATCAACGCCGCCGGCCGGCTCGGCCGGCCCGACGTCGCGCTCGAGCTGCTCCTCACCGACGACGCGGACGAGGCCGAGCGGCTCGCCGCCGAGCTCGAGGACCTGAACCGCGAGCGGCAGGCCGTCGAGGAGCGGATCCTCCGCGAGGCGGTCGCGCTGGTCGAGTCGTGGCCCGCGCCGCGGCGCGGCAGCGGCGCGGCTACGTCCTCTGGGACGAGACGTGGCACGAGGGCGTGAACGGGATCGTCGCCTCGCGGCTCGTCGAGCGGTTCAACCGGCCCGTCGTGCTGATCGCCCGGAGCGCCACGGGCTGGAAGGGATCGGGCCGCTCGATCTCCGACGTTCGATCTGCACGGTGCGCTCGGCGCGTGCGCCGGCCATCTCGAGCGCTTCGGCGGGCACCGCGCCGCCGCCGGGCTGTCGATCGAGACCGAGCAGCTCGGAGCCGTTCGCCGAGGCGTTCGCCGGCGCACGCCGACGCCGTGCTCGCCGATGTCGACCTTCGGCCGGTGACCACGATCGACGCGATCGTGCCGGCCCGCGCGCTGACGCTCGACCTCGCGCAGGAGCTCGACCGGCTCGCGCCGTTCGGGCTCGGCAACCCCGAGCCGACGCTGCTGGTCGCGAGCGTGCGAGGCCGTCTGCCGCGAGCACCGTGGGGGAGGGAAAGCACCTCCGCTTCCGGATCCGCCAGCACGAGCGCGACGGCGGATCGGCGATCGCCTTCGGGCTCGGCAGCGCAGCTCGACCGGCTCCAGCGGCCCGGCCGCTACGACGTCGCGTTCCGGCTTGAAGGAGAACCGCTGGAACGGCACGGTCGCGCCGCAGCTCGTCGTCCGCCGCGTGTTCGACGCGGCGATGACGTACGACGAGCTCCGGACGTGGCTCGCCGCGCAGTGGCGTGCGGGCGAGGCGGCCTGGACACCGGAGGCGCGCGCGGTCTTCGCGCGAGCTCGGGCTCGCTGGGCGGGGGCACACGCCGCGAGCTGCTCGAGTCGGAGGCTTTCCGCGCCCTGCTCGAGCGCACCGACGTCGAGCTGCCGGAGGCGGCGTAGCGCTGAGGCGGCGTAGCGCTGCTCTAGGTCGCGTCCGTCAGGACGCGACCTCGCCGTCGTAGTACTCGAGCTGTCCCGGCGCATCATCAGGCACGTCGCGCTCGTCGCCCGGCCAGATCCCGACCTTGCCGCTGTCCGGGTAGACCGCGATCGCGGGCTTCTGCCTTCGTCGAGATCATCAGCACGCGCGCGGTCTCGTCGCCGAGGCACGTCACCTTGTGCGCGCCGTCTGGCCCCGGCGGGAAGCAGACGACGTCGCCCTCGCCGAGCTCCATCCTCGCCGCCCTGGTGCCGGACGGTGACGCGGCCCTCGAGCACGACGAGCCACTCCTCGTCCGGGTACTCGTAGTGGTACGGGCAGATGCTCTGCCCGGCTGGCAGCTCGTAGAGCGACGCGCCCATCTGCTCGCGCCCGAGCGCCGGGCCGAACCGCGCCATCCCGGCGCGGTACCCCTCCGGGTCCGTGTCGTCGTACTCGGGGACGAGCTCGCGGAAGTTGACGCGCTGCAGATCGGCCACGCCGGCCGATCATAGGCGGGCCAGGCGCGACGGGGCGCTCTGGCGTCCTGACCGACTCGCCGAGCGCGAGCTAGCGCGGTGGTGGCGACGAGCAGGACGAGCATCCGGCGAAGCCGGCGGCGCTCGAGGTAATCGTAGATAGAGCCGCATGCCGTTCTATCGGTTCGCGGCGGCGTCTCCCGATCACCTCCCCGCAAGGAGGGAACTCGCACATGCGGCCCGTACACTGAGCCATGACGGTCGTCAGCGCCGGACGGCACCACGAGAACCTCGTCGAGGAGCTGATCGCGAGCGTCGAGACGTACAACCCCGGCGTCGACCGCGAGCTGATCCGGCGGGCGTTCGAGTTCGCGGAGGAGCGCCACCGCGGGCAGGTGCGCCGCTCGGGCGAGGAGTTCATCCACCACCCCTGGGGCGTCGCCCGCATCTGCGCGGAGCTCCACCTCGACGAGCAGACGATCGCCGCGGCGCTCCTCCACGACGTCGTCGAGGACACCGACGACGGAGCTCGACGAGGTGCGCGCCGAGTTCGGCCCCGACATCGCGCAGCTCGTCGAGGGCGTCACGAAGCTGACCCGGATCCAGTTCTCGAGCCGCGAGCAGGCCGAGGCGGAGAACTACCGCAAGATGATCGTCGCGATGGCCCAGGACGTGCGGGTCATCCTCATCAAGCTCGCCGACCGCCTCCACAACATGCGGACGATCGAGTACCTCGGCAAGCAGAAGCAGGTGCAGAAGGCGAAGGAGACGCTCGAGGTCTACGCGCCGCTCGCACACCGGCTCGGGATCCACGCGCTCAAGTGGGAGCTCGAGGATCTCTCGTTCCAGATCCTCCACCCGCGCAAGTACGCCGAGATCAAGGCGATGGTCGCCGACCGGCGCGCCGACCGCGAGGAGCAGGTCGAGCAGGCGACGACGATCCTCGGCCTCGAGCTCGAGAAGGCCGACATCCCCGCCGTGATCCTCGGGCGGGCGAAGCACTTCTACTCGATCTACGACAAGATGGCCAAGAAGGGCCGCGAGTTCAACGAGATCTACGACCTCACGGCGATGCGCGTGATCGTCGAGCGCTCCGGCGAGGAGGGGACGCGCGACTGCTACGGCGCGCTCGGGATCCTCCACTCGCTCTGGAAGCCGATGCCGGGGCGGTTCAAGGACTTCATCGCGATGCCGAAGCTCAACCGCTACCGCTCGCTGCACACGACGGTGATCGGGCCGGCCGGGCGGCCGCTCGAGATCCAGGTGCGGACGCGCGAGATGCACGAGGAGGCGGAGCTCGGCGTCGCCGCCCACTGGCTCTACAAGCGCGGCCGACCGGGGAAGCAGGACGACGAGTGGCTCACCTGGGTGCGCACGCTGATGGACTGGCACGGCGACGACGAGCAGGACGCCGCCGAGTACATGCGGACGCTCCGCACCGACCTCTTCGACGACGAGGTCTACGTCTTCACGCCGAAGGGCGAGGTCAAGACGCTGCCGGCCGGCGCGACGCCGATCGACTTCGCGTACGCCGTCCACACCGACGTCGGCCACCGGACCGTCGGCGCGAAGGTGAACGGCCGGATCGTCCCGCTCCACTACCGGCTGAAGAACGGCGACTTCGTCGAGATCCTCACCTCGAAGTCGGGGCGCGGCCCGTCACGCGACTGGATGTCGCTCGCGGCCTCGTCGCGGGCGCGCAACAAGATCCGCCAGTGGTTCCAGCGCGAGACGAAGGGCGAGACCGAGCAGAAGGGCCGCGAGGCGCTCGACCAGGCGCTCAAGGCGCAGAACCTGCCGTACCGCAAGCTCCAGGGCTCGAGCGTGCTCGCGTCGGTGATCCGCGAGATGGGCTTCAAGAAGGCCGAGGACTTCTACCTCGCGCTCGGCTCGGGCAAGGTCGGCACCGGCCAGGTCGTCAACAAGGTGCTCCAGCGGCCTCAAGACCGAGGAGGTCGCCGACGAGCCGGTCGTCACGATCAAGCCGACGCGGGCACAGGCGCACGGTCACCGGCGAGTCGCTCGGCGTCGTCGTCCCGGGCGTCGAGGACGTGCTCGTGCGGCTCGCCAAGTGCTGCACGCCGGTGCCGGGCGACGACATCGAGGGCTACATCTCGCTCGGCCGCGGGATCACGATCCACCGCGCCGACTGCCCGAACGTCAAGCGCGCTGATGCGGAACCCGGAGCGCTTCACGCCGGTCGAGTGGGAGAGCGGCGCGGCGTCGGCGAGCTTCCGCGTCCAGATCGCGGTCGGACGCGTGGGACCGGGCGCGCCTGCTGGAGGACGTCGCGCGGACGTTCTCCGAGCACGGCGCGAACATCGTCGCCTACGGCGGCGCCGTCGAGGACGGCATGGCGCGCAACTGGTACACCGCCGAGCTCGGCGACGTGAAGGACCTCCGCGTCGCTCCTCACCGCGCTCCGGAACCTCGACGGCGTGTTCGACGCGTACCGCCTGACGCCCGGCGGCGTAGGAACGTAGGGCAGCCCGGTCGCGCACCGACGCGCGCTCGCGTCGCGGCAGCGCCACGGTCACGCGATACCTCGCGGCTCGGCAAGCCGGCCTCCGGCACGCGGGACGTCGCGGCCGCGCGCCACGGTCTCCGCGAAGTCGGCTACTGCGCAGCGGCGCCTCGCTCAGAGCCGGTCGCGGATCGAGGCGAGGTCTTCGTCGGCGAGCGCCCACTCGCGCGCCGCGGGTCGATCTCGATCGCGCGCTGAGCGTCGCCCACGGCGTCGTCCGCGCGGCCGTCGAGCGCCTCCCAGCACGCGGTCGAGAAGAGCACGCCCAGGTGCTCGGGGAACGCTCAGCCTTCGCCTCCGCCATCAGCTCGAGCGCCGCTTTCGGATCGAACGGCTTCCGGAACCGCTCGGCCTCGAAGTACCACTCCCACGCGGACGGCGTGTACGCCTCTCCCGGCTTGCCGCCGATCGCGAGCACCACGTGTCGGGCTCCTCGGCGCGCGCGTGGCGCCTGACCGACGGGTCGGCGAGGTGGACGATCGTCCCGGCGGGCGCGTCGTGCGTCCTCGCCGTCGAGCGTGAAGGTCGCCCGTCCGGAGACGACGACGTACACCTCCTCGTGCCCGAGCCGCTCCTCGGAGTGCTCCTCGACGACGTCCTCGCCCGGGCCGGCGACGTACGCGTTCGTCCCGAACGCCTCGATACGCCGAGCGTCCGGCGAAGCGGCTTCCAGTTGACGCCCGCCGCACGGATCGGCTCGAGCTCGTCGAGCCGGAGCGTCTGCCACCCCTTGCCCTTCACGCGACCGCAACGCCTACGGGAACGGAACGAGCCCCGGCGGTGTAGAAGGAGTCGGTGGAGAGCCGGCCACCGGACGAATCGACGCTCGTCACGCGCGCCAGGCGTGGCGAGGCAGCCGCCTACGAGGAGCTCGTGCGCATGCACCAGGCAATCGCGTTCCGCGTCGCGCTCGTGAACGCCGGCGACCGGGCCGACGCCGAGGAGGCCGTCCAGGACGCCTTCGTCAAGGCATACCGCGCGCTCGGCCGCTTCCGTGACGGCGCGCCGTTCCGGCCCGTGGCTGCTCCAGATCGTCGCGAACGAGGCGCGCAACCGGCGGCGCTCCGCCGGACGGCGGGCGGGCTGACGCTGCGCGTCGCCGGGACGGCGGCCTCGGGGGACGCGGCTCCGTCCCCCGAGGCGGCCGTCCTCTCGCACGAGCGGCGCACGGAGCTGCTCGACGCCCTCGCGCGGCTCGACGAGCCGCGACCGCGACGTCCTCGTCCACCGGTTCCTGCTCGAGCTCGACGAGCAGGAGACCGCCGACGGCGCTCGGGATCCGGCGCGGGACCGTGAAGTCGCGGACGTCGCGCGCGCTCGAGCGCCTCCGCGCCGAGCTGCGGAGGAGGTCCGCGTGACGCCGCTCGAACGCGAGCTGCAGGCGCTCTCGAGCGGCGCTCGACTGGCCGGAGACGCCGGACGTCTCGCGGCGTGTCGTCGCCCGCATCGGCGGAGCGAGCGACCGCAGACCGGTCGTGCGCACGGCGGCTCGCACTCGCGCTCGCCGTCGTCCTCGCGGCGCTCGTCGCCGTGCTCGCCGTGCCGCCCGCGCGGACGGCGGTCTTCGACTGGCTCGGGATCGGCGGCGCGCAGATCGTCCGGGTCGACGACCTGCCGTCGCGTCTCGCCGACACCCGGCCTCGAGATCCTCGGCGACCGCGTCACGCTCGACGAGGCGCGCGCACGGGCGGGGTTCCCGTTCGCGGATCCGCCCGACGACGAGCGCGACGCCCGATCAGATCCTCCTGGCGACCGGGATGCGCGTCACGTACGTCTGGCGCGACGGCGACCGCGTCGCGACTCCTCGTCACCCAGTTCCCCGGCGAGCGCGACCGAGCCCGGGCTCGTCAAGAAGCTCGTGTCGTCGGCGACGCGGATCGAGCATGCTCGAGATCGACGGCCACCGAGCGCTGTGGCTCGAGGGCGGGCCGCACGCCGTGCTCTTCCTCACGCCGGACGGCAACATTCGGAGACGACCTCGGCTGGCTCGCGGGCAACACGCTGCTCGTCGAGAACGACGGCGTGACGGTGCGGATCGAGGCGCAGATCGACCGCGACGACGCGGTCGAGCTCGCCCGTTCGCTCCTTCGCTGAGGAGCTTCCCTCGACCGAGGGATCGTCACTCGATCGAGGGGGGTACCTCGATCGAGGGATCACGCATCCCTGAAACGAGGGATGGTCACCCCTCGCCAGGGGTGAGTACAACGCGACTGGGGGAGGGGAAGCCGTGCCGCGCCCGTCCGGCTTGCCGGGCGGGCGCGCCGGCCGATAGAGGGGCTTTCGTCGCGTTCATCGACGCCTACCGCTCCCTTTCACGAACCTTTCGGGTTGCACGGCGCGGAGAGCACAGCGTGCGTCGGAGGGACGCGGCTGAAGCCACGCCCCGAGTCACTCGAGGAGGTCGGCGCCCTCGAACGCGCGAACCGGCTCTCGCGCAACGTCGGGGATCGGCGTCGGGCGACGCGTCTCGAGGTCGATCGAGCACGAGCGTCTGCGTCGCCGTCACCATGAGCGTGTCGTCGGGCAGGCGGAGGGCGCAGAGGTCGTAGGAGACGCTCGTCCGGCCGAGCGGCTGGACGCGGACGAAGCACTCGAGCAGGTCGTCGAACCGTGCCGGCGCGTGGTACTCGACGTTCGAGGCGCGCATGACGAACTCCGCGCCGTCGATGCCGAGGCCGCCGAGGTGCCGGTGGTACTCGGTGCGCGCGTGGTCGAAGTACGGCAGGTAGCGGCCGTAGTAGACGACGCCCTGGGCGTCCGTGTCCGAGAACCAGACCCGCGTGAGCGCGGAGTACTTGAACGGCGGTCGGCGGTCGGTGACCCGGCCGAGCTCCGGTGCGTCGGTGCTCACCTCCGTCGCCGACGGGCCCCGGGTCAGCGCCGTCAGCGGCTCGTTGACCTGGAAGATCTTCGCCCGGATGTCCGTGACGCCGAAGCCCTCGAGCCGCGCCGTGTGCTCCTCGACGTAGGCGAGCGCTCTCTCCTCGTCGTCGAAGAGGTAGATCCCGCCGCCGGTCTCCTCGCTCTCGTTCTCCGTCCAGATCTTCCAGTGCAGCCCGGGAGCCCGGCCGATGATGTCGGCGAGGTCGCGGAACGCGACCGCCATCTCGTCGCCCCACGGGCCCTTCATCGGGAAGTCGAACTGTACGAGTGTCGGCATCGGTTCCTCCTGTCAGGATCGGATCAGGTCGAGCACCTCGTCCCGCTTCGCCTCCATCAGCGGCTCGGAGAGCGCCTCGAGGTTCAGCCGCAGGAGCGGCTCGGTGTTCGACGGGCGCACGTTGAAGTGCCAGTCGTCGAAGTCGACGGAGACCCCGTCGAGGTGGGAGATACGGCCTCCCTCGGCCGTGTAGCGCTCCTCCAGCTCGTGGAGCTTGAGCGCCACGTCGGCGACGGGCGTGTTGATCTCGCCGGTGATGAAGTACCGCTCGCGGAACGGGGCGAGGAGCTCCGAGAGCGGCTGGCCCGTCGCGCGAGAGCAGCTCGAGCATGACGAGGAACGGGACGACGCCGGTGTCGGCCTGCGTGAAGTCGCGGAAGTAGTAGTGCGCGGAGACCTCGCCCGCGAAGAGCGCGTCCTCCTCGCGCATGCGGTGCTTGATGAACGCGTGGCCGACCCGGTTGACGAGCGGAATCCCGCCCGCCTCCTCGATCGCGCGCGGCACGGCCCAGCTCGCGCGGACGTCGTAGATCACCTTGGCGCCCGGCTCCTTCGCGAGCATCGCCTGCGCGAGCAGCGCCGTGACGAAGTCGCCGGGGACGAACTCGCCGCTGTCGTCGACGAAGAAGCAGCGGTCGGCGTCGCCGTCGTAGGCGACGCCGAGGTCGGCGCCCTTCGGAGCGCGTCCGCTCGACGATGAAGGCGCGGTTCTCGGGGAGCAGCGGGTTCGGCTCGTGGTTCGGGAACGAGCCGTCGGGCTCGAAGTAGCACTCGACGACGTCGAGCTGCGGGAGCCGCTCGAGCACGGGCGGGAGCATCGTCCCGGCCATGCCGTTCGCGGCGTCGACGACGATCCTGAGCGGGCGGATGGCCTCCTCGTCGACGAAGGAGAGCACCTTCGCGACGAAGCCCGTCCCAGACGTCGGTCGGAGCGACCTCGCCGCGTCGCTCGACGTCGCCGAACGAGCTGTCCGCGCGCTGTCGGACATCGTCGAGCCCTGAGTCGCCGCCGACGGGCAGCGCGCCCGCGCGGACGATCTTCATCCCCGTGTACTCCTTCGGGTTGTGCGACGCGGTGACGCACACGCCGCCGTCGAGCGCCAGCTCGCCGACGGCGTAGTAGACCATCTCGGTGCCGACGAGCCCGAGGTCGAGGACGTCGGCACCGCCGTCCGCCGCGCCCTCGATCAACGCGGCCGTCATCGCGGGCGCGGCGAGGCGCATGTCCCTGCCGACCGCGATCCGCCGCGGCTCGAACTGCTCGACGTAGGCCCTCCCGATCCGGTACGCGCCGTCCTCGTCGAGCTCGGTCGGGTGGATCCCGCGGACGTCGTACGCCTTGAAGACCTTCGGGTCGAGCACGTCGCGGATGCTAGAGGCTACGATGTTCGACGGCGGGCCGCGAGGTGCGGAAAACCGCCTCGCGTAGCCTCCTCGCGCGAACCTAGACTTCGTCCATGGAGCGCAAGCTCGCGACGGCGCTGTTCGTCGATCTCGTCGACTCCACCGCGCTCGTCGCCGGAAGCGACCCGGAGGTCGTCCGGCGCCGGGTGACGGCGTTCTTCGACCGTGCCGCGGCGCACATCGCGTCGTACGGCGGGACGGTCGAGAAGTTCGCCGGAGACGCGGTCGTCGCCGTGTTCGGCGTGCCGATCGCGCACGAGGACGACGCAGAGCGCGCTGTGCGCGCAGCCGTCGCGATCCTCGAGACGGGCAAGGGCGACCTGCCCGTGCGGATCGGGATCGAGGCCGGCGAGGTCGTCGCGGAGACGGGCGACTCGACCTTCGCCACCGGCGAGGCGCTGAACGTCGCCGCACGCCTCCAGCAGTGCGCCGAGCCCGGCGA
Organism: uncultured Actinomycetes bacterium; assembly: GCA_963846825.1. Lineage (GTDB taxonomy): Bacteria > Actinomycetota > Thermoleophilia > Gaiellales > Gaiellaceae > Gaiella. The sequence continues at coordinate 129,455 of CAWJXN010000020.1, forward strand.
GATCCTGATCGGCCCGACCGCGTACGGCCTGGCGGCCGGGAGCGTGACCGTCGAGCCGGTCGGCGACCGCGCGTTGAAGGGGCTCGAACGGCACGATCGAGGTGCGGCGCGTCGTCTGCGCCGACCGCCCGGCGGGCCGACCGATCAGCGTCGCGGCGCCGTACGTCGGCCGCGAGGAGGAGCTCGACCTGCTCGGCAACGTCTTCGCCCGGGTCGTCCGCGACCGGCGTGCGCAGCTCGTGACGATCTTCGGCGACCCCGGGATCGGCAAGAGCCGGCTCGCGCAGGAGTTCTTCGCGGGCCTCGAGCGCACGAGCGTCCTCACGGGACGGTGCGCGCCGTTCGGGGAGGGCATCGCGTACCGGCCGCTCGCGGAGATGGTGCAGGCCGCGGCCGGGATCTCCGAGGACGACTCGCCGGAGGAGGCGATCGAGAAGCTGCGGGAGGCGTGCACGAGCGACGCGGTGGCGGACCTGCTCGGGCTCGCGTCCGGCGTGCTCGACAACGTCTCGGGCAGCCGCCGGGGCCTGGAGATCGCCTGGGCCGCGCACGAGTGGGCGACGAGCTTCGCCGAGGCGCAGCCGCTCGTGCTCGGCTTCGAGGACGTCCACTGGGCGGAGGAGCCGCTCCTCGACCTGATCGAGCACCTCGCGGACCGGATCGACGACGCGCCGGTCCTGATCGTCTGCCTCGCCCGCCCCGAGCTGCTCGACGCGCGGCCCGAGCTGGGGCGGAGGGCGGCGACGGTCGATCACGATCGAGCTGGCGCCGCTCGCCGAGTCCGAGACGGCGGCGCTCGTCGACGCGCTCGTCGAGGGCGCCGCGCTGTCCGAGGGGCTGCGGACCGTCCTCCTCGACAAGACCGAGGGCAACCCGCTGTTCGTCGAGGAGACCATCCGGATGCTCGTCGAGCAGGGCGAGGGCGCCGCCGTCCGGATCCCGGACACCCTGCAGGCGCTGATCGCGGCGCGGATCGACACGCTGCCGCCGGAGTCGCGATCGGTGCTCCGCCACGGCGCGCTCGATCGGCCGCGTGTTCTGGCGCGGCGCGATCGCCGAGCTCGACCCCGAGCTGGACGTCGACGTCGCGCTCACCGATCTCGTCGACCGCCAGCTCCTGACGCGCGAGCCGATCTCGACCGTCTCGGGCGAGGTGGCGTACCGGTTCCGGCACGTCCTGATCCGCGACGTCGCCTACGGCGGGCTCGCGAAGAGCGTCCGGGCGACGCTCCACCGCGACATTCGCCGAGTGGCTGCGCACGCGTCCGGACGACCTCGTCGAGACGCAGGCGTTCCACCTCGAGCGCGCCGCCTCGCTGCTTGCGGAGCTCGACGGGCGCGTCCCCGACGACCTCCGCGCCGAGGCCGCGTCCGCCCTCGAGCACGCGGGTCGCCGGGCGCTCGAGCGCGAGGCGAACCGCAGGGCGCGCAGGCTGCTGCTGCGCTCGATCGAGCTCGAGCCGAGCCTCACCCGCCGCTACTGCGCCGCTCGGGCCGCCTGGCGGCTGTGGGAGCTCCCTGCGGCCGCCGTCGAGATGGAGGCCGTGCGGGAGCAGGCGCGTGCGGCGGGAGACCGGACGATCGAGGGGCTCGCGCTCGTCCAGATCGCCGAGATCGGGCTCGAACCGGAACGCCGAGGTCGAGCAGGCGCGGAAGCTCGGCCGCGAGGCGCTCGAGCTTCTCGCCGACGCCCCGGGCGACGCCCGCTCCGAGGCGCTCACGCTGCTCTCGACCGTCGGCTGGTGGGAGGGGGACCTCGGCAGCGTCGAGCGGTACACGCGCGACGCGCTCGACATCGCGCGCGAGGCGGGACGGCGCGGACCTCGAGAGCCTGGCGCTGAGCGAGCTCGCCGCAGCGCACCTCCAGCGGCTGGAGCTCGGGAAGGCCGAGGAGGTCCTGGCGGCGGCGGTCGCGCTCGCCGACTCGAGCGGCAGCCTCTCGGCGTCCGCCTGGGCGTCCCGAATCCGTGGCTCGATCCTGCTCCGGCGGGGGCGGTTCGACGAGGCGGCGGAGGCGTTCCGCACCGCGCGAGAGCTCTTCGACGAGATCGGCGCCGCGTCGGACGCGGGGCGAACGCAGCAGCTCGAGGGCGTCGCCGTCTGGCAGGGCGGCGACCCCGACCGTGCCGAGCAGATCCTCCGCGAGGCGGTCCGCCAGCTGCTCTCGCTCGAGGAGCGCGCGAAGGTGATCGAGGCACAGCGGACGCTCGCCGAGATCGTCCTGGCCAAGGGGCACGTGGAGGAGGC
>CAWJXN010000021.1:0-440305 GCA_963846825.1 uncultured Actinomycetes bacterium
ACGTCGCCTCCCGCAGGACGACTCGTCGGCGCGCTCGTCGTACAGGTACACGAAGCACGCGTCGGTCTCGAGGGCCGCGGCGACCTCGTGCCGATCGCCTCGAGCACCTCCTGCAGGTCGAGCGACGAGTGACCACCTCGGTGGTACGCGTCACGAGCGCCAGGTGACGTTCGGCGCGTTCGCGGCATCCGCTCGGTCCACGTCGTCGGACGACGGCCGATCGACACCGCAGCGTGAGCGCGAGTTGAACCAGTGACGATCGACGAGGCGGCGGCGCGTCGACGGTGCGGCCGGTCGGCGCCGCGGAGCTCGCGTTGGAGGCGCGGCCCGAGCACATAGTCGTGGATGATCGCCCCGACGACGAGCAGCGCGACGAGCACGACTTCACGATCAGGGTGCGGTCGAAGTCCGTGTCGAGCGCGGCGCGCGTGAAACCGCCGTTCCGGCTCGGTCAGCCAGAGCCCCGAAAGGATCGCCACCGCCGTCGCGCTCCAGCCGAGCGGCCGCCAGCGGCGACCGAGCGCGCGCATCGCCGTCGCGCGGCCTTCGCCCTCGTGCCCCGGATCGCCGGGACGCCGACGAAGACGAGCGCCACCGTTTCCCCGACCCAGACCGACGCCGAGAGCACGTGGAGGATGCGCAGGACGGTGAGATGACGTCGGGTCACGGGTCTGGGCGTGGCCGAACGCCGCGCTCGACCAGGCGATACCGACCCCGGGCCCCCACAGGGGACCCGCGATCGGCCGCAGACGCACAGGCGTGTCCAGCTCGCCTTGCAGAAGCTGGCCTGCGCCACGGATCATGCGCTTTTCCGCAGCGACGATGTCCGGTGTCCCGAGCAGACAAAGAGGATCAACATCGCGATCAGTCCACCCCGCGAATCACACTGCCATGCAGGGCTTTCCCGCGGGGTTTTTTTCAGGCCGCGAAGCAGGCCGGCTTGGGATCTGCCCGGCCGCGAGGCCGGGATCTGCCGCGGAAGGGGATCCGCTTGGCGGAACCTGCTTCGCGGAGAGCAGGGCGCGTTGAGGTACTTCTCCTTCTCCCACTCCGTGACCTGGATGCGGAACTCGTTCCACTCCCGCCGCTTGACTCGACGTAGCGCGGAAAGATGTGTTCCCCAAGCGCCACCTTTCATAGCTCGGAGGCCGCGAGCGCCTCGACGGCCTCGCCGAGCGAGCCGGGCAGCGCGACGATGCCACGCTCCTCCCGCTCCGCCTCCGAGAGCCGATAGAGTTCGTCGTCATCTCGTCCGGCAGCTCGTAGGCCCGCTCGATGCCCTCGAGGCCGGCCTGGAGCAGGCCCGCGAAGGCCAGGAACGGGTTGCAGGCGGGGATCCGGCCATCGGATCTCGGCCCGTGTCGCCTGCTCCGCGCCGGTTGTAGAGCGGGATCCGGATCAGCGCGACCCGGCCCGCTGTGACCAGGCGACGTCGACCGGCGCCTCGTACCCGGGACGAGGCGCGTGGGCGAGCGCGACCACTGCGCGAGCACGGCGGACATCTCGCGCGCGTGCACGAGCAGGCCGGCAATGACGCCTGGCCGTCTTCGAGAGGTGGTCCTCGTCCTTCGCGTCGAAGAATGAGTTCCGCCGCCCTTGAAGAGCGACATGCGGGTGTGCATGCCGAAGCCGACCTCGCCGAAGAGCGAGCTTCGGCATGAAGATCGCGTAGTACCCGTGCCAGGCTGCGACCTCCTTCACGATCAGCCGGTAGACGATGGTGTCGACCCCCATCGCGAGCGCGTCGGCGTACCGCAGTTGATCTCGTGCTGCGACGGCGCCACCTCGTGGTCGTGGTACTGGATCCGGATCCCGACGACTCGAGAGCATCCGATCGTATTGTTCCGCACCTCGGTCGCGGCATCCTGTGCGGTCATCGCGAAGTAGCCGCCCTGGTCCAGCGCTCTTCGTGTCCTTGTCGTCCTCGAACAGGAAGTATCGAGCTCGGCCCCCACGTTGAACGCGTCGAACCCCAGCTCCGGATGCGGTCGACGCCGCACGGAGGACGATCGCGGTCGCCCTGGTACCGGCGCCGTCCGGCTGACGACGCGCAGATCATGCGCGCCACCTTCGCGCCGAGCTCGTCGCCGTGCTCGTCCACCGGTCGCGGCATCACCTGGAACGTCGCGGGGTCGGGATCGCGACCATGTCCGACTCCTCGATCGCGTTGAAGCCGGTGATCGACGAGCCGTCGAAGCCCATCCCGTCGTCCAGCGCGCTCTGCATCTCGGACGGGGTGACCGCGAACGACTGAGATGCCCTTCGATGTCCGTGAACCAGAAGAGGACGTGCTCGATTCCCTCGTCCTTCATCCGCTTCAGCACCGCTCGGCGCGACGCACGCTCGACGTCGCCCGATCCTCGACTTCACCATCGTCGAGCGGCTCGTCGTCGCGCTCGCTCTCGCTCGTGCCATCAGCTCTCTCCCTCCCTTGAAAACGACAAAAGCCCCGGGAGCGGTCGGACCGCACCGAGGCTCCGTTGCCCCGAAAGACATGCGAGACGTTAGCACCGGATCGCGATCGGATGCGTCGAGGCCGCGAGACCGCGTCACGCGTTCCGTTGACTCCAGTTGACGGACCGTACCCTCCTACGACCACGCTAGAGTCCCGACCTTCGAGTCCCGGCTTTTCACGAAACAAGCCGAAGACGTCGCTATGGCACGCACGCCGGAACCCCCCACCGGATGCATGAGTCGCGCATTGCCGTGCCGTGGACGCGTGTCCCGTCCCCCAGACAGGAGCCTCCCCACGCATGACGGAAGAGACGCTCGTCGAAGAGGCGCTCCACCTCCCCAAGCGGGAGGCGAGACGGTGGCGCCACATGAAGATCGACCAGGAGGACCTCGTCGCGGACGGGTACCTCGGGCTCGCAAGGCGGCTCGCAAGTACGACCCCTCGCACGGTGTTCCGTTCCCCACGTTCGCACGCCATTACGTGCGCGGCGCCATCATCGACGCGGTTCGCACGCTCGTCCGTCGCCACCACCTGGGTGACGGCGTCTACGCGGACGTCCACGCCTTCTCCGATCTCACGCCGCCCGATGCGGACGCGCCGGCGTACGACCCACCCGACCCCGGGCCAACGCCGGACGAGGCGGTCGAGAGCCGCGACCGGCTCCGGGCGCTGGCGACGATCCCGGAGCGCGAGCGCATCGCGCTGATCCGGACGGTCATCGACGGCAACACCGCCGCGGACGTCGCAGAGGAGCTCGGCATCTCGACCAATCGCGTGTACACGCTCGTCCACGACGGGTCTGCGCGCGTCCGGAAGCGGGCGGCGTGAGATGACGACCCTTCTCGCCGAGATCCTCGAGGGAGAGCCTCTGACCGACCGCGAGACCGAGATCCTGGTGGGCGCCGCCGAGGGCGAGACCGCAGCGCAGACCGGCGCGCGGCTCTACCTCTCGCCGGAGACGGTCAAGAGCTATCGCAAGCGGATCATCGCGAAGCTCGGGGCGCGAAACGGAACGCACGCGGTGGCGCTCGCGCTGCGCACCGGCAAGCTGCCCTGACGTCCTCTCAGGCGGTCGCGACGAGCGTGTGCCACTCGTTCTCGAGGCGGTATCCGCCCCCCGCGGTCCGGAACGGGGCGAGCGCCTCGAGCAGCCCGGCGCGAAGCTCCGGCTCATGCGCAGGCCCGGCCGCGACACCCACGCCGCCGGCCGAGAGCATCCCACGCAGCAGCGCCTCGTCGTCCTCGTAGAGGTACGACCACGAGACGTCGAACACATACGCCGGTGTGAGGCCCGCAGCGGACGCGATCCCTTCGAGCGCACCCGGGACCCAGAGGTCCGGCGGCGGCGGCGCGTCGGGGTCGTAGCCCGGAAAGAACGGCCGGACGAGCGGCTTGATCGCGTCGAGGCTGCACCGTCCGTGCGCACCCCAGACCTGGATCACGACCGGGCTGCCGGGCTTCGCCACGCGACCCGCCTCGCGAAGCGCGGCGACCATGTCGTCGGCGAAGAAGAAGGCGTTGAAGCCGGCCACGACGTCGAACGCGTCGTCCTCGTAGGGGAGGCGCTGCAGGTCTCCGACCGGGAGCTCCGCCTCCGGGACGCGTGCGCGTGCCAGCTCCACGAGGGCGGGAGACGCGTCGAGGCCGGCGACATGGGCGCCCGATCGGCGGCGGCGCGAAGGAAGACGCCCGATCCCGCACCCGACCTCGAGCACGCGGTCGCCGGCGGCGAGGCCGACGCGGTGGATCGCCGCCTCGTACGTCGGGAGCTGCTGCGACTCGGTCTCCGCCCAGTCCGCAGCTCGGGATCCCCACCGCGGGCCCCAGCGTTCGGCGCTTCCGGTCTGCGCGCTCGATCGACGTCATTGCAGCCACTCTCCTCAAACTATGTTCACATAGATATATAACTATGGAACGTAGCTATGTCAGGAGCCGACGAGCTGAGCCTCTTCTCGTACGAGATCCTCGGGCTGGTGGGACGCGACGGCGCCGGCGCGCACGACCTGCTGCGCATGGCGCAGCCGCGGGCGCATCCTCGACTGGGCGGGCGAGAGCCAGTACTACACCGAGCCGAAGCGGCTCGCGGGCTCGGCTACCTCGAGGCCCGCAGCGAGCCGGGCCGGACACGGCCCGGACCGTCTACGCCCTGACCGAGGGGGCCTCGAGGCCCTCGGGCGTACGCCGAGACCCCGGTGCGCTGAACCCGCTCAAGAGCGAGCCGCTCCTCCGCCTGCTGCTCGCCGACCTGGTCGGCGAGTCGACGACGCGACGGAGCATCGCTGACGCTCCGCGAGGACATCGCCGACGTCCTCGATCGGCTCGAGGAGACCGAGCGAGCGCCGCCGCGCTTCCCCCACCGGAGCAAGTACCTCCTCATGGTGAGCGGCCTTCTCCCGGCGCTACGTCGACCTCATGTCGACCTGGTCGACGAGGTCGAGCGCGAGCTCGTGGCCGAAGGAGCCGCCGCGGCGGGGTCTCAGCCGACCGGGAGATCGGCCCGGACGGTGATGCTGACGCTGCGATAGACGTAGCCGAGCCGCTCGTTGAGGGCGCGCATCCCCTCGTTGCCCCGCTGCGTCCAGGTGACGATCTCGGTGATGCCGTTCGCCGCGGCCCACGCGAGCTTCGCGCGCTTGAGCGCCTCGGCGAGCCCGCGACGACGCCAGCCCCGCCGGACGACGCGTGAGCCCGTCCTCGTAGCCGCCGTCGCGCGTTGCGGCAGAGACCCGAGAAGCCCACGATCTCGTCGCCCGCGAGAGCGACGAAGGAGCCCTCGGGAACGTTCGCGTCATCCCCGAGAGCCAGTCGTCGAGCGTGACGGAACCGGGCGAAGGTGGCCATGTCCTCGTAGCCCTCGGTCGCCAGCGCGTAGCTCTCGCGAAGGAGCTCGGGCCGCGCCGCGAGCGTGATGACCGCGACGCCCGTCCGGGACGACGCCGGCGGTGCTCCGCCGCGCCGACCGTCCTGACCTGCTCGACCTGGCGGTCGACCTCCTCGAACCCGAAGCGCCGTCGCGAACGCCAGCGAGCCAGCGTCGCCGCCGTCCACGTGGCGACGAAGCCGTCACGAAGTCGAGCGCCGTCAGATGCCGCGACGAGCTCGCGGAGCAGCGCGAGCCCCGACTCCGCCGCGCGGGCGCCGGGGAGGACGCTCGGCGAGAGGAATCCCCGGCCCTCGGACTGCGACGGCCCCGCGAACCCGCAGCCCGACGACCTCGCCGTCGAGCTCGGCGACGAGGTACAGCCGCCGCGGATCGCGCGCCCGCCGCTCGCGTTGCTGGCCGGGTCGGACGGCTCGGCCGGCGTGATCGCGTTCCAGACCGCGACGTACGCCTCGAGCTCGTCGTCCTCCGCGACGCGGAAGCTGATCATCCCGACCGCTTCAGCTTGCCGTGCCGCTTCGCGTACACCTCGCCGCGGTTGAAGATCGCCAGGCCGAGCGGGATGCAGGCCGCGCCGATCACGAGCAGCGGCCAGATGTCGTCCCAGAGCGAGGAGAGCGGCGCGCCGTCGAGGATCGCCGCGCGGATCCCTCGAGCGCGTACGTCGCGGGCGAGATCTTCGCAAGCCACTGCATCCACTCGCGGCAGGACCTCGACCGGGTAGTAGACGCCGGACACCACGAGCAGCATGCCCTGCGCGACGAACCCGAGCTGCGCGCCCTTCTCCGGCGAGATCAGCGGCAGCACCGCCGTCATCATCCCGATCCCGAAGAACGACACGGACGCCACGATGAGGATCACGAGCGCCGCCGCGAAGTTCGCGTCCTCGAACTGCAGGCCGAAGAACGCCGCCACGACCGCGAAGAGCAGGATCGCCCGCACGAGCCCGTAGAGCACGGCGAAGACGCCCGAGCCGCCGAGGTGCATCGCCCGTGAGAGCGGGGCCATGAACGTGTACTCGATCGTCCCCTCCCAGCGCTCCCACGCGACCGTCTCCGTGAGGAACTCGAAGATGATCCCGAGGTACGCCCAGACAACGGCCCCGATCAGCAGGGTCGAGGTGGCGCGGGCGACGTCGATCTGGCCGCCGGTCGCCTCGATCCCCTCCGCGATGAAGACGATCGTCAGCGTGTTCGCGACGGTCCAGACGAAGAACGCGACGTCCCAGTAGATGTAGCGCCGCGTCAGGTAGACGTTGCGCTCGACGACGCCGGCGAGGCCGATCAGCTCGTGCTTGAGGCCGAGGGCGACGGCTCTCATGCGAGCACCTTCCTCTCCTCCGCGTCCATCTCGTCCTGCTCGTCCTCGAACCCGCGACCGGTGGCGGCGAAGAACGCCTCCTCGAGCGTCTCGGCGCCGAACCGCGCCTTCAGCTCGGAGGCCGTCTCGAGCGCGAGCAGCCGGCCGCGGTCGAGGATCCCGATGCGCTCGGCGAGCGCCTCGGCCTCGTCCAGGTCGTGCGTGCAGAGCAGGATCGTCGAGTCGTGGACCTCCCGCATCTCGCGGATGAAGTCCTGCACCTCGACCTTCGACCGGGGGTCGAGCCCGGTCGTCGGCTCATCGAGCAAAAGCAGCACCGGCGAGGTGAGCAGCGCCCGGGCGAGTGCGACCTTCTGCTGCATCCCGCGCGAGAGGTTCTCCATGGGCTCGCCGCGGCGGTCGGGCGGGAACCCGACCCGCCCGAGGATGTCGGGATCCGCTCCCTCGTCTCCGAGGCGGTCATCCCGTAGAAGCGCGCCGCGTAGTGCAGGTTCTCCGCGGGCGACATCTTCTTGAAGAAGCTCGCCTCGACCGAGACGCGGTTGACGAGCCGGCGGACGGCCTTGCCGTCGCGCACGACGTCGTAGCCGAAGACGCGGCGCGAGCCGCCGTCCGGCAGGAGCAGGGTCGAGAGGAGCCTGACGAGCGTCGACTTGCCGGAGCCGTTCTGGCCGAGGATCGCGACGCACTCGCCACGCGCGAGCTCGAGCGAGACGTCCGCGAGCGCCGCGACGCGACGCTTGCCGCGCTTCGGTCCTTGCGGACGAACTCCTTGCGCAGCTCGCGCGCCTCGACGGCGAGCGCGTCGGGCGGGACGGGCGACAGCGCTTTCACGGTGCTGCTCTCCCTTCGATCGGCGGTATCAGGACGTGCAAAAGAGGCACCGCGCCGGGCGGGCCTCGGCAACGGGTGTCCTAGATCGATCGAGGACCTGCATGGGCCGAGCGTAACACCGGCAACAACGCCCGCCAGTACGGAAAACCACACCCCTCCCGCGCCGGCGCCGCGCCCTTCGGACTTGCGCCGCAGCCGCCGCGGCCTCTATGGTGGTCGGCGGCGGGGACGACGCGAGGTCCCGCCGTCGGCAATGGTGCCTCATTTCTCCCGTGGGAGAAGTGGGGCTTTTTTGTTGGTCCGACGAGAGGAGAGGCGGCGGTGACACGGACTGAGACGAAGGCGGCACCCGTCGGCGCTCGGCCGCGGCACGCGGCGGAGCGCGCGTCACTTCCGGCCGGGCGGCCGGGTGTCCGTGGTGGGCCGGCACGTCCAACTCCACGGCCACGCGAACGAGGAAGGGAGGATCGTCGTGATGAAGGTCGAGGCAGTCGTCGTACGCGACCGCGTCGAGACCGTCATGGAGGCCGTCGAAGCGAGAGACGGGTCACGTCGGCGTGACCGTCGTCGAGGCGGTCGGCCACGGTCGCGAGAAGGGCATCACCCACGAGTACCGCGGGCGCGTCTTCGAGTCGCGCTTCCTGCCCAAGGCGATGATGACCTTCATCGTCCGGGACGAGGTCGCCGAGGACGTGATGCACGCGATCACTGACGCGGCCAAGACCGGACATGTCAACGGCGACGGGATCTGCTGGATGTCGCCGGTCACCAACGTGACCCACAACCGGACGGGTCAGAAGCTGGAGGAGGTGGAGCGCGTATGACGACCGAAGAGCTCGGCCTGGCCGCGAGCACGCTCTGGGTGGTGATCGCCGCGGTGCTCGTCCTGTTCATGCAGGCGGGCTTCGCCTTCCTCGAGGCCGGCCTGACCCGGATGAAGAACGTCGGCCACATCGCCGCGAAGAACGCTCTCGTGCTCGGGATCGCCGCGATCGTCTACTACCTCGTGGGCTTCGGGCTCGCGTTCGGCGACGACGGCAACGGCCTCGTGGGTGGCTCCGGGTTCCTGCCGACCGCCGACGAGCTCCTCGCGGTCGGGCAGGCCCCGTTCTCGTGGTTCGGGGCCATCCCGGCCGGTGCGGCGCTCCTCTTCCAGACCGCGTTCGCGGCCGTCTCGCTCGCGATCGTCTGGGGCGCGATGGCCGAGCGTGCGCGCCTCTGGGTCTACATCGTGTTCGGCGTCGCCTACACGCTGATCTACTCGATCGTCTCGCACTGGGTCTGGAGCGGCGACGGCTGGCTCTTCGCGAAGGGCATGCAGGACTTCGCCGGCTCGACCGTCGTCCACTACCAGGGCGCGCTCGCCGGCCTGGCGGGTGCCCTGCTGCTCGGCCCACGGATCGGCAAGTTCGTCGGCGGCAAGCCGCAGGCGATCCCGGGCCACAACATGGCGTACACCACGCTCGGCGTCTTCATCCTCTGGTTCGGCTGGTTCGGGTTCAACTCGGGCTCGACGCTCAGCGTCGACTACGGCGGCGTCGGGTTCTTCGCATACGTCGCGCTCAACACGAACCTCGCGGCCGCGGCCGGCGTGATCGGGGCGATGGTCACGGCGTGGATCGTGATCCGGAAGCCCGACCTGTCGATGATGCTCAACGGCGCGATCGGCGCGCTCGTCGCGATCACCGCGGCATGCGCGTTCGTCGCCCCGTGGGCGGCGATCATCATCGGGCTCGTCGCCGGCGCGATCGTCGTGCTCGGCGTCCTGCTCGTGGAGAGGGTCGGGATCGACGACCCCGTGGGCGCGCTGGCGGCGCACGGGATGGCCGGTGTCTGGGGCACCCTCGCCCTCGGGTTCCTGACCGTCCCGAAGCTCGCCGAGTCGCTCGACTGGGGCCAGGGCGGCCTGTTCTACGGTGGTGGCCTCCACCAGCTCGGGATCCAGGCGCTCGGCCTGGTCACGGTCGGCGCGTTCACGTTCAGCGCGTCGTTCCTCATCCTCTGGGTGATGAAGGTGACCGTCGGGATCCGCGCGGAGCCCGAGGTCGAGGCCGCCGGGCTCGACGTCTCCGAGCACGGCATGTGGGGCTACCCCGAGTTCTACATCCCGGTGCCCGGCGGATACGGGACGGAGCACCACGGTCCACCGCGGCCGTGACCGCTGCGAGCGCCACGCGCCGGCGCCCCCGCGGCGGACGCTCGGCGCCCGCGCCGGGGCTGAGGCGAGAGCCTACGGCGCGCGGACCCGCTGCGCGCCCCGGAACCCCGCGCCGCGTCCGTCTAGCGCAGCTCGTAGGTGACGCTCACCGTCGCGGTCGTCTCCTGCGGCCCCGAGACGACGGGCGTCGAGCGTCGGCCGGCGACTGCCTTCTCGGCGAAATCGGGGATGTCCGACGCCCCGGACTCGGTGATCGCGGTGACGCGGCCGAGCTCCCGGCCGGCGGCCTTCGCGAGGAGCGCCGCTCGATCGCGTCGCGTCGCCGACTGCCTTCTCGAGCGCCTGGCGTACGAGCGCCTCCGCGTCGGAGCGCGAGAGCGACGGCCCGTAGATCGTCGTTCGCGCCCGCGTCGACCGCGGCGTCGATCAGCGCGCCCGCGCCGGCGAGGGTCGTCTCGGCCGAGGCGACGTTGGACGCGACGAACCCGTCCGGCGGCCCTGCTCGTCGAACGCGGTCGAGAGCGAGACGGTCTGCGTCGTCACGTTCTTGCCGCCGCGCGCCCGCAGCGCGTCGAGCACCTTCTGCATCGCCGCTGCGTTGGCCTGGAGGGCGGCGCGGGCGGTGGCGCGCGCGACTCGACTCCGGCGGAGATCTGCGCGCGGTCGGGGACGGCGGTGACGATGCCGGTGCCGCGTGACGGTCACGGTGTCCGCGGTCGGCGGCGGGGTCGACGGCGCTCGCGCCCTCGGGGCGCAGGACGCCGGCCAGGGCGGCGGCGACGAGCACGAGGCCTGCCGCGAGTGCGATGCGTTTCATGCGGATGACGTCCTCCGGTGGTTGGTTTCCACCCGGGGTACGCCGCGGCGGAGCGCGTTCGTCACAGGGCGCGCGGTCGATCGTGCGCAGCTCGTACGTGTCGAGACGTCACGGGTCGCGGCGCCGAAGCGCCTGCGCGCGGCCGCGATCGCCTCGGCGACGTCGCCGGGGCCGGGGGCGGGCCGCGCGGCGACGCTCTCGGCCGCCGACCCGACCGGCCGGTAGGAGCCGTCCCGCACGGAGGCGGCGACCTGCTCGTGCGCCTCCCGGAACGGGACTCCGCCCCGGACGAGCTCCTCGGCGACGTCGGTGGCGAGAAGGAGCGGGTCGGCGACGGCCTCGGCGAGCCGGTCGCGGTTCGCCTCGAGGCCGCTGACGAGCACCGTCATGCCCTGGAGCGCGAGCCGCACGTCGCGCCGCGCGTCGAACACGGGCGCGCTTGTCCTCCTGGAGGTCGCGGTCGTACGCGAGCGGCAGGCCCTTGACCGTCGCGAGCAGGCCGGTGAGCCGGCCGATCGCGGTGCCCGCCTTGCCGCGCACGAGCTCGGCGACGTCCGGGTTGAGCTTCTGGGGCATCATCGACGAGCCCGTCGACGCGTTCTCGGGCAGCTTCACGAAGCCGAACTCGGACGTCGACCAGAGGACGATCTCCTCGCCCATCCGCGAGAGGTGCTGGAAGAGCATCGCGGCGGCGTAGAGGTAGTCGAGCGCGAAGTCGCGGTCCGAGACCGCGTCGATCGAGTTCGCATCTGGCCCGTCCGGCGGGTCGATCCCGAGCGTCGAGCCCGGCGACGGCGCCGGCCCCGAGCGGGCTCGGCCGCGCCGCCTCGCGCGCCGCTGCGAACCGCGACCGGTCGCGCTCGAGCATCTCGACCCAGGCGAGGAGGTGGTGGCCGAGCGTCACCGGCTGGCCGCGCTGCAGGTGCGTGTAGCCCGGCATCAGCGTCTCCGCCTCCGCCTCGGCGAACGACAACGTCACGAGCGCGAGCGCGTCGATCTCCTCGCGCGCCTCGGCGCACGCGTCGCCGACGTAGAGCCGGAAGGCGGCGGCGACCTGGTCGTTGCGCGAGCGGCCGGCGTGGATCTTCCGGCCCGACGTCCCGAGCAGCCGCTCGATCGCCGAGTGGACGTCCTCGTCCTCGTCGAGGATCGCGGACGGATCGTGCGCGATCGCGGCGAGGCGCTCCTCGACCTCGATGAGCTCCTCGGCCGTGAGGAGCCCCGCGCCGTGGAGGCGCCCGGCGTGCTCCGCCGTCGCCGCGCAGTCGTACGGCAGGAGCTCCGCGTCGTTCGCGCGGAGGAGCTCCCAGACGGCGGGGTCGAGCGAGCCGCCGACGCGGCCTGACCAGAGCGTCACAGGCTCGATTCTGTCGGATCGCGGCGGCGCGGGCACAAGACCGTTCCGCGGGCACGGCCGGCGGCGCCGGCCCTCGGACGGTGACCGTGAACTGCGCTCGAACGGGCGGAGCCGGGCTTCGCCCGGCGGGCGCCCGAGCCCCGTCCGGTTCGTGCGCAAGAGGAGGGGGCCTGGGGGAACCAGGGGCTCCCCAGCCAACCATGGGCTCCCCCACGTTGTTACATCATCCCGCCCATGTCCGCCATGCCGGGCATGCCGGCGCCGGCGCGGCCTTCTCGGGCGCCTCGGCGACGATCGCCTCGGTGGTGAGGATGTTCTTCGCGATCGACGCGGCGTTCTGCAGCGCCGAGCGCGTCACCATCGTCGGGTCGATGATCCCGGCCTTGACGAGGTCCTCGATCTCGCCGCTCGTCGACGTTCAGGCCGAAGCCCTTCTTCGCCGAGCGGACCTGGTTGACGACGACCGAGCCCTCGAGGCCCGCGTTGTAGGCGAGCTGGCGCACCGGCTCCTCGAGCGAGCGGAGGATGATCGACGCACCGGTCTTCTCGTCGCCCTCGAGCGTCTCGAAGCCCTTCTTCGCCGTGTCGGCCGCGTTCAGGAGCGCGACGCCGCCGCCGGCGACGATGCCCTCCTCGAGCGCCGCGCGGGTCGCCTGGAGGGCGTCCTCGACGCGGTGCTTCTTCTCCTTCATCTCGGTCTCGGTCGCGGCGCCGACCTTGACGACCGCGACGCCGCCGGACAGCTTCGCGAGGCGCTCCTGGAGCTTCTCGCGGTCGAAGTCGGAGTCGGTGTTCTCGACCTCCGCCTTGAGCTGCTTGATGCGGCCCTTGATCGCCTCGGAGTCGCCGGCCCCGTCCACGATCGTGGTCGAGTCCTTGTCGATCACGATCTTGCGGGCCTTGCCGAGCTGCGAGAGCTTCGTGTTCTCGAGCTTGAGGCCCATCTCCTCGGTGATCACCTCGCCGCCGGTGAGGATCGCGATGTCCTCGAGCATCCGCTTGCGGCGGTCACCGAAGCCCGGCGCCTTGACGGCGACGGCGGTGAAGACGCCACGGAGCTTGTTGACGACGACCGTCGCGAGCGCCTCGCCCTCGACGTCCTCCGCCACGATCAGCAGCGGCCGGCCGGCCTGGATGACCTGCTCGAGCACCGGGAGGAGGTCCTTGACCGCGCCGATCTTCTGGTTGGCGATCAGGACGTACGGGTCGTCGAGCACGGCCTCCATGCGCTCGGCGTCGGTGATCATGTACGGCGACAGGTAGCCCTTGTCGAACTGCATGCCCTCGGTGAACTCGAGCTCGAGGCCGAAGGTCTGGCCCTCCTCGACGTTCACGACGCCGTCCTTGCCGACCTTCTCGATCGCGTCCGCGATCACGTCGCCGATCTCGCGCTCGCGCGACGAGATGGTGGCGACCCGGGCGATGTCCTCCTTGCCGGACACCTCGACCGACTGCTTCTTGAGGTCCGTCGACGATGCCCTCGACGGCCTGCTCGATGCCCCGCTTGAGGCCCATCGGGTTGGCGCCGGCGGCGACGTTCTTGAGGCCCTCGCGGACGATCGCCTGGGCGAGCACGGTCGCGGTCGTCGTGCCGTCACCGGCGACGTCGTTGGTCGCCGTGGCGACCTCGCGGACGAGCTGCGCGCCCTGGTTCTCGAACGGGTCCTCGACCTCGATCTCGCGGGCGATCGTGACGCCGTCGTTCGTGATCGTCGGCGCCCCGAACTTCTTGTCGAGGACGACGTAGCGGCCCTTCGGGCCGAGCGTCACCTTGACCGCGTCGGCGAGGGTGTTGACCCCCCGCTCGAGCGCGCGGCGCGCGTCCTCGTTGAACTTCAGCTCCTTGTGAGCCATGTCTCTTCCTCCTGAGCGAAACGAGCTAGGCGGCGGCGCCGGCGAGCTTGCGCTTGCCCTTGCTGCCGGTGGTTACGACCTTCGCGAGCACATCCGATTCGCGCAGGATCAGGACCTCGTCGGCGCCGATCTTGATCTCGGTGCCGCCGTACTTGGAGAAGATGATCTCGTCACCCTCCTCCACGTCCATCTTGATGTACTCCCCGTCCTCGTCGCGCGGGCCGGGGCCGACGGCCAGGACCTTGCCGCGCTGCGGCTTCTCCTGCGCCGTGTCGGGCAGCACGATGCCGCTCGCCGTGGTGGACTCCTCGTCGAGGACCTCCACGATGAGCCGGTCACCAAGGGGCTGCAGATCCATACGAATGCCTCCCTGAGAGACTGTTGTTGGGACCACTTCGATGTTCTGGCACTCGACTATCGAGAGTGCCGACACCCTGGGTTATAGCACGTTCGCGCGCCGTCGCCGCGCAGGTTGATCTGAGTCGATCAGACTCAGATCTGATCGATCCGGGAACCGCGAGAATCGAGGCGTGCGACGCGAGTTCTCGGCCGGCGGCGTGGTCGTCCGCCGCATGCGCGGGCGCTGGTGGTTCGCCGCGGCGTCCGGCCGCGCGGCGAGCCGACCGGCCGCAGGTCTGGGCGCTGCCGAAGGGCCTCATCGACCCGGGCGAGCGCGGCGCCGAGACCGCCGTGCGCGAGGTCTTCGAGGAGACGGGCTCCGCGGCGTCGTCGACGCGGAAGCTCGGTGACGTCCGCTACGTCTACACCTGGGACGGCGAGCGCGATCTTCAAGGTCGTCTCGTTCTTCCTCCTGCGCGCGACGGGCGGCCGGATCGGCGAGCTGCCGCCCGGCATGGAGATCGAGGTCGCCGAGGCGCGGTGGGTGCCGCTCGAGGACGCGCCGCGCTGCTCTCCTACGGCGGCGAGCGCGAGATGGCGCCGAAGGCGGTCGAGGCGCTGGCCGAGGGTTCCTCTAGGCGCGCGAGCCGTTAGGCTCGCGCGCGGTGCCGACGTTCGCGCTCAACTTCTACTCGCCCGTCGTCGCGGACCAGCTCCGCACGGGACGGAAGACGGCGACGATCCGGCTCGGCGACAAGTCGGCGAAGTACCGGAAGGGGATGATCGTCACGGTGCTCGTCGGCGCGCGCTACGGCCAGCGCGAGAAGGTCTTCGACGCGGTGATCGACAAGGTCGAGGTGAAGCAGCTCTCGGAGCTCTCGCCGCGGGAGATCGAGCACGACAACCCCGAGATCCGCCGGCTCGACGAGTTCACCGAGTGGCTCGGCGCGGCTCTACAACCGGCCCGTGTCCGACGAGGACACCGTCACCGTGATCCGCTTCTCGCAGATCGTCGGGACGATGTTCTAGCCCGGCTCGCGGGCGCGCCGCGGCCATCCCGAGCGATCGTCGCTCGGATCGGCTACGCTACCGCCTGGCGGCGGATCGGCGCTGCCGAAGAGCTCGTTCGGGCGGAGCTCGGCGCCGCACTCCTCGCACTCGACCTGGAACGCCGACGGGAGCCGCGCGTCGCACGCCGGGACAGCGCGCGAGGAGGGTCGTCGAGCACTGCGGGCACGTCGTCTGGCACGCTCCTCCTCGTGCTCCTCGAAGTAGCGGGCGACGTGCCCGCAGCCGGGGCAGAACGCCACCCAGTCGCCGAGCGTCCGGCGGCGCTCCTCCTGGATCCAGTTGCGCTTCGCTTCGGCTCGCGCGCCATGCAGGGCGTCATCGTTACGGCGCATGCCGGCCGCCGACGCGGAGCGCTAGAGTGCAGCCCGGACCTGACGCCGAGGGGAGAGTCGAAGATGGCAGTCCGAGAAGCAGAGCCCGTCGACATCGCTGCAAGAGGTGAAGGAGGCAGGCCTCGACCGCGAGGACCTGCTCGGCATGTACCGCAACATGCTGATCACGCGCGGGATCGAGGAGCGCGGGCACATCCTCTACAAGCAGGGCAAGATCCCCGGCTCGTTCTACACGGGCCGCGGCAACGAGGCGTCCGCCGTCGGCGTCGCGACCGCGATGGGGCCGAACGACGTCGGCACGCCGCTGCAGCGCGACATGGGCGTCCACGTGACGCGTGGGATCGAGCCGTGGCGCGTCTTCGCGCAGTACATGGGGCGCGTCGACGGGCCGATGGCCGGGCGCGACGGGAACGTCCACATGGGCGACTCGCGGCTCGGGCTGTACGCCATGGTCAGCCACCTGCCCGGCGATGCTGCCGGTCGCGGTCGGCATGGGGCTCGCCTTCATGATCCGCGACGAGAAGCGCGTCGCGATCGCCTGGTGCGGCGAGGGCGCGTCCGCGCGCGGCGACGCGCACGAGGGCATGAACCTCGCCGGCGTCCGCCGCCTGCCCGGTCGTCTTCGTGATCGACAACAACCAGTGGGCCTACTCGACGCCCGCGCACCTCGAGTACGCGGTCGAGCATCTCGCCGACCGCGCCGCCGCCTACGGCTTCGACGGCGTCGTCGTCGACGGCACCGACGTGCTCGCCGTCTACCGCGAGGCGAAGCGCGCGATCGAGAAGGCGCGCGAGGGCGGCGGCCCGACGCTGATCGAGTCCGTGACGCTCCGGATGGAGGGCCACGCCGTCCACGACGACGCGTTCTACGTCCCGAAGGAGCTCTTCGAGGAGTGGGCGCAGCGCGACCCGATCGAGCGGTTCCGCGGCTGGCTGCGCGACCACGCGTCGCTCTCCGACGACGAGGAGGACGAGATCCGCGACGGCGTCAAGCGCCTCCTGAACGAGGCGATCCAGCGCGCGGAGGAGTCGCCGCTCCCCGATCCGGCGACCCTGCTCGACGGCGTCTTCGCGACGCCCGAGGAGCTCGAGACCCCCCACCACAAGTGAGAGCGCGTGATGGCCGAGAAGACCTACCTCCAGGCGATCTCGCGACGGGCTCCGGCAGGAGATGCGCCGCGACCAGCGCGTGTTCGTGCTCGGCGAGGACGTCGGCGTCTACGGCGGCGCGTTCAAGGTGACGCAGGGCTTCCAGGAGGAGTTCGGCGCGCACCGCGTGCTCGACATGCCGCTCTCGGAGACCGCGATCGTCGGCGGCGCCACCGGCGCCGCGCTGATGGGCCTGCGGCCCATCGCCGAGATGCAGTTCGCGGACTTCGTCTCGTGCGCCTGGGACCACCTCGTCACCGTCGCCGCGAAGCAGCGCTACCGGGCCGGGCACGCCGATCCCGATCGTCCTGCGGCTGCCCTCGGGCGGCGGCTTCTCCGGCGGGCCGTTCCACTCGCAGAACCCCGAGTCGAGCTTCGCGCACATCCCGGGGCTGAAGATCGTCTGCCCGGCGACGCCGGAGGACGCGAAGGGCCTGCTCGCGACGTCGATCGAGGACCCGAACCCGGTCCTCTACTTCGAGCACAAGCACCTCTACCGGCGGATCAAGGGCGAGGTGCCCGGACGACCGGTACACGACGCCGTTCGGCAAGGCGCGCGTCCATCGCGCGGGCGACGACGTGACGCGTGATCACGTGGGGCGCGATGGTGTACACCGCGGACGAGGCGGCGACGAAGCTCGCCGACGAGGGCGATCTCCGTCGAGATCCTCGACCTTCGGACGCTGATCCCGTGGGACCGCGAGGCGGTGCTCGAGAGCGTCGCGCGCTGCTCGAAGGCGCTCGTCCTCCACGAGGACACGAAGACCGGCGGCTTCGGCGGCGAGATCGCCGCGACGATCGCGGAGGAGGCGTTCGAGCAGCTCGACGCGCCGGTCCGGCGCGTCGCGGCGCCCGACACCCCGGTGCCGTTCGCGCCGTCGCTCGAGAAGGCATTCATCCCGCAGGTCGACGACGTCGCCGCGGCGCTTCGCGACCTGGCCGCGTACTGAGGACGGCGAGCCACGCCCCGACAGGAGGAGAGATGAGCACCGGAACCCAGGTCGAGGTCGTGATGCCCCAGATGGGCGTCTCCGTGTCCGAGGGGACGGTCACCCGCTGGCTCAAGCAGCCCGGCGAGGACGATCGCGCTCGACGAGCCGCTGCTCGAGATCTCGACCGACAAGGTCGACACCGAGGTTCCGAGCCCGGGCGAGGGCGTCGTCGCCGAGATCCGCGTCCAGGAGGGCGAGACCGTCGAGGTCGGGACCGTGCTCGCGGTGATCGCGCCGGCCGGCGCCGCCGCGCCGAGCCTGCCGCGCCGCGAGGCTCCGCCGCCGGCCGCAGCCGAGGAGCCGCAGCCCGCGGCAGAGGCTCCCGTCGCTGCGGCCGAAGCGCCGACCGCAGCCCGCCGAGCACCGCACCGCTCCTGCCGCCGAGCGCGCTCCGGCGCCTGCGCCTGGCCCGCAGCCGCAGGCCGTCGCGGCGGGCAACGGCAGGACGTTCATCTCGCCGGTCGTCGCGCGGATCGCGGCCGAGCACGGCGTCGACCCGGGCGCGATCGCCGGGACCGGTCAGGGTGGCCGCGTGACGAAGAAGGACATCCTCGCGTACATCGAGTCCGGAGCGGCCGCGGCGCCGCCCGCGCCGTGCTCCGCAGGTGCCTCCGCGAGGCCGCTGCAGCCGCCGCGGCAGCCGCCGCGCCTGCCGCCCGCCGCTCCGGCGGCGCCCGCTCCTGCGCCGGCCGCCCCGCCTGCCGCCGCGCCAGCGGCCCTGCGCCGACGCCCGTCGCGCCGGTGACTCCCGTCGCGGCGAGCGTCGGCGAGCAGGAAGAGCCGATGAACGCGATGCGGCGCGGCATCGCCGAGCACATGCGCCGCTCGCTCGACACGTCGGCCCACGTCACGAGCGCGATCGAGGTCGACATGTCGAAGGTCGTCGCCGCGCGCGAGGCGCTCAAGAAGGAGTACCAGGCGAAGCACGGCGTCAACCCGACGTACCTCGCGTTCGTCACCAAGGCGGCGATCGAGACGCTCGACGACTGGCCGTGGATCAACGGCGAGATCCGCGGCGAGAAGATCGTCACGCGCTCGTTCGTCAACGTCGGCGTCGCGGTCTCGCTCGAGGACGGGCAAGGGCCTGATCGTCCCGGTGATCCGGAACGCCCAGGACCTGAACCTCCTCGGGATCGCCCGCGCGATCGCAGACGTCGCCGAGCGCGCGCGGACGAAGAAGCTCATGCCCGACGACGTCCAGGGCGGGACGTTCACGATCACGAACCCGGGCGGGTACGGGACCTTCCACGGCACGCCGGTCATCAGCCAGCCGCAGGCGGCGATCCTCGGCACGTACGCGCTCGTCAAGCGGCCGTGGGTCGTCCAGGACGAGCTCGGGCAGGACGTGATCGCGATCCGGCCGCTGATGAACATCACCCTCACGTACGACCACCGGCTCGTCGACGGCGCGTACGCGGCGGTTTCCTCCGCGACCTGCGCGCCCGGCTCGAGGGCTGGAGCGATGCCGGCGCGTAACACCGGCGGGCGGGTCGCGTCGATGCAGGGGAGCTGCCTGTGCGGCGCGGTCCGGTTCGAGCTGACCGGGCCGTTCGACGGCGTCGTGCACTGCCACTGCACGAGCTGCAAGAAGCTCTCGGGCGGCGGCGGCACGACGAGCGGCCTGATCGCCACCGGACGAGATCCGGATCCTCGAGGGCGAGGAGCTGCTCCGCACCTTCCAGCCTGCGGACGGCAAGGCGAAGACGTTCTGCTCTGTGTGCGGCTCGAACCTCTTCGGCGCCGGGTGGCCGGAGTCGGAGGCCTCCGCGGTGCGGCTCGCGGCGCTCGACTCCGGCCTCGACCAGCTGCCGCAGGCGCACATCTTCGTCCGCTCCGTCGCCCGCGTGGGAGACGCTCCCGGAGGACGGGCTGCCGCGCTTCGACGAGCGGCCCGTCGTAGGCTGCGGCTCGATGGCACGCGCATATCTCGTCTCCCTCCGGGCTGACGCCGTACGCCGAGGCGCTCGCGCTCCAGCGGTCGATCGCGGGCGCTGTGAAGGAGGAGGCGATGCCGGACACCGTGATCCTGCTCGAGCACGAGCCGGTGTCACGCTCGGGCGCCGGACCGACGAGACCGCGGAGCTGCATCTCCCCGACGAGGTCGAGGTCGACGTCGTCGAGACGAACCGCGGCGGCAAGTCGACCTACCACGGCCCCGGCCAGCTCGTCTGCTACCCGATCCTCGACCTCAACCGGCACGGCCGCGACCTCAAGCAAGTACGTGCGCGACCTCGAGGAGGCGATCATCCGCACGCGTCGGCGCCTTCGGGCTGGACGGCCGAGCGGATCGACGGGCTGACCGGTGTGTGGAGCTGACGGCGACCACGGCCAGGAAGATCGCGTCGATCGGCGTCCACGCGTCGCGCTGGGTGACGACGCACGGGTACGCGCTGAACGTCGACCTCGACCCGGCGCCGTTCACCGACTGGATCACGGCCTGCGGCCTCGAGGACGCGCAGTTCACGACGATGGCGCGCGAGCTCGGCCGACCGCTGACGTCGACGACGTCCGCCCCGCGGCCGCGACGCGCGATCGCCGAGGTGTTCGGCCTCGGTCGAGGAGCTCTCGTCGACGAGATCGCTGGCCTCGTCGCGACAGCCTGTCGCGGAGAGCCCTCGGATACTAGACTGGCGTCGATGCAGACGTCGCTGCCCGTCGCCGAGCGCCCGCGCCGCCCCGAGTGGATGAAGGTGCGGGCGCCGAGCGCGACGGCAGGTACTACGACGTCCGCAAGCTGCTCCACGGCGCGAGCCTCGTCACCGTGTGCGAGGAGGCGCGCTGCCCGAACATCGGCGAGTGCTGGGGGCGCGGCACGGCGACGTTCCAGATCCTCGGCGACACGTGCACGCGCGCCTGCCGCTACTGCTACGTCACCTCGGGCAGGCCCGAGCACGCGCCCGATCCGCTCGAGCCGCTCCGGCTCGCGCAGGCGGCCGCGACGATGGGCCTCCGGCACGTCGTCGTCACCTCCGTCGACCGCGACGACCTCGACGATCGCGGCGCGGGGCATTTCGCCGCGACGATCCGCGCGCTGAAGGCGAAGCTCCCGCACTCCTCGGTCGAGGTGCTGACGCCCGACTTCCTCGGCGTCGAGGAGGAGGCGCTCGCGACGGTGCTCGCCGCCCGGCCCGAGGTGTTCAACCACAACATCGAGACGGTGCGCCGGCTCCACCGCAGGATGCGTGGGGCGAAGGCGACGTACGACGGCGCGCTGTGGCTCCTCCGGCGGGCGAAGGAGGTCGCCGACTACCCGGTCATGACGAAGTCGGGGATCATCGTCGGTCTCGGCGAGACGAACGACGAGGTCGTCGAGACGATGCGCGACCTCCGCGCGAACGGCGTCGACGTCGTCACGATCGGCCAGTACCTGCAGCCGTCGTCGAAGCACGCGCCGATCGACCGCTGGGTGCACCCGGACGAGTTCCGCTGGCTGCGCGAGCAGGGCGAGGCGCTCGGGTTCGGCTCGGTCTTCGCGGGGCCGCTCGTCCGGTCGAGCTACCGCGCGGACGAGCAGAAGCACGCGGCCGAGACCGGCCGCGGCGCGGTTGCGTACTGACGCGACCGGCGCTACGGTCGCGGCATGGGACTCAAGGACACGATCCTCGGCTGGATCCGCAGCGACGCCCGACAAGAGCGAGGCGCTCGAGGACGCGGAGATCGACGCAGCGCGACAAGGAGTACTCGGAGGAGCGGACCGACGACATGATCGACAGAGCGCTTCGGCACGACGCCCGGCGAGTTCGAGGGCGACCAGAGCGCCGCCGCATTGAGTGTCGTGGGGCCGCCCGTTCGGCGGCCCCACGACGATGGCGTGCTAGGCGCCGCCCGGCTGGACGACGCCGTTGACCGTGAGCTGGTACGGCGCGTACTGCGTCGCCGACTCGCTCGGGTCGTTGTACGTCACGATCAGCGCCGACGAAGTCGGCCTTCTTGTCGATGTACTTCTGCACGTTCGCCTGCCCGCTGACGGCGAATCGCCGGTGAGCGGAAGCGCTTGACCGTGATCTTCTTGCTCTTCGAGTCGATGCTGAGCAGCGTCACCGTGAAGTTCGACACGGCGGTCGGCCGCGTCTCGAGAGCGACTTGAACGGCGCCAGCGACGAGCCGTCGGAGACGAGCGTCCCACCGACGGTGACGTCGTCGACCCAGAAGCCGGACGGGTCGAGCACGCCGTTGCCCTCGACCGCCGGGTCTTGAACGGTGCGGAAGGCGAGCAGCACGGTCTGGCCCGCATAGGCCGACGAGGCTGCAGGTCTGCGGCGTCCAGACGCCGGTGCCGCCCGAGACGCCGGTGAAGCCCGGCAGCTTCTCGACGACCTCGGCCACGGCGCCCGGATCGTGATCCGTCGTCGTGTCCGTGCACGGGATCGAGGTGTACGTCGCGCCGCCGTCCGTCGAGATCTGGACGAACGCCGAAGTCCCAGCCGAGCTCCGAGATCCCACAGCGCGTTGAACGTCAGGCTCGCCGAGCCGGCCGGAACCGTGATCGGCGTGACGCCGCCTCGTCGCGATCGGTGCCCGAGCCCGAGTACAGCGCGGGGTCACCCGTCTGGCCGGGCGGGTTCGCCGCGATCGTCCAGGCGAGCGGCGCCGTCGGCAGGGTGGTCGCACCCTTGAACGCCGAGCGAATGGATCTGGCCGCCCGTCAGGCATCTGCCGAGCCGTTCCGCAGCTGGACGTAGTCCGAGCCGTTCGACGGCGCGCCCGGCGTCGAGTACGCGTTCGCCGAGCCCAGCGGATCGTCGTGTCGAGCGTCGGCACCGTGAAGCTCTTCTCTTCGCGGAGCCGAGCGTCTTGTAGCCGTCGTCGATCAGCCCGTCAGAGCGACGGCAGAGCGTCCAGTCGTCGAAGATCGACTGGGCGTCGGCCTTCCCGTTGCCCGTCGCCGCGAGCGCCTCGTCGACGCCGGCGAAGCCGTTCGCGTCGCCCCGGTGCAAGGCGCGTCATGAACGCGGTTCCGTAGCGCCCGTGGAGCAGCTCCATCATCGTGTAGGCCGCGCCGTAGTCCGCGAGGATCTCGAGCGGGCCCTGGTCCTCCCACCGCGTGAGGGAGTTCTCGGGACCGCAGTTCGTCGACGGGTTGGCGTTCGCAGGGGTGGCCACCTCGAGGAAGCCGAGGAAGCACTGGATGTGGCTGTCGAAGCCCTTGTCCGTGATCGGCAGCGCCGGGTTGACGTAGCCGGTCAGCGTCTGCGCCCAGTCGGCAAGGCCCTCGTTGATCCAGTTGACCTCGTCCCGTCCTCGTAGTGCTCGAGCAGGTGCTGGTACTCGTGCGCGAAGACGCCCTCGTAGAGGAACGGCCGTGCGGGCGCGCTCGTGCAGAAGTCGCCCGGGACGGGCTCGTCCGGCGGGTTTGCGCCCGTCCGATGGAGCCAGTCGAACGCGTCGATCGTCATCACGTTGCGATCGAGGAAGTCGTTCACCTGCGACGAGAAGAAGCCGGCGATGTACGCCGAGGCCTGTCGGGTTGTTGAGGCTGTAGAAGTTCGTCGTCCCTGACGTTCGAGACGAGCGTGACGATCTTGTCGCCGTCGCCCGAGTAGCTCCCGAATCCGGCTTGCGTCAGGACGGCGTTGGTCCCGTCGCGCGTCGGCGGCACGCTGAATGCGGCCGACTCCTTCGGGTACATGTTCGTGTCGAACTCGTGCACCATCGACGCGAGCTGCGCGTCGGTGATCGTGGTGCGGTTGTTGCGGCAGTCGCCCGGGAGGAAGCTCGTTCCCGAGACGCCCTGTGCGTCGGGCGTGTGGCTCTGCGACCCAGATCTCACATGCTCGCCGATCGCCCGCAGGGTGAACTGTCGGATCCTGTAGACGCCGAAGACGTCGTCCAGCACCGGCATCATCCTCGTCGTGCCGAGTGGCGGATCGGCGGCGAGCGCGGACATCCGCGCGGTCGCACCCGCGGCGCGTTCGACCGACTGTGTCGTCGGCGAGCGCTCAAGCGGCAACACGCCGTTCTGGACGGCTTCCCCCGCGTGCTTGGTCTCGATGTCGGATCGCTTCGTGTTCGCGCTCGTCGCCGGCGCTGCCGCCACGACGGACAGCACTACGGCTGTCAGCGCAAGCACGAGCGAGAGCCAGAGTGCTCTCTTCGTCACGTGGTGTTCTCCCCTGAATTCGGGGGCCCCCGCGGGCCCAAGGTGGCGGAGTCTAACCACGTCGGTCGTTCACGTAAACCCAACAATCACATGAGATCCTCTTTTTCATGAAGGCGCGATCGCTTGGCTCCGTCTGCGTCGTCGCGCTTCTCTTGGGAGCCAGCGTACACGCCGCGACCGGGCCTCGGCTCACGCTCGTCGACCGCGCGCCGGTCGTACTGTCGGGCAGCGGCTTCGAGCCGCAGACGAGGGTCGTGATCACGGTTCGCGCACCTTCTCTGCGGGTCACCCGTACCGTCAGGACAACCGACGGCGGCCGGTTCCGAACCACGTTCGGGGGGCTCCGCCTGACCGGGCGGCTGCGGTGTGCGCCCGGTGTCACGATCGTCGCCCGCCCCGCGGGCGGAGAGCTCCTTCTCTGGCATCCGGGGAAGCTGCCCGACTGCGCGGCGCCGCTTCCGGTGAGCCCCGCCTGAGTCTCAGGTGAGCAATCGGCCGCGCCAGCGACGGAGCAGCAGGAGCTGGACGACGACGATCGCGGCGGTCATGAGGACGAGAACGACCGTCGCCGCGGCGGCGTAGCCGTAGCGGAGGTACTCGAAGCCGTTCCGGTAGACGAACAGCGCCGAGGTACGTCGTCGCGTAGTCGGGCGGGCCGCCGTCGGTGACGACCAGCGCGGGAACGAGGTTGAGCTGGAGGCTCAGGACGACGTCCCGCAGGCCGAGCAGGACGAGCGACCGGGAGCATCAGCGGCAGCGTGACGCGGCGGAACACGTCCCACCACGTCGCGTCCTCGAGCGCGGCGAGCTCGTAGAGGTCGCGGGGCAGCGCCCGGCGCGCCACGAGCAGCAGCACGAATCCCTCGCCGATCAGTGAACAGGCTGAGCAGGACCATCGCGATCCGCGCGTCGTTCGGGTCCGTGAGCCACTGCGGCGGCTGCCGGCCGAGGACCGTCGCGCCGTTCTCGCCTCCGATCGTCAGCAGTCCGTTGATCGGCCCGTAGAGCGGGTTGAGCAGCCAGAGCCAGAGCAGCCCGTACGCGAGCTCGGGCACGATCGTCGGCAGCACGACCGCCGACCGTGCAACGCCCACACCCCGGCCGCCGCGGTGGAGCAGCAGCGCGAGCCCGAGCGCCGCGAGCGAGCCGAAGCGGGACCGCCACGGCGGCGAAGACGAGCGAGTTCACGAGGGCGATCCGGAAGATGCGGTCGTCGACGAGCTCGCGGAAGTTGTCGAGGCCGACGACGTCGGGCGACCGGATCAGGTCGTAGTCGGTCAGCGCGAGCCCGAAGGTCGCGAGGGCCGGCACCGCGACGAGCGCGCCGAGGCCGAGGAGGTACGGCGCGAGCATCAGCCCGAGGACCGCGACGCTCGCTCATCCGGCGACCCGACCCGATCGCCCGTCGGCGTCGAAGAAGTGCACGTGCGCGCGGTCGACGCGAGACGCCGAACGCCGCGCCCGGCTCGGGCCGCGCCTCCGGCGGGACGCGCGCGACGAGCGACGCATCCGCCGACGCGCAGATGGACGTACGCCTCGCTCCCGACAGGCTCGACGAGCGTCGACCGTGGCCGGCTGCGCCGCGGCCGCCGAGCGAGACGTGCTCGGGGCGGACGCCGAGCTCGTGCGCCGCCGCCGGGCACGTCGCCGGGGGTCAGCGGCCTCGCGCCGGGAGCAGGTTCATGGCAGGCGTGCCGACGAACGTCGCCACGAAGCGGTTCGCGCGGTGCGCGCCAGACCTCGTCGGGCGTGCCGACCTGCTGCACGACCCCCGCGCTCAGCACGGCGATCCGGTCGCCGAGGACGAGCGCCTCGACCTGATCGTGGGTCACGTGCACCGTCGTCGCCGCCGACGCGTCGGTGGATCTCCTTGAGCTCGGCGCGGACCGAGACGCGGAGTGACGTGTCGAGGTTCGAGAGCGGCTCGTCGAGGAGCAGCAGCGCCGGCTCGCGCACGAGCGCGCGGGCGAGCGCCACCCGCTGGCGCTCGCCGCCGGAGAGCTCGTGGGCCGCCGTGCGAGAAGCTCCGCGCACCCACGAGCTCGGCCGCCGCGCGGACCCGCGCGCCTGCCTCGCGCCGCGGGACGTCGCGCACGGTCAGCCCGAAGCCGATGTTCTCGCTCGACCGTCAGGTGCGGGAAGAGCGCGTAGCTCTGGAAGACCATCGCGACGTTGCGGCGCCCGGGGCGCCAGCCCGTCACGTCGCTCTCGCCGAGAAAGACCCGCCCGGCAGTCGGCTCCTCGAGCCCGGCGATCGACGCGGAGGAGCGTCGTCTTGCCCGCAACCGGACGGGCCGACGCACCGCGAGCAGCTCGCCCTCGGCCGACCTCGAGGTCGAGCGGGGCGAGCGCCTCGACGTCGCCGTAGCGCTTTGTGAGACCCTCGAGACGGAGACCGCTCAGGGCGTCTCCCCGCGCGCGAACAGCGGGCGCGTGACGCGGTCGAGCCGCTCGGCGACCTCGTCGAGGCGGGCTGCCCGAGGTAGAGCCCGTTCTCGAGGATCGGCCCGGTGGCGTCCTCGATCTCGGGCCAGGTCGAGATGACCGGGAGCACGCGGATCGACGGGATGCCGTCCAGGAAGACCCGTGCGCGCTTCGGCGGCTTCGACGGATCGAGGAACGCCTCCGACTGCGAGACCTCGATGAGCGACGGGACGGTTCGGCCGCTCTCGGCGAGCGTCACCTGGCCCTCGGGTCCCAGGGCGTACTCGACGAAGCCCCACGCCGTGTTCTTGCGCTCGGAGGCGGAGGTGATGCAGAACGCATCCGAATGGAGGATCCCGGCCCGCTCCGTCCAGCGCGGCAGCGGCGCGACGTCCCAGTCGAACTCGGTGATCGTGCGGAAGAGCGGCGTCGAGCGGCGGGACGAGAGGAGCATCGCCAGCCCGCCGTTGGCGAACCGGGTCTCGTCGTCCTGCGCCTCGACCTCGACGTCGCTCGGGATCACCCCGTACGCCAGCCGCAGGTCGAGGAAGCCGCGGAGCGCCTCCTGCGCCTTGGGCGTATCGAGCGTGAAGCGTGTCGGCTTTGCGTCGTCGTCGACGAGCTCGCCGCCGTTCGACCAGACGAACGGCGCGACGCGGATGATCGACGGCTCCACGCCGAGCCCGTAAACGGCCGCGGTGGCGCCGCCGGAGTCGGGGTCGCCCGGGCGGATCTGCCGGCCGTTCGCGTCCCGGGTGAGGGTCGCGGCGTGGCCGACCATCGTGTTCCAGGTCCAGTCGTCCTCCGGCTCCGGCACGCCGTACTTCTCGAAGAGGTCGCGGTTGTAGTAGACGACCAGGCTCGAGATGTTCTGCGGGATGCAGAGCTGCTCGCCTCGCCAGCGGAACGCGTCCAGCGCAATCGGGTAGAAGTCCTCCCGCTCGAAGGCCTCGGATCCGTCGAGCCGCTCCGTGACCGGCTCGATGGCGCCCTTGCGCGGCGAACTGCGCGTAGTAGCGGTAGTTCATGAGGAAGACGTCGGGTGGCGCGCCGGCGGCGATCGACGTCGAGAGTCGCGCGATCAGGTCGGAACGGTCGCTGGCCTCGACGAGCTCGACGTCGTCGCCTGACTGCTCCTCGAAGTCGGCCGCGACCTGCCGGTAGGCCTGGATCTCCTCGGGGTCGCCGAAGACGAGGAACCGGACCGGCCCCTCCTCGGACGAGCCGCACGCGGCGGCGAGCATCGCCGTGCCGGCGACGAGGACCAGCGCGATCAGCGAGCGAGCCATTCTGCTCCTCTTCCGGGTGAGCGGTAGCCAGCGCTGCGCGACGAGGAACGCGAGTAGCACCGGGTGCCGTCGCGACGACGCAGCCGGCGAGGAAGACGGGGTAGTCCGACCGGTCGAGCACGGCGAGCGAGCGCAGCCCGAGGGGAAGCGTGTACAGCGTCGCGGTCGAAGAGGTAGACGAGCGGCTCGAGCGCGCTGCCCCAGCTGACACGAACGCCAGGACCGCCACCGCGGCCGTCACCGGGCGCGACGAGCGGCATCGCCACCCGCCGCCAGGTGGCGAACGGGACCGAGCGACTCGAGCGCGCAGGCGTCGTAGAGGTCGCGCGGCAGCCGCCGGAAGGCGACCGCGTAGAGGAGGACGTAGAGCGGCGAGGTCGCCGAGCAGCGCCGGCGCGACGAGCGGGACGTACGTGTCCGTGACGCCGAGGAGGCGGTAGAGCGTGAACCGCGGGACGATCAGTGCGGTCGTCGGCACCATCAGCGCCGCGACGAGGCTGCGACGAGCAGCGCCGCTGAGCGGCCGCCGAGGCGGGCGATCGCGAAGCCGGCCCACGACGCGACGAGCACGGTGAGCGGGACGACGAGCGCCACGACGACGAGCGAGTTGAACGTGTAGCGGCCGAGGTCGATCAGCTCGAAGGCGCGCCCGTAGCTGCCGAGGCCGAGCGGGATCCGGCACGAGCTGCGGCGAGGTCGGCGGTGGCAGGCCGGGCGGGCGCAGCGACCCGGAGACCATGAAACGAGCGGCAGCGCGAAGGGGACCGCCAGGACGGCCGCGCCGACGCGCAGGGACCACGGGCGATGCACCGGCCGCACTGTAATCGCGGCGGGCCAGCGACGACGAGGGGCCGCCTGCGGCGGCCCTCCATCAGGTCAGTCGTCCGGTCGAGTCGGTCTAGCCGCAGGTTCAGCCTCCAGGCGCTGAGGCCGTGGGTCGCGGCGTAGAGGATCCGCTCGTCCGGCACGATCGTCGAGGCCCGCGACCTCGACGTTCGGCATGCCCGGCGCGGCCGACGTCCAGGTCGGTCGTGCCGCCTGGCGAGCACGATGCACGCCGAAGTCGCTCGACGCGTAGAGGTCGCCCGTCACGTCGTCGACGCACGACGTCGTTGATCGGCAGGTCACCGAGGTCGTGCGAGCGGTCGACCCAGGTCGCCGTTCCGGCGCCGGGTTGTACGTCACCTCGAACACGTGGCCCGGCGTCGCCGGCGTCGTGGCGTCGAAGCCCGTGTACGAGACCCACGCGTGGTTCGGCGTTCGCCGGGTCGACGTAGATGCCGCTGACGAACCGGTTCGGGTCGGTCGCGGCGCGTCGTCGAGCCGCGTCCAGGTCGACCGCTCGCCGCCGGCTCGGCGTCGACGTTCTTCGAGATGAAGACGCGGCCCGTGGTGGTCGCCGCCCATGCCGTCGACGTGTCGGCCGCCGTCCGCTCGACGGCGGCGACGTGCGCCGCCCGCGCGGTCGCCGCGACGCCGCGTCGGTCGAGCGCGGGTCGGGCCGATCTCCACCCAGTCACCGCACGACGACCGCGAAGGTCGCCGGTCCACTCGTTGCAGTGCTGCTGGACCTCGCGCGAGCGTCATCGGTGCCCGATGCCGTGCGTCTTCGTCCGCAGACGTGCGGCCGGTGCCGGCGAACATCGTGCCGCTGACACCCTCGGGTCGCTGATGATCGGCGACGTAGAACAGGCGTGCCCGGTGCCGAAGATCGGGTCGGCGATCCAGATCCAGTCGGCGATGTCGCCGTTCGAGAAGTTCACGTCGGCGACGCGTCGAAGAACGTGTGGAAGCGGAACTCGGGATCGCGGCGTCGAAGCCCGACTGGCCGCCGTCGCCGATCATCGTGTTCTCCCACTTCACCGGGTTGCCCGGCGTCTCCCACGTGCCGTTGTCCTGCGTCCCGCCCTGGAGGACGTTCGCGTTGTGCGGGCTGACCGAGAGGCTCTGGAACTGGAGCGTCGGCAGGCCCTTGTTGATCCCCTCGAGCTTCGACGGGATCCTCGAGAGCATCTGCTGGCAGCGCGTGAGCGCGCGCCGGCGTGAGGCCGCGGTTCGGCGGCTCGGCGCACCACGCCGAGCGGTCGACGAAGCTCGCCGCTCGAGCGCATCACGCCGCCGTCGTTCGCCTCGAAGAACTGGAACGGGTTGTCTCGGGTTCGTGACGAGCGCGTGCTGGTCGGGATGCAGCCCGTTCGGGTGCAGCGAGTCCGTCCCGTCGAACGTCATGTCGGTGCCGGACACGCCGGCGTCGGTCGAGAGGATCACGCCGCGCTTGTTCGCGATCGACGTCTCGCCGTAGGCGTAGGAGCCGCCGGCGTAGACGATGTCCGGGATGACCCTTGGGCGTGTAGACGAAGACGTCGTACCAGCACTGCCCGGTGCAGAGGTTGAACGTCGCGTAGCCGGTGGTCGGCGACGTTCGCGCTCGTCAGGTCCGTGAACACGGGCACGCCGGTGCGCGACGTCGTCGCTAGCGGAAGAGCCGCGAGTACGGCGCTGCCTGCGTTGCCCTCGTAGACGTACATCCGCGTCTTGCCGTTCGGCAGCGTCGTGACGGCGAATCGCGGCCGGGTCTGGTGTTCGCGCGGCGTTGAGCGACGGCTTGATCTGCGTCCAGGTCGCGCCGCCGTCGGGCGAGCGCCAGACCCCGCGGGCGTACGAGCCGGCGTAGACGATGTCCGGGTTCGACGGGTCGAACTCCACGTGGCGGACGCCGCGCGGCGAGCACGGTGTGCCGTTGTCGGACTCGGTCGTGTCACCGGTGCACTGGCGCGTCGTCGCGGCGCCGTTGTGGATGAACGTCCAGCTCGCGCCGCCGTCCGTCGACTTGTAGAGGCCCCACTTCGCGGCGCCCGGGATGACCGACACGCCGCTCGCAGGAGACCGACGACGATGCCGCGCACCGCGCGGGTCGTCGCCGACGTAGACGTGTTCGGGCTGCCCGGCTTGACCGCGATCGCGCCGATGCGCGCGGGCGTTGAACACGCTCGCGCCGAGCGGGCCCGTCCACGTGTCGCCGCCGTTCGTCGACTTGTAGAGCCCGACGCCCGCGGCGCGAGTCGCCGGACGCAGTTGGCCTCGCCGGTGCCGACGTAGATCGTGTTACCGGACGGGTCGTTCGGGTCGACGATGATCGAGCCGATCGCCTTGATCCCGAACGAGCCGGACAGGAACTCCCAGTTCGGGTTCCCGGTGAGCGCGTTCTTCGTGCGCCAGACGCCGCCGCCCGCGGCGCCGAGCCAGAGCCGGCAGTTGCCGGGCTTGCACGTCGGGCCGATCGCGAGCGACGGTCGTGCGCCCGCCGGCGAGTACTCGTTCGGCACGTAGCTGAACGAGTTGCGGAACTGGCGTGACCGGGTAGAGCGCCTCGCTCGGGCCGACCGTGACCCACGTCCCCTTGCTTGCCCTTGCCGCTCGGGAACGGTCGGCCCTTCAGCGCTCGCGCCTGCGGCGCGCGACTTCGCCTGGATCTTCGCGAGCGAGATGTCGGTGTCCGGATACGCGCGCGCGGCGAACTCCTGCCTCCTCGGCCGCTGCCGGGCCCTTCCTGCGGCCTCGCCCCCGTTGCCCGGGATCGCCTGGCTGAGCTCCGCGAGGTGCGCTCCGAGCGCGGTCGGCATCTCGCCGCTGCGCCTGGCGCAGCGGTCGTGCTGTCCGGTGCCGGACAGCGTCAACCCCGCGACCGCCGCGGCGGCGAGCGCGAGGGTCACACCGCACGCGGCGAGCGCGTGCCTTCTCCTGCGTGTCATCGAGATCCCCCTGGCTCGTGGTCGCGCCCGCTCTCGCGTGCGCGCGTGACGGCTCGAGGTCGTCCGCGTCGAGGCTCGCCTCGAGACGCGCGACGATCTCGCTGTTGAGGCTTCGTCCGGAGCGAGAGGCAGCCTCCACGAGCCGGTCGCGGAGCGCGATC
Source organism: uncultured Actinomycetes bacterium (assembly GCA_963846825.1). Classification (GTDB taxonomy): domain Bacteria; phylum Actinomycetota; class Thermoleophilia; order Gaiellales; family Gaiellaceae; genus Gaiella. The sequence continues at coordinate 31,286 of CAWJXN010000021.1, forward strand.
GGCATGCGAAGCAGAAACCGGTGCCTCTCCCCTGACACTGTCGGCGGGGACTATGCCCATTCCAGCGTCTGGGATATCAACCCTCTCGATCGAGTGATATCGCGCGCGCGGTCGCTTGTAAGGATGCTGTTCGGAAGCTGCGCGGCAACGGGCTCCGCGTTCGATACTCCTCGTCATGCGGATCGCCGCCGCCTCGTTGCTCGCGACCTGCGTCGCAGCGCTGTCTGGCGCCGACGGACGCGGGCTGCGCGACGCCGACCCTCCGGATCGTGCCCGGCCCGTCGCTCGACGGTCTCAGGGACCGGGCTTCGTTCCGCGCACGCTCGTCCGGGTGCGCCTGAACGGCCCCGGCGTGCGAGCGCTCGTTGCGTCGTTCGTAGCGGCCGGAACAGGCGGCTTCCTGGTTCGGTTCCCGCGCTCGAGAACTGCTCGCTGACCGCGATCACGGCCACCGGTACCCGAGCCGGACCGGCACGCGATCCCGACGCCCTGGTTCGTGCGCGAGTGCCCGCCGCCCCCGCCGCTCGCACCCGGCGGTCGAGCCCGCGGCTAGTCGTGCGGCTTCGCCATCGCGTGGTAGTCGAGCGCCTCGTCGAGCACCGACTCCTCCACGCCGGCGTCCCGCGCGACCTCGCGCAGCGAGCGGCCCGACGACGACGGCTTCCTTCACGATCTCCGACGCCTTGTCGTAGCCGATGAACGGGTTGAGCGCCGTCGCGGCGCTCAAGCGTGCCCTCGGCGTACTGCTCGTTCCGCTCGCGGTTCGCCTCGATGCCGGAGACGCACTTGTCGGCGAGCAGGCGCGACGCGCTCGCGAGGAGCCCGATCGACTGGAGCAGGTTCCGGGCGATCAGCGGGCACGTAGACGTTCAGCTCGAAGTGGCCGTTCATGCCGCCGATCGTGATCGCCGCGTCGTTGCCGATCACCTGGGCCGCGACCTGGGTCACGACCTCGGGGATCACCGGGTTGACCTTGCCGGGCATGATCGAGGAGCCCTTCTGGAGCTCCGGCAGGAACAGCTCCGAGAGGCCCGGCGCGCGGGCCCGAGCCCATCAGGCGGAGGTCGTTCGCGATCTTCGTGAGCGAGACGGCGACCACCTTGAGCGCACCGGACGCCTCGACGAGGCCGTCGCGGGCCGCCTGCGCCTCGAACGGGTCGGCGGGCGCGGCGATCGGCAGGCCGGTTGCGGCGTGGAGCAGCGTCGCGCACCTTGGCCGCGAACTCCGGGTGGGTGTTCAGCCCCGTGCCGGTCGCGGTGCCGCCGAGCGGGATCTGGCCGAGGCGCGGCAGCGCGTCCTGCACGCGGGCGATCCCCTGGCGCACCTGCGCGGCGTAGCCCGCGAACTCCTGTCCGAGCGTGACCGGGACCGCGTCCATCAGATGCGTGCGGCCCGACTTGACGACGTCGTCGAACTCCTTCGCCTTGCCCTCGAGCGCGTGGGCGAGCTGCTCGAGCGCCGGCAGCAGGTCGTTCACCGCTCGGTCGAGGGCGGCGAGGTGGACGGCCGACGGGAAGACGTCGTTCGAGGACTGGCCCATGTTGACGTGGTCGTTCGGCATGGACGTCCTCGCCGGCGAGGGTCGCGATCACCTCGTTCGCGTTCATGTTCGAGCTCGTCCCCGAGCCGGTCTGGAAGACGTCGATCGGGAACTGGTCGTCGAACTCGCCGGCGGCGATCCGGTCGCCCGCCGCCGCGATGCGCTGCGCGAGGTCGGCGTCGAGAAGGCCGAGGTCGGCGTTGGCGCGCGCGGCCGCCGCCTTGATCCGGCCGAGCCAGTGCGCGACGGAGACGGGGATCGGCTCGCCGGAGACGGGGAAGTTGGCGACCGCCTTGGCGGTCTCGCCGCCCCAGAGCTCCTCGCGCTCGGCCGTCCCGCTCACGGCGGCCACTCTAGCGACACGGGGCGTGGCTTCAGCCGCGCGCCTCGACCCGCGCCGGCGTGCTTCGGCAGGCGCGGCTGAAGCCACGCCCGGTCACTCCCGTGCCGACACGTGCGCGGCCTCGAGCAGCTCGTCCCAGGTGCAGAGCTTCACGCGCGGGCGGCCGCGCGGCTCGCCCGCCGTCCGCTCCGCCGCGTCGATCGCCTCCCAGCCCGCGTACAGGACGTGATCGACGCCGCGCTCGACGAGGAGCTCCTCGAGATCGTCGCCCGCTCGCAGGAGGCAGCGCGCCGGCGCGGGCGTCCTCGAGCAGCAGCTCGACCGTCTCGGTCGCGTCCTTCTTGTTCGTGCCGATCACGCCGCTCGGGCCGCGCTTGATCCAGCCCGCGACGTAGAGGCCCGGCTCGCACCCGGCCGCCCTCGTTCGGGATCGTCCCGCTGCCCGCGTCGAACGGGACGCCCGGGAAGCTCGACGCCGCGGTAGCCGACGCTCCGGAAGACGATCCCGCACGGCACTGTCTCGCGTCTCGTCGGTGGCGACCGCCCTGCCGTCGACGAGCTCGTTGCGGACGAGCTCGATCGCCTCGACCTTCTCGCTCGCCGAGGATCGCGGTCGGCGAGAGCGAGGAAGCGGAGGCGGATCGCGCGCGGCTTCCCCTCGGGCTCGCGCTCCGCGTAGGCGCGGAGGTGGTCGACGTTCCGCTTCACCGTCGGCGGTGCCGCCTCGAGCTCGGCCTCGCTCGCCGCGTCGAGCTCGCAGGTCCTGCCGGGTCGACGAGGATGTCGGCGCCCGCCAGCTCGCCGAGCTCGCCGACCTCGACCGGCGTCCAGGCGGCCTGCACCGGCCCGCGGCGGCCGACCACGAGGATCTCCCGGACGCCCGCCGCGTTGATCGCCTCGATCGCCGCATCCGTGGTGTCGGTGGGCGCGAGCTCCTCCGGCGTCAGCGCCAGCATGCGCGCGACGTCGAGCGCGACGTTGCCGTTCCCGATCACGACCGCCCGCTCGTGCGAGAGGTCGAACTCGAGCTCCTGGAAGTCGGGGTGGCCGTTGTACCAGGCGACGAACGCGGTGGCCGGCCACGAGCCGGGCAGATCCTCGCCCGGGATGCCGAGCTGCCGGTCGGTCTGCGCGCCGACGGCGTACAGCACCGCGTCGTACCGCTCCGCGAGCTCGTCGTGCGTCACGTCGCTGCCGATGTCGACGTTGCCGAAGAACCGGAACCCCGGCTGCGCCGCGATCTTCTCGAACGCGCGCGAGACCGCCTTGATGTTCGGGTGGTCCGGCGCCACCCCGAGCCGGACGAGCCCCCACGGCGTCGGCAGCCGCTCGATCATGTCGACCTCGACGCGCGGGTCGTCGCTCGCGAGCAGCGCCCCGGCCGCATAGAAGCCGGCGGGGCCGGAGCCGACGACGGCGACGCGGAACGGACGATCGGTCACGCGGGTGAATCTAGGCAGCTTCGCGCAGCGAAGCGGCGAGCCGCGGCGGTGTCAGTGACTGCAGCCCGAGCCGCAGCCGCCGACCGTGCGTTCCCTCGGGGAGCTCTTCGCCCTCCTCGACCTGGAACGAGTGGCCGCAGCCGCAGGAGGAGACCGCGTTCGGGTTGTCGATCTTGAACCCGGACTCCTGGAGGCCGTTCAGGTAGTCGATCGTCGCGCCCTGCAGGTACGGGGCGCTGAACGGGTCGACGACGATGCGAACGCCCTCGAGCAGGAGCTCGTGGTCGCCCTCGGCCGCACCCGAGTCGAAGCCGAGGCCGTACTGGAAGCCCGAGCAGCCGCCGCCCTGGATCGCGACGCGCAGGACGAGCGACGCCGGCGTCGGGCTCCTCGGCCATCAGCGCCTTGACCTTCTCCGCCGCGAGCGGCGTCAGGTCGAGCAGGACGTCGGTCGGGCGCTCGGCGATCTCCATGCACTGATGGTAGCCCAGACGGGCCGCACGGCGCCAGACGGCCGACTTTGTAACACCGGAAACGCGCTCTCCGAGCGGGATCGGCTCCGACCTCGTGCGCCGCGACGAGAGTGGTAGGTTTCGCGACGACCGGCCCCCCGGCAGGGATCGAGGACAGCGTGCTCTCCGACTGGCTCCCGTTTCTCATCTACGCGATGTTCGCGGCGGCGATCCCGGCGACGATGATCATGTTCTCCTTCGTCTTCGCGACGCGCCCGAAGCACGCGGACGAAGCAGCGGATGCTCCCGTTCGAGTCGGGCGTCTCGGAGGAGGCGCCGGGCCAGCAGCGCCGCTTCACCGTGAGCTTCTACCTCACGGCGATGCTCTTCATCCTCTTCGACATCGAGATCGTCTTCCTGTACCCGCTCGCCGTGCAGCTCGAGCTGCTCGGCTGGTTCGGGTTCGTCGAGCTCCTCGTCTTCGTCGCGATCCTCGCCGTCGCGTACGTCTACGTCTGGCGCAAGGGGGCGCTCGAGTGGCACTAGCGCGCAAGCTGCCGATGGTCTCCGACCGGCCCGGCCGCGAAGGCCGGCCTCCGGTCGGAGCGGACGCTGTGGCCGGACAAGGGGCCCGGCACCTTCGAGCAGGAGCTCGAGTCGATCGAGGACGCGCTCCTGATCACGACCGTGCAGAAGGCGGTCGCGTGGGCGCAGTCGAACTCGGTCTGGCCGGACACCTTCGGGCTCGCGTGCTGCGCGATCGAGATGATGTCGATCGTCTCGTCGCGCTACGACATCGCGCGCTTCGGGATGGAGCGGTTCAGCTCCTCGCCGCGCCAGGCCGACCTGCTGATCGTCTCCGGGCGCGTCACCCACAAGATGGCGGCGCCGCTCCGCCAGGTCTACGACCAGATGCTCGAGCCGAAGTGGGTGATCGCGATGGGCGCGTGCGCGAGCTCGGGCGGGATGTTCAACAACTACACCGTGCTCCAGGGCGTCGACAAGATCGTCCCCGTCGACATCCACGTGCCGGGCTGCCCGCCGCGCCCCGAGGCGCTGATGGAGGGCATCGTCCGCCTCCACGAGAAGATCCGCGCGGGCGTGCCGCCCGCGTACGAGATCCGCGGGGTCGCGGAATGACGCTCGCGGGCGTCCCCGGCCTCGTCGAGACGGTCGAGGCGCACGGCGAGACGACGCTGGTCGTCGACCCGGCGCGGATCGTCGAGGCCTGCACGCACCTCCGCGACGAGCGAGGGCTTCAACGTGCTCGTCGACCTCTCCGGGCGTCGACTACCTCGGCTGGGGCTCGACGGACGTCGCCGGCTACATCGGCACCCCGGCCGGCCGCGACCTGAACGCCGAGGGCTCGCAGGGCTTCCAGCGCGTCCCCGACCCCGAAGCCGAAGCGCTTCGCGGTCGCCTACCACCTGCTGCGCGTCTCGGACGAGCCCGCGCGCCTCCGCGTCGAGGCGTGGCTCGACGACGGCGAGGAGATCGACTCCGTCGTCGGCGTCTGGCCGTCGGCCGACTGGTACGAGCGCGAGGCGTTCGACCTCTACGGCATCGCGTTCCGCGGCCACCCGAACCTCGTGCGGATCCTGATGCCCGACGACTGGGAGGGCTACCCGCTCCGCAAGGACTACCCGCTCGGCGGCGAGCCCGTCCGCTTCTCGGGGGAGACGTAGGCCTGATGGCCGTCATGCCGGCCACCCGGATCTACGAGGGCACGCGGATCCCGTCGCCGTGCCCGACGATCCTCGAGATCGACCCGGCGAAGCACGACCTCGAGGACATCCTCACGATCAACTTCGGGCCGAACCACCCGTCGACGCACGGCGTGCTCCGGCTGATCGTCGACCTCGACGGCGAGCGCGTCGCCGGGATCGAGGCCGTGATCGGCTACCTCCACACCGGCTTCGAGAAGACGATGGAGCAGAAGACGTACTGGAAGGGGATCACGTACCCCGAGCGGATCGACTACCTCTCCTTCCAGGCGAACGAGCTCGTCTTCGTGCTCGCGATCGAGAAGCTGCTCGCGCTCGAGACGCCCGAGAAGGCGACCTGGATGCGGATGTGCCTCTCCGAGCTGAACCGGATCCACTCGCACCTCGTCTGGCTCGGCACGTCCGCGCTCGAGATCGGCGCGATCTCGATGTTCTGGTACGCGTTCCGCGAGCGGGACATGGTGCTCGACCTGTTCGAGATGGTCACCGGCGTCCGCATGCACACCCGCTACTTCCAGGTCGGCGGGCTGGCCGAGGACATCCCGGAGGGCTTCTACGCGCAGGCGCGCGCGCTCGCGCGGCACATGCCGAAGGCGGTCGACGACTACGAGGGCGCTGCTCGACCGCAACAAGATCTGGCTCGAGCGGACGAAGGGGATCGGCCTCCTCTCGGCCGAGGACGCGCTCGCGCTCGGGCAGTCCGGCCCGATGCTGCGCGCCTCCGGCGTCGACTGGGACCTGCGGCAGGAACATGCCGTACCTCGCCTACGACGAGGTCGACTTCGACGTCCCCGTCTACCCGAACGGCGACGTGTACGACCGCTACAAGGTGCACATGGACGAGATGCGCACCTCGGCGCGCATCGTCGGCCAGTGCGTCACGCGGCTCGAGGAGATGCGCGGCGAGCCGTGGATCGCCGACGACCGCAAGGTCGTGCTCCCGCCGCGCGAGGAGCTCCACACCTCGATGGAGTCCCTCATCCACCACTTCAAGATCGTCACCGAGGGCTACCTCGTGCCCGAGGGCGAGGTCTACGTCGCGATCGAGTCGGCGCGCGGCGAGTGCGGCTGCTTCCTCGTCTCCGACGGCGGCCCGAAGCCGTGGCGCGTGAAGTTCCGCGCGCCGAGCTTCGCCGCGCTCCAGGCGACGGCGACCTGCGTCCGCGACGCGGCGGTCGCCGACCTCGTCGCGGTCGCAGCGTCGCTCGACCCCGTCATGGGGGACGTCGACCGATGAGCACGGCGCTCGTACGACGAGATCCAGCAGGTCAAGAAGGCCTATCCGCGACCCGCGCTCGGCGATCATCCCGGCGCTGCGGCTCGCGCAGGAGCGCCACGGCGGCTGGCTGCCCGAGGAGGCGTTCCGCGAGGTCGCCGACGCGCTCGACGTGACGCCCGCCTACTGCCTCTCGATCGCGTCCTTCTACGACATGTTCCACACCGAGCCCGTCGGCCGTCACCTCGTCGAGGTCTGCACGAACGTCTCCTGCGCGCTCTCCGGCGCCCAGGGCGTCGTCGAGGCGTTCGAGCGCGAGCTCGGCATCCACGTCGGCGAGACGAGCGAGGACGGCGGCGTGACGCTGCGCGCCGTCGAGTGCCTCGGCGGCTGCGGCTGGGCGACCGTCGTCGCCGTCGACAACCGCCACCGCCTCCACGTCCGCTCCGGGGACGTGCCCGGGATCGTGAAGGAGCTCGCGAGTGAGCACGGCGCCTGAGATCGTCTTCGCCGGCACCGAACGGCGGCGCCGTCACCGAGCTCGCCGACTACGAGGCCGGCGGGCGGGCTCGCGGCGCTCGCGCCGCGCGCGCGACGATGACGCCCGACGAGATCATCGCCGAGCTCAACGCCTCGAACCTGCGCGGCCGCGGCGGCGCGTTCTTCCCGACCGGCCGCAAGTGGAGCTTCGTCCCGAAGCCCGAGCAGAACCCGAGGCCGCACTACCTCGTCGTCAACGCGGACGAGTCGGAGCCGGGCACGTTCAAGGACCGCGAGATCATGCTGCGCGTCCCGCTTCCGGTTCCTCGAGGGCTGCCTCATCGCCGCGCGCGCGATCGAGTCGAAGCACGTCTTCGTCTACATCCGCGGCGAGTACGAGCGCGAGTACGAGGTGCTCGTCGCACGCGCTCGAGCAGCTCCGCAAGGGGAAGCACCTCGGCGACGTCACGATCGTCGCTCCACCGCGGCGCCGGCGCGTACATCTGCGGCGAGGAGACGGCGCTGCTCGAGTCGCTCGAGGGCGAGCGCGGCCAGCCGCGGACGAAGCCGCCGTTCCCCGCGATCGCCGGGCTCTACGCCTCGCCGACCGCGGTGAACAACGTCGAGTCGATCACGACCGTGCCGCCGATCATCGAGATGGGCGGCGCCGAGTACGCGAAGCTCGGCCCGGAGAGCTCGACCGGCACGCGCGTCTTCTCGCTCTCGGGCAACGTCGCGAAGCCCGGCAACTACGAGCTGCCGCACGGGTTCCCGCTCAAGGACCTGATCTACGACGTCGGCGGCGGGATCCCCGACGGGCGGACGCTCAAGGCGGTGATCCCCGGCGGCTCGTCGACCGCGATCCTCACCGCATCCGAGGCCGAGAAGCTGACGCTCGACTACGACACGCTCGCCGCAGGCCGGGACGGCGATCGGCTCGCGCCGCGGTCGATCGCGATCGACGACCGCTGCTGCATCGTCCAGCTCGGCGTCCGCATCTCGCAGTTCTACGAGCACGAGTCGTGCGGCAAGTGCACGCCGTGCCGCGTCGGGACGCGCTGGACGACGCAGATCCTGAAGAAGATCGAGGCCGGCGACGGAACCCACGCCGACCTCGACCTGCTGATCGACGTCGGCGAGCGGGTCAACGGCACGTGCCTCTGCCCGCTCGGCGACACCGCGATGATCGCGATCGCGAGCTACGTCGCGAAGTTCCGCGAGGAGTTCCTCGCGCACGTCGAGGAGGGCGGCTGCCCGTTCGACGGCACGTCGTCGCTCGACGGGATCGTCGCGCCGACGGACGTCCACGCCGCGCACGTCGGCCCGGCCGAGATCCCGCGGCCGCTGGAGGTGGTGGCGTGAGCGGGCGATGAGCTGCAGCTGCGCGTGACGCCAGACATGGGCGCGAGCGCTCGGCGCGGGCTCGGCGAGGAGCGCCGCGGCCGATGAGCGAGCTGATCACGGTCACGATCGACGACCGCGAGGTCGAGGTCGAGAAGGGCACCGGCCTCGTCGAGACGGCGGCCGCGGCAGGGATCGAGATCCCGGTCTTCTGCTACGAGCCGCGGCTCGGGCCGCGCCGTCGGCGCCTGCCGCATGTGCCTCGTCGAGATCGAGGGGCTGCCGAAGCTCCAGGCGGGCTGCACGCTCGACCGCGCAGGAGGGGATGGTCGTGCGCACGGCCGCGACGTCGCAAGCGCGCAGCCGACGGCCAGAAGGGGACGCTCGAGTTCATCCTCGTCAACCACCCGCTCGACTGCCCGGTCTGCGACAAGGGCGGCGAGTGCCCGCTGCAGGACCTCACCTTCCGCTACGGCCCCGGCTCGACGCGGATGGCGTTCCCGAAGATGACGTTCGACAAGCCGATCCCGGTCTCGCCGCTGATCGCGCTCGACCGCGAGCGCTGCATCCTCTGCTACCGCTGCACGCGCTTCTCGAGCGACGTCGCCGAGGACGGCCAGCTGATCGCGCGGAACCGCGGCGCGTACACCGAGATCGCGACCTTCGGGGAGGATCCGTACCGCGCGCCGTTCTCGGGCAACGTGATCGAGCTCTGCCCGGTCGGCGCGCTGACGTCGACGCAGTACCGCTTCCAGGCCCGCCCGTGGGAGATCCAGGACGTGCCGACCGTCTGCGGGCTCTGCCCCGCCGGCTGCAACATCCGCGCGACGACGCGCGAGGGGCAGGTCAAGCGCGTGCAGTCGCGCAACCACCCGAGGTCGACGGCGGCTGGATCTGCGACAAGGGCCGCTTCACGTTCCCGCACCTGCGGCGCGTCGGACCGGGTGATCGAGCCGCTCGCCCGCGGGCGAGCTCGGGCTCGAGCCGATCGAGCTGGGACGCCGCGCTCGACCGCGCGGAGGAGCTGCTGCGCGGCGCCGGCGGGCAGCATCGTCACCGCGCTCTCCGGGTCGGAGACGACCGAGATCGCCTACGGGCTCGGCGTGCTCATGCGGCGCGGCCTCGGCGCGCACTCGGCGGTGCTCCACGAGTCGACCTCGGCCGCGCTCGACGCGTTCCGCGCGCCGCTCTCGACGATCGGCGAGGCCGAGATCGTCGTGGTCGTCGGCGACGACGCGGTCGTCGACCGCGCGCCCGTCGTCGACCTCTGGCTCAAGCAGGCGCGCCGCAACGGCGCCGAGATCGTCACGATCGGCGCCGCCGGCAGCACGTCCCAGCGCCACCCGGCGGCGCCGCCGACGCGCTGCAGGAGCTCGTCGCGTCGCGGAGCGCGCTCGGCAAGCGGCTGCGCGACTCGCGAGCGGGCGGTGCTCGTCTGGTCCGGGCCCGGCGGCGGTGGCGGCGCCCGGCTCGCCGAGGCGGCGCACGCGCTCGGATTCGAGGGCAAGCCCGGCTGCGCCGCGTTCCACCTCCCGGCCACGCCGAACGCGCGCGGGGTCGCCGAGGCCTGGGCGGCCGCGGCCGACGAGGACGAGGTCGAGCGCGAGGGAATCGGGCTCCTGGTCGTCTCGGGCGACGACGCCGCGTCCGACCCGGGCGTGCGCGCGCTGGCGGAGAAGGCCGACCGCGTGCTCGCGATCACGATGTTCCACGTCGCTCGCGACCGGCTGGGCCGACCTCGTGCTCCCGGCGACCGCGTCGCTCGAGCGCGAGGGGACCTCGATGAACCTCGAGGGGCGCGTCCAGCGCCTCCGCCGCGCCGTGACGCCGCCCGTGCCGGACGAGCTCGCCTGGCTCGCGAAGCTCGCGGCGCGCTTCGACGTCGAGCTCTCGCCCCACGCCGGCGGTCGTGTTCGAGGAGCTCTCCGAGCGGATCTACGGCGGGCTCGAGCTCTCGACGCTCGGCGAGCGGGCCCCGCTGCCCGCGCGCGCGCCGTACGTCGCGCCCGCAGCCGGCGCCGCGAGCGCTCCAGAGGCGCGTCGCCGGCGGCGGACGCGCCCGGCGGAGCCACTTCGTCGGAACGCTCCGGCTCCTGCGCTACCGCCCGCTCTTCTCCGGCTACCAGGTCGAGCGCGTGCCCGAGCTCCAGTTCCAGCGGCCCGAGCGCGAGGTCGGCCTCGTCGGCCGGCGACGCCGACCGGCGCGGGATCGCGAGCGGCGACCTCGTCTCGGTCCGCTCGAACGGCACCTCGGTCGAGCTCCGCGCGCGGCATCGACCGCAAGCTCGTCGAGGGCGTCGCCCGCGTCGCGGAGGAGCACGCCGCCGACCTCCACCTCGACGTCGAGGTCGTGCGCGCATGACGGGTGGCTCGCTCGTCGCGGCCGGCGACGCCGGCGAGCCGTGGTGGATCGCGGTCATCAAGTCGCTGATCGTCATCAACCTCGTGCTCTTCGGCTTCGCGTACCTGACGCTCGTCGAGCGCAAGGTGATGGGGCGCATGCAGCTCCGCTACGGGCCGAACCGCGCCGGCCCGTACGGGCTGCTCCAGCCGATCGCCGACCTCGTCAAGCTGATCCGCAAGGAGAGCTTCTTCCCGGCGGCCGCGATCGACGGCCTCTACATCGCTCGCCCCGTTCCTCGCCGCGTTCACCGCGCTGACGACCTTCTCCGTGATCCCGTGGGGACCGGGCTGGGAGATCGCCGGCTACCAGGTGAACGGCTACGTCGCCGACCTGCCGATCGCGCTGCTCCTGATCTTCGCCGTCGGCTCGATCGGGATCTACGGCTTCATCATCGGCGGCTGGGCGTCCGACTCGAAGTTCTCGCTGCTCGGCTCGATGCGCACCTGCGCGCAGCTCGTCTCGTACGAGGTGTCGCTCGCGCTCTCGGTGCTCGGCGTGATCCTCATGGCCGGCTCGCTCTCGCTCGTCGACATCGTCGCCGCGCAGGAGGCGGAGCTCTGGTACGTGATCCCGCAGCTCGTCGGCTTCGTCGTGTTCATCCTCGCCGGCACCGCCGAGACCTCGCGCGCGCCGTTCGACCTGCCCGAGGCGGAGCAGGAGCTCGTCGCCGGGCTACCACACCGAGTACGGCGGGATGCGGTTCGGGCTCTACTCGATGTCCGAGTACATCAACCTGATCACGCTCTCGGCGCTCGCCGTGACGCTCTTCCTCGGCGGCTGGCACGGGCCGTGGCTGCCCGGGGCCGATCTGGTTCCTGGTCAAGCTGTTCGTGCTCCTCTTCTTCTTCATCTGGATGCGGACGACGCTCCCGCGGCTCCGCTACGACCAGCTGATGCGCTTCGGCTGGAAGGTGCTGCTCCCCGTCGCCACGGTCAACGCGGTCGTCACGGCGCTCCTGGTGGTGTGGATCTAGGGTGTCCGACTGCGATGCAGCCGTTCGGGACACTCAAGGGCTTCGGGGTCACCTTCAAGCACATCTTCAAGAAGCCGATCACGCAGCAGTACCCGGAGTTCAAGCGGCCGGTGTACCCGCGCTTCCGCGGCCGCCACCGCCTCCACCGGCACGCGAACGGGCTCGAGAAGTGCGTCGGCTGCTCGCTCTGCGCGGCGGCCTGCCCGGCCGACTGCATCCGCGTCGTCGCCGAGGAGAACACGCCCGACAACCGCGTCTCCGCCGGCGAGCGCTACGCGCGGATCTACGAGATCAACCTGTCGCGCTGCATCTTCTGCGGCTACTGCGAGCTCGCGTGCCCGTTCGACGCGATCACGCTCGGCAACGAGTTCGAGATCTCCGAGTACTCGCGCGACGACCTGATCTACACGAAGGACATGCTCCTCGCGGAGCCGATCAAGCGCGTCCCGGTGCAGGACCCGGACCTCTTCGACACGCCGATCCCCGCCTACAAGCGCGAGTCGTAGCGGTGGAGAACGTCCTCGTCTGGGTGATCTGGCTCGCGGCGGCCGCGGCGTGCATCGGGACCGGCCTGCGCGTCGTGACCGCCTCGAACCCGTTCTCGTCGGCGCTCTCGCTGATCGGCAACCTCGCCTCGCTCGCGGTGCTCTACCTGCTCGCGTCGGGCGAGTTCGTCGCGGCCGCGCAGGTGCTCGTCTACGCCGGCGCGGTGATGGTGATGTTCCTCTTCGTGATCGCCTACCTCGGCGGCCGCGCCGACGCGCCGTGGGCGGGCGGGACGCGGCTGTTCCAGACGGCGTCGGTCGATCACGGCGGCCTCGCTCCTCGCCGTCACGCTCGTCGCGATCATGCTCGACGCGGGCGACCGCCTCTCCGACGAGGCGGACATCAGCCGCGCGTTCGGCTCGCCCGCGGAGATCGGCCGGCTGTTCCTCACCGACCACCTGCTCGCGTTCGAGATCACGTCGATCGTGCTGCTCGTCGCCGCGGTCGGCGGCGTCGTCCTCGGGATGCGCTCGCGAGGCCGAGGAGCGGGCGGACGCGGAGGGCGCGCCTGATGCTCGGCCCGGGCATCCCCTGGTACCTCGCGATCTCCGCGATCCTCTTCGCGACCGGGATCGCCGGCGTGCTGCTCCGCCGCAGCCCGCTGATCGTGCTGCTCTCGCTCGAGATCATGCTCAACGCCGCGAACCTCGCGTTCGTCGGCTTCTCGCGCCTCTTCGGCGAGCTCGACGGGCAGATCTTCGCGCTCGCGGTGATGGCGGTCGCGGCCGTCCGAGGTGTGCGTCGGGCTCGGCCTGATCGTCGCGATGGCGCGGCGGAACCTCGCGCTCGACGTCGACCTGTTCACGGAGCTGAAGGGCTAGTGACCGCCTGATGGTCGTCGGCGGCTGGGTCTGCCTGCTCGCCCCGCTCGTCGGGTTCCTCGCGATCCTGCTCGCGGGCACGCGGATCACGCGGCGCCAGGCCGGGCTGATCTCGACCGGCTCGGTGTTCGTCGGCTTCGCGGGCGCGGTCGTCGCGTTCGTCGACGCGCTCGGGCCGCGACCCGGACGAGCGCGTCGAGCTGACGACCGCCTGGACGTGGCTCAAGGCCGGCGACTTCGAGGTCGGGCTCGAGCTCCTCGTCGACCCGCTCTCGCTCGTGATGATGCTCGTCGTCACGGGCGTCGGCGGGCTGATCGTCGCCTACTCGAACGGCTACATGGCCGGCGACGACGAGGAGCGCCGCTACTTCGCCTACATGGCGTTCTTCGTCTTCTCGATGCTGCTGCTCGTCCAGGGCGGCAACCTGCTCATGCTGCTCATCGGCTGGGGCCTCGTCGGGCTCGCGTCGTACCTCCTGATCGGCTTCCACCACGAGCGGCCGCTCGGCGGTCGAGGCGGCGAAGAAGGCGTTCGTCATGAACGCGCTCGGCGACGCGATCATGGCGCTCGGCTTCTTCCTCCTGATCTTCCACGTCGGCAGCCTCGACTTCGGCGTCGTGTTCGAGGCGGCGGAGTCCGGCGAGCTCTCCGACACCGTCGTGACGCTCGTCGCGCTCGGGCTCCTCGGCGGCGCGGTCGCCAAGTCGGCGCAGATCCCGCTCCACACCTGGCTGCCGGACGCGATGGAGGGGCCGACGCCGGTCTCCGCCCTGATCCACGCGGCGACCATGGTGACCGCCGGCGTCTACCTGATCTGCCGCACGCACCCCGTGTTCGAGGCGGCGCCCGAGGTCCAGCACCTCGCCGCGATCCTCGGGCTCGTGACGCTGCTCGTCGCGGGCGTCGTCGCGCTCGTGCAGTGGGACATCAAGCGCGTGATCGCGTACTCGACGATGAGCCAGATCGGCTACATGTTCGTCGGCGCCGGGCATCGGCGCGTACGGGTTCGCGATGTTCCACCTCGTCACGCACGCGTTCTTCAAGGCGCTGCTCTTCCTCGCCGCCGGGCATCGTGATCCACCACCTCGGCGGCGAGCAGGACATCCGGAAGATGGGCGGGCTCCGCGCGTCGATGCCGTTCACGCACGCGACGTTCCTGATCGGCACGCTCGCGCTCGTCGGCATCCCGCCCTTCGCCGGGCTTCTGGTCGAAGGACGCGATCCTCGCCTCGGCGCTCGCCGAGGGCGGCGCGCTCGGCTGGATCCTCTACGTCGGCGGCCTCGCTCGGCGCGCTCCTGACGGGCATGTACGCGCTCCGGCTCTACTTCCTCGTCTTCCACGGGGAGCCCGCCGAGGCGCCGCACGCCGACGACGAGCACGCCCACGACGGCGAGGGCTCGCGGCTGGATGACGCGTGCCCGTCGGCGTGCTCGCGGTCGGCTCGGCCGTCGCCGGGCTCCTGCTGATCCCGGGCGTCTGGGACCCGTTCGAGGACTGGCTCGAGCCCGTCCGTCGAGCCGCTCGTCCACCCGACGACCGGCCGAGGAGTGGCTGACGAGCGCGATCGCCGTGGCGCTCGGCGTGCTCGGCTCGTACCTCGCCTGGCGCGCGTTCGCGGCCGGCCGCGAGCTCGTCCCGGACGGCGCCGTGCGCACGGACGCTCGAGCACAAGCTCTGGTTCGACGAGCTCTACGACGCGGTCTTCTCCCGGCCCGCGCAGGCGATCGCCGTGCTGGCTGCGCGACCAGGTCGAGACGCCCGTCGTCCAGGGTGGCCTCGACGAGGTCGCCGAGGGGACGCTCGACGCCGCCGGGATCGCGGCGCGCGCCCAGAGCGGCCTGCTGCGCACCTACGCCCTCGCGATCACCGTCACCGTCGTCGTCCTGGCCCTCGTCTTCCTCGTGGTGCGCTGAGCCGATGCTGACGACGCTGCTCATCGTCGTCCCGCTCGCCGCCGCGCTGCTCGTCTGGGTGCTGCCGCTCTCGCGCGAGTCGACCGGCGGGCTCGCGCTCCTGGCCGCCCTCGCCGAGGTCGGCCTCTGGCTCGGCGGCGCCCGGAACTTCGACTTCGCGAGCGACGCGCAGCAGTTCTCGACCGAGCCGGGAGTGGTTCTCCGAGCTCGGCATCTCGTACGCGGTCGGCCTCTACGGGTTCCAGTACTGGCTCGTCGGGCTGACGGTCGTCGTCGGCGCCGCCGCGGTCGGCTACGGGCTCTGGGCGGGCCGCGAGCGGCCGCGCGCGTACTTCGGCCTGATGCTGTTCCTCGTCGGCGCGCTCGTCGGCGTCTTCGCCGCGCAGGACCTGATCCTGTTCTACGTCTTCTTCGAGGCGATGCTGATCCCGATCTACGTGCTGTCGGCGTCTGGGGCGGCCCGGCGCGGGTCAAGGCGACGGTCACGTTCGTCCTCTACACGATGGCCGGCTCGCTGCTGATGCTCGCGTCGATCGTCGCGTTCGGGATCACGCAGGGGACGTTCCTCCTGGCCGAGATCGGGACGAGCGACAACGACTGGGTCTTCCTCGGCTTCCTCGCCGCGTTCGCGGTGAAGGCGCCGCTGCTCCCGTTCCACGGCTGGCTGCGCGCCGCGTACACCGAGGCGCCGCCCGAGGTGGCCGCGCTCCTCTCGGGCGTCGTCTCGAAGGCGGCGGTCTTCGGGCTCGTCTGGATCGTGCTGCCGCACTTCCCGGAGCCGGTCGAGGACTTCCGCGAGCTCGTGCTCGTGCTCGCCGCCGCGACGCTCGTCTACGGCTCGGTGCTCGCGTTCCGCCAGCCCGACATCCGCGGCGTGATCGCGTACTCGTCGATGGGCGCAGATGGGCCTGATCGTGCTCGGGATCTTCGCCGTCGAACGACCTCGGCCTCGACGGCGCGGTGCTGCACTCGGTCAACCACGGGCTCGTCTCGGCCGGGCTGTTCCTGCTCGCCGGGATGATCGAGACGCGGACCGGCACGGGCGCTTCGCCGAGCTCGGCGGGATGGCGAAGGGCCGCCCGATCCTCGCGACGCTCGTGATGGCGCTCGGCATGTTCACGCTCGCCGTGCCCGGGCTCGGCGAACTTCGCGGGCGAGTTCGCGATCCTCGCCGGCGTGTTCGGCCGCGGCTGGGGCTACGCGGCGGTCGGCGCCGCGGCGATCGTCCTCGCGGCGCTGTACGCGCTGCGGCTGATCTCGGCGATCCTCCACGAGCGGCGCGGCAGCGCGGTCCGCGAGGACGCGGGCGACCTCGTCAGCGGCGAGCTCGCGCTCGTCGTGCCGCTCGTCGCGATCCTCGCGGTGCTCTCCGCCTGGCCGGCCGCGATCAGCGAGCGGTCGTTCCCCGCGGACGAGCCGGCCGCGTTCATCTCGACGCAGGGCGACGGGAGGGTTCGGCGCCGGATGATCGACACGCCGAACGTCGACTGGCTCGCGCTCTCGCCGACGCTGGCGCTGCTCGCGCGTCTCCGCCGTGACGCTGCTCGGCGCGCGTGATCGTGCCCGCGCGCGCGGTGCGCGGCGTTCTCGGTCGTCGTGTCGGTCGCCGGGTTCGCGACGTCGGCCGTGCTGTCGGCCGTCGTCTTCGACCGCTCCCCGGAGGGCACCTCGCTGATCGCCGAGTCGATGACCCGCGACCGGTTCGGCGCCGCTGCGGCGCTCGTGATCGCCGTCGTCGGCGTCGGCGTCGTCGCTGCTCTCGGCAGGCGACCGGCGCCGCGACCACGTCGGCGAGTACTACGCGCTCCTCGCCGCCTCCGCGGCCGGGATGGTGTTCTTCGTCTCGGCCGAGAACCTCATGACGATGTTCCTCGCGCTCGAGTGGTTCTCGATCGCGCTCTACGTCCTCTGCGCCCTCGACACGCATCGCCGCGACAGTCGCTCGAGGCGGGCCTCAAGTACCTGATCGTCGGCAGCTTCGGCTCCGGGATCCTGCTGTTCGGCTGCGCGCTCGTCTACGGCGCGACCGGCGAGCTCGGGTTCACCGCGATCCAGGAGGCGACGGGCGCGGACGACCCGCTGTTCGTCACGGGGATGGCGATGATCCTCGCCGGGCTCGGCTTCAAGGTCTCGGCGGCGCCGTTCCACATGTGGACGCCGGACGTCTACCAGGGGGCGCCCACCTCGGTGACGGCGTTCATGGCGGCGGCGACGAAGGTCGCCGCGCTCGCCGTGATGTACCGGATCCTCGTCACCGCGTTCCCCGAGCAGTCCGAGATCTGGACGATCGCCGTCGCCGTGCTCGCCGTCGCCTCGCTCGCGATCGGCAACCTCGCCGCGATCGCGCAGAGCGACGTGAAGCGGATGCTCGCCTACTCGTCCGTCTCGCACGCCGGCTTCCTGCTGATCGCCGTCGCGGCGAACAGCCAGGACGGCGCGACCGCGCTCCTCTACTACCTCGTCCCGTACGCCGCTGCCACCGTCGGCGCGTTCGCCGTCGTCGCGGCGCGCGAGCGCGAGCAGGGCGCGCCGTCACGCTCTCCTCGCTCGAGGGCCTCGGCTGGGAGCGGCCGTTCCTCGGCGTCGCGATGTGGGTCGTTCGTGCTCAGCATGGCCGGGTTCCCGCTGACCGGCGGCTTCTTCGGCAAGCTGTTCGTCTTCTCGGCGATCTACGAGCCGGCTGGTGGTGGCTCGTCGTGATCGGCGTCCTCGCGACGGCGCTGTGCGCTCGCCTACTACCTCAACATCGTGCGGGCGCTCTTCATGCGCCAGGGCGACGAGCTGCCCGAGGGCGTCGTCGCCGCCGGCGGCTCCCCGCGTCGCGATCTCCTGCTCGACGCCGCCGTCGGCGCGGCGCTCGTCGTCACGATCGGCTCGTTCTTCTTCGTGCAGCCGCTCGTCGACATGGCGCGCGACGCGGCCGCGGCGCTGCCGCTGTAGCCGGACGCTACGCCGCCTCCGCGACCCACCGCATCGGGTCGCCCGCCCCGAGGTCGGTGATGCCCGGCCGAGTGGAGCGCACCGATCGCGAGCGTCCGCCGGTGCGCGGCGAACGTCAGGACGTGCCCGAGCATGCCGCCGTACGTGAACACCTGCGGCGGGTCGCAGGTCGCGTCGACGAAGGTCTCGTCGAGCCGGCTCTCGTCGATCACCTCGTTCGCCTGCGCGAGGAATGCAGGCCCGGCGCTGTCGAGACGCGCGCGGATCGAGCGCAGCGACTCGCCCCGCTCCACCTCGAAGTCGTACGCACGGTTCTCCATCGCCGCGTTCCACATGTCCATCTGGCCGACGAGCCGGGAGAGGAGCGAGCGGAGCGTCGGGTCGTCGTCGACGCCCTCGACGGAGACGGTGATCGGCGCATCGAGCCGGTCGGCCGGCAGCCGCCCGGCTCGGTCGACGATCTCGCCGACGAGCCAGACGTGGTGCT
This sequence comes from uncultured Actinomycetes bacterium, assembly GCA_963846825.1. Taxonomy (GTDB): domain Bacteria; phylum Actinomycetota; class Thermoleophilia; order Gaiellales; family Gaiellaceae; genus Gaiella. The sequence continues at coordinate 49,912 of CAWJXN010000021.1, forward strand.
CGAGCAGCTTCGCAAGCAGGTCCATGGATGTCACCTCGTCTCGTGGCGGGCAGCCGGAGGCCGCCGGGTGGGTGGAAGTGGACGCCGTTCGGCGCCGTGAGCTGGATGCGTCCGGGCTGCGCGCGCCAGCCGGACGGCGCGACGCCGTAGGCACGACGGAACGCACGGGTGAACGCCTCGTTCGACGAGTACCCGGCCTCGTGGGCGACCTCGAGGACGCCGTGCTCGCTCGTCAGGAGCCGGTACGCCGCGCGCTCGAGCAGCACGCGTCGCCGCAGCCTCGACGGCGTCTCGCCGGCCGTCGCCACGACGACGCGGTCGAAGTGGAACCGCGACAGGAAGGCCCGCGACGCGAGGTCGTCACCCGTCGCCGCGTGATCGTCGAGGCCGTCGGCGAGCTCGTCGACGAATCGTGCGAAGGTGTCCACCACGGAGAGCGCCATCGCCTGCACCCTGCCCGGACGGGCGCTCCGGCGCTTGATCGTTCTTGCGGGGTTACGACTCGACCGGCGTCGTCGCGTCGGCGACGCGACCGCGCGTGGCGAAGTCCTCCGCGGCGAGGCGCTGCCCGATCGGGAGCCTCGGCGGCGGCGCCGCGAGCCGCGGCGGGACGTCGGGGGAGCTCGGAGACGAGGCGTGCGGCAGCGTCACGCCGACCACGGCCAGCGTCATCAGCGCGACCGTGACGTTCGCCCAGGGAAGGTTGCGGGCGTCGCGGCCGGCGACGGTGACGTCGCATCGATGCGGCACCAGCGGGGCGGCCCGGACGGCCGAGGCGGCGGCCCGCATCCCCACGACGACCTCGACGCATACGGGACAGCGCGTCAGGTGGCGCTCGAGCAGCAGGAGGTCGAAGTCGTCGTCGAGGGCGTCGTCGAGCGCAAGATGACGCCCTGAGCCGCGCGGCCTCGCAGGCGCCGCCGACATCCGGTCGCAGCGACGGCATCACGTGAACGACGCCCGCGGGCTGAGGGCGATCCCGACGCAGGACGAGCCCGATCCCGAGCCCGACGAGGAGTCGCCGAGAGGTGGAACGCCTCCGACCAGCTCGCGAGGCCGCCGGGGTTGACGCGGCGCATCCGGCGCTCCCGCTCGCGCGCGCGGGCAGGGTCGCGGAGGCCGACGAGCGCGCCGGCGATGAAGAGCAGCGAGCCCATCAGCAGGTAGCCGCCGGAGAGGGCCCGCGAGGCGGACACGTCCGGCGGCCATGCCGATGAGCAGCGAGCGCGAGGGCGCGTCACGCCGAGCGCGCACGCCAGCGCGATCGCGAGGGAGCGCAGCCCGCGGAGGATCACGGCGCGGTCGCCTCCGCCGCGACGGCGTCGTCCGGCGCGTCGCGCGGAGCGCGGACGAGCTCGCGTTCCGGCGTGCCGCATCTGCTCCGCCGTCAGCGGCCATCTCTCGAGCGGGAGGAAGCAGGCGGCCTCGTGCCCCTCGCCGTGCGAGGACGAGCTCCGGGTCGTCGATCGCGCACGCCTCGTGCAGCGCGCGGGCAGCGCGGATGGAACCGACAGCCGCTCGGCGGGTTGATCGGGTTCGGCACGTCGCCGGTCAGGACGAACGCGCTCCGGCCGCGGCCGCGCCGCGGGTTCGCGATCGGCACCGCCGACAGCAGCGCGCCCGTGTACGGGTGACGCGGCGCGGCGTACAGGTCGCGCGAGCGTGCGAGCTCCGCGACCTTCCCGAGGTACATGACCGCCACGCGGTCGGAGATGTGCCGGACGACGCTCAGGTCGTGGGCGATGAAGACGTACGTCAGCCCGAACTCCGACTGGAGGTCCTTGAGCAGGTTGAGGATCTGCGCCTGCACCGAGACGTCGAGCGCCGAGACCGGCTCGTCGGCGACGATCAGCTTCGGGTTGACGGCGAGCGCGCGCGCGATCCCGATCCGCTGGCGCTGGCCGCCGGAGAACTCGTGCGGGAACCGGTTGTAGTGCTCGGGGTTGAGGCCGACGACCTCGAGCAGGTCCTGCACGCGGCGCTTCCGCTCGGCGTCGGTGCCGAGCCCGTGGACCGCGAGCGGCTCGCCGACGATGAAGCCGACGCGCTTGCGCGGGTTCAGCGACGCGTACGGGTCCTGGAAGATCATCATCAGCTCGCGGCGGAACCGGCGCATGTCCTGCTGCCCGAGCTGCGTGATGTCGGTCCCGTCGAAGCGGACCGTCCCGCTCGTCGGCTCGAGGAGGCGCATGATCACGCGCGCGAGCGTCGACTTCCCGCACCCCGACTCGCCGACGATCCCGAGCGTCTCGCCGCGACGCACCGTCAGGGAGACCCCGTCGAGCGCCTTGACCGACGCCACCTCGTGCTTGAAGACGATCCCCTGCGTGATCGGGAAGTGCTTCGTGACGTTCTCGACCTCGAGCAGGACGTCGCTCATCGCCCAGTGCCGTGGCCCGCTCCGGGTGCCGCTCGAGCAGCGCAGGCTCGGCAGCCAGACCCCCGCAGCGCGTCACGCCGCCTCCTCGTCAGCCGAGCTCGCGACGACGCGCTCCTCGCGCTTCCGCTCCTCGTCGAGGAAGCACGCGTCGAGGTGCTCGGGGTCGAAGCTCGGCCGGCGTCGCCTCGGGCAGCTCGCCGCGGCAGCGGTCGAACGCGTACGCGCACCGCGGCCGGAACCTGCAGCCGGTCGGCGGCCGGAGGAGCGACGGCGGCTGGCCGCGGATCTGCGAGAGCCGCTCGAGCTCGACGTCGAGGCGCGGCAGCGAGCCGAGCAGCCCCCACGTGTACGGATGCAGCGGCTGCTCGAAGAGCGAGAACACGGGCGCCTGCTCGGCGACGCGCGCCGCGTACATGACGACGATGTCGTCGGCCGTCTCCGCGACGACCCCGAGGTCGTGGGTGATGAGGACGACCGCCGTCCCGTGCTCGGCCTGGAGCTCGCTGGATGAGGCCGAGGATCTGCGCCTGCGTCGTCACGTCGAGCGCGGTGGTCGGCTCGTCGGCGATCAGGAGCGCCGGGTCGTTGATGAGCGCCATCGCGATCATCACGCGCTGGCGCATGCCGCCCGAGAACTGGTGCGGGTAGTCGTCGATCCGGCGCTCCGGCGCGCGGGATCCCGACCTCCTCGCAGCCCGGCGATCGCGAGCTCGCGCGCCTGCCGGGACGTGACGTCCCGGTGCAGCATGACCGCCTCGACGAGCTGGTTGCCGATCGACAGCACCGGGTTCAGCGACGTCATCGGGTCCTGGAAGATCATCGAGATCTCGCTCCCGCGGAGCGCGCGCAGCCGCCGCTTCGACGCCTCGAGGAGGTTCTCGCCCCGGAACAGCGCCTGCCCGGTCGAGACGGACGTGTGCTTCTTCGTGCCGTGGAGGAACGCCTCCATCTGCTCCCCCGGCGGCGAGCCCGCCGCCGAGCGTCATGCGACCCGGACTTCGGGTTGAGGCTGAGGATCGACATCATCGTCACGCTCTTCCCCGAGCCGGACTCGCCGACCACGCCGAGCGTCTGTCCGGGCCGGACGGAGAACGAGACGCCGTCGACCGCCTTGACGATCCCGTCGTCGGTCTTGAAGTACGTCCGCAGGTCGCGCACGTCGAGGAGCGGCGCCTCGCGCGCCTCCGTCCGCTCGAGAGGCCAGCGATCGGTCGACGTCATGCGAGCCTGATCCTCGGGTCGATGTACGCGTAGACGATGTCGACGATGAGGTTGATGCAGGATGATCGCGAGCGTCGCGAACACGATCACGCCCTGCATCGTCGGCAGGTCGAGGTTGAGGACGCTGTTCAGCGCCAGGCGCCCGAGCCCCGGCAGGTTGAAGATCGCCTCGGTGAAGATCGCGCCGCCGAGCGCGACGCCGATGTCGAGCCCGAGCATCGTGACGATCGGCAGCAGGGCGTTCCGCAGCACGTGGCGGCGGACGACGAGGTTCTCGGGAGCGCCCTTCGCCCGCGCGGTGCGGACGTAGTCCTCGCCGAGCGTGTCCATCACGTTCGACCGGATCATCCGCGCGTAGCTCGCGGCGAAGAGGATCGCGAACGTGAGCCAGGGCAGGATCATGTGGTACGCCCAGTCGGCAGGCCCGCCGCACGACGCGCCCTCGGGCGGGTTGATCACGTCGCAGTACCCGGCGTTCGGGGTCAGCCCCCACGGAAGCCGACGAAGTACTGCAGGAGCAGCCCGATCCAGACGACCGGGGCGGAGATCCCGATGAGGATGAAGATCATCGCCCCCCTGTCGAGCAGCGATCGCGGCCGGAGGGCCGAGAGGATCCCGATCGGCAGCGCGATCAGCATCCAGAGGACGGCGCCGCCGAGGACGAGCGCCGCGGTGACGGGGACCGCCTCGCCGATCATCTCGTTGACCTCGCGCCGGTTCGCGTACGAGCGCCCGAGCGACTGGTCGACGACGAGCCGCTTCAGGAACAGGCCGTACTGCTCGTGCACGGGGCGGTCGAGCCCGAGCTGGTGCGCGACGCGCGCGACGTCCTCCGCCGTCGCGGACTTGCCCGCGGCGAGCCGCGCCGGGTCGGCCGGCAGGAGGAAGAAGAGGACGTACGTGATCAGCGTCACTCCGAGGAAGAGGACGCCGGCCCAGAGAAGTCGTCGTGTGAGGTAGCTGGAGCATCGGTCCCGTCGTGTCCGGAGGGGAGGGGCGGCGGCGGGCCGCCCCTCCCTCGCGGTCGGTCGTTACTTCATGCAGACCACGTTCAGGACCGGCCCGCTGCCGTGGGCCTCGTTGACGGTGATGCAGCCGACGCGGGACGACAGGAAGATCCGGTCGTTCGAGTTGACGAGCGGAGCCCACGGCGGGTTCTCGCGCATCATCGCGCCGTCGAGCGCTGCGTACGCCGCGCCGCGCTTCGAGCCCCGTCAGGAGCGACGCGGCCAGTCATCTGGCGGTTGTACTTCGCGACGTTGAAGTACGCGTAGTTGTTGTGCTGCGAGGTTCGTGACCTGCGTTCCCGTCGAGCAGGATGTTCACGAAGTCGTAGGGGTCGGCGTAGTCCGAGCCCCACCGCTCGATCGTCATGTCGAACGTCGCGGTCTGCGGGTTGCCGGCGTTCGTGAACTGCTGCGCCCGCGGGAGCAGGCGGATCTCGGCGTCGAGCCCGATCTGCTTCAGGTTGTACTGGATCAGCTGCGCCTGGAGCGGCGCGATCCCCGAGTTCGACGACCAGAGCACGGCCTTGCCGCCGCGGAGGTTGCCCTCGGCGAGCTTCTTCGCCTGCTTGTTCGTGTTCGCGGTGATCCGCAGCGGGTAGATGCCCTGCGGCTTGTAGCCGAGCATCCCGGGCGGGAGGATCTGCCCGGTCCGCTTGCCGTACAGGTAGCCGCCCTGCGCCGAGAAGGCCTGGCGGTCGACGGCCCAGTTGACCGCCTTCGCGAGCCCCGGGTTGTCCTTGAACAGCGGCCGCGAGTGGTTCATCGCGACGTAGCGGATGTCGAGCAGCGAGCGCACCTGCACGCGGCCGTCCTTCTTGTTCAGCCCGTACTTGGAGACGACGTTCTTCCACTCGGTCGGCGGGATGCCGGTCGAGGCGTAGTCGGACGTCGCCCCGCTCGACGTTCTGGTACTGGACCGCGATGTCGTTGCCGACGTTGACCTGGATCGTGTCGACGTTCGCCGCGCGGCCGCCCTTGTAGTTCGGGTTCCGCTTGAGCGTGATCGAGCGGCCCGGCGTCCGGCGACGAGAAGTAGTACGGGCCGCACGACGCGTACTGGTTGATCCCGTTCGCGTCGATCTGCCGGGCGAGGTTCGTGTCGATCGCCTGCATGAACGGCATCGTCAGGCGGGCGAGGAAGTCCGGCGACGCCTTGGTCAGGCGGACGACGAACTTGTTGCCCTGCGCGCGGACGCCCGAGATCGTGCGAGCCTTGCCGTCGATCACGGCCTGGGCGCCCTGCACGATGTCGAGGAACTGCGACGCCCGTCGACTGCATCCGCGGGTTCGCGAACCGGTTGAAGGAGTCGACGAAGCTCCTCGCCGTCACGGCCTGGCCGTTCGAGAACCGGAACCCGGCTTGATCGTGAACGTGTACGTCCTGCCGTCCCGCGAGACGACGGGGAGCCCGGCGGCCACCTCCGGCGTCGCGACCGCGCCGGCCGCGCCTTCCTTGTCCGGCCAGTTCATGAGCTTGCACGCGGTCGCGGCCTCGAGCTTCCACGTCTCGCCGTAGTACGAGAGCTGCGGGTCGATGTAGTCGACGTCCGTCGAGATCTCGAACACGAACGTGCCGCCGCGCTTCGCCGTCGGCGCGGCCGAGGCGACGCCGCGACGGCGAGCAGGGCGATGCTCGAGATCGCGAGGACGAGCCCGAGCAGGCGTTTGCCGATCATTGTCGCTCCTTTCGGTCGCAGTCGGACGGTCGGAGAGCGAGGGGCTCATCGCGAGCCCCTCGGGTCGAACGCGTCGCGCAGGCCGTCGCCGAGCAGGTTGAAGGCGAGCGTCGTGAAGAGCAGCGCGAGCCCGGGCCAGACCATCAGCAGCGGCCGCGAGGTGTAGTAGTTCGGCGCGTCGGCGAGCAGGGTGCCCCAGCTCGCGGTGGGCAGCTGGATCCCGAGCCCGAGGAACGAGAGCCCGGCCTCGGCGAGGATGAACGCCGCGACGTTGAGCGTCGCGAGCACGATCAGCGGCCCGACGAGATGCGGGAAGACGTGCGAGCGGACGATCCGCCAGTTGCTCGCGCCGACCATGCGCGCGGCCTCGACGAACTCCTTCTCGCGGATCGAGAGCGCGACGCTCCGCATCACGCGGGCCGAGTAGAACCACCCGAGCAGGCCGAAGACGAGGACGAGCGTGACGACCCCCTCGCCGAGGAAGCCGAACGTGACGCTGTTGAGCCGCGTGCCGAGCGTCGCGGCGAGCGTGATCACGAACAGGAGGTACGGGAACGCCATCGTCAGGTCGACCATCCGCGAGATCGTCGTGTCGGCCCAGCCGCGGTAGAAGCCGGCGATCGCGCCGAGCAGCGTGCCGAGGAAGAGCGAGAGCAGCGTCGCGCCCGACGCCGACCTCGAGCGAGACCTGGGCGCCGTAGAGGAGCCGCAGGAACTCGTCGCGCGCGAGCGTCGAGTCGGAGCCGAGGACGAACAGCTGCTGCTCGATGTCGCCGTCCTCGGTGAGCTTCCCGACGTACGTCCACGGCCCGGCAGGGAGCTGGTCCTCGTCGAGCCCGCCCGAGACGAGGAACGGCTCGTTCGGGCCGTGACCGAGGAGGCGCTCGGCGAGTGGGCGCGCCGGCGAAGGCGACGAAGAAGAGCAGGATGATGAACACCCCGCCCGCCAACGCGAGCCTGTCGCGCTTGAGCCGCAGCCAGACGCCCGCCCAGTAGTCGCGCGCCTCGACCTCCGGCCCGTCGAGCCACCTCGTCGAACAGCACGTCGTCGGACGTGCCCGGGAGGACACCGGGCAGGAACGGGCGTCGCGCGCCCGTTGGCCGCCGCCTCGGCGCTGTCGGCGAGGTTGCTCATCGCGGCACCACCGCCGACGCTCGCGGCACCCAGTTGTCGACTACCCAGCGGGCCCGGGAACCCGTGCCGACCTTCGTCGAGGCCGAGGAAGAACACCTGGGCCCGGACGCCGGACCCCTTGCGCGGGAGGAGCGCGACCTCGAGCAGCGCGCTCGTCTCGTACGACTCGTCGACCTTGTACGGCGCGACCTCGAGCTTGTCGATCGGGAACGGCACGACGGGGTTGTTGCCGGTCAGCCACTCCTTCCTGCGTGAGGCCGCCGCGCAGGTTCGGGCCCGACGAGCGTCCACGCCTCCTCGAGGTTCTCGCGCGCGACGGCGGTCTGGATGAAGCGGACCGCGACGCTGCCGCGCCTCCTGCGGCAGCGGCGCCTTGACCTGCGGCTCCGGCTCCTGAGCCGGGGTCGAGCTGAGATGCGCTCCTCGGGCGCGTTCTTGTTCGGCCCGAGCACGAGGCGCGAGGCGACGGCCGCACACACCGCCCACGCCGGCGACCGCCCAGGCGAGCGCCGCCGCGCCGCGCGGCGCGGACCATGTCAGACGAGCTCCCAGTGGGCACGGCGACCTCCAGGGGCGCGGTCCGCGGCCCGGCTCTCGTCCTTCGCTCGTTGCGCTGGATGCTCGCTGCTGTCGCGGCGAAGCGGGAATCCGGCCCGAGGGACGCGACGGGCCGGATTGACCCGATGTCCTGTGACGACGTTCGCTGTTTACATCAGCGACGACGGCGATGCCTAGGAAACGTCGAAAAGTTCGACGTTTCAGGCAACTGCCGGCTTCAGCGCGGCGCGCCGCCAGAGGAGCTGCGGCGACGCGCTGGTCAGCTCGCCGGCTGCCGCCGGAGGCGGCGAGCCGGTGTCCCAGCGCACGAGGCCCGGGACGAGCCCGCGCTTGCGTCCCTGGCGACCGAGCCGCGGCCACCTGGCCTCGGCGTTCTCGAGCACGCGGAGCACCGCGCGGCCGTGGGTGACGACGATGCCGCCGGCCGGCGTGAGCGTGACCGACGCGATATCCGCTTCCGCGCACGAGGAGCGAGACGCCGACCGCCGCCTCGAGCTGCGCGATCTGGTGGCTGATCGTCGAGCGCGAGTAGCCGAGCCGCGTGCGCGGCGTGCGACGAAGCTCCCCTCCTCCGCGACGGCGATCAGCGCGAGCAGCGACCGGACCTGCAGGCCGAGCCAGCGGCGAGCGCTCGAGCGGCCGGCGCTCGACCTCTGCCTCGGCCTCGATCGAGCGGCGCGTGGAGCTCGCGCGCCTCGTCGGCGCGCTCCTTCGCGACCTGGATCGCCCACTGCCGGCGAAAGGTGTCATCCATCGCGCGACACCCTCCCGCGTCGAGCCGGGCACACCGGCGGGGAGGCCGCGTTGCGGCCTAGCCCCTTGGTCGTACCGAGGAGATGACCGAGGTGGCTGATGCGACCTGAGACGACGTCGTTCACGGTTGGTTTGCACATCATTGTTGAGTTTGGATGAAGCGTGCGACAACCCTCTCTCGCGGGTACGCTCGCGCCGATGGCGACCACGCTCACGTGGCTCGGGCATGCGGCGTTTCGCATCGACACGCCTGCCGGTACGCGCATCTACGTCGATCCCTTCCTCGACGGCAACCCCTCGTGCCCCGACGAGCGAGCGATCCCCGAGCGGTGCGACCTCGTCGTGCTCACGCACGGCCACGACGACCACGTCGGCGACACGCTTGCGCTCGCGAAGCGCTTCTCGTGCCCCGTCGTCGCGCAGGTCGAGCTGCGTGGGTGGCTCTCCACGAGGGCCTCGACGAGGACATGGGCCAGTCGCCGAACAAGGGCGGCACCGTCCGGTTCGGCGACGTGCGGATCACGCTGACCGACGCGAACCACTCGACGAGCGCATTCGAGAACGGGACGTTCACGTACCTCGGCGAGCCCTGCGGGCTCGTCCTCCGGCCTGACGACGGCCCGTCCATCTACATCGCGGGCGACACGAACGTGTTCGGCGACATGGCGCTCATCCGGCGCCTCTACGCCCCCGACGTCGCGGTCCTGCCGATCGGCGACCACTTCACGATGGGGCCGGAGGAGGCGGCCGTGGCGGCCGAGCTCGTCGGCGCTCCGCGCGTCGTCCCGTCTCACTACGGCACCTTCGGGCTCCTGACGGGGACGCCCGACGCGCTCCGGGTGCTGCTCCCCGACGGTATCGAGCTCCTCGCGCCCGCGACCGGCGAGACGGTCGAGCTATGAGGTCGCGCTGGTTCGGCGCGACCGGCAGGCGCGTGCCCGCGATCGCGCTCGAGGGGTCGCTCGACGTCGGCGGTGCGCTCGTGCTCGACTCGGTCGACGACGTCGCCGCGCTCGAGGCCGCGCACGCGACGGGCACACCCGTCGTCGTGCGGGCGGCCGACGCGGCGGCGGTGAAGGCGGCGCTGGCGCGTCCCGAGGTGTCCTGCGTCCTCGTCGCCGAACGCGCGCTTGCTCGAGCTCGACCTGCCGGAGCTCACCTATGGCTGAGGCCGGTCGTCGCGACGTACTCGATCTGCGCCTGCGACCTCGAGGCGGGCCAGTGGGGCGTCGCGACGCAGTCGAAGTTCCTCGCGGTCGGCTCGGTCGTCCCGTGGGCGGCGCCGCACGTGGGCGCGATCGCCACCCAGTCGTACGCGAACCCGCGCTACGGGCCCGAGGGCCTCGCGCTCCTCGCGAGGGGCTCTCGGCGGAGGAGGTCGTCGAGCGGCTGACGTCCGCCGACGACGACCGCGCGATCCGGCAGCTCGGCGTCGTGGACGGCGACGGGCGCGCCGCGACCTTCACGGGCGACGACTGCCACGCCTGGGCGGGCGGCCGAACGGGCGACGGCTACGCCGCGCAGGGGAACATCCTCGTCTCGGGCGAGACGGTCGACGCGCTCGCCGAGACGTTCGAGGCGACGGCCGGGACAGCCGCTCGCCGTACGGCTGCTCGACTGCCTCGACGCCGCCGAGGCGGCCGGTGGCGACAGCCGCGGCCGGCAGTCGGCCGCGCTCCTCGTCGTCGAGCGGGACGGCGGCTACGCCGGGCTCTCGGACACGCTCGTCGACCTCCGCGTCGACGACCACGCCGATCCGCTCGGCGAGCTTCGGCGCATCTACCGGCTCCACGACGACCTCTTCGGCAAGACGCCGCGGGAGGAGTGGATCACGGTCGACGACGCGCTCCGCGCGGAGCTCGGCGAGCTCCTCGAGCCGCGCCGGCCACGCGAGCCTCGCCGACTGGGCGGGCGTCGAGAACCTCGAGGAGCGCGTCGACGGCGAGGACGAGATCGACCCCGTCGTGCTCGCACGGCTGCGGGAGGTCGGCATGAGCGAGCGCTTCTCCGTCGTCCCGCTCGCGAGCTCGTCGGCTACGAGATTCCGGGCCAGGCGCAGTGGCACATGATCCGCTCGACGCTCGACGTCCGCAGCGTTCGGGATCAATGCCTGGACCGCGACCGAGGACGAGCCAGCAGCGTGATCGGCGAGCACGACGAGGCGACGGCTGGGCGCACGAGGAGCTCTACGTCGTGCTCGCCGGGCACGCGACCTTCACGCTCGACGGCGAGACGGTCGACGCGCCCGACGGGACGGTCGTCCACGTCCCCGACCCCGCCGTCAAGCGGGGAGCCGTCGGGCAGCGCGCGGCACGACGGTGCTCGCGGTCGGCGCGAAGCCCGGCGAGGCGTTCACGCCGTCGAACTGGGAGCGCTCCGCCGAGGCGCTCCGCTACTGGCCGACGGAGGAGTGGGACAAGGCGATCGACGGTGCTCGAGCGCCATCTGGCCGAGACGCCCGACAACGGCGGAGTGCACTACAACCTCGCCTGCGCGAACGCGCGCGCCGGCCGCGCCGACGAGGCGCTCGAGCTACCTCCGCGCGGCGAGTCGAGCTCGAGCCGCGCTTCGCCGGGTACGCGCAGACGGACGAGGATCTCGCGTCGCATCCGCGGCGACCGAGCGGTTCCCGCAGCCGACGCCCGACCCGTGAGCTGAGGAGGACGACGATGGGCGAGACCGTCAAGTACACGCTCGACGAGAGCCGGCTGCCGGAGGCCTGGTACAACATCGCGGCCGACCTGCCGGAGCCGCCGGCGCCGGTGCTCCACCCGGGCACGGGCCAGCCCGTCGGGCCGGACGACCTCGCGCCGCTCTTCCCGATGGAGGTGATCCTCCAGGAGGTCTCGACCGACGAGCGGATCGCGATCCCCGAGGAGGTGCGCGACGTCTACCGGCAGTGGCGCCCGACGCCGCTCTACCGCGCGCGCCGGCTCGAGCAGGCGCTCGAGACGCCCGCGCGGATCTTCTACAAGTACGAGGGCGTCTCGCCGACCGGCAGCCACAAGCCGAACACCGCCGTCGCGCAGGCGTACTACAACGCGCGCGAGGGCGTCAAGCGGATCGCGACGGAGACGGGCGCCGGCCAGTGGGGCTCGTCGCTCGCGTTCGCCGGTGCGCTGTTCGGCATCGAGATCGACGTCTACATGGTGCGCGTCTCGTACGACCAGAAGCCGTACCGGCGCGCGTTGATGGAGGCGTTCGGCGCCCGCTGCGTGCCGAGCCCGTCGCGAGGAGACGGCATCGGGCCGCGCGATCCTCGAGGAGCACCCGGACTCGACCGGCAGCCTCGGGATCGCCATCTCCGAGGCGGTCGAGCAGGCGGCGCAGCGCGAGGACACGAAGTACGCGCTCGGGCTCGGTCCTGAACCACGTCCTCCTCCACCAGACGGTGATCGGCGAGGAGGCGATCGCCCAGATGGACCTGGCGGAGGCCTACCCGGACGTGCTGATCGGCTGCACCGGCGGCGGCTCGAACTTCTCCGGCCTCGTGTTCCCGTTCGTCGGCCAGAAGCTCCGCGGCGGGCGGGACGTGCGCGTGATCGCCGTCGAGCCGGCGGCGTGCCCGAGCCTGACGCGCGGCGAGTTCGCCTACGACTTCGGCGACACGGGCCACCTGACGCCGCTCGTGAAGATGCACACGCTCGGCTCGACGTTCGTCCCGCCGGGCTTCCACGCGGGTGGCCTGCGCTACCACGGGATGGCGCCGCTCGTGAGCCACCTCCACGAGCTCGGGCTGATCGAGGCACGCGCGTACCAGCAGACCGCCGTCTTCGAGGCCGGCGTGCGGTTCGCGCGTGCGGAGGGGATCCTGCCGGCGCCGGAGGCGAACCACGCCGTCAAGGCGGTGATCGACGAGGCGGTCCGCTGCCGGGAGGAGGGCCGGTCGGAGACGATCCTCTTCAACCTCTGCGGGCACGGGCACTTCGACATGCAGGCCTACATCGACTTCTTCTCCGGGAAGCTCGAGGACCGCGAGTACGACGAGGGCGAGCTCGCGATGGCGCTCGCCGGGCTGCCCGCCGTCGCGGTCTAGGACGCGCCGTCGCCCGGCAGCCGGAGCCCGGCCGCGAGCTCGCGGAACGCCGGCACCGGGTCGTGCTCGGGCCGCGCGGCGAGCACGACCGCGCCGTGGGCCGGGCCGGCGAGCGCGCCGACGAGCAGCTCGACGCCGGCGGCGAGCGCGAACGCCTTGTGGGCCTGCGGCCCGCCGAACGGGACGAGCTCCTCCGGTCGCGCCGCGCCGGACGAGCACGTCGCCGTGCGTCACCGCGCCCATCGAGACGTCCGCGACGAACGGCACGCCGTCCGACGACGGCACCGCGATCGCGATGGGATTCGTCCCGGTGAGCGGCACGCCGCCGTCGGGATGCGGAAGGCGGCGCGGGGACGTCGCCGTCACGACCGCCACGAGACCGCTTCCGGCGAGCCGTCTCGCCCAGGCGCCGAGGACGCCCGTCGGGAAGCACGCCTCGCAGACGACGAGCCGCGCCCGCTCGGGCGGATCGGCGATCAGCGACTCGCAGACGGCGTGCAGCGTGAGGTAGCCGAGCGCGCCGCGACCGTGCCAGCGCTCGAACCCGTCCGTCCGCTCGAGCCGCTCGGGTCGGCCGGCCGGGTCGACCTCCGATCCGAGCAGTCCCTCGATCCAGGGGATTCGCCCGAGCCCGTGCCCGGGCTTGCCCGGCCGCGTCCGCCTGCTCGAGGTGGTCGACGACGATCGCTGCGTCCTCCGGCGCCAGCCCACGTTTCTCGAGCCGCGAGATCGCTTCCGCCCGGAGCACGTTTCAACCCTAGTGACGGTGGGTACTTAACACAGTCCTCACAGCGAACCTGCGAGGATGTAGCTGGATGGCCGCGCCTCCCCCCGGCGCGGACGTGCAGCGACGGCACCGGCCCACCGCCGCAGGGCTCGCCGTCGACGGAAGGGAGCCTCACGGGCTCCCTTTCCGTAGGTCGGGGGGAAACCATGTTTCCCCCACGTGCCCCCTCCTTCTGACGTGGGGGAACCATGTCCCCCACGAGCCCCCTTCTTCGGCGTCGTGCACGGATCAGTCGTCACTGGCCTCCCGGCCGGCAAAGCCGGCCTCCGGCCGCGACGGCTGCCGCACTGGTCAGCGCGCGACGAGCGCTACAGAACGGTCAGTGCCTTGCGGATCTGGCCCTGGCGCCGGGCCTGGATCGCCTCGGCGAGGGCGCGGATCGCCTCGCTCGCCTCCGCTGCCGGAGCCGCCTCGAGCACCGGCGTGCCGGCGTCCGCGGCCTCGCGAAGCGCCGGATCGAACGGGATCCGCGCCAGCACCGGCGCGTCGATCTCCGCCGCGAGCGCGTCCCCGCCGCCGGAGCCGAAGAGCTCCTGGCCGGAGCCGACGAGCCACGACATGTTCTCCACGACGCCGACGACGCGCATCCCGAGCTTCTGCGCCATGACCGCGGCGCGCACGGCGACCTGCTGGGCCGCCGGCTGCGGGGTGGTCACGATCACCGCCTCGGCGCGCGGAAGGAGCTGCCCGATCGAGATCGCGACGTCGCCCGTCCCGGGCGGCATGTCGACGACGAGCGTGTCGAGCTCGCCCCAGTGGACGTCGGAGAGGAACTGCTCGAGCGCCTTGTGGAGCATCGGCCCGCGCCACATGATCGGCCCGTTGTCCTCCGCGAAGAGCCCGATCGACATGACCTTCAGCTCCCCGCGGACGGGCGGGACGATCATCGAGTCGACGACGACGGGGCGCTGCGTGATGCCGAGCATGTGCGGGATCGAGTAGCCGTAGACGTCGGCGTCGAGCACGCCGACGCGCTCGCCGCGCTCTGCGAGGGCAGCGGCGAGGTTCGCGGTCAGCGTCGACTTGCCGACGCCGCCCTTGCCCGACGCGACGGCGACGACGCGCGTCGCGGGATCGAGCCGGACCTCGCGCTCGGGGCGGCCGCCGCGGAGCCGGGTCGCGAGCGCGGCCTTCTCCTCCGGGCTCATCACGTCGAAGTGGAGCGCGACGCGCGAGACGCCCGTCGACGCCGCCGACGTGCCGCGCGACCTGGTCCTCGAAGCTCGACCGGAGCGGGCAGCCGGCCACCGTCAGCGCGATCGTCACGTCGACCGCGCCCCCGTCGGAGACGACGACGTCGCGCACCATCTCGAGCTCGGTCACGGGGCGCTTGAGCTCGGGGTCGATCACGAGCTCGAGCGCCTTCAGGATCGCGTCGCGGTCGGGCGCCATCGAGTCAGCGTAGCCTCTCGGGGTGGCCGATCCGCGCGCCAGGCTCGCCGAGTTCGCGCTCGGCCTCCCGGGCGCGCAGGAGGACTTCCCGTGGGGCGATCGCGTCGTCAAGGTGCGCGGGAAGATCTTCGTCTTCCTCGGCGGCACCGAGCCGACGATCACCGTCAAGCTCGTCGAGTCACATGCGCACGCGATGTCGGTCGAGGGCGCCGAGCCGACGGGCTACGGGCTCGGGAAGGCGGGCTGGGTGACGGTGCCGGTCTCCGGCCTCCCGCTCGCGACGCTCGCGCGACTGGGTCGAGGAGAGCTACCGCATCGTGGCGCCGAAGCGCCTCGTCGCCGAGCTCGACGCGCGAGAGCGTCGAACATTTGTCACAGCACGCGTCGGCTCTCGCCGCGTACGAGCCGGGGAGGCGTCGTCACAACGGCGCGGGCTACGCCGTACGTCCGCGAAGACCGTCGACCAGTCGTCCTTCACGCTGACGACCGTCCAGCCCTCCGTCGTCGGCCTGCTCGAGCGCGTTCTCGGCGCCCTTGACGTAGTCGAACTCGCGCTCGGGATCGTCGTGGAGGACGAGGAGCCGCAGCGCCGGCCGTCCCTTGCCGCCCGTGAAGCGGAGCATCGGGACGTCGCCGTTCGAGTTTCCCCCGCCGACGATCGGACGGCGCCCGATGCGGCTCCAGATCCGGACCGGCTTGACGGGGCCGTCGTCGAAGACGTCGGGCTTGGCGAGGTAGGAGAGCGAGCCGCCGTGCTCGTCGTCGACGTACTCGAGGCCGTTCGAGCTCCCGATCACGCGCTGGGGCGGGACCCCGTAGATCTCGTGGGTGATCGCGCGCATGAAGTCGCGATTCCCGCCCGAGGCGATGAAGCAGAGGAAGCCGTGCCCTTCGAGGTAGCGGAGGAGCTCGACCATCGGCACGTACGTGCAGTCGCGCAGGAGACGGCCGAGCGAGGGATGCTCGGCCGCCGCCGAGGAAGCGCTCGGCGGCCGCGACGTACTCGTCGACGGTCTGGCCCGCGAATGCCTGCAGGAGCCCGCCCATCAGCACCTTCACGTCGCTGTCGTCGCCGGCGTAGTGCTTGTCGATCACGCCGCCGAGCCACGCGTAGTCCTTCTCGTACGCGGCCTTCCACGGCTGCTTCTCGCGCAGGGACTCGTCCTGCCTCGGCCATCTCCGGCCAGCCGCAGCAGGATGAAGCCGAGCTCGACCGGCATCGGCTTCTCGCACCAGAGCGTGCCGTCGTTGTCGAAGACCGCGACGCGCTCCTCGGGCGGCACGGACTGCGCCGCGCACTCCGCGAACGCGACGATCGCCTCGCGCGTTGCCGTGTCGTTCCAGGATGCGAGGCCCGGCATCAATCGTGCGCGCCGCTCGCGGCGGCCTCCATCCGCTCGAGCGCCTGGTCGATCGTGAAGCTCGCTGCCTTCTGCCGCGGCGGGAAGTCCCCGAACGTCGCGAGGAAGTCGGCGACGAGCGCCTGGGCGGCCATGATCAGGTACGCCTTGGAGATGTACCAGTCCCAGTACGTGTTCGAGGTCGTGTCCGCCCGCTCGAACGGATCGGTGCGCAGGTTGAAGAGCTTCGGGACGCGCAGCGGGACGAACGGCTCCGCCCACAGCTCGAGCGTGCCGCGCGCCCGTTGCTCCATGAAGACGAGCTTCCAGTTGTCGAAGCGGAGCGCGACGAGGTCGCCGTCGTCCGAGAAGTAGATGAACCCCTTGCGCGGGCTCTCGCTCTCCTCACCCGTGAGGTACGGCAGCAGGTTGTAGCCGTCGATGTGCACCTTGAACGTCTTGCCGGCCGCCTCGTGGCCCTCCTTCAGCTTCTCCACGACGTCGGGCTCGCCCGCGGCCGCGAGGAACGTCGGCAGCCAGTCGTGGTGCTGCACGATCTCGTTCGAGACGGCGCCCGCCGGGATCTTTCCCGGCCAGCGCACGATCTGCGGCACGCGGAAGGCGCCTTCCCAGTTCGTGTTCTTCTCGCTGCGGAACGGGGTCATCGCGCCGTCCGGCCACGAGTTCATGTGCGGCCCGTTGTCGGTGCCGTAGAGGACGATCGTGTCGTCGGCGATCCCGAGCTGGTCGAGCAAGTCGAGCAGCTGACCGACGTTCTTGTCGTGGTCGATCATCGTGTCGTGGTAGGGCGACTGCCACCGCCCGGCCTGGCCGAGGCTCCTCCGCTTCGTGTGCGTGCGGAGGTGCATGTGCGTGAAGTTGACCCAGCAGAAGAACGGCTTCCTGCGGCTGTGCTGGCGCTCGATGTAGTCGCAGGCGGCGTCGGCGAACTCGTCGTCGCAGGTCTCCATCCGCTTGCGGGTCAGCGGTCCCGTGTCCTCGATCCGCTGCTTTCCGACGCGGCCCCAGCGCGGGTGCTCCTTCGGGTCGTCCTTGGCCGTCGCCCTGCAACGGAGCACCCCGCGCGGGCCGAAGCGCTCCTGGAACTGCTCGAACCCGTGCTTCTCCGGATAGTCGGGGTCCTCCGGGTCCTCCTCGGCGTTCAGGTGGTAGAGGTTCCCGTAGAACTCGTCGAACCCGTGCACGGTCGGCAGGAACTCGTTCTTGTCCCCCAGGTGGTTCTTGCCGAACTGCGCGGTCGCGTAGCCGTGGTTCTTCAGGAGCTCGGCGATCGTCGGGTCCTCGGCGCGCAGCCCGACCGGCGCTGCGGGAAGCCCCACCTTGCTGAGCCCCGTGCGGAAGACGCTCTGCCCCGTGATGAACGACGCGCGTCCCGCGGTGCAGCTCTGCTCGCCGTACGAGTCGGTGAAGCGCATGCCCTCGTTCGCGATGCGGTCGATGTTCGGCGTGCGGTAGCCCATCAGCCCGTCGCTGTAGCAGCTCAGGTTCGTGATCCCGATGTCGTCGCCCCAGATCACGAGGATGTTCGGCTTGTCGGGCATCAGGCGGTCGCTCCTTCCGAGGCGGGGGCTGGTTCGCGGACGATGCACCGGAAGCCGAGGTGCGACATCGACGTGTCGATCATCTGCGGCTGGCGGGCGGCAGGTCGGTAGCGGAGACAGTAGTTCGGCGCGCAGAGGTGCGAGCCGCCCTTGATCACGCGGCGCGGGATGTGCTCACCGGGCTGACCGGGGTTGTAGCTCCGGTCGGGAGACGTCACGCGGGGATTCGACGGGACGCAGCACGGGCTCGCGACCTCGTCGGGGTGGCCGGGCACGTACCAGTCCGACGTCCACTCCCAGACGTTCCCCGTGACGTCGTAGAGGCCGTAGCCGTTCGGGGGGAAGCTGCCGACCGGCGAGGTGCGCTCGTAGCCGTCGTGCTTGAGGTTCTGCCAGGGGAACTCGCCCTGCCACGAGTTCGCCATCGCCTTCCCGTCGGGGAAGTGCTCGTCGCCCCAGGCGAACACGGCGCCCTCGAGCCCGCCGCGCGCGGCGAACTCCCACTCCGCCTCGGTCGGCAGCTCCTTGCCCGCCCAGGCGGCGTATGCCTCGGCGTCCTCGTAGGCGACGTGCGTGACGGGGTGGTTGTCGCGGCCGTTGATCGTCGTGCCCTTGCCGCCGGGCCGCTTCCAGTAGCGCGCCGGGCACGTACTCCCACCAGTTGCGGTAGTCGTCGAGGTTCACCGGGCCGCCGTGCCCCGGAAGACGAGCGAGCCGGGGACGAGCAGGTCGGGGTCGGCGTCGGGGTACTCGTCCGGGTCGAGCGGGCGCTCCGCGACGGTCACGTGCTTCGTCTCGCGCACGAAGCGGCGGAACTCGGCGGCCGTCACGGGCTGCTCGTCCATCCAGAACCCGTCCACCGAGACCCGGTGTACCGGGCGCTCCTCGGGGTAGAAGTCCTCCGAGCCCATCGCGAACTTCCCGCCCGGGATCCAGGTCATCCCGGGCGCGGGCGGGGATCCAGATACGGCATCGGCGCGACCTCCGAGACGACGACGGCGCGAATCCGCTCCCGAATCTACTCGGCCGGCATCGAGGGCTGCGCCGGTCGCTTCGACGCCATCGCGGCCACGACGCTTGCAGGCCGCGGTCGAGGGCTCGTGCGCCGCTCCCACGCCAGATGTCGAGCCGTACT
Organism: uncultured Actinomycetes bacterium; assembly: GCA_963846825.1. Taxonomy (GTDB): domain Bacteria; phylum Actinomycetota; class Thermoleophilia; order Gaiellales; family Gaiellaceae; genus Gaiella. The sequence continues at coordinate 68,894 of CAWJXN010000021.1, forward strand.
AGGATGTCGCGGCCCTGCTCGATGCGCCGTCGCAGCGCACGGGCAGGCATTGACCCCGACTCGGAGAGGTAGGTCGCCTTGCTCGTAGCAGCGGATTACCCGTTTCTCGACGTCCTCTGGACGATGCTCATCTTCTTCATCTGGATCGCCTGGTTCATGTTGCTGTTCACGGATCATCGTGGACATCTTCCGCCGCCACGACATCAGCGGCTGGGACAAGGTCGCTCTGGATCATCTTCGTGATCCTCCTGCCGTTCCTCGGCGTGTTCGTCTACCTGATCACGCAGAGCCAGCACATGGCCGAGCGCGACATGAAGGACGCGCAGGCGTCGCAGGCGCAGTTCGACACCTACGTCAAGTCGGTCGCGGAGCGGCGGGGCGGCCGCCGAGATCGAGAAGGCCAACGCGCTGCTCAGCTCGGGCGCGATCACCCAGGCCGAGTTCGACGCGATCAAGCGAAGGCGCTCGCGTCGTAGCAGCACGTCGGCGGGCGGCGGGTCGCGTGAGCGACCCGCCCCCGCGCCTCACTCGAACGCGCTGATCGCGAACGCGGTGGCGAAGCCGAGCGTCGTCAGGACGCCGACCCACTTGCCGCCCTTCTCGAACGCCTCCGGCATCATCGTGTCGGCGAGCATCGTGAGGATCGCGCCGCCGGCGAAGGCGAGCACGAACGCGATCGCCGAGGGCGACGCGCCGTCGAAGAGGCCGTAGCCGGCGAGAGCCGCGAGCGCCGGAGATCAGGACGACGACCGGCCCCAGAGGAGGAGGATGCGCGAGGCGCGCCAGCCGGACGCCGCGAGGCCCGGACGTCGCCGCGATCGCCTCGGGCAGGTTCGAGAGGAACACCGCCGCGAGCATCGCGGCACTGACCGCCGCTGCCCTCGAGGAGGCTCAGGCCGAGAACGGCCGACTCGGGGATCCCGTCGAGGACGATGCCCGAGCACGATCGCGAGCGCCGAGCCGCCCGCCTGGGCGCCGTCCATGTCGCTTTCGGTCGGCGCCGCCGAGCCGGTCGATCAGCGCGTCGCCGAGCGTGAAGACCGCGCAGCCCGGCGAACAGGCCGATCGCGACGTCCGAGAGAAGGCCCGGACGTCTCGAATGCCTCCTCCACGAGCTCGAAGGCGACCGCGCTGATCAGCACGCCGGCGCCGAACCCCATGACGAGCCCGAGCGCGAGCCTGCTCACGTGGACCCGGAGCGCGATCACGCCGCCGATCAGGAGCGACGAGCTCGCGAGGAGCGCCCCACCAGAGCGCCTCGAGCAGCTAGGGCGGGGCTGCGTCGGACGCAGGCGCCGCGTCCGCGGCGAGCCGATCGGCCTCGGCGCGAACCTCGGCGATCCGCGCGCGGCGCGCCTTCGTGACCTCCTGCAGGACGATCTGGAGCGACGCGGTGACGGGCACCGCGACGAGCGCGCCGAGCACGCCGAGGAGGGCGCCGAAGAGCGTCACGCCGAGGATCACGAAGAACGGCGAGATGTTCACGGCCTTGCCGTAGATCGTCGGCGAGAGCAGGTTGTTCTCGATCTGCTGGTAGACGAGCACGACCGCGAGCATGATCAGCGCGTCCGTGAGCCCTTCCTCCGCCCAAGGATCGTCGGCACGAGGATGAACGCGGCGATGGTGGCGCCGATGTTCGGGATCAGGTCGAGGAAGCCCGCGATCAGCCCGAGCGCGAGCGCGTAGCTCGAGCCGAGGAGGAAGGCGGTGAGGCCCTGGGTCGTGCCCGCGATCGACGGCGATCGTCAGTGCGCCGATCGCCCAGCGCGAGACGGTTCTCGGTGATGCGCTCCCAGACGTCGAGCCAGCGGTCGGCGTCCGCCGGCATCAGCATGCTCCGGACCGACTCCTTGCAGCTTCGACATGTCGACGAGCAGGAAGAGCGCGAGGAAGAGCACGGTGAAGAGCGCGAGGCCGACGGAGAACGCGTTGGCCGGCGACGCCGAGGAGCGCGCTGATCGCGTCGGGGATCGTCGCGGAGAGGTCGTTCGCGCCGTCCTGGACGTTCTCGGCCGCACCCGAGTCGCCGAGCCACGACAGCTCGTCGGAGTCTCGCAGCTCGGCGACGAGCTCCGGGAGGTCCTTCAGGAAGTCGCGCACGGAGCCGGCGAGCGGCACGAGCAGGATCAGCGCCAGGACGGTCGCGCGCCGCGGCCGAGCCGAGGACGACGATCGTGGCCGAGAGCCCGCGACCCCGCCCCGTCCTGCGCATGAACGCCCGCACGGGGATCTCGAAGACGAGCGCGAGGAAGATGCCGAGGAAGACGAGGAGGAGCGCGTCGAGGATCGAGACGACGGCCGCAGCCGAGGCAGACGATGAGCGCGGCGATCAGCAGCGTCCGGACGGTGATCGCCGTCTCGAGGAACGGCGCTTCCGCGTTCATCGGCACCCTGCTCGAGCATACGACCGTCGTATCGTCACCGCGGAGCATGAAGCGTCAGGCCCGTCGGTGCGTGCCGGCGGAGCCGCCGCCAGCGCCGCTGCAGCTGCGCCTCAGCTCGTCCTCGCCGCGGCGACGACGCGCGAGCGCTGCCCGAGGTCGAGCGGCGCGCGACCGAACGGCGGGTCCTCGAACAGCTCGATCGCGAGACCGCGCTCGCGGACGAGCAGCTGCGCCGCGGCGATGTCGATCGATCGGGCCGGCTTGAGGCAGCAGACCGCGTCGACCCGACCGGCGGCGAGATGGCAGAGCGAGAGCGCGAGCGAGCCCATCACGCGGACGCGGTGCGCGACGCCGCGAGCCCCGGAACGGCCCGCGCGATCGCCTCGGTCGTCGTCCCCTCGAGCGAGAGGATCTCGATCGTGTCCTTCGGGCCCGGGCCCGTCGAGCGGCGCGCCGTCGAGGAACGCGCCGCGCCCGCGCTCGGCGACCCACTCCTCGCGCGCGCCGAAGTCGTAGACGAAGCCGAAGCGTCACGTCGTCCATCGTCTCGCCGTCGGCGACGGCGAGCGAGAGGGAGAAGAACGGAATGCCGCGCTTCGCGTTGACCGAGCCGTCGATCGGGTCGACGACCACGCGCAGCGCCGCCGCCGCTGCCGAACGTCCGGACGCCCGAGCTCCTCCGAGACGAGCGTGAGGTCGAGCGCCGAGCGCGTCGAGGCGTGCCACGACCGCCAGCTCGGCCGCGGCGTCGATCGCGGTCGTGTCGTCGCCGCCCTCGCCGGCCCGCAGGACCGGCTCGCGCTCGGCGCGGGTCGGCAGCTCGGCGAGCACGGCCTCGAGATCGCGGACGCAGTCGCGGGAGAAGGCGAGCCAGTCGGTCACGGGTCGACCGAGTGGATGGAGGAGGAGCCCCGAGAGGAGCTTCGGGAAGAAGTAGGTCGTCTTCGGCGGCAGCGGCGCCCCGCGGCGAGCGCGCTCGAACACGTCCGCGATGCGCGGCGGCCGGAGAAGGAACGCGCAGTCCGCCTCGCCGCCTCGGACGCGGCGCAGCGCCTCGTCGCGGTCCGGCGTGTACGAGATGCCCGTCGTGCCCGAAGCGGTCGACGAGCTCGACGTCGAGCTCGCCGGGCGTCGCCGCGCACGAGCCGGGCGCCGCCCGACCGCGACGAAGACGGCCAGCGGGTCGTCGGTCGGCCCGCGCGTCGAGCGCCGCGAGCGCGTCCTCGACGGTGGGGAACGCGTCGCCCGGCGGGTCGATGTCGGGCCGGCCGGCGAAGACGCGGTGGGTCGGGAAGACCTCGAGCCCGGGGTCGATCGGTCGAGACGAGGACGGCGAGCAGGCGGTCGGCGCCGTCCTCGGCGGCGAACGCGACCGCGGTCTCGTAGCGGTGGTGGCCGTCGGCGATGAGGAGCTGCGCGGCCGGCGAAGAACGCCTCGACGCCCTCGTCTCCCTCGACGCCGCCAGAGCCGCGTCCCCTCGATGTCGAGGTCGGGCTCCGTCGCCGGTCGCGTCAGCGGCGGGTCGCCTTCGTAGAGGAGGAAGATCGGCTCGAGCTGCGTGCGCGTCGCGCGCAGGAGGCGCAGCCGGCCCTCGATGCGCCTCGGCGTGCGTGCGCTCGTGCGGGCAGGACGGCGCCCGTCGCGTACGGCTCGGCGCGGAGCGATGCGACGATCCCGTCGCGCCGGCGTGCGACGCCGTCGGGGCCGACGTAGTCCTGCTCGAGGAACCAGACCGCGGGCGTCGCGTCGCGGACGAGCATCCCGTCCTCGAGCCAGCTCTCGGAGGCGCTCCGCCCGCCGCTGCCGCGTCCGGCTCGAGGTGAGGTGGACGACGTTGTGGGGGTCACGCGCGCGGAGCTCCTCGCGACGCCTCGGTCGTCGATCACGTCGTACGGCGGCGCCGTCACCTCCGCGCTCGGCCGTGCGTAGCGGACGGCGCGGAACGGGCGGACGTCGGCCACCGGTCGAGCCTACAGGCGAGGCCCTAGACTCAGCCCGTGGCGACGATCGCCGACCTCGTCGAAGACCGCACCGTCGACGGCGTGTTCGCGGTCGCGCGCAAGCGCCGCCTCACGACGCGCAAGGGCAAGCCGTACCTCGCTGCTCGAGCTCGTCGACCCGAGCGGGCGGATCGAGGGGCGCATCTGGGACGACGTCGAGCTGCTCGACCGCCGCTTCGACGAGGGCGACGCCGTCCGCGTGCTCGCCCGCGTCGAGCGCTTCGACGGCCGCCTCCAGCTCCAGGTGCGCACGGTCGAGCCGTCCGAGGCCGACCCGGCCGGGCTCGCGCCGGCGCATGCGTCGCGACGCCGACGAGCTCGACGGGTTCCTCGAGTTCCTCGCCGCCGAGATCGCGCACCCGGGCCTCGCGGCCCTCGTCGGCGGCGTGCTTCGGCGAGGCCGAGGTGCGCGAGGGGATGCGGTCGCTGCCCGCCGCGGGCGCGGACGGCCACCACGGCTACGCCGGCGGACTGCTCGAGCACACGGTGGGCGTCGCGACGCTCTGCCGCGAGACGGCGCAGCTCCATCCGCGGCTGCGCAGCGGATCTCCTCCTCGCCGCCGCGCTCCTCCACGACGTCGGCCGGGTCCGCGAGCTCGGACGCGGCCCGGCGTTCCGCCCGACGCCCGAGGGCGCGCTCCTCGGCCACGTCCAGCTCGGGGTACGACTCGTCGACGAGCGAGCGCGCGGCGCTCGAGCCCGACGCTGCGGGCCGAGCTTCTCCACGCGATCGCCGCGCACCACGACCGCGGGCGCCGCGCGCACGGCCGAGGCGGCCGTGCTGTACCACGCGAACCAGCTCGACGCGCAGGCCGCGACCCGCCCGGTCGGCGACTGACGGCCCATTGGGCTTCGCGCTCCTCGCGCTCCTCGGCGCGGCGTCGTGGGGCATCGGCGACTTCCTCGGCGGCCTCGCGTCGCGCCGGGCACACGTCCTCACGGTGCTCGCGCTCTCGCAGGCGATCGGGCTCGTCGGCGCGGCGACCTGGGTTCTCGTGGCCGGCGGTGGGCGACCGTCGCTCGCGGACCTGTGGCCCGCGGCCGTCGCGGGCGCGGCAGGAGCGATCGGCCTCGGCGCGCTGCTACCGCGGCATGGCGATCGGCGCGATGGGGATCGTCGCGCCGATCTCGGCGGCGAGCCCGATCGTGCCGCTCGCCGTCGACGTCGGGCGGGGCGTCGTCCCGAGCGCGCTGCAGTGGCTCGGGATCGCGGTCGTGCTCACCGGCATCGTCCTGCTCGCCCGCGAGCCGGGCGGTGGAGCCCGCGACCTCCGGGATCGCGGCGGGAGTCGCGCTCGCTCTCGTCGCCGCCCTCGGCTTCGGGCTGTTCGTCGTCGGCCTCGACGCGGCGTCCGACGACGGCGTCGCGTGGACGATCCTCGTCGTGCGCGCCACGTCGACGCTGCTCGCCCTCGTGGCTGCGGTCGTCGTCTCGGCGCCGCTCCGTCCCCCTGCGCGGCTCCTCCCGATGATCGTCGCGGTTGGCGCGTTCGACACGTTCGCGAACGTGCTCGTCGCATTCGCGACCACCCGCGAGGCCCGGCGGGGATCGTCGCCGTGCTGAGCGCGCTGTACCCCGTGACGACCGTTCTCCTCGCCCGCGTGGTGCTCGCCGAGCGTCTCGACCGGGGACGGCGGATCGGCGGCGCGCTCGCGCTCGGCGGCGCGGCCGCCGTCGCCGTCGGCTGACAGGTGTGATTCGCTCCCGGATACGGGGATATAGGGTCCGCGATCGCAGTCAGGCTCCGAAACGAGGAGGGAGAATGACGAAGACGCACGCGCGCCTGGCAGTGGCGCTTGCTGTCCTCGCCGTCGCTGCGCTGGGTGCATCGCCTGCACCCGCCGGCTCGCACGGTGCCGTTCCGATCGCCTGCGGAGCGGAGATGTTCGACGGGCTGGCCGCGCTCGCGCGGACCGGCACAACGCGCGGGATCGCTTCGACGACCCGTTCCGAGAAGAACACCGAGAAGTACTCCGGGAGCGCTGACGGTCAGAAGACTCCCGGCACGCCCACGGCGGGCACGATCCCGGTCTACGTCCACGTCGTGCACGAGGTCGACGGCACCGGCTTCGTCTCCGAGGCCGACGTCGAGGAGCAGATCGAGGTGCTCAACCTGTCGTTCGCCGGGTTCCCGGACGGCGCCGACACCGGGTTCCGCTTCGACCTGGCGGACATCGACTGGACCGCGAACGACGCGTGGTACGCGCAGAGCACGTTCGAAGACGAGATCGCGATGAAGACCGCGCTGAAGCGCGGCGGGCCGGCCGACCTCAACGTCTACACGACGAGCGGCGGCGGGTTCCTCGGGCTGGGCCTACTACCCGCAGCATCACCACCTCGAACCAGTTCGGCGTCCTCGACGGCATCGTCGTCCACTACGGCTCGCTGCCGAACGGGTTCATCACGGACTTCAACCTCGGCTACACGGCGACCCACGAGGTGGGTCACTACCTCGGGCTCGCGCACACGTTCGAGAAGGGCTGCATCGGCTCAGGGCGACTACGTCGACGACACGCCCGTACATGTCGGAGCCGACATCGGGCTGCCCGACGGCAAGGACACGTGCCCGAGGAAGCGGGCTCGACCCGATCCACAACTACATGGACTACTCCGACGACGCCTGCTACACGCAGTTCACGGCGGGCAGACCGAGCGCATGCAGAAGCAGTACGCCCACTGGCGCCTGAAGCGCGCGTAGCGTGCGGAGGGGAGGCCGGCCCCCGGCCTCTCCGCCGTGCCCCGCGCTCAGACGTTGAAGCGGACGTTCAGGACGTCGCCTTCCTGGACGACGTAGGTCTTGCCCTCGAGCCGCTGCGTGCCGCGCCTCGCGGCCTCGGCGTGCGACCCGGCCGCGAGCAGGTCATCGGCCGAGATCACCTCGCAGCGGATGAAGCCGCGCGCGATGTCGGTGTGGATCGTGCCCGCCGCGTCGAGCGCGGTCTGCCCGTCACGCAGCGTCCACGCGCGGGTCTCCTTGTCGCCGGCGGTGAAGAACGTGATCAGGCCGAGCGCGTCCGAGAGGCGGCGCACGACCTCGTCGAGCGCGGACGGGCCGTCGCGGAACTCCGCCGCCTCGGTCTCGGGAAGCTCGGCGAGCTCGGCCTCGAGCTTGCAGTCGATCCCGCCCGGGCCGTTCTCGAGCGCGAGGAGCGGCTTCGTCGTCAGCGGGTCGAGCTCGGCCGGCAGCTCGCCGGGCCAGTCGGCCAGCGTGAGGCCCTCGTCGAGGTGGTCGAGGAGGCCCGCGAGCGTCTCGAGCTCGGCCCGCTTCGCCGGGTCGCCGGACTTCGCCTCCTTCGCGACCCGCTCGTGGCGGCGCTCGACGTGGTCGCGGTCTGCGACGAGGAGCTCGAGCTTCAGGGTCTCGAGGTCGTCGGCGGGCGTCGCGTCCGCCGAGAACCCGTCCAGGACGGCAAGGATCGCATCGACCTGGCGGAGGTTGCCGAGGAGCTGCGGGCCCGTGCCCGGGACGTCGACGACGCGGACCGCCGCCGGCGTGACCTTCTTCGCCTCGACGAGCGCGGCGAGCCGGACGAGCCGGTCGTCGACGATCGTTGCCATGCCGACGTTCGGCTTGTCGGTCACGGAGGCGTAGGCGGTGATCTCCGCGCCGGCGCGCGTGAGCGCGTTGAACAGCGTCGTCTTGCCGCTGTTCGGCAGACCCACGATCCCGACCTCGAGCGCCATCGCGTCAGGGTAGAGGAGGCGCGCCGGACGCAAGCCGGCCGAGGTGCGGCCGCGCCGCGCGTGCGTCGCTCCAACCTCCCCCAGGGGCACTCCCGTGTCCCTGATGTCACGCTATCGCGGATCCGGTGACAGGTCTGTGCCGACTTCGTGCCGGGTCGCGCACGGCGCAGGTGGCTGCGGGTCGCGTCCCCGGGGACGCCGTCCGGCACATTGCGCCGGCGTCTTCGGCGCGGTGTCGCGGCCCGGGGCTGCCGCGTCCTCGTCGAGCCCGCAGAGCGGCGAGAACCTGCCTGATCTGGTCCTCCACCGGGGTCTCTAGTCCGCGGCGAAGCCCGGCTGCGATCCCTTCGTGAAGCGCTTGAGGTACACGACGCGTGGCACGACGATCGCGATGCGGCCGTCGTCGGTCTCGATCTCGACGGTGCCGCCGGCCCCGGCGTTCACCGCGCGCTCGACGGCCTCCGCGGCCTGCGGCGTCACCATCGCCGCGATGATCTGCCCGCCCTCGAAGGCGAGCTCGATGCGAACCGAATCGTCAGGCAGGGGACACCACCTCGGTCAGGACGCCGTGGACGGCGTCGGGATGGACGAATGCAACCTCGAGGCCGAACAGCCCGCGGCGCGGCGCCTCGTCGATCAGCTCGAGCCCCGCGGCGGACAGGTCGAGCAGGGCGGCTCCGACGTCGTCGACGACGTACGCGACGTGGTGCATCCCGGGGCCGTGCTTGGCGACGAAGCGCCCGACGGGCGTGTCATCGCCGGTCGCGGCGAGGAGCTCGACGCGATCGGCGCCGACGAGCACCGCGGCCGCCTCGACTCCCTGGTCGGACGAGCGCCTCCCGGTGCTCCAGCGTGCCGCCGAGGACGTCGACGTACGTCGCGAGCGCCCGGTCGAGGTCGTCGACCGCGACGCCGACGTGGTGGATGCCGAGCGCTCTCACGCGGCCGATGCTACTTCTCCGCCCACTCCCGGACGCGGCTCGAGCACGCCGTCGATGAGCCCGTACGCCACCGCCTCGTCCGGCGTCATGAAGCGGTCGCGGTCGATGTCGTCCATCACCTGCGCGATCGGGCGGCCCGAGTGGCGCGAGAGGATCTCCGCCATCTGCCGCGTCGTCGACTCGATCTCGCGGGCCGCGATCGCGACGTCCGACGGCGCCCCGCGGAAGCCCGCGGAGCCCTGGTGGATCATCAGCTTCGCGTGCGGCAGTGCCAGCCGCTTGCCCGGAGCACCCCCGGCGACGATCATCGCGGCCGCCGACATGCCGATCCCGTAGCAGATCGTCTTCACGGCCGGCCGGATGTGCTGCATCGCGTCGTAGATGGCCATTCCCGCGTACGCGTCCCCACCCGGCGAGTTCACGTAGAGGTTGACGTCGGCGTCCGGATCCTCCGCTGCGAGGAACAGGAGCTGGGCGACGATCAGGTTCGCGATCTCCTCGTCGACCGGCCGGCCGAGGAACACGATCCGGTCGCGCAGGAGGCGCGAGTAGATGTCGAACGCGCGCTCGGCGCGGCCGTCCGCCTCGACGACGGTGGGGATCAGCGGCACGGTTGCCTCCCTTCGCGGTATCGTGCAACCATTGGGTTGCCAGAACTATACGCAACTTGGAGGTTGCGCATGGAGATCACCCGCGAGATCGTGCTGCCGACCACCCGCGAGGATGCGTGGGACGCGCTGACCGACCCGGAGCGCCTCGAGGAGTGGTTCGCGAACGAGGTGTCCCTCGAGCTGCGCGAAGGTGGCACCGCGGAGTTCCGCTGGGACGACGGCGACGTCCGGCGCGGCGCGGTCGAGACGGTGCGCGAGGAGGAGCTTCTCGTCCTTCGCTGGGACGACGACGGCGTGGTCGAGCTCACGCTGACCGACGCGGTCGGGGGCACCGCAGTGCACGTCCGCGAGACGTCGCCGGAGTGGAGCACCGCGCTGGAGATCACGGCGCTCGCGTCGTGGGCGCTCGCGTAGACCTCGTCTTCGCCGCCCTCGCCGACCCGAGCCGCAGGTTCGTGCTCGAGCGGCTGGCGCGCGGGAGCGCAAGCCAGTCCGAGCTCGCAGGCGAGCTGCCGGTCACGCGCCAGGCGGTCGCGAAGCACCTCGCGACGCTGCGTGAGGCCGGGCTCGTCCACGCCGAGCGCCACGGGCGCGAGACGCACTACGAGCTGGACTCCGCCCCGCTCGGCGACGCCGCCGCCTGGCTCGAGCGCGTCGGCAGCGAGTGGGACGAGCGCCTGGCCGCGCTCGCCCGGCACGTCGACGCCGGCGAGCGCCAACGTGTTTGACGTTCCGGAACCGCCGTCAGGGCCACGACCTCGGAGCGTCGCGGTTGTCTCGATCCTGCTCGTCATCGTTGGACTGGTCGCGGCGATGGTCGGCATCGCGGCCACGGCCGTGGACGGCTGCTGCGGGTCACCTGAGCCGGGTGACTCGACGCCCTCACTCGTCGGCATCGGGGTCGGCGCGGCGACGATTCTGTCGGCCGTCCTGCTCTGGCTCGGCGGGATGTCGCGGTGGCCCGCCCTCGCCGCGGCCGCCGCCGTCCCTGTCGCGTGCATCGTGGCAGCAGGATCGTCCTCGGACCTTGCTGCGTTTGCGCCGTTCACAGTCGTCGGCTGGTGCCTCCTCGCGGTCTTCGTGAGCCGCGGTCGGCCGGCGGCGTGGGTCTCCGCCCGCCGCGAGGACGACGGCTAGCGCCGGACGACGGCGACGAGCGCGAGTGCGTCGCCTCCCGTTCCGAGCATCGCCGCCCGCACGCGTGGATGCGTGAGCCACCGCTCGCGCCGCGCATCCGGCCCCTTCCAGCCGGCCGTGCGCGGGCGACGAGCGCCGGGACGGTCACGGCTACGAGCCGACGACCTCATCCGTCGTCGTGAAGCGGACGCCGCCGGCCCGCCACAGCTCGAACGAGTGCGCGACGAAGTCGGGCTCGAGACCGCGGGACGCGTCCTCCACGAACGCGACCGAGTACTGCCGCGCGAGCAGTCCCATGATCGCCGCGTGGTTGCAGACGTCGCTCGCGACCCCGAACAGGATCACCTCGTCCGGCTTCAGCACGTCGAGGAGCGGCTCGAGGTTCGGGTTCGAGAAGGCGCTGAACGACTTCTTCAGGAGGAGCAGCTCACGCCGGTCGCGCACGAGCTCCGGGAGCAGGCCCGGCGGGTACGGAGTGAGCGAGAGCGGGAGCGGGTCGCGCTGCGCGGTCTCGGGGATCTTCGCCGCGCCGGGCGTGCCGCGCAGGCAGTGCGGCGGGAACGTCGTCGCGAAGTCGGCGTCGTCGGCGATCTCGGGGTCGGTCAGCTCGTGGTCGTCCGCGGTCGCCAGGTGGGTCACGCCCTCCGCCTCGGCCCAACGGACGAGCCGAGCCATCGCGGGGATCGCCCCTTCGGCCTCGGGCACCGGAAGCTTGCCGTCCGAGCGGATGAAGTCGACCTGCGTGTCGACGTCCCAGAGAAGCCGGCCGCTCATGCCGTCATCGTACGAGCTCGAGGCGCTCGCTCGGTCGGTAGCGGCGACCGACCTTGCCTGCGGGACGGCCGTCCGTCAGCACGATGTCTGCGGTGAAGTCGTTCTCGCCGCGGATCAGCGACGAGCCGACCCCGTACGCGTCGATCGGGACGCCGCTGCGCTCGAACTGCTCGATCTTCTCGACCGTGAACCCGCCGGAGGCGACGATCCGGACGCGCTCGAAGCCGTCCTCGTCGAGCGCCGCACGGACCTTGCGCACGAGGCGCTCGTTGACTCCGCGGGGGTCGAAGTCGCCGAGCTCGTCCCACAGCGATCGGTCGACGAGCTGGCTCGAGGTGTCGAGCCGCACGCCCCAGAGCCGCGGGCCGAGCGCCCGCGCGACGTCGAGCGCGGTGCGCACCGAGTCGTTCTCGAAGTCGACGAGCACGGTGATGCGGAGGTCGTCCGGCGCCCACTCCGCGAACTTCGTCGCCGCGAGCACGGTGTTCCCGCCGTAGGCGGCGATGAGCGCGTGCGGGACGGTGCCGAGGCCCTGACCGCCCCACCACGACGCCTGGGCGTCCGAGGTGACGCCGATCTCGGCGCCGCGCACGGCGCCCGCGATATAGGCCGCGTAGCCGTCACCCGTCTGCACGCGGTGGTGATCGTGCCGTGCGGGCATGAAGATGATCGGCTTGCCGTTCGCCGCCTCGAGCACGCGCGCCGTGTTCGTCGCGATGAGCGTCCTGCGGGCGAGCGTGCCGAGGACGACGGTCTCCAGGTGCGCGAAGGAGGTGTAGTCGCCCTCGACCGTCATCACGGTCTCCCACGGCTCGATCCGGTCGCCGTCGTGGAGCGCATGGACGACGAGGCCGTCCCAGTCGTGGGAGCAGAGCTTCAGGATCGCGATCGACTCGTCCATCCCGCCGACCATGGCGTGCTTGCGCTGGAAGAGCTGCATGACGACGCGAGGGCGGCGGTCGTCGTGGAGCAGCGCGGCGCGCGTGTGGTTGAAGTACGCGTCGGTGTAGTACCCGTCTCGCATCTTCTCGACGGGCAGGTCGAAGATCTCGGGGTCGAGCCGCTCGCGGCCCGTCCGGGGCGTGACGGCGGTCACCGCGCCGCCCTCCGCCTCGAGGCACACGCGGAGCGCCGCCTCGGCGACCTCGAGCTGCGCGTCGGACGGCTCGCTCGTCGACAGGCGACGCTGGAGCTCCGTGCCGGGCCGTGCGAGGGCGCGCGCCAGCCGACGATCGGGGTTGCGGCTCATCCAGCCGAAGATCTCGACCGCGGCACCGAGGGCGGCCACGGTGCCGGCGAGCCGTGCTGTCGTCCGGTGGCGCGCGGGAGCACGCTCCGCCGCGGCTGCGGCAAGCGCCGTCGTGATCGTCAGCGGGCCGACGAGGTGCGAGCCGCATCGCTCGTGCTCCTTCGCGGCGCGCTCTCCGGTCTCGTACGTCCCGATCGAGACGTGCTCGGCGCCGTGGTACGACGTCAGGTCCTGGCCGCGGAGCGCGACGAGGGCGGGTGCGAGCGAGGCGATCAACACGGTCGCCTCGCGGGGCACGGTCGGGAGGGACGAGCGGCGGGCGAGGCTCGCGCCGGTGCTCGCGGCGACCAGGGCGACCGCGACCGCGGGGCGCTCGAAGGGCATGCGGGCTTCGGGGAGCGCGCGCTTCACGACCGGCAGCACGGCGAACGCCTCCGCAAGCCGGAGCGGGCCGCGGACGAACGGCACTGTCATGCGGGCGCCCAGCCGGGGCTTTGGCCCGGACGCGGACTTGATCGTTCCGTCGGGCAGGCGCACGGCGGCTCCCCAGGCCGTCGGCCCGTGAACGAGCACGCCGTTCTGGAGGGCCATGCCCCCGAGGCGGAGCTTCTCCATGCCGCGGAGGGTAGCGTCAGGTGCCCGGCGCGGGCCGGGCCCGAACGCCGCTTTCGCGCCGTCAGCGCCGCGCCGCGCGGCGGAGCGCCTGCTGGAGGGCGTCGGCCGCCTCACGGCTCGCGTAGGAGCGATCGTCGACCACGACGACCGGCATGACCTCGCGGACAGACGACGAGGTGAAGACCTCCTCCGCGGCGAGGAGGCGGTCGAGCCCGTAGATCCCCTCCTCCGTCTCGTAGCCGATGGACGTCGCGAGCTCGATGAGCGCCGCGCGCGTCTCCCCCGCCAGGATCCCGAGCTCGAGGGACGGCGTGAGCAGTCGGGGGCCCTCGCGCCACCAGACGTTCGTGACGGGGCCCTCGAGCACGGTCCCGTCGAGGTCGACGAGCACCGCGTCGTCGGCGCCGCGCCGCTTCGCCTCCGCCTCGGCGGCGACGTTGGTCGCGTAGCTCACGGACTTGGTGCCGGGCAGGAGCCACGGCGCCGAACGCGCCGGAAAGGGGAGCGAGACGAGCCGCTGGCCGCGCTCCCGCGCCGGCTCGATCCAGTCGGGGACGGGCGAGACGAGCGCGACGGCGGTCGCCTCACGACCGGGCGCGCCCGGCGTCCAGTAGAGGCGGAGGACCGCATCTCCGTCGTGGCTCCCGACCGCGGCCAGCGCGAGACCGGCGACCTCGCGCACGCCGTCGACATCCGGTGCCGGAAGCCCGAGCCGCGCGGCCGACCGCACGAGCCGGTCGACGTGCTCCGCGAGCCGGAACGGCGTGCCGTCGTAGACGCGCAGGGTCTCGAATGCGGCCCGGCCACGCGCGAACCCCTCGTCGTCGCACGCGACGACGGCCTCGTCCGGCTCGACCACGCCCCGCCCCGAGACCGCGGCCGCGAGCATCCTGACGCTCATCGCAGGCGTCCTCCGACGTGCTCGACCTGCGCCGGACGCACCCGACCGAGCGGAGCGCCGATGGCGTCGAGCAGCGGCGCCGCCTTCGTCAGCGACTCCTCGACCTCCTCGTCCGGGTCGGAGTCCCAGACGATGCCGCCGCCGACCCACAGGTGCACGCGCTCGTCGGCGATCGCGAACGTCCGGATCGTCAGGCCCAGCTCGACGTCGCCGTTCCCGTGCACGCGCCCGAGCGCCCCCATCGACGCACCGCGGCCGACCGGCTCGAGGGCCGCGATGAGGTCGACGGCCGCGATCTTCGGCGCGCCGGTGATCGACCCGCCCGGGAACGTCGCAGCGAGGATCTCGGCGAGCCCCACCCGCGGCCGCAGCTCGCCCTCGACCGTCGAGACGAGGTGCTCGACGCCTGCGAGCGGCTCGGCCGACATCAGCTGCGGCCAACGGACGCTGCCCGGGAGGCAGACGCGCGAGAGGTCGTTGCGCTCGAGGTCGACGATCATCACGTGCTCGGCCGCATCCTTGGCGGAGGCGAGGAGCTCGGCACGGCGACCTCGGGGCCGCGTCCCCTTGATCGGCCGGGTCCAGATCCTCGAGCCGCGGCGGGCGAGGAGAAGCTCGGGCGTGGCGGAGACGATCGCCCAGCTTCCCCGTCGAGCACGCGCCAGCCGGAGTCGGCGAACGGCAGCTCGTTCGGTTGTGTCAGGGGAGCGAGACGGGCGGCGAGCGCGCGCGGCGACCCGGCGAACGGTGCCGAGAGGTGCTGGACGAGGTTGACCTGGTAGACGTCGCCGCGACCGATCGCGTCGCGCACCGCACGGACCGCCTCGGCGTGGTCGGCGGGAGCCCAGGTGCGTCGCCACGCGCCGATCTCGAACCCGTCGTTGCCGGGCTCATGCTCGTCGTCGTGATGCCACACCCCGTTGTCATGCTTGGCAGCATAGTTGTCGGTTCGGACGACGCAAGCCACGAGCGGGAGCGCGCACGGCTCGGGCGGAGGCTGGGTCGTCGTCCGCCTGATCGCCGACGAGAGCCCGTAGCCGAGGTACAGGTCCGCGACGAGCGATTCGCCACCCGAGGCGAAGAACCCCTGGCCCCGCAACCAGTCCTCGAGCCGCTCGAACGCCCCGTCGGGCTCGTGGAGCTCGAGCACGGTCAGCCCTCGCTCTGGAGTCGCCGGATCCGCTCGACGAGCGCCGCGGTCGAGCCGTCGAGCGGCTCTGGCGCCTCCTCCCCGGCGATCACGGGCGCGAGCTTCACGGCGAGCTCCTTGCCGAGCTCGACGCCCCACTGGTCGAACGAGTCGATGCCCCAGACCGCGCCCTGGGTGAAGGTCACGTGCTCGTAGAGAGCGACGAGCGAGCCGAGCGCGAAGGGGGTCAGCCGCGGGAGGAGCAGGAATGTCGTCGGGCGGTTCCCGGGCATCTCCTTGTGCGGGACGAGGCTGTCCGGGACGCCGGCCGCACGAAGCTCGTCCTCCGTGCGCCCGAACGCAAGTGCCTGCGCCTGCGCGAGCGCGTTGGCGAGCAGCAGGTCGTGGTGCCTGCCGAGCGGCTCGACCGGCGAGGCGAACGCAACGATGTCGCACGGCACGAGGACGGTGCCCTGGTGGAGGAGCTGGTGGAAGCTGTGCTGGCCGTTCGTCCCCGGCTCGCCCCACACGACGGGGGCGGTGTCGACGTCGACCTCCGTGCCCGCACGCGTGACGCTCTTGCCGTTCGACTCCATCACGAGCTGCTGGAGATAGGCGGGGAAGCGCGCGAGGTACTGCTCGTAGGGCAGCACCGCCGTGGGTCTGCCAACCGAAGAAGTCGCGGTACCAGATGCCGAGCAGCCCCATGAGGAGCGGGAGGTTTCGCTCGGGCGGGGCCTCGGCGAAGTGGCGGTCGACCGCATGGAAGCCGGCGAGGAGGTCGGCGAAGCCCTCGGGGCCGATCGCGACCATCGTAGAGAGCCCGATCGCAGAGTCCATCGAGTACCGGCCGCCGACCCAGTCCCAGAAGCCGAAGGCGTTGTCGGGATCGATCCCGAAGGCGGAGACGGCGTCGAGGTTCGTCGACACGGCGACGACGTGCTTCGCGACCGCCGACTCGTCGACGCCCGGCCCGTCGAGGAGCCACTTCTTGAAGCTCGCGGCGTTTGTCATCGTCTCGACGGTCGTGAAGGTCTTCGAGCAGACGATCGCCAGCGTCGTCTCCGGATCGAGGTCGCGGACCGCCTCGAGGAGGTCTGCTCCATCGACGTTCGAGACGAAGCGGAAGGTGAGGTCTCGGTCGCTGTATGGGCGGAGCGCCGAGTAGGCCATCGCCGGCCCGAGATCCGAGCCGCCGATGCCGATGTTCACGACCGCGCGGATCCTGCGCCCCGAATGACCTCGCCATTCACCGGACCGCACCCGCTCCGAGAACGCCTGCATCCGTTCGAGCACCTCGTGGACGTCGCGGACGACGTCACGGCCGTCGACGACGAGCGAGCGATCGCGCGGGAGGCGCAGGGCGATGTGGAGGGCGGGGCGATCCTCGGTCGAATTGACGTGCTCGCCGCGGAACATCGCGTCGCGTCGTGACGCCACGCCGCGCTCGTCCGCGAGCGCGAGGAGCAGCGCGAGCGTCTCGGCCGTGATGCGGTGCTTCGACAGGTCGGCGTGGATGTCTGCGGCCTCGAACGTGAGCCGTTCGACGCGATCGGGATCCGTCGCGAACAGGTCGCGCAGGTGAAGGTCGCGAACCGTTGCGTGATGGCGGCGGAGCGCCTGCCAGGCGGGGCTGTCGCTGAGCATGTCGGTCATGTCGTCGTGCCGCGGGTCGTGGTCGCCGCGCTCTCGTAGACTCGGATGACTGTAGACGGTCGATCGCGGGAGGGAGCGATGGCGGCGGGCACGCCGATGCAGCTCGGGATGGTCGGTCTCGGCCGGATGGGCGCGAACATCGTCCGACGCCTGCTCCGGGACGGCCACCACTGCGTCGGTACCGACGTCAGCCCGGAGGCGATCGGCGTCGTCGCGGACGAGGGGATGATCGGCGCGGCCTCGGCGGCGGAGCTCGTCGCGGCGCTCGAGCGGCCGCGGTCGGTGTGGGTCATGGTCCCGGCGGGTGAGATCACGGAGCGAGCGGTCACCGAGCTGGCGACGCTGCTCGAGCCGGGCGACACGATCATCGACGGTGGGAACACCCGCTACCACGACGACCTTCGGCGCGCCCGCGCGCTCGGCGAGAGAGGGATCCACTACGTCGACGTCGGCACGAGCGGCGGCGTCTACGGGCTCGAGCGCGGCTTCTGCCTGATGGTCGGCGGCGAGGACGAGGTCGTGAACCGGCTCGCGCCGCTCCTCACCTCTCTCGCGCCAGGCGTCGACACGGCCGACCGGACTCCCGGCCGGACCGGCGAGCCTGCTCCCGAGGAGCTCGGCTGGCTCCACTGCGGCCCGGCGGGGGCCGGGCATTTCGTGAAGATGGTCCACAACGGGATCGAGTACGGCCTGATGGCCGCCTACGCCGAGGGCCTGAACGTCCTCCACCACGCGAACGCGGGAGCGACGGAGCGGGCCAGCGATGCGGAGACCGCGCCGCTCGACGAGCCGGAGCACTACCGCTACGACCTCGACGTCGCGGCAATCGCCGAGGTCTGGCGGCGCGGCAGCGTCGTCGCGTCATGGCTGCTCGACCTCACCGCGACGGCGCTTCACGAGTCACCGACGCTCGAGGAGTTCGGGGGGCGCGTGTCGGACTCGGGTGAGGGCCGTTGGACGTCGATCGCCGCGATCGAGACCGGCACCCCGGCGCCTGTCCTCACGACCGCACTGTTCGAGCGGTTCTCATCACGCGGCGAGGCGGACTTCGCGAACCGACTGCTGTCTGCGATGCGAAAGCAGTTCGGCGGCCACGCCGAGAAGCCGCGCTGAGCGGCGTCAGCGGCGGACGAGCGCCTCGGCGCCGAGCTCGTCCGGCCGCGTGACACCGGTCAGCGCCAGCGTCAGCTCGAGCTCGGCGAGCACGCAGCGAAGGACGTGGCGCACACCGGCCTCGCCGCCAAGGCCGAGGCCGTAGACGTACGGGCGTCCGAGGAGCACCGCCCGCGCGCCGAGCGCAAGCGGCTTGACGACGTCGGCGCCCGTGCGAACGCCGCTGTCGAACAGCACCTCGAGACGATCGCCGACCGCGTCGACCACTGCGGGGAGCGCGTCGAGCGACGCGATCGCGCCGTCGACCTGGCGACCGCCGTGGTTCGACACGATCACCGCGTCGATGCCGGCCTCGGCCGCGCGTCGCGCGTCGTCCGGGTGCTGGATCCCCTTCAGCGCGATCGGCCCCTGCCAGTGCTCGCGGAGGAACGCAAGATCGTCCCAGGTCAGGGTGGGGTTCCCGAACGTCGCCGCCCACTGGAGGACCGCAGGCCCGAGGCGCTCGTCGTCGACCTCGCCGCCGAGCACCCGCTGGAAGACGGGGTCGGCGAAGTAGTTCTGGTTGCCGACGCCCTTGAGGAACGGAAGGAACGCGCCGTCGAGATCGCGCGGGCGCCAGCCCATCGTGTACGTGTCGAGGGTCACGACGAGCGCGCTGTAGCCGGCGGCCGCCGCGCGCTCGAGGAAGCTCACCGCGAGCTCGCGATCCTTCGGCCAGTAGAGCTGGTACCAGCGCGCACCGTTGCCCGACGCCCGGGCGACGTCCTCGAGCGTCGTCGAGGCTGCCGTGCTGACGACGAGCGGGAGGCCGACGCTCGCGGCAGCGCGGGCGACCGCCGACTCGCCGTCCGGATGCACGATCGACAGCACTCCGACCGGCGCGAGGGCAACGGGCGCGGGCATCGCCGTCCCGAGCACGGTCACGGATGTGTCGAGCAAGGAGACGTCCCGGAGCATTCGCGGCACGAGCCTCCACGCCTCGAACGCAGCCCGGTTCGCGCGTGCGGTCGACTCGGAGCCCGCGGCCCCCGCGACGTATGCGAACGACGAGGGCGGCATCCGCTCCTCCGCCAGCCCCTCGAGCCGCGTGAGATCGGTCGGCAGGTCGGGGCGAACGTCGCCGAGCCCTGCCATGTAGATCTCGTTCTGGTACCCGGCGAACCCGCTCACTGCGGTGTCCAGTCTCGCATGTCCCGATCCGGGTGCCACGGGCGAAGTCGGGGCCACCACGCGCGGACGGCGCGACAATACGCCTCGTACTCCTCGCCGTAGCGGCGCGCGAGCGTCGGCTCCTCGTAGAGCCGAACGAACGCCCAGAAGGAAAGGCCGATCACGCCGGCGTACCCAAGCAGCACGGCCCTGCCGAGCAGCAGGCCCTGGCCGACGATCGCCGCCTCGACCGCGAGGTACATCGGGTTTCGCACGTGCCGATAGAGCCCGCCGACGACCAGCCGCTCGGTCGGCGCGACGGGCGCAGGCGTACCGCGCCCTTCCCGCACGAAGCGGGCGAAGGAGGCGAGCAGCACCGCGATGCCCGCAACGAGAAGCGCGTCGCCGAAGGCTCTGATCACGACGAGGTCCCCGAGCTCGTCACCCGACTCCCAGCCGGTGAGCAGCCACGGGACGACGCCGGCAACGACACCCGGGGCGACCACGAGGAAGAGGAGGCTGCCCGCGATCGCGCGCGAGCTACGCACGGCCCTCGCGCTTCGTCGCCCGCCAGAGCAGGAAGAGCGGGATGCGGGTCCGCCGATGCCCCTCGCTGCCGGGGAGCGGCGGCTCGCGCAGCGCCTCGATCGCAAGCCCGGCGTTCTCCAGCGCCCGCGAATACGTCTCGAGCGGGTAGCGGCGGCTCGCGAACGTGAACCGGATCCCGTCGCGGTCGCTGACGAGCTCGTAGGCCGACTCGACGAGGTACGAGCCCTCGACGACGAAGCGTGCGTCCTCGGCCGTCCCGACGAACTCGCCCGCTTCCGAGAACGGGTGCGGCACGCAGGCGCAGAAGTGCCCGCCCTCCCGTAGGACGCGTCCCGCCTCGGCGACCGTGGCGCGCAGGTCCTCGACGTCGATGAGGCTGTTGTACGAGACGACGACGTCGAAGGTCCCGTCCGCGAAGGGGAGCGCCGCCGCGTCGCCGACGACGAACTCCGCCCGCGGGTCGGCCTCGGCGGCCGCCGCCACGAGCGAGGGTGCGATGTCGACCGCGGCGACGGTGTAGCCGCGGTCGGCGAGGTCGCGCGCGACACGTCCTTCCCCGCAGCCGATCTCGAGCACGCGCGCCGGCGGGGGCGGAAGGAGCTCGAAGAACGCGTCGCGATACCGCCAGTACGCGTCGTGCCCTTCCGTCCGCGCGAACCGGATCCAGTCGGCCGCGCGATCCTCGAAGCCGGCCGTCACGGCCCGAGCGTCGTCGCGACGTGCCGGAAGAGGTCGACGCCCGCTTCGAGGTCGTCGACTGCGATGCGCTCGTCGGCGGAGTGGACGAGGCGGGCGGCGTCCTGCGGTGCCATCGCGCGAAGCGGGAAGAACCCGTACGCCGTGGTGTCGAATGCGCTCCGGAGGTAGTGGCTGTCGGTGAAGCCGGCGAGCACGATCGGCGCCAGCCGCGCACCGGGCTCGACGCCGTCGACCCAGGTCTGCAGCGCGCGCCAGAGCGGCGTGTCGATCGGCGAGCGCGTCCCGCCGACC
The DNA here is from genome assembly GCA_963846825.1 of uncultured Actinomycetes bacterium. Classification (GTDB taxonomy): domain Bacteria; phylum Actinomycetota; class Thermoleophilia; order Gaiellales; family Gaiellaceae; genus Gaiella. The sequence goes on from CAWJXN010000021.1 coordinate 89,778, forward strand.
TGCTCCTCGAGGATCCACTCGATCTCCCAGTCTCCGGGCACCCCGGCGTGCAGCAGCGCCTCGATCTCGCCCGGAGCCTGTCCGGGAAGCAGCCGGCAGTCCACCTCGATCACGCACGAGCCGGGGATGACGTTCCGCTTGCGGGACGCCTCGATCATCGTCGGTGAGAGGGTCGCGGCGAGGAGCGGCGCGACGAGCTCTCCAGCGAGCGGGTGGAGCGCGCGGGCGCGGTCGAGCGCGACGTCGAGGGTCGGAGCCTCGCCGAGTCACGGTCTCGAGGAATGCCTGCACCTCGGGGAGCATCGAGCGGGGTGGCTCGAGCCGCGCGAGCGCCTCGAGCACCGGGGCCGCCTTGAGGAGGGCGTTGTCGGCCGTGTGCGGATCCGACGCATGGCCGCTCCTGCCCCGGAGCCGCAGGCGGAACGGCGCGGTCGCCTTCTCCGCGACCGAGCAGAGGTAGTACGTGCGGCCGCCGAGGACGCACCGCTCGCCGCCTCCCTCGTTGACGGCGAAGTCTGCGCGCACCGTGTCCGGGTGCTCCCTCGCGAGCCACGACATCCCGAAGTCGAGCCCGACCTCCTCGTCCGCCGTGAGGGCGAGCAGCACGTCGCCCGGGGGACGCACGCCCTCACGGACGAGCGAGGCGAAGGCGACGGCCGCCGCAGCGACGTGTCCCTTCATGTCGAGTGCGCCGCGTCCCCAGATCTCGCCCGCGACGAGGTCGCCGGACCACGGATCGCGTCGCCACTCGTCTGGATCGGCGAGCACGGTGTCCGTGTGCGCCATCAGCAGGATGCCCGGCCCGTCCGCGCCGGGCAGGCGTGCCACGAGGTTCGCGCGGTCGGGCGTCTTCGCGACGAGCTCGCTCTGGACGCCGTTCTCCGCCAGGTATCGCTGCAGCAACGTGGCGGCGCGGGTCTCGTTCCCCGGCGGGTTGACGGTGTCGAGACGCAAGAGCGCCCGGAGGAGCTCCGTCACCTCGTCCCGGAGCGTCACACGGATTCGGCCTTCGACCGGGCCGTGAGCTCGTTGCGAACGTCCCACAGCTCCGGGAAGACGACCGTCTGGACGAGCTTGCCGAGCACCTCGACGGGCGTCCCCTGCGTGCCGACGACGCTGTCGCCGATCACACGCGCAACGACGCGGTAGTGGCGGACGCGCCACTGCTGGCACCACTCGTCGAGCTCGATCATCGACTCCGCGAGCCGGTAGAGCGCGTCGTGGTCGCGTCGCTGGACGTAGAGCTCGGCGATCGAGAGCCCCGCGTCGCGCCGGCGAGCGTGGAACGCCTGCCCGAGACGCGGCAGCGCCTCGCGCATCCCTCGCCAGCCGGGGGAGTCGAACCCGCTCCCGTGCCCGAGCACCTTGCGGATCTCCTGGTACTCCCACGGCGAGAGCTCCTCGAGCATGTCGAGCTGGTCGGTCGCGTAGCGCAGGCAGCGGAGCGGGCGCCGCAGCAGGCGGGCGCCCTCGGCAACGTCGCCGTCCGTGACGAAGCGCGTCGCCTCGTCGACGTCGCTCGTCGCGAGCTTCAGCCACAGCTCGGAGGACTGGTGGACGACCTGGAAGAGAAGCTCGTCGCGGTGGACCCACTCGTCGGGGCCCTTCTGGAGCGAGAGCAGCTCCTCGGTGTTGAGGTAGCGCTCGTAGTCGCTCGGCGCGCTGCCCGCCAGGACCGGCGTGTCGAAGTCCTCGTCCGCCTGGGACATCGCGCTGAGCATACTGGCGCGCATGGGCGACCTCTTCAGCGACGCTGCGGCCGAGCGGTCGGCCGCGAACGCACCGCTTCCGCAGCGCGTGCGACCGCGGACGCTCGACGAGCTCGTCGGGCAGCAGCACGTGCTCGGGCCTGGAACGGCGCTCCGCCGCGCGATCGAGGAGGGCCGCGCGCCTTCGATGATCCTCCACGGGCCACCCGGGCGTCGGGAAGACGACGATCGCGCGGATCGTGGCCGAGGCCACGGACGCGATCTTCGAGGAGCTGTCCGCCGTCTCGGCTCGGGTCGACGACGTCCGCGGCGTCATCGCCCGAGCGAAGGACCGGCTCGGTGGGAACGGCGTGCGGACGCTGCTGTTCATCGACGAGATCCACCGCTTCGACAAGCGGCAGCAGGACTCGGTGCTGCACGCGGTGGAGGACGGTCTCGTGACGCTGATCGGCGCCACGACCGAGAACCCGTACTTCGAGGTCAACCAGGCACTGCTCTCGCGCTGCACCGTGATCGAGCTCGAGCCGCTGACCCTCGAGGAGCTCGCTCAGGTCGTGGAGCGCGGCGCGCGTGAGCTGGGTGCCGCTCCGTCGGAGGACGTGACCGCCGAGATCGCCACCGTCGCGGGCGGGGACGCGCGAACGGCGCTGCAGACGCTCGAGCTCGCCTGGGAGACGGCCGGCGCGTCCGGCGAGGCACTCGCGGTCGAGCACGTCCGCGACGCCGCGCGGAAGCGGCCGCTGCGCTACGACCGCGCAGGCGACCGCCACTACGACCTCGCCTCGGCGTTCATCAAGTCGATGCGCGGGAGCGACCCCGACGCCGCGGTCTACTACCTCGCCGCGATGCTCGAGGGCGGCGAGGACCCGCGGTTCCTCGCCCGTCGGATCGTGATCGCAGCCAGCGAGGACGTCGGCAACGCAGACCCACGCGCGCTGCTCGTCGCAGTCGCGGCCGCCCAGGCCGTCGAGCACGTCGGGCTGCCGGAGGCGCAGCTCAACCTCGCGCAGGCCGCGATCTACGTCGCGCGGGCGCCGAAGTCGAACGCGTCGGCCCGCGCGATCTGGAACGCGCGAGCGGAGGTCCGCCGCGACGGCATCGCCGAGCCGCCGGCGGCGCTCCGCGGTTCCGGGTATCGCGGAGCGGAGGCACGCGGGCACGGCGTCGGGTACGTCTCGCCGCACGACGACCCGGCCGCGGCGGACGTCGATCACCTCCCCGAGGGCCTGCGCGGACGGACGTACTATGTTCCGTCCGGGAACGGCGAGGAGTCGGAGGAGGACGCGACGCGTGGCGATCGGGACGGGTGACAGAGCGCCGGAGTTCGACCTGGAGGAGGCCGCCGGGAAGCCGCGGGTGCGGCTCTCCGACTACTCGGTCGCTCCAACGTGCTGCTCGTCTTCCATCCGTTCGCGTTCACGCCGATCTGCGCGGAGGAGGCGATGGACCTCCAGGAGAACCTCGATTCCTTCCGCAACGCCAACACGGAGATCGTGTTCGTCTCGTGCGACGCCTCCGCGGCGCGGCAGGCATGGAAGGAGGAGCTCGGCGCCGAGTACACGTTCGCGTCGGACTTCTGGTCGCACGGCGAGTCCGCGAAGCGCTACGGCGTCTTCAACGAGGAGACCGGTGCCCCGATCCGCGGCACGTTCCTCATCGACCAGGACGGCACCGTCATCTGGTCGCTCGTGAACGACGGCGACCGGCGTCGGACCGAGATGGTCCCCGACTCGCTCGAGACCCTCCACGAGACCTCGTGAGAACCGGCAGGCCCGGCGGCGCCTCGGCGAGACCGTCGCCTCGCCGAGGGTCGTCGCCGGCACGAAGGCGGCACGAAGACGGCACACCCGCGTCACGGGTCGGGCGATACCGTGACTCCAGGGGGTCTCGCTCCCCCTGTGGGGGGCGCGGACCGGGACATCCCGACGCGAGCCGGCGCCCCGGCGCGACTCGGGCGTCGCGTGAGCGCGGCCCGCGCCACGCCGCGGCCGCCTCCACGTCCGCTCGTACGGGGACGTGGACGCGCCGGGGATCGTCTGCCTCCACGGCGTCACGTCGTGGGGCGGGCACTTCGCGCGGCTCGCCGAGCGGCTCGGCGGGACGCACAGGGTGCTCGCCCCGGATCTCCTCGGGCACGGCGACTCGCCGCGGGAGCCGCCGTGGCGGATCGAGGACCACCTCGCGAGCGTCGACGCGTCGCTCGGCGACGGCGCCGCGCACCTGGCTCGGCCACTCGTTCGGCGCCCGGCTCGCGTTCGAGCACGCGGCCGCGCCGGCGGCGAGAGGTCGAGCGGCTCGTCCTCCTCGACCCTGCGATCCTGCTCCCGGGCACGTCGCCCTCTGGGCCGCCGAGAACGCGCGGCCCGGACCGTCGCTACGCGTCGCTTCGAGGAGGCGATCGACCGCCGCTACGAGGAGAGCCAGCTGCACCGGGCGCCCCGCGCGCTCGTCGAGGAGGAGCTCCGCGGCCACCTCGTCGGAGGACGACGACGGATGGCGCTACCGCTACACGCAGGCGGCCGTCGTCACGGCCTACGCGGAGATGGCGACCGCACCGCCGCCGTTCGCGGCCGTGCGGATCCCGACGCTGCTCGTGCTCGGGGCGGACTCGTACCTCCCGTACGACCAGCTCCTCGACGGCCACCGGGACGCGCTCGGCGACCTGCTCGAGGTCGTCACCGTCCCCGGCGGGCCACACCGTGCTCTGGGACGCGCTCGACGAGACGGCGGGCGCGATCGCGCGCTTCCTCGCGACGCTGCGCCGCCTCAGCTCCACGTCGACGTGCTCGTCCGCGAGCGCGAGCACGTCGTCGAGGATCGCGACGCCCTCCTCGGCCTCCTCGCGCGTGATCGTCAGCGGCGGCACGACCATGACCACGTTCCAGTGGGTCATCAGGTAGAGGCCGCGCTCGAGCGCCGCCTTCGCGAGCCGGGCGACCGGAGCCGCAGCCTCGCCCGACGCGTTGAACGGGACGAGCATCTCCTTCGTCTCCCGGTTCTTGACGAGCTCGAGGCCCAAGAAGCAGCCGAGCCCGCGGACGTCGCCGATCGACGGATGCCGCTCGGCGAGCCCGCCGAGCGCGTCCGCGAACCACTCGCCCATCGCGGCGGCGTTCTCGACGACGCCCTCCTCCTGGAACGCCTCGATCGAGGCGATCGCCGAGGCGCAGGCGAGCGGATGCCCCGCGTACGTGAGGCCGCCGGGGAAGAACCGGTCGCGGATCGCGTCGACGATCTCGCCGCGGGCGATCATCGCGCCGAGCGGCACGTAGCCCGAGTTGATGCCCTTCGCGACCGTGATGATGTCCGGGACGACGTCCCAGTGCTCGCACGCGAACCAGCGCCCCGTGCGCCCGAAGCCCGCCATGACCTCGTCGAGGATCAGGAGGATCCCGTGCCGGTCGCACACCTCGCGAATCGCCTGCAGGTACCCGTCGGGCGGCGGGATGACGCCGTTCGTCCCGACGACCGTCTCGAGGATCACCGCGGCGACGGTCTGCGGCCCTTCGTACTCGAGGATCTCCTCGAGGTGCGGCGCGCCCGTGCAGACGGGGCACGGATCCGGGATGGCCGGCCGGGCAGCGGTACGTGTAAGGGTCGAGCATCCGCACGACGCCGGGCATGCCGGGCTCGACCGCCCAGCGGCGCGGGTCGCCGGTGAGCGTCACGGCGCCGTTCGTGGCGCCGTGGTACGAGCGGTAGCGCGCGACGATCTTGCTGCGGCCCGTGTACGAGGCGCGCGAGCTTGATCGCGTTCTCGTTCGCCTCGGCGCCGCCGTTCGTGAAGAACGAGACGGAGAGGTCGCCGGGCGTGACCTCGGCGAGCATGCGGCCGAGCCGCGAGCGCGACTCGTTCGCCATCGGCGGGCCGATCGTGCAGAGCAGGTCGGCCTGGTCCTTGATCGCCTGGATGATCTTCGGGTGCTGGTGGCCGATGTTGACGTTGACGAGCTGCGAGGCGAAGTCGAGGTAGCGCTTGCCCTCGTAGTCCCAGAAGTGACGGCCCTCGGCGCCGGCGACCGCGATCGGGTTGATCTGGCTCTGCACCGACCACGAGTAGAGGACGTACTCCTTCGCGTCCGCGACGATCTGCGCACCGAGATTCGGGTTCGCCTCGACGATGGCCATCTCCACGCTCCTTCGCTTCGCTCGCGGCGATCGTATCGCCGTTCACCGGAGTCGACGTCGGCTGGTTGTGGGCGACGCCGGATCGCGTCAGGATCCGATGATGGCGATCATCGAGTCGCGGTCGATCGACGTCCTCCTCGAGCGCGAGGAGCCGCTCGCGGAGCTCCACGAGGCGCTTGCCGATGCCGCCGCCGGGCACGGGCGTCTCGTCCTCGTCGGCGGCGAGGCGGGCGTCGGGAAGACGTCGCTCGTCCGGCGATTCTGCAACGAGCTGCCGGCCGGGACGGCCCTCCTCTGGGGTGGGTGCGACGCCCTGGCCACGCCGCGGCCGCTGGGGCCGTTCCTCGAGATCGCCGAGGGCGCGGGCACCGGGATCGCCGGAGACCTCGACCCGTGGAGCCGCGCCGCACGACGTCGCCGGCGGCGCTCCTGACGCTCGCCGACGGCACGCACGACCGCTCGTCGTCGTCGTCGAGGATGTGCACTGGGCGGACGAGGGCACGCTGGACGTCCTCCGTCTTCTCGGCGCGCAGGATCGAGACGACGACGTGCCTCGTCGTCGTCGACGTATCGCGACGACCAGCTCGCACGCGACCATCCGCTCCGGATCGCTCTCGGAGACGTCTCGACTGCAGCCGCGCTCCGGCGTCGCTCCGGTCGGGCCGCTCTCGCGCGACGGCGTCGCCGACCTGGCCGGCGAGTGCGGCATCGATGCCGGCACCGTCTGGCGGCTCACGGCGGGCAACCCGTTCTACGTGACGGAGCTCCTCGCGCAGGGCGCCGCCGAGGTACCGGACACGGTCCGCGACCTCGTGCTCGCGCGGGTCGCGCAACTCGGGCCCGCCGGCGACGGCAGTCGTCGAGGCGGCCGCGGTCGCGCCGCCGTCGCTCGATGCGGCGCTCCTCCTCGCGGTCTGCGGCGAGGCGGCCGACTCGGTCGACGAGTGCGTCTCGAGCGGCGTCCTCACGCGCGTCGACGGACGGCGTCGCCTTCCGTCACGAGCTCGCGCGCGTCGCCGTCGAGGAGTCGCTCTCGCCCGCCCGGCGGCTCGCGCTGCATCGCTCCGTCCTGCTGGCGCTCGACGGACACCCCGCGCGGGCGAACCGACCTCGCGCGCATCGCGCACCATGCCGAGGCGGCGGCCGACGCCGAGAGCAGTGCTCCGGTACGCGCCGACGGCCGCGGAGCAGGCAGCCCGCGCCGGCGCGTACCGCGAGGCGGCCGCGCAGTACGAGCGGGCGCTCCGGTTCGCCGCCGACCTGCCGCCGCCGAGCGTGCGGCGCTGCTCGAGGGCTGCGCCCGCGCCTGCTACCTCGCCGACGACCAGCGCGAGGCGATCGCGAGATTCGAGAGGCGATCGAGTGCCGCCGAGGAGCAGGCGCGCCGCTCGGGAGGCGCCGCGCGCTCACCGAGCTGGCCGACTACCTGAGGTGCCGCGGCTACCTCGCCGAGGCCGAGGAGAGCCGTTCCCGCGCATCGCGGCTCGCCGCGGGCTGCCCGAGCAGCGCGAGCACGCCGAGTGCTCCACACCGAGGCGCTCCGAGGCGTACTGCGGCGACCTCGACGCGGTCCGTCGAGCCTTGCGGGCCGGCGCGTCGAGATCGGCGAGCGCTTCGGCGACGCCGAGCATCGCGGGCATGCCCGGGTCACCATCGCCAGCGCTACGACCCGGCGCGACCTCGACGAAGGTCTCGCGCCTGCTCGAGGAGGCGGTGGAGGACGCCGCGGCGGAACGGCGCAGCACGAAGTCGCTGCACGAGGGATGAACGCTCGGTCGCTCGCCCGATGCCGTGGAACCGCCACGAGCTCGTCGAGCAGTACATCGAGCGCCGCGATCGAGTACTGCGAGAGCACTCGAGCGACCTGTGGCGGATCAACGTCCTGGCGATCGCAGTCCGGCTGGGCCTCGAGCGCGGTCGCTGGGACGACGCGTCCGGCCGCCGGCGTGGTCATCGACGAGCTCCGAGACTCGCCCGGCCGCAGCACGAGGCGCTCCTCGTTCTCGCGCTCGTGCGCGCGCGACGCGGCGACCCGGGGGCGGCGACGCGCTCGCCGATGCCGATGCCGTCGGAGTCCCGCTCGAGGCGAGTCCGACCATGTGGCATCTCGCGGCCGCGTGCGCGGTGCGGAGGTCGCATGGCTCGAGCGGCGGTGGCCGACGTCGCGCCGCGACCGCGGCGATGCTCGCCGGCCGCGCTCGACTCGGCGACCGTGGTGGCGCGCGCGGCTCCCCTTCTGGCGACGCGCTCGCCGGACCTCGACGACGACTGCCCGCTCGGTGGCGCGGAGCCGTGGGCGCTTCCGCTCGCAGGCCGAGTGGCAGGAGGCTGCCGACGAGTGGACAAGCGCACGGCCGCCCCTACGAGGCGGCGCTCGCGCTCTCGCAGACCGACGACGAGGAGGCGCTGCGGCAATGCCCACGCCGAGTGCCAGCGGCTCGGCGCCGCGCCCGCTCGCCGCGATGGTCGCGCGGCAGCTGCGCGAGCTGGGCGCCCGCGACGTCCCACGCGGGCCACGCCCGACGACGCGGGCGAACAGCGCGCGAGCTGACGACGCGCGAGCTGGAGCGTGCTCGGGCTCGTCGCCGAAGGCCTGCGCAACGCCGAGATCGCCGAGCGGCTGTTCGTCTCGCGCCGCACGGTCGACCACCACGTCTCGGCGATCCTCCGGAAGCTCGAGTCGCGACACGCGGGCGAGGCCGTGGCGGCGGCGAGCCGGCTCGGTCTCGTGGAGGGCAGGTAGCCCGACGCGACTATCCTAGTCTCGACAGCGCTCGAGCGCGAGCCCCGCTCCGCTGCCTTGGCCGCGCTCGCGGAGTCGTCGCGAGGCGCGGCGGCTCGTGCTCGTCGGCGGCGAAGCCGGGGTCGGCAAGACCTCGCTCGTGCGGGCGTTCTCCGCCGAGCTCGGCACTGAGGCTCGCGTCCTCGGGGCGCGTGCGACCCGCTCTCCACACCCCGACCGCTCGGTCCATTCGTCGACGTCGCCCAGGAGGCTGGCAGGTCCCTCGAGCATGCGATGGGGCGCGGCGCGAGCGCGTACGAATCGTCGAGACGCTGTTCGACGGCTCGCGGCGCCGGCCCAACGTGCTCGTGGTCGAGGATCTGCACTGGGCCGACGAGGCGACGCTCGACGTGTGCGGCTCCTCGCGAGAAAGGTCGAGCGGCGAGATGTGCTCGGTGGCACCTGCGCGACGACGAGCTCGACCGGGAGCATCCTCTTCGGACTCGCGCTGGGAGCGATCGCGACGAGGCCGGCCGTGGACGCGCCTCGGTCGCGCCGCTCTCTCGATCGGCCGTGACGATCCTTCGCCGCCTCGGCGGGGTCGACCCCGAGGAGCTCCACCGCAAGACCTCCGGCAACGCCTTCTTCGTCACCGAAGATGCTGGCCGCGGGGGAGGGCCATCCCGCACACCGTCGCGACGCGGTTCTCGCCCGCGACGGCGCGACTCGACCCCGCCGGCCGAGAGCGGTGCTCGATGCTGTCGCGGTCGTCCCGCGCGGGCCGAGCCCTGGTTGCTCGACGCACTCGTCGGTGAGAGCATCGACGGCCTCGACGAATGCGTGGCACGGGGATGCTGCTACGGTCGGACCACGGAGTCGCGTTCCGACACGAGCTCGCCCGCCTCGCGGTCGAGGGCTCGATCGAGCCGCAGCGGCGGCTCGCCCTCCATCGGCACGACTCTCGGCGCTCGGGGCGAGCCGCCCGGAGAGCGATCTCGGACTTGGCTCGCGTCGCGCATGCACGCCGGGGCGGCAGGAGACGTCGACGCGGTGATCGAAGTTCGCGCCCGTCGCGGGAGCACGCGCGTCGGCGCTGGAGCGCACCGTGAGGCGGCAACGCTGTTCGCGAGGGCCCTGCGATATCGGGTGACGAGCTCGAGCCGTCGAGCCGGCAGGGCTCCTCCGCAAGCTCGCGACGAGTGCTACCTGACCGACCGCGCCGACGAGGCGATGCGGCACTCGAGGGCGCGGTGCCTGCTACCGCGGGCTTGGGACCGGCTCGCGAGGGCGACACGATGCGCGCGCTCTCGAAGATCCTCTGGTGCCCGGGCCGGGGACGTGAGGCACGATCACCGGCGTCGAGGCGCGTCGCGCTCCTCGAGCAGCTTCCGGCCGGACCCGAGCTCGGCCCGGGCATATACCGACCAGGCCTTCCTCAGCATGCGTCGGGTCGACCGCGAAGCGGCCGAATCTGGGGCCCGTCGCGCATTCGAGCTCGCCATGCGCTCGACGATCGCCGACGTTTGCGGCGCCGCTCTTCCGCTTCGGCTCAGACCGAGCGCGACGGCCGAGCTCGCCGAGCGGGGACGTGGAGGAGCGAGCCGCGCGACTCAGCTCGCGCTCGCTCTGGGGGGCCGACGCGCGCCGATCGTGCGACGCCGCCGACCGCGGCTTCGAGCGAGGCCTTCGCGCACTGCAACGAGCACGGCAACGACCTGTTTCGGCTGTACCTTCTGGCCGGCGCGACCGTACGCGATCTCCAACGAGGGTGTGGGCCGACGCCGCCGCGCCGCGACGCTCGTCCTCGGCGAGCGCGCCGTCTCGACGCTGCCCCGCACGGTCGCTCGCGTCGTGCTCGCGCTCGTCCGAGCGAGACGCGGCGATCCCGACGTCCTGCCGCTGACTCGACGAGGCGTGAGCCCTCGCGGACCCGACGCGGAGAGCTCGGCGCGATGGCACCGGTCGCCGCGGCCAGAGCCGAGGCCGCGTGGCTGCCGGGAGACCTCGGAGCGGTCCGCGACGCCACCGACACCACTCGAGATCGCCGTCCGAGTCGGTGGGTCGCCGGAGCCGCTCGGGCTGGAGGCGCGCGCGGGGAGCTCGACGAGCGCCGGCTGCCTTCGCCGGAGCCGTACGCGCTGGAGCTCGCCGGGCAACCACACGTGCGGCCGCAGTCGGTGGGCGGAACTCGGTCGTCCGTACGAGGCCGCGCTCGCGCCGCGGCCGAGGAGCAGCGATGAGGAGCTCGACGTCGCTGGGCGAGCCGAGGCTCGTCGGTGGGCGCACCGGCGCCCGCGGCGGATCGTGGCGCGGCGTCTGCGAGAGCGTGGGGCCCGCGGCATCCCGCGTGGACCGCGAGCGCTCGACGCGGGCAAATCCGGCCAGCCTGACACCACGCGAGCTCGACGTGCTCGGCTCTCGCCAACGGCCTCCGGAACGCCGACATCGCCGAGCGGCTCTTCGTCTCGCGCGCGAACAGTCGACCACCACGTCTCGACCATCCTCCGCAAGCTCGGTGACCGAACGCCGAGGCGAGGCTGTCGCCGACGGCCAGATCGTCTCGAGCTGCTCCAAGACCGGTAGCGCGCGCACCGAAACCTAGGCAATTCCACCGATTCCGGCGCGCGCGCCGTCTCCTAGCGTCCTTCGCGTCACCGACGAGAGGAGGCGCGATGGACACCTACGTGATCCTCCGGCGCGAGCGGCTGGCGCACCGCCGACGACCTGCAGGAGGCCGCGGCCCGCTCGACCGCCGAGGGCGAGAGGATGCCGGACGACGTCCGCTGGATCCGCAGCTACGTGACCGCGGAGCCGACGGGGCGGTCGGCACCGTCTGCATCTACCAGGCGTCGAGCCCGGAGGCGATCCGAGCGCACGCCGAGCGAGGCCGACCTACCGGTCGACGAGATCGTGAAGGTCGCCGACACGGTCGTCGTCCGGCCCGACCCGGTTCCGGTCGCCGTCTGAGGAGGACGAGACATGCGGAAACAACTTCCTGATCGCGTGCGCGGCCGTCGCTGCCGGTTCTCGCGATGGCGGGCTACGCCGCGGCAGGAGGCGGGCAGTCGGCGCTCGCGGACGTCCGCGAGGCGACGGCGGCGTACCACAGCCTCGACGCCGCGAAGCAGGCGGGCTACGACCTCGAGCTCGAAGACGCACCGGCGTGGCCTGCATCGCCGACCCGAGCGCGGGCGGCATGGGCGTCCACATGGTCGACACCGGCCCGGCACGGCTCGACGGGACGATCGAGGCCACGGAGCCGGAGGCGCTCGTCTACGAGCTCCGGAACGACGGCAGCCTCAAGCTCGTCGCGGTCGAGTACGTCGTCGACAAGGCGACGTGGATGCCGCACTCGCGAAGCCGATGCTATTCGGCCAGGAGTTCGACACGGTCACCGCGAACCCGTTCGGCCTCGACCCGTTCTACGCGCTCCACGCCTGGATCTGGAAGCCGAACCCCAGCGGGATCCTCAATGCCCTGGAACCCGCGCGTGACCTGCCCCTGAGGCCGAGAAGGAGAGACATGCAGACAGACTCATCGCGCTGGCGACGCTCGGGCCGGCGATGCTCGTCGTCGCGGGTGCCGCGCTCGCCACCCGACGAACGAGCGCATGGTCGCGAAGCAGGCAACGGCGACGTTCCAGCAGCTCGCCAAGGCGAAGGCGGCCGGCTACACGCTCGAGCTGAAGACGACCCCCGCGAACGGGGCGAAGGCGTGCATCGCCGACGCCGCCGGCGGCATGGGGATCCACATGGTGAACACGAAGCTCCTCGACAGCGCGATCGCGCTCCGGTCGCCCGAGGCGCTCGTCTACGAGCCGCGCGGCGGCAAGCTCCGGCTCGTCGCCCTCGAGTACGTCGTCGACCGGAAGGCGTGGCACGACGCCGGGCAACACCAAGCCGCCGAAGCTGTTCGGCCGCACAGTTCGCGCTGACGACGAAGAACCCGTTCGGGCTCAAGCCGTTCTACGCGCTGCATGCCTGGGTCTGGAAGAAGAACCCGGCCGGGTGGCTGCAGCCGTGGAACCCGAGCGTCTCCTGCCCGTCGTAGGAGCGGCCGGGGGATCCACCGTGGCCGGGGGCACAGCTCCCGGCCGCGGTCGGACCGTTAGGCTCGCCGCGTGCGGGCCGCACTCATCTCGGCGACCGACACGCTCCCCGAGCCGGGCGAGGCGGAGGCGCCCGACGGCGACGACGTCGTCGAGGTGCTCGCCGCGCCGATCAACCCGATCGACCTCGCCGTCTCGCGCGGCATCCTCGCCACCGGACATCCGGAGCTCCCGTACGTCCCCGGCTGCGAGGTCGTGGGACGAACGGCCGACGGTCGCGTCGTCTGGGTGTTCGGCGGCGGGTTCGGTCGCACGCGGAACGGCGGGATGGCCGAGCGCGCCACGATCGGCGATGCGCTCGCGATCGACGTCCCGGACGGTGCAGATCCAGCGGTCGCGGCCGGGCTCGGGATCGCGGGGCTCGCCGGCTGGCTCCCGTTCGCCTGGCGGGCGCCGCTCGAGAGGAGGCGAGAACGTGCTCGTGCTCGGCGCCACCGGGTCGGTCGGCCTCGTGGCCGTGCAGACGGCGAAGCTCCTCGGCGCGGCACGCGTCGTCGCCGCCGGACGAAGCCCGGAGGGGCTCGAGCGGGCGGTAGCGCTCGGCGCCGACGCGGCGCTCCGGCTGGACGAGCCGGACGACCTCGCCGCCGCCTTCAAGGACGCCTTCGGCGGCGACGGCCCGAGCTATGTCTTCGACCCGCTCTGGGGAGCGCCGGCTGCGGCCGCCGCACAGGCCGCTGTCCCCTGGGCGACGATCGTCAACCTCGGGCAGTCGGCGGGCGCCACCTCGGAGCTCGCGTCAGCCGCCGTGCGCTTCAAGAGCCTCTCGATCCTCGGCCACACGAACTTCGCGGTTCCGCCGGACGAGCTCGCCGACCACTACCGCCGTCTCGTCGGCCACGTCACCGCCGGCGACATCGTGTTCGAGGTCGAGCGGGTGCCGCTCGACGACGTCGCCGCGGCGTGGCAGCGCCAGGCGGACGGCGCCGGCGCGAAGCTCGTCGTCCTTCCCTAGTCTCCCGCGCATGCCGCTCCAGCCTGCACGGGTCGTATCGCGTCTCGAAGAGCTCCGCGCTCTGACGGGCGACGAGAACGGCGCGCAGCGGGTGGCGTGGACGGAGACCTGGGCGCGTGGGCGCGCGTGGCTCGCGGAGTCACTCGCCGACCTCCCAATCGAGGTCGAGCGCGACGCGGCGGGGAACGACTGGTACACGCTTCGCGGCGCGTCGGAGAGGGCCGTTCTGATCGGCGGCCACATGGACTCCGTCCCGAACGGCGGCTGGCTCGACGGCTGCCTCGACGTCCTCGCCGGCGCCGAGGTGCTGCGTCGGATCGCGGAGGAGGGAACGCCTCCGGTCACCGTGCGGCTCGTCGACTGGGCAGACGAGGAAGGGGCGCGATTCGGACGCTCGCTCTTCGGCTCGTCAGCGGCCGCGGGGTCGATGGCCGACCAGGACGAGCTCCGCAAGCTCGTCGACCGCGAGGGCGTGGCGCTCCCGGACGCGATCGGGCGGTTCGACGTCGACCTCGACCGCGCGCTCGAGGCTCGCTCGCAGCTCGACTCCGCGGCGGCCTACCTCGAGCTCCACATCGAGCAAGGCCCGGTGCTCGAGTCGCTCGACCTCCCGCTCGGCGTGGTCCTCGGGACGTTCGGCGTCGAGCGCTCGCGTGTCACGTGGACGGGGCAGGCGGCGCACGCCGGCTCGACCCCGATGGACCAGCGCCGCGACGCCCTCGCCGGGGCCGCGAAGCTGGCCCTCGCGATTCGCGACGTGGCCCGCGAGACGGGCGACGGCGCGGTCTGCACGTCGGGCGGCGTCGTCTGCCGGCCCGGGATCGTCACCTCCGTCGTCGAGACGGCCGAGCAGCTGCTCGACCAGCGTCACCTCGACGCAGGGAAGCTCGCCGCGATGCTCGCGCGGGCCAAGGAGCTCGCGCGCGAGTTCGCCGCAGAGGAGCGGATCGACGTCACCTGGGAGCGGATCTGGTCGATCGAGCCGATCCTGTTCGACGAGACCCTGGTCGGGCTCGCCGACGAGGCGATCCGGGAGGTCACCGAGACCGCGTACCGCCTCCCGTCCGGTCCGCTCCACGACGCGGCGGAGGTCTCACGTGCGGGCGTGCCGACCGTGATGCTGTTCGTGCAGAGCCTGCGGGGGCTGAGCCACACGAAGCTCGAGGACACCAAGCCCGAGCATCTCGAGCTCTCCGTCGCGGCGCTCGACCGTCTCGCGACGAAGACGATCGCCCACGTGGCGGCGGACGCGTAGCGCTGGCCCCGGCCGAGCTGCGTCCCCACTCCCGGACGGCCGTCGTCGCCGGCCTGATCGTCGGCTGCTGCCTCACCTGGAACGTGACGAACGTGGGAGCTGTCGCCGATCCGCTCGCGGTGACGTACGGGGTGTCGCTGGCCGCCGTCGGCCTGCTCACGGCGGCGATCTTCGCACGCCTCGCCGCGCAGCCCGCCGGGATCTGCCCGGACGTACGCCCCGCGCGGTCGCGCTCGGCGCCTGCATCGCCGCGATGGTCGGCAACCTCCTCCTGCTCCAGGGCGACACTACGGGCTGGCGGTGACGCAGGCTCGTCGTCGGGCTCGGCTCCGGGGCCGGTTCGTCGCCGGCCTCGACCTCTTCCCGCAGGCGGCGGCGGCGAGCTGCAGGGCGGGTTCGCGGCGCGACGATGGGGGCGGAGGCCTCGCGCTCGTGGTGCTGCCCGCGCTGACGCGAGGAGACGAGCTGGCGCGCGACGTACCTGACGGCGCTCGCGCTCGCGCTGCGTCGCTGCGCTGCCGGTGTATGCCGCAGGCGGCCTCCGGCCGGTCGGGCGGGCTCGCGCGAGGCGTCCTGCGGCGACTGCGCGCCTGCTGCCGGTCGGTGCCCTCCAGGCCGCGACCTTCGGGCTCGCCGTGATCTGCGGGCAACTGGGTCGTGCCGCTCCTCGAACGCGACGGCGCGAGCCCTGCGACCGCAGGCGTCCTCGGCGGGCTCGTGCTCGGGCCGGCATCGTCACGCGCCGCTCGGCAGGTGCGCTTGACACGCGCGCCGGACCCGGGACCGGCGCACAGCTCGTCGGCGGCATGCCTCGTCGCCGCCTCGGCGGGCGCGCTCCTCGCTGGCCGTCGAACGGACCGCTCTGGGTCGTCGGGGCTCGGCGCGCTCGCGCTGGGTCTGGCGGCGGGCCTTCCGTTCGCGGCGATCTTCGACGCCGCGCAGCGGCTCGCGCCCGGACGCGCCCGGCGCGGCGATCGCCGCTGGTCAACGGCTGCGCCGTCCTGACGATCCTCGTCGGCACGCCGCTCGCGGGGCTCGCGTTCGAGCTCCCCGGTGAGGGCGCGCTCGCATTCGCGGTGATCGGCGCCTCGTCGCCACGTCGATCTGCGCTGGTCGCGACTGGCTCTCGCTGGACAGCTCGCCCTGGCCGCTGGAGACCGAGCGCCTTCTGCTGCGTCCGTTCGCGGCGGACGACCTCGACCGCGCTCCACGCGATCCACTCGGACGAGGCCGTCGCGCGGTGGCTCTACAACGACCCGCGCACCCTCGAGGAGACCCGTGAGCTCCTCGCCCACAAGATCGCCGGCGCCTCGCTCCGGGGCGAGGGCGAGTGGCTGAGCGCGGCAGCGGTGCTCCGCGGGGCGGGCGAGCTCGTCGGGGACGTCTCGCTTCTCTGGGCGAGCGAGGCCCACCGTCAGGGCGAGCTCGGCTTCGTCGTCCATCCGGACCACCAGGGCAAGGGGTACGCGACCGAGGCGGCGCGGCCGATGCTGGGCTTCGCTTTCGAGACGCTCGGCCTGCACCGTGTCGTCGGCCGCCTCGAGCCGCGCAACACGGGCTCCGCGCGCGTGCTCGAGAAGCTCGGCATGCGCCGCGAGGCGCACCTCGTCGAGAACGAGTGGGTCAAGGGCGAGTGGCAGAGCGAGCTCGTCTACGCGATCCTCGCGCGCGAGTGGCGCGACGCGTCCGCTGGCGGCGAGCCGCGGCGACGGCCGATACTGACTCCCTCGCACACGACGGAGGATCACGACATGGCACTCTCATTCGGCGTCACCGTCCTGCCCGACCCGCCCGCGTCACGGCTCGTCGAGCTGATGAAGCTCGGCGAGGACAACGGCTTCGAGATCGGGTGGACCTACGACTCGCACGTACCTCTGGCAGGAGTCGTTCCCGCTGCTCACGCTGGCGATCCAGGCGACCTCGACGATGAAGTTCGGGCACCTCGTCACGAACCCGGGAACGCGCGAGCCGACCGTGCTGGCGAGCCTCTACGCGACGCTGCACGACATCTCCGACGGCCGGATGGTGATGGGGATCGGCCGGGGCGACTCGGCGCGGCGCTACATCGGTCAGCAGCCGGTCAAGGTCGCCGAGTTCGAGCGGCGGCTGCAGATGATCAAGCCGTTCATGAACGGCGCAGGAGGTCAACTGGAACGACAAGGACCTCCAGCTCAAGTGGGTGCGGCCGGAGCTGCCCGAGATCCCGATGTGGGTCGCGGGCTACGGCCCGAAGGCGCTCGGCGTCGCCGGGCCGCGTCGGCGACGGCGTCATCATCCAGCTCGCCGACCCCGAGATCATCCAGTGGATCATGGGCGACGGCGCGCGCGGCGGCCGAGGAGGCGGGGCGCGATCCCGGCGGCGCTCAAGTGCATCGTCTGCGCGCCGAGCCACGTCGGCCCGATCGAGGACGGGCGCGAGCAGACGCGCTGGTTCCCCGCGATGGTCTCGAACCACGTGATGGACCTGATCGAGCGCTACGGCACCGACGGCTCGGTGTCCCGAGGGCGCTCACCGACTTCGTCGAGGCGCGGAAGTTCTACGACTACGAGGAGCACTCGCGCGTCGGCGCGAAGCACGGCGAGTTCGTCACGGACGAGATCTGCGACCGCTTCTCCGTGCTCGGCGACGTCGACCAGATCACGACGAAGCTCCGCGAGCTCGAGTCGATCGGCGTCGACCACTTCTCGATCTACCTGATGACCCACGGGCAGGAGGAGACGCTCGACGCGTACGGCAAGCACGTGATCCCGCAGTTCACGGGAGCGCCGGCATAGCGACGGCCGCGACGGACGAGACATCGAGGCCTGGCGCTCCGTCGCCGCAGGCTGGGAGCGCCAGCGCGAGCTGATCTGGTCGTCGACGCGACGCCCGGTCTCGCCGAGCGTCTCGTCGAGCTGCTCGATCCGGCTGCCGGGCGAGACGATCCTCGAGCTCGCGGCCGGGCTCGGCGAGACGGGCTTCCTGGCCGCTCGCCAGCTCGCACCCGGAGGCCGCCTGCTCTCGACGGACGTCGCGCCCGAGATGGTCGACGCGGCGCGGCGCCGGGCCGGCGAGCTCGGCGTCGAGGACGTCGAGTTCGCGGTCGATCGACGCCGATGGCGATCGACGCTTCGCGGACGGCGTCCGTCGACGGCGTGCTCTGCCGCTTCGGGGCTGATGCTCGTGCCGGAGATCCGGAGGCGCGGTCGCCGAGATCGCGCGCGTCCTGCGACCGGGCGGTCGCGCGGCGCTCGCCGTCTGGGCAGTCCCGACGCGAACGACTGGATGACCGCCTCCGGCCGGGCCGCGCTCGAGCTCGGGCTCATGGAGCGACCCGATCCGCGACGCGCCGGGGCCGTTCCGGCTCTCGGCGGACGGCGAGCCTCGAGCAGGTTCTCGCCGGGGCGGGCCTCGAGGTCGACGTCGTCGAGGACGTGCCCGATGACGTGGACGCGCGCCGTCGCTCGACGAGTGGTGGGAGATCGTCACGCGACATGTCGCCGATGATCGCCATGCTCAGCTCCAGCGGCTCACCGCCGAGCGAGGCCGAGGCGATGCGTCGAGGGGGCCGAGCGCCGCCTGGAGCGCTACGTGCCGGCGCGACGGGTCGCTCGTCGGTGCCCGGGCCTGGCGCGCGTCGCTCGCGCGAACCGGCCGGCTGATCAGCGGAGGAGCGGAATGGCGAGGGCCGGACTTGAACCGGCGACACCACGGTTTTCAGCCGTGTGCTCTACCAACTGAGCTACCTCGCCTCGGGGGCTGAGTGTAGCGAGGCCGCGGTGGAACCCATGTAGCCGTCCGCGCCGTGGCCGCGACGCCGAAGACCGTGACGATCGTCGGGGCGCCGCTCGACCTCGGCCAGGGCCGGCGCGGCGTCGACATGGGGCCGTCGGCGATCCGCTATGCGGGGCTCGAGGAGCGGCTGTCGTCCTTCGGCTGCCGGGTCGTGGACCGCGGGAACGTGACGACCCCCGAGCCGGAGGCGCTCGTCGGTCGCGGACGAGCGCGCGCGGTTCCTCCCCGAGATCCTCGAGGCGTGCGCACGGCTGGCCGGCGATCGTCGGCGACGTCGTCGCAGACGGCGCTGTCCCGCTCGTCCTCGGCGGCGACCACTCGGTCGCGCTCGGGACGCTGGCGGGGCTCCGCGCCGCCGCCGGCGAGCCCGGAGGCGTGATCTGGATCGACGCGCACGGCGATCTCAACACGCCCGACCACGAGCCCGTCGGGGAACGTGCACGGGATGCCGCTCGCCGCCGCGCTCGGGCTCGCGGGCGACGCGATTCGCGCACGACGGCCTCGAGCTGCCCGCGGTCGACCCCGAGCGCGTCGTGCTCGTCGGCGTGCGCTCGCTCGACCCGGCCGAGCGCGACGCTGATCCGGGAGCGCGGGATCCGCGCGATCACGATGACCGAGATCGACCGGATCGGGATCGAGGCTGCGATGCGCGAGGCGATCGACCGGGCGTCCGGGCCCGGGCTTCGTCCACGTCTCGCTCGACCTCGACGCGCTCGACCCGGAGATCGCGCCCGGCGTCGGCACGCCGGTGAAGGGCGGCCTCACGTACCGGGAGGCGCATCTCGCGTGCGAGGACCTCGCCGAGTCCGGGCTCGTCGGCTCGCTCGAGCTCGTCGAGGTGAACCCGATCCTCGACCGCGAGAACGGCAGCGCGGCGATCGCCGTCGAGCTCGCCGCGAGCGCGCTCGGCCAGTCGATCCTGTGACCGACCCGGGGAGCGAGCCGGAGGAGCGGGAGTTCCAGCGCCTCTGGGGGCCGTGGGCACGACCTCGAGCCCGACGCGACGCGACGGAGCTGCTCGACGGATTCGCCAGGCCGTGGTGGATCTCGGGAGGCTGGGCGATCGAGGCGTTCACGCGGTGTCGCGCGTCCGCACAAGGACGTCGACGCGACGGTCTTCCGCCGAGACGTCGAGGAGCTGCGCGCGCACTTCCACGGCCGGCTACGACCTGTGGGCCGCCGGCAGCGGGACGCTCCGCCCGCTCGACGATCGCCGGCCTCCGCTGCCGCGACCTGGTCGGGCCAGGTGTGGCTTCGCGAGCACGCGCTAGCGCCGTGGCTCCTGGACGTCCAGCTCAACCCGGGAGGGCCGCGCCGATGGATGTACAAGCGCGACCGTTCGATCTCGCTGCCGCTCGAGGAGGCGACGTGGGTCGCCGCCGACGGGATCCGGTACCTCCGCCCCGAGCTCGTCCTCGCGCACAAGGTGACGCTCGAACGCGGGCGGTCGACGAGCACGATCTCGACTGCGACGCTTCCGCTCCTCGACGCGGACGCGGTCGCGTTCCGCCTCGGCCTCGTGGCGCGGTGCCGACCCCAGCGCATCCCTGGCACCGCCTGCTCGAGCGAGCGCCTCTCGGCGAAGGAAGAGCGTCCGGGCCGGCGATCCGCGCCACGAACGCTCTTCGGTGGCCCGACCTTAGCGCACCGAGACGGCGGGGCCAAGCACGCGGATCACGAGCGGCTGCCCCGGCGAGGCGTGGAGCATCGACGCGGCGCTGCCCCGGTTGATCGCGACGGACATGTTCCCGTAGCTGTCCTCGTACAGGATCACGTCGCCGGGACGCGCGTCCGCGAACGTGCGCGCCATCACCGCGTAGTAGCCCTCGCCGGCGAGCACGCAGCTCGATCCGCGAGCCGGGGGTGACGCCCGCCGCCTCGACGTCGTCGCGCGTGAGATTCAGTGCGATGTTGCCGAAGCTGTCGACGTAGAGCATCGTCGCGTCGATCCGGTCGTCGCGGAAGCTCGGCACCGGGAGGTCGAGGCGGACGAGCGCGTCCGGGTCGACCGGCGGCCCGAGCTCGGCCAGCGGGACGCCGTTCGCGAGGTGCGCAGCGGCCGGCGCGAAGAGGTCGCGGCCGTGGAACGTCCGCGAGATGGACTCGAGCGCGTACGCGGGGTTCGCGAGCTCCCGCGCCTCGACGATGCCGGCGCGCTCGGCGGCGGGCAGCAGCAGGCCGTTGTCGGGCCCGACGAAGAGCCGACCGTCCGCGTCCGTCGAGCGCGAGCGCACGCCGTGCGCCGCCGACACCGGGGTCGACGACGGCCAGGTGCACGCCGACGGGCATGTACGGGAGCGTGCTCGAGAGGACGAGCGCGCCCTGGAGGACCGCGGTGGCGGGGATGCCGTGGGTCACGTCGATCACGCGCGCGTCGGGCGCGATCCGCGCGATGACGCCGTGGCAGGTGCCCACGAAGTCGTCCTGGAGGCCGAAGTCGGTGAGGAAGCAGATCACCATCGGCCCGAGTCTACGACGCCGCGAGCGCCTCGCTCGACCGCGGCGACGACGCCGTCGAGGTCGCTCGTGCCGCCTCGGCCGCCACCGTCACGCCCTCGCGTCGACGCGCCGCGCGGGTCGTCTCGGGGCCGATCGACACGGCCGGCAGCGTCGCCGGGTCACGCGCGCGTAGCGCACGTGCCGCGGAGGGGGACATGAGCACGACGAGGTCGGCCGCGCGGCCAGTCGGGCGGCGTCGAGCTCGACCGTGCGGTAGAGCGCCACGACGTCCGCGCCGAGCGCGTCGGGCAGCAGTCGCCTGCGCACCCTCGGCGGCCGCGAACAGCACGCGGCCCGGCGCCTCGGGGAGCGCGTCGAGCAGGCCCTCCTGTGTCGACGTCTCGGCCACCAGGTCGGCGCCGCCGAACGCGTCGGCGGTCGCCTGCCCGATCGCCGCCACGTCGCGCCGGCGTGCCGCGCATCCGGCGCCGCAGCTCGCGCGCGCCGTTCGCGCTCGTCAGGACGACCCAGTCGTAGCCGTCGACGTCGATCGGGTCGTCGCCGAGCGGCTCGATCGCGACGAGCGGCACGTGGGCGACCTCGTGCCCGAGCGCTCGGAGGCGCTCGACGAGCGCGCCCTCCTGCCCGGCGGGGCGCGTGACGACGATGCGCGCCACGGTCCCGTGTCGTCCCCGTCCCGAAGCCCCCACCCACCCGCGGGGACCGGAACGGTATGGGCCGACGGCGTGCCGCGGTCCGTGCCGTCTGTGGGTCGGTTGTGTGACGGCGCAGCGGGCGAGAGCGCCGCGGATACGGGCCGACGGCGAGCGGTCATCGCGCGAGCGATGCGAGCTCGCGGCCGAGCGCCTCGGGGTCGTCGCCCCGCACGCCGCTCGACCCACTTCCGTCCTCGGCCGCGACGAGCGCCGTGAGCGATGACGCCGTCGTGATGGGCCGCGACCGGTGCGAGGCAGCCGCCGCCGACGGCGGCGACGCACCGCCGCTCCGCCTCGACCCGCCGCCGCGTCTCCGGATCGTCGGCGACCGCGACGAGCTCCTCCTCGCCGAGCGCGGACCTGCATCGCGAGCGCGCCCTGTCCGGCCTCGGGAAGCATCACCTCCGGCTCGAGCCGCATGCCGATCTCACCGGCGAGGCCGAGGCGATCGAGCCCGCAGGCGGCGAGCACGACGGCGTCGAGGCCACGCTCGACCCGCTTGCGGAGGCGCGTGTCGACGTTCCCACGCAGCGGCTCGACGGAGAGGCTCGGCTCGAGCGCGAGAAGCTGGGCCCGGCGTCTGACGGACGCGGTGCCGATCCGCATGCCCGGGCTCGATCGCAGCCGCCCCGCACAGCGCGTCGCGCGGGTCCTCGCGCGGCGGGTATGCGCCGACGACCAGGCCCGCCGTGTCGGTCGACGTCATGTCCTTCGCCGAGTGGACGGCGACGTCGATCCGGCCCTCGAGAAGCGCCTCCTCGAGCTCCTTCACGAACACGCCGCGGCTGCCGATCTCGCCGAACGGGCGCGTCCGGTCGCGGTCGCCCGCGGTCGTGATCGGAACGAGGGCGATCTCGACCCCCGGCCGTCGCAGCGCCTCGGACCGCGCGCTCGGCCTGGGTGAGCGCGAGCCTACTGCCGCGCGAGCCGACGCGAACCAGCACGACAGCGGCGGGCGGTGGAGGTCGCCGGGGCGCCGCAGGCACGCCCGCCACGCGGCCGGATGCGGACGAACGCGGTCGGGATGAGGAGCGGCAGCGGCCGGCTCCTGAGCCTCTGGATCTGCTGCGTCACGTCTCGCTCTCCTCCCCCAGCCCGAACAGGTGGCGAACGACGTCAGCATAGAGCAGCCCGTCGGGCGTGACCGCCGCCTCCTTCATGCGCACCGTCGGCAGGTGCAGGAGCTTGTTGACGATCTGCGCGGTGACCGTGTCGACCACGTCGCGGTCGCCTTCCGGGAGCCGTCCGAGGCGCGCCTCGATGCGGGCGAGCTCGGCTGCCCGGATCTCCTCGGCCCGCGCGCGCAGGGAGGCGATCGCGGGCACGACGGCCAGCGAGGCCTGCCAGGCGCGGAACCGCTCGGCCTCCTCGGTCACGATCCGCTCCGCCTCGACCGCCTCGCTCCGACGTCCCGCGAGCGACGCGGAGACGATCGCCTCGAGGTCGTCGAGGTCGTAGACGAAGCACCCGTCGATCGCGGCGAGCGCCGGATCGACGTCCCTCGGCACCGCGAGGTCGACGAGCAGCAGCGGGCGGCCGCGGCGGGCGCGCACCGTCGCGGCGAGGTCGTCCGCCGTGAGCGACGAGCCCCGGCGCGCTCGTCGAGGAGACGACGATGTCCGCGTCCGCGAGAGCGACGCCAGATGTCGTCGAGCGTCGCGGCCCGGGCCTCGAGCTCCGTCGGCGAGCGCCTCTGCGCGCTCGAGCGTCCGGTTGAGGACGACGGTGACGGTCGCGCCGCGCGAGCGGAGGTTCCGCGCCGTGAGCTCGCTCATGCGGCCGGCGCCGACGAGCACGACGCGCCGGCCGTCGAGGCGCTCGAAGACCTGCTGCGCGAGCGCGGCCGCGGCGGCAGGGATCGATGCCGGGCTCTCGCCGATGGCGGTCTCGACGCGCGCGCGCCGTCCCGCGTGGAGCGCCATTCGGAAGACCCGGTCGAGGAGCGGCCCGGGCGCGCCCGCCTCGAAGGCGTCGCGCACCTGCCCGAGGATCTCGCCCTCGCCCGGCACCATCGAGTCGAGGCCCGCGGCGACGCGGAAGAGATGCAGCGCCGCCGACTCGTCGGCGAGCCGGTACGCGACGGGAGCGAGCGACTCGGCCGCCGGCCCCGCGAGCGCGAGCAGCGCGCGGTCGGCGCAGGTCGGCGAGCCCGTGCTCGTCTTCCGCCGCGAGGTAGAGCTCGGTGCGGTTGCAGGTCGAGAGAACGACCGTCTCGTGCGGCGCGTCCGGCCGACGAGAGGCCGTGCGCGAGCGCCCCGGCGGTCGCGAGGTCGACGGCGACGCGCTCGCGCAGCTCGAGCGGGGCGCGGTGGTGCGATACACCTGCGAGCGCGAGCCTCATGCCGCGAAGTGGGTCAGAGGAAGCACGACCGCGACGAGCGCCGCGCCGGCGACGAGCGTCCAGGCGAGCCGACGCCCCTGCAGACCCGCCTCGCGTCGGAGCAGCAGCGCAAGGCCGTAGAAGCGCCCAGATCGCGATCGTCACCGTCATCGCGGCGTCGAGGCCGTCGACGTCCAGCCAGGCGAGCCCGACGAGGATGCCGCCCGAGAGGAGGAGCGAGCCCTGCGAGAACGGCGCGCGCGGAGAGGCGGTCGAGCCCCTCGAGCGACGGGAGCCGGAGGCGCAGGAGGCGGGTGTCGCGGCGCGCTCAGCCCGCCGGTCCTCGTAGAGGTAGAGGAACGCCATGGCGGCCGCGACGAGGAAGCTCGCGAACGCAGCGAGCATCAGGCCCGCGTGCACGCGCGAGCGCCCAGCCGTCGCCATCCGACTCGTCGACCGCCGTCCCCCCGCCGGCCCACGCGAGCACGAGGAGCCCGGCCGCGACGGGCATCACGCCGAGGCCGACGAGGCGGTACCGCGGCTTGCAGCCCCAGATGAGATAGCCGGAGACGACGAGCCAGGAGAGGAAGTTGAGCGCGCCCGCCCAGGTTCCCCAGGGGAACCCGTCGGCCGACAGCGCCTGGACGGCGAGGAGCGCGGTCTGCGCGAGCCAGCCGATCCGGACGCCCCAGATGCCGAGGCGCCCGTACCGCGCCGACCCCCGCAGCTCGCCGGCGTACGCGAACGCGGCCTCGCCGTAGGCGATCAGCGCGGGCAGACGAGCAGCTCAGCCATCGGCGTGGTCGCCGGCGGCGGGGCGCGCCCGGGCGAGCCCGGCGAGCTCGCCCGTCTCGCGCTCGAGTCGCGAGAGCTTGGCGGCGAGGATCGCGACCCAGACGAGCACGACGACGACGAACACGCCGTAGGCGGCCGCGACGTACTTCTCGCCCGAGCTCACGTCTGCAGCGCCTCTCGCAGCTCGCGGAGGTTCGCGTCGATCCGCTTGCCGGCGAGCTCGACGCGGTACATCACGTATGCGAGGAGCGTGATCGACGCCCACGAGACGCAGAACGCGAAGAACATCTCGCCGGTCATCTGCGGCCCGTCGCGGGTGAAGACCGTCGGGTGGATGAAGTCGTTCGCGAGCCGGATCGCGAAGAAGCTGACCGGGATCAGCGCGACGCCGAAGAGCGCGTAGACGGCGGAGATCCGCTCCCGGCGCGGCCCCGGCTCGACCGAGAAGCGGAGCATGAAGTAGGCGCAGTAGAAGAGGAAGAGGACGAGGAAGAGCACGAGCTGGTTCGAGCTCCACGTCCACCAGACGCCCCAGGACGCCTTCGCCCAGATCGCGCCGGTGACGAGCGTGAGCACGCCGAAGATCGTCCCGAGGTGGACGCCCGTGTAGCTCTCGAGGTCGTAGCGCTCGCCGCGTGTCGCGAGCAGGCGGTACGCCTTCCACGCGCCGAGCCCGAAGCACGCGTAGGCGGTGAGGGCGATCGGGACGTGGACGTAGAAGATCTTCTGCGAGAAGCCCTGGTCGGCGTCCTCGGGCGCGACGACGAAGATCAGCACGGCAGAGAGGGTCACGAGAGCCGCGGCGACGGACGCCAGCGCTGTCAGGGATGGCTTCGTGATGCTCATCTCGAGAGGTGTCACTCGGTGACGACGTACTCGAACGCCGCCCACGAAAGTATCGCGAAGACCGCGTCGTAGAGGCCCAGGAACGCGAGGTACGTGCCCGGCTCCTCGGAGATGCTCGCCCCCACACCGCCCACGACGAGCGGGATCGCGAGCGGGAGGAAGAGGAGCGGCAGGAGCACCTCGCGCCCGCGGGCCGCGGCGGCCATCGCCGAGACGAGCGATCCGACGGCGCAGATCCCGAGCGACGCGAGCACGACGCCGCGCGAGCGCCGCGGCGTCGAGCGGCGCGAAGAAGAGGACGAAGGCCGGCAGCGCGACGAGCTCCGCGGCGACGAGGAACGCGAGCGTCGCGAGCGACTTGCCGAGCCAGATCGCGCTGCGGTCGGAGGGCGCGAGGACGAGGCCGTCGAGCGCCCCCGCCTCCCGCTCGGCGCACCCACGCGCGGGCCAGCCCGAGGAGCGCGGTGAAGACGAGCGCCACCCACAGCAGGCCGTACGCCGCGTCGTCGCCCGCGTCGGCCGGCAAGCGCGAAGTGGAAGACGACCAGCGTCGACAGGACGAAGAGCAGCATCGCGGGCAAGCGTGTCCCGCGCGCGCAGCTCGAGCTTCAGGTCCTTGCGGGCGAGCGCCGCGACGTCGGCGAGGTAGGTGCTCACGCGCGCTCCAGCGCGAGCCGTCGCGGTGGCAAGCGACTCGAGGCGCGCGGGCTCGTGCGTCGCGACGACGAGCGCCGCACCGCCCGGCGAGCGACGCGAGCTCCGTGTCGAGGAGGGCTGCGCCCTCCTCGTCGAGGGCCGAGTGCGGCTCGTCGAGCACGAGCAGCTCCGGGTCGTGGAGGAGCGCCCGGCAGAGGGCGAGCCGCTGCGTCATGCCGCGCGAGAACGTGCCGACGCGCTCGCCGCGCACGTCCCACAGCCCGAAGCGCTCGAGGAGCATCCCGATGCGCTCGCGCCGCTCGGGAACGCGGTAGAGGCGGCCGAAGAGGTCGAGGTTCTCGAGTGCGGTGAGCTCGCGGTAGAGGAGCGGCTCGTGGCCGACGTAGCCGACGCGCCCGCGTTCGAGCGCGACGTCGAGTGTCCCGCGCGTCGGGGCGGCGAGGCCGACGAGCATCCGCAGCAGGGTCGTCTTCCCGGAGCCGTTCGGGCCCGTGACGACGAGGGTGCCGCGTGCCGGCACCTCGAAGGAGAGTGGCCGGAACACGCGCGCGCGACGCCGTAGCGCTTCTCGAGCGCGGCACGCACGGATCACGGCAGCGGTTCACCCACCGGGCACGTTCCCGCCGCGGCCGCGCCCCCCACGACAACCACCCCCAGGGGCACCCCCGGTGCCCTGATGCCACGCTATCGACGAAGGTGTGCCGCATGGGTGCCGTGATCGTGCCGGAAGTGTCACGGCGGCGTCGCGGACGACGCGCCGCCGCCGACGTCTTCGCAATCATGTCGCGTCGGGGACATGGATCGGCTCGGCGCCACCCAACTCGACCTCCTCGCCCGCCACCGCGCACGGTCGCTCGACCTCCTGCTGCCCGCGTCGGCGGCCTACGGCGGCGATGTCCGCCTTCGCGACACGCCGGATGGAAAGGCGATCCTGGCCCAGCCGCCCGACATGCTCGTCTCCGTCGCGATCTCGGCGGCCGCTGCGGCGGTCGAACGTCGGCGGCTCGAGAGCGCGCACGGGAGCCGCAAGGTCTTCGGCTTCGAGGCGGTGGACACGTTCCCCGCCGAGGTGCTCTCGATGCTCCGGCGACGGCGCCTCCCGTTCTCGCCCGGCGACGTGCGGCTGCTGCTCGATCTCGGCACGTTCGACGCTGGATCGCGAGCTGCCTATCGCGCGGTCGCTCGAGCCGTTGTCCTTCGCGGTGACCGCGGCCGAGCGGCTCCTCGACGCGGAGAACGCGCTCGCGCGCCGCTCCTCGTCGCGCTCGAGCGTGCGGGGCAGGCAATCGACGCGCTCGGAGCTCGCGCCACGAGCGACGGCGGTGACGCTCCGCCGCCGGATCCGGGCGCTCACCGGCGGCCCACGTGCCCGGCGGGATGCTCGACCTCTCGATTCTCGATCCGCGCGACGCCTGGGCGGAGCCGGCGAAGGAGGTCCTGCGACGCCACGCCGAGCGCTGGGACGGCGACGCAGGCGCTCGTCGCTCTGTTCGCCCGGGCCCGGAGCACGCGACCGACGGAAGCATGGAGGCGCGAAGCCGCCGCGATCGCCGCACGCTACGAGGGCCTCGGCGAGCTGCTGCGAGGAGCTCCTCGAGCCGCTCATCCGGATCGATCTCTCCTCGTCCGGCATCCGCGAGCCGCCCTGCATGGCTTCTCGCGCCCGACAACGAGGTGTTCGCCAGGGGCGCGATCTGGGCGACGGCGGAGGTCGACGAGCCGTGGGTCGTCCCGCTCCTCGGGCAGCTCGCTCTCCGCGGCGCGGCGCCGTCGCCGCACCCCAGCGGTGACGATCGCGCTGTCGCGCACGTGGCGAGCGCCGCCGATCGAGGCGCTCGGCATGATCGGCACGCCGGAGGCCGACGCGCGAGCTGCGCACGCTCCTCGCGGAGATCCGCCGGCGTGATCTGCTCAAGCGGATCGCCGCGATCGTCGGCGAGCCGACGCCGGAGACCCACGCCCGCGACGAGCGGATCCGGCGCGAGAAGCGGCGCGCCGTCCAGCGACGCGCCGACCCGGAGCCGGCAGGAGCGGCAGCGTCGTCGCAACGGCGGCGGTTCGCCGGGACCTCGCGCCGCTCCTCCGCCGGAGCGGGTTCTCAGACTCCGCCGGGCGGACGTTCTGGCGTGAGCTCGACGACCGGGTCGAGGTGATCCACTGCAAGGCCGCACAGCGGCGGGCTGACGCTCGAGCTCGGCATGTGGTTCCGGTTCGTGCCCCGCCGCGGGCCGGTCCCCGAGCGCGACGGTCGCCCGCGGCCGACGGCGCAGTCCTCGCGACGTTCTCGGCAACGTCCACGCGTGGGACGCCGACCTCCGCGGCGCAGGTGAGAAGGCGGAGGCGCTGGTTCGCGCGATGGCGTCCGCTCACCGCCGTTCTCCGCTGGCTGCTCGTCGGCACGCCGTCGGACGCGGTGCTCGCGCCGGGCGCGCGCGGTTCGCGCGACGCACGCGCTCCTGACCGGGTACGTCGCGATGGAGCTCGGCGAGGAGGCTGTGGCCGGCAAGCGCCTCGCCCTCGCGGCGGCGTCCTACCGCGAGCAGCTCGACGACCGGCGCTCACGTCAGACGCGGGACGACGATCCCGGCGGGACGCATGGGTCGCGCGTCTCGAGGCGGACGCCGCGCTGACCGGCGCCACCGCCGCGACCGGACGCGGCCGCTCCCCAACCCCGTCAACCACCCCCAGGGGCACCCCCGGTGCCCTGATGTCACGCTATCGAGGAATGTGTGGCCGGTGGGTGCCGCCTTCGCGTCAGCACTGTGCTGGGGTAGGGCGCCGTCACGGCAGCGCGGTCACCGGCGCGGCGAGGAGCCGACCGAGGGCGCCGACGGCCGGCGCGGGCGTCCGCCCAGCGGCGCGGCAGCGGAGGGGTGCGCAGGCGCCTAGCCGCGGGTCGCGCCGCCGCGCTCCCGCGTCAGGGAATCGTGTCGAGCGCGACGAACGCGAAGAAGGCGATCGAGAGCACGCCGTTCACCGTGAAGAACGCCGCGTCGAGCCGGCGGAGGTCGTCGGGACGCACGATGACGTGCTCGTAGGCGAGCAGGCCGAGTACGACTGCGACGCCGAGCCAGTACCAGGCGCCGACGTCGAGCCCGGCTCCCGCGAGCGACGAGCAGCAGCACGGTGCCGGCGTGCATGGCGTGCGCGCCCGCGAAGACGCCGCGGACGCCGAACCGGGTGGCCCACGAGTGGAGCCCCACCGCCAGGTCGTGCTCGCGGTCGAACAGCGCGTAGAAGAGGTCGAAACCGGCGACCCACAGGCCCACGGCGCCGCCGAGCGCCCATGCCTGCCATGGCAGCTCGCCCGTCACCGCGACCCACGCGCCCACGGGCGCAAGGCCGAGCGACGCGCCGAGCCAGAGGTGACAGAGCCACGTCACGCGCTTGAGGTACGGGTAGACGACGAACAGCACGACCGGGATCGGCCAGAGCCAGCGCACGAGCGGGTCGAGCTGCCAGACCGCGACGAGGTAGACGCCGAGCGCGAGGACGCAGAGCGCCGCGACCTGCGCAGTGCGTCAGCGCGCCGGCCGGGAGCTCCCGTGTCGCGGTCCGCGGGTTCCGCGCATCGATCTCCGCGTCGACGAGGCGATTGAGGCCCATCGCGAGCGTCCGCGCGCCGACCATCGCGAGCGTGATCCAGCGCCATCGCCTCGAGGCCGGGCCAGCCGTCGACCGCGAGCAGCGCCCCGACGTAGGCGAACGGGAGCGCGAAGACCGTGTGCTCGAGCCGGACGAGGCGTGCGAGCCGGACGGGCAGCGGCGCGGCGACCGAGCTCACGCGGGATCCTTCGACTTCGACACGAGCACGATCTCGTCGATCCGCATCTCCTTGTCGATCGCCTTCGCCATGTCGTAGACCGTCAGGCCGGCGACCGCGACGGCGGTCAGGGCCTCCATCTCGACGCCCGTCTGGGCGGTCGTCTCCGCCGCGGCCTCGATCGCGACCCCGTCGCCGTCGACGTCGAACGTGACCTCGACGACGGTGAGCGGCAGCGGGTGGCACAGCGGGATCAGCTCGCTCGTCCGCTTTGCCGCCTGGATGCCGGCGATCCGCGCGACCGCCGAGCGCGTCGCCCTTCGGCAGCGCCCGGAGGCGCTCGGCCGTCGCGCGCGCCATCCGCACGCGCCCCCGCGCGACGGCGCGCCGCCGCGGAGAGCGGCTTGTCTCCGACGTCGACCATGCGCGACCTCGCCGGTCGCCTCGTCCACGTGCGAGAGGTCGCTCAGCGCAGCACCTTTCGCGCCGAGGTCGTCGGCCCGGGTCTTGCCGAGGTCGAGCCGAGACCTCTGCGAGGTTGTCGCTCTCGACAACGACCGGGTCGAGGCCGAAGAGCTCCTCGAGTTGGCGTGATCGCCACGCGCCCGACGGACTCGAGGGTGGCGGGGTCGAGGGGGACGAGCTCCCGCGCGACGACGTCGGGCCCGGCGCTCACCGCCGCATCGTAGCCCGGCTGCGCACGCGCTCGTAGCGGGGCCCGCGCCTCGAGCTCCGCGAGCTCGCGGTCCGCCCAGGAGCCGAGGTCGTGCTCGCGGACCCGCGCGCGGATCCCCTCGAGCCGGGCGCGCCGCTCGTCGCCGGAAGCGCGATCGCGCGGGCGAGCGCGTCGGCCTGGTCGTCGACGTCGAGCGGGCTCGACGCCGATCGCCCACTCGCCGAGCTCCGCGTACGCGCCCGCCTGTCGCGAGAGGACGAGCACGCCGTCGCGGTCGTTGACGAGCGGCGCCTCCTTCGCGACGAGGTTCAGCCCGTCCATCACCGGGTTGATGAGGAGAACGTCGTACTCCGTGTACGCGGCGACCGACGCG
The DNA here is from genome assembly GCA_963846825.1 of uncultured Actinomycetes bacterium. Classification (GTDB taxonomy): domain Bacteria; phylum Actinomycetota; class Thermoleophilia; order Gaiellales; family Gaiellaceae; genus Gaiella. Next base: position 121,015 of record CAWJXN010000021.1, read on the forward strand.
GGGAAGTCGTCTCGGACGTCGAGCCGGACCGGCTGCCAGTCCGGCCGCCCGAACCGCGTCGTTCACCGCCGGCAGCGGCCTCCTCGGTCGCGTCGCGGTAGTCCACGTACTCGGGAATCTCCTGCCGCGACGGGTCGAGCAGCGCGAGCAGGACGATGCGGCCGTGGAGCGCGGGATCGCGCTCGAGCAGCCGGCCGAACGCCTCGAACCCGCGGACGGCGTTCTTCGACGGATCCGTGCGGTCGACGCGCACGACGAGGATCTCGGGACGCTCTGCCTGGAGCTCGCGCGCGGCGAGCACGCACCGCCTCGCTCGTCGCGAGCGTGTCGAACTCCTCGGTGTCGACGGCGATCGGGTTCGCGTGCGAGACGCGCTCTCGCGTCCTGTCCCGCGACCGAGGAGCGCATCGCAGCACGCGACGAACGCCGACCGCCACTGCTCGGTGTGGAAGCCGACGCTGTCGCACGTCGAGGAGCCTCGCGTGAACCGCCCGGGCGATCTCACGGCGGCAGCACCGCCCAGGCCTCGGGGCCGACCCACGGGATGTGGACGAAGTGCGCGATGCGCGCGTCCGGGCGCATCGTGCCCGGACGAGCGACGGGACGAGGTAGAGGTGGTAGTCGTGGACGAAGAGCGCCGCGCCCGGGACCCGATCGAGCTCCGCGACCGCGGCCTCGGCGATCGCGCGGTTGGCGGCGACGTAGCCCGTCGCGCCAGGGCACGGTCAGGTCGGCGTCCGGGTCGCGCTTGAGATCCCAGAGGCCGTGTTGCACGAACCAGAGCACGGGGTTTGCGACGACGCCGTAGAAGAGGCGGTACGCCTCCGGATCGTGCGCGACGAGCCTGAGCCGGAACGGCGTCCCCGAGGCCGAGCGCTCGACTCGCGCGCCCTCGGCGCGCGAGCTCCCGCTCGGCATCGCCCATCGCGCTCGCGACCCAGCGTGACGTCGCCGCGATCGACGAGCGGGCGGAGCGCCGTGACGAGGCCGCCGGCGCCTCGCACGGTGGTCAGCGCGCCGTCCGCGTCTCGCCGGAAGCCGACCGGGCCGCGGTTCGAGACGACGACGAGCGGCCCGGTCAACGGCAGGCCGGCAGTTGCTGGCAGCCGGCACTAACGGCTCTCGAGCGGGCGGTCGGCGAGCGTGACGTCGAACGTCGTCCTCCGGCCGCCGCGGACCACGGTGAACTCGACCGTCTGGCCGGGCCGGAGCTCCGTCACGATCCGCGAGACGTCGTCGGCGCCGCCGACCGGCTGGCCGGCGATCGCGACGATCAGGTCGCCGCCGAGCGTGATGTCCACGCCGTTCAGCGCCTCGGTGCGCGACCCGCCGCGGAGGCCCGCCTGCGCCGCCGGCGTCCCGTCCTCGACCCGGGTGACGAGCGCGCCGCGCTCGGCGCCGAGGTCGAAGGCGCAGGCGATCCCGGGCGTGACGTCCTGCGTGCGGATCCCGATGTACGCGTAGCGCACGCGCCCGGTCCGCACGAGCTGGTCGAGCGAGCGCTGCGCGATGTCGATCGGGATCGCGAACCCGACGCCCTCGGCCGTCCCGCTCGTGCTCTGGATCTGCGCGTTGATGCCGATCACGCGCCCGTCGCCGTCGAAGAGCGGGCCGCCGGAGTTCCCCCGGTTGATCGGCGCGTCGGTCTGGATCGCGTTCGCGACGCGTGAACCCCGACGTGAGCGAGTCGATCGAGCGGCCGGTCGCGGAGACGACGCCGACGGAGAGCGACGTCTGCTTCCCGAACGGGCTTCCGATCGCCGCGACCGGCTCGCCCGACGACGACGCGCGACGGAGTCCCCGAGCGGGACCGGCGCGAGCGCGTGGTCGGCCGGCGTCACGCGGATCACGCCGACGTCGCTGAAGAGATCCCAGCCGACGATCTTCGCCTTCGACGCGCTCGCCGTCGGAGAACTCGACGTAGACCGCGCTCGCGGCGCGCACCGGTGCCGCCGAGCGGCTCGATCTCGGCGACGTTCGTGATGACGTGGGCGTTCGTGAGGATCGCCCCGGTCCGGTCGACCACGAAGCCGGAGCCCTGCGACGCGCCGTCCGCGCCGAGGTTCGCGTAGATGGTGACGACGCCGTCCGCGCGGGCTGCGTAGAGCGCTGCCGGATCGAACGTCGCCGGCCGCCGGCGGCGATCGGCAGGGCGTGGCGGGCGTCGCCGGCGCCGGGGCGGCCTCGACGACCGTGGTGGTCGACGTCGCCGAGATCCGCGGCGCACACGACGAGGAGCGCCGCGCCCGCCGCCGATCGCGGCGGCGACGGCGGCGACGGCGACTGCGGCGGGCAGCCGCATCGAGCCACCGTAGCAGCGGCCCTTCCGACCGTCCGCGCCGCGTTTCCACGTGGAAACCGGTCGCGCGCGAGCGCGTTTTCACGTGGAAACGAGCGAGCTCCGGGACGGCGACGGCGCCGGCCGGAAGCGACAGCGTGAAGGTCGTCCGCCCCGGCGTGCTGCTCAGCTCGACCGCGCCCTCCATGCGCTCAGCGAGCTCGCGCGCGATCGCGAGACCGAGCCCGCTGCCCGATGCCTGGGCGCCTTCGACCCGGTAGAAGCGATCGAAGACGCGCTCTGCGTGCTCGGGCGGGATCCCGGGACCGTCGTCGTGGACGGCGAGGATCGACCCGGCTGCCGGCCCTCGTCGCCGTGACGACGACCTCGGTGCCCGACGGGGTGTGGGAGAGCGCGTTCGCGATCAGCGCGCGGCCGATCTGGAGCACCCGCTCCTCGTCGGCGACCGCCCAGGCGTCGGGGTCGGCCTCGATCCGTGACCGCGTGGCCGGTCGCCTCCGCGAGCGGCGCGAGCTCGTCGGCGAGCAGCCGCGCCAGTGTCCGCGAGCGACGACCTCCTCCCGCTCGACCCGCAGCCGGCCGGCGTCCATGCGCGAGAGGTCGAGCAGGTCGGCCGCGAGCTTCGTGAGTCGCTCGACCTGCTCGCGCGTCGTGGCGAGGAACCCCGCGCGGGTCTCCTCGTCGAGGTCCTCGTCCGCCATCAGCTCGAGGAAGCCCGCGAGCGAGAAGAGCGGCGTGCGGAGCTCGTGCGACGCGTTCGCGACGAACTCCTTCCGTGCCGTGTCGAGCTGCGCGAGCTGGACGCGCATGCGCTCGAACGCCGCGGCGAGCTCGCCGAGCTCGTCACCGCCGAGGTCGACGACGGGCTCGTCGAACTCGCCCTGCGCGATGCGGTTCGCCGCGCGCTCGAGGCGCCGGATCCGCCGCGCGTGGAGCGACGCCGCGGCGCCTCCGAGGATCGCCGCGATCGCGAGCGCGACGCCGGTCGCGTACAGCAGCCGCCGCTTGACGACGCGCACGGTGGCGAGCTGGTCCTCGATCGGGGTCGAGAGGAGCAGGACGTCTCCCGAGAAGCAGGGGCACCGCGACCTCGGCGAACGGCCGGCCGCGCCGCTCGACCCGGCCGCGCGCGACCGTCGACGTCCGCGCGGTCTCGAGGGCGACGGTGTCGTTGCTGATCGAGCCGGCGCGGGGCGACGAGTCCGCGACCGGGCGGAGCGAGAGCGGAGGGCCGAAGACCTGGAAGACGACGGTGCGGGCGTCGGTAGAGGAACGCCTCGCCGACCGACGAAGCTGTCGAGCGCGAACGGCTCGCTGAGGTCGGTCCGCGCTACGCAGTAGGCGGTCGCCAGCGCCTCCCGCTGGAGCTCGTCGAGCCGGTCGTCGACGAGCCGGCGCTCGAGCGACGGGACGACCATCAGGTAGGCGCCGCCGAGCGCTCCGCCGACGATCGCGAGCAGCGCGATCGCGATCGTCGTCCGGATGCCGCCCGGGAGCCTCATCCCACCGTGACGGCGCCGTCGCGGAACCGATAGCCGGCTCCACGGACGGTGAGGATCAGCTCGGGGTCGCCCGAGTCGCGCTCGATCTTCTCGCGCAGGTGGCGCACGTGGACGTCGATCGTGCGCGGCTCGCGGTAGTCGGCGCTGCCGCGGATCCGCTCGAGCAGCTGGCGCCGCGTGAACACGACGCCGGGCTCGGACGCGAGGAGCGCGAGCAGCTCGAACTCGACGAACGTCAGCTGCACGGGCTCGCCGCGCACCTCGACCGTCCTGCGCGGCAGATCGACGACGACGTCGCCGCGATCGATCAGCTCGTCGCGGCGGCCGGCGAAGTGCGGCGTCGCGGCCCGGCGCAGGAGCGCGCGGACGCGCTGCGGAACTCGCGGATCGAGAACGGCTTGGTGATGTAGTCGTCCGCGCCGAGCTCGAGCCCGAGCACCTTGTCGAGCTCGTCGTCGCGGGCGGTCAGCATGATGATCGGCACCGTGCTCTCGGCCCGCAGCCGGCGGCACACCTCGAGCCCGTCGACGCGCGGAAGCATGATGTCGAGCACGACGAGGTCGACGTCCTCCTCGCGCGAAGCGGCGCAGCGCCTCGTCGCCGTCACGCGCCTGGACGACGCGGTATCCGTCACGCTCGAGCGGGTACGTGAGCAGGGACTGGATGGCGTCCTCGTCGTCGACGAGGAGAATGGTCGAGGAGGAATCCGGCATCTCAGCGATGAGGGGTGGCGACGCCCGGGGCGTGATCGCCTGCCCGGCCCTACTATAGCCCCCTGGATGGAGCCCGCCCGCCTCGGCACGGCAACGCGGAGGCCGCGGCGCGGCTCCGTCGAGCGCCCGGTCGACATGCGCCTCGTGCGCAAGGTCTCGCTCGTCCTCGTCGCCCCGCTGCTGCTCGCTCGTCCTCACGCTGAACCGCTCGGGCCCGCTGCCGCGCGCCGACGCTGCCGCCGTCGTTCGACGCCGACACGCCGCGGTCGCGCTGACGACCGAGCTCGCGAGCCTGAACCCGAATCGCGTGCCCGGCTCGCCCGAGGCCGCCGACGCCGCCGAGTGGGTACCGCGAGAAGCTCGCGCTCTACGGGCTGCCCGTCCGCGAGGACACGCTGGGAGGAGGACGTCCCGGGCGTCGGCCGCGTCGAGCTCCGGAACCTCGCCGCCGTCGTCGAGGGCACGCTCGACGAGACGATCGTGGTCGTTGCTCATCGTGACAACAACGGGCGGAGCGCGGGCGCGAACGACAACGCGAGCGGCACCGCCGCGCTCGTCGAGCTCGCGCGTCCCGTACGCGACCGTGCCGGGACGACGGAGTCCGCGCGGACGCCGCTCCACACGCTCGTCTTCCTGTCGACCGACGGCGGCGCGTACGGCTCGCTCGGCGCGGCGCGCTTCGCGGCGCGTTCGCCGCTCGCCGACCGCGCCGTCGCCGTCGTCTCGCTCGACGGGCTCGCGGGCTCGGCCGCGACGCGCCTCGAGCTGGCCGGGCTCGACGGCCGCTCGCCGCCGCCGGCGCTCGTCCGCGACCGCGGACGCGGCGAATCGCTGCGCGAGACCGGCAGCGCCCCGCTGCGGCCCGGCGTCGCTGACGCAGCTCGTGTCGCTCGCGCTGCCGTTCGGCTACGGCGAGCAGGCGCCGCTGCTCGGCGCCGGCGCGCCCGCGATCCGCATCACGACGGGCTCCGACGCGGGGACGCCCGCGGGCAGCGACGAGCTCGAAGGGCGTCGACCGGCCGCGGCTCGGACAGCTCGGGACGAGCGTCGGAGACGCTGCTCAGCTCGCTCGACGCCGCGGTCGAGCTGCCCGACCTCGACGGACGGCGCGCTGTTCCTCGGCGACCGCGTCGTGCGCGGGTGGGCGCTCCAGCTCCTGCTCCTCGCTGCGGTGGTGCCGTTCGGCGCGGCGACGCTCGACCTCCTCTCGCGTTGCCGGCTGCGGCGACTGCCGCTCGGCTCGGCGTGGCGCGCGCTCCGCGCGCGCGCGGGCGTCTGGTTGGTGCTCGTCGTCCTCCTCGGTCTCGCCGCGCGTCGTCGGCGCGCTGCCCGACCGAGCCGCGGCCTGCCGCCGCCGCCCGACCAGCCGCCGGTCGACTCCTGGCCGTTCGGCGTCCTCGGCGTCCTCGCGTCGTGGCGGCGGCGCTCGTGTGGCTGCGCGCGCGAGCGCGGCTCGTCCCGCGCGTCCGGGCGACGCCGGAGGAGGAGCTCGCGGCGTACGCGGTCGCGTTCGTCGCGCTGCTGCTGGTCTGCGGCCGGCACGGCGCTCGTCTCGCCCGTACGGCCTCGTCTTCGTGCTCCCCTCGCTCTACGCCTGGCTCTGCCTGCCGCAGCTCCGGCGCGCGCCCGGGATGGGTGACGGACGTCGTCTTCGGCATCGGGCTCGATCGGCCCCGTGCTCGTCGCTCGTCGTCGCTCGCGGAGCAGCTCGGCCTCGGCGTTCGGGCGCCGCTCTACGCCGCCGTCGCTCGTCACGACCGGCGTCGTGCCCTGGGCGTCGACGATCGCTTTCGCCGCCTGGGGCGCGATCGCGAGCCTCGTCGGCGCGATCGCCGCGGGCCGCTACGCGCCGCTCGCCCGGTCGAGCGGCAGGTAGCGGACGGCCGAGCCGGCGGGCAGCTCGCCGTCGCCGCGCGGGATGTGGACGAGCGCGTCGGCCGCGGCGGCGCGGACGATCATGTGCGACTCCTGGCCGTCGCAGCGGGATGGAGCACCACCGTGTCGCCCGGACAGCTCGAGCCGCGCACGCTGGTAGTCGTCGCGGCGCGCGCCGCCGACTGCACGGCGCGCCGAGCACGCCGACCGCGAAGCGCGGGCGCCGGGTCGCGAGCGCCCCTGCAGCGCGCGGATCGCGGGCAGGACGAACAGGACGCGTGCCGACGAACGACGAGACCGGGTTGCCGGGAAGCCCGAAGACGAGCGTGTCGCCGCGGACGGCGAACGAGAGCGGCTTCCCCGGCCGCATCGCGACGCCCCAGAACACCTCCTCGGCGCCGAGCTCGGCGATCGTGCCCCGGACGAGGTCGTGCGGGCCGACCGAGACGCCGCCCGACGTGACGAGCACGTCGGCCTCGAGCCCGCGGGCGAGCGCGGCGCGATGCGACGCCTCGTCGTCGGCGACGCGGCTCGTGCGGCTCGACGCTCGGCGCCCGCCTCGCGGAGCAGCGCCGCGAGCATCAGGCCGTTCGACTCGTAGATCTCGCCCTCGCCGAGCGCGCTCGCCTGGCCGCCGGAGCTCGGTGCCGGTCGTGACGATCGACGACGCGCGGACGCCGTGCGCACCGCGGCGCGCGCGACGCCTGCGGCGGCGAGCGCCGCAAGCCGCGACGGGCGTCAGGACGTCCCGGCGGCAAGCACGCGGCTCACCGCCCGACGACGTCGCCGCCGCGCGGACGGACGTTCGTCGCCCGTCGGCGACGGCGCTGCGGCACGACGACGGTCGTCGCCCTCGTCGGTGACGCGCTCGATCGGGACGACCGCGTCCGCGCCCTCGGGGACGACGCCGCCGGTCGCGATCCCCATCGCCTCGCCCGGCCGCGAGCGGCCGGGCGGCCGGGCGGCCTGCCGCGATCCGGGCGACGACGGGGAGCGTCCCGGGCGTGTCGGCGGCGCGAAGCGCGAAGCCGTCCATCGCCGAGCTCGGGAAGCGCGGCAGGTCGACGACGGCCCGAGCCGTCCTCGGCGAGCACGCGGCCCGCCGCGTGCTCGAGCGGCCACCTCCTCGGCAGGAAGCGGGCGCGCGCGCTCCAGCACCCGCGCGAGCGCCTCCTCGACGGTCAGCAGCTCGGCCACGGCGATGACGCTACACACGGGGTACGCTCGGGCGCGTGATCTCGGTCGTCGTCCCCGTCCGCGACGAGGAGCAGACCGTCGACGCCGCTCCACGAGCGAGCTCGTCGCCGCGCTCGCAGGGCGCGGCGATCCCTGGGAGGTCGTGTTCGTCGACGACGGCTCCCGCGACGGGACGCACGCGGCGCTCGTCCGGCTCCACGACCGCGAGGACAACGTCAAGGTCGTCCGGCTGCGCCGCAACGCCGGCAAGGCGGCCGCGCTCGACGCCGGGTTCCGCGAGGTCGAGGGCGACGTCGTGGTCACGATCGACGGCGACCTCCAGGACGACCCGGCCGAGATCCCGCGGCTGCTCGCGAAGCTCGACGAGGGCTTCGACCTCGTCACGGGCTGGAAGACGCGAACGCAACGACCCGGCCGTCCGGCGCTTCCTGTCGCGCGTCTTCAACGCCGTGACCGGCTGGGTCTCGGGCCTGCGGCTCCACGACATGAACTGCGGGCTGAAGGCGTTTCGCGCCGAGGTCGCACGCGAGCTCGAGCTCTACGGCGAGCTCCACCGCTTCATCCCCGTCCTCGCGCACGACCTCGGGTTCCGGGTCACCGAGATCGCCGTCAACCACCGGCCGCGGGAGCACGGCCGCAGCCGCTACGGGATGGAGCGCTACGTGCGCGGCTTCCTCGACCTGCTGACGGTCTCGTTCATGGGCCGCTACCGGCACCGGCCGCTCCACCTCTTCGGCGGGCTCGGGCTCGTGCTCTCGACGATCGGCGGCGCGATCCTCGTCTACCTCACGATCGTGAAGCTCACCGGCGAGGCGATCGGCCGGCGGCCGCTGCTCCTGCTCGGCGTCCTGCTCGTCGTCGTCGGGATCCAGTTCCTCTCGCTCGGGCCTCCTCTCCGAGCTCGTCACGAGCCAGCACCGCGAGCGCATGCGCGCGCTCGGCGACCGCCAGTCGCGCCTCGTCGACGAGATCCTCCGCTGAGCGGACGTTGAAGGCCCTCTACTTCGGCACGTACGACCGTGCCGCGCCGCGGAACACGCAGGTCGTCTCCTGTCTGCGCGGCGCGGGCGTCGAGGTCGTCGAGCGCCACCGCGAGGTCTGGGGGCGTCCAGAACTGGTCGCTCGGCGTGCGGCAGCTCGCGCGCGTCTGCGCGCCGAGCGCGACGCTCGCGCGGGACGAGGAGCGCGAGGCGGACGTCGTCGTCGTCGGCTACCCCGGGCACTTCGACCTGCCGGCCGCCCGGCGGATCGCGCGCGGGCGCCCGATCGTGTTCAACCCGCTCGTCTCGCTGCACGACACGCTCGTCGGCGACCGGAAGCGGTTTCGTCCGCGGTCGCCGGCCGCGAAGCTGCTCGAGACTCGTCGACCGGGGGGCGTTCCGCGCGGCCGACCTCGTCGTCGCCGACACGGAGGCGCACGCGGCGTTCTTCCGGCAGAGGTTCGGGCTCGCCGGCCGATCGGGTCGACGGTCGCGCTCGTCGGGCGCCGAGGAGGCGCTCTTCCGGCCCGGGCTGGCAGCCGCCCGAGCCGTTCCACGTGCTCTTCGTCGGGAAGCTGATCCCGCTCCACGGGCCTCGACACGATCCTCGCCGCGGCCGCGCTCGTCCCGGAGATCCCGTTCCGGGTCGTCGGCGACGGCCAGCTCGCGCCGCTGCTCGACGATCGCGCCGCCGAACGTCGAGCACGTCGAATGGATCCCGTACCCGCGAGCTGCCCGAGGCCTACCAGCGCGCGGGGTGCGCGCTCGGGGTCTTCGACACCGGGCACGAAGGCGGCGCGCGTGATCCCGAACAAGGTGTTCCAGGCGCTCGCGTGCGCCCGCCCGGTGATCACCGCCGACACGCCTGCGGCCCGGGAGCTGCTGACGGACGACGTCGACGCGCTGCTCGTGCCGCCCGGCGATCCCGAGGCGCTCGGCCAGCGCCGTGCGGCAGGATCGCCGGCGACGGCGGAGCTCGCCGGGCGGCTCGCCGAGCGCGGGCCGGGCGACGTACGAGGAGCACGCCTCCGAGGAGGTGCTGGGCGCGCGCTGGCGCGCGCTCCTCGAGCGGGTCGTGCGGCGCCGGATGAGGCGGCCGTCGAGCCTCGTCGCCGCCGGGATCGACGCGTTCGGCGCCGGGCTTCGCGCGCTCGCCGTCCTGCAGCACCGGGCGTTCTGGACGGGCCGCTTCGACGTCGGCAACCTCGCCCAGGCGGTCTGGTCGACGGCGCACGGCGACGTCCTCTCCGTCACCGGGCTCACGGGGCGCAGCAGATCTCGCGGCTCGGCGCCCACTTCGACCCGCTCGTCGCCGCCTTCGCGCCGCTGTGGTGGCTGTGGCCCGACCCGTCGCTCCTGCTCGTCTGCCAGGCGGCGGCGGTCGCGACCGGGGCGGTCCCCGTCTACCTGCTCGGGCGCCGCCACCTCGAGTCGGACTGGGCCGCGGCCGGGCTTCGCGCTCGCCTACCTCCTGCATCCGGCGACGCAGTGGCTCGTCCTCGACGACTTCCATCCGGTCGCGCTCGCGACGCCGCTGCTCCTGTGGGCGTTCTGGTTCCTCGACAGCGAGCGGCTCGTGCCGTTCGCGGCTCACCGCGGGTGCGGCGTGCCTGACGAAGGAGCAGATCGGGCTCGTGGTCGCCGCGATGGGGCTCTGGTACGCGCTGCGTCCCGCCGGGCGGCGGGCGGGCCTCGCGATCGCCGCCGCCGGGGACGCTCGTCTCGCTCGTCGCGGTGACGGTCGTCGTGCCGCACTTCGCGCCGGGCGGCGGGTCGCCGTTCGCCGGGCGCTACGCAGTCCGTCGGCGGGTCGCCGGGCGGGATCGCCCGAGACCGCCGTCACGGACCCCGGCGCCATCATCGGCGCGGCGAGCGAGGGCCGTGACCTCGCGTACCTCGGAGACCTGCTCCTGCCGCTCCTCGGGCTGCCGCTCCTCGCGCCGCTCGCGGCGCTGACGGCCGCGCCGGAGCTCGCTGCTCAACCTGCTGTCGGACACGCGCACGCAGACGTCGATCCACTTCCACTACACGGCGGGCGCGATTCCCGGGCTGATGGTCGCGGCGGTGCTCGGCGCGGCGCGCCTGCGACGTCGGTACGCCTGGGCCCGGCGACCCGAGGGACGCGCGATCGTGGTCTCGACGCTGATCGCCGGCGTCCTCCTCGGCCCGCTGCCCGTCTGGTCGCACGTCCCGTTCGGCGTCCGACCTCGCCGCGCGCGAGCACGTCGTCGGATCGACACGCCGCGGTCGCGGCGCGCGCGCTCCGCTCGATTCCCGCCGACGCCGCCGTGAGCGCGACGAACACGCTCGGCGCCCACCTCTCGGAGCGACGGCGGGTCTTCAGCTTCCCGGTGCTCGGGGAGGCGGAGTGGGTCGCGGTCGACCGGACGCGGCCGAGCCATCGCGACGAGGCGGTCGCGCCCGAGGAGTTCGCCGCGCGCTGGCGCGCCTCGAGGCGTCCGGTCGGTTCGAGCCGGTGTTCGACGAGGACGGGATCCTCGTCCTCGCGCCGAGGCAGAGCGGAATCGTCTGCGGCAGCAGGTATGCCGTGAGCGCGAGCGCCGCGAACCGGGCGATGCGGTCCTCGTCGGCCGCCGCGAGCGGGACCGCCCAGGCGAGGTACCAGACGGCGAGGTAGGGGGTCGTCGCGAGCAGGAGGCACGCGGCGCGGCCGAGCCGCGGCTCGCCCGCGAAGCGCTCCCCGCGCGAGCAACAGGAGGCCCACGGCTGCCGCGGTCAGCGCGAGGCGCGAGGGCGGCGCCGTCCGGCAGCCCGAGCTGCTCGAGGCGGGAAGGAAGCGCGTAGCTCGTCTCGAGGACGGCGTTGTCGGCGAGCGGGCCGAAGGCACGCGAGCCAGTCGAGGCCGTAGCGCCAGGTCGCGAGGACGTGCCACGACGACGAGCGCCGACGGGCGATGCCCCGAGGCCCCGATCGCGTGCCCGCGCGCGCGGGCGGCCAGGGCCGCGAGCGACGAGGAACACGAGCGGGATCCACTTGACGAATGCCGCGAGCACCCACGCCGCTCCGGCGAGCTCGTGCCGCCGCCCGACCGCGAGCGCGAGCGCGCGAGCGGCGAGCCCGCCGACGAGCGCGTCGTTGTGGCCCCCGCCCGCGACGTGGACGGCGAGCACGGGGTTCCAGCCGACGAAGGCGGCCGCGAGCGCCGGTCGCGGCGGCGACCCGCGCGACCGCCGCGACGGCGGCGAGGATCGCCCGGCCGCCGCGAGTGCCTTGAAGAGCCACGCCGCGGCGTCCGACGAGTCACCCGACACGAGCGCGACCGGCTCGGAGACCAGCGTGAACGCGGGGCCGTAGACCGTCGTCGGTCGCGCCACGTCGGCGCCGAGGTACGGTGCGGCGGGGCTCTCGGGGAAGTCCGACGGCGGATCGACGTACGGGTTCCCGCCGCCCTCCGCCGCGATCCAGCCGTAGCCCCAGTACGTCCACGCATCCGTCGAGAGGAGGAGCGGCGCTGCCGAGCGGGACGAGCTGGATCGCGACGGCGAGCACGAGGACCCAGCGCGTCGGAGCGACGCCGCGACGGAGGAGCGCGAGCCCCGTGACGTACGTGGCGAACGCGGCCGCGAGGAGGATCGACGAAGGGCCATGCCGTTCCCTGGTCGGCCGGCCGCCGTCGCGCGGGACGAGCGGCGAGCCGTCCTGCCAGGCGAGCGCGCACGCGGCGGCGACCAGGACGAGGTCGGCGGCTCCGGCCGCGAGGGTGCGCTTCACGCCGCGATCATCGCGGACTGGCTAGGGGTCGAGCGGCTGCGCCGGGGCTCGAGGGCGGCCCGCCCGCACCGCCCACGCCGTTCGACGTGCTGCCTCCGCCGCCCGGCTTCGTCGTCCCGGTCGCGGGCGCCTTCCCGTCGTCGCCCTGCTTCTCGTCGTCTTCCTCCGGCTCCGCAGGCGTCGGCGGGGTGTAGTACGGGTCGTAGCAGAGCGCCGTCGGCCCGCGCTCCCAGGTCCGGAAGGAGACGGGCTGCCGCGGCTCGGGGAAGTCGCGGACGGGGCGGCCCGCGAGGGCGGGCTCCATGAACCGCCGCCAGATCTCGGCCGGGAACGAGCCGCCCGAGACCGAGATGCCGTGGACGTTCCGCATCGGGATCTCGCCGCGGGTGTATCCCATCCAGACGGCGGTCGCGAGCCCCGGCGTGTAGCCGACGAACCACGCGTCGGCGTGCTCGTCGGTCGTGCCCGTCTTCCCCGCAGCCGGGCGCGACAGCGCCGCACGGGTGCCGGTGCCGGAGCGGATGTTGTCCTCGAGGATCCGCGTCACCACGTCCGCGACGCCGTCCGGGATCACGCGCGTGCGGCGATGACGGGTCGCCCAGCGGTCGTCGGGCTTGCCGTTCGGGAAGATCACCTTCCGGATCGCGGTCGGCTTCGTGTAGATGCCGCCGGCCGCGAGCGTCGCGTAGGCGGACGCCATGTCGAGCGGCGACACGGCCACCGAGCCGAGCCCCATGGCCGGCGGGTACTGCCCGCGCACGTGGAGCGGCGTCCGCACGCCGAGTCGCTGGGCGAGGGACGCGACCCGACGCGACCCGACGTCGAGCGTCAGCTGCGCGAACACGCTGTTGTCCGAGCGCAGCGTCGCGCGCTCGACCGACGTCCAGCCGACGTAGCTCGAGTCGTACGTCTTGACGCACCACCAGCTGCCGTCGTCGCAGTTGCCGTCGTCGTCGGGGCGGTACGTGAAGGGCGCCGAGACGTAGTACGTCGAGCCCGGGATCCATGCCCTGCTCCACGGCGGCGGCGAGGACGAACGTCTTGAAGGTCGAGCCGGGCTGTCGCCGCGCCTGCGAGAGGAGGTTGAACTGGTTGTTCGCGCGGCCCGGGACGATGGCGCTCATCGCGCGGATCGCGCCGGTCGCCGGGTCGATCGAGATGAGGGCCGCGGCGGGGTCGTCCGACGCGGTCAGCGTGCGGCGGATCGCGTCCTGTGCGAGCTTCTGCCAGCGCGGCTGGATCGTCGTGTAGACGCTCAGCCCGCCCGAGCGCACGCGCTCGACCCCGTACGCGCGCACGAGCTCGTCGCGGACGTACCCGAAGAAGTACGGCTCACGGATCTCCGCGTAGAGCCGTCCCGGCTCGAGGCCGATCCTGCTCCGCACGCGCGAACCGGTACTGCGCCCTCGGTGATCGTGCCCTGGCCCCGCATCGCCGCGAGCACCTCGTTCCGGCGCGCGACCGCGCGGTCGGGATCGGCGATCGGGTCGTAGACCGACGGCGCCTGTGTGAGGCCTGCCAGCAGCGCCGCCTGCGGGAGCGTCAGCGACCGCGCGGAGCGGGAGAAGTACGTTCGCGCGGCCGCCTCGGCCCCGTAGGCGAAGTTCCCGTAGAAGACGGAGTTGAGGTACTGGGCGAGGATCCACTGCTTCGACCGCTCGGTCCTCGAGCTTCACCGCGAGGCACGCCTCGGTGATCTTGCGCTCGACCGTCCGCTCGTTCGAGATGTAGAGGTTGCGGACGAGCTGCTGCGTGATCGTCGAGCCGCCCTCGACGACGCGGCCGGCCTGGACGTCCCGCCAGAGCGCCCGTGCGATGCCCTCGGCGTCGACGCCGCCGTGCGAGTAGAACCGGCGGTCCTCGATCGCGACCGTCGCCCGCGTGAGCCACGGCGAGATCTGGCCGTAGCGCGACGACCTGCCGGTTCCGCTCCGCCGGGATCGCGCCGAGGAGCGAGCCGTCGGCGGCGTAGACGAACGAGTTCTGCGCCGATCTTGACCGGCCGGAGCGCGGAGAGGTCGCACCGCTCGCCGAACGTGATCACCGCGGCGCCCGCGCCGACGCGCGGCGGCGAGCAGCAGGAACGCGAGCAGCGCCGACGAGGGCGAGCCGCTTCCCGCTCCCGCGCGCGCGCGTGCGACGCCGGGGCGAGCGCGGGGCGGCAGCGGCGCGGGACGCGCGCCCGGGCGGGGGCGCCGCGAGGGGCTCATGCGGCGATGGTAGCCACGTCCTGTTATGGATTCTTCGCGGTCGCGCTCGTCCCTGCGGTCGATATCGTCGCGCCCGTGCGCGGCGCCCTCGCAGCGTCGTGGCCGGCGCTCCGGAGTCTTCGTGTGGAGCAGGCTCGCGCTCTGGGCGCTCGCCGCCGCGACGGTGCTCGTCTTCGAGGACGAGCTCAACCCGAACCGCGACCGCTGGGACAGCCCGCGCCTGCACGAGCTCGGGGCTGTCGTCGACGTCTGGGCGCGCTGGGACAGCGAGTGGTACCTCCGGATCGCCGAGTCCGGGTACGACTGGCCGTCCTCGACGCCCGCGTTCTTCCCGCTCTACCCGCTGCTCGTCGGCGGCCTCGGCCGCATCCTCGGCGGCCAGTTCCTGCTCGCGGGGCTCGTCGTCTCGCTCGCGGCCTGCGCGGTCGCGTTCGTCCTCCTCTACCGGCTCGTGCGTCGACGGCTCCGGCCGGACGACGCGCTGCCGCTCGGTCGTCTACCTCGCGCTCTTCCCGACGTCGCTCTTCCTCGGCGCGGTGTACGGGGAGTCGCTCTTCCTCGCGCTCGCGCTCGGCGACCTTCGTCCTCGTCGAGGAGCGGCGCATGGGCTGGGCGGCCGTCGCCGCCGGGCTCGCGCTGCTCACACGACGCGCAGGGCGTCGCCCTGCTTCCGGCGCTCGCGGTCTTCGCGTGGCGCTCCGATCGGCGACGGCGCGACCTCGCTGCTGCTCGGCGTCCCCGTCGCGATGTTCCTCGCGTTCCCGCTCGCGCTCGAGGCTCTCGGTCGGGCACGGCCTCGCGTTCGTCGACGCGCAGCGTGTCTGGGAGCGCTCACTCGCGCCGCTCGGGCCGCTCGGCGGGCTCGTCCAGGCGGTCGGCGAGGGAGACGTGCTCGGGCCGCTCCTCGCCGTCGCGATGCTCGGCGCTCGCGGTCGCTCGCCTGGCGGAGGCTCGGAGCGCCGTACGGGGTCTACGCGATCGCCGCGCTCGCGCTGCCGATGGCGCTGCCCTCGGAGCGGCTCGGCGGCCTCTACTCGTTCCCGCGTCTCGCGCTCGCCGCATTCCCGTGTCTGATCGCCCTCGCGATCCTCGGGCGCGACCGGCGCGTCCACGTCGTGGCGGTCGCGGTTCTCGGCGGCGTGCGCTCGCGGTCAACGTGGTTCGATGGGCGCTGTGGTACTGGGTCGCCTGACCGAGGTCCCCCGCTCGCGGCTGATCGGGTGGGTGGCCTCGTCGCGCGTGCTCGCCTCGATCTCGTACGCGGCGAACTTCCTCGCCTCGACGGACACGGCTGTCGTCGCGGCCACCAACACGTCGCCCGTCGTGATCACGACGGACGGCGAGCACGGGTTCGGTACCGGAGAGAACGTCACCGTGCGCGACGTCGAGGGCAACACCGGAGCCAACGGCACCTGGAAGGTGACCGTCCGTAGCGAGACGACCCTCGTGCTCGACGGCTCCGAGGGATCGGGCGCATACACGTCGGGCGGTACCGTCGCGGCCGACGACCTGCTCTACCGCTGGTCGACCGCGATCGGCGGCGCTCGTGCAGTACGCGATCATCCTCGTGGTCGTCCTCGCTCATTGCGCGCGGCCTCGCGCCGGCAGTCGCTCGGCCTGCGGGCGCCGGCGTCCTGGCGGGCGGCAGCCGGCTGGATCGCGGCCTCGATCGTCGCTGATCTGGGTCATCGGCGCGTCCTGAACACCTTCCTCGAGGCGGGCGAGGAGCAGGGGCTCGTGCCCGACGACTGGGATCCCGACCGGGCAGCCGCGTTCGCCGCGAACTTCGTCGTCGTCGCGCTCGTCGCACCCGGTCGTCGAGGAGCTCACCTACCGCGGGCTCGGGTTCGCGGCGGTGCGCGAGCCTTCGGCGGGGGCGTTGCCGTCGTCGTCACCGCCGCTCGCGTTCGGGCTCGCGCACGGGCTCGTCGATCGCGCTGCCGGTGCTGACGATCTTCGGGCTGATCCTCGGCTGGCTCCGTCTGCGGACGGAGAGCCTCTACCCGCCGATCATCCTCCACGCGATCTTCAACGGGGCGGCGCTGATCGCGTCGGTGACCGTGTGAGCGAGCGCGACGACCCGCTGGCCGAGCTCCGCGCGCAGATCGGCGCGAACGACCGGCGCGATCGTCGAGGCGCGTGAACGAGCGGCTGCGGCTCGTCGCGGAGCTCTGGCGGATCAAGGAGAGCACGGAGCGAGCGCCTCGACCCCGACCGCGAGCGGAGGCTGCGCGACGAGCTCGCGGCGGCGAACGGCGGGCCGCTGTCCGCCGAGGGCCTGGACGCGCTCGTGAGCGAGCTCCTCGCCCTGACGAAGCGCGAGCTGGGCGAGCTCAGCTCGGAGGTCGGGTCGTCCGAGCCGGTCGCGAACTCGTCGGGCGTGACGGTGTCGAGGAACTGCCGGAACTCGCCGAGGTCGACGTCGCCGAGGTCCTTCACGTCCTGGGCATAGGCGAGGTCGGGGACGTCGCCCTCCCAGACGACGCCGGACTCGTCGATCACCTCGTCCTCGGCGAAGATCTTCGCGTCCGCCCGGATCGCCAGCGCGATCGCGTCCGACGGCCGGGAGTCGATCTCGATCTCCGTCCCGTCTCGGACGAGCGTGATCCGCGCGTAGAACGTGCCGTCCTTGAGCTCGGTCACGGTGATCCGGTCGACCTCGGCGTCGAGCGACTCGATGAGCGAGAGCGCGAGGTCGTGCGTGAGCGGGCGCGGGCGGCTCCTGGCCCTGGAGCCGCATGAGGATCGCGGCCGCCTCGGGGTGGCCGATCCAGATCGGCAGGTACATCGGCCCCTCGGCAGCCCGCAGCAGGACGATCGGCTGCTTGCCGACGAGGTCGAAGCTCACCCCGTAGACCGTCATCTCGTGCATCGGGCCCTCCGCTCAGTGTATCCGCGCCCTTGTTCTTGCCTCGCGAAGCAGGATTCCGCGAAGGCGGAATCCTGCCGCTTGATCCCCGCCTTCGGCAGGGCAGATCCCTGAAGGCGTCGGCTTCGCCGCCGCAACTGCGGCGCGAGCCGCTTCGCTACACTCGTCAGCCGCGCGGGCGATTAGCTCAGTCGGTTAGAGCGCCGCTCTGATAAGGCGGAGGCCCCTGGTTCGAGTCCAGGATCGCCCACCTTCGCGTGGGGACCGCGCACGCGGATCTCACGCGAAGGTGACCAGTCCGGACTCGCGGAGGACGTGGCTTCAGCCGCGTCCAAAGCGTTCGAGGAGCGAGCGCCTGACGGCGCTGGCAAGCTGCCCGGACCGCGCGCTTCGCAAGGACGCGGCTGAAGCCACGTCCCCAGCCGCTTACAGCGCCTCGAGCGCCTCGACGAGCTCCGCGAGCCGCGATCTCGTCGCCGAAGTGGAGCTCGAGCTTGCCGGCCGACGACGCGCGCCGGGAGCCCCGTGAGCCGCTGCGCGGCGGCGCGCGCGCGCTCGGCGAGCGCGGGATCGACCGCGGGTCGCGCGGGGTCGCCGGCGGGCGCCGCCCTCCTGCGCGGCGCGCTCGGTCGCGCGCACCGTGAGCCCGTCGCGGGCGACGCGGCGGGCGAGGCGGCGGCGGCCCTCGTCGTCGGGCATCGAGAGCACCGCGCGCGCGTGGCCCTCGGTCAGCTCGCCGCGGGCGAGCATCCAGAGCACGTCCTCGGGCAGCTCGAGCAGCCGGAGGCGGTTCGAGACGCCCGGCTTCGAGCGGCCGACGCGCTCTGCGACCTCGCCGAGCGACAGCTCGAACTCGTCCACGAGCACGGCGTAGGCGCGCGCCTCCTCGACCGGGGAGAGGTCCTCGCGGGCGACGTTCTCGACGAGGCGAGCAGCAGCGTCTCGCGGTCGTCGGTCTCGCGGACGAGGGCGGGCAGCGTCTCGAGACCCGCCTCGCGGGCGGCCCGCCACCGGCGCTCGCCGGCGATGAGCTCGTACCCGCCGGCGCTCCGCGGCCGCACGACGACCGGCTGGAGCACGCCCTGGTGGCGGAGCGACGCCGCGAGGCCGGCCGTCGCCTCGGGCTCGAACCGCTTGCGCGGCTGGCGCGGGTTCGCGTGGATCGCGTCGACGGGCAGAGTGGAGCAGCTCGCCCGGCCGCCGGCCTGGCCGCCGACGAGCAGCCTCGAGCCCGCGGCCGAGCCCGCGCGCGGACGCTGAGTGTGAGTCTCAGGTGCGCTCGACAAGCTCCATCGCCACCTTCCAGTAGGCCTCGGCGCCGGCGGAGCGCCGGTCGTAGGCGATCGCGGGGACACCGTGGCTCGGGGCCTCGGCGAGACGCACCGAGCGCGGCACGGTGGTCGTGAAGACGAGGTCGCCGAAGTGCGAGCGGAGCTCGGCCTCGACCTCGCCGGCCAGGCGCGTCCGACCGTCGACCATCGTCAGCAGGATCCCCGCGACGCCGAGCCGCGGGTTGAGCCGCCGCTTGACGAGGTCGATCGAGCCGAGGAGCTGCGAGAGCCCCTCGAGCGCGAAGTACTCCGCCTGGACGGGCACGAGGACGCGATCCGCGGCGGCGAGCGCGTTCACCGTCAGCGGGCCGAAGGCAGGCGGGCAGTCGAGGAAGACGAACGCGTACGTCGTCCGTGGCGGCGTCGGCGAGGGCGTCGGCGAGGTAGCGCTCGCCGCCCTCGAGCGCGGAGAGGTGCACCGTCGCCGCCGCGAGCTCGGCCTTCGCCGGCACGAGGTCGAGGTTCGCGAAGGAGCTCGGGGTCACGAGCTCGCGCAGCGGAGCGCCGTCGAGGAGGTCGAGCGTCGAGTGGCCGTTCGCGCGGCGTCCGAGGCCCGACGTCGCGTTCGCCTGCGGGTCGAGATCGACGAGGAGGCAGCGCTCACCGGCCTCGGCGAGGCAGGCGGCGAGGTTGATCGCGGTGGTCGTCTTGCCGACGCCGCCCTTCTGGTTCGCGATGGCGTAGATCCGGGCCGCCACGAGGTCACGGTACCGCGCCGGACGCTCCAGGACGAGGCGGTGCGTCGCGAAGCCACTTTGTGGCGATCGCACGACGCTCAGCCGAGCGGGCGCTTCCTCGCCATGCCCGCGCGGCGCGGGAACCCGGGCGGCGTCGGGCCGGTCTTGCGGATCACGAGGAAGCCGTCCGGGGCGTCGCTCGAGCTCGCCGGCCGACCTGCGCGGCCGCGCGTGCGACGCGGTCCCGCTCGGCGGACGGGCCGACCCAGAGCACGACCGCGCCGCCTTCGCGGACGAGCGGCAGGCACCACTCGGCCGCGGTCGGCGGGTGCGCGAGCGCCTTCGCGACCGCCACGCCGAACGTCTCGAGCGGCTGCTCCTCGGCGCGGCCCCAGACGACCTCGGAGGTTCGGCAGCTCGGACGTCCAGCGCTCGAGGAACTCGCACTTGCGCCGCTCGGCCTCGAGCAGCGTGACCTCCCGCTCGGGGAGCGAGGCGGCGAGCGGGATGCCCGGGCGTCCCGCCGCCGGATCCGACGTCGACGATCGGGCCGTCGAGGCGCGAGACGAGCCTCGACGCCCGCAAGCGCGTCGTCGAGCAGAGCGCGTCGCGCCTCGTCCGGGTCGCGGAGCGCGGTGAGGCCCGGCGTCGCGACGACCGCCTCAGCCACGTCCACCGTTCCAGGACGCTCGCTCAGTCGGCCGAGCGCCGCGGGAGGACGACGACGTAGCGGTTCGGCTCGGCGCCCTCGCTCTCCGTCTCGACCTCGGGGTCGTCCTTCAGCGCCTCGTGGACGATCCGCCGCTCGACGGCGCTCATCGGCTCGAGCTCGACCCGGCGGCCGGTCGCGGACGCCTGCTCGGCGCTCCGCCGGGCGAGCGACTCGAGCGTCGCGCTGCGGCGGGCCCGGTACCCGGCCGCGTCGATCGACGATCCGGCGGCGCTCGTCGCCGACGGAGCGGTGCGCCATCGCGTTCGCGAGGTACTGGAGCGCGTCGATCATCTGGCCGTGGCGGCCGATCAGCACGCCGAGGTCGCCGCCCGTCGACCGTCGCGACCACCTCCTCGTCGGCCTCGTCACGTCGACGCGCGCCGTCGACGCCGAGCGCGCTCACGACCCGCTCGAGCAGCTCCCGCGCGACAGCCGCCTCGCCCTCGACGGGCGGTGCCGGAGCCCCGCGCTCCTCGGGCCGCTCGGCGGTCGCGACGACCCGCGCCGGCGTGTAGCCGACGCCGAGGAGGCCGCGCTCGCCCTCGCTGACGACCTGGAAGCGGACGGCATCGCGGTCGATGCCCGGGGCGAGCCGCTCGAGCTCGCGGAGCGCCGACCACTTCGCCTCGCCGACGGTCTCCCCGGTCGCCTCGACGGAGACCTCGTCGCTCATCGCCGCCTGCCTCCGCCGCTTCGCTTCCGCTTCACCCGCCTCGGCGGGCCCGGCGACGACGGGCGCGCCGTCCTTGGCTCCGTCCTGCGGCGCCGGGCCGTTCGCCTTCTCGGCCGGCGGGGGCGCGTCCTTCGGCGGCGTGCGCGAGCTCTTCTTCTCGGCGGCCGCGGTCAGGTCGGGCTTCGGCATCAGCGTCCGCGTGATGAAGCCCTGCCCGGTCGTCCACAGGTTCGTCGTCAGCCAGTAGATCATCAGGCCCGGACGGGAAGTTGAGGATGAACGGGATGAAGACGATCGGCAGGACCATCAGCAGGATCCGCTGCGCCCGCTGCATCGACGCCGACATGTAGTACGACGACGTCAGCTGGCTCGCGACGTAGACGACGAGCAGCAGCGGCCCCCAGCCGTCGATCGTCGGCTCGGTGATGTCGACGAGCCCGAGCAACTCGAGGCTCGACTCCGGGTAGTTCGGGAAGATCTCGTCCTCGAAGTCCCGCAGGACGTAGAAGAGCGCGATGAAGATCGGGATCTGCAGGACGATCGGCAGGCACGACGCGGCCGGGTTGATCTTGTTCTCGCGGTAGAACTTCATCAGCTCTTCGTTCTGCCGCTGCTTGTCGTGCTTCCAGCGCTGCTGGATCTCCTTCATCTCCGGCGCGTGCGCCTGGAGGTTCTGCATCGAGTGGATCTGCCGCACCGTGACCGGCACGAGCAGGATGCGGACGAGCACCACGAGCGCGACGATCGACCACGCCCACGTGAGGCCGACCGTGCCGTGGAACCACTCGAGGAGATTGGTGAGGAGGTCCTCGAGCGGCTTGAGCGGGTTCGGGAACGCCGACGATCACGCGTGCCGCTCCGCTCACCGCGGCGGCCGGAACAGCGTGCGGTCGCTGCACCCGGTCGACGCCGCCGTGGCTCCACGGGTTGCAGCGCAGGATCCGCCAGCCGGCGACGATCGCGCCGCGGACGAGGCCGAGCTCGCGGAACGCGTCGATCGCGTACTGCGAGCAGCTCGGGTGGTACTTGCACGTCCCGTCGGGCGTCAGCAGGCCGAACGTGTGGCGCCAGGCGTGGACGAGCGCCGATGCCGAGATACCTCATGCCGTCACCTTGCCGAGGATCTCGCGCACCTGCTCGACGAGCCACTCGTGCCCGCGGCTCGCCGCGGGCTCGGCGAGCCCGGGTCGCGCGACGAGGACGTAGTCGCGACCGGCCGGCGCCTCGCGCCGCGAGCTCGGTCCAGACCGCGCGGAGCTGGCGCTTGAGCCGGTTGCGGACGACGGCCGTGCCGACCGCGCGCGGAATCGCGAGCCCGACGCCGCGCGTCCCGTCGGGGTCGTCCTCGCGCGCGAACCAGTGCAGCGTGAGCGAGCGCGTCGAGACGGAGCGTCCCTGCCGGTAGACCGCGTCGAAGTCACGCGAGCGGGACAGGCGGTGCCGGCGCTCCACGGCCGGCGCGTTAGGCGGAGAGCCGCTTCCGGCCCTTGGCGCGGCGGCGCTTGAGGATCGCCTGGCCGCCGCGGGTCGACATGCGTGCACGGAACCCGTGCTTGCGCTTGCGGCGGCGGACGTTCGGCTGGTAGGTGCGCTTCACGACGGAGAGGAACCCTCGACTCGAGATGTGCCCGCGCACGGCAGCGCGGCGGAGCGCGGAGTATAGACGAGGGTCCGTGCACGCCCGGTTATCCACAACGCAACCGGTCTGTCGCCCGATCGGAAACGGCTGCTCACAGGGCATCGCGCGTCGCCCGACACGGACGCCGCCGCGAGCCGCTTTCCACAGCTGTGGAGAGTCGTGTGGAGACGGAGTGAAAGTCCTGCAAATAGCGTGCTTTTCTCGACCGTGTCACGGGCGTCGACGCCTCCCGAACGCGCGCTCCGGGAGGGTGGTATGCTCGCGCCTCCCGCGACCCCGAAGAGGAAGCAGCCGAGCACCCGTGGAGCACGCCGTCGAGCCGACAGCCAGAACGACTCTGGGACGACGTCTCCCGGCGGCTCCGGGACACGCTCAACGAGACGACCTACGCGACGTGGTTCTCGGCGGCCGGCGGCGGGTCGCTGAACGACGAGGCGTTCCGTCGTCGTCGTCCCCAACGACTTCACGCGCGAGTGGATCGAGAGCCACTTCCTCGGGCTGCTGCGAGCCGCGACGACGGGACGCGCTCGGCCGCGAGGTCCGGGTCGCGCTGACGCGTCGCCGAGGCGCCGCCGAGCCGGCCGAGCCGGCTCGTCGCGACGTCGCACCGGCGGTCACCGCACGGAGACGCAGCCCGGGGCGAACCCGAAGTACACGTTCGACAACTTCGTGATCGGCTCGTCGAACCGCTTCGCGCACGCGGCGGCGCTCGCGGTCGCCGAGGCGCCGGCCCAGGCGTACAACCCGCTCTTCATCTACGGCGGCACCGGCCTCGGGAAGACGCACCTCCTGCAGGCGATCGGCGCCTACGTGAACGACCACGCGAAGAAGCTCACGACGCGCTACGTGACGAGCGAGACGTTCACGAACGACTTCATCAACTCGCTCCGCGACAAGCGCATCGAGGGCTTCAAGCACCGCTACCGCGCCTACGACGTGCTGCTCGTCGACGACATCCAGTTCCTCGAGGGCAAGGAGCGGTTCCAGGAGGAGTTCTTCCACACCTTCAACTCGCTCTACGAGGCCGGCCGCCAGATCGTCATCTCGTCGGACCGGCCGCCGAAGGAGATCGCGACGCTCGAGGAGCGGCTGCGCTCGCGCTTCGAGTGGGGGCTGATCACCGACATCCAGCCGCCCGACCTCGAGACGCGCATCGCGATCCTCCGCAAGAAGGTGACGACGGACGGCATCGCCGTCACCGATCCCGAGGTGCTGACGTTCATCGCCGGCCGCGTCTCGACGAACATCCGCGAGCTCGAGGGCGCGCTCACGCGCGTCGTCGCCTTCTCCTCGCTCACCGGGCTGCCGCTCGACGTCGAGCTCGCCGAGCAGGTGCTGCGCGACCTCTTCCCCTCGAGCGGCGACCTTCCCGAGGTCACGATCGCGCGCATCCAGGATGCCGTCTGCGAGCGCTTCTCGCTCACGGTGCAGGAGCTCTGCAGCCCGCGCCGGTCGCAGGCGGTCGCCTATCCGCGGCAGGTCGCGATGTACCTCTCGCGCGAGCTGACCGACTCGTCGCTGCCGAAGATCGGGAAGGAGTTCGGCGGCCGCGACCACACGACCGTCCTCCACGCGAACGCGAAGATCACGCGCATGATCTCTGAGGACAGAGCTGTGTACAACCTCGTGCAAGACCTGACCGCAAGGATCAAGCACCGTGGATGAATCGCGCCCTCACCGCTCGCGCGTCCGCCGACGCTGGGGGACCGGTGGACAACCCGGCCCTCCGGGACCCACCGCCCGAACCGGCATGGACGCAGGGCTTTCCGTCCGTCTTCCCCGTCGTCCACACTCCCTATGTACTACGACGAAAGGTTTAAAAGAGAAATGATGGAAACAGACATCGCCGTCGGTTCGGGGGTCCGCGTCACCGTTTCAGCGCGACGATCTCTCGAGCCGGCTCGCGCTCGTCTCTCGCGCGACCTCGACCCGCGGCACCGTCCAGGTGCTCGGTGGGATCCTGCTCCGGGCCAGGGACGGGCTCGTCGAGCTCGAGGCGACCGACATGGAGCTGTCGCTGCGCACGACCGTCCCGGCCGAGGTCGAGGGCGAGGGGGCGCTCGTCGTCCCTGCGAAGCTCCTCGGGGACATCGTGCGGCTGCTGCCCGCCGACGAGCGGTGACGCTCGCGTACCGGCCCGAGGACGGGGTCGCATCGATCGAGTCGGGCTCGTACTCGTCGCGCGTGAACGTCTTCGCCGCCGAGGACTTCCCGCGGCTGCCGTCGATCGACGTGCCGCTGCAGGAGGTCGACGCCGCGTCGTTGCTCGAGACCGTCCAGCGCGTCTCGCGCGCCGCGTCGCGCGACGAGTCGCGGCCGGTGCTGACCGGGATCCTCGTCGCGCTTCGAGGGCTCGCAGCTGACGATGGCCGCGACCGACTCGTACCGCATGGCCGTCAAGGAGACCGAGCTCGCGTCGAGCGGCCCGGAGCTCGAGGCGATCATCCCGGCCCGCGCGCTCGACGAGCTCGGCCGCGTCGCCGCCGGCGCGGAGAGCGTGCAGCTCGGCGTGCACGAGAACCACGTCGATCTTCGGCGCCGGCTCCGCCTGGCTCACGACGCGCCGGATCGACGGGCAGTTCCCGAACGTCTCCCAGCTCCGGCCCGGAGACGTTCGACGTCGAGCTCGAGCTGCCGCGCGGCGAGCTGCTCGAGGCGGTGCGCCGCGCGGCGGTGATGGCGCAGCGGAACACGCCGCTGCGGCTTCGCTTCGCCGAGGGCGAGCTGACGATCTCGGCCCAGAGCCAGGACGTCGGCGAGACGCAGGAGTCGCTGCCGGTCGCGTACACCGGCGAGCCGCTCGAGATCGGCTTCAACGCGGAGTTCCTGCGCGAGGGCCTCGAGTCGGTGCCGGCGGACACCGTGCAGCTGCAGCTGATCAATCCACTCCGGCCCGGCCTGCTGAGCGCGGACGGCGACGCCTTCTGGTACCTGATCATGCCGATCCGCCTCGCCGGCTAGCAGGCGCGGAAAGTGCGACGCGCTCCGCGACGCACTTCGCGGGGCTCGCGGCGAGCGTGATCGTCGCGCACGTCTCACTCCGCGACGTCCGCTCGTACGCGCGGCTCGAGCTGGCGCTCGAGCCCGGGCTCGTGCTCGTGACCGGCCCGAACGGCGCCGGCAAGACGAACCTCCTCGAGGCGGTGCACGTGGCGACGCAGGGGCTCTCGTTCCGGACGAGGCAGGACGCGCAGCTCGTCCGGCGCGGCGCCGAGGAGCGGGCGGGCCGTCGTCACCGGGCGGCGGGGGACCGTGCCCGTCGAGACGGAGGTCGAGCTCTCGACGCGCGCGCCGAAGCGGATCCGGCTGAACGGCGCCGCGCTCGGGCTCGGCGGAGGAGCTTCGCTGCGCGCGTCCACACGCTCGTGTTCACCCCCGACCGGCTCGCCGTCGTGAAGGGCGGCCCGGCGGCCCGGCGCGCGTACTTCGACCGCGTCCTCGCACGGCGTGCTGCCCGCGCGGGCCGACCTCCCGGGCGCCTACGGCGCGGCCCTCGGGCAGCGGAACGCCGCGCTGCGCCGGATCGCGCAGGGGCTCTCCGACACCGACGGCGCTCGATCCGTGGACCGAGCAGCGTCGTGACGCTCGGCGGCGAGCTCGTCGAGGCCGCGGCGGCTCACTCGAGCTGCTCTCGCCCGCCGTTCGCGGCTCGCGCCGGCGGAGCTCGGGCTCCCGGCCGCGTCCTCGGCTACGACGCGGAGCCGCCGACCCGCGGCGGCCTCGACGGAGCGGCTCGCACGCGACCTCGAGCGCGGCACGACCGGCGCTCGGCCCGCACCTCGACGAGATCCGGGTGCTGTCGGGCGACCGCGACCTTCGCGCCTTCGGCTCGCAGGGCGAGCAGCGCCTCGCGGTGCTCTCGCTCCTCCTCGCCGAGGCCGAGCTGCTCTCGACCAGCGCGGCGACGTCCCGCCCCTCCTGCTCCTCGACGACGCGCTCTCCGAGCTCGACGCCGACCGGCGCCGCGATCCTGAGCGCGCGCCTCGGCGTGGCCGGGCAGACGCTCGTCACGGCGACCGGCGCGGAGGCGCTGCCGCTCGCGCCCGCGCAGCTCCTCGTCGTCGTCGCCGGGCGAGGTGCGGCCCGGCTGATGGAGCGCCTCGACGGCACCCTGCGCAGCGCGCTCTCGGTCGGCGGGCGTGCCCGACGCCGGCGTCCTCGCCGAGGTGACGCGCGCGTGGCCCGACGCGGTCGGGCCCGGCGATCGCCGCGCGCCGCGTGGCCGCAGCGGCTGGCGCGCGACGGGACGCTCCACGTGAACGACCGCGTCGTCGACCTGGGCGTTCGAGCTCGGCCGCATGGAGCGAGGAGCTGCTCGAGAAGCTCCGCGCCGCCGTCGGGCGACGCGACGCCGCCGGCGCTCCGGTTCGCCCCCGGCCCGGTGCCCAGCGCCGGGCCGGTCGAGCGAGACGACGCCGGCACGCTCGAGCCGACCTCTGCCGACATCGCGGAGGCGGCCTCGCGTGAGCGCCTCGATCGACGATCCGGAGCTCCGCGAGGCGGTGCGAGACGCGGTCGCCGCGAGCCTCGCGGCCGCCCGCCACGACCGCGCTGTCTGATATACTTCACGAGGCCCGCAAAACCCCTATTTTGCAGGCATTTTCTTTATCAGGAGGCTTGTGACCGACACCGCCTATACCGGAAAGGACATCACGGTCCTCGAGGGCCTCGAGCCCGTCCGTCTGCGGCCCGGGATGTACATCGGCTCGACCGGCTCGCGAGGGCTCCACCACCTCGTCTACGAGCTCGTCGACAACGCCGTCGACGAGGCCATGGCGGGGCACAACGAGAGCGTCGACGTGACGATCCACCCGGACGACTCGGTCACCGTCACGCGACGCCGGCCGGGGCATTCCGGTCGACATGATGGAGGACCAGGGGCAGTCTGCGCTGACCGTCGTGCTGACGAAGCTCCACGCCGGCGGGAAGTTCGGCGGCGACGGCTACAAGGTCTCGGGCGGCCTCCACGGCGTCGGCGTCTCGATCGTGAACGCGCTCTCGCGAGTGGCTCGTCGCCGAGGTGCACCGCGACGGGAAGATCTACCGCCAGGAGTTCGCGCGCGGCGTCGCCGCAGGGCGACCTCGAGGTCGTCGGCAAGACGAAGGAGACGGGGACGACGATCTCGTTCCTCCCCGACCGCGAGATCTTCGACGAGATCGAGTTCTCGGCCGCGACGCTCGCCCAGCGCCTCCGCGAGACGGCGTTCCTCACGCGCGGCCTCCGGATCGTGCTGCACGACGAGCGGCCGGGCGGGAAGACCGAGGAGTTCCACTACGAGGGCGGGATCACCGACTTCGTCGCGCACGTCAACTCCGGCAAGGACCCGATCCACAAGCACGTCGTCTACTTCGACGGCGAGACCGAGGACGGCCAGGTCGAGGTCGCGATGCAGTGGAACACGTCGTACGTCGAGTCGGTCTTCTCGTTCGCGAACAACATCAACACCACCGAGGGCGGCACGCACCTCTCCGGCTTCCGCAGCGCGCTGACGGGCACGCTCAACCGCTACGCGCGCGACAAGGGGCTCCTGAAGGAGAAGGAGGACAACCTCGAGGGCGAGGACGTCCGCGAGGGCCTCGCCGCGGTCATCTCCGTGAAGCTCCGCAACCCGCAGTTCGAGGGGCAGACGAAGACGAAGCTCGGCAACCCGCCGATCGAGAGCCTCGTCAAGACGGTCGTCAACCAGAAGCTCGCCGAGTTCCTCGAGGAGAACCCGACCGAGGCGCGGCAGATCATCATGAAGGCGATCTCGGCCGCCCGCGCCCGCGCGGCCGCGCGCAAGGCGCGCGAGCTGACGCGCCGCAAGAGCGCGCTCGAGAACTCGTCGCTGCCCGGGCAAGCTCGCCGACTGCTCGCTGAAGGACGCCGACCTCTGCGAGCTCTACATCGTCGAGGGCGACTCCGCCGGCGGCTCGGCGAAGCAGGCGCGCGACCGCACGTACCAGGCGATCCTGCCGCTCCGCGGGAAGATCATCAACTCGGAGAAGAACCGGATCAACAAGGTCCTCTCGAACAACGAGATCCAGGCGATGATCACCGCGATCGGAACCGGGTTCGGCGACGAGTTCACGATCGAGAACCTCCGCTACGGGCGGATCATCGTGATGACCGACGCCGACGTCGACGGCGCCCACATCCGCACGCTCGTCCTGACGTTCCTCTACCGGACGATGCCGGAGCTGTTCGAGCGCGGCCACATGTACATCGCGGTGCCGCCGCTCTACAAGGTGAAGCTCGGGAGCCAGGAGCTCTACTTCGAGAAGGACCACCAGCTCGAGGAGCTCCTCGCCCGCGAGCGCATCTCCGAGATGACCGTCACCGACCGCGACGGGAACGAGCTGGCGCTCACCGAGGCGCGCTGGGGCCGGCTCTCGCGCGAGCTCGGCAGACGTCGACGCCTGGCAGGCGAAGCTCGCCTCCGACTACGGCTCCGGCCGCGGCGTTCGTCGTCGCGCACCGCGTCGTCGAGAGCGAGGCCGAGCGACGCGAAGAGCCTGGAGAAGCTGATCGGGGCGATGGCGCCGAACGGCTACGAGCTCTCCGTCGTCGAGCGCGACGACGCGCAGCTCTCGGTCAAGGTCGTCGAGAGCGAGACGAGCACGGCGACGTTCGTCGAGGTGCCCGACGCGCTCTTCGCCGATCCGGCGTACGCGGCGCTCCGGCGCGTCGTACGGCAAGGTCGCCGACATCGTCGGCCTGCCGCCCTACAACGTCGCCCACGGCAAGAAGCGCGCGACCGCCGAGACGTCCGCTGCGAGCTCCGCGAGGCCGCGCTCGAGCTCGCGAAGGACGGCATGCAGATCAGCCGCTTCAAGGGGCTCGGCGAGATGAACCCCGAGCAGCTCTGGGAGACGACGATGGACCCGCAGAACCGGATGCTCCTCCGCGTCGACGTCGAGGACGCGGCCGCCGCGGACAGCGTCTTCACGATGCTGATGGGCGACGCCGTCGAGCCGCGCCGCGAGTTCATCGAGCAGAACGCCCAGGAGGTGCAAGTTCCTCGATGTCTGATGTGACCGAGCCGCTCGGCGCCGGCCGGATCGAGCCGCGCGAGCTCGAGCAGGAGATGCGCTCGAGCTACCTCGACTACGCGATGAGCGTCATCGTCGGGCGCGCTCTGCCCGACGTCCGCGACGGGCTCAAGCCGGTGCACCGGCGCGTCCTCTGGGGGATGCACGACGCCGGCATGCAGCCGAACCGGCCGTACAAGAAGTCGGCGTCGATCGTCGGCGACGTGATGGGCAGCTACCACCCGCACGGCGACCAGCCGATCTACGACACGCTCGTCCGGATGGCGCAGCCGTTCTCGCTCCGCTACCCGCTCGTCGACGGCCAGGGCAACTTCGGCTCGATCGACGACGACCCGCCGGCCGCGATGCGCTACACGGAGTGCCGGCTCACGCGGCTCGCGACCGAGATGCTGCGCGACATCGACATGGACACGGTCGACTTCGGGCCGAACTACGACGAGTCCCGCAAGGAGCCGCTGTCGCTCCCGTCCCGGTTCCCGAACCTGCTCGTCAACGGCTCGACGGGGATCGCGGTCGGGATGGCGACGAACATCCCGCCGCACAACCTCGCCGAGACGATCGACGCGGTCGTGCAGCTGATCGACAAGCCCGAGGCGAACGTCGAGGACCTGATGAAGCACCTCAAGGGGCCCGACTTCCCGACCGGCGGCATCATCGTCGGCCGCTCCGGGATCCGCGACGCGTACCGCACCGGCCGCGGCCGGATCGTGATGCGCGCGCGCGCGCACGTCGAGGAGCTCCGCGGCGGCAAGAGCGCGATCGTCGTCACCGAGCTGCCGTACGGCGTCAAGAAGGGCGGCGACTCCGGGGTCATCAAGAAGATCGCCGACCTCGTCAACGAGAAGGTGATCACCGAGGTCTCCGACCTCGCCGACCACTCGGACAAGACGGGGATGCGGATCCAGGTCGAGCTCAAGCGCGACGCGATCCCGCAGGTCGTCCTCAACAAGCTCTTCAAGCACACGGGGCTGCAGACGACGTTCGGCTACAACGCCGTCGCGCTCGTCGACGGCGTCCCCCGGACGCTGTCGCTCCTCGAGCTGATCCGGCACTACCTCGACTACCAGCGCGAGATCGTCACGCGCCGCTCGAAGTACGAGCTGCGCCAGGCGGAGAAGCGCGCGCACATCCTGCAGGGCTACCTGATCGCGCTCGACAACCTCGACGCGGTGATCGCGCTGATCCGCGGCTCGGACGACACCGACGAGGCGCGCACGGGCCTGATGGAGACCTTCGCGCTCTCCGAGGAGCAGGCCCAGGCGATCCTCGACCTCCGTCTCGCGCGCCTCACCGGGCTCGCGCGGAAGGAGATCGAGGAGGAGTACGCCGACCTCCAGGAGCGGATCGCCGAGCTCCGCGCGATCCTCGGCGACCCGGCGCGGATCGACGCGCTGATCCGCGAGGAGCTCCTCGAGGTGAAGCAGATCTACGGGAAGGGCGACGACCGGCGCACCGAGATCGTCGCCGGCGAGGACTCGCTCGAGCTCGAGGACATGATCGCGGAGGAGGACATGGTCATCGCGATCACGCGCTCCGGCTACATCAAGCGCCTGCCCGTGACGACCTACCGCGAGCAGCGCCGCGGCGGGATCGGCGTGATGGGCATGGACATGAAGGACGAGGACTACATCGAGCACCTCTTCGTCGCCTCGACGCACGACTACATCCTCTTCTTCACGACCGTCGGCAAGGTCTACCGGCTCAAGGTGCACGAGCTGCCGCTCGGGTCACGCCAGTCGAAGGGCCGCGCGATCGTCAACCTGCTGCCGCTCCGCCAGGACGAGCTGATCCGCGCCGTGATCGCGACGCGCGACTTCAAGGAGGCGAAGTACCTCGTCTTCGCGACGAAGAAGGGCGTCGTCAAGAAGACGGAGTTCCTCGAGTACAACACGCCGCTCAAGGCGGACGGGATCATCGCGCTCAAGATGCGCGAGGACGACGAGCTCATCGGCGTCCGGCTCTCGGACGGGACCGACGACATCCTGATGGTCTCGCGGATGGGCCAGGCCGTGCGCTTCCACGAGAAGGACGTCCGCGCCGATGGGCCGGCCCGCCTCCGGCGTCGCCGGGATGAAGCTCCGGGCGAAGGACGAGGTGATCGAGGTCGACATCGCCTCGGACGACGCCGACCTGCTCGTCGTGACCGAGAACGGCTGGGGCAAGCGCACGCGCGTCTCCGACTACCCGGTCAAGGGCCGCGGCACGATGGGCGTCAAGACCGCGCAGCTCGTCGAGGGCAAGGGCCGCCTCGCCGGCGCCCGCATCGTCCGCGACGGGCTACCAGGTGATGCTCATCTCGGACGGCGGCACCGTGATCCGCATGGCCGTCGACGGGATCAAGCGCTCGGGCCGCGCGACGCAGGGCGTGATCGTGATGCGCCTCCGCGAGGGCGAGCAGGTCTCGAGCCTCGCGCCCGTCATCGGCGCGGACGACGAGATCGACGAGGTTGGTGGACCGACGGACGCCCTCGGTGGCGCCGATATCACCGAGGTCGTCGAGGCGACCGATGGCGACGCCGACTGAGGCGCCGCTCCCTCCGCGCCCACCCGACGAGACCGACGACGAGCTGACCGCGCCGGAGTCCGAGCGCGGCGTCGCGCTCGCGCGAGGGCACGCTCACGGACGCCGAGCTGGCCGGCCACACGCTGAGCGAAGGGCGACTGACCGACCTGCGCCTCGTTCGGGGGTCGCTGGCGAACGCCGATCTGTCGCGCTGCGAGGTGCGTCGCGTCGAGCTCGACCGGCACCAGGGCCACCGGTAGCTCCTTCGCCGAGGCGCGCGTCACCGACGTCGCCTTCGTCGAATGTCGGCTCGACCTGGCGTCGTTCCGGTTCGCGACGCTCGAGCGCGTGGCGTTCCGAGACTGCCGCCTCGAGGAGGCCGACTTCTACGGCGCGACCCTGACGTCCGTGCTATTCGAGCGATGCCCGCTCGTCGGAGCGACGCTCAGCGAGGCGACGCTCGATCGCGTCGAGCTGCGCGGCTGCGACGTCGAAGGGCTGAAGGGGGCCGAGCGTCTGCGGGGGGCACGGATGCCCTGGCCCGACATCGTCGCGAGCGCCGGCACCTTCGCGGCGACTCTCGGGATCGTGGCGAGCGACGAGCCCGACCCGTAGAGCAGCGTCAGGCCAGAGCGCGAACACGACCACGACGCCGAGGATGATCGCTGCGAGCACGATCAGCCCCTCGACGACCGCCTGCACCGTCGTCCGGCCGGCCTCGTCGACCTGGCCGGGCCAGCCGATCCGTCGGACGCCGCGTACCGCGACGCCGCGAGCGCCGCCAGGATCAGGCCGACGACGACGACGCCGACGAGCGTCCGCACCTACTCGCGCCTTCGACCTGTCGATCCCGAGCGTCTCGAGGAACTCGATCGGGATCGGGAAGACGATCGTCGAGTTGTTCGTCGCGCCGATCTCGAGCAGCGTCTGCAGGTAGCGGAGCTGCACCGTGATCGGCTGCTGCGCCATGACGGCGGCCGCGTCCTTGAGCCGCTCGGACGCCTGGAACTCGCCCTCCGCCGAGATGACCTTCGCGCGCCGCTCGCGCTCGGCCTCGGCCTGGCGCGCCATCGCGCGCTGCATGTCGGCCGGGATCTCGACGTCCTTCACCTCGACGATCGAGACCTTGATGCCCCACGGCGAGGTCGCCTCGTCGATGATCGACTGGAGGATCTGGTTGATCTTGTCGCGCTCGGAGAGGAGCTCGTCGAGGACGTGCTGGCCGAGCACCGAGCGGAGCGTCGTCTGCGAGATCTGCGACGTCGCGACCATGTAGTTCTCGACCTGGACGATCGCCGCCTTCGGCTCCACGATCCGGAAGTACGCGACCGCGTTGACGCGCACCGGGACGTTGTCCTTCGTGATCACCTCCTGCGGCGGGACGTTGAGCGTCACCGTCCGCAGGTCGACCTTCTCCATCCGGTCGATCACCGGGATGAGCAGGAAGAGGCCCGGGCCCTTCGGCTCGGGGAGCAGGCGACCGAGGCGGAAGATCACGCCGCGCTCGTACTCGCGCGCGACCTTGACGGTCGCGAAGAGCAGGAGGATCAGCAGGAGGACGATGACGGCGACGACGATCAGCGCGACGGACATCAGGCCCTTTCGGTCGGGTGCGGGGATCCTACGACGAGCTCGAGGCCGTCCTCGACAGCCTCGACGGTGACGTGCTCGCCCGGCACGAGCGGGGCGCCGTCGGCCGAGCGCGCGCGCCACAGCTCGCCGCCGACGGCCACCCAGCCGTCGCGGCGAACGACCGCGTCGTCGCCGACCAGCTGGCCGACGCCGACCTCGACCGGGTTGCGCCGCGCCTTGACGATGCGCGTGAGCGCGACGCCCGAGCAGCAGCGCGAGCGTCCCGGCGATCGCGAGCGCGACCCAGAGCGACACCTGGTACGCCTCGCCCGCCGGGTCGAACAGCATCAGCGCGCCGATCACGAACGTCACGGCGCCGGCCAGCGTCAGCGCGCCGTGGCTCGGGACGAACGACTCGGCGACGAAGAACGCGGCCGCGAGCGCCATCAGCAGCAGCCCGGCCGCGGAGACGGGCAGCACCTGGAGCCCGTAGAGGCCGACGATCAGCGAGATCGCGCCGACCGTCCCCGGGAGGATCGAGGCCGGGGTTCCAGAGCTCGACGACGATCCCGATCAGCCCGATCGAGAGCATCAGCGCGATGATGTTCGGGTCGATCAGGAGGTCGAGCGCGCGCTTCCAGAGCGCACATCTCGACGCGCTCGACGGTCGCGCCCGACGTGTCGCAGCACGAGCCCCTTCGGCACGGTCTTCCGCCCGTCGATCTCCTCGAGGAGCGCCGGGACGGTGGGCGCGATCACGTCGATCACGCCGAGCTCGAGCGCCTCGCGGGCGCCGTAGTTCGCAGCCGTCCGCACCATCGCCTCGGCCGCCTCGGCGTTCCGGCCGTGCTCGCGCGCGAGCTCGGCGACGTACGCCGCGGCGTCGTTGATCACCTTGCGCCGGAGGTCCTCGCCGAGCTCCTCTCCCGATGGCGGAGATCGGCGTCGAGGAGCCGATGTTCGTCTGCGGCGCCATCGCGAGGATGTCCGCCGCCTGGCCGATCACCGCGCCGGCCGAGTCGGCGCTCGAGCCGGGCGGGGCGACGTAGACGACGACCGGGACCTCGAGCGCGAGCATCGACTTGACGATCTCGCGCATCGACGAGCCGAGCCCGCCCGGCGTGTCCATCTCGATCACGACCGCCGCGGCCTTCTCGCGCTCGGCGCGCTCCATCTCGTCCTGGAGGTAGTCCTGCGTGACGGGGTTGACGTCGTTGTCGAACTCGACGACGAGCACGCGCGGCGCCTCGGCGTCCGCGGCCGCTGCGGGAATCACGAGGAGGAGCGCGGCCACGGTCGCCGCGAGAAGGAGGCCGAGCGCACGCCCGAGGGGCGCGTTCACGACGCTTCCGACTGTACCAGCGCCGCTGTCTGACCAGGGGTCTGACCCCTCGGGGTCGACCCCGCGAAGCGCCGCAGGGCCGCAGCCGTCTCGTTCGCAATCCGTAAGGGAAGGGTGCGAGCGGCTTGCCGCAGAAGCGCAGGGTGCGCCACCCTTGTGGCCTCGCAGATGGCCCGACGCCTCCTCCTCGTCGTCACGCTCGCCCTGGCCGTTCCCGGCGTCGCCTCCGCGGGCTCGCCTCGCTCGAGGTGCGCGAGCTCGCCGCTCGGCGGCGCGCGCTCGCTCAGCGCCGCGCGACCCGGACGCCGTTCCAGCTCGTCGGGATCCACTGGCGCGGCCCGGGGCGGGTCGAGCTGCGGACGCGGTCGACGACCGGGCGGTGGTCGGCCTGGACGCCCGTGCAGGAGGCGACCGAGGACGCGCCGGACTCCGGCAGCGCCGAGCGCCGCACGACCGCGCGAGCTGGCGCGTCGGGGCACCCGTCTGGGTCGGGCGCGCGGTCGCGGTCGAGGTGCGGACGGTCGGCCGCGTCACACGGGCCCGCGCGCTGACGGTGCGGAGCCCCGTCTCGAAGGTGCCGTTGCGGCGACGTCGCCTCACCCGGCGTCCCGCAGCTCGTCGCGCGTGCGGCATGGCAGGCAGACGAGGCGATCGTCAAGGGCAAGCCGAGCTACGCGGACACGCTGCGGATGGCGCACGTCCATCACACGGCCGGGACGAACACGTACACGCGGCTCCAGGCGCCCGGCGGTCGTGCGCGCGATCCAGCTCTACCACGTCAAGGGCAACGGCTGGAACGACATCGGCTACAACGCGCTCGTCGACCGCTTCGGCACGGTCTACGAGGGTCGCGCCGGCGGCATCGACCGCAACGTGGTCGGGGCCCACGCGCGCGGGTTCAACACCGGCTCGTTCGGCATCGCGGTGATGGGCGACTTCCGCACGCGTGGAGCCGCCGCAGCCGCGGTCGACGCGCTCGTGCGGACGCTCGCCTGGCGCCTCGACCTGGCGCACGTCGACCCGCTCGCGACGTTCAACGGCATCTCGTCGGGCAACGAGCGCTTCGGTCTCGGCATCCCCGTGTTCCTGCGCGCGATCTCCGGCCACCGCGACACGGGGCTGACGACGTGCCCCGGCGAGCGGCTCTACGCACGGCTCGGCGACATCGCGCGACGGGTCGCCGCTCTCGGCCTGCCGAAGCTCTACGCGCCGCTCGTCGCCGCGGACGAGTCGGGCGGGATCCGCTTCCGCGCCCGCGTCTCCTCGGCGCTCGCCTGGTCGGTCGTCGTGACCGACGCCGCCGGGACGGAGCTCGCCCGCGGCGAGGGCACCGGGGCGGCCGTCGACTGGACGTGGCGGCCGGCGGCGCCCGTCCTCGCGGGCACGCGCTGGCGCATCGAGACGCCCGGCGCAACGTCCGCCGAGGGCACGCTCGGCGGCGACGGCGACCGGCCGCCCTGCAGCTCACGGCCGCGACGGCGTCGCCGGCCACGATCTCGCCGAACGCGCGACGGGCAGGCGGACACGGCGACGATCGCGTTCACGCTCACCGTCGACGCGAACGTCACCGTCTCGGTGATCGACGCGGCCGGCGCCACCGTGGCGGAGCTCGAGTCGCGCCGCTGGCGGCGCGCCGGGCAGCGCTCCCTGGCGTTCGACGGCGGCGCGCTGCCGGACGGCGCCTACGTCGTCCGCGTCGCGGCACAGGCGACGGGCGGGCGCACGGCGGCCGTGGACATCCCCGTCGTGATCACCCGCGCTGCTCGGACGCGTCGTGCTCTCGGCGCCGGCGCTGACGCCCAACGGCGACGGCAACGGCGACACCGTCTCGATCGCAGTCCCGCTCACCGTCCCCGCGACGCTCTCCGTGCGCATCCTTCGCGACGGCAAGTGGGTCGCGACACCCTTCTCGGCGCCCGTCGGTGCCGGCGAGCACGTCGCGACGTGGGACGGCTCGAAGCGCCTCGGGAGGGCCGCGGACGGCACGTACACCGTCTCGGTCGAGGCGGTGGACGGCCTCGGCACCGCGCGGGTCGAGCTCCCGCTCGCTCGTCGACGCGACCGCGCCGCGCCGTCCAGGTCGTGTCGGAGTCGCCTCCGCGGCTCCGCGTCTCCGAGCCGGCGACGCTCGTCGCTGCGCGTGAACGGCGCTCGGCGGACGCTCCGGGTCGCCGCGGCCGGGCGTCGTGCGGATCCCGCGGATCGAGCGGCTTCGCACGCTCGTCGGGACGGCCACCGACGCCGCGGGGAACCGCGCCGTCGTCCGGCGCTGACGGCCGCGACCGTTCGGGGCCCGAGTACACTCGACTGGTGATTCCCGCCCCGCCGTTCGGGCGCGATGTGATCGCGTCGATCCTCCCGCACCGCGAGCCGTTCCTCCTGCTCGACGAGGTGACCGAGCTCGAGCCGGGCGACGCGCGTCGCCGCGTCCTACCGCGTGCCGGAGGACGGCTGGTGGTTCGCGGGGCACTTCCCGGAGCGGCCCGTGATGCCCGGCGTCCTCATCGTCGAGGCGATGGCCCAGACCGGTGCCGTCGCCGTGCTCGTCGAGGAGGAGAACCGCGGCAAGATCGCCTTCTTCGCCGGGATCGACGACTGCCGCTTCAAGCGGGTCGTCTCGCCGGGCGAGACTCTCTCGCTCGTCTGCGAGATCGACCAGGTCCGCGGCCCGATCGGGCGCGGCAAGGCGACGGCGCGGGTGGACGGCGCGCTCGCGGCGCGCGGGACGCTCACGTTCGCGGTGGAGCGCTGACGTGATCGGCTCGGCGAACGGCACCCGGATCGGCATCACCGGACTCGGCGTCAACGTCCCCGCGCGGATCGTCACGAACGACGACCTCGCGAAGTACGTCGACACGTCGGACGAGTGGATCCTCGAGCGCACGGGCATCCGCGAGCGGCGGATGGCGACCGAGGACGAGGCGTTGACCGACATCGCGATGCCCGCCGCGCGCGACGCGCTGGCGGACGCCGGCGTCGAGGCGGCCGAGATCGACCTCCTGATCTGCGCCACGGTGACCCCGGACATGATGTTCCCGACGTCGTCGGCGCTGATGGCCGACGCGCTCCACATGCCGCAGGCGGCCGCCTACGACCTGCTCGCCGGGTGCACCGGCTTCATGTACGCGATCGCGCAGGCCTACGGGATGCTCGCGTCCGGCCTCTCGCGCAGGGCGCTCGTGGTGGGGGGCGACGTCCTCTCGAAGATCCTCGACTGGGATGACCGCTCGACGCTCGTCCTGTTCGGGGACGGCGCCGGCGCGGTCGTGATGGAGCCCGTCTCACCGCGGCGGCTTCCTCGGGTTCGAGCTCGGCGCCGACGGCGCCGGCGGCGTCCACCTCCAGTACCCGGGCAGCGGCTCGCGGGTGTTCGAGGATCCCGAGTCGATGCTGAAGATGAACGGGCGCGAGGTGTTCAAGTTCGCGACGCGCGTCCTGGTCTCGTCCGCCGAGGCCGTGCTCGCCGAGTGCGGGAAGACGATCGAGGACGTCGACGTCTACGTCCCGCACCAGGCGAACAAGCGGATCATCGACCACGCCGTCGGTAAGCTCGGCGTCCCCCAGGAGCGAACGGTGGTCAACGTGGACAGGTTCGGAAACACCTCGTCGGGCTCGATTCCCCTCGCGCTCGCCGACGCGCGCGCGGACGGGCGCCTGCGCGACGGGGCGCTCGTGCTGATGACCGGCATGGGAGCAGGCCTCACGTGGGGCTCGGCGCTCCTCGAATGGACGGCCCCTCCGCCTCACGGCGAGGTAGAAGACCTGCATCGAATAGAGGACCGACATGACGCGAATGACGACAACACTCAGGTCTTCTGCTTCCACCGGGCATGACCAAGGTGGCGTTCTGCTTCCCGGCAGGGTCGCTGGAGTGGGCATGGGCCGCGAGATCGCGGAGGCCGTGCCGGAGGCGATGGAGGTCTACCGGGTCGGGTCGGAGGCGACGGGCATGGACCTCGCGCACCTCTGCTTCGAGGGGCCGCTCGAGGAGCTCGTCGAGACGGAGGTGCAGCAGCCGACGCTCGTCGCGACGAGCCTCGCGATCCTCGCCGCCGTCCGCAAGGAGGGCATCGAGCCGGATGTCGTCGTCGGCCACTCGGTCGGCGAGTTCTCGGCCCTCGCGTCCGTCGGCGCGATGGGCACCGGCGAGGCGATCGGCCTCGTCCGCGAGCGCGGGCTCGCGATGGCCGAGGCCGCACGTGCGCGTCCGGGCGCGATGGCGGCGATCCTCGGCCTCGAGGACCAGCTCGTCGAGACGCTTTGCCGGAAGATCCTCGATGGTCTGGCCGGCGAACTACAACTGCCCGGGTCAGATCGTGATCTCGGGCGAGAACGACGCGGTTGAGGAGTGCTGCGCCGAGGCCGAGAGCCTCGGCGCCCGACGAGCGATCAAGCTGAAGGTCTCGGGGGCGTTCCACAGCCCGCTCGTCGCCCGCGCGGCCGACCGGCTGAAGCCGGCGATCGACCGCATCCGCTTCGCGGATCCCGTCGCGCCGTTCATGTCGACCGTGACCGCCAAGGTCGAGCCCGCGCAGCGGCTCGCGTCGCTCCTCGTCAACCAGCTCACCGAGCCGGTGCGGTTCACGCAGGCTGCGGGAGAGCTCGTGAAGGACGGCGTCACGACGTTCGTCGAGATCGGTCCGGGCAACGTCCTCTCCGGGCTCGTCAAGCGCATCGACCGGAGCGTCAGGACGTTCTCGGTGAACGACCTCGCGAGCCTCGAGAAGGTCAAGGAGTCGCTGGCAACACGATGAGCGTCGCTCGCCTGCGGCTCGCTCCCGCGGGGGAAACCATGTTCCCCCACGTGCCCCCTTCTTCTGGAGAACGTGGGGAACCTCCCGGTTCCCCACACCCCTCCCCGCTCACGGGCCGACCAAGGTCGACCCATGAGCTTCGCCTCGCTGGAGGGGAAGGTCGCGCTCGTGACCGGCGGCTCCCGCGGCATCGGCCGTGCGATCGCGCTCGAGCTCGGCCGTGCCGGTGCCGAGGTCGTCGTCGGGTACCGGACGGGCCGCGAGGAGGCCGAGGCCGTCGCCGCGGAGATCGGCGGCCGTGCCGTCGAGGCCGACGTCAGCGACCCGGAGTCCGCGAAGGCGCTCGTCGAGGCGCGCAGGCGAGCTCGACATCCTCGTCAACAACGCCGGCCTGACGCGCGACGGCCTCCTCGCGCGGATGAGCGACGACGACTGGCGGACCGTTCTCGACACGAACCTCTCGTCGGTCTTCTACACCTGTCGCGCCGCGTCGCGACCGATGATGAAGCGTCGCGGCGGCGCGATCGTGAACATCTCCTCGATCGTCGGCGTGCACGGCAACTTCGGCCAGACGAACTACGCCGCGTCGAAGGCCGGGATCATCGGGTTCACGAAGTCCCTCGCGCGCGAGCTCGGCAGCCGCAACGTCCGCGCGAACGTCGTCGCGCCCGGGTACGTCCGCTCGCAGCTGACGGACGTGCTCCCGGAAGAGGCGACGCCGATGATGCTCGCAGAACACGCCGCTCGGCCGGCTCGGGGACCCCGAGGACGTCGCCGGCGCCGTGCGGTTCCTCTGCTCGGACGAGGCGAAGTTCGTCACGGGGGCCGTGCTCCTCGTCGACGGCGGCCTCGGGATGTAGCGTGGCCGGGATGAGCGAGAACGGGCAGCGGCGCGTCGTCATCACCGGTCTCGGCATGGTGAGCCCGCTCGGGAACACGGTCGAGGACTCCTGGGCGGCGCTCGTCGCGGGCGAGTCCGGCGCGGGCGAGATCACGCAGTTCGACACGACCGGGCTTCCCGGTCGACTTCGCCTGCGAGGTGAAGGACCTCGAGGTCACGGACTACGTCGACTACAAGGCATCGCGGCGGATGGATCGCTTCACGCACCTGGCGCTCGCGGCCGCCCGGCAGGCCGAGTCGGACGCCGGGCTCGACATCGCGTCGGAGGCCGAGCGCGTCGGCGCGGCGGTCGCGACCGGGATCGGCGGCCTGAAGTCGTTCGAGGCCTGCATCCAGGTGCTCGACGAGCGGGGCCCGGACCGCGTCAACCCGTTCTCGATCGTCCAGATCATCCCGAACCTCGCCGCCGGCTGGGTCTCGATGGAGCTCGGTACGAAGGGGCCGCTGCTCTCCGAGTGCACGGCGTGCGCCGCGTCGAACATGGCGATCGGCGACGGCCTCGACGCGATCCGGCTCGGCCGCGCGGACGTCATGATCTGCGGCGGCACGGAGGCGCCGGTGTCGCGGGTCGGGATCGCCGGCTTCGGCGCGATGCGCGCGATCTCGCGGCGGAACGGCGATCCGAAGGCGGCGTCGCGCCCGTTCGACGCCGAGCGCGACGGTTTCGTGATGGGCGAGGCGAGCGCGATGATCGTCCTCGAGGAGCTCGAGCACGCGAAGGCGCGCGGCGCGAAGATCTACGCGGAGCTGCTCGGCTACGGCGTCTCGTCCGACGCGACGCACGTCTCGGACCCCGACCCGACCGGGGCGAGCCCCGCCCGCGCCCTCGCGATGGCGTTCGAGGACGCGCGGTGTCGCACCCGACGAGGTCGGCTACGTGAACGCGCACGGCACGTCGACGCCGGTCGGCGACAGCGCCGAGACGCGCGTGATCAAGCTCGCGCTCGGCGAGGAGAAGGCGTACCGGACGCCCGTCTCCTCGACGAAGGGCGCGACGGGGCACTGCCTCGGCGCAGCCGGCGCGGTCGAGGCGTCGTTCACGATCCTCGCGCTCGAGCGCGGGCGTCCTGCCGCCGACGATCAACCAGGAGGTCCCGGACCCCGAGTGCGACCTCGACTACATCCCGAACGAGGCGCGTGAGACGCAGGTCGAGATCGGCGTCTCGAACTCGTTCGGCTTCGGCGGCCACAACGCCTGCGTCGTCTTCCGGCGCTGGCACGGCTGAGCTAGACCGACGCGACGAGCGGCAGCTTCCCCGACGCGCCGGGCTCGAGGCGCGAGACATCGCTGACGAGGACAGGGGTCTCCGGGCCGACGAGGGCCGGCGAGACGAGCGCCGACGCGCTTCCGCGGGGCCTCCTCCTCGGGCGCGCTGGATCTCGACCTCGAGCACGCCCCCTCGGCGAGATGCCGGAAGCGGGCGTCGGCAACGGCCTCGCGCGATCCAGTCGCTGCCGGCACGAGGTGCGCGATCCGCCGCCGCAGTCGCCTTGGCACGGTCACGGGTTTCACGGCAGCCGCAGCTCGAGGAGCAACGTGTCGCGCCACTCGCCGCCGAGCTGCGCGATCCGCTCGCGGCGGCCGACGACGCGGAATCCGGCCGCCGCGTGCAGGGCGACGGTGGCCGCGTTCTGCTCGAAGATCGAGGTCTGGATCGTCCAGATCCCGTGCGACGGCGCGGCCTCGACGAGTGCGTCGAGCAGCGCGCGCCCGACACCCTTCCCGCGTGCGGCCTCGGCGACGTAGACGGAGTGCTCGACGACGCCGCGGTATACGTCGCGCCGCGAGACCGGCGAGACGGCGATCCAGCCGACCACCTCGCCGGCGTCCTCCGCGACGAGGCGTGGCGCGGGAAGGTGCGCCGCGTCCCACGCGTCCCAGGACGGGACCTCGGTCTCGAAGGTCGCAACGCCCGTCGCGATCCCTCGGCGTAGATCCGCGCGACCGCCGGCCAGTCGGAGGGGACGGCGGCACGGACCAGTGGCACGGTGGGAACAGTACGGATCGCCGCACCCCCGCCCGCGTCATTCGGCCGTACGGTCAGCGCGCGTGCAGGTCGCCCGACCCACACCGGATGCAGCTCGACGAGACGCTGGCGTTGCTGCGGGCAGCCGACGCCGCCGTCTACGGCGATTCCGACTGGACCGAGAGCGAGCTGCGGGAGGAGTGGGACGGGCTCGACCTCGAGCAGGACGCGTGGCTCGTCGCGTCGACGGCAGCCTGGCGGGTGTCACGCACCTCCTCGAGCGGCGGGAGGGCCGGTTCATCGGCGACGCGTACGTGCATCCGGAGCTCACCGGCCGCGGCGTCGGCCGACTCGTCCTCGACCTCCTCGAGGGGAGGGCGCGCGAGCTCGAGGCGGACTGGCCCGTGGGCGAGCGGATCGTCCTCCAGTGCGCGCACCTCGTCGGTGACGACCGCGCGCCGCACCTGTTCGCGGCTCGCGGCTTCGACTACGTTCGCAGCGGCTTCCGGATGGTCATCGACCTCACCGACGACGACGCGGCACCCGCGTGGCCCGAGGGCATCGAGCTCCGCTCGCTCGACGTCGAGCGCGACGGACGCCTCGTCCACGCAGCGATCGAGGAGGCGTTCGCCGAGGAGTGGGGGTTCACGGCGCGACCCTACGACCGGTGGCGCAAGCGCGTCTTCGACCGGCCACGGTTCGACCCGGCGCTCGTCCCGGTCGCCTGGGACGTCGCGCAGGACGAGATCGCCGGCCTCTCGCTGAACTACCCGAAGCGGATGGGCGACTGGGGCTGGATCGGCTCCATCGGCGTGCGGCGCGCATGGCGTCGCCGTGGGTTCGGCCTGGCGCTCCTCCACGACTCGTTCCGGCGCTTCCGCGAGTCCGGCGAGACGGTCGTCGCGCTCGGCGTCGACGCAGAGAATCCGACCGGCGCCGTGCGCCTGTACGAGCACGCGGGGATGCGCGTCCTCTGGCGGGCGGACGTCTGGGAGAAGGAGCTCCGGACCGGTGGCTGACGTCACCCTCCGCGCACCCACGCTCGACGACGTCGACGCAGTGGTCGCGGTGATCAATCGCGCCTCCCGCGAGCGCCGCGGCCGCGACGAGGTCGACGCGAACGCCGTCCAGGGCTGGTGGACGCAGCCGCCGCCGTTCGACCTTGCCCGGGATGCCGTCGTCGCGGTCCGGGACGGCGAGGTCGTCGGCTACGGCGACGTCGGCGACCAGGCGAACGACGGCAGCGTCCTCTGGCTCGACGTCCGTGGCGAAGCGACGCCCGAGGTTCATGCCGAGCTCGAGCGCCGCGCCCTGGAGCGGCGCGCGCGCTGACGGCGTGGTGCGGGCGGTGGCCGACGAGCGCGACTCTGCGCTGTGCCGGGCTGCTGGCGGAGCGTGGCTACCGCCGGATCCGCTCGTCGTACCGGATGGGCATCGACCTCGCGCGGGGGACAGTTCTCGCCCGACTGGCCGGCCTGGCGCTGTCGTGCGGACGTCGGTCGAGGGTGTCGACGAGCCGCTCCTCTACCGGATCAACGAGGAGTCGTTCGCCGACCACTGGGGGCACACGCCGACGCCGTACGAGGAGTGGCTGCACTGGCTCCGCAGCATGGGCGGTGGGCGATCCGTCGCTCTGGTTCGTCGCCGAGGTGGACGGGGTTCCGGCAGGTGTCGCGATCTGCCGGCCGCGCGATCACGGCGACCCGGACTGCGGCTGGGTCTCGGTGCTCGGCGTCCTGCGCGAGCACCGCCGCACCGGGCTCGGCACGGC
This sequence comes from uncultured Actinomycetes bacterium, assembly GCA_963846825.1. GTDB lineage: Bacteria > Actinomycetota > Thermoleophilia > Gaiellales > Gaiellaceae > Gaiella. Next base: position 165,266 of record CAWJXN010000021.1, read on the forward strand.
GCTGCTGACCCACGCGTTCGGCGGAGTTCCAGCGACGCGGCAGGCTCCGCGCCGAGCTCGGCGTCGACGCGGAGAGCACGACCGGCGCGGTCGGGCTCTACGAGCGTGCCGGGATGCGCGTCCTCTGGCGCTGGGACATCTGGGAGAGGGAGGCGTGAGCGCACGCCTCGAGATCGCTGTCGTTCGGCGACGAGCACCTCGCCGACGCCGCGAGGCTGCTTGCGGCACGACACGCCAGGCAGCGACTGGTCGAGCCGCTCCTCTCCCCCGCGTTCGAGAATCCCGCTGCCGCGCGCACGGAGCTCGAGGCAGCGTGGCGTTCCGAAGGTGCCTCGGGTGCCGCCGCGCTCGAGGGCGGCCGTCTCGTCGGGTACCTCGTCGGCGCGCCGCGTCGCGGGGCGACGTGGGGCCCGAACGTCTGGGTCGAGTCCGTCGGGGCACGCCGCGGAGGAGGCCGAGACCGTTCGCGACCTCTACGCCCACGCCGCAGCCGGATGGGTCGCAGGCGGCGCGACGAGCCACTACGCCCTCGTCCCGGCAACCGACCCGGCGCTTCTCGACGCGTGGTCGCGTCTCGAGTTCGGACAGCAGCAGGGCCTCGGAATCCGCGAGGTACCGCGGGAGCCCGGTGAGGCCGGTCGTGCTCGCGTGCGCGCTCGCGACCGCGGACGACGCAGAGGAGATCCTGCGGCTCGACATCCTCGGCGAGTACCAGACCACATCCCCGACGTTTGCGCCGCATGTCGCCCCGGATCCGGACGAGGCGCGGGAGGAGCTCCTCGAGGAGCTCGCCGACCCACGTGTCGCCAGCCTGGTCGCGGAGCTCGACGGCCGCGCGGTCGGGATCGCGACGGCTGCCCCGGTCGAGTACTCGAGCCTCCACACGGGTGTCGCCCGACCGGAGAACGCCTGTATCCTCGGCTACGCGGCAACGGCGCCCGAGGTGCGCGGCTCCGGCGCGGGCCTCGCGCTGACGGAGGGCGTCTTTGCATGGGCGCGCGAGAACGGGTACACCACCGTCGTGGTCGACTGGCGCGTCCCCAACCTGCTCTCCTCCCGCTTCTGGCCGGCCCGCGGCTTCCGGACGAGCTTCATGCGCCTCCACCGGAGCGTCGCATGAGTGCTCTGCGCGCACGGTGCCCGCACTGCCGCACGCTCACGGCGGTCGCCTTCGACGACGCCTACGAGTGCCACAGCTGCGGCGCGACGTTCGCGGCCGGGCTCGTGCGCGTTCCGCGCGCCTGGGGCGCGGGCGGCGAGCCGATGGCGGAGGCGGCCTCGATCGCGCTCCCGTATCCCGAGGCGCTGGTCGTCGACCGGGAGACGCTCGACGAGCAGAACGCCGCGCTCGCGGAGGGCCTGCCGCAGCGCCCGCTCGTCCTCGGCGGCTGCTGCTGCGCGCACGTCGGCGCGATCCGCGGCCTCGCAGCCCGTCACGACCGTCTCGGCGTCGTCTGGCTCGACGCGCACGGCGACCTCAACACGCCGGAGACCTCGCCCTCGGGAAACGAGTGGGGGATGCCGCTGCGCATGGCGATCGACGAGGGGAGCGTCCGTCCCGAGGACGTCGCGCTCGTCGGGGCCCGCGACCTCGACCAGCCCGAGCTCGAGTACGTCGCGGTGCACGGGATCGACGACGACCTCGACCGCGCGCTCGCCGGCGTCGATGCGGTCTACGTCGCGCTCGACGTCGACGTGCTCGAGCCGGGCGCCGTCTCGAGCTGCATCCCGGTCCCCGACGGCCTGACCGTGGCGGAGGTCGACGCGGCGCTCCGCACGATCGCGTCGCGCGCCCGCGTCGCCGGGCTCGGGCTCACCGGCCTGGCACCGGACGCCGACCCGGCGACGCTCGCGGACTTCGCGGCTGCAGCCGGTCTCTGAGCGCTCCATCCCGCCGGACTAAGATGCCCGGCATGTCGTCGGGCCACATCGACGTCTCGATCGAGCACAAGCGGGCGGAGCCGGCCCAGCGCGACGGAGAGAAGGAGCACCCGAACACCTGCCCCGGGTGCGGCTCGCACTACCGCGACGAGGAGCTCGCGGAGCACCTCCGCGTCTGCCCGCACTGCGGCCACCACTTCCCCGTGCGCGCGCCGGAGCGCGTGTCGCAGCTCGCCGACCCCGGCACGTTCGAGGAGGAGGACGCCGAGCTTCGCTCGGCCGACCCGCTCGAGTTCTTCGACCTGAAGCCGTACACCGAGCGTCTCGCGCAGGCGGAGATCGACACCGGGCTGGGCGATGCGATCCTGACCGGGCGGGCGTCGATCGACGGCCATGCGTGCCGCATCGCCGCGATGGACTTCTCCTTCCTCGGCGGCTCGATGGGGAGCGTCGTGGGCGAGCGGTTCGCGCGTGCCTGCGAGCGTGCGGCCGAGGAGCGCGCGGTCGTCGTCTCCGTCTCCGCCTCGGGCGGCGCGCGGATGCAGGAGGGGATCCTCGCGCTGATGCAGCTGCCGAAGACCGTCGCGGCCGTCGGCGAGCTGCACGACTCCGGCGGGGCGCTGCTCTCTGTCCTCGCGCACCCGACCACCGGCGGCGTGACCGCGAGCTTCGCGAGCCTCGGCGACGTGATCCTCGCCGAGCCGGGAGCGCTGACCTCGTTCGCGGGCCCGCGCGTCGTTGCGCAGACGACGCGCGAGAAGCTGCCCGACGACTTCGGGCTCGCCGAGTCGAACTTCCGCTTCGGGCACGTCGACGCCGTCGTGTCGCGCGCGGAGCTGCGACCGACGCTCGCGCGGCTCCTCCGCCTGTTCGGGGTGAAGGGATGAGCCAGGACGCCGAGCTCGGGCTGCGCGACCGACTCGCACGGCTGTCCGGGGTCAAGCTGCTGCGCGGGACGAAGCTCTCGGCGGAGCTCGAGCGCCTCCAGCGTCAGCTCGAGCGGCTCCGGGAGGACACGTCCGACGAGGAGATCTGGCGCTCCGTCGAGCTCGCGCGGCACGAGAAGCGCCCGTACACGCTCGACTACGTCGAGCGCATCCTCGACGACTGGTTCGAGCTCCACGGCGACCGCGGCCGGATGGACGATCACGCGATCGTCGCCGGGCTCGGCACGCTCGACGGCCGCACGATCGCGCTCGTCGGCCACCAGAAGGGCCGGGACATCGAGGAGCGGGGCTACCGGAACTTCGGGATGGCGTATCCGGAGGGGTACCGCAAGGCGATGCGCACGATGGAGCTCGCCGAGCGGCACGGGTTCCCGCTCGTGACGCTCGTCGACACGCCCGGCGCGTATCCGGGCATCGCCGCCGAGCAGCACGGTCAGGGCGGCGCCATCGCGCGGTCGCAGGCGCTGATGCTGCGTCTCGAGATCCCCACCGTCGCGGTCGTCATCGGCGAGGGCGGCTCCGGCGGCGCCGTCGCGATCGCCGTCGCCGACCGCGTGCTGATGCAGGAGAACGCGATCTACTCGGTGATCTCGCCCGAGGGCTGCGCGTCGATCCTCTGGCGGGACGCCGCGCAGGCGAAGAAGGCAGCCTCGGCGTTCAAGCCCGACGCGGCCCACTGCCTGGAGCTCGGTGTCATCGACGGGATCGTCCCCGAGCCCGAGGGCGGAGCCCACGAGGGCCACGACGAGGCGGCGATGCTCCTCCGCGAGGCGCTCGTCGCCCATCTCGACGAGCTCGCCGATGTCCCGGCCGACGAGCTCCGTCGCCGGCGCCGCGCGAAGTTCCGCTCGATGGGCGTGCTCGTGCAGGTCTGACGACGCCTGACACGACACGCAGCGCTCTCCACACTTTCCACAGGCTTATCCCCGGCCCGGAATCCCGGCGTGTGCAGCCCTTTTGCCGTTGCTGTGCAGAGGATGTTAAGAGCTGGTCGACCGGCCCATCGGTCGAGATCGAGCCTGCCGGCGCGTCCGTTTCGGGGATTGAACGGCCGGCGACGCGCAGTGTGCCGACCGGGAATGCCCGGCTGACACGAAATCGGCACAGAGTCGGCACGAAGACGTCGCGGAATCCCCGATAGCGTGACATCAGGGACACGGGAGTGCCCCTGGGGGAGGTTGGGCGCTCGGCGGGTATGCGTGGGATGGGATCATCGGGGCATGGCGGACCTTCGCGACTACCGGCGAAAGCGCGACCCGAAGAAGACGCCGGAGCCCTTCGGCGGCGACACCTCCCGCAAGGCGCCGATCTTCGTTATCCAGCGCCACGACGCTCGGCGGCTCCACTACGACCTGCGACTCGAGCGGAACGGCGCCCTCGCGAGCTGGGCCGTCCCGAAAGGGCTCCCGTTCCGGTCGGGCGAGCGTCACCTCGCCGTGCACGTCGAGGACCACCCGCTCGACTACGCGACGTTCGAGGGCGTGATCCCGGCCGGGGAGTACGGCGCGGGCACCGTCGAGATCTGGGACCATGGGACGTACGAGCTCCTCGAGGAGAAACGCGGCGGCGGCCTCACCGTCCGTCTCGACGGCGAGCGTGCCCAGGGGGTCTGGACGCTCGTCCCCGCGCGCCTCGACGGTGACGAGCGGAACTGGCTGCTCCTCCGGAAGGACGCGCCGGAGAACGACGGCGTCGCGTTCCGGCCCCAACTCGCGCAGCTGACGGAGCGGCTGCCGAAGGGTGCCGGCTGGCTGTACGAGCCGAAGTGGGACGGCTACCGCGCGATCGTCGCGGTCTCGGGCGGCGAGGCGACCCTGACGAGCCGAAACGGCAACGATCTGACCGAGCGGTTTCGCTACGTCGCCCGGTCGGCGGCCAAGGCGGTCCGGACGCCGTCCGCCGTGCTCGACGGCGAGGTGTGCGCTCTCGACGAGGACGGGTCGGCGCGCTTCGAGGCGCTCCAGAGCGGCTCCGGGCCGCTCATCCTGATGGCCTTCGACCTGCTCTCGGTCGACGACGAGCCGGTGCACATGCTCCCGCTCGTCGAGCGGCGTGAGCTACTCGAGGAGCTACTCGATCCCGCGGTCGACGGCGTGCGGGTCTCGCCGGCGTTCGAGGACGGCGAGGCGCTTCTCGCGGCGGCCCGTGCCCAGAGCCTCGAGGGGGTCATCGCGAAGCGCGCCGACGCTCCCTATCGCCCGGGGCGCCGTACGCCGGAATGGCAGAAGCTCAAGCTCCGGGCCCAGGAGGACTTCCCCATCGTCGGCTACACGCGCGGCACGGGCAAGCGGGCCCGCCTCGGTGCGCTCGTGCTCGGCCGTCGCGAAGCGGGCGGGCTCCACTGGGCCGGGAACGTCGGCTCCGGCCTCGGGGACGACGAGGTCGACCGCCTCCGTGAGCTCCTCCGGCCCCTCGAGCGCGCCACGTCGCCGCTCGCGACGACGCCGAAGATGCCACGCGTCCGGTCGTCGGACGTCACCTGGGTCGAGCCGCTGCTGTCGGCCGAGGTGACCTACGCTGAGAAGACCCGCGAAGGACGGCTCCGGGCGCCGGTGTACCTCGGGGTCCGCGACGATGTGCCCGTGGAGCGCCCGCCGATGGAGCCCGAGATCAAGCGGGGCCGACGAACGCTCAAGCTCTCGAACCTCGACAAGCCGTTCTGGCCCGAGGAGGGGATCACGAAGGGCGAGCTCCTTGCGTACTACCGCGACGTCGCCAGCGTGCTCGTCCCGCACCTGCGGAAGCGGCCGTTCACGATGAAGCGCTACCCCGACGGCTGGCAGGGCAAGAGCTTCTTCCAGAAGCAGGCGCCGTCGCACATGCCGGACTGGATCGAGACTGCGCCGTTCCCCGCGTCGACCCGCGAGGGCGAGCAGCGGGTGATCGACTACGCGCTCGTCGACGACGAGCTCGCGCTTCTCTGGATGGTGAACATGGGCTGCATCGACATGCATGCCTGGGCCTCGCGCGCCGACAAACCAGAACGGCCGGACTGGGTGATGTTCGACCTCGATCCCGCCGAGGGCGCCGGCTTCGAGGAGGTGATCGAGGTCGCGCTACTCGTGAAGCAGGCGCTCGACGTCCTCGAGCTGGAGTCGGTGCCGAAGACGAGCGGCTCGCGGGGCATCCACGTGCTCGTCCCGATCACGAGGCGTCATCGGTTCGACGAGGTGCGCGAGTTCGCAGGCATCGTCGCCGGCGCCCTCGCACGCGCGCATCCTGGCCTGGTCACGACCGAGTGGACACGCGCGAAGCGCAAGGGCGTGCTCGTCGACGCGAACCAGAACGGACCGGGGAAGACGACCGCGTCCGTGTACTCCGTCCGGCCCCGGGCGGGTGCGCCCGTCTCGACGCCGCTCCGCTGGGACGAGGTGAAGCCCGGGCTCGAGACGGCGACGTTCACGATGGACGCCGTGCTCGACCGCGTCGCACGCGAGGGTGACCTCTTCGCACGTGTCCTCGAGGGCGGTCAGTCGCTCGGGGCGGCGCTCCGCGCGCTCCGCTGAGCGACGCTACTGCTCGTCCTCGCCGAGCCGGCGCGGGTGTCCAAGCGCCGAGAGCTCGACGATGTCGCGGCGGAAGAACAGCGCGACCGTCCAGTCGGTGACCACCCGCGCCTTCCGCCGGATCGTCGGCAGCGCGTACAGGTGGTAGGTGCGGGCGACGAACCAGCCGAGGAAGCCGCGCAGCCGGATTCCGGGAAGCTCCGCGATCCCCTTGTACCGTCCCAGGGTCGCCACCTGGCCGAGCATCCGGTAGCCGTACGGGGTCGGCGTCCCGACGAGGTTCTTCGCGAGCCGCCGCGCCTGACGGAGGGCGTGCTGGCAGGTCGGCGGGTCGAGCCGGCCCGGTGTCTTCGTGTTGGGGACGGCCGCGCAGTCGCCGAGCGCCCACACGTCCGTCGTCCCCTCGACGCGGAGCGTCTCGTCGACGACCACCCGGCCGCGGTCGTCGAGCCGGACGTCGAGCGACGCCACGGCTGGGCTCGGCCGGACACCGGCGGCCCAGACGAGCGTGCGTGCCGGGATCCGCGACTCGTCGGAGAGCACCGCCTCGCGCCCGTCGAACGACGAGAGCGTCGTCTCGACGCGGATCTCGACGCCGCGGCGCTCGAGCTCCTGGTGTGTGTACTCGCCGAGCTTGCGGGGGATCTCCGGGAGGATCCGCGGAGCAGCGTCGACCAGGACCCAGCGCTGCGGGACGTCCCGCAGCGACGGGTACGAGCGGCGAATCGCGTCGCGAGCGAGGTCGTGGAGCTCCGCGAGCCCCTCCACGCCCGCGTAGCCCGCGCCGACGAACACGAAGCCGAGGTCGCGCTCCGCCTCGACCGGGTCGAGGCGAGTCGCGGCCGACTCGAGCGCACGGAGGACGCGGTTGCGCAGCTCGATCGCGTCGACGACGTCCTTGAACCCGAGCCCGTGCTCTGCGAGCCCAGGGACGGGGAAAGTCCGGGGCACGGCCCCGAGCGCGATGACGAGCCGTTCGTAGGCGATCTCGAACGTGCCCCCGAGCGTCTCGGCGACGACCGACTTCGCCGCGGCGTCGCGCGAGACGACCCGGCCGAGGAGGAGCTCGGCGTGCGGGCACATCTGCCGCAGGGGCACGACCACGTGCCTCGGCTCGAGCGTGCCCGCGGCGGCCTCCGCCAGCAGCGGCGGGTAGAGCATGAAGTTGTCCGGATTGACGACGGTCGCTCCGCGGTCGCCGAGCAGCCGGGCGACGTACGCGCCGGCGAAGCCTCCGCCGACGACGAGCGTGCCGCCCTTCGCCTCGCGTCTCTCGCTCACCTGCCTAGGATCGCAGCCGTGCCCACGCAGGTGTCGGTGATCGGGAGCGGCCGCGAGCACGAGACGGCGGCGGAGGAGGTCGGGCGTCTCCTTGCCGAGCGCGGCTGCGTCGTCGTGACCGGAGGGCTCGGCGAGGTCATGGCCGCGGCGCACCGCGGCGCGAAGAAGGCGGGTGGCACGACGATCGCGATCCTCCCCGGTGAGAGCCGTGCCGAAGCGAGCCCGTGGGCCGATCACGTCGTCGTCACCGGCGTCGGCCACGCGCGGAACCTCGCCGTCGCGGCCTCCGGCGACGCGGTGATCGCCGTCGGCGGGAGCTGGGGGACGCTGGCCGAGATCGCGTTTGCGATGCGGCTCGGGCGGCCGGTGGTCGTCCTCGACGGCCCTTCGGTTGAGGGCGTGCGACGGGTCGCAAGCCCGCTCGAGGCGGTCGAGGCCGTCCTCGCACGCGTCTGACCGGCGGGTCAGCCGCCGACGTCTCGCAGTCGCCGCTCGAGGAACCGGCGCTCCGGCGCGTTGTCCGTGAGCGCGAGCGCCTCGCGGTAGCTCGCCGCGGCCTCGGCGTGCCGGTCGAGGCGACGGAGGAGGTCGGCCCGCGCGGCGGGGAGGTAGCTGTAGCCGTCGAGGCCCTCGATCCCGTCGATCAGCGCCAGCCCCTCCTCGACGTCGCCGGCCAGCGCGACCGCGACGGCGCGGTTGAGCCGGACGATCGGCGAGGGGTCGATCTGCTCGAGCGCGGCGTACGTCGCCGCGATGACGTGGGGAGCGGCCCCCTCGGCATGCCCCGCTGCGATCGCCGCCTGGAGCTGGTACGGCCCGGGCCGCCGGAGCAACTCGGCGCGACGGAGGACGCGAAGGCCCTCGTCGATCGAGGCGCCGTCCCAGAGCCGGCGGTCCTGGTCGGCGAGGAGGACGAGCTCGCCGTCGTCGTCGACGCGCGCCTCGCGCCGTGCGTCCTGGAGCAGGAGGAGGGCCAGCAGCCCGAAGGCCTCGGGCTCGTCCGGCATCAGCACGCAGAGGAGCTTCGCGAGGCGGATCGCCTCCGCGCAGAGATCGCTGCGGACGAGCGACTCGCCCGCGGTCGCGGCGTACCCCTCGTTGAAGACGAGGTAGAGCACGCGGAGCACGTCGGGGACGCGGTCGGGGAGCAGGTGGTCGGGCGGCACCCGGAACGGGATGCCCGTCTCGCGGAGTCGTCGCTTCGCGCGGACGAGCCGCTGCGCGAGTGCCGGCTCCGTGACGAGGAACGCGCGGGCGATCTCCGGTGTCTGAAGTCCGGCGACCTCGCGGAGGGTCAGGGCGATTCGCGCGTCGACCGCGAGCGCGGGGTGACAGCACGTGAAGAGGAGCGCAAGGCGCTCGTCCGGGATCGAGCTCACGTCGGCGTCCTCGTCGGCGGGGACGTCCTCGAGGCGGGCGAGGAGCTCGGCCTTGCGTGCGAACGTCTTCTCTCGCCGGATCCGGTCGATGGCGCCGTTCCGCGCGGTCGCCACGATCCAGGCGCCGGGCGAGCGAGGAACGCCGTCGCGCGGCCACCGCTCGAGCGCGGTCGCGAAGGCGTCCTGCACCGCGTCCTCGGCGAGCGAGAGGTCACCGAGGACGCGGGTGAGGATCCCGACCGCACGAGGCCACTCCTCGCGAAACGTCGCCTCGAGCGAGAGAGTCACCGCTCAACGATAGGCCGTACCTCCAGGGAGCCGTACTCGGCAGCCGGGACGAGCGACGCGATCCGGATCGCCTCGTCGAGGTCGGGCAGCGTGGTGAGGAACAACCCCCCGATCTGCTCCTTCGTCTCGGCGAACGGCCCGTCGGTGATCGACCGTCTCGCCGTCCACGACCCGCACGACCTTCGCCTCGGCCGCCGCGACGAGCTCCTTTCCCCCTGCGTCCGGGTCGGCCTTGCCCATCTCCTCGAAGAGCGTGATCCAGCGCGGCATCGACTCGGCACGCCGCTGGGCGGCCTCCTCTTCGCTGATCCCGTCCCAGTCGGACTGGTCGCTGTAGACGAGCAGTGCGTACTTCACGGTCAGGCCTCCTCGTCGACGTGAACCTGTCGCACCTCGACGGCGCCATGGGATGCGCCCGGGATCCGGGCCGCCCACGAGAGTGCCTCGTCGAGGGACTCGCAGTCCAGGATGAAGTAACCGCCGAGCGCCTCCTTCGCCTCGGCGTACGGGCCGTCGGTCACGAGCTGGCGACCCTCGCGCAGGCGGACGGTCGTCGCGGAGGCCGTCGGCCCGAGCTCCTCGCCGCCGGCGAGCACGCCGGCGTCGCCCGCGGCGCGGGAGAACTCCGAGTACTGCTCGTACATCGCGTTACGCGTGTCGTCCGAGAACCCCTCCCAGACGGTCTCGTCCGCGTAGATCAGTGCCAGGTACTCCACGGGCTCCTCCCTATGTCGTTGTCGTGGCGTCTCACCCTCACGACGAACGGCGGCGGCCGGAATCGACAGGGCCAGCCGATGTGCAGGTCGGGCGCCGCGCGCGAGTCGGTCCAGCGCCCCCCATGGGGGGAGCGAGCTCCCCTGAACGAACGATCGCAGAGAACCCGTGCCGCGTCTGTGCCGTGATCGCGCCGACTTCGTGTCGCGCGCGCCTTGCCGCCACCGCGACGGCGCGCCATCCCGCCCGCGCGGCTACCCGCCTGCAGCCGTCATCCGCTCGAGCAGCGTCCGCGCGGCCGCCTTGTCGAGAAGCTCGTTGAGGTTGCCGCACTTCGGGCTCTGCACGCACGATGGGCACCCCGACCGGCACGGGCACCGCTCGAGCAGCCTGGCGGTGTCGGCGACCCAGTCGGTGAACCGATCGAACCCCCGCTCGGCGATCCCGACGCCGCCGGCGTGGCCCTCGTAGACGAACACCGTCGGCCGGCCGGTCTGCTCGTGCACGTTCGTCGACAGGCCGCCGATGTCCCAGCGGTCGCACATCGCGAAGAGTGGCAGGAGGGAGATCAGCGCGTGCTCGGCCGCGTGCAGAGCGGAGACGAGCGTCGGCATCGTGTCGATGCCGGCCAGCAGATCATCGCCGGGGCAGAACCACACGCCCTCCGTCTCGAACGACGTCTCGGGGAGCTCGAGGGGAGTCGTGTCGATCACGCTCCCGTCGGCGATCGCCTTTCGCTGGTACGCGACGACCTGCTCGCGGACGGAGAGCACGCCGACGTGGAGCTCGACCCCGGCGACCGACGCGGTCCGAAGCGGCGAGACGATCGACGTCTCCGTCTCCTTTCGCGCCTGCGTGTACCAGTCCACGGCGACCGTCCGCACGAGCGCGGTGCGCGACTCGAGGTCGAGCGACGTCACGCCGTACTGGTCGCCGAGGTGGAGGTACACCGCTCCCTCGTGGATCGTCGAGAAGGCGCGCTCGCGCTCGGACGTGCCGAGCACCGCGCCGCTCTCCTCGTCGACGATCACGAACCCCTCGGTGTCGCCCGAACGGAGCGAGACGCGCGCGGCGGGTGTGTCGCGGCCGCGCCAGACGTACCCGGCAGCCGTCGGCTCGAGCTCGGGAAGGAGTGCCGCCCGCTCGAGCGCCTCGGGCCCGAGAATCGCCGCGTCGGCCTCCGTCAGCGGACCCTCGTACGCCGCGGCGAGCACGTGGCCGTCGAGGATCCGCGGCGCGGCGTGGTCGATCAGCGCCGCCTCCGTCGTCCGCTCGAGCAGCGCCTGGGGCTCGTTCATGAAGAACTGGTCGAGCCCGTCCTCGCTCGCGACGAGCACGGCGAGCCCCGTCTCGCCGACGACCGGCGCGGCCCCACTGCTGGCGGAGCGACGCAACAGTGCCCGGGAAGCCCACGGAGATCGCGCAGTCGAGCGAGCCGATGTCGATGCCGAGCTCCAGCGCGTCCGTCGCGGTGACCCCGAGCAGCTCGCCCTCGACGAGCCGCCGCTCGATCTCCCGCCGCTGCTCGGGCGTGTACCCCGCACGGTACGGCGCCAGTCGACGCGCGGTCGCGCTGTCGAGACGGTCGCTCGCGAAGCGGTGCACGAGCTCCGCCGCCTTCCGGCTCTTCGTGAAGCAGATCGTCTTCCGTCCCTCGGCCGACGAAGCCGGCGAGGAGCCGGGATGCGTCCGAGAGCGCGCTGGCGCGCGTGCCGAGCTCCTCGTCGAGCAGCTCGGGGTTCCAGAGCACGATCTCCCTGTCGGCCCGCGGCGACGTGTCGACGTCGACCACCCGGACGTCGAGCCCGGTCAGGCGCGCGGCGAGCTCGCCGGGGTTCGCGATCGTCGCCGACGCGAGGACGAACACCGGCTCGGCGCCGTAGGCGAGCGCGAGCCGGCGCAGCCGGCGAAGCACGTTCGCGACGTGCGACCCGAAGACGCCGCGGTACACGTGGGCCTCGTCGACCACGACGACCCGCAGGTTGTGGAGCGCGTCTCCCCAGCGGTCGTGGTGCGGGAGGACGCCGACGTGGAGCATGTCCGGGTTGGTGAGGATCGCGTTTGCGGTCCGGCGGATGTGGGCGCGCCGCTCGATCGGCGTGTCGCCGTCGTAGATCGCCGGTCGGAGACCCCGCGAGACCGAGGGACGCGAGCCAGCGCGCCTGGTCCTGCGCCAGCGCCTTCGTCGGATAGAGGTAGAGCGCCCGCGTCGCCGGCTCGCGTGCGATCGCGTCGAGCGCCGGGCAGCGAGAACGCGAGCGACTTCCCCGACGCCGTCCCGGTCGTGACGACGACGTGCTCGCCGCGGGCGACGGCCTCCCACGTCTCGGCCTGGTGCGCATAGAGGCCGGTGACGCCCCGCCGCCCGAGCGCCTCGGCGAGCGCGGGGTGCAGCGCGTCCGGCAGCGGCTCGCTCCGGCCCGCGCGGCCGGGCTGGACGCTGCGATGGACGACCTCAGGGCTCGCGAGCAGCTCGTCCGACACGGCCTCTACACGCCGAGCACGCGCGCGACCGCCTCGGCGTAGCGGCGACGCGGCTGGGCGCCGTCGATCGTCTCGACGACCTCGCCGCCGGCGAAGATCATCACCGTCGGCAGGGAGAGGACGCCGTAGCGCGCAGGCGTCCCGAGGTGGTCCTCGATGTCGAGCTGCGCGACCCGCGAGCCGACCCTCGTGCTCGCGCTCGAGGTCGACGAGGAACGGCTCGATCGCCTTGCACGGGCCGGCACCACGGCGCGGTGAACTCGACCAGCACCGGCGCCGGCGACCGAAGGACGTCCTCCTCGAACGACGCGTCGGTCGTCTCGATCACAGCCGCCCTCGGAGCGCCTTCCAGCGCAGCACCGGCACCTGCCGCATCGCCTCGATCACGATCGCGCCGCTCATCTTCGACTCGCCGACCCGGCGGTCGACGAAGGTGATCGGGAGCTCGACGACGCGAAACCCGGCCCGGAGCGCGCGGTACGTGCCCTCGATCTGGAACCCGTAGCCGCGCGCCGCGATCGCGTCGAGGTCGATCGTCTCGAGCACCCGGCGGCGAAAGCACTTGAAGCCGCCCGTGAGGTCGCGCACCGAGACGCCGAGCACGAGCCGGGCGTAGAGCGACCCACCGCGGGAGATCAGACGGCGGAGGAGGCCCCAGTTGACCGTGCCGCCGCCCGCGACCCAGCGCGAGCCGAGCGCGAGGTCGGCGCCGTCCTCGCACGCGGCGATCAGGCGGGGGACGTCGCTCGGGTCGTGCGAGAAGTCGCAGTCCATCTCGAGCACGAGCTCCGCGTCCGACTCGAGCGCGCGCGCGAAGCCGGCGAGGTAGGCGCGCCCGATGCCCTCCTTCGTCGTCCGGTGGAGGACGTCGAGCCACTCGAGCTCGGCCGCGAGCCGGTCGGCGATCTCGCCGGTGCCGTCGGGGGAGCCGTCGTCGATCACGAGCACGCGGTCGCGCGTCGTGTCGAGCACCTCGCCGAGCGCCCGCACGAGCGGCTCGATGTTCTCCCGCTCGTCGTAGGTCGGCACGCAGACGACGGCGCGGGTCGGCATGACGGGAGTCTGCCCGCTCCGCCGGTGGGGAGCCCGTCCCTATGATCGACGCGTGGCCTCGCTGCCCCGCAACGCGGACGTCGCCGACGCCTTCGACGCGCTGGCCGACGTCTCGGAGATCCTCGGCGAGCAGGGATTTCGCGTGCTCGCGTACCGGCGCGCCGCGACGCGGATCCGGGAGACGGGCTCGTCGATCGCCGAGCTCGCGCTCGCGGGCAAGGCGAAGGAGCTGTCGGGGATCGGCGCGACGATCGAGGCGAAGATCGTCGAGCTGACCGAGACCGGCGAGATGTCCGCGCTCGAGAAGCGTCGGGCGGAGGTGCCGGACGAGGTGACGCAGTTCCTGCGCCTCCCGGGTCTCGGCCCGAAGACCGCCGCGCGCATCTGGCGGGAGCTCGGCGTGACGACGCTCGACGGGCTTCGCGAGGCGGCCGAGCAGCAGCGCGTCCGCACGCTGCAGGGGCTCGGCGCGAAGAGCGAGGAGCGGATCCTCGAGGCGCTCGCGAAGGGCTTCGGCCCCGAGCCGGAGCGGCGCGGCCTGCTGGCCCAGGGCCTGCCGGTCGTCCGCGAGGTCGTCGAGGCGCTGCGCGCGCACCCCGCGGCGGTCGAGGTCTCGCCCGCCGGCAGCGTCCGGCGGGGGCGCGAGACGTTCCGCGACCTCGACGTGATCGCGACCGCGACCGACCCGGCGGCGCTGCTCGCGCACTTCGTCGAGCTGCCGTGGGTGCTCGAGGTCGCCGCGCACGGCGACACGAAGGCGACCGTCGTGACGAAGCAGGGCCTCCGGCTCGACCTCCGCGTCGTGCCGCCCGAGGACTACGGCAGCCTGCTCCAGCACTTCACCGGCTCGAAGGACCACAACGTCGCGCTGCGCGAGGAGGCGCAGCGTCGCGGGCTGTCGGTCTCGGAGTACGGCGTCACCGTGGTCGAGACGGGCGAGGTGCACCGCTTCGGCGCCGAGGACGAGCTGTACCGCTTCCTCGGCTACGCCTTCATCCCGCCCGAGCTGCGCGAGAACGGCGGCGAGCTCCAGGCGGCCCGCGACGGCGGCCTGCCGGCGCTCGTCGAGACGGGCGACCTCGTCGGCGAGCTCCACTGCCATTCGACCTGGTCGTCGGACGGGAAGGGCTCGATCGAGGAGATGGCCCGCGAGGCGAAGCGGCGCGGCTATCGCTTCCTCGCGCTGACCGACCACTCGCACTACCTCCGCGACGGGCGGATGGAGGCGCAGTGGGAGGAGATCGCGGCGGTGAACGAGCGCGTCAAGCCGTTCAAGGTGCTGCGCGGCGTCGAGGCGAACATCCGCGCGGACGGCGCGGTCGACGTCGCCGACGACGTGCTCGCGGAGCTGGACTGGGTCGTCGCGTCGCTCCACGCCGCCTTCGACAGGAGCCCGACCGAGCGGATCCTCGCCGCGATCGACCATCCGCACGTCGCACTGCATCGGGCACCTGACGGGCCGGAAGCTGAACCGCCGCGCGGGAGCCGACGTCGACGTCGAGCGCGTCGTCGCGCGCGCGGTCGAGACCGGCACCGCGCTCGAGATCAACAGCCAGCCCGACCGCCTCGACATGCGCGACGTTCACGCGCGGCTCGCCGGCGAGGCCGGCGTGCTCGTCCCGATCACGACCGATGCGCACTCGATCGGCGCGCTCTCCTACGCCGAGCTCGGCGTCGCCCAGGCCCGCCGGGCGTGGCTGACGAAGGAGCAGATCCTCAACACGCGGCCGTGGCGCGAGATCGCGGGCAGGCGCCGGTGAGCACCCTCGGATGAGCCTCCGCGACGACGGCGCCGCCGCGCTCGAGTGGCTCGCGGAGTACCTCGACGGCGTGCGCGAGCGCCCGGTGCTCTCGCGCGTCGAGCCCGGCGCGATCCGCGCGGCGCTGCCCGAGCGCGCCCCGGACACGGGCGAGCCGTTCGCCGCGGTGCTGCGTGACCTCGACGAGGTCCTCATGCCGGGGCTCACCCACTGGCAGAGCCCGCGCTACTTCGCGTACTTCCCCTCGACGGGCTCGGACCCGGGAATCCTCGCCGAGCTGCTCGCGGCGGGGCTGAACCAGGTCGGCATCCTCTGGCGTACCTCGCCGGCGCTCCAGGAGCTCGAGGAGGTGACGCTTGCCTGGCTCGCCGACCTGCTCGGGCTGCCGGCGGGGCTCCACGGCCATCATCGAGGACAGCGCCTCGAGCGGCCTCGTCACCGCGCTCGCGGCCGCGCGCGCCGCGGCGCCGGGCCGACGGGTCGTCGTCTGCTCGGAGCACACGCACTCGTCCACCGCGAAGGCGGCCCGGCTCCTCGAGCTCGAGCTCCGCACGGTGCCCGGCGACGACGCGTTCGCGATGCGGCCCGAGCTCGTCGACCTGACCGACGCCTGCGCGCTCGTCGCGACGATCGGGACGACGTCCTCGACGGCGATCGACCCGGTCCCCGCGCTCGCCGACCGCTGCGCCGCCGACGGCGTGTGGCTCCACGTCGACGCCGCCTACGCCGGCTCCGCGGCGGTCTGCCCGGAGCTCCGTCCCCTGTTCGCCGGCTGGGAGCGCGGGGACTCGATCGGCGTCAACCCGCACAAGTGGCTCCTCACGCCGATGGACTGCTCGGTGTTCCTCACGCGGCGGCCCGACGACCTGCGGCGCGCGTTCAGCCTCGTCCCCGAGTACCTGCGGGTCGACGAGGACGTGGTCAGCCTGAGCGAGTACGCCGTGCCGCTCGGCCGGCGGTTCCGCGCGCTGAAGCTGTGGGCCGTCCTCCGCTGCTACGGCCGCGAGGGGCTCCAGGCGGTGATCCGCGAGCACGTCCGCCTCGCCGCGCTGTTCGAGGACTGGGTTCGCGCGGAGCCGGGCTGGGAGGTCTGCGCGCCCCGGCCGTTCTCGCTCGTCTGCTTCCGGCGCGAGGGGTCGGACGAGGAGAACGAGGCGCTCCTCGAGCGCGTCAACGCGACCGGCGAGGCCTTCCTCTCGCATACGCGGCTCGGCGGCCGCTTCGTGCTCCGCCTCGCGATCGGCAACGCCCGGACGACGCGAGGACGACGTGCGGGTCGCGTGGGACGTCCTGCGGCGACGAGGCGTAGGCGACGCTCGCCCTAGAGCGACCGGAGCAGCGCGAGGACGCCGTCCGTGCCGTCGACGACGAGATCGGCGGCGGCGATGAGCGCCGCCGGCGCCTCGCCGGAGTCGACCGCGACGCGCACGGCGATGCTCGAGGCCGTCCAGGCCGCGGAAGGCGTCGAGGTCGGTCGTGTCGTCGCCGGCGTAGAGCGCGCGGTCGACGCCTGCTCGGGTGACGAGCGCGCGCACGGCCGTGCCCTTGTCGGCCGCGACGGGTGGTCGCACCTCCAGCACCATGCGTCCCCATCGCGGCGACGAGCCCCTCCGCGCTCGGCGGCCTCGGCGACCCGCTCGAGGTAGGCGCGCGCGGCCGCCTCGTCGTCGGCGCGGCGAAAGTGGAACGAGAGCGCTGAGCGGCTTCCGCTCGGCGGGCCAGTCGACGCCGCGGGCGAACGCCGCGACGGTCTCCGCCCACCGCTCCGCCTCCGGGGCGAGCTCGAGCCCGTGCTCGCCGACGATCGCCACGCCCTGGACGGCGAGCATCCGCTCGACCTCGGCGCCCGGCCGGCCGCTGACGCAGGCGACGAGCGCGTAGCGGCCCGCGAGCCGCGCGAGCTCCTCACGGGTCTCGTCGGGGACGCGCGCGTCCTCGGCGCCGCTCGACGATCGGGGCGAGCGTCCCGTCGACGTCGAGCAGCACCGCCGCGCGGCGCGGGTCCTCCGAGAGCCTGCCGACCGGGTCGTCCGCCATGGGCGACCCTAGGATACGAGCGGTGCTGGTGCGGCTCGCCCTGATCGGTCTCGTCGCCGGCGTCTTCTCGGCGGTGTTCGGCGTCGGGGGCGGGATCATCGTCGTCCCCCTGCTGATCTGGCTCGTCGCGTTCTCCGTCCACGCCGCCGCGGCGACGTCGCTCGG
This sequence comes from uncultured Actinomycetes bacterium, assembly GCA_963846825.1. GTDB lineage: Bacteria > Actinomycetota > Thermoleophilia > Gaiellales > Gaiellaceae > Gaiella. The sequence continues at coordinate 182,761 of CAWJXN010000021.1, forward strand.
AGCGATCCTCGCTGACGGCCTCGGCCGGCGTCGCGTTCTACGCCGCGCGCGGCGACGTCCGCGTCGGCTACGCCGCGCTCGTCGGGCTCCCGGCGGTCGTCGGAGCCCTCGTCGGAACGAGCGTCCAGCGGCGTCTCTCGGGCGGGACGCTGACGCTCTCGTTCGCCGCGCTGCTCGCCGCCGTCGCGATCTGGCTGCTCGCGGGATGAGCACCTGGACGATCGTCGCGGCGCTGTCGCTCGGGCTCGCGGCCGGCGTGCTCTCCGGCGTGTTCGGCGTCGGCGGCGGGATCCTGTTCGTGCCGACGCTCGTCGCCCTCGGTCTCGGCCAGGTCGAGGCCGCCGCGACCTCGCTCCTCGCGATCGTCCCCACGGCTGCGACCGGCGTGATCCGGCAGCGCGCGAGCGGCAACCTGAGGGTGAAGGCGGCGCTCGTCGTCGGCATCGCATCGATCGTCGGCGCGGAGGCCGGCGTCCGGATCGCGAAGGCGGTCGACGAAGACCTGCTCCGGCGCGCGTTCGGCGTGCTCCTCCTCGTGGTCGCCGCTCAGCTCGCGATCCGGGGTGTCCGGGAGCGTCGGCGCTACCCTGACGTGTCGTGAGAGGGCTCCGCGCCGCACTCGTGCTCGCGCTCGGCGCCACGACGGTCAGCATCGCGGCCGCGGCGCCCGGCGATCCGGCCCCGCCGAGGCAGTCCTCCGCCACCGCGCTCGTCGCGCAGGTGACCGTGCCGGGTCAGCCCACCGTCGCGACGACGCTCTACACCGCCCCGCCCGTCGCGAACGGCGGCGGCGCCTTCGCCCACCCCGCCGACGGGTCGATCCTCCGGATCGGCGCCGCGACGGCCACCGCCACGGCGCAGCCGGGCATCTCCTCGTCGGCAGAGGCGAGCGTGCGGGCGCTGGCCGTCACGGTGCTCGGCGGGGAGATCTCTGCGCAGTCGATCACGGTGCGCGTCGGCGCAGCCGCGGGCCCGGCGGGCGCGACGGGCGATGTCGGCCGCTCGGCGATCACGCGGGCTCGTCGTCCTCGGCCAGCCGGTCACGCCGAGCGGCAACATCCAGCTGCCCCTCGCCGACTGGGGCACGCTCGACGTCCTCGGCGCCTCGAGCACGACCTCGGACGAGCCGCGCTCGGCGGAGAGCTCCGTCACCGGCCTTCGCATCCGGATCAACGCCGAGCACGCCGGCCTTCCCGCCGGGACGGAGATCGTCGTCGGCGCGACGACCGCACAGGCCGTCGCCCAGGCGGCGCCGACGACCCCGACGAAGCCGAAGCCGACGACGACGCCGGGCAACGGCACGAGACCGGGCTCCCCGGACGGAGGGCCGCCGCGGCGACCCGGGCCGAACGCTCCCCGCGAGCCGGGCCGCTCGATCCCCGGCGCGCCGCCCGAGCTCGTCCGCACCGCGCCGGAGGTGACGGCACGGCTCACGACCGGGGGGTACGTGTTCCCGATCTTCGGGACGGCGGCGTTCGGCGACACGTTCGGCGCGTTCCGGGCCGACGTCGCCGGCAAGTGGCACCACGGCGAAGACCTCGTCGCGCCGCTCGGCACGCCGCTCCTCGCGGTCGCGGACGGGACGCTGTTCTCGGTCGGCTGGAACGACATCGGCGGCTGGCGGCTGTGGCTCCGCGACGACGGCGGCAACGAGTTCTACTACGCGCACCTCGACGCGTACTCGCCGCTCGCCGTTGCCGGACGTCGCGTCAGGGCGGGCGACGTGCTCGGGTTCGTCGGAGACTCGGGGGACGCGGAAGGCGGTCTGCCGCATCTCCACTTCGAGATCCACCCGGTCGAGTTCCTGTCGCTCGGCTACGACGGCGCGGTGGCGCCGTACCCGTTCCTGATCGCCTGGAGGCGCGCGGAGGACGTGGCCTTCGCGTCCGGGCGGCAGTACCTCGTCACCGGAGCCGGGAACGGCCTCCCGGTCGCATCGGCCCGCGCAGGCGCCGTGCTCCTCGACGCGAGCGACATCTCGGGCGCGAGCGGGCTCGTGCCCGGCGCGCTGCAGCGGGCCCTCGCCGGCGGCGAGGCCCGCTCCAACGCGAATCCGTAGCGACCTCCTAGGAGGAGGCCTTCGACTTGGTCTCCTTGACGACCTCGTCGGCCGTCTCGGCGGCCTCCGCGGCGGCGTCCTCGATCGTCGCGCCGGCGTCGGCGGCCATCGTCTCGAACGTGTCGAGCGGCTGCAGGTCGTCCTGGCCCGCGATCATGTCGAGGAGCTTCTCGCGGGTCTGCGGCCCGGTCCACGGGTTGTAGAGCGCGCCGGCGATGATGCCGGCCAGCAGGACCATGTTGCGGCCCTTGTGGCTCTTCTTCTTCTTGCCCTGCAGCGTGTCCTTCGCGCTCAGCAGGTCGTCGATCGCCCGGCGCATCTGCTCCTGCGCCTTCTTGTCGGTCGCGAGGGCGCGGGCGCCGCCGCTCACGCCGTTCTGCTTGGACAACGGGCCGTAGAGCTCGCGTGCAGCCGCGAGCGCGTCCTTCAGGTCCGTCGCGGAACTCCTCGTCGTTGAGCGCGCGCTCGAGGTACGGCTTCACCGTCTCGATGGTGTCCGACATCGTCGTCGCCGCTTTCTTCTTCGCCATGCGGCCGTCCTTTCGTCTCGGGAGAGTCCATGAAGTATTACCCCGTTCCGGCCCATACGATGCAGGCGTGCGTGCGCTCCGTCGGATCGCCATCGGTGTCGCGGCAGCGCTGGCCGTGATCGCGTACGTGTGGACCGCCGCGGTGCGCGCCGCGCCGGGCGTCCGGCAGCGCAAGGCCGAGTCGCGCGCACGCCGACGCGCCGGCGCCTGAGCTCGACCGCCGGGTGATCGAGCCACCCCGCATCCGCGGCGGCGCCGTGGCTGCGCGGGCTCTCGCTCGTCGCCGGGCTCTTCCTCTTCGCGCTCGGCATCGTGCTCCAGCTCCAGTCGGAGCTCGGTCTGAGCCCGTGGGACGTCCTCAACCAGGGGATCAGCGAGCGGACCTCGCTCTCGTTCGGGACGGCGAACATCGTCATCGCGGTCGTCGTCCTCGCGGTCGCATGGGCGCTCGGGGCCCGGATCGGGATCGGGACCGTTGCGAACGCCGTCCTGATCGGGCTGTTCGTGGACTGGCTCCTGCGCCTCGACGCGATCGACTCGCTCACGGGGCAGGGCCTCGGCGTCCGGATCGCGCTGCTCGTCGCCGGCATCGCGGTCATCGCGCTCGGCTCGGGCTTCTACCTGGGCGCCGCGCTCGGCGCCGGCCCCCGCGACTCGCTGATGATCGTCGGCGCCCGCCGCACCGGGACGCGGATCGGCGTCACCCGGGCGGTCCTGGAGATCGGGGTGGCGGTGGTCGGCTTCGCGCTGGGCGGCACCGTCGGCATCGGCACGCTCGCGTTCGCCTTCGGGATCGGCCCGGCGGTCGAGCTCGCCTTCGGGCTGCTGCTCTGGCTCGGGATCGCCGTGCCGTCGAGCGCGCGACACGAGTACGATCGCGCGTCATGAAGGGCCTCGTGTGTGCCGGCGGCGAGGCGACCCGCCTCGGCGAGCTGACCCGGGTCGCGAACAAGCACCTCCTGCCCGTCGGCCGGTGGCCGATGATCTACTACCCGCTCCAGCTCCTGCAGCGCGCCGGCCTCGAGAGCGTGCTCGTCGTGACCGGCAAGGGCCATGCGGGGCAGATGATCGACCTGCTCGGCGACGGCGACCTCAACGAGCGCGGCACGGGGGAGCCGCTCCTCTCGCTCGACCTGACGTACAAGGTGCAGACGCGGGCGGGCGGGATCGCGCAGGTCGTGGGCATGGCCCGCGACTTCGCCCGCGGCGAGAAGCTCGTCGTCGTGCTCGGCGACAACATCTTCGAGCGCTCGCAGGCGGAGGCGATCGCAAGGTGGGACGCGCGCCGGCGACCGCGCGATGATCTTCGTCAAGGAGGTCCCCGACCCGGAGAACTTCGGCGTCGTCGTCTACGACGGCGATGCGCGGGTGACCGACATCGTCGAGAAGGCCGGCGTCGTCGACACGCGCTACAGCGAGCCGCCGTCGCGCGACGCCGTCGTCGGCCTCTACTGCTTCCCGCCCGACGTGTTCGACCTGATCGAGCGGCTCGAGCCGTCCAACCGGGGCGAGCTCGAGATCACCGACGTCAACCGCCACTACGCGCAGGAGGGCCGGCTCGACGTCGTGCGCGTCGAGGGCTGGTGGGAGGACGCGGGCAAGCACTGGCAGCACCTCGCGGAGATCGGCCGGCTCGTCGACGAGACGGGCGCCAACCGATGAGCGTCGACGGCGTCGTCCGGATCCCGCTTCGCCGGTTCGAGGACGATCGCGGGTGGTTCAGCGAGCTCCGGCGCGACAGCGCGCTGCCGAAGCCGACGACGCAGACGAACCTCGTCGTTCTCGAAGCAGGGCGTCATCCGCGGGCTCCACTTCCACGAGCGCGGGCAGGACGACCTCTTCATCGTCGTCGAGGGAACGGCCCGCGTCGTCGTCCTCGACCGCGCGACCGGCGCGGCCTTCACGGAGGACATCGGAGACGACAACCCGGTCGGCCTCTACGTGCCCGGTCACCACGCCCACGGGTTCGAGGCGCTCACGGACCTCCTCCTCTGCTACCACGTCACCGAGGAGTACGACCCCGACGACCCCGACGAGCACGGCGTCCCGTGGAACGACCCGCGGGTCGCGCACCTGTGGAGCACGACGACGCCGATCCTCTCCGAGCGCGACGCCGCACCCTGATCACCGGCGCCGGCGGCCAGCTCGGCCACGCGCTCGCCGGTGTCTTCGCGGACGACGACGTGCTCGCTCTCGGCCGTCAGGAGTGGGACGTCCGCTTCGAGGCGCCGGCGCTTCCGTGGCCGCCCGACCTCGTCCTCCACGCGGCGGCGTGGACGAACGTCGACGGCGCCGAGGACGACCCGCAGGGCGCAGCGGCCGTCAACGTCGGCGGCACGGCGCACGCGGCGGCGCTCGGGGCGCCGCTCGTCGCCTACTCGACCGACTACGTGTTCGACGGCCGGAAGGGCGCGCCGTACGTCGAGTCGGACGCGCCCGCGCCCGCCTCCGCGTACGGGAGGACGAAGCTCCACGCGGAGGCGGCGGCCGGGGAGCGCGCATGGATCGTCCGGAGCTCGTGGCTCTTCGGCGAGACGGGGCACAACTTCGTGCGCACGATGCTGCGGCTCGGCGCGGAGCGCGACGAGGTCGCGGTGGTGGACGACCAGCGCGGCTGCCCGACCTACGTCGGGCACCTCGCCGAGGCGACGCGCACGCTCGTCGACGGCGGCGCGGCGTTCGGCATCTGGCACCTTGCCGCGGACGGCGACTGCACCTGGGCCGACTTCGCCGAGGCGATCTTCGAGGAGGCCGGCGTCGACTGCCGGGTGCGGCGGATCACGACGGCCGAGTTCGGCGCGAAGGCGCCGCGTCCGGCAGTGTCGATCCTTCGCAGCGAGAAGGGCGCCCCGCGGCTACCGCACTGGCGCGACGGCCTCCGCGCCTGCCTCGCGCGCTCGGCTAGCGACGCCGCCCGGAGCTCCGCGACGATGCTCGCGCCCGCGACGCATCGCCCAGCGGTGGTTCCAGGCGAAGAGCGGGCGCAGGAGCGGCGTCAGGTGTCGCACGAGCGCTTCCGCACGTCGACACGCCATTCCAGGACGACCCGCGTCCCGCCGTCGGCCGGCTCGAGCGTCCAGATCCCGGAACGAGTCGCCCCACCAGCGCGGGGAGCTCGCGCGGGCAGGAGAGGAGCCGCGTAGACCGCCTCGACCGGTCCGGGACCGCCATTCGTCGACGAACGCGTACGCGGCCACGGGACTGCGTTCGCACGAGCGCGCGACCGGTTCGGTCGGGCATCGCGGCGGCGATCGCGGACCGGCTCGACCGGCCTCGGTCGAGCGGCGGGGTCGGCTACCCTCCCCCGATGCGCGTTCTCGTGACCGGCGGCGCCGGCTTCATCGGCTCGCACTTCGTGAAGCGGCTCGTCGCGGGCGGTGACGAGGTCGTCGTCCTCGACAAGCTGACCTACGCGGGGAATCCGGCGAACCTCGAGGGCACCGGCGCGGAGCTCGTCGTCGGCGACATCGCCGACCCCGACGCCGTCTCGAGCGCCGGCGCAGGGCTGCGACGCGATCGTCAACTTCGCCGCCGAGACGCACGTCGACCGCTCGATCCTCGGCCCGCAGGAGTTCGTCCACACCGACGTGCTCGGGACGATGACGCTGCTCGAGTGGGCGCGGGCGCACGGCGCGCGGTTCGTCCAGGTCTCGACCGACGAGGTCTACGGCGACCTCGAGGCCGGCGGCCGCGCGCGTCGAGGACGATCCGCTGCGGCCGTCGAGCCCGTACAGCGCCGCCAAGGCCGGCGGCGACCTGCAGGTGCTCGCGTACGTCCGCACGTACGGCGTCGACGCGTCGATCACCCGCGGCGCGAACACCTACGGGCCGAACCAGTACCCCGAGAAGCTCGTCCCGCTCTTCGTCACGAACGCGCTCGACGGGCGAGCCGCTCCCGGTCTACGGCGACGGCAAGCAGGTGCGCGAGTGGCTCCACGCCGAGGACCACTGCGCCGGCGTCGAGCTCGTGCTGCGCGAGGGCCGGCCCGGCGAGATCTACAACGTCGGCGGCGAGGACCACGAGAACCTCGAGGTGACGCACCGGATCCTGGAGCTGACCGGCGCCGATCCGTCCCTCGTCCGCCACGTCGAGGACCGCGCGGGGCACGACCGCCGCTACGCGCTCGACGACGCGAAGCTCCGCGCGCTCGGCTGGTCGCCGGAGCACTCGTTCGGCGAGGCCGGCCTCCGGGCGACCGTCGAGTGGTACCGCTCGAACCGGGCCTGGTGGGAGCCGATCAAGTCCGGCGACTACCGCCGCTACTACGAGGAGCAGTACGCAGAGCGGCTGCGGGCGTGAGCGCCCGCAGCCGATACGGAAGCATGCGCCGGCTCGTCGCCATCGCGCCGTCCTCGCCGCCGTCGCCGCCGCGGCCGTCGGTCCGGCGCGCCGAAGCCGCCGCAGCCCGCGTTCGTCCTCGCCGGCGGCGGCTGGGGGCACGGCGTCGGGATGAGCCAGTGGGGCGCGTTCGGCCAGGCGAAGGCCGGGCGCGACTACCGGGCGATCCTCGGCCACTACTACCGCGGCACCCAGATCGGCGCGGCCCCCGCGGCGATCCTCGAGCGGGTCCGCGTGCTCGTCGGCGACGGCCTCGCGACGGTCGACGCGTCGACGAACGCGCTCGCCGTGTTCGACGGCGACGGGCAAGCGCTACGTGCTGCCGGTCGGGCCGGTGACGATCGGGCCGAAGCTCCAGCTGCCGGTCGGGGAAGACGGGAAGCCGATCGCCCTGCCCGGGCCGGTGACGTTCCGCGCCGACGCCCGGGCGTTCCTCACCGTCGGCGACAAGGCGTACCGCGGCGACCTCCGGGTCGCGAAGGTCGGCGGGCGAAGCTGCAGCTCGTCAACGTCGTCGGGCTCGAGGCGTACCTCCTCGGCGTCGTGCCGGGCGAGATGCCGAAGGACTGGCCGCTCGAGGCGCTCAAGGCGCAGGCGGTCGCCGCGCGGACGTACGCGGTGGCGCATGTCGTGAAGGCGCAAGGGCTTCGACCTCTACTCGGACTGGCGCAGCCAGGTCTACTACGGCGTCGCCTCGGAGGCGCCCGGCCCGGCGCGGCGGTCGAAGGAGACGCGCGGCGAGATCGTCACGTACGAGGGCGCGCCGGCCCAGACGTTCTACTTCTCGTCGAGCGGCGGCCGGACGATCAGCTCGCTCGACATGTTCGGCACGGACCTCCCGTATCTCGTCGCGGTCGACGACCGCGTGGGACGAGGTCGTCGCCGAACCACCGCTGGCCGTCGCAGCTCCTCACCGGCGCGCAGCTCGCGAAGCGCTTCGGGCTGGGCGGCGCGGTCGACGGACGTCGCGTTCGTCCCGGGCGCGCCCGGCCGCCCGGCGGTGATCGCCTCACGACGACGCGGCGGGGCGTCCGACGTGCGCCTGAGCGACGTCCGCGCCCGGCTCGGGTTGAAGTCGACGGGGTTCCGTCTCGGCGTCCTGCGCCTCGACGGCCGCGCGGCGGCCGCCCGCGCGAACGGGGCCTTCGCCTCACCGGCCTCGCGCGCGACGTCGACGGACGTCGTCCTCGAGCGGCGCGGCGGCGCGGCGCGTGGGTCAAGGTCCGCGCAGCTCGCGCCCGGCAGCGGACGGGACGTTCGCCGTCAAGCTGCGCCTCGACGCGACGACCGTGTTCCGGCTGTCCGCCGGCGGACTCGCCGGGCCCGCCGCTCACCGTCCGGGTCAAGGCGTGAGACGACGCGCCCTCGTCGGGGCGCTCGCGTGCTGCGCCGCGCTCGTCGCTCCCGGCGACCGGTCTCGGCGCGCGGTACCACGTCGGCCTCGAGCCCGGCGCCGATCCCGCCGCTGTCGGCGCCGCGCGTCGAGCGGGCGACCGGCGAGCGCGCCGACGAGCCTCGCGCCGTTGCGCGCGCTCGCGGTCGAGGCGGCACCCGGCCGCGCTCCGGCGCGTCGCCGGCGTCGCCTGGGTCGAGCGCGCGCGCGTACGCCGGCTCGCGTTCGCGCCGACCGATCCGCTCGCGCACCGCCAGTGGTACGCGTCGCAAACCGCTCGTACGACGCCTGGGAGACGCCGCCTCCGCTCGCGCCGGTGCGCGTCGCGGTGATCGACTCGGGCATCGATCTCGGCCATCCCGACCTCGAGCGGCGCATCGCCGCTCGCGAAGAGCTTCGTCGGCGGGACGGCGCAGGACACGCGCGGTCACGGCACGATCGTGGCGGGCATCATCGCGGCCGAGCTCGACAACGCGACCGGCATCGCCGGCCTCGCGCCGGCGGCGGAGCTGATCGTCGCGAAGGTCGTCTCGCCCGGCGGGACGATCGCCGTCGAGGCCGAGGCGAAGGCGATCCGCTGGGCGGTGGACAACGGCGCGCGCGTGATCAACATCTCGCTCGGCGGCCTCCGCGATCCGCGCAACCCGAGCCGCGACACGTACTCCCGGCTCGAGGAGGAGGCGATCCGCTACGCGGTCACGACGCGGGGCGGTCGTCGTCGCGGCGGTCGGGAACGCCGACCAGGCGCCGCACTCGCCGTGGCGGTTCGCGAGCTACCCCGCCGCGCTCCCGCACGTGCTCGGCGTCAGCGCGCTGACGCGAAGCGGCGCGTCGCCCGGTTCTCGAACCGCGACGCCGTCTACAACGACGTCGCGGCGCCCGGCGAGGACATCCTCTCGACGTTCCCGCGCGTCGCTGACGGCCGAGCGACCGGCTGCGCCGAGCAGGGCTACACGCCGTGCGCGTCGGACGAGTTCCGCCCGCCGGACGGGACGTCGTTCGCGGCGCCGCAGGTGACCGCCGTCGCCGCGAACCTGCTCGGCGTCCGGCCGCTCCTGCGACCGGAGCAGGTCACGGCGATCATCGAGCGCACCGCCGTCGACGCGAGCGCGGCGACGGGATGCCGCGCGTGCGCGCTCGGGCGGGACGCGTTCTCGGGCTGGGGCGCGCTCGACGCGACCGCGGCGATCGGGGCGCTCGACGGCGCGTGCCCGCCGCGCGACGCGCACGAGCCGAACGACAACGCCGGCGAGGACGCCTACCGCCTCTACTTCCCGCCCGGCGAGAAGGCGCGCTTCGTGAAGGCGTCGGTCGACTTCTGGGACGACCAGGACGACGTCTACGCCGTCTACCTGCGCCGCGGCGAGCGGCTCTACGCGTCGCTCGTCCCCGCGGTGCCGAGCAGCGTCGTGCTCGCCCTGTGGCGCCCGGGACGGCGTCGGTCTCGGACCTCGCGCGACAGGATCGCCGCGTGCGGCTCTCGGACCGCGCCGGGCGCCGCGAGCGGCTCGGCTGGAGGGCGATCCAGGAGGGCTGGCACTTCCTCCAGGCGCGCCTCACCGCGCCGAGCGCACCCGCCGCCGTCGCGTACCGCCTCTCGATCGTCGCACGCGCTAGCCGCTAGCACGAGCGTCGAGCAGCTCGTCGTCGGGAACCTCGCGGATCACGCGCGCGGGGCTCCCGACGACGACCGCGCGCGGCGGGCACGTCCTTCGTCACGACCGCGCCCGCGCCGACGAAGGCCTCCTCGCCGACCTCGATGCCCGGGCAGAGGATCGCGCCGCCGCCGATGCGCGCGCCGCGGCGGATCGTCGGGCCCTTCATCAGCTCGAGCCGCTTCTCGGTGCGGCCCATGAAGTTGTCGTTCGTCGTCACGACGCACGGGGCGACGAAGACGTCCTCCTCGAGCGTCGAGTACGCGGTCACGTACGCGTCGGCCTGGATCTTCGTCCGGGCGCCGATCGTCGTGTCGTTCTCGACGAGCGAGCCGCGGCCGACGACGACGTCGTCGGCGATCGAGACGCGCTCGCGGACGCACGACTGGTCGCCGAGGATCACCCGCGCTCCGATCGTCGAGCCGGCGAACACGATCGCGCCGGTCGAGATCACCGTGCCGTCGCCGACGACGGTCGGCGGAAGCGGGTCGCGCTTCGCGGTCGAGCGCGGCGAGAGCGTCGGCTGCTTGCCGACGACGGCGTGCTCGAGCACCTTGACGCCCTCGCCGAGCACCGTGCCCGGGTGGACGACGGCGGTCGGATGGATCTCGGCGTGCTCACGCGGGCCTCCGTTGCGGAGCGACGGTCGGTCAGGCGGTCGAGCGTCCGCACGACCGCGAGCCCGTCGTGCGCCTCGCGGTGGTCGCCGGGGCCCTCCTCGACGAGCCGCAGGAAGTGCTGGAGCTCGAGCCGCAGCGGCTCGTCGGTCGAGACCTTCGGGCTGAAGATGTCGCCCGTCCGCGTGCGCCACTCGCCGTAGGTCTCGGCGGGCTCCCACGGCGCCTTCTCGTAGACGGTCACCTTGCGCTCGAGCTCCATGTCGTCGAAGACGACCATCTTCTCGCGGCCGACGACGGTCATCTTCCGCATCTTGTGCGGGTCGAGCCACGAGAGATGCATGTGCGCGACCTTGCCCGACGGGAAGCGGAGGAAGCAGAACACGACGTCCTCGATCCCCTTCTGGAGGTAGTCCATCCCGTGCGCGACGGCCTCGCTCGGCTCCTCCCCGAGCAGCCAGAGGATCACCGACAGGTCGTGGACGCCGAGCGACCAGAGCGCGTTCTCGTTCGAGCGGATCACGCCGAGGTTCTGGCGGTTCCCGTAGACGCAGGCGACCTCGCCGAGCTCGCCGCCGTCCACGAGCTCCTTCACCTTGCGCAGGCCCGGGGTGGTAGAGGAGAAGGTGGCCCGGGCATCAGCACGAGGTCGCGCTCCTCGGCGAGCGAGACGAGCTCCTCCATCTCCTCGCCGCGCATCGCCGGCGGCTTCTCGACGAAGACGTGCTTGCCCGCCTCGAGCGCCTGCTTCGCGAGCTCGTAGTGCGTCGGGACCGGCGTCGCGACGACGACCGCGTCGACGGAGTCGTCGGCGAGCAGTCTCCTCGAACGAGGCGGTCGTCGCGCGCCTGCGGGTAGCGCGCCGCGTACTCGGCGCGCCGCGCCTCGTCGGTGTCGCAGATCCACGCGAGGTCGGCGAGCTCGCCGACGACGCGCGCGACGTTCCTACCCCAGCCCGCCGACGCCCGCGTGGGCGACGCGGGTCAAAGCTTCCAGACCTTGTCGCTCGTGACGCCCGCGCGGCCCGTGGCGTTGCGCAGGTCGACGACGAGCTCGCGCGTCCGCGACGAGCTGCGCGTAGTCGACGCCCGAGTGCGCCGTCGCGATCACGACGACGTCGTAGTCGCCGGGCGCGAGCGGCACCGACTCGAGCGCGATCCCGTCGGTGGAGAACGACGGCACGTGCGGGTCGTGGTAGGCGACCGACGCGCCCGCGTTCCGGAGCAGCTCGATCAGCTTCACGGCCGGCGACTCGCGCCAGTCGGCGATGTCCGACTTGTACGCGACGCCGAGCACGAGCACCGTCGAGCCCGAGAGCGACTTCTGCGCGCCGTGGTTGAGCGCCTGCGAGACGCGCGAGCGGCAGTAGTACGGCATGTTCTGGTTGACCTCGCCCGCGAGCTCGATGAACCGCGTCTGGAAGTCGAACTCGCGCGCCTTCCAGGTGAGGTAGAAGGGGTCGATCGGGATGCAGTGGCCGCCGAGGCCCGGGCCCGGGCTGGAACGGCATGAAGCCGAACGGCTTCGTCGCGGCCGCGTCGACGACCTCCCAGATGTCGATTCCCATCCGGTCGCAGAGCTGCGCGAGCTCGTTGACGAGCGCGATGTTGACCGAGCGGAAGATGTTCTCGAGGAGCTTCGTGAGCTCGGCCGCCTCGGGCGAGGAGACCCGGTGGATCGTGTCGACGGCCGAGCCGTAGAGCGCGGCCGCGGCCTCGGTCGAGGCCTCGTCGATCCCGCCGACGACCTTCGGCACGTTCTTCGTCGTCCAGTCGAGGCGGCCCGGGTCGACGCGCTCCGGGCGAGAACGCGAGGTGGAAGTCCTTGCCGGCGACGAGCCCGGACGTCGTGTTCGAGCACGGGGAGGAGCGCGTCGCGCGTCGTCCCGGGGTACGTCGTCGACTCGAGCACGACGAGGTGGCCCGGCCGGAGCCGCTTGCCGATCTCGGCGCCCGCCTGCAGCACGATCGAGAGATCGGGCTCGCGCTGCCTCGAGAGCGGCGTCGGGAGCGCGATCAGGATCGCGTCGACGTCGCGCAGCGACGTCGTAGTCGGTCGTGGCGCCGAGCGCCTCGCTTCGCCACGAGCCCGGCGAGCGCCTCGGACGGGACGTCCTCGATGTAGCTCTCGCCGCGGCGGAGCTTCGCGACGCGCGTCGGCGTCGACCTCGACGAGCACGACGCGCCGTCCGGCCTCGGCGAACACCTGCGCGAGCGGCACGCCGACGTAGCCCGCGCCGACGATCGCGACGTCGTAGGTCGCGGCCGCGGGCTGCCCGTCGGGGCGCGGTTCCTGCGTCGTCGCGGTGGTGATCTCGGGGCCGTTCACGAGGGCGGAATGCTAGCGAGGGTGGCCTTGTGCCCGATCGTCACAAGGTGGCGGTCGCGTGGACTTCGCCGCGTCTCGCCGGAATACTCCTGCGGGTGAACGAGCAGGCGCTTCGCAGCGAGCTCACCTGCGAGCGCTGCGGTCGACGGCGTCGCGCCGGACGCGCTCTTCTGCTCCCGATGCGGCGCGCCGCTCGCGGATGCGTCGGCGCCGCGCGAGGAGCGGAAGCTCGTCTCGATCCTGTTCGTCGATCTCGAGGGGTTCACCGCCTCGTCGGACGACGCGGACCCGGAGGACGTCCGCGACGCGCTGAGCGCTACCACGACGGTCGCGCGCGAGCGGATCGAGGCGTACGGCGGGATCGTGGAGAAGTTCATCGGGGACGCGGTGATGGCGGTGTTCGGGGCGCCGGTCGCCCACGGCGACGACGCCGAGCGAGCCGTGCGGGCCGGTCTTCGCGTGCTCGAGGCGGTCGCGGAGCTGCGCGAGCGCGGGCTCGCCGCTCGCGGCACGGGCGGCGGTCAACACGGGCGAGGCGATCGTCAGCGTCGAGCGGCGGGAGGCCGGCGAGGCGCTGGCGATCGGGGACGTCGTGAACACGGCGTCGCGGCTGCAGGCGGCCGCACCCGTCGGCCGGCTCGTCGTCGGGGCCGAGACGCGGCGCGCGACGAGGCACGCGATCGCGTACGAGCCGCTTCCTGCCGTCGATCGCGAAGGGCAAGGCGGCGCCCGTCGAGGCGTGGCTCGCGACGTCGCGGCTCGCGGAGCCGGCCGAGCGGCCGGAGCGCTCGGGCCGTTCGTCGGCCGGCGCGCGAGCTCGACCTGATCCGGTCGGTCTGGCGCCAGGCGACGCACGACTCGGAGGCCGCAGTCGTCACCGTGGTCGGGCCCGCCGGGCATCGGGAAGTCGCGGCTCGTGCCGCGAGATCGCCGCCGAGGTCGGGCGCCGGGAGGCGCTGCTCCGCGGGCGGTGCCTGCCGTACGAGGAGCAGACCGGCTACCACGCCTCGGCCCAGCTCGTCCGTCAGGCGTTCGGGATCTTCGACTCCGACCCCCAGCCGGTCGCGCGGGCCAAGCTCGACGAGGGCGTCGCGGCGCTCGTTCCCGCCGCGGAGGCCGCCGACACCGCGCGGTACCTCGCGCTGCTGCTCGGTCTCGGGACGGACGACCCGTCGTGAACCAGCGGCTCATGTTCCTCGCGGTGCGGCGGATGATCGAGTGCCTGGGCGATGAGCGCCCGACGCTCGTCGTGTTCGAGGACATCCACTGGGCGGCGCCGAGCGAGCTCGACCTGCTCGAGTACCTCGGCGCGCAGCTGCGCGAGACGCCGCGGTCGTGATCGTCGTCCTCGCCCGCCCGGAGCTCCTCGACGAGCGCCCCTGGGGCGCGCGGCTGCCCGCGCACACGAGCATCGCGCTCGATCCGCTGAGCGCCGACGAGACGCGGGAGCTGGCGACGGGCGCTCGTCGGCGACTCGGCGGACGGGGCGAGACCGTCGACCGGCTCGTCGAGCGTCGTCGGAAGGGAACCCGCTGTTCGTCGAGGAGCTCTCGGCCGCGCTGGCCGACGGTGCCTCGGGACGGGCCTGCCGGTCACGGTGACGGCTGCGATCGCGTCGCGTCTGGACGTGCTGCCCGCCGCGCCTGCGCGCGGTGCTGTTCTCCGCGGCGGTCGTCGGGCGGAGCTTCTGGCGGAACGTCGTCGCGGCGATCGCCGACGAGCAGCGACGTGGACGAGGCGCTCGACGAGCTCGAGCGTCGGGATCTCGTTCGACGTGAGCACTCGAGCCGCCTCGAGGGAGACGTGGAGTACCGGTTCCGGCACGCGCTGATCCGCGACGTCGCGTACTCGACGCTCCCGCGAGCCGAGCGGGCCGCACCGCCACGCGGACGTCGCGCGGTACATCGAGGAGCGGGTCGGGCGACGACACGGAGCCCGTCGCGTGGATCCTCGCGCACCACTGGCGCGCGGCGGGCGAGCCGCGCCGTGCGGTGCCGCACCTGCTCGCGGCCGCTGCGGTCGCCGAACGCGGCTGGGCGACGCAGGAGGTCGTCGATCTCTATTCGCAGGCGCTCGAGCTCGCGACGGACCCCGCGATGCGGACGACGATCCGGCTGCGCCGCGGCATGGCGCTGAAGGCGCTCGACGCGGACCACGAGGCCGCGGCCGAGCTCGGCGGCCGTCCTCCCGGAGCTCGAGGGGCCGAGCGGCTCGACGGTCTCCTCTACGCCGGGCGCGCGGAGATCTGGTGCGAGCGCCACGAGGAGGCGCTCGGCTACGGAGAGGAGGCGCTCGCGTTCGCGGAGGAGCTCGGCGACGCCCGACGGGCGCGCGGCGGCGCTCGCGCTCGTCAGCAACGCGCTCGCGATGCGCGGAGACGAGGGCGACCTCGAGCGCGCGGTGGCGCTCGGCGACGAGGCGCTCGAGGCGTGGCCGCCGGGAGCCCGGGGCTACGAGCATGCCGACCATCTGCACCTCCAGGCCAGACGTCGAAGTACTGGACGGGCGACTACCGCGGCGCCGCGGCGTGCGCCGTACGGGCGCGCGAGGCGGCGGCGAGGTCCAGAGCGTCCACGCTCTGCTCCGCGGCGGTGGAATCGACGCGATGGCAAGCGTCGGGCTCGGGGAGCACGAGGCGGCGCTCGCGAAGCTCGACGCGATCATGGCGATCGCCGCGGAGCTCGGCGAGGGCGGGCGCGTACCTCCCGAACTACCAGTCGGTGATCTTCCGCGAGGTCGGCGACCTCGACGCTGCGCGCGCCGCGAACGAGGCCGCGCTCGAGGCGTCGCGCGACCTCTCCTTCGGCATGCCGCGTCGCTTCGCGCTCTCCGATCTCCTCCAGACCGCACTGCTCGCCGGGGACGTCGGCCGTGCCCAGGCCGACTGGCCGGCGCTCTGGGAGGACGCCTCCGAGGCGACCGGCTGGACGCGCTGGCTGATCCTCGGCCGGCTGGCGGTCGCGCGCGTCGGAGATCGCGCTCCACGCGGAGCCGCCGGAGATCGCCGCCGAATGGGCGGCGAAGGCGGTGGAGATCACCACGCGCACCCGGCGGCGGAAGTACGAGGCGCTGGCCCGCACGAACCTCGGCCGCGCGCTCGTCGGCGCTGGGCCGGCCGGCCGACGGGCTCCGCGAGCTCCGCTCGGCGGTCGAGATCGCGGACGCGCTCGTCAACCCGGTCGGCGGTGGCAGTCCCGTGCGGCGCTCGCGGACGGCCTGCGGACGACGGGCGACGAGGAGGCCGCCGCCGCGACGACGAGCGAGGCGCGGCAGATCTTGACGGACTTCGCGGCGACGCTCGCGCCGAGCCGAGCGGAGACGCTGCTCGCGCTCCCCGGCTGCGCGCGAGAGACTCCTCGACGCGCGGGTCGCGCGTGAGCCCGGCTACAGCGCCAGGAGCGCCGCGCGATCCGCTCGGCGGCGTGGCCGTCGCCGTAGAGCGGCGGCGCGTCCGGCGGGAAGCGCGCGTCCCGCACCGCCGCCTCGATCGCGTCCGGGTCGTCGTCCACGAGCACGTTGGCGCCGGCCTCCACGGTGTCGACCCACTCGGTCGAGGGCCGCATCGTCACGCACGGGACGCGGTACCAGTACGCCTCCTTCTGGAGCCCGCCCGAGTCGGTCGCGATCACGCGTGCCTGCGACGCAGCCGAGGCGAAGGCGAGGTAGCCGAGCGGCTCGCGGAGCTCGACGTTCGCGCCCGAGCGGGATCGCCTGCGTCGCGCAGGACCGCGGCGGTGCGCGGGTGCGCGGGGAGGACGACCGGCTCGTCGAGCCGGGAGAGGCCCGTCCACGATTCGCCGCAGGCGCTCGGGCCGCACGTTCGCCTCGCGATGGACGGTCGCGACGACGTAGGTGCCCGGCGGGTGCGGCGGTGGCACGCGCTCTCGGGCGATCGGCGCGAAGCGGAGCGTCGCGTCGGCCATCACGTCGCCGACGACCTCTGCGTGGCCGGCGACGCCCTCCGCCCTCAGGGTTGCCGCCGAACGCTCGTCGGGACAGAGGAGAAGCGCCGCCAGGCGGTCGACCTCGATCCGCGCCCGCTCCTCGGGCATCGACAGGTCGCCGCTCCGAAGCCCGGCCTCGACGTGCGCGAGCGGGATCCCGGCCGCCGCCGCCGCGCGGGCGCCGGCGAGCGTCGAGTTCGTGTCGCCGAGGACGAGGACCGCGTCGGGCGCCTCCGCCTCGATCACCGCTGCGAAGCGGAGGCGTCAGGGTCTCGACGTCCGCGGTCCGCAGGTCGAGACGATGCGCAGGCTCGTCCAGCCCGAGCTCGTCGATGAAGATCTGCGACAGCTCGTCGTCCCAGTGCTGGCCGGTATGGACGACGACCTCGTCGATCCCGGCCTCGTGGAGCGCGACGGAGAGCGGCGCCGCCTTGACGAATTGCGGCCTGTTGCCGACGACGGTCACCACGCGCATCGGGCCAGCGTAGTCCCGCGTGTGCGGCGGCCGGTTGCATGGAGAAGGGCGCTCGGGAAGGATCGAGGCGCACACAGCCGGCGCCTTCCCCCGCCGTCAGGCGCGGCCGGGAGCCCCGCAAGGAGGAACGATGTCCACGGTCGAGCGTCCGTCGCTCCAGGCGACCGTCGTTTCGCTGATGCCGCAGCTCAAGGAGGACCTCGCGCGCCTCGTCGCGATCCCGTCCGTCTCCGCGACGGGCTACCCGCCGGAGACGCACGCCGCAGCTGCATCGCGGCGCAGGAGGCCGTCGTCGAGCTGCTCGAGGGCGCCGGCGTCGAGAACGTCCGGTCGCTCGAGCTGCCGGACACGGCGCCGGTCGTCCTCGGCGAGATCCCGGCGCCGGAGGGCGCGCCCACCGTCCTGCTCTACGGCCACTACGACGTCGTCCCGGCAGGCGACGAGGCGAAGTGGGACGTCACCGCCGTTCGAGCTGACCGAGCGCGACGGCGCGCTCTTCGGCCGCGGCTCGGCGGACACGAAGTCGAACATCCTCGCCCACGTCGGCGCGCTGCGGGCCTGGGAGGGGCGTCCGCCCGTCGGGATCAAGGTCGTGATCGAAGGGCAGGAGGAGGTCGGCAGCGCGCTCAACGACTACCCCGCGACGCACCCCGACCTCTTCCGGGCCGACGCGATGGTGATCGCGGACATGGGCAGCGTGCGCCCGGGCGTGCCGACGCTGACGATCGGCCTGCGCGGCATGGCGCAGACGACGATGGAGGTCGAGACGCTCGCCGGCCCGAAGCACTCCGGCCAGTACGGCGGCGCCGCACCGGACGCGCTGGGCGTGCTCCTGCAGGCGCTCGCGACACTCCACGACGAGAACGGCGACGTCGCCGTCGAAGGCCTCGAGCGGGAGGCCTGGACCGGCGCCGGCTACACCGAGGACGAGTTCCGCGCGCTCGCGGAGGTCGAAGGACGGCCTGCCGCTCGTCGGCTCGGGCGATCTCGGCTCGCGCGTCTGGTCGGGCCCCTCGATCACCGTCACCGGCATCGACATCGCCGCCGTCGACGACGCGCTCAACGCCGTCAACGCGCGCGCCCGGGCGAAGATCAACACCCGCGTGCACCCGGCGCAGGACGCCGACGAGGCCCAGGCGGCGGTCGTCCGTCACCTCGAGGCCTGCGGCCGTTCGGGATCGGGCTGACCGTCCATCCCGGCGCGACCGGCAACGGATTCCTCGCCGAGACGACGGGCCCGGCGTACGGGGCCGCGCGCGAGGCGATGGAGGCGGCGTGGGGCATCGAGGCCTCGTACGCGGCGACCGGCGGCTCGATCCCGCTCGTCAACGCGCTCCACGTGGCCGTGCCCGAGGCCGAGATCCTGCTCCTCGGCACGACCGACGGCTACGCGAACATCCATGCGCCGAACGAGCGCGTGCTGCTCGAGGAGTTCGAGAAGGCGGTGCTCGTCGAGACGGAGTTCCTCGGCCGCTACGCCGAGGCGTTCGCGGCCGGATCGGGCGAGGAGGATCGTGAGCGAGCAGCGCAGCACCGCCTCCTCCGCCGGCCCGCGCGGGATGATGCAGCGGATCCTCGGCGCGATCGAGCGCGGCGGCAACAAGATGCCGAACCCCGCGATCCTGTTCGTCTGGCTGTGCGTGGTCGTGATCGTCGTCTCCGCCCTGCTCGCCTGGGCCGACATCAAGGTCACGTACCAGGTCGTCGAGCCGCCGCCGGTTCCGGTCGAGGAGGTCGTCCAGGGCGGCTCCACGCAGCCCTCCGGCGGGCTGCCGGACGCGTCCGTCCAGGAGGGCGAGTACACGGTCGACGAGGAGACGGCGTCGATCCAGAGCCTCCTGTCCGCCGACGGGATCCGGTTCCTCTTCACCTCCTTCGTCGCCAACTTCCGCAACTTCGCGGCGGTCGCGATCATCCTCGTCGTGATGATCGGCGTCGGCCTGGCCGAGGCCGCCGGCCTGATCGGGGCGCTGATCCGGAAGCTCGTCGCCGTCTCGTCGGAAGCGATGCTGACGCCGATCATCATCTTCATCGGCGTCCTCTCGAGCATCGCCTCGGACGCCGGGTATCTCGTGCTGATACCCCTGGGCGCAGCTGCGTTCAAGAGCGTCGGCCGCAATCCCCTCGCCGGGATGGCGGCCGCGTTCGCGGGGGTCGCCGCCGGGTTCGGCGTCAACTTCCTGATCACCCCGCTCGACGGCGTCCTGACCGAGATCACGAACGACGCGAGCGCGCTCGTCGACCCCGACCGCTCGATCGACCTCGCGGCGAACCTCTACTTCGGCATCGCCTCGACGATCCTGGTCACGATCGTCCTGACGCTCGTCTCCGTGTACGATCGTCGAGAAGAGCCTCGGCAAGCACGACCCCGCGCTCGAGAGCGACGACGAGTCGCTGGACGCCGACAAGGGCCCCGAGGTGTCGCCGGAGGCGGAGGCGAAGGGCCTCCGCTACGCGCTCATCGCGACCGCCGCCGTCCTCGCCGTGATCGCGCTGCTCACCGTCCTCCCGGACGCGCCGCTCCGCCATCCCGAGTCACGGGCGACATCATCGGCGACTCGCCGTTCATGGACAGCCTGATCGTGATCATCACGATCATCTTCTTCGCGGCGGGGCTGGCCTACGGTCGCGGAGCCGGGACGATCCGGACGAGCGACGAGGTGCTCGCGTCGATCACGAAGTCGTGGGCTGGGCTCGCGAGCCTCCTGTTCCTGTTCCTGCTGATCGCGCAGTTCATCGCGTACTTCAGCTACTCGAACATCGCGCAGGTGTCGGCCGTGAAGCTCGGCGACTGGCTCGAGGAGGCGAACATCGGGGCGGTGTGGCTGCTGATCGGCTTCGTCTCGTGACGATGCTGGTCGACATCATCATGCCGGCGGCGATCGCCAAGTGGGCCATCCTCGCCCCGATCTTCATCCCGCTCTTCCTGCGGCTCGACGTCGCACCGCAGACGGTGCTGGCCGCCTACCGCGTCGGCGACTCGCCGTTGAACGTGGTCACGCCGCTGATGGCCTACTTCCCGCTGATCATCATCTTCGCGCAGCGCTACCGAAAGGACGCCGGGATCGGCACCGTCGTCGCGATGATGCTCCCGTACGTCGTCGTGCTGTCGATCATCTGGACGTCTTCTTCGTCGCCTGGTACCTGCTCGGGATCCCCCTCGGCCCGGGCTCGTCCGTCCACCTGGACTAACGACTCGCGAGCGATCGGACGCGCCGTTCGGCTGACGGTCGGGCTCGTCGCTGCGGCATGCGACGGGCGGCTCGCGACCGCGGTCCTCTACCGGTCGCACGCGACCTGCTCTCCGTCGGTGATCGCCATGCGTCGGTCAACGAAGCTGCTGTGCGAGCTTCGTCTCGACCGGGCACTGCCGCCGCCCGAGCAGTGCGCGCGCTCGTGGACGAGGCGCACGAGCGGTTCCGGGCGAACACCGAGGGGGAGACGTCGGCGGTGTATCCGGCGCTGCGCGACGCGCCGCCGGACCGCTTCGGGCTCGCCGTCGCCGCGACGAGCGGAGCGTCCACACCGCCGGCGACGCGGAGGACGAGTTCGCGATCATGAGCGTCTCGAAGCCGTTCGTGTTCGCGCTCGTCTGCGACGCGCTCGGCGCCGAGCGGCTGCGCGACGGAGGTCGGCGTCAACGCGACGGGGCTGCCGTTCAACTCCCTCGAGGCGGTCGAGCGGAGCGCCGGACGGCCGGACGAACCCGATGGTCAACCCGGGCGCGATCGCGACGACGAGCCTCGTCCCGGGCCGATCCGCGGCGGCGCGCTGGGCATTCGTCGCACGAGGGCCTCTCGCGCTTCGCGGGCCGGAGCTCGCGCTCGACGAGGAGGTGTACGAGTCCGCGTCCGAGACGAACCACCGGAACCGCGAGCTCGCGCGCGCTGCTCGGCGCGCGCGGCCGGCTCGGCTGCGACCCGGCGGAGGCGGTCGACCTCTACACGCGGCAGTGCTGCCTGGGCGTCACGGCCCGCGACCTCGCCGTGATGGGGGCGACGCTCGCCGACGGGGGCGTCAACCCGCTCACGCGCGAGCAGGTCGTCGACGCGGCGGCCTGCCGCCACACCCTCGCCGTGATGACGACCGCAGGTCTCTACGAGACCTCGGGCGACTGGCTCTACGACGTCGGCCTGCCCGGCAAGAGCGGCATCGGCGGCGGGATCGTGACCGTCGCGCCCGGGAAGGGCGGGCTCGGCACATTCGCGCCGCGGCTCGACGAGGCGGGGAACAGCGTCAAGGGGCAGCTGGCCGCGCGGTTCCTTTCGAAGGCGCTCGGGCTCGACCTGTTCGTCTCGGCGCCGGCCGACTGACCGAGAGCGTGAGAGAATCGCGCGACGTGAGACCGCGGCCCTTCCTGTTCGCTGCTCGCCGCGGTGCTCGCGCTGGTGGTCGCGCCGACAGCCGCCGCGGACCTCGCCGACGAGACCGCCCTCGCGGAGCGGTACGCGCCGGTCGTTCGGCTCGTCGAGCAGGCGCGAGGAGTGCGGGCCGGGCGAGCCGTACGAGCCGATGGACGTCGACGCTGCTCTTCGGCGACCCGACGGTCGCGCTCCGCGGTCCCTGGAACGCGTTCGACCTCGTGAAGATCGGCCCGAGCGCCGACGACCTCGCGGGTCTCTTCGAGTACCACCTCGACTTCCCGGGCAACGCCCTCGAGCCCGGCTGCACGTACGAGCTGTGGGCGCGCCGGCTCACGCAGGGCGCCGAGCCCGCCGTCTACGCGCACGTCGCGACCGACCCCGGCGCGCCCGGGCAAGCTCGCGCTGCAGTACTGGTTCTTCTACGCCTTCAACGACTTCAACAACACCCACGAGGGCGACTGGGAGATGATCCAGCTCGTCTTCGACGCGGCCGACGCGGCGCGAGGCGCTCGAGGAGCGAGCCGGTCGAGGTCGGGTACAGCTCGCACGAGGGGGCCGAGCGGGCTGCCTGGGACGACGAAGAAGCTCGAGATCGTCGACGGCACGCATCCCGTCGTCTACCCCGCGGCCGGATCGCACGCCGAACAAGTTCACGGAGGCCCTCTACCTCGGCAGCTCGGCCGAGGCCGGGGTCGGCTGCGACGACACGCGCGGCCCGCACCGGGAGCTCAGGCCGGCCGTCCTGACCATCCCCAGCGACGCCGCGGCCGCCGCCGACGCGTTCCCGTGGATCACCTTCGAGGGGCGCTGGGGCGAGCTGCAGAAGGCGTTCTTCAACGGGCCGACCGGCCCGAACATGAAGACGCAGTGGACGACGCCGATCGAGTGGTCCGAGGACTGGCGCGACCGCAGCTACGCGGTGCCGACCGGGGGCATCCTCGGGACGGGCGCCACCGACTTCTTCTGCACCGGCGGTCGAGAAGGGCTCGCGAGGCGCTGAGCGCGCTCCTGCGGAGCCCCGCAGCGACCTTTCTCGTCATAGCCGCCATCCTCGGGCTGATCGCGTTCGTCGTGATCAGGGCGACATGGACGCCGCGTCGCCGCCGCTCCGGATCGCGCGCCGCCGCGCGTGGGGTCAGATCCTCTCCGTCGTCGGCGTCGATGTACGTGAAGGAGGCGCGGCTGTTCCTCGGCCTCGGGCTCCTGCTGATCCCGACCGTGTTCGTCATCACCGCGTCCAATGGCTCATGATCACGGGGCTCGACGCGGTCGGCAGCGTGACGGGCGAGCTGGCGGGCATCTTCGCCTACCTCGCGCTCGTGGTCGGGGCGACGCTGACGCTGCTCGGGCTCGGGCTCGTGATGGCGGCGACCGCCTGCGCGCTCGTCGAGCTGGACGCGGGCCGCTCGGTCGGCCCGACGACGGCGTACCGCCTGGCCTTCCGTCGGATCCGACCGCTGCTGGGCGCGATCGCGATCTTCGTCGGTGATGTGGGTGGTGCTCACGACGACCGGCGTCCTCATCCCCGTCGCGCTGTGGCTCGCGGTGCGGTGGGCGCTGCTCGCTCCGGTCGCCGAGCTCGAGGAGCGGACGGGCGCTCGGAGCGCTCCGCCGCAGCGCCGAGCTCGTCCGTGGCCGCTGGCTCCGCGTCGGCTCGCTCGTCGTGCTCGGCGCGACTGCTCGCGCTGGCTGCAGGGCCGCTCGTCGGCGCGCTCCTGATCTTCGTCTCCAACTCGTCGCTCGCGCTGCTCAACCTCGTCGCGGGGATCGTGTACGCGATCGCGCTGCCGTTCGTCGCCCTCGTCACCTGCTACGTCTACTTCGACGCGCGGGCGCGGCACGAGCTCGACCCGCCGAGACCCGGACGAGCTTCCCGCGGAGATCGAGCTCGCGCGATAACCCGGGGTCAGCGACGCGGCGGCCCACCGGCTGCGTTGCGCAAGGGGACCTCGGCAGCCGGGCTCTGCCTCGAACTCGGGCCGGCTCTCGCGCGGATGCGCCGGAACCAGGCGGCGTAGCGGTCGGCGAGGGTGCGGCGGTGAGCCCGTGCGGCCAGGACGGAGAGCGCGATGGTCGCGATGACCGTGACGAGCAGGTCTTCGTGGGGCAGCTCGCCCTGTTCCTCGTCGAGGATCACGCGAAGACGATGGTGGCCAGTCCGCGCGGCCCGAACCAGCCGAGGAAGGCGACGGTCGGGCCGCGCGGGTGCGTCCCGACCAGCGACAGCGCGACGGGGACCATCCGGACGACGGTCAGGCTCAGGACCGCGTAGCCGAGCACCGCCCAGGACAGTCCCCGAGCGCGGGACCGAGCAGCACGGCGCCGAAGACGATGAACGTCACGGCGCTGAACACGTCGCCGGCCTCGTCGAGCATGTTGCTCGTCCTCGTCTCCCGACCGCCGCCCGTGCGCCGGCGCGCGGCGGAACACCAGTCCCGCCGACGAACGCGGCGATGAACCCGGACCCGCCCAGCGGCACGGCGGCGGTGTAGCCAGCGCGGCGCCGTCACCGGGATGATCTGCGGCCACAACGGGTCGAGGGAGCGGCGGCGGCGCCGCCGGTGACCAGGATCGCGGCGGCGATCGCCCCGGCCACGACGCCGGCGAGGATGCCGTACCCGATCTGCTCGGTGAGCAGGCGGGCGGCGGCGCCGCCGCCGATGGCGCCGGCCTCGGCCTGCGCGACCGCCAGCACGACCAGGAACAGTGGCACGCAGATCCCGTCGTTGAGCCCGCTCTCGACGTTCAAACCCTGCCGCACCCGCGACGGCAGGATCGGCAGGGTCACCACGGCCTGCCCGAGGGCGGCGTCGGTGGGGGCGAGGATCACCGCGAGCAGCAGCGCTTCCGGCCAGGCGAGGTCACCGAGCACAGCGACGGCGCCGAGAACCCGCCGCGATGGTCAGCGGCAGGCCGATGCCGAGCAGTCGGGCGGGAAGCGAGATCTCGGCGCGTAGGGCGGGCAGGTTCACCCGGGAGGCGTCCGAGAACAGCACCAGCCAGCGTCACCTCGGCGAGCAGTTTGACGGGCTCGCCGCGTGCGACAATCGATCAACCCGAACGCCTCGCGCCGAGGATCAGGCCGCCGACGGTGAAGAGATCGGGGCGGTGATCGGCGTGCCCGCGATCCGGCCCCGCGATCGACCGCGAAGGCGAGGAGTGCGAGCGCGATCTGCCAGCGTCCAGTCCACGGGGCGAACCTAGAGGGTCAGCTGACACGATGCGCGGGTGACCGACTACCGACAGGTGAATCGCGCCAACTGGGACGAACGCGCTCCTGCTCATGCCGCCTCGGCCGGTTACGGCCTCGAGCGGTTCCGCGCCGATCCGGATCACCTGAGCGAGGTCGTGCGGTTCGACCTGCCGCTCCTCGGCGACGTCACGGGCCTCGACGGCGTGCACCTCCAGTGCCACATCGGGACGGACACGATCTCGCTCGCCCGGCTCGGGGCCCGGATGACGGGACTCGACTTCTCGCCCGCCTCGCTCGCGGAGGCGCGCGGCTCGCGGAGGAGACCGGGGCCGACGTCGGGTTCGTCGAGTCGGACGTCTACGCGGCCGTCGACGTGCTCGGCGCAGGGCCGCTTCGACCTCGTCTTCACCGGGATCGGCGCGCTCTGCTGGCTGCCCGACATCGGCCGCTGGGGGGAGCGTCGTCGCCGCTCCTCCGCCCGGGGGGCGCCTCTTCATGCGCGAGGCCCACCCGGTGCTCTGGACGCTCGACGACCGGACGGACGGGCTCGCGGTCGAGTACCCGTACTTCGAGACGGCCGAGCCGCTCGTCTGGGACGAGCCGGGGACGTACGTCGAGACCGACTCGAGTTCACGCAGAACGTGACGCACGAGTGGAACCACGGCCTCGGCGAGATCCTCACCGCGCTGCTCGCCGGCGGGATGGCGCTCACGGGGCTCGTCGAGCACACAGCGTGCCGTGGAGGCGCTGCCGGGCCAGATGGAGCGGTCGGGCGGTGGCGAGTGGCGCCTCGAAGGACCGCCCCGGCGGCTGCCGCACACCTACACGCTGCAGGCCGTCAGGCGCGGCTGATCGTCCGCGCCGCCTCGATCGACCGCGTCGACCACCGGCCGTGGTCGAAGCCCCACGCGAGAGCGTGGGCAAGGCCCCACCGCGAAGCCGCTCGCGATCCATCCCGAGGTCGGCAAGCGCGTCGAGCCAGCGGCGCACGAGCGCCGGGTCGCCCGCGAAGCCCGCGTTCCGCATCGGGCCGACGCCGTCGACCTCCGTTCGCCGACGAGGGGCTTCGGATCGATCACGAGCCACGGCTCGCGCTCGGCGCGGAGGATGTTCCATGCATGGAGGTCCTGGTTGACGAGCCGGGTCGCAGCGCGGTCGACGTTGCCGAGGACGTCGACGGCGCTCGAGGAGCGACGCTCGACGGCTTCCCGAACACCTCCCAGCGTCGCGGCACTTCCTCCATCCAGCGGTCGGCCTCGTCCGCGAGGAGCCGGAAAGAATGGCGGTCGGCGCGGCGCCGGGCAGTCGCTCCAGGAGCCCGGCCGTGATCGAGACCTCGTCGGCGCTCTCTCGGCGAGCAGGACGCCCGGTACGCAGCGCTCGAGGAGGAGCGCATGCCGCTCGTCGTCCACGCGAGCAGGCGCACGGCGCCCCGTCCGTCCCAGCAGGCAGCGCGTCCGCCTCGTGGTCGGCCTCGAAATGCGACGGCGCGTTCAGCTTCAGGACAGCGCCGCCTGCCGGTACGACGAGCGACCGGGGCGTGTCGAACGGCTCCTCCAGCTCGAGATCCCACGCGGCGGCGCACTCGGCCGCGAGCCGCGGCAGCCGCGAGCCATTCCTGCTCGTGTGGCCACTCCGCGCAGAGCGTCTCTGGGATCCGCACTCGTCGTAGGATGACGCGAGCGCGTGACCCTCTCCGACGCCTTCGCCGCCGCCACGGGCACCTGGTCCGGATCGAGCCGGTTCCGGATGATGCCCTCGGATCCGTTCTTGACGGCCCCGGCGACGGGCACGTTGACCCTTGCGGCCGGCGGCAGCCTCGTGTCGCTCGCGTATACGTGGTCGCACCCGGTTGACGGCGACCAGGACGGGCTGCTCGTCGCCGGGCCGGACGATTCCGGCGGGCTCGTCGCTCTCTGGGCGACTCGTGGCACCAGCAGCCTGCGCCCATGCAGATGGCGGGCTCGATCGACGACGACGGTGCGCTCCTCGTGTCGGGCAGCTACGCGGGCGACTGGGGCTGGCGCATCGCCCTCGCCGCGGGCGACTCCCTCACGATGCGGATGGAAAACGTCGTCCCGGTGAGCGCCGCGACCGAGGACTTCGCCGGCGGTCCCTACGACGCGATGGTCACCGAGCTCCGGCGTCCGTAGCTTCGGAGCTACGGCGGGGGTCGACAGCCGCTCCGGTGCCGGACAGACTGAAGCACCCCCTCGAAGGAGGTCTCAGATGACGCGCTCGATCGCCCTTCCCAAGGTGCGCGCATCGGCTGCACTCGTACTCGGAGCCGCGGCCCTGCTCTTTGCCACGAGCGGCGAGGTCGGCCGCTCCGCTACGACACCTACGGCGTGCTACGCACCGCTCGCCTTTCCGGGGGCGAGCTCCTCGCGTGCAGCCCTTGCGCAGTGGATGGGTGCAGCCGCGCGTGCCGCGGGGCTTCCGCCTGAGCTTCCGGTCATGGCCGCCCTTGTCGACTCGGGCCTGCGGAACCGTCCGTCACGAGGCACAGCGGACTCGGTCGGGTTCTTCCAGATGCGCGTGAGCGTCTGGAACGTGGGCGAGTACCGGGGGTTCCCGACGAAGCCGCAACTCCAGGTGAAGTGGTTCATCGATCACGCGATCGCGGCGAAGGTGCAGAGGCTTGCACGCGGCGCTGGTGCGAGCACCGCGGACCCGAGCTCGTGGGGAGAATGGATCGCGGACGTGGAGCGCCCAGCCGGACAGCTTCGTGGTCGCTACCAACTCCGCCTCGAGGAGGCGCGCAACCTGCTCAAGGCGCCGCCCACTCCGTGACGCACCGCTTCTCGGCAGGCGATCGTTGGAAGGCGGTGTCGGGTCTCCGCGAGCAGGGATAACGCGTTAGAGCGCGCTACGGACGATGGGCCGTGAAGGGATCGAACCTTCGACCTTGGGATTAAGAGTCCCCTGCTCTACCAGCTGAGCTAACGGCCCGAGGACGCTGAAGAATAGCGTCCGCGCGCGTCCGCTCCGCGACGACCGGGGACGCCTGGATAGCGTGGTCTCATCACGCTCGAAGCCAGCAGCCCCGCGCAACATGAGGTCACGCTGACGTGGACCGAGCCCGGATCGCGAGCGGCCGGCCATGGACGTACTCGTGCGGCTACTTGCGTTGACTGGACCATGCGCAAGGATCGCGCGGCGACCTCGCGCCGTACCTGATGGAGCCGATAGGCGAGCGTGCAATGGACATGGAACGCTCGGCTCGCCGCCGATCTGCGCACGTCCTACCAGCTGTGTGCGGCCAGGGACGACCGTGTGCCGCGCAGGGCTCTCAGCGAGGCCGAGTGGCTGTCCCTCGTGGGGGACGGCATTGTGGACCCGGGCGGCTTCCGATGTGCTGCCTCCCGGCTGCGTCTTCGGCAGCCCCAACGAGTCGGCGTCGGTCTTGTCGATGCCGGACGCGCTCGCCCAACCGTGGCGCGACGCGGCGTGCGTCGGTGCCGCAGGGCTCTCTCGAGCGAGTCGAGATCGGCAGCGGGACAACGGCCTCGGTCGTCCACGTGTACCGCGCGCCGGGGACGGAAACCGCGACGGACGTCCCACTCGCGATCCTCTTCGACGGAGGCACGCTACTCGACATCGACATCGCAGCGACCTTCGACAACCTCGTCCACGAGCAGGCGATCGAGCCGCTCGTCGCCGTCCTCGTCGAGTCGATACGCGGCTCGGCTCGGCGCGGGCCGACGCGGGTGGAGAGTCTCACCGCTCCGGGGATGTTCGAGTCGTTCGTCATCGAGGAGCTGATCCCGGTGCTCGTCGCCCGGCTCCCGATCACGGACGACCCGTCGAGGTCGGCGGTCGTCGGCCAAAGCCTCGGCGGTCTCGCCGCGCTGTGGCTTGCGCATCGACACCCCCGACGCTTCGGCTGTGCGGTCGCGCAGTCGTCGTCCATGTGGTGGCCCGGCGGCGAGCGGTCAGCTCTCGGGCGACGACGTCCTCGCCGCGTACGCCGGATCCGTTCCTCCTGTCCGCCTCTTCGTCGAGGCCGGCAGCGAGGAGACGGGAGGTCCCTGTCCGGCAATCGCCGGCTGCGAGAGCTTCTCCGCGACCGCGGCGAGTTCGCCGACTATCGCGAGTACCGCGGCGGACACGACTATGCGTGCTGGCGCGGTGGGATCGCCGACGGTCTGACGGGCACGTTCGGGACCGCACGCTAGGAGCGGATTCACCCACTGCGAAGATGTAGTCTCGCGGCGGTGATCCGGCGCGGAGCCTTGGTCAAGATGGTCGTGGTCGCCGCGCTCGCGGCGCTCGTCGCGACTCTCGTCGCCGTGCTGATCCCGTGGCTTCCGGATTCGGCCTCCGAGGAGATGGACCGGATCGTCTTCACCTACTGGTTCGCGACGATCATCTGCATCGGCATCTTCGCGCTCGTCGCCGCGGTGATCATCGAGGCGGTCTGGGCGTTCCGCGTGCAGCCCGAGGACGACACGGACGGCCCGCCGATCCACGGTCACACCGGCCTCGAGATCGCCTGGACGGTCGTCCCCGCGATCCTCGTGATCGCGATCGGGATCGTCAGCGCCGTCGTGCTCTCGAAGAACGCGGACGCCGGGCCCGACCCGCTCAAGGTGCAGGGTGTTCGCGCAGCAGTTCGCCTGGCGCTTCGACTACGAGGGCGACGTCAGCTCGGACGAGCTCGTGCTGCCCGGTCGATCGCGGCGTCGAGTTCGCGCATGGAGTCGGCCGACGTGATCCACTCGCTCTGGATCCCGGAGATGGGGCAGAAGCAGGACGTCGTCCCCGGCGTCACGACCGAGATCGTGATCACGCCGACGCGGACCGGGCGAGTTCACGCTGATCTGCACCGAGCTCTGCGGCCTCGGCCACTCGACGATGCGCGCGCCCGTCCGCGTGCTCGAGCAGGCGGCGTTCGACGCCTGGCTCGAGCAACGGCGCAGGCGGGCAGAGGACGGCGAGGGCGACGGCGAGGGCGGCAGGCCGGCGGCAGCGTCCAGGAGCTCGGCGCGACGACGTTCGCGTCGGCCGGCTGCGGCGGCTGCCACACGTTCTCGACGGCCGGCACCGACTCGCAGATCGGGCCGTCGCTCGACGACCTCGCGGCAGCGGCCGAGAAGGCGGGTGATGCCCGTCGGCGAGTTCGTCCGCCAGTCGATCGTCGATCCCGACGCCGTCGATCGCGCCGGGGTACCAGCCCGGCGTGATGCCGAAGGACGTTCGGCGAGAGCGCTGTCACCCGAGGAGCTCGACGCGCTCGTCGCGTACCTGAGCGGGGAGGAGAAGCAAGTGACGACCACGGTCGAGCAGCACGAGCACCGCGAGCGCCGGTCACGCGCGCGCCGCCGCCGCGAAGCGCGGGCTGCCTGATGCGCCCCGGCTACGTCCGCGCCCTCTGGTGCGCGGCGGCCTTCTTCCTGATCGGGATGTACATCGTCGTCACGCTCCGCTGGCTCGCGGGCTGGGATCCGGTCTACGACGTGGGAGTACATCGTCCTGATCGGCGGGATGGTGACCGCGCCGATCGGCTTCCTGCTCGGGATCGGGGCGTTCGACTACTGGCTCTACTGGATCTCGGGGCGTCCGACGGTCCCGGACGACCACGCGAACCACGGCGCCTACAAGTGGACGGACTACTTCAAGGTCAACACCGACCACAAGGTGATCGGGGTCCAGTACCTCGTCACGACGTTCTTCTTCTTCATCGCCGGCGGCTTCCTCGCGATGCTCTTCCGCGCCGAGCTCGCGCAGCCGGGCATGCAGTTCTTCGACACGCAGACCTTCAACGGGCTCGTGTCGGCGCACGCGACGCTGATGATCTTCGTGTTCATCATCCCGGCGTTCGCCGGGCTCGCGAACTTCGCGGTGCCGCTGATGCTCGGCGCGCCGGACATGGCGTTCCCGCGCCTCAACGCGCTCAGCTTCTGGATGCTGCCGATCGCGGGCGTCATGTTCCTGGCGAGCTTCCTCGCGCCGGGCGGCGCCTTCGCGACGGGCTGGACGAGCTACGCGCCGCTCGCGTCCGAGCAGCCGTTCGGCCAGGTGTTCTTCAACATGGGCGTCCAGTGGGCGGGCGCCTCGTCGATCGCGACGGCGCTGAACTTCCTCGTCACGATCATCACGATGCGCGCGCCGGGGATGACGTTCTGGCGCATGCCGCTGCTCGTCTGGGCGAACTTCACGACGTCACTGCTCGTCGTGATCGCGACGCCGTTCATCGCCGGCTCGCAGTTCTTCGTCATGTTCGACCGGGTGATGCACACGAGCTTCTTCACGCCGGACAACGGCGGCTACGTGCTCGGCTACCAGCACATCTTCTGGTTCTACAGTCACCCGGCCGTCTACATCATGATCCTGCCCGGGTTCGGGATCATCTCGGAGATCATCGCGGTGATGAGCCGCAAGCCGATCTTCGGCTACCGGCTGATGGCGATCTCGCTGCTCGGGATCCTCGTGCTCGGCTTCTCGGTGTGGGCGCACCACATGTTCGTCGCCGGGATGGCCGACTGGCTCCGCGTGCCGATGATGATCTCGACGCTCCTGATCGCGGTCCCCACTGGGGTCAAGGTGTTTTCCTGGTTGGCAACGCTGTGGGAGGGGAAGATCCACCTCAACACGCCGATGCTGTTCGCGCTCGGGTTCGTCTCGATGTTCGTGATCGGCGGGCTCTCGGGGATCTACCTCGCCGCGGTGCCGATCGACATCCACGCCTCGGACACGTACTTCATCGTCGCGCACATCCACTACGTGCTGTTCGGCGGCTCGGTGTTCACGATCTTCGCCGGGCATCTACTACTGGTTCCCGAAGATGACCGGCCGGATGTACAACGAGCGGCTCGGGAAGCTCCACTTCTGGATGACGTTCATCGCGTTCAACGTGACGTTCTTCCCGATGCACTGGGTCGGGCTCGTCGGGATGCCGCGACGCGTCGCCGACTACGCGGCGACGTTCGGCGCGCTCAACATGGTCGTCACGATCGCGTCGTTCGCGCTCGGCGCCTCGGTCGTCGTGTTCGCCTACAACGTGATCACGAGCTGGGTGCGCGGCCCGATCGCCGGCTCGAACCCGTGGAGGGCGCTCACGATCGAGTGGCAGGTGACGTCGCCGCCGCCGGTGTTCAACTTCGACGAGATCCCGCAGGTCGTCGGCGGGCCGTACGAGTACGGCGTGCCGGGCGCGAAGCACGCCGTGCTGCGCGGCGGTGCGCTGCAGGAGGCACGACGTATGAGCGAGGTCGGCGACGATGCCCGACCGTCGTCCTCGTCGTCGCGAACGAGACGCTCGTCGGCGTCGAGCTGCTCGACGCCGTTCGCCGCCGGGCCGAGCAGGGGCCGATCCGCGCGGTGGTCGTCGCCCCGGTCAACGAGCCGCAGTCCGGGTACGTCGTCTACCGGAACTCGCGGCGCGCGTCCGCCGGGACGACGCGTCGACCGGCTGGTCGCGGGGCTGCGGGCAGCAGGGCATCCCGGCCCACGGCGACGTCTTCGAGGGCGGCCCGATCACGGCGGTCGAGGACATCCTCGCGCTCGAGCCGGTCGACGAGCTGATCGTCTCGACGCACCCGAGGAGACGTCGGGCTGGCTCCGGCGCAGGAACGTCCTCGCCGAGCTCGAGGCGCTCGCGGGCGACCGGCCGTTCGAGCACGTCGTCTCCGACGTCGCGGCGCGGACGGGTCAGGCGAACGTGCTCGTGATCGCGAACGAGACCGTGCTCGGCGAGCCGCTTGCTCGACCGGATCCGCGCGGCGCGCGGCCGAGGGCCCGGCGGCGTTTCTCCTCGTCTGCCCGCAGAGCGACCCGGACGCGGGCGAGCATCCCGAGGCGGAGCGACGGCTCCGCGCCGCGCTCTCGACGCTCCGCGCGAGGGCATCGAGGCGCACGGCCAGGTCGCGCACCCGGACCCGTACACCGCCGCGATGAACGTCATCGAGGACGAGCGCGTCGACGAGGTGATCGTCTCGACCTTCCCGGGCGAGCGCTCGGGCTGGCTGCGCCGCGACGTCGTCGAGCGGCTGCGGAAGGACGCCGGCGTGCCGGTCGAGCACGTGGTCGCGAGCGCTCGCAGCGGAGGTCACGTCGTGAGGCGCGCGCATGAGCGCGCACGCCGAGTCCACGATCACGGCGAGCACCACGGGCCGCCGCCGGCGAACCGGAGCTCGCGGCTCGATCCGAGCGACGCTCGGGATGTTCCTCTTCATCGCCTCGGAGGCGATGCTGTTCGGCGCCTTCTTCACGGCGTACTTCTTCGTCCGCGTCGTCAACCCCGACGCGCCGGCGACCTGGCCGCCCCCGCCGTACGAGTTCCCCGTCTTCGTCGCGAGCGTCAACACCGCGATCCTCGTGACGTCGAGCTTCACGATCCACTGGGCGACCCAGTCGATCAAGCGCGGCGACCGGAACGGCCTCAGGGCCGGGCTCGTGGTCACGATCCTGCTCGGGCTCGCGTTCCTCCTGACGCAGGCGATCGAGTACGCGCACGTCGGCTTCAACACGAGCGACGGCGCGTTCGCCTCGGTGTTCTTCGGGCTGACCGGCCTCCACGGAGCCCACGTCTTCGTCGGCCTGTCGCTGCTGACGATCGCCGCCGTCGCGCGCGTTCCAGGGCCACTTCTCGCCCGACCACTTCCACGGCGTCGAGATCCCCGGGATCTACTGGCACTTCGTCGACGTGATGTGGATCATCGTCTGGGCCGCTGTGTACTTGCTGTAGGGCCAAAGCTGGATGCGGATTCGCGCCTGTGGCGCGAATCCGCTAGATAGTTCGTGGCGTATGCAACAGAGAGCCACTCGGACATGAAGAACCCGGTTCGCGACGAGGCCTCGGCATTCCAGGTGGTGCTGCTGACGCTCGGCGGCGCCGTGCTCGTCGTGCTCGCCGCCTGGATCGCGACTGGCTCGGGGTCGTCGTCTTCCTCGCGCTCGTCGCAGGCGGCGCTCTGGGCGATCCGCGGCGGGATGCGCCAGCGGCCGCCGCAGGCGCACGTCGTCCGGGACCGGACGGCCGAGCGGCGCATCCTCGTCGTCGCGAACGAGACGGTCGGCGGTGGCGAGCTCGCGATCCTCCTCGAGCGGAAGGCCGAAGGAGTCGGCGAGGACGTGCTGCTCGTCTGCCCGGCGCTCAACTCGAAGGTGCGGACGTGGACGTCGGACGAGGACGGGGCGCGCGCGGCCGCGCAGGCACGGCTCGACACGAGCCTCGCGCGGCTTGCGCAGTCGGCGTCCAGCGCGCGAGGCGAGATCGGGGACGGCGATCCGCTGCAGGCGCTCGAGGACGCGCTCCGCGAGTTCCCGGCCGACGAGATCGTCGTCTCGACCCACCCGCCGGGCCGCTCGCACTGGCTCGAGCAGGGCGTCGTCGAGAACGCCCGGATGCGCTACGACGTGCCCGTGACGCACGTCGTCGTCGATCTCGAGAGTCGCGTAGAGCGGTCGGTCTGGCGCCGCTACTTGCCGCGCGCGACTTGCCCGCTCGGACGAACTTCGCGACCGCCTCGATCTGCTCCTCGCTCAGCTGGCCCTTGAACGAGGGCATGCCGCCCTGGCCGTTCGTGATGCGGTCGACCGCGAGCTCGAGCGACGGCTTCGACTCGTCGAGGTTCGGCCCGACGGTGCCGTCCGAGCCCGCAGCCGCGAGCGTGTGGCAGCCACCGCAGCCGGCCGAGGCGAAGATCGCCTTGCCGTCGGTGTCGCCGCCTCGGGCGGCGGCCGGCTTCGGCGGGTTCGCCGGGTCGATCGGCTCGCCGTTCGCGTCGAGGCCGGCGACGGAGGCGACGTAGGTCGCGACGTCCTCCGCGTCCTGCCCCTCGAAGATGTCGGCGGGCATCCCCGGGGCGTCCGTCGGCGGGTCGACGACCGGATAGGCGATCTGGCCGCGGACGACCTGCAGGATCGTGTCCTCGCCCAGCCCGTCGATGCGCGACTGGACGAACGCGAAGTCGAGGTTCGGGCCGATCGCCCCCGTCGTCCCGGCGTCGGCGAGCGCGTGGCACGAGCCGCAGCCCTCGACGAACAGCTCCTTGCCGCGGATCCGGTCGCCGGAGCCGTCCGAGTAGCCGACCGTGTCGCCGCAGGCGGCGAGCCCGAGCGCGGCGACGAGCGCGAGCGCGACGATCGCGGCGGCCTGAAGGGGCCGCACGGCGCAGCGCGCCCTCTCACGCGCGAGACTCTAACCAGCGGACGGCTGCGGCGGTCCCGCGGAGCTGCTTCAGCTGCTCGCGGACGATGCTCGCGTTCGGGTCGTCCGGCGCGAGCTCAGGAACTGCTCGTACGCGGCGATCGCGGTGGCCGCGTCGCCGGTCTGCTGCGCGGCCTGGGCGAGCTCGAGCTGCACGTTCGGGTCGTCCGGCTGGAGCTCGGCGAGCTGCTCGTACGCGTCGACCGCGAGGGTCGCCTGACGGTCTGCGCGTCCTGGTACGCGGTCGTGGCACGCGTCGCTCGCCTGGGCAGTTGATCCCGAGCCGCGATCGGGTCCGGAGAGGACGGCCTGGCCGGACGGCGCCGTGAAGAGGAGGAACGCCTGCGCGGGCGCCCGGAACGCGGCCACGACTGCGCGAGCTGGCCGTCCTGCTGGCGCTTCGTCGCCTGCGTCAGGTGGAGGCCTGGCGAGCTGGCGGTACGGCATCGGGATCCTTCGGGCGGAGCTCGATCGCCTGATCGAGCGCGGCGATCGCCTCGGCCGTCTCGCCCTCGGTCTGCAGGGCGGTCGAGAGCTCGATCCAGGCCTCCGGGTCCTTCGGGCGTGTCCTCGGTCTTCTCGCGCGCGTCGGAGACCGACTGCGCCGACGTCCCGCCGGCGTCCCGGAAGACGTCGCCGACGCCGACGCCGCCCGCGCCGACGCCGAACAGGACGAAGCCGAGGCCGAAGATGAGCGCGAGCAGCACGAACATCCACTTCGCGTGGCGCCGCAGCCGCGGGAAGAACATCGTGTCCTCGATCGAGGGCGCCGTCGTGGCGCGGCGCGGCGTCGCTACCGCAGCATGCGGCTTCGCGCTCTTCGGGCGGCTCTTCTCGAATCGGGCCATGCGGTCGTCCCTCGCCGGTAGCGGTCCTCGCCGGCTACGAGAGTAGCTGCAACCCGCTCCGGCGAGCCTCCCAGCACGACGGCCGCAACAGGATCTTCAACAGGCTCGAACGGGCTGCTCGTCGAGTGACGACGATCGCGAGGTCGGCCTGCTTTCCGGCGACGAGCGAGCCGACCTCGCCGTCCATCCCGAGCACGCGCGCGCCGCCGAGCGTCGCGAGCTCGAGCGCGTCGCCCGCCGTGAGCGCGTCGGGCCGCGCGCTCGCGGGCACGGGCCGCGACGATCGCCGTCCGGAGCTCCTCGAACAGGTCGAACGACGGCGTCGACGCGGGGCTGTCGGTCGCGATGCCGACGGCGATCCCCGCGGCGCGCAGCTCGGCGAGCGGCGCGACGCCGCAGCCGAGGATCCCGTTCGAGCGAGGGCAGTGCGCGACGCCGACTCGGTGCCGCGCGAGCAGCGCGATCTCCTCGTCGTCGACGTCGACGCAGTGCGCGGCCATGAGCGTGTGGGCCGAGCAGCCCGGCGTCGGCGAGCATGCGGATCCCCGTGATGCCGGGCGGCGGCACGAGCATCTCGCCGAAGGCCGACCAGTCGCCCGATCCCGTCGACGAGGAACTCGCGCTCGGCGACGCTCTCGGCGAGGTGCGTCGCCGTCGGAAGCCCGAGCGCGGCGCACTGCTCGTACAGCTCCAGCGTGCACGTGTACGGCGCATGCGGCGAGACGCCGAGGACGGACGCGCTCCGAGAGCGAGCGGCTCGACCTGCTCGCGGAGCCGGTCGAACCGCTCGAGCGCCGAGCCGTCGAGGCTGAACACCTCCAGGTAGACGATCGCGCGAAGTCCCGGCTCGGACGCCGCCTCGGCGGCCGCGCCCGCGAAGCTGCAGTCGCCGACGGTCGTGATGCCCGAGCGGAGGCACTCGTGGGCGCCGTCGGTGGCGATCGCGACCATGTCGTCGGGGTCGAGCAGCCCCTTGCGCGCGACGTGCAGCGCGATCCAGTCCGGAAACGGCAGCCCGTCGCCGAAGCCGGCGTAGACGGCGTACTCGAGGTGCGAGTGGCAGTTGACGAAGCCCGGGACGATCACGCAGCCCTCGAAGCGCTCGCCGGCGCCGAGCTCGGACGACGGGCCCGACGGCGGCGATCCGGCCGTCGTCGGCGATCGCAACCGCGCCGTCCGGGATCGGATCGCCCTCGACGGGGACGACCCAGTCGGCCGAGACGATCCTCACAGAGCCTCGGCCTCGGCGGCCGAGCGCTCCCAGCGCCGTTCCATGAACACCGAGAGCCAGATCGAGGCCTCGAAGAGCACGAACAGCGGCACGACCTCGAGCACGAGCGAGACGGGGTCGATGGTCGGCAGGAGGATCGCGAACGTGAGCATCGAGCACGTAGCCGATGCGACGGTTCCGCCGCAGCCGGTCGGAGGTGAGGACGCCGAGGCGCACGAGCCCGAGGATGAAGATCGGCATCTGGAACGCGATCCCGAACGCGAGCAGCGTCAGCGTGACGAACGACAGGTAGTAGCTCGCGCGGATCTGCTCGAGGTAGAGCTCCGAGTCGTAGTCGACGAGGAACGTCAGCGCCTTCGGGAGCACGATCGTGTAACAGAACGTGACGCCCGGCCGCGAAGAGGACGCGTGCGAGAGGACGACGAAGATGCCGATGACGCGCTGCGTGTCGTCCCCGACGGCGGGCGCGAGGAACGCCCAGATCTGCCAGAGGATGATCGGCAGGACGATCGCGATCGCGACGTAGAAGCTCACCTTGAGCGAGGTCGTGAACGGCTCCGTCACGCCGAGCGTCACGAGCGGCGTCCCGGCGGGCAGGAGGCCCTTCAGCCGCTTGATCAGCTCGTCGTGGAAGACGTACGCGACGGCGAACGCCGGCACGATCGCGAACAGGCAGATGACGAGGCGGTGCCGGAGCTCCGTCAGGTGCTCGACGAGGCTGGCTTCCTCGTCGTGGCTCAGGCGCCGCGGGACGATCCGGCGGGCCATACCGGGGTCGCGCTGCTAGGAGACGGTGTCGCGCTCGCGCGTCGGCGCAGCGGACGTCGTTGCAGTGTCTGCGGGAGGCAGCTCGGCGACCTCGTCGACCGTAAGGTCGATCGTCGTCGTCCTTGTCCGAGCCGGACACCGAGTCCTTGAACTCGCGCATCCCCTTGCCGAGCTGGCGGCCCATCTCCGGCAGCCGCTTCGGGCCGAAGACGAGGAGCAGCACGAGCAGCAGGATCAGGAGCTCCCAGATACCGATTCCGAAGGGCATGGCGGGAGCGTAGCTGTTTCGCGAAGCGACCGACCGAATCCGGGCTGACCTTACGTCTCGACGAGACGCCAGCGGCTGACCGCGCCGTCCGGGCCGGTCAGCGCCCCGGTCGCGAGAGCGGCATGGAAGCGCTGCAGCACCTCGTCCTCCTCGTCCTCGCCGACCGTGACGGTCGTCCTGACGTGGACGAGGCGGTCGCCTGCCGCCTCGGTGACGGTGAGGTGGGGCCAGCGGCAGTCGCCCTCGTGCTCCCAGTGGCCGCAGAGCGCCACCGTGACGGCGCCGCCGAGCGCCCGCTCGTCGCTCCCCGGGTCGAGGACGCAGTCGGCCGAGAGAACGCGCTTCCGCGCCTCGTCTTCCCGCATGCGGCCAGGGTAGACGCCTGCGGCGGATCCGTGGCGGTCTGCCCGGGTCCGGCTACCCTATGAGGAGACGCGCGCAGGGCCGTGGCCCCGTGCGCCACACTCTCCGAAACGCAACCGAAGGACATCAGTGGCACTGCTCGAGATCACGAACCTGCACGTCGCCCTGGAGGACGGCACCGAGATCGTCAAGGGCGTCGACCTCGCGGTCGACACGAACGCGAAGCACGCGATCATGGGGCCGAACGGCTCCGGGAAGTCGACGCTCGCGTACGCGCTGATGGGTCATCCCTCCTACGAGATCACGGAGGGCGACATCCGGTTCGACGGCGAGTCGATCCTCGAGCTCGGTGCCGACGAGCGCGCCCAGCGCGGCCTCTTCCTCGCGTTCCAGTACCCGCATGCGATTCCCGGCGTCACGGTCACGAGCTTCCTGCGCAGCGCGATCAACGCGAAGCGCAAGGCGGCGAACGGCGGCGAGGAGGATCCCGTCCCGGTCAAGGAGTTCCGAACGGAGCTTCTGGCGGCGATGGAGCACCTCAAGGTGCCGCGGGAGCTCGCGCAGCGCTACCTCAACGACGGGTTCTCGGGCGGCGAGAAGAAGCGCGTCGAGATCCTGCAGATGGCGATGCTGCAGCCGAGGATCGCGATCCTCGACGAGACCGACTCGGGCCTCGACATCGATGCGCTGCGCATCGTCGCCGAGGGGGTCAACACCCTGGTCGGCCCCGACATGGGCGCGCTCGTGATCACGCACTACCAGCGGATCCTCAACTACGTGACGCCGGACAACGTGCACGTCTTCGTGGACGGGCGGGTCGTCGCCTCGGGAGGCGCCGAACTGGCGCACCAGCTCGAGGCCGAGGGCTACGAGGCCTTCGTGCCCGCCGGCGTCGCGGTCGAAGGGGGCGAGTCCGAATGAGCCAGAGCGAGACCGAGACCGTTCGCGACATCCGCGCCGACTACGGGTACGGCTGGCACGTCGACGACGTCTCGACGATCTACAAGGCGCCGAAGGGCCTCACGCACGAGCTGCTCGACGTCATCTCGGATCACAAGTCCGAGCCCGACTGGATGCGCAAGTTCCGCCACCAGTCCCTCGACTACTTCATCGCGCGGCCGATGCCCGGCTGGGGCGCCGACCTCTCCGGCATCGACTTCGACAACATCCACTACTACTTGAAGCCGACCGAGAAGCAGGTGGACAAGTGGGAGGACCTCCCTGCGGAGATCCTCGACACGTGGGACCGGCTCGGGATCCCGGAGGCGGAGAAGAAGTACCTCGCCGGCGTCGGGGCGCAGTACGAGTCCGAGGTCGTCTACCACAAGCTCCAGGCCGACCTCGAGGCGAAGGGCGTCATCTTCCTCGACATGGACTCGGGTCTGCGCGAGCACGAGGAGCTCGTCAAGCAGTACTTCGCGACGATCATCCCGCAGAACGACAACAAGTTCGCCGCGCTCAACTCCGCGGTCTGGTCGGGCGGCTCCTTCATCTACGTGCCGCCGGGCGTCTCGATCGAGATGCCACTCCAGGCCTATTTCCGCATCAACGCGGAGAACATGGGCCAGTTCGAGCGCACGCTGATCATCGTCGACGAGGGCGCCTACGTGCACTACGTCGAGGGTTGCACCGCGCCGATCTACTCGTCCGACTCCTTGCATTCCGCGGTGGTCGAGATCGTCGTCAAGAAGGGCGGCCGCTGCCGCTACACGACGATCCAGAACTGGTCGAACAACGTCTACAACCTCGTCACGAAGCGCGCGGTCGCCTACGAGGACGCGACGATGGAGTGGGTGGACGGGAACCTCGGCTCCAAGGTGACGATGAAGTACCCCGCGATCTGGCTGATGGGCGAGCGGGCGCACGGTGAGGTGCTCTCGATCGCATTCGCCGGCAAGGGCCAGCACCAGGACGCGGGCGGCAAGGTCGTCCACGTCGCGAAGAACACGTCGAGCGTGATCACCTCGAAGTCGATCTCGAAGAACGGCGGGCGCGGCGGCTACCGCGGCCTCCTCGAGGTGGCCAAGGGTGCGACCGGCTCGAAGTCGAAGGTCGTCTGCGACGCGCTGATCCTCGACGCGGACTCGCGCTCCGACACGTACCCGTACATCGACGTGAAGGAGAACGACGTCGACCTCGGCCACGAGGCGACGGTCTCCAAGATCGGCGAGGAGCAGCTCTTCTACCTCATGAGCCGCGGGCTCTCGGAGGCCGAGGCGAGCGCGATGATCGTCTCCGGGTTCGTCGAGCCGATCACGAAGGAGCTCCCCCTCGAGTACGCGGTCGAGATGAACCGCCTCATCCAGCTGCAGATGGAAGGCTCTGTCGGCTGACGCCGACAGAGCCTGGAAACCTCGGGAGGACCGCCGAATGCCTCAGATCACAAAGGCCGATTTCGTCGCCGTGCCCTCGACGGACTGGAAGCGCTCGCGCGCGTTCTACGTCGACACGCTCGGCTTCACGCCCGACGAGACCGGCCAGGCCGAGTTCTGGATCGGCGAGCAGTGCTTCGGGATCTACGAGCCGACGACCTTCGGGCTGGAGTTCGCGCCGCAGACGACCGCGCACCTCGCGCTCCACGTCGACGACGTCGCGGCGGCCCGCGCCGACCTCGAGGCGAAGGGCGTCGAGTTCACAGGCGACGTCTTCGACACCGGCGTCTGCCACATGGCGTTCTTCAGCGACCCGGACGGGAACGCCCTGATGCTCCACCACCGCTACTCGCCGCGTGAAGCGGGGCGCACCGACTCGTGAGACCCGAGCTCCTCGAGCGGTATCAGGCGCTCCCGCTTCCGACGACGCGCGACGAGCACTGGCGCTTCACGAACCTCGAGGGGTTCGACCCCGATGCATGGGAGGCGGAGGCGTCGACAAGGACCGAGGTGGCGTCGCTCCTCGATCTCGACGTCGCGGCCGCCGCGACGATCGACGAGAGCGGCATCGTGTTCGCGGGCTCGGCGCCCGAGGGGATCCGGTTCGAAGCGCTGACGGACGACCACCCGCTGTTCGGCAGCCTCGTGAAGCCGGACGACAAGTTCCGCGCGCACAACGCGGCCGTCTGGGAGCACGGGCTGCTCGTCCACGTCTCGGCCGGGGTCGAGCTCGAGAAGCCGCTCTACCTCCGCGTCGCGAGCTCCGCACCGGGCGGCTCGCTCTTCTGGCGCGTCCTCGTCGTCGCCGACCCGGGCTCGCGCTTCACCGTGGTGCAGGAGCTCACATCGGCCGACCCCGAGCTCGAGGCATACGCCAACGGCGTCGTCGAGGTCGTCGTCCACGACGGCGCGAAGGCCGAGATCGTGAACGTCCAGCGGCTCTCGTCGAAGACGTGGCTCTTCGCCTCGTGTCACGCCCGCATCGAGCGCGACGCGGAGCTCGACTGGGTCGAGGGCGGGTTCGGCTCGGCGAAGGGCAAGACGTGGATCCAGAACGACCTCGCCGACCGCGGCGCCTCGTCCCGGGTCACCGGCGCGTACTTCGCCGACGGCGCGCAGCACCTCGACTACGACACGTACCAGCTGCACGCCGCGCCCGACACGACCTCGGACTTCGCGTTCAAGGGCGCGCTCCGCGACACGGCTGCGACGGTGTGGCGCGGGATGATCCGGGTCGAGGAGGGGGCGCAGAAGACGAACGCGTACCAGGAGAACCGCAACCTCCTCCTCTCGAAGACCGCGACCGCCAACTCGATCCCCGGGCTCGAGATCCTCGCGAACGACGTGCGGTGCACCCACGGCGCGACGCTGTCGCAGGTCGACCGAGAGCAGCTCTTCTACCTGATGGCGCGCGGCCTCCCGCGCTCCGAGGCGGAGCGCCTGATCGTCCGCGGCTTCTTCCAGGACGTGCTCGACCGGATCGAGCTCGAGCCGGTCCGCGAGGCGCTCGGCGCGGCCCTCGAGGCCCGCATCCCGCAGGCCTGAGCCGGTCCCTCCGGCGGCGACCTCGCCGGTCGTGCCACCATGGGGTCGTGCCGTGCTCGAGCTGCGCCGCCGACTCGCTCGACATCTTCGGGGAGAAGCGCGCACGGCGTGAGCTGCGCCGCTATCTGAAGGACGGCCTCGGCGGCGCCGACGCGAAGCAGATCGCCGCGTGGGCCGAGGAAGGCGGTCTCCGCGACGCCACCGTCGTCGAGATCGGCGGCGGGATCGGTCAGATCCAGGCGGAGCTCCTTCGTCGCGGCGCGGCGAGCGGCCGCGTGGTCGAGGCGCTCGGCGCGTACGCGGGACCTGGCCGGCGAGCTTGCCCGGTCGGTGCGGCATCGCCGACCGGACCTCGTTCGAGGTGGCCGACCCGTTCGCGGAGCCGGAGGCGGTCGATCCCGCGGACATCGTCGTGCTGCGGCGCGTCGTCTGCTGCTCGCCCGACGGTCCGGAGCTCCTCGGCGTGGGCGCCGTGAAGGCTCGGCGAGTGCTCCTGGCGAGCTACCCGCGCGACCGATGGCTCGCCCGGATGCTGATCTGGCTCGAGAAGCCTCCTTCTGCGGTGATGCGGAAGCGCTTTCGCATCTACCTCCATGCGCCGGCAGAGCTGGAGCGCGCCGCCGGCCGCCACGGGCTTCACGCGCACGCGTGTCGCCCGCGGCATGGTCTGG
The DNA here is from genome assembly GCA_963846825.1 of uncultured Actinomycetes bacterium. GTDB lineage: Bacteria > Actinomycetota > Thermoleophilia > Gaiellales > Gaiellaceae > Gaiella. The sequence continues at coordinate 225,877 of CAWJXN010000021.1, forward strand.
GAGACGGCGCAGTTCCACACCACCCCGTCCTGAGCGTTTTCCTGACGAAACCGGACGAAGCTCAGGGTCTCCTGATCCCTCGTGCCTAGGGTCGGAGACATGCGCCTCATCGCCATCATCGGCCTGCTGACGGCCATCGCGATCCGCGTCTTCTAGACCGGGTTTCGCCCGCAGCGGGCGTAGGCTGTCGCTCATGGAGATCGGGCTTTTCCCGCTCGGGCTCGTGCTGCTCCCGACGGAGCAGGTTCCGCTCCACATCTTCGAGCCGCGCTACCGCGAGCTGATCGGCGAGTGCCTCGAGGAGGAGGAGCCGTTCGGTCTCGTGTACGCGGACGACGACGGGCTCCGGCGGATCGGAACCCTCGCGACCGTGGTCGAGGTGACCGACCGCTTCGAGGACGGCCGCCTCAACATCGTCGTCGAGGGGGGCGGGCGATTCCGGCTCGTCGACGTCACCGACGGGCGCAGCTTCCACACCGGCACGATCGAGGCACTCGACGACGTTCACGACCCGCCCCCGGCGCCCGACGTCGAGCGGGCGCTCGCCGTCTTCCGCCGCCTCGTCGACCTGACGGGCGCCGAGGTCGAGGTCCCGACGGAGGTCATCGGCCAGCCGTCGTTCGAGATCGGCTCGCGGTTCGAGCTGGCACCCGAGCTCAAGCTGGAGCTGCTCGAGGAGACGAGCGAGCGGCGGCGCCTCGTCCGCCTCTGCGAGATCCTGGAGACGATCGCCGTCGCGGTCGAGCGCCAGCGTGAGGTCGCAGCGCTCGCCCAGAAGAACGGCAAGGCCAAGCCCGCCTAGCGTCCGACACGGTCGTGCGGAAGAACGGCACGGCTACGATGGCCGTATGGCCTCGACCGCCACGCCGACTCTCGACGCGCACCGCCTGCGCGCGGACTTCGCGGTGTTCGAGGAGCTGCTCGACGGCAAGCCGGTCGCGTACCTCGACTCCGCATCGTCGACCCAGAAGCCGCGCCAGGTGCTCGACCGGATGCGCACGTTCTACGAGCACGAGTACGCGAACGTCCACCGGGGGGTCTACCGGCTCTCCGAGCGCGCCACCGAGGGGTTCGAGGGCGCGCGGAGGACGGTCGCGGGCCTGCTGAACGCCCCGTCGGAGCGCGAGGTGATCTTCACGCGCAGCGCCACCGAGGCGATCAACCTCGTCGCGTACGCCTGGGGGCTCGACAACCTTGGCCCGGGCGACGTCGTCGTCATCACGGAGCTCGAGCACCACGCGAACTTCGTCCCGTGGCAGTTCATCGCGCAGCGGACCGGCGCCTCGTTCCGGCACATCCCGATCGACGACCACGGCGAGCTCCAGCTCGACGCGCTCGACGGGCTCTCGCGCGAGGGGAACATCAAGGTCGTGGCGAACAACCTCGTCTCGAACTCGCTCGGCACGATCAACCCGATCGAGACGCTCGCCGAGTGGGCGCACGCGCAGGGGGCGATCATGGTCGTCGACGCGGCGCAGGCGGCCCCGCACCGGCTCGTCGACGTGCAGGCGCTCGGCGCGGACTTCGTCGCGATCTCGTCGCACAAGCTCTGCGGGCCGAGCGGCGTCGGCGCGCTCTGGGGGAGGCGCGAGCTCCTCGAGGCGATGAGCCCGTTCAACCTCGGCGGCGAGATGATCCGCTCGGTCGGGCTCGACAGGACGACGTTCAACGACCTGCCGCACAAGTTCGAGGCCGGGACGCCCGCGATCGCCGAGGCCGTCGGCTTCGGCGCCGCGATCGACTACGTGACCGACGTCGGCCTGGAGGCGATCGAGCAGCACGAGCACGTGCTCGTCGAGCAGGCGATGGCCGCGCTCGACGAGATCCCGTGGATCCGCATCTTCGGGCCTCCCCCCGAGCGCCGCGCGGGGATCGTCTCGTTCGACGTCGAGGGCATCCATCCCCACGACGTCGCGCAGATCCTCGACTGGGAGGGCGTCGCCGTCCGCGCGGGGCACCACTGCACGCAGCCGCTCATGACGCGCCTCGGCGTCGCGGCCACGACACGCGCCAGCTTCTACCTCTACTCGCTGCCGGAGGAGATCGACCGGCTCGTCGCCGGGCTCCACAAGGTCAAGGCGTCGCTGGGCTGATGTCGGAGTTCGAGCAGCTCTACCGGGAAGTCATCCTGGACCACTACAAGGCGCCGCGGAACCACGGGCTGCTCGAGCCTGCGGATGCGGTCGCCGAGGGGCAGAACCCGCTCTGCGGCGACGAGGTGACGGTCTCCGTCCGGTTCGGCGAGGGCGACGTGATCGAGGACGTCGGCTTCGAGGGCCGCGGCTGCGCGATCAGCCAGGCGGCGACGTCGATGCTCACCGACATCGTCAAGGGCCGCACCGCGCAGGAGGTCTCGACGATGCCGAAGGACGAGCTGCTCGAGGAGATCGGCATCCCGCTCACGCCGGTCCGCCTCAAGTGCGCGCTCCTCGGGCTCGGCGTGCTCAAGGTCGCCCTCCACCGCGCGAAGGGCACGCCGCTCCCCGAGGAGTGGGGCACGTCGGCCGGCGAGATCACGCTCACGTAGAGTGCCCCTTCAAGCAATGCCCTCCAGGTCCCTGGCGTGCGATGAGCGGCGCCGTGCGTTGTCCTCGGTCGCCCCGATACCTCCTGGTACCGGCGCTCCCTGCGTCCTAGCCCGGCTTGCTCCTCGCACGCCAGGAACGTGGCCGCATCGCCTGAAGGGGCACCCGTGACCGAGATCGAAGCACTGCCGCTCGAGGAGCTGCCCGACGGCTCCATGCGGCTCGTCCCGGCGAACGGCCACACGATCGGGCTCTACCGCTGCGGCGGCGAGCTCCACGCGATCGAGGACCGCTGCACGCACGACGACGGACCGCTCTGCGAGGGCGAGTGGGACGCCGACGTGTGCCAGGTCGTCTGCCCGCGCCACGGGGCGCGGTTCGACCTGCGCACGGGGAACGCGCTGACGCTGCCGGCCTACCTGCCGGTCGCGACGTATCCGGTCCGCGTCCGGGAGGACGGGATGATCGTGATCGACGTCGGCGACGCCTCAGAGACCGAGCTGCTCGCGCATCCGTGCGCCGACCGCCTGCGCGGCGGAGAGCGGCCGGAACATGACGGTCAGCGAGCGGCCGGCCCTCCTCGTCGAGAGCGAAGACGTCCACTCCTTCGACGTCGAGCCGGCGGCCGTCGTCGGCGAGGACGCTCGTCTCGAACAGGAGCGTGACGCCGTGCGGCTCCTCGAGGTAGGTGTGCGTGTACTCGAGCTCGCCGAAGACCTCGATCACCGCGGCGAGCAGGAGGGTCGTCGGCCCGCGTCCGACGGTCGGCGCGTGGACGACCGGCGAGCGGAACACGACGTCGTCCGCGAGCAGCGACTCGAGCGCCTCCGAGGTCGCGCGCGTCGACCGTCGCCTTCCAGCGATCGACGAATGCGTCGGCCGGCGACGACATGCGCACGACCCTACGCGGTCGGGCTCGGGCGCGTGACGCAGCCGGTAAGGTCGGCGCCGTGATCGACGAACGCGTCCGCGCCGTGCTCGCCCGCCTCGAGGAGGAGGACGAGCGGGAGCGTGCCGAGGATGTCCCATACGCCGAGCGCTCGCTCGCCGTCGGCCCGCATTCGGGACGACTCCTGTTCGCGCTCGTCGCGCCGAACGCCGGCTGCGAGGTCCTCGAGGTCGGCGGCTCGCGCGGCTACTCGACGATCTGGCTGGCCGCGGCCGCCCGCATCCTCGGCGGCCGTGTCGTCTCCCTCGAGCAGGATCCGGCGAAGATCGAGGCGTGGCGCCGCAACATCGCCGACGCCGGGCTCGAGGAGTGGGCCGAGCTGATCGAAGGGGACGCGCTCGCGACGCTCGACGAGCTCGAGGAGGGCTTCGACGTCGTGTTCATCGACGCCTGGAAGGACGACTACGAGCGGATCTTCGAGCTCGCGCGACAGAAGGTCGAGCCGGGCGCCGTGATCGTCGCGGACAACGTCGTCTCCCACGCGTCGCTCGCCGCGTACATCGAGGCACGGCAGTCCGATCCGACGCTCACGTCGGTGACGGTCCCGATCGGCAGCGGGCTCGAGGTGACGACCGTCCTTCGTTGAGCTGCGCGCCGAGCAGCGTCAGGCATCGGACGGATCCTGCGGCTGATCGCCGCCGGACGGCGGCGTGCACATCCCGGAAGGCGTCGCCTTCGGCGCCGCAACTGCTGCGGGGCATGCGGCGGAGGAGCGGTGGCGCGTCCGAGGGAACCGGTGAGGTTCCCCGCAGTTCGGTTCGCCGCACTTGCCGACATCCGACCGGCGTGCGTACACTCGGACTACCACGGAAAGGAGGTGGTCGGGTGTCAGATTCGTGCAGTACCGGCAGTGGAGGTGCCAGCGGGTAGAGGCGTGTCCCCGGGACCTACGGGGAATCGCCATAGCCACGCGTAGGGGACTCGCGCTTCGCGCCGCCGACCACCTCTGGTCAGGCAGGAAGCGCCTCTACCAATCCAACGCTGTCACCGCAACGTGCGGGGCCGCCGAAAGGCGGCCCCGCGTGCATTCGGAATCCATCATCTAGCCCGCGACGGCGCGCTGCGAGCTGCTCGTCGAGCGCGACGCGATCGCCGAGCCCGAGACGCCGCATCGAGTCGCCGCCGTCCGAGACGATGTTGTCCGGCCCTTCGAGCATCCGGAGCTGGTCGCGCGTCAGCGGCGGCGACGGCAGCCGCTCGAGGAGCGCCGCAGGCCCGCGGGCGAGCCAGAACGGGACGTTGACCACGGGCCGGCGGGTTCCGAGCGCCGTCTTCATCCGTCCCCACAGCTCGTTCCACGTGACCGCCTCCGGCCCGCCGAGCTCGACCGGCCCGCCCGCGTCGTCGCCGTGGACGGCGAGCCGGACAGCGCGGACGAGGTCATCGATCCAGATCGGCTGCACGCGCTGCGTCCCGGGCCCGATCACCGGCGTCACCGGAGCCAGCCGCGCGATGCGCAGGAAGCGGGGCAGCACCCCTCCGTCGGTGCCGAACACGAAGCTCGGACGGAGGATGACGTGGTCGATCCCGCAGCCGCGGACCGTCTGCTCTGCCGCCCACTTCGCGCGAAAGTACGGGACGGTCGCGCCCTGCCCCGTGCCGAGGGCGCTCATGAGCACGATCCGTCGCACGTCGCTCTCGCGCGCGGCCTCGACGAGGTTGCCCGTGCCCGCTGCCATGACCCGCTCGAACGTCGCGGGGGCGCCCTCGACAATCGCGACGAGGTGGACGATGGTGCGTACACCCCGTGCCGCGGAGCGAAGCGACGCCGGGTCGGTCACGTCGCCGCGAACGAGCTCGCAGCGCACGCCCTCGAGCGCCGCCGCGCCGCGCGCGTCCCGCACCATCGCCCGGACGGGCGGGCCGTCGCCGGCGAGATCGCGCGTGACGTGACGCCCGACGAAGCCGCTCGCGCCGGTGACGAGGATCATTCCGCGTCCGAGAAGTTCTGCCAGTACCGGCTCGGAGTCGGCCCCCGTTGCCCCTGGTACTTCGACCCGAGCGAGCCCGAGCCGTACGGCGTCTCCGCCGGCTCCGACATCTGCACGAAGGAGAGCTGGCCGATCTTCATGCCGGGGTAGATCGTGATCGGGAGGTTGGCGACGTTCGACAGCTCGAGCGTCACGTGGCCGTCGAACCCGGGGTCGATGAAGCCCGCGGTCGAGTGGATCAGGAGACCGAGCCTGCCTAGAGACGATCTTACCTTCGAGCCTCGCGACGAGGTCGTCCGGCAACCTGACGCGCTCCAGCGTCGATCCCAGGACGAACTCGCCGGGGTGGAGGATGAACGGCTCGTCTCCGACGACCTCGACGAGCTCCGTCAGCTCCTCCTGCTCGGCCTTCACGTCGATGAACGGATACCGCGAGTTCCGGAAGACACGGAAGAGCGTGTCGACCCGGACGTCGAGGCTCGACGGCTGCATGAGCGTCGGGTCGTAGGGGTCGATGCCGATCCGGCCGGCCTCGATCAGCCGACGGATCACGCGGTCGGAGAGCACCATCGCCGAGGATCGTAGACCGGCCGCGTAGCGGCCTGTGCGCGTAGCGGACCAGAGGAGGGGTCTGGGGAACCGGCATGTTCCTGCAGTTGCATCCGTCACAGTCCTGGCACGGTCCCGGCACCCAGGCGGCACAGAACTCGCGCTAACGTGACATCAGGGCACCGGGGGTGCCCCTGGGGGTGGTTGCAGCCGCGGGAGCGCCATGCGAACGCGTGTCCGGTCCCCCGCCCGTGCGCCCGGCTCCGCTCGAAACCGACCGACTACACTGCTGGACCCGGTGTCCATGCTGTACCCATCTCTGGACCCGAACGAGCGCTTCCGCGCTCGCCGGGACACGGTGCGCCGGAGAAAGCGTCGTCGTCGCGCTGCCGTTGCCGGCCTCCTGCTGCTCGTCGTGCTTGCGCTCGCCGGAGGGATGACGCTCGCGGGCAAGGGCCCGCAGCAAGCCGCCCGTACCGATGCGCAGGCGGCGCCGGCCGCACTGTCGAGCGTCCAGGTCGCGATCCGCCCACGTCCGCTCCCTGTCGAGGTGCGCGGTGTCCATGTGACGGGCGCGCTCGCATCGATCAACGGGAAGCTCGAGGAGTACGTCGGGCTGACGAAGCACGGGCTGAACACCATCGAGCTCGACGTCAAGGACGAGGGCGGCGAGATCGCGTTCACGCCGATCGGCGTACCGCTGGCCCGGAAGACGGGCGCTGCCCGCACGTATTACAAGCCCGCCCAGGTCGCACGCATGGCGCACCGCAAGGGCGTGTACCTCATCGGCCGGGTCGTGGTCTTCCAGGACCCGTACCTCGCGCAGACGCGCCCCGACCTCGCGATCCGGACCCGCGCCGGCGATATCTGGAGGACCGATGCCGGGCTCGCCTGGGTCAACCCCTACGACCGGCGCGTCTGGGACTACGCGGTGTCGGTCGCCGCGGTCGCGGCGCGAGCGGGTTTCGACGAGATCATGCTCGACTACGTCCGCTTCCCCACCGACGGTGACGTCGCCGCTGCGGTCTACCCGGGCAGGACGAGCGAGAAGAAGGGTGAGGTGATCGCGGCCTTCGTCGCGTACGCGAAGCAGCGGCTCGCACCGCTCGGCGTGCGGGTGTCGACGGCGCTCTTCGGCCTCTCCGCGACGCGCGACATGGGCCTCGGGCAGGTGCCGGCATGGATTTCGCAGCACGTCGACCACGTCAACCCGATGGCCTACCCGGCGCTCTACGGCGGCGGCGAGCTCGGGATCGTGACGCCCAGCGCCGAGCCCGGCGAGACGGTCTTCCGGACGCTCGTCGACTTCAAGCGGCAGCTGAAGGGCTCGAAGGCGCAGCTGATCCCCTGGATCCAGGACTGGAACTACGACCGCGAGCAAGTGCTTCAGCAGGTGCGGGCCGCCCGCCTGCAGGGGGCGAAGGGCTTCCTGCTCTGGAACGCGTCGGGCCTGTACACCAAGGCCGCCCTGGCACCGCCTTCGTAGGAACTCACGGCGCCAGCCGCACGCACGACCAGCCGTCGCCCGACCGCTCGTAGCGCGCGCGGTCATGCAGGCGGTTCGGCCGGTTCTCCCAGAGCTCGTACGCGCGCGGGACGAGGCGGAAGCCGCCCCAGAACGGCGGGAGCGGCACGTCCTCGACGTCGGCGAAGCGCTCGCCCGAGGCGGCGTATCGGTCGTCGAGCTCCGCGCGGTCGGCGATCGGTCGGGACTGCGGCGACGCCCACGCGCCCAGGCGGCTCTCGCGCGTGCGCGTCTGAAAGTACGCGAGCGACTCTGCCTCCGTCATCCGCTCGACCCGTCCCTCGACCCGGACCTGGCGCCGCAGGGGCGGACCCCAGTTGAGGACAACGGCTGCGTCGGGATTCGCCGCGAGCTCCTCCGCCTTGCGGCTCTCGTAGTTCGTGAAGAACGAGAGGCCCCGTTCGTCGAGCCCGCGCAGCAGCACGATGCGGACGGAGGGCGTACCCGCGCGCGTCGCGGTTGCGAGCGCCATCGCCTCGGGCTCGTGGAGACCGGCCTCGCGCGCCTCCTCGAGCGACCGGCGAAGCTCGACGAGCGGGTCGGGGTCCAGGGCCGCGATCCACGTGTCCATGGGGCGAATGTACTCGCGACACCTTCGACAGATGATCGATTCCGGATACGCGTGTGCGTGGGGATGGCTGTGACCGAGCCTGGTGCGGGGAGCGGCCGCGGCGCATATCGGGTGATACGGGTCGTGGCCGATCGCCGCGCCAGGCGACGTGTTACAGCCACCAGCCACGTGTGCGGGTATCCGGAATCGATCATCTAGGCTGCGAGAGATGGCCGCGACGAGGACGATCGAGATCCGCACGGAGATCCCTGGTCCGCGCTCGCGGGCGCTCCTCGAGCGGGAGCAGCGGGCGATCGCGCACCCCCTCATCGTCCACCTGCCGATCTTCGCGGAGCGCGCCGAGAACGCGACGATCACCGACGTCGACGGCAACGTCTTCGTCGACTTCGCCGGCGGCGTCGGCGTGATCAACGCCGGCCACGCCCATCCGCGGATCGTCGAGGCGGTCGCGGAGCAGGCGGCGCGCTTCCTCCACACGGACTTCACGGTCGTCCCGTACGAGCCGGCGATCGAGCTCGCGGAGCGGCTCTGCGCGCTCGCCCCGATCTCCGGCGAGACGCGGGCGGCCTTCTTCAATGCGGGCACCGAGGCGGTCGAGAACGCGGTGAAGCTCGCGCGGCTCCACACCGGACGCCCGGGCGTGATCGCGTACGAGGGCGCGTTCCACGGGCGCACGCTCCTCTCCATGACGATGACCTCGAAGTTCCATCCCTACAAGACCGGGATGGGGCCGTACGCCCCCGAGGTCTACCGGGCGCCGTACCCGGACGCGTACCGCGGGCCGGACACCGAGGAGGCCCTTGCGCGCCTGGAGCGGATGCTCGCCACGCACGTTCCGGCCGCGCACGTCGCCGCGATCGTGATCGAGCCGCAGCTCGGCGAGGGTGGGTTCATTCCGGCCTCGCGCGAGTACTTCCAGGGCCTCCGCGGGCTCTGCGACCGGCACGGGATCGTGCTCGTCGCCGACGAGGTGCAGACCGGCTTCGGGCGCACGGGGCGGATGTTCGCGATGGAGCGCTTCGGCGTCGAGCCCGACCTGATGACGCTTGCCAAGTCGATCGCCGCGGGCCTCCCGCTCTCGGGCGTCATCGGGCGAGCCGAGATCATGGACGGCCCGCACGCCGGTGCGATCGGCGGGACGTACATCGGAAATCCGGTCGCACAGGCCGCGGCTCTCGCCGTGCTCGACGTGTTCGAGGAGGAGAGCCTCCTCGAACGGGCCGGCCTCGTCGGCGACCGGATCCGAGAGCGGATGCTCGCCTGGCAGTCGCGCTGGCCCGCGATCGGCGACGTCCGCGGTCTCGGTGCCATGCTCGCGATCGAGCTTGTCGAGGACCCCGTCTCGAAGCAGCCGGCGCCCGACCTCGCGAAGGCCGTCATCGACGCGGCGCTCGAGCGCGGGCTGATCCTCCTCAAGGCCGGGACGTTCGGGAACTGCATCCGTGTGCTCTGCCCGCTCACGATCGAGGACGCCGTGCTCGACGAGGCGCTCGGCGTTTGGGAGGAAGCGCTCGAGGTCACGCTCTCGGCGTAAGCCGGTGGCCTCATACACCGTCAATCAGGAAGCGGTGTCACGCGCTCGCGAGCTGATCGCGGCGCGACAGTACGTGCTGAACAGCGACTGGGGCGACGTGCAACCCCGGGCCGCCGCAGAGAACGCGTTCCTCGAGGCGCACACGTGGTCCGAGTACGCGCAATGGCATCTCGGTCTCACGGAGGGTGCGGCGGACGAGACGAAGGCACGCTACGCGTTCGTCTACGGCGATCTGCGACGCGTCCACCGGTCGGGCCTCATCGCCTGCCACTACCGTGCCGCCGAATGGCGACACAAGGAGGTCGAGCTCGCTGCCCACGACCTCCTGCAGCTCCTCGACGCGACCAGCGCCTGACGTGCACCGCTGACGACGGCGAGCGTCCTTCGGATCAGTACTCGAGGCCTCGCCGCCGCTCGTGTCGCTCGAGTGCCAGCTCGATCAGCCGGTCGAGCAGCGTCTCGTAGTCGATGCCGGTCGCGGCGAACAGCCGGGAGTAGAAGCTCGTCGCCGTGAACCCGGGAATCGTGTTCAGCTCGTTCATCAGGATCTCGCCGTCCTGCTCTCGCACGAAGAAGTCCGCCCGCGCCATCCCCTCGCACGACGTCGCGACGAAGGCATCGATCGCGAGCTGCCTCGCCCACGCGACCTGCGCTTCGGTCAGGCCGGGCGGCGGTACGACGAGCTCCGACCCGCCCTCGTCGTACTTCGACGAGTAGTCGTACCAGTCCGCGTTGTTCGCGACGACCTGGCCCGGCAGTGAGGCGACCGGGCCCGGGAGGTTCCCGAGGAGCCCGACCTCGATCTCGGTCCCTGCGACGAACTCCTCGACCATCACCTTCTCGTCGTGCCGGCGAGCGCGCGCGACCGCGGCCTCGAGCTCGTCCTCCGCGCGCACCTTCGAGATTCCGACGGAGGAGCCCATGTTGGCCGGCTTGACGAAGACGGGGTACCCGAATGGATTCGTGACGGGGTCGCCGAGCCGGAGCGCGACGTGGCGGGCGACCGGGATCCCGGCGCCGCGCATGAGCGTCTTGAACACGTCCTTGTCCATGCACACCGACGAGGCGAGCACGCCCGGGCCGACGTACGCGACGCCCGCGAGCTCGCACAGGCCCTGCACCGTGCCGTCCTCGCCGAACGGGCCGTGCAGGATCGGGAGCACGACGTCGACGGCACCGAGCGTCGCGGGCGCCGAGTCAGCGGGAACCGGCAGCGTCTCGGCCGTCGTTGCGGGCGGAAGCTCCGTGCGGCGGTCGCCGGCCGGAAGGGCCCAGCGCCCGTCGCGCCCGATCTCGATCGTCCGGACGTCGTAGCGGGCGGGGTCGAGGGCCGCGACGACCGACCCGGCGGACGCGAGCGAGATCTCGTGCTCGCTCGAGCGGCCGCCCGCGAGCACGGCCACCCGCACCCGCGGGCTCACGGAACGGGCGTCGTCGTGTCGGGGACGGTCGTGTCGGGAGGCGGTGTCGTCACGTCCGGTGGCGGCACGAACTCGCCTACGGTCAAGGTCACGACGGAGTCGGGGTCTGCCTCCGTCCCTCCGGCCGGGTCCTGCGACATGACGAGCCCGTCGAGCGCCTCGTCGTCGGTCTCCTGGCGCACGATCGAGACGCGGAAGCCCGCCGCGCGGAGCGTCGTCCGCGCGTCCGCGACCGTCTGCAGGGAAACGTCGGGAACGGTCACGGTCTGCGGCCCGCGCGAGACGGAGAGCGTCACCGGCGAGCCGCGTGTGGCGGTCGAGTTCCCGGGCGGCGTCTGGTCGACGACCTCGCCGGCGGGGCGGTCGCTCTCGACCTCGACCCTGCCGACGGTGAAGCCCGCGAGCTGGAGCTGGGCGGCGGCGACGTCGTAGCTCGAGCCGACGACGCTCGGCACGGCCACCGGCTTCGGCCCCTTCGAGACGTTGATCCGCACCGAGGCGCCCTCGACGAGCACGGTGCCCGGGCGCGGGTCCTGCGCCGTGACGATGCCCGGCGTCTTGTCGGACGGCACCTCTCGCACGTCGGCATCGAGGCCGGCGCTCGTGAGCTCGGCCACCGCCGTATCGCGGGACTTGCCCACGAGGGACGGCACGGCGATCTTCTGCTTGCCCGTCGAGACCCGGATCGTGACGATGCTCCCCTTTGGCAACCCCGTCCCGGGCGACGGCTCCTGCTCGAAAACGTACTTCGGCTCGACCTCACCGTTCGGGAGCCGGATCACCTTGGGCTCGAACCCGTCGGCGCGGATCAGGTTGACGGCGTTCTCCTCGAGGATCCCCTCGTAGTTGTCGACGATGACGGGGTCGTTGGCGTCGAGCTCGTCCTGGACGTTGTCGTAGAAGAGCCAGGCGCCGATGCCGATCGCGAGCGCGGCGCCGAGCGCGAGCAGCCATGGCCACCACGTGCGGCCGCGTCGGACCTCGCCCTCGTAGGCGCGATACCGCTCGTCGCCGCCGTAGCTCGGCGGGCGGCCGGGCGGCGCCACCGCCGTGGCGGTAGTGGTCTCGCCCCGAAGGACCATCGTCGCGGCCTCCTCGGTCTCGGGACCGACCGCCTCGCCGCGCCCGACGAGCTCGAGGTCGCGATCCATTTCCTTCGCGGTCCGGTACCGCTCTGCCGGCTCCTTCGCCAGCGCGCGGAGGACGACGAGGTCGAGGTCGCGCGGGATCTCGGGCCGGATCTTGGACGGCGCATCCGGGACCTGCGACAGGTGCTTCATCGCGATCTCGACGGGCGTCTCGCCCGTGAACGGCACTGTCCCGGTGAGCAGCTCGTAGAGGACGATGCCGGTCGAGTACAGGTCGGACGACTCGTCGACCGGCGCGCCGCGCGCCTGCTCGGGCGAGAGGTACTGGGCGGTGCCGATGATCGAGCCCGCCTCCGTCATCTGGCTCGATCCGGCCCGCGCGATGCCGAAGTCCGCCACCTTGACGCGGCCCTCGTGGTCGACGAGGACGTTGTGCGGCTTGATGTCGCGGTGGACGATCCCGTTCCGGTGCGCGTACCGGAGCGCGGCCAGCACCTGACGCGTGTAGGAGGCGGCGACCGGGACGGGGCAGGGGCCCCGCGCCACGATGAGCTCCTTCAGCGTTCGCCCCTCGACGTACTCCATGACGATGAAGTACGAGCCCTCCGCCTCGCCGCGGTCATAGATCGAGACGACGTTCGGGTGAGAGAGACCTGCGGCGTGCGTCGCCTCGCGACGGAACCGCTCGACGAACTGGACGTCGTTCGCGTAGCGCTCGTGGAGCATCTTGATCGCGACCTTGCGGCCGAGCTCCTGGTCCTCGGCGAGCCAGACGTCCGCCATGCCGCCCGAGCCGAGCTTCCGCTCGAGCCGGTAGCGGCCCGCGAAGATCGTCCCGCGTCTCTCGTCGATGGTCGCCATCAGGGCATCAAGGGTAGATGCTCGATCGGCAGATCCCCGTGGGTCCGGGGCCTTGTCGGATCGGCCGTCATGGATTCGCCGTGGGGACTAGAAGTGCCTCCATGACCGCGCGTGCGATCGGCGCGGCCGTCGCGCCGCCCGTCGAGCTCTGACCTTCCAGCGCGACGGCGATCGCGACCTCCGGGCGCCTGCCCGGCCGGCCCGCGAAGGCGATGAACCAGGTCGTGTTGCGGCCCGCGACGCCGGTCTCGGCGGTACCCGTCTTGCCGCCAACCCGGAAGCCCGGGATCTGCGCGGCCGTCCCGGTCCCGGCCTCGACCGCCCGCACCATCATGTCGGAGATGTCGCGTGCGTTGACCGGCCCGACGGCGCGGCTGAGACGCCCGGGCCGCGTTCGCGACAGCGTGTTGCCGCGCGGCGAAAGCACCTTGTCGACGACCCACGGGCGCATCACGATGCCTGCGTTGCCGATCCCCGCGGCGACCATCGCCATCTGGAGCGGCGTGACGAGCATCCGCTCCTGCCCGAACGCCATCCGGCCGGCGTCGACGTCCGGGTTGCGCTCCGGGTACCAGAGCTCGCCGCCGCGGTAGAGCCCGCTCGGGTAGCGCTCGCCGTCCGGCGTCTCGAGCGGCGGGCGCTCGTAGAAGCCGAACAGCTTGGCCTGGTCGAGGATCTTCTTCGCGCCGAGCGCCTTGCCGATGTTGCAGAACACCGAGTTGACCGAGAACTGCAGCGCCGTCCGGAGCGACAGGCTGCCGAACGGCCGCGACGTGTCGTAGTTGTTCACGCGCTTGCCGTACGCGATGCAGTAGCCGGGGTCGACGAAGGTCGAGTCGGGCTCGTAGCGGTTCGACTCGAGCGCAGCCGCGAGCGTCACGACCTTGAACGTCGAGCCCGGCGCGTAGAGGCCCTGCGAGGCGCGGTTCACGAGCGGGGCGGCCGGACGGCAGTCCGCCGTGATCGAGTTGATCGTCCCGAACCTCTCCTCGACGACGTTCGGGTCGTAGCTCGGCGAGGACGCCATCACGAGCAGCTTCCCGCTGCGCGGGTCGAGCGCCGCGACCGCGCCGCACGTGCGCCCGAGCTGCTCCAGCGCGACGCGCTGGGCACGGAGGTTCAGCGTCGTGATCACGGTGTCGCCGACGATGGGCGTCCCCTGGAGGGCGTCGAGGCGCTGCTCGACGAGGTCGGAGAGCGCGCGGTCGGTGCCCGTCAGCGTCCCGTTGAGCGACTTCTCGAGCCCCGCGCGGCTGCGCGAGATGGTCGAGTAGCCGACGACGTGGACGGCGAGCTTCCCCTGCGGGTAGCGGCGGAAGAAGAACGTCTTTCCGCGGCGCGTCTCCGTCCGGTTCCGGGCGAGGACGCGTGTCGGCGCGAGGATCAGACCGCGACGCACCTCGAACTCGGCCACCCGCTGGATCTCGTTGTCCTGGCGCGCCGCAAGGCCGGGGCGCGCCCACGTCTGCCAGTACGTCGTCCCGACGACCAGCGCCACGATCAGCGCCATCGCCACCCATGCGACGCGGGTCAGCTGCGGGTTCATGCCCTCGAGTGCCGCACGGCACGGTGGGAGACGAGCATCAGCAGAGCGAGCATCACGAAGTTCGCGACGATGCTCGTCCCGCCGTACGAGACGAAGGGCAGCGTGATCCCCGTCAGCGGCACGAGTCGGAGGACGCCGCCCACGATGATGAACGTCTGCAGCGCGAAGCCGAAGCTGAGCCCGGCGGCGAGGAGCTTGGAGAACCCGTCCTGCGCGATCAGGGCGACGCGCATGCCGCGGGCGACGAGCGCGAGGTAGCAGAGGAGCACGGCTGCAGCGCCGATCAGCCCGAGCTCCTGCGCGATCGCGGAGTAGACGAAGTCGGTCTCGAGGTACGGGATGAGGCGCGTGCCGTCGACGGACTCGAACGTCCCGTTGCCGATCCCCGTGCCGCCGTAGCCGCCGTTCGCGATCGAGTAGAGGCTCTTGACGAGCTGGTAGGAGTCGCAGTTCTGGCGGAGCTCCATCGCGTTGTTCTGGGCGCAGTAGACCTTCTCGTCCGTCCAGGGCTCGAGCCAGACCGTCACGCGCTGCTGGACGCGGGCGAGCTTGTCGTAGAGAAGCGCTGCGCCGCCGGCGAACAGCACGAGGCCGGCCGCGACGAACGACGCCCGCGCCGTCGCCGCGTAGAGCATCGCGAGGAAGATCCCGAAGTTGAGGAGCGCCGAGCCGAGGTCGCTCGTCTGGACGAGGACGAGCATCGCGGCCCCCCAGATCGCGACCAGCGGCCCGATGTCCTTCAGGCTGAGCCGTGCGAGCGCCTCGCGCTTGTCCCGGAGGTACGCGGCGAGGAAGATGACGAGGAAGATCTTCGCGAGCTCGCCCGGCTGGAACTGGAGCGGGCCGACGTTGACCCATAGCTTCACGCCGTTGATCCGCTCCCCGAGCCCGGGCACGGAGGGCAGCATCAGGAGCACGATCGCCGAGACGCCGAAGAGGTACTTGTACCGCTCGAGCACGCGGTAGTCCCAGCGCAGCAGGAACAGGACGGCCGCGAAGGCAGCGACGCCGACGGCGACCCAGACGAGCTGCTTGCGCCCGCCCTCGGGGTCGAGTCGGTAGATGAACGTGAGGCCGAGCGCGCACAGGAGCGCCGTGATGGGGAGGAGCGTCGGATCGGCGTCCGGCACGGTCATCCGCGCAACGAGGTGCGCGACGGCGAAGACCCCGCCGAGGAGGACGGCCCACGGGACCCACCCGTAGTCGATCTGCGCCGCCTCCCGGAACCAGGCCGTCGCAAACGCGCCCGAGGCGACGATCGCCGCGAGCATGAGGATGAACAGCTCCCGGTTTCGTGCCGTCATCGCACGAAGCTCCACCAGACGATGAACGCGGCGATCGCGAGCAGTGCGACGAGCAGCACGAGCGCCGGCCACCTGCTTCCCTTGCCGGGCCCGTGACGCGAGACGTCGTCGTCGTCGGTCGCCGTGGCCGCCGGTGTGACCGTCTCGGCCGTCGTCTCGCGACCGTCGGCCGCCGGAGGCGCTGGCCGGGCGACCGGGTCCCCCTCGACGAGCTCGAACAGGACGACCGTGACATTGTCCTCGCCGCCCGCGCGGTTCGCCGCCGCGACGAGCGCCTCGGCCGCCGCGTGCGGGTCGGCGCCGGTCTGCTCGAGCAGCCGCACGATCTCCTCGTCCCGCACCATCGCGGAGAGGCCGTCCGAGCAGATGAGGACGAGGTCGCCGGCGCGCAGGTCGATCGTGCTGGTGTCGACCTCCACGTCCGCCTCGGTGCCGAGCGCACGCGTGATGACGGAGCGGTGCGGATGGACGGCGGCCTCCGCCTCCGTGAGCCGGCCTGTTCGCACGAGCTCGCCGACGAGCGAGTGGTCGGTCGTCAGCTGCTCGAGGGCGCCGTCGCGGTAGCGGTAGGCGCGCGAGTCGCCGACGTGTGCGATTGCCGCTGTCTCCGCCGCCTCGTCGACGTACGCGACCGTTGCCGTGGTGCCCATTCCGGCCGCGGTCGGGTCGCGCACGGAGTGCTCGAAGATGCGTGCGTTGGCGGTGCGCACGATCCCGGCGACGCTCTCCTCGCCCTGGATCGCAAGCGCGCCCTCCTCGATCGCTGCCGCGGCCAGGCGCGAGGCGAGCTCGCCGGCCTGGGCGCCCCCCATTCCGTCGGCGACGGCGAAGAGCGGCGGCTCACAGACGAACGCATCCTCGTTCTGTCGGCGCCTGCGCCCTGTGTCGGTCTGACCCGCTGCCCGTCCGAGTTTCATCAGTGCCCCTTCAGGTGATGCTGCCTCGCGAGGGACCTGGAGCGCATTGCTTGACGGGGCACTCTCTATGCCTCGACGCGGAGGTCGGTGTGGCCGATCCGGATGACGTCGCCCGGCGCGAGGAGGCGCGCCGACGTCACGCGCGCGCCGTTCACGAACGTCCCGTTTGTGGAGCCGGCGTCCTCGACCCACAGCCCGTCCGCGCGGGTGTCGAGCGTCGCGTGCTGTCCCGACACGGTGGTGTCGCCGTCAAGCCGGATCGCGTTCTCGGGCCCTCTCCCCACGCCGGCCATGCTCGTGAGGGCGATCGACGTCCCCGGCTGGAGTGTCGGGCTCGCGAGCACGACGACGCGCCGGCTCGGCGGCGCAAGCGACGCGCGGAGCGCAGCCGCCTCCGCGGCGGGGATGATGATGCTCTCCTGAGGGGAGCCCTCGGAGAGCCCTCTCGTCGCCGAGCGGACGACGAGCCAGACGAAGAGGTAGAGCAGCACGAGGAACGCCACCTTGAGCGCGAGCAGGGTCTCGTCGACGCTGACGGCGAGCCTCACGTGAGCGAGCGCCCGAAGACCAGCTCCGTGCCCCCGATCCCGATGCGGTCGCCGTCGTCGAGCGACGTGCGCTTCGTGATCCGGCGGCCGTTGACCTCGGTCCCGTTCGTCGACCCGAGGTCGACCACGGTCCAGTCCGAGCCGCCGTCCCGGCTCAGCTCTGCGTGCCGGCGCGAGACGTTGCCGTCGTCGATGCGGACGTCGCACTCGCGCGAGCGCCCGATCACGACGCGGTCGGACGAGAGCGGGACGACGCGACCGTCGACGGTGAGCGTCGCGACCTCCAGCGGCTCGTG
Source organism: uncultured Actinomycetes bacterium (assembly GCA_963846825.1). Lineage (GTDB taxonomy): Bacteria > Actinomycetota > Thermoleophilia > Gaiellales > Gaiellaceae > Gaiella. The sequence continues at coordinate 243,442 of CAWJXN010000021.1, forward strand.
TCGTTCCGGCGGCGCGGGGTAGACCATCGTCGCGGCGACCGCCTCGGCGGCCGGCGCCACGGCCGGCGCCTCCGGCGCGGGCAGCGCGACCGGGTCGGGGAGCCGTGCCGGCGGTGCCGCGGGCGCGTCCTCGGGCTGCGTCAGCCGCGTCGCGATCCCGAACTCGCCGACAGCGAGGTCGGGGTCCGTCTCGAGGAGGACGCGGGGCGGGCCGAGCAGCGCGTAGCCCTCCCGGCGGGCGTGCTCGGAGAGGTACTCCTGGAGCTCGCCGACGAGCGATCCCTCGTAGGCGGAGAACTGGCTTCGGTCGGCAGGCGACAGGTACAGCGTGTACTCGTTCGGCACGTAGACGCGCGAGACCGACACCGAGCGGTGCTCGTCCATCTCCTTCGCCAGCTTCCGTGCCAGCTCGACGGGCTGGACGTGTGTCCGAAAGGCACGACCGAAGACCCCTTCGAAGAGGCCCTCGATTCTGCTCTCGATTGCACGAAGGACGCTCATTCGGCGGGGGAGCCTCCCTCGATCGAGTCTAGCTGGCGTTCCGGCGCAGGATCGCGCCGAGGTGCGGCCTGGCGACCAGCGCGGCGCAGACGAGCCACGTGCCGACGACCATCCCGAACGCGGGAATGGACGGCGCCCAGAGCAGGACGAGGCCGAGCTGGAGGGCGCCGAGCCCGGCGATGCCCCACGCGCCCCGCGCGACCGCGCGCGGGAGGAGAATGGCGACGAGCGCGAGCGCGAGCGCAGTGGTCGCGACGGCGGCATTCGCCGTCAGCACTCGCTCGAGCGCCTGGACGACGTCGGTCGGGCGCTCCGACTGGGCGAGCCCGAGGTCGCCGACGGGCGCACCGGTCAGCGGCAGCGGGCGTCCGACGAGCCCGGCCACGGCAGCGGCTGCCAGGACGCCGACGCCCGCGTGGAGGCCACGGCGCCACGCGCCCAGGGCCGGCTGGACGGCGAGGGGCAGCAGCGCGAGGAGCCCGAGCGGCGCGAGCAGCGGTCCCATCGCGAAGAGCAGCCCGGCGCGCGCGTCCGCGCCACGCCACGGCGAGCCAACCGAGGGCGAGGATGCCGTACACCACCGCCGCCGCCTGCGCGACGTTGCCGAGCGGGAACACCGGCGCGGCGAGCGCGATCGCGAGCCCGAGCCGCGGCGCGCGGAGCGTCGCCAGCCCCGCGGCCAGCGACAGCAGGACGAGGACGGGCGGCGGCCAGAACGGCAGGAGCGCGCCGCCGACGGCCGTGGCGCCCGCCGCCAGGACCGCGGGCGGAAGCCGGTGCGCGAGCGGGATCGCAGGCGCCGCCGCGCGCGGCCGCGGCGCCGGGCGGGCCGTCCGGCGCGACGCGGGTCGCTCCTTGCGACGCTCCCTCGTCCTCGGGACGGCGACGAACGCCTCGCGGAGCTCCGCCGCGAGCTGCGACGCCGTCGGTCGGCGGCTCGGATCGACCTCGAGCGCGCTGTCGACCGCCGCTAGCAGGCGTCGCGGCAGGTCGCTGCGCCGGGCGGAGAGCGGCGGTGCGCCGGCTGCGATCGTGGACGCGACCTCCGGCAGGGGAACGCCCCAGAACGGGTGGGTGCCCGCGAGCGCCTCCCAGAGCATCACGCCGACGGCCCAGACGTCGCTCGCGACGCTGGCATCCGCCCCGCCGAGCCGCTCGGGCGAGATGTACGCGAGCGTGCCGGGAACGTCGCCGACGGCGGTTAGCGTGTCTGCGTCGTCGAACTGCGCGAGCCCGAAGTCGAGGACACGGACGGCGACCTCGTCGGACTCCTCGAGGAGCACGTTCGACGGCTTGACGTCCCGGTGCACGATGCCCCGCCGGTGCGCGTGGGCGAGCCCGTCCAGGACCTGCGCGGCGGCCTCCACGGCGTCCGCCTCGCTCAGCTCGTCCTGGCGGATCGCCTCCCGGAGCGTCTTGCCCCGGACGTACTCGTATGCGATGTACACGTGGCCGTCGTCGCCGGCGAAGTCGTAGGCGCGGACGCAACGCTCGTGACGCAGGCGCGAGGCCGCCTCCATCTCGCGCATCGCCCGCGCCGCGCGCTTCCCCTCCCGGGGAACGATCTTCAGCGCGATCTCGAGACCGGTCCGCTCGTCGCGCGCCAGCCAGACGGAGCCGGAGCCGCCGCGGCCGAGGGGTCGGAGCGGTCGGTAGCGATCGAGAACGAGCGCTCGGTCGGGGAGGGCGTGGGCAGCGGACGACACCGGTCACCGTGCCTTCGCCGCGAGAGGGGAACGTCCTTCGCGCACGAATCTCCCGTACACTCGGCCGGGTCTGGCGTTCGGCGGCCACCCGGGCTCGTGAGCGTCCGACGCCCCGGTGAGGATCAGATCCGTGACGGTGCACGACGACGACATCCTCGACTTCGACTTCGTCGACGACGAGACGCGGGAGCTCCCGCCGCCGGCGCGGCAGCCGGGAGCACGGCCGCCCGGAGGCGGTCCGACGGGCGGCGGCGGCCGTCCTCCACGGACCCCGCTCCGCGGGCCGAACTCGCTGACGCCGCTGCTTCGCCTCGCGGCGCTCGTCGCGCTCGCGATCCTCGTCGTCGTCCTCCTGGCCGTGTGGGTGCAGGGCTGCGCCGCCGAGGAGGATCAGGTCACCTACGGCGACTACATGGGGGAGATCGGCGCGGTCGGCAACGACTCCGCCAAGATCGGCGCCGACCTCGCGACGCTCCTCACCACGCCGGGCCTCGCGCAGACGGAGCTCGAGACGCAGCTCGGCGGCCTGCTGCAGCAGCAGGAGCTCGACGCCCAGCGCGCACGCGACATCGACGCCGCCGGGACCGTTGACGCCGGCGCATGCGAACGCCATCCAGGCACTCGACCTCCGGGTCGCCGGGATCCAGGGGATGCTCGACACGTTCCGCGACACGAAGGACACGCAGGACGCCACCGCAGCGGGGCGTCGCCTCGCAGCGCAGGGGGAGCGGCTCGAGGCGAGCGATGTCGTCTGGCTCGACCTGTTCCAGGGCATGGCGACGGCCGCCATGAGCGCGGAGGGCGTCGAGGGCGTCACCGCGCCGGCCTCCGTCTTCGTCGAGAACGATGACCTGTACACCGCGCGCTCGATGAGCTCGATCTGGCAGCGCGTCCACGGCGCGTCGACGGGCGGCACGCCGACCGGCTCGCACGGAAGCTCGCTCGAGTACACGAAGGTCATGCCGGCCGGGATCCAGCTGTCGACCTCGGTGGAGACGAAGATCACGATCTCCACCGACCTGTCGTTCGAGGTCGGCGTCACGAACTCCGGCGAGAACCAGGAGGTCGGCGTCAAGGTGCGGCTCACGATCCCCGCGCAGCCGTCGCCGATCGTGAAGAACACGACCATCGACGTCATCGACCCGGGTGAGACGAAGGCCGTGACCTTCTCCGACTTCCCGGACTTCCCGTTCGGGGAGGGCACCACCGTGCAGGTCCAGGTCCTTCCCGTGCCGGGGGAGACGAACACCGGCAACAACTCGGCCGAGTACCCGGTCGTGTTCTCGCTCGAAGCCTCGTGAGCCTCGCCCTGGGGGTTGCGATCGCGGCCTGCGTGGTCGCCGGGTTGGCGCTCGTGGTCGCATTCGCCGGCTGGCGCAAGGTACGGGAGCTCCGTCGCGGCCAGCAGGCGATCCTCGGCGGCTCGACCACCGACGTCGTCGAGTTCGCCGTCTCGCTGCAGGGGCGGATCGACGATCTGCACCGCGCGGTCGACGAGGTCGCGTCGGGCCTTACGCGCGTCGACCGCAGGATCGACGGGTCGGTCACGAACATGTCGGTCGTCCGCTACGACGCCTACGAGGACGCAGGCGGCCAGCAGTCCGCCTCGTTCGCCTTCCTCGACTCGAACCGCACCGGCACGGTGGTCACGGCGATCCAGGGCCGCGACTACGCGCGTGTCTACGTGAAGGAGCTCGAGCGCGGAAAGGCGTCGCTCGCCCTCTCGCCGGAGGAGGCGGAGGCGGTCGAGAGGGCCATGGCGCGGTAGTGCTCCGGTGTCGGACTTCAGTCCGACACCTGCTCCTCGCCGAGCCACCGGGTGTCCGACTGAAGTCGGACACCATGACCATATGATCGCCGTACCCGCGACCAGGAGGCGACGAGTGGAAGGGTTGATCCAGGTCGGCGACGTCAGGCTCTGGCACCGCATCACCGGAGAGGGCGACCCCGTCGTCCAGATCCACGGAGCGGGTTTCGGCCACTTCAACTTCGACCCGGCCACGCCGGAGCTCTCGCAGCGCTTCCGGGTGATCGACTTCGACATGCGCGGGTACGGCGCCTCGGACCGCCCCATCCAGGACTACGACATGGAGGTCTGGGCGGACGACGTCGCCGGCCTGCTCGACGCCCTGGGCCTCGATCAAGCGCACGTTCACGGGACCTCGATGGGTGGGATGATCGCGATCGTCTTTGCGGGCAAGTACCCGGAGCGGACGCGCTCGGTCGTGATCAACTGCGCCGCGGCCAAGCTCGGGCCGAGCGGCCGGTTGATCTTCAAGAACTGGATCGACATCGCGACACTCGATCCGGATGGGCCGGGGAGCCGGCTCCTCGCCGAGCTGATCACGTGGCAGGCGCTCTCGCGCCGCTTCCTCGCGGAGCAGGACGCCGTCGCGCTCGCCGACCGGATCCAGGAGATCCTCCGCGACTCGAACCGGGTGGAGGTGTTCACCGCCGCGTGCCAGGCGATGTGCGACATGGACATCCGCGGCTGGCTGCCGCGGATCACGTCGCCGGCGCTCGTCCTCGGTGGGGACGAGGACGTGATGACGCCCTGGGACCAGGGCCCCGATGCAGCCGGCCAGCAGGCGATCGCGGACGGGATCGCGGGAGCGGAGGTGCACGTGATCCGCGGCGCGAACCACTCGACGATCTTCGACTCGAGCGAGGTGCACAACCGCGTGGTCGCCGACTTCTTCGCGCGGAACTAGTAGATGGTTGATCGGCAACTAGCGCGAACCGGATGGCGCCCCAGACACGGCGCCGGATCACCCCGTCCCGGCACGGCCCGTAGTCCCAGCTACGAACCGCACCGGGCCGGTGCGCCCGGCTTGGTCTGGGACGCCCCCGGACGTCACGCCACTTACCGATCAACCATCTAGGCCGGAGCGCGGGTCGTGCCGGAGGTCGAGCGATACGGCGTCGAGCCGGTTCCGGCGGAGGAGCGGACCGTCGGCTGGCGCGACCTCTTCGCGATCAACTTCACGTTCTTCCTGAACCCGGTCATGTACGTCCTCGGGGCGCTGGCCGTGATCCAGGGAGGGCTGCCTCTCGTCTGGGCGATCGGAGCCATGGTGCTCGGGCAGGCGCTCGCCTTCGCGGCGCTCGTCGTCGTCGCCCGCCCCGGCGTCGACGACGGGCTCCCCGGCCAGGTCGCGATGCGCGCGACGTTCGGCCTCCTCGGCGCTCGGGGTCTGACATCGCCGTACCGGGTGATCGCGGCGACGTACTGGTTCGCAGCGCAGGCGCTGACGGCTGCCTTCGGGATCCAGGCGATCGTCGTGGCGATGGGGGGCGGCAAGCCGCCGCTCGTGCCGACGTCACTCGCGGTCGCGGCCGTCCAGGGGGCGCTTGCAGTGCTCGGCTTCGACGTCATGCGCTGGCTCCTGCGCGTCGTGCTGCCGTTGTCGGTGGTGTCTGCAGGGGTGATCGTCGGGCTCTACCTCACCACGGACGACCCGGCCTACGCCCTCGACCGCGTCGTCCACAATCCGGACCAGCAGGCGACCTGGGTCGGCTTCGCGACCTTCGTCACCATCATGTGCGGCTCGTCGCTGACGCTCGTCACCAACGTGGCCGACCTCTGCCGCTACAGCCCGTCGCGCGCGGACATGCAGATCGGGCTCGTCTCCTCGGCGCTGCTCTCGGCCGCGGTGACGACGTTCATCGGCGGCTACGCAGCGGCGGCGAGCGGCGAGACGAACCCGTTCGTCGCGGTCAGCGGGCTCACCTCGAACGAGCTGGTGCTCGTCGTCCTCCTGGCAGCGATCGTCGTCCAGACGCTCGCCGCGAACCTGACGAACGTGTACACGGCCGGGCTCTCGCTCGTGAACACCGCCCCCCGTCTCGGGCGTCTCCGGGCGACCGTGCTCGCCGCCGTGGCGGCGGTCGTCCTCTCGGCGTTCCCGTCGTTCATCGAGGAGGCGCAGCGGTGGGTCACGCACCTGGGGAACGTCGCCGCGCCGCTGACCGGCGTCGTCCTGGCCGACTACCTGATCCGTCAGCGAGGACGCATCGACGTCGCGGCCCTGTTCGACCCGGACGGCCGGTATCGCTACCTGCACGGGGTCAACGTCCGGGCGGTCGCCGCGGTCGCCTGCGGCATCGCCGTGTACTACGCGGTGCCCGACGCGTGGCTCAAGGTCGCGTGGGGCGTCGGCGCCGGGGCGGCGACGTACCTTGCGCTCACGAGCGTGCTGCGGCCAGGGCCCTCCCGCTCCGCGCGCGAGCCCGCCTGACCGATCAGCCGCGCGCTCGACGACAATGCGCGGGATGCGAGCGTTGAGTGGTCGGCGCACCGTGCTCGGCGTCGCCGCGGTGGCCGTCGCGGCCGGGATCGTCGCCGTGATCGTCGTCGCGACCGCGCGCTCGCACGACGAGCCGACCCGGGCGCAGTACCTGGCGGAGGTAGCCGCCATCTGCCGGTTCTACGGCCCGAAGCTCGACACCATCCGGCCGCCCGATGTCGCGGAGCCGGCGAACGTGATCGCGGCCGTCGACCAGGTGCTGCCGATCGTGACCGCACAGCTCCGGCGTGTGGGAGCCCTCGAGCCGCCCGAGGAGATGCGACAGAAGGTCGAGCGGTGGCTCGTCCTCCAGGACCGTCGCCTCGGAATGCTCGAGAAGGCACAGGCCGCCGGACGGCGACAGGACTTTCGTACCCTCAGCGTCAAATACGTCGATTTCGCGCTGGCGGGCTCGGAGACGGGGCGCCTCGCGAGGGAGATCGGCGTTCCCCACCCTCCGTGCTGAGCCTCGCCGCGCGTTCCGTTCGAACTGCGATCCCGGCGTTGACGGCGCGCTCCCCAAGGTTGTATACATCCAGCGACCCTCTGTCGTGACAGACGTCCCGGCACCCGGTGCTGGTACTTCCTCCCTCGAGGCGGGGGGGAAAGGAGAGCAGATGAGCAACGAGGTTGAGTACGACCCCTTCGAGTACGCGAAGGAGCTCGCGGCCGGTGCGGACCTCGGCCGTAGCGATCTCGAGGACAGGAGGGAGCCGTCGGGCTTGACGCGCGGAGAGCTCCTCAAGCGGGGAGCCGTCGGCGTGGCGGCCGTCACCGGTGCCGGTGCGATGGCGGGCACCGCTGCGGCCGAGACGTCGGCAAGCGGAAAGTTCACGGGCACGCTGCGCGTGCTCTCGCTCGGGGTCGAGTTTCCGACGCCCGACATCGCCAAGCAGGCCTCGAAGGACCTCGGCTTCACCGTCAAGCCGATTCTCGCCCCCTCCGAGAAGCAGCCCCAGATCGCGATCACGTCACCGGACACGTTCGACGTGTTCGGGGGCTACAACTACCAGTCGCTGCTCGTGTGGCCTTCCGGCTCGCTGCAGCCGGTCGACACCCGCAAGATCAGGGGCTGGAACCAGTTCTACAAGCTGTTCACGCACGGCAAGCTCAATCCCGCGTCCGGGCGCTGCACCTTCGGTGACGGCAACGCGCCATTCCGGACGACCTTCGTCGACCCCGACGGGTCGACCGGCCTGCCGCCGTTCGCGAGCGGGCCGCGGAACAACCGGCAGATCGTCCGCTGGATCGGCGAGAACGGCAAGCCGATCGGCGGCAAGCCGCAGCCGCGCTTCATCGTCGGCCCGGCGGCGCACTTCAACGCCGACTCGATGGGCTACAACGCCGACGTGATCAAGAAGCGGCCCGAGCAGGTCTCGTGGGCCGAGCTCCTGAACACGAGGTGGAAGGGGCGGGTCTCCCTGCTCCGCGACCCGGGGATCATGTCGCAGGACGCCGCGTTCGCCGCGCAGGCGCTCGGGCTGATGAAGTTCAAGGACTTCGGGAACCCGACGCGGGCGGAGATCGACCGGCTCTACAAGATCCTGACGCGGTACAAGAAGCAGGGCCAGTTCCGCGCGTTCTGGTCCGCCTTCACGGACTCGGTCAACCTCATGGTGTCCAAGGAGGTCGTGCTCGAGTCGATGTGGTCGCCGGCCGTGGCGCTCGTCAAGGCCGCAGGCATCAACATCCTGTACGCGGCCCCGAAGGAGGGCTTCCGCGGCTGGTGCAGCTCGGAAGGCATCTCGGCGAGGGTCACCGACCCGGCGAAGCTGCAGGCCTGTTACGACTACATCAACTGGAACTACAACGGGTCCCTCGGCGCGACCATCATGCGCCAGGGCTACTACATCGCCAACGGGCAGCGGCTCCTGCCGTGGATCAAGTCGTCCGCCGGCAAGAGCGCCGGCTTCACCCCCGCCGAGTACGACTACTGGTGGGGCGGCAAGCCGGCGGCGCGCGACCTGCCCGGCATCACCGGCAAGGTCGGCGACATCAAGAAGGGCGAGCGACGCGAGGGCGGCTCGTTCCAGCAGCGCATCTGCAAGTACGCGTCCTGGAACTCGTATCCCGCCGAGAGCGTCTACCTCGTGAAGACCGTGAACGACTTCCTGACCGCCTAGCGGAAGCCGCATGGAGGATCAGGGGGTCGAATCCGGGGGGGCGGCAAGCGCCGCCCCCCCGACAGGTCAGTCTGGGCTCGATCTCATCGGGTTGACGAAGGTCTTTCCCGGCGGAACAGTCGCCGTCGACGACGTCAACCTGCATGTCGACCACGGCGAGTACGTCGTGCTGCTCGGGCCGTCCGGCTGCGGGAAGACGACGACGCTACGCATGATCGGCGGGCACGAGTACCCGACGCAGGGCGAGATCCTGCTCGACGGCGAGTCGCTGATCGACCTACCGCCGCACAAGCGGCCGACGACGACCGTCTTCCAGCACTTCGCGCTCTTCCCGCACCGGACGACGCTGCAGAACGTCGAGTTCGGCCTCAAGATGCATGGGATCGGCAAGGCGGAGAGGCGGGAGACGGCGATGCAGGCGCTCGAGATGGTCGGGCTCGTGCCGCTCGCCGACCGCAAGCCCAGCGCGCTCTCGGGCGGGCAGCAGCAGCGCGTGGCCCTCGCCCGGGTCCTCGTGACCAAGCCGCAGGCGCTGCTGCTCGACGAGCCGCTCGGCGACCTCGACCGGCTGCTGCAGCTGCGCATGCGCGTGGAGCTCCGAAACCTGCAGCGGCAGCTCGGGCTGATGTTCATCCACGTCACGCACAACCAGGAAGAGGCCCTCTCGATGGCCGACCGGATCGTCGTCATGAACGACGCCCGGATCCAGCAGGTGGCCGACCCACTGACGATCGCGACGAAGCCCGCGACGGAGCTCGTCGCCCGCTTCATGGGGGACAACAACATCCTCCGCGGCGTCGTCACGTCCCGCGAGGGCGACCGGCTCTTCATCGAGGACGAGGAGGAGCACCTGCGCGTGAGCGTGCGCGCCCCCGACGACTCGCCGGCCGTCGGAAGCCCGGCGATGATCGCCATCCGCGCCGCGGCGGTGACCGTCGACGACGGCTCGGGCGACGGCCTCAACTCCGCGGAGTGCGAGATCGTGTTCGTCGAGTTCCTCGGCGACCTCGTCAAGCTCCACCTCCTCGCGGGCGCCGAGCGAATGCTCGCCAAGGTGGGCGCGGAGCACTACCCGGCCCTGCGCGGCCGGGAGGGACAGCGGATCCGGATCTCCTGGAAGGAAGACGATGTCCAGCTCCTCGACGCCTGAGTCGCTCGGCGACGAAACGGCAAAGGTCGCGCTCGACGAGGTCGACGAGGTCGAGGCGATCCTCGAGCAAAGTCCGCCTCGCAGCGAGGAGGCGCTCGGAGAAGGTCGCGACGCCGGTCGCGGCAGCGGCTGGGTGACGGCCGCCCTGGCCGCGCCGGGGATGATCTGGATTGGCTTCTACCTGGTCGCGCCGCTCGTGATCATCGTCCTCGTCAGCTTCTGGACGTGGACCGACGCCGGCTTCGACAAGACGTTCACGACGGCGAACTACAGCGAGCTGTTCAACGACCGCACCTACTGGGACAACATGCTGTCCACGGTCGTCACGTCGGTGATCGCCGTGGTCGCGTGCCTCGTCCTCGGGTTCCCCGTGGCGTACTTCCTCGCCCTCAAGGTGCAGAGCCTGCGCATCCAGATCGCACTCTTCATCATCGCGCTCGCGCCGTTCTGGACGAGCTTCCTCACCCGCGCCATCGCGTGGACCTTCCCGCTGATGGGCCGGGAGGGCGCCCTCAACCAGTTCCTCATCAAGCTGCACATCATCTCCGAGCCGATCCCGGAGTTCGGGTTCTCGACCCTCTCGGTGCGGCTCGCGATGATCCAGCTCTACATCCTGTTCATGATCACGCCGCTGTTCTTCGCGCTGGCGCAGGTCGACCGGTCGGCCATCGAGGCGGCGCGCGACCTCGGCGCCAACTGGTGGGGGACGTTCCGAGAGGTGATCCTGCCCCAGACGATGCCCGGCATCGTGATCGGCTCGATCTTCATCTTCGTGCTCACGATGGGCGACTACGGGACCGTCGCCACCGTCGGCGGCGGCAACATCACCTCGGTCGGCACGCTGATCTACTCCAAGATCGGGGCCGTCCAGTATCCGCAGGGAGCGGCCTCGGCGGTGATCCTCGTGGCGGTGCTGATGCTCGGCGTCTGGGTGATCACCCGCCTCTCCAACCTGCGGGAGGACCTGTGATCGAGACGATGGCAACGGCGGCGGAGAGCGTCGCCCGCCCGCAGGACGTCGTCGTCCGGCGCGACGTGAAGCAGCGCCGCGACTGGGCCAAGTGGGGGCTCGGCGTCTACTTCGCGATCTTCCTGTTCTTCCTCTACATCCCGATGATCCTGATGGCGATCCTCTCGTTCCAGGGCGACACGGGCCAGCTGACGTTCCCGTTCCGGGGGCCGATCAGCCTCGACTGGTGGCGGACGCTCTGGGACACGGACCTCTTCAACACGATCGCGGACGACGTGAGCGCGTCGGGCCGTCAGTCCCTCTACCTGTCCCTCGTGGCGGGCACGCTCGTGGCGATCTTCGGCTTCATGCTCTCCATGGCCTTCCGGCGCCACTGGCGGCTGAAAGGCGACGTGATCGCCTTCTTCATCCTGATGCTGGCCCTGATGACGCCGGCGTTCCTCGTCAGCCTCGGCAACCAGCTCCTCTGGAAGTTCATGGGGTACACGCCGAACCTGTGGTACACGGCCCTCGGCGCGAACGTGATCTGGGGGATCCCGTTCTCGTTCCTCGTCATGCTCGCCGTCTGGAACCGGTACGACCGCCACGTCGAGGAGGCGGCGCGCGATCTCGGCGCGAACGGGCTGACGACGTTCCGCGAGGTGACCCTCCCGCTCGTCTGGACGGGGATCTTCGGCAGCTTCCTCTTCGGCTTCACCCTCACGTGGAACGACTTCGACCGCACGATCCTCTTGCAGAGCGGGTACGAGGCACAGCCGCTGCCGATCCTGATCGGCACGTGGCCGCAGAGCCGGCCGATCCTGCCGAACCTCTACGCGCTCGGGGCAGGGACGACCGCCGTCACGCTCGCGCTGATCGCCGTTGTCCTCATCGCCGTCACGGCGCGCCTGCGCCTGCGCGGCGCGCCGGTCCAGAGCGTCGAGGAGGAGTTCGGCGTGCGAGTCGGGCGGCGGGATCCGCGTCGACGCAGCGGACACGCCGCGGCAGTAGGCGTCGACCGGCCCGCCGCGAGCGCGGCGAGCCGGCCCGGTGTCGTCCGTGACCTAGGCGCCGCGCGGAGTGCGCTTCGCGAAGTCGTCCGCGATCTCGTCGAACGTCGCCCAGCGGATCCCGTCGTGCCCGTTGATGTGCTCGATGATCCGCTCGTGCATCGCGAGCACGGCCGGCCGCCCGCTCACGTCGGGATGGATGGTCATCGTGAACACGGCGTAGTCGTGCTCGCGGTAGACCCAGTCGAACTGGTCCATCCAGAGCTGCTCGATGTCCCGTGGGTTGACGAAGCCGTGGCTGTTGGGCGCCGTCTTGATGAACATCATCGGGGGGAGGTCGTCGAGGTACCAGCTGGCCGGGATCTCGATCAGGTCGGTCTCCTCGCCCCGCTGGAGCGGCACCATCCACTCGTCGGCACGCTTCGCGTAGTCGATCTTCGTCCACGAGTCGCCGACTCGGACGTAGTAGGGCAGGAAGTCGTGGTGCATCAGCGAGTGGTCGTACTTGATCCCGCGCTCCAGCAGGAGCTCGTTCGTGACGTTCGAGAACTCCCACCACGGCGCGACGTAGCCCGTCGGCCGCTTGCCGGAGATGCGCTCGACGAGGTCGATGCACTTGTCGAGCACCGCGGTCTCCTGCTCGCGCGTCATCGCGATGGGGTTCTCGTGCGTGTACCCGTGGATGCCGATCTCGTGGCCGGCGGCGACGACCTGCTCGGTCTCGGACGGGAAGGTCTCGATCGAGTGGCCGGGGATGAACCACGTCGTCTTGAGGTCGTACCGGTCGAAGAGCTTGAGGAGCCGGGGCGTTCCGACCTCGCCGGCGAAGAGGCCGCGCGAGATGTCGTCGGGGGAGTTCTCACCGCCGTAGGAGCCGAGCCACCCTGCCACCGCGTCGACGTCGACGCCGTACGCGACGAAGATCTCCTTGGCCATCACCGCACCTCCCGGATCGTGGTAGGAGGAGCCTAAATGTGCAGCCTCTGCGGTGTCCTCAGGAACGAGCACTGGGCCGACGAGGGCGCCGGCCGGCGCGACCGCGTGATCCGCACCGCCCTGCTCGAGCGGGTCCTCGCCCGCTTCGGGCTCGGCGTCCGCGAGTGGGCCGGCCAGTACGTCGTCTCCGACGGCAAGGGCCGCTCGGAGGTCGCCGGCGACCTGGCGAGCCTCTGGGCCGCAGCCGAGAGGCTCGCGGGAACGCCTCTCGATCCGCTCGACCCACGACTTCTGGAGTACACGTGAGGACACCCGTCGCGCTCGTCACCGGCTACCTCGGCAGCGGCAAGACGACGCTCATCCGCGCGCTGCTCGAGGATCCGGGGCTCGGGGAGACGGCGGTGATCGTCAACGAGCTCGGCGAGATCGGGATCGACCACGCGATCCTCCGCCGGGTCGACGAGCGGACGGTGCTGCTGGCGTCGGGCTGCGTGTGCTGCACGCTCCGGGGCGACCTCGCGGACGAGCTCGCGGGATCTCCTCGACCGTCGCGCCAGCGGGGAGATCCCGCCGTTCAGGCGGGTCGTCGTCGAGACGACCGGCGTCGCCGACCCGGCGCCGATCGTCGCGACGCTCGTCTCGGAGCCGCTCGTCCGCCACCAGTACGTGCTCGACTCCGTCATCGCGACGGTCGACGCGCAACACGGGCTCCGCGGCGAGGAGTCCGAGCGTCAGGTCGCGGCGGCCGACGTGCTCGTCGTGACGAAGGCCGACCTCGCCGACCCGGCCGGCGTCGAGCGGTCGGTCGGCGCGCTGAACCCGGTCGCGTCGGTCGTCCGCGCGGTGCAGGGCGACGTCGACCCGCACGCTCCTGCTCGGGCGGCGAAGTCGCGCAAGTATCGATAAGTCACAAGCGTTGTCCGGCGGCGACGCGGACGGGCACGGCGGTCACCGGCACGGGGAGGATGTCGCCGCGGTGAGCCTCGTGCTCGACGGGCCGGTCGACTGGCTCGGGTTCGGGGTCTGGCTGACGATGCTGCTCCACGCGCGCGGCCGCGAGATCCTTCGCGTCAAGGGCCTCCTCGACGTCGGCGGCGGAGGGGCCGCTCCTCGTCGACGCCGTCCAGCACGTCGTTCATCCTCCGAGTGCATCTCGACTCCTGGCCGGACGACGACCGGCGCTCGCGGCTCGTCCTGATCGGCCGGCACCTCGACGCCGAGCGGCTGAAGCAGTCGTTGCGGACGTTCGTGCAGGCATAGACGGTGTCTGGCGCACCAGACACCTGCCCTTCGGCCGCGGCGACGAAAGAGCTGGTGTCGGACTGAAGTCCGACACCCGGGAGCGCGGGTCAGTAGCTCCGCGGCATGCCGAGGACGTGCTGGCCGACGTAGGCGAGGATGAGGTTCGTCGAGATTGGCGCGACCTGGTAGAGCCGCGTCTCGCGGAACTTCCGCTCGACGTCGTACTCCTCCGCGAAGCCGAAGCCGCCGTGCGTGTCGAGGCATGCGTTGGCCGCCGCCCATGACGCATCGGCGGCGAGCAGCTTCGCCATGTTCGCCTCGGCGCCGCACGGGAGGCCCTCCTCGTAGAGCCAGGCAGCCTTGTACCGCACCAGGTCGGCCGCCTGGAGCTGGGCGTGGGCACGGGCGATCGGGAACTGCACGCCCTGGTTCGCGCCGATCGGCCGGCCGAACACGACGCGCTCGTTCGCGTAGGCGCGTCGCCTTGTCCACGAACCAGCGGCCGTCCCCGATGCACTCCGCCGCGATGAGGACCCGCTCGGCGTTCATCCCGTCGAGGATGTAGCGGAAGCCGCGCCCCTCCTCGCCGACGAGGTCCTCGTCCGGGACGGCAACGCGGTCGAGGAAGATCTCCGTCGTCGCGTGGTTCATCAGCGTCCGGATCGGGCGGATCGTCATCGTCCCGTCCGCGACGGCGCGCTTCATGTCGACGAGGAAGGTCGAGAGGCCCTCCGTCCGCTTCGCGACCTGGTCGGCGGGCGTCGTGCGGGCGAGGAGGAGCATCAGGTCGGAGTGCTCCGCCCGCGACGTCCAGAGCTTCTGGCCGCTGATCTCCCAGCCGCCGTCGACCCGTGTCGCGGTCGTCTGCAGCGACGTGGTGTCGGAGCCGACGCTCGGCTCCGTCACGCCGAACGCCTGGAGGCGGAGCTCCCCCGACGCGATCCGCGGCAGGTAGCGCTCCTTCTGCGCCTCCGAGCCGTGCCGCAGGATCGTCCCCATCGTGTACATCTGCGCGTGGCAGGCGCCCGAGTTGCAGCCTGACGCGTTGATCTCCTCGAGGATCGCGCTCGCCGCCGTCAGCCCGAGCCCGCCGCCGCCGTACTCGTCCGGGACGAGCGCCGCCAGCCAGCCCGCCTCGGTCAGGGCGGCGACGAACTCCTCGGGGTACCGGTCGGGCTCGAGCGCCCGCCAGTACTCGCCCGGGAAGCGCGCGCAGAGCTCGCGGACCGCGGAGCGGATGTCGGCCAGCTCCGGAGGCTGGGCGAAGTTCACGCGGACCGCTCGAGCAGGCGGCGCGCGATGATCAGCTGCTGGATCTCGTTGGAGCCCTCGCCGATCAGGAGCAGCGGTGCGTCGCGGTAGTAGCGCTCGGGCCGGTACTCGGTCGAGTACCCGTAGCCGCCGTGGATCCGCATGCAGTCGAGCGCGTTGTCCTGCGCGGCCTCGGTCGCGAAGTACTTCGCCATGCCGGCCTCGAGATCCGCCCGCTCGCCGGTCGCCTTCTTCCGCGCCGCCTCGACCGTCAGGAGCCGTGCGGCCTCGGCGCGCGTCGCCATCTTCGCGAGCATCAGCTGCACCGCCTGGTGGTGCGCGATCGGCTTGCCGAACGCCTCGCGCTCGCGTGCGTAGGCGAGCGCGTCGTCGAGCGCCGCCTGGGCGACGCCGACCCCGCGCGCCGCGACGTTGACCCGTCCCACCTCGATGCCGCTCATGAAGTACTTGAACCCCTGCCCGACGCCGTCCTCGCCGCCGAGGACGCTCGAGGCGGGCGTGCGGAACCCGTCGAACACGAGCTCCGTCGACTCGACGCCCTTGTAGCCGAGCTTCGGGAGCCCCGGCATCGGGATCTGGAGGCCGGGCGGGCTCGTCTCGGGCTCCTTCTCGACGATGAACCCGGTCATCCCGGCATGCGCCGGCTCGGCCTCGCGGGTCGGTCTTGGCGAGGAGCATGACAAGCCCCGAGCGCCAGCCGTTCGTCACCCACATCTTCTGGCCGGTGATGACGTAGTCGTCGCCGTCGCGGACGGCGATCGTGCGGATCGCCTGCACGTCGGACCCCGCGTGCGCCTCGGTCATCGAGAACGACGAGCGGAGCTCCATCGAGGCGAGGCGCGGCAGGTACGCCCGTCGCTGCTCCTCCGTCCCGTGGAGCCGGATCATCGTCGCGGCGATGAAGGAGCCGTTGAGGATCCCCGACAGCGTCACCCAGCCGCGCGAGAGCTCCATCACGATCAGCGCATAGGTGTCGAGCCCGAGGCCGAGACCCCCGTACTCCTCGGGGATCGTCGTCCCGAACAGCCCCATCTCGCGCATCGTCTCGACCATCGACTCGGGGAACTCGTCTGCGTGCTCGAGCTCGGAGGCGACGGGCACGACGTCGCGGTCGACGAACGCCCGCACCGCCGCCACGATCTCGACCTGCTCGGCGGTCAAGGCGTCACGCCGGGACGGCCTCCGAGAGCGCGAGCGGAGCGAGCGCCGCCGCGACGTCGTCCAGCTCCTCGAGCGAGAGGAGCGCTTCCTCGAGCGCCTCGACCGCCGCGTCGCCGAGCGCGAGCGAGGCGTTGTCGCGGAACTTCTCGCGCACCTCGTCGGGCGTCAGCGGGCTCTCGGGCCCACCGCGCTGGTACGGGTAGTCCCCCTCGAACGACGTCCCGTCCGCCAGGCGGACGACGGCGCCGCCCGGGAACGCCTGCGGGTAGGTGGGGTACGGCCGTGTCTCGTAGCGCACCTTCCGGGCGACGGCGAGCACGGCCGGGTCGGCGATCGCCTCGTCGGTGAAGTCTGCGACGGAGACGTGTCCGCGCACGAGAAGCGACGCGATCGAGTACTGCAGGGAGAACTTGCCCTCGTACTCCGACCGCGGCGTCATCTTCTCCGAGGCGGGCTCGAGGACGAGCGATACGCCGGCCTCCGGGACCGACACGAGCACGTCGGCGATCTCGTCCGGTGCGAACGTCCGGCCCGCCGCCCCCTCCGTCGCCGCGCCGAGCGCACCGTGCATGAAGTGGCACACCGGGAAGGGCTTGTACGCGATCCGCGGCGTCTCCCAGCGGCTCCCGAGGTCCCGCAGCTGACCGTCGATGTCGACCTCGCCCTCGGCCCCGCCGACGAACGCGTGGTAGAGCCCGAACTTCCCCTCGAGCACCGACGAGGGGCCAGCGGCGCCGTGCGTTGCGAGTCGCGTCGCGAGGTGGGCGCCGTGCGAGGCCCACGCGGGGTGCATCGGCTTGGTCGGCGTGCCCTCGGCGAGGTACGCGAAGAGACCGCCCGCGAACGAGCCGGCGATGCCGAGGGCGCTCGTCGTGATCGTCACGTCGGTGCGGGCGAGTCGGGAGACCGTCGCGACGCCGCCGAAGATCCCGCAGATCGCCGTGGGGTGGAAGCCGCGGGCGTGGAAGGCCCCTGGAGCCGCCATGCCGACCCGGCAGACCACCTCGTTGCCCGCGACGATCGCCGTCAGCGTGTCGCGCCCGCTCGCTCCGACCGACTCGGCCGCAGAGAGCGCCGTCGGGCAGATGACGGTCGAGACGTGGCTGACGGAGTCGGAGTGCGTGTCGTCGTAGTCGAGGCCGTGGCACAGCATCGCGTTCGCGAACGCCGCGTTCGGCGCGGGAAGCCGCGCCGCCGTGCCGATCACCGTCGCCTCCGCGACGCCGCCGAGCTCGGCCATCGTCGTCCTGCCCTCGTGCGCGACGCCCGTCGCGTGCGCGGCGAGCCCGCAGCCGATGGTGTCCAGGAGGTGCAGCTTGGCGTCGGCGCGGACCGCCTCGGGGACGTCGTCGAGCTCGAGCGCGGTGGCCCACTCGGCGATCGTGCGCGCGGCGGCCATCAGACCGTCCACTCCGCGTCGGTGTGCGGGAACCGGTCGGCGACCTCGGGCGCGCCGCGCCGGTAGACCATGAACGTCCGCCGGAACTCGATCACGACCTCACCTCTCTGGTTGATGCCCCGGCAGCGCATCGAGACGATGCCGACGCTCGGGTTCGACGCCGACTCGCGGACGTCGAGGATCTCGCTCTCCGCATGCAGCGTGTCGCCCTCGAACACGGGCTTCGGCAGCTTGATGTCCGTCCACTCGAGGTTGGCCGCCGCGTTCTCGCTCGTGTCGGGAACCGTCAGCCCCGTGACGACGGCGAGGGTGAACGCGCTGTTCACGAGCGGCTGCTCGAACCGCGACCGCGCGGCGTACGGCTCGTCGAAGTGCATCGGGTTCGTGTTCATCGTGAGGCACGTGAACCAGATGTTGTCCGTCCGGGTGACGGTCCGGCCGAAGCGACTGCGGTAGACGTCGCCGACCGCGAAGTCCTCGTAGAAACGGCCCCGCCACTCCTTCGGGGCGGCCTCGGTCTCACTCGGCATGCAGCACGCTCCTCTTCTCGTCTCTCAAGAGCTCCCGCGCCCGCTCGACCACGGGCGCGTCGATCATCTCCCCGTCGAGCGCGACGACGCCCCGGCCGTCCGCCTCGGCACGCTCGTACGCGGCGACGATCTCCCGCGCCCGCCGCAGCTCGTCCACGGAGGGCGCGAACGCCTCGTGGGTCGGCGCAATCTGGTCGGGATGCACGAGCGCCTTGCCGCGAAAGCCGAGCGAGCGACCGACCAAACAGTCGCCCGTCAGCCCGTCGATGTCCCGGACGTCCACCCAGACGCGGTCGATCGGGCCCCGGAGACCCGCGGCGGCGGAGTCGACGACGAGCGACGAGCGGGCGAAGAGGATCTCGTGCCCGTCGGCGCGCGGCTCGAGCCCGAGCTGGAGGCCGAGATCCACCGCGCCGAGCATGAGTGCCCGGACGGAGCCGTGGGAGGCGATCGCGAATGCCTCGCGCAGGCCCGCGGCGGTCTCGACGATCGCGACGATCGGGAGATCGACACGGTCGGCAACGGCGGCGACGGCTGCGGCCGTCGCCTTCGGCAGGACGATCCCGTCGGCCGCGGACGCCTCGACGGCGGCGACGTCCGCGTCGTGCCACTCCGTCCCGACGCCGTTGACGCGAACGAGCCGGGCGGCGTTCGTCTCGGTCTCCGCGACGAGCCGGGTGGTCAGGTCGCGTGCCGCCGCCTTCTCGGCCGGCGCAACCGCGTCCTCGAGGTCCGCGACGACCGCGTCGGCACCCGACCCGAGCGCCCGCACGAGCTTCCGCTCCTCGCTGCCCGGGGCGAACAGGAAGGAGCGGGCGGTTTGAAGAGAGGCCATCGCTTTGGAAGAATCGCGAATGTCTGACTTAAACACTAACGAGTTCGAGAAGGAGGAGCGAAGCCGTGAGGGCCGTCGTCTTCCACGAGTTCGGCAACGCCGACGTGCTCCGGGTCGAGGAGCTCCCCGAGCCCACCCCGGGCGCGGGCGAGGTCGTCGTCGAGGTCACCGCCTCGGCGCTCAACCACCTCGACGTCGACGTCAGGGAGGGCGTCTCGCGCTTCCCGATCGAGTTTCCCCACACGGTCGGCGTGGAGCCCGTCGGCCGGATCTCGGCGCTCGGGGCAGGGCGTCGAGGGCTGGGCGGTGGGCGACCGCGTGGCGGTGTACCTGATCGCGACGTGTGGGAGCTGCAGCTACTGCCGTACCGGCCGTGAATCGCTCTGCACGGCGCCGTACTGGTTCGTCGGCATGGGGTCGGGCGGCGGCTACGCAGAGAAGGTGACGTGCAAGGAGTCGCAGCTCATCCGGATCCCCGACGGCGTCACGGACGTCGAGGCCGCCGCGGCCAACATCGCCTTCGGAACGGCCTGGCACATGCTCGTCACGCGAGCGAAGGTCCGTGCGGGCGAGACCGTGCTCATCAGCTCCGTCGGCAGCGGGATCGGGTCGGCGGCCGTTCAGGTCGCCAAGCACGCCGGCGCGTTCGTGATCGGCACCTCGAGCCGCGACGACAAGCTCGCGAAGGCGGCCGAGCTCGGACTGGACGTGGGCGTCAACTACACCTCGCAGGACGTCGTCGCGGAGGTGATGCGCGTCACCGACGGTCACGGCGTCGACGTCGTCTACGAGCACGTCGGCGGCGAGGCCTTCCAGCACGGGCTCGACTCGCTCGCGAAGGACGGGAGGCTCGTCATCTGCGGCGCGCACTCGGGCGAGGTGGTCCCGTTCGACATCATTCCGTTCTTCCGGCGACAGCTCTCCGTGATCGGGTCGTTCGTGTACGACCGCTTCGAGGTCGAGACCTGCTTCGCGCTGATCGCCCGCGGCGCGCTGAAGCCGCAGGTCGCCGCGACGTTCCCCCTCGAGGAGGCGGCGAAGGCGATGGACCTCATGGAGAGCAGGGAGTTCTTCGGCAAGATCGTCCTCACCGCGGGAGGTGCCTCGTGAAGCGCATCGGCGTCGACGTCGGCGGCACCTTCACGGATCTCATCTACGTCGACGACGAGGCGGGCGTGATCCGCGTCCACAAGCTCCCGACGACCCCCGACGACCCGTCGCAGGGGACGATCCAGGGCGTGAAGGAGCTCGCGGAGGCCGCGGGCGCCGAGCCCTCGTCGCTCGACCAGGTCTTCCACGGGACGACGATCGCGACGAACATCGTGATCGAGCACAACGGCGCGCGCGTCGGGATGCTGACGACCGAGGGCTACCGGGACATCCTCCACATCGCGCGGCACAAGAAGCCGCTCAACTTCTCGAACTACCAGGATCTCCCGTGGCAGCGCCATCCCGTCGTCCGGCGCCGGTACCGGCTGCCGGTCCCCGAGCGGATCACGGGCGACGGCACCGTCCTCGTCCCGCTCGACGAGGATCGTGCGCGGGAGCAGGTGCGCGTGCTCAAGGAGGCGGGGGTCGAGGCCGTCTGCGTCTGCTTCCTGTTCTCGTTCCTGAACCCCGCGCACGAGCAGCGGGTCGCGGAGATCGTCCGCGAGGACTTCCCCGAGGCGTTCCTCTCCGTGTCGTCCGAGGTGATCCCGCAGTACCGCGAGTACGAGCGGTTCTCGACGGTCGGGCTCAACGCCTACGTGGGGCCGAAGGTCGCGTCCTACGTCGCCCGGCTCGGCGAGGAGCTCCAGGCGCTCGGCGTGCGCTCGGGGCTCCACCTGATGACCTCGGCGTCCGGCGTCGCGACCTCCGAGGCGGCGGTCCGGCGGCCCGTGAACCTGCTCATGTCGGGCCCCGTGGCCGGCGTCGTCGGAGGCATCTGGGCCGGGAAGCAGGCGGGCTACGACAACGTGATCACGCTCGACGTGGGCGGCACATCGGCGGACATCGGCCTGGCCCAGGAGGGCCGCCTGCGGATGAAGCACCTGCTCGACACGAAGGTCGGGCCGTACCAGGCGATGATCCCGATGGTCGACGTCGACACGATCGGCGCAGGCGGCGGCTCGATCGCGTACGTCGACGGCGGCGGCATCTACCGCGTCGGCCCCCGTTCGGCGGGCGCCGTGCCGGGCCCGGCGGCCTACGGCCGGGGCGGCACCGAGGCGACCGCGACCGACGCGATGGTGAACCTCGGCTGGCTCCTGCCGGAGGCGTTCCTCGGAGGCGGCATGTCGCTCGACCGCGAGAAGGCGCGCGCGGCGTTCGCCGACGGCCCGGCGGCGGCGCTCGGCATGAGCGTCGAGGAGGCGTCGATGGGCGCGGTGCAGATCCTCTCCCACTCGATGGTGCAGTCGATCGAGGAGAACTCGGTGCGGAAGGGCTTCGACCCGCGGGACTTCGCCCTCGTCGCCGAGGGCGGCGCAGGCCCCCTCTTCGCCGTCCCGATCGCGATCGAGGTCGGCACCCCGCACGTCGTCGTGCCGCCGTACCCGGGCATCTGCGCCGCGATGGGGCTCGTCGCGACCGACATGGTCTACGAGTACGCGGCGACGACCTACCAGCGGCTCTCGAAGCTCGACGCGGCCGCGCTGCAGTCCCGCTTCGAGGAGCTCGAGGCGCAGGCGGCGGCCCAGCTCGCCGAGGACGGGATCGAGGCCGATCGCGTCGTCATCCAGCGCATCGTCGAGGCGCGGTACCTCGGCCAGGGGTACGAGCTCCGGGTCGACGTCGGCTCCGGGTCGATCGACGACGTCTGGGTCGAGAAGCTGCGCGCCGACTTCCACGACATCCACGAGCGCGAGTACTCGCGGCGCTTCGAGGACTCGGACATCGAGGTGCCGAACATTCGCGTCCGCGGCATCGGCCTCATGCCGGAGCTCTCGACGCCGGAGGTCGCGGCGGGCGACGAGTCGCCGGACGAGGCGCTCCGCCACGAGGGCGAGGCCTGGTTCCTCGTCGAGGGCTCGCTCGAGCAGCTGCCGACGCGCTACTACGAGCGGGAGGCGCTCCGGGCCGGGAATCGCCTCACGGGCCGGCGATCGTCAACCAGTACGACTCGACCACGGTGATCCCGCCGGGCGTCGAGGCGCATGTCGACCGGTTCGGGAACATCGTGATCGAGGTCGGCGCCTCGGCCGAGGCCCGTGCCGTCGCCGCAACCGCAACGACGACCGAGGGGATGTGAGCATGTCGACGCTCGAGTACGAGCTGGGCAAGCACCCGGGGCCACCGGAGCTCCAGCGGGTCGACGTCGACCCGATCACGATGCGCGTGCTCGGCGGCGCCTTCCACGCGATCGCGAAGGAGATGTCCGGCGTGCTGTTCCGGATGTCCTACTCGTCGATCATCCGCGAGTCCGAGGACCTCGGCGCGGGGATCTTCGACGCGCAGGGCCGCGAGCTGTGCGAGTCGGACTCGACGCCGATGCACATCGGCTCCCTCCCCTGGTACATCCGCGGCTTCATGCGGCACCTCGAGGGGAAGATCGTCGAGGGCGACGTGATCATCCACAACCACCCCTACTACGGGGCGTCGCACAGCCCGGACATCGCCGTCGCCGTGCCGATCTTCTGGGAGGGCGAGCTCATGGGGTTCGCCGCCGTCACGGCGCACGTGCTCGACGTCGGCGGGTCGTTCCCCGGGATCAACGCCGACGCCTTCGACATGTACGCCGAGGCGAAGATCTACGACGGGCTCCGCTGGTACCAGGCGGGCAAGCTCAACGAGGACCTCGACAAGATGGTCTTCGACAACGTCCGCACGGAGACGATGAACCGCGGCGACATGAACGCGATGATGGCCGCGTGCCAGCTCGGGCGTGCCCGCATGCTGCGGCTCTTCGAGCGCTACGGCGTCGACACGGTGATGAGCGCCGCGTACGACTGGATGGACTACTCGGAGGCGATGCTGCGCGAGCAGATCCGGCAGCTCCCCGACGGCGAGTACAAGGCGCCGACCGGATGGCTCGACGACGACGCGCGGAACCGTGGCGTCAGGCTCCGCGTCGAGACGACGGTGATCGTCGACGGCGACGAGATCACGATCGACCTCACCGGCTCGAACGCGGAGGTGCCCACCGGCTACAACGTCCCGTACGAGGGCTCGCTCCTGGTCGGGGCGTACTACGCCGTGCGCACGATCCTGCTCGACGAGGTCACGTTCCCGGAGCACGTGCCGCAGAACGACGGCGTCTTCCGGCCGGTGAAGGTCATCGCGCCCAAGGGGACGATCTACAACCCGACGTTCCCGCGCGCGTGCTTCTCCCGCTTCTGCCAGGTGCAGCGCGTCGTCGACAACACGATCCTCGCGCTCGCCGACGCGCTGCCCGAGGGCGTGACCGCGGGCAACTCGGCCGGGATCCACTTCTGCGCGTACTCGGGCTTCTCGGAGGAGATGGGCGAGTACTGGCTCTACCTCGAGGTGAACGAGGGCGCGTACGGCGGGCGCCACGGCAAGGACGCGATGGACTCGGTCGACAACCTGATGGCGAACACGCGGAACAACCCGATCGAGGAGCTCGACCTGCGCTTCCCGATCCGGTGCGACCAGTACGAGCTCCGGCCCGAGCCCGCGGCGCCCGGCCGCTGGCGCGGCGGCATCGGGATCATCCGGCGGAACCGCTTCCTCGTCGACGGCGTCTACTCGTGCGAGGGCGACCGCCAGACCGACCCGCCGCGCGGCATCTTCGGCGGCTGGGACGGCCTCGTCGCCTCGTGCCGGAAGAACCCCGACACCGCGCAGCAGGAGATCCTGCCCGGCGAAGGTGACGGGGATCCCGTTCGCGGCGGGTGAGTTCATCGAGTTCCGGGAGCCGAACGCCGCCGGCTACGGCGACCCGCTCGACCGGCCGCCCGACGCCGTGCGGGAGGACGTGCTCGACGACTTCACGACGATCGAGCTCGCGCGCGACGCCTACGGCGTCGTCTTCGCGGACGAGCAGACGCTCGAGATCGACGAGGCGGCGACCGAGACCCTCCGTGCGGATCTGCGCGAGAGCCGCGAGGTGACGTCGCTGACGGACTACTTCGCGGGCGAGCTGCCGCCGTCGACGAAGCCCGTATCGGTTGCCGGGAACGCCGAGTTCGGGATGACGTGACGGAGGCCGGCCGGGAGCGCGGCGCTGGAGCGTGCGGCTTCCGCTCCGCCGTGTCCGCAAGGGCTACGAGCAGGTCGCCGACCAGCTCCGGGAGCTGATCGTCACGGGCGAGCTCCCGCAGGGCGAGCCGGCTTCCGACGGAGACCGCGCTCGCGCGCGAGCTCGGTGTCAGCCGCGCCACCGTGCGGGAGGCGCTCCGCCTGCTGGCCGCGCAGGGGCTCGTCCGCACCGCGAAGGGGCCGACCGGCGGGAGCTACGTGACGCTTCCGACCGTCGACCACATCTCGGAGTCGCTCAGCTCGAACATCACGCTGCTCGCCGACGCCCGCGACCTGACGCTCGACGAGCTCATCGAGGTTCGCGTGCTGCTCGAGGTGCCGGCCGCGCGGCTCGCCGCCCGCCGACGTCACGAGGGCGACGTCGAGCGGCTCCGCGAGACGATCCCGCCCGATCGCCCGGCGCTCGACACCCAGGCCGAGTTCGTCCACAACCGGGACTTCCACGCGACGCTGATCGAGTGCTGCGACAACCGGCTGCTCCAGATCGCCGCGCAGCCCGTGTTCTCGGCGCTGCAGACGAGCCTCTCCCGCTCCGGGCTCCCGCGCGTCTTCCACCGCTCGATCCACGCGCACCACGCGCGGATCGTCGAGGCGGTCGACGCGGGCGGACGAGGACGCTGCCGGCGCGGAGATGGAGGACCACCTGGCGTTCCTCGTGCCGTACTACGAGAAGGCCTGGAAGGCCGCGCGCCTGCTCGGTGGCGTCGGGCCGATGAGGATCGGGATCCAGGGGAGCGGGCAGCTCCCGACCGAGCTCCCCGACCCGGGCCGGTACCGGGCGGTCGCCGAGCTCGCCGAGGAGCTGGGGTACGACTCGATCTGGGCCGGCGAGCATCTCTCGTTCCACAATCCGATCCTCGACCTCGGCGTCGCGCTCGCGACCTTCGCCGCCGTCACGCGCCGGATCGCGCTCGGAGCGGGAGTGGTGCTCCTGCCGCTCCGGCACCCGAGCCTCGTCGCGAAGCAGGCTGCGTCGCTCGACTACATCTCCGGGGGGCGGCTCCTGCTCGGGTTGGGGGTGGGCGGCGAGGGGACGGGGGACTTCGTCGCCGCCGGAGTGCCCGTCGAGGAGCGGGGTGCACGGGCGAACGAGGGGATCGAGGCGCTGCGGGTGTTGCTCCGCGACCGGCCCGCGTCGTTCGCCGGGCGCTTCTACCGCTTCTCGGACGTCTCGATCGAGCCGCCGCCCGCGCAGCCCGGCGGGCCGCCGCTGCTCGTGGGCGGCCGGTCGGACGCCGCGATCCGTCGCGCCGCCCGTCATGGAGACGGCTGGCTGCCGTACATGGTCTCGCCGGGCCGCTACGCGCGTCGGGCTCGCGGCGCTCGACGAGGAGGCACGGCTCGCCGGCCGAGAGTCGCCGCCGCGCTTCCACGGCGTCGTGCTCTTCGCGCACGTCGACGACGACGGCGAGCGGGCGCGTGCCGAGGCGATCGCCCACCTCTCGGAGCGCTACGGGATGCCGTTCGAGCGCCACCATGTCGAGCGGCTCTGCGTCGTCGGCACGCCCGAGGAGTGCCTGGCCCGCATCGAGGCGTACGGCGCCGCGGGCGCGGAGCACATCTCGTTCAACCCCGCGGTCGCGGAGCACGGGTTCCTCGAGCAGGTGCGCCGGATCCGCTCGGTCGTCGCGGTTGGGGCGCCCGCATGACGCTTCCCCTCGCGGACGTGCGCATCCTGGCCGTCGAGCAGTTCGGCGCCGGGCCGTGGGGCACGCTCCAGCTCGCAGACCTCGGCGCCGAGATCGTCAAGCTCGAGGACCCGGCCTCGGCCGGTGACGTCGGCCGCTACGTGCCGCCGTTCTCGGACGGCGAGGACTCGCTCTTCTTCGAGACGTTCAACCGCGGGAAGAAGAGCATCTCGCTCGACCTCCGCCACCCCGACGCGCAGGAGGTGCTGCACGATCTCGTGCGCGCCTGCGACGGCGTGTACTCGAACCTCCGCGGCGACCAGCCGCACAAGCTCGGGCTGACCTACGAGCAGCTGTGCGCCGTCAACCCGCGCATCGTCTGCTGCTCGCTCTCGGGCTTCGGGATGACCGGCCCGCGTGCCTCGGAGGGCGGCTACGACTACATGATGCAGGGGCTCGCGGGCTGGCAGAGCCTCACCGGCGAGCCCGGTGGGCCGCCGACGAAGAGCGGCCTATCGTTGGTCGACCTCTCGGGGGGCTACGCCTCCGCGATCGCCCTGCTGGCGGGGATCTGGCGCGCCCGGCGCGACGGCGTGGGTTGCGACTGCGACGTCTCGCTGTTCGAGACGGCCCTGCACGAGCTGATGTACATCGGCCCGTGGGCGGCGACCCACGGCTTCGTGCCGCCGCGACGGCACAACTCGGCGCATCCGACCATCGTCCCGTTCCAGAACTTCGAGGCGGCCGACGGGTGGTTCGTCGTCGGCGCCGCGAAGCAGGTCTTCTGGGAACGCCTCTGCGAGGTGATCGGCCGCCCCGACCTGCTGGACGACGAGCGGTTCGCGACCATGGCGGGGCGCAACGAGCATCGGGATGCGCTCCTGCCGGAGCTGGACGAGGCATTCCGGTCGAGGACAGTGGACGAGTGGGTCGAGGCGCTCGTCGCCGCCGGTGTCCCCGCCTCGCGCATCAACTCCGTCGAGGAGGCGCTCGCCGACCCCCAGGCCGAGGCGCGCGGGTCCATCGTCGAGCACGACCATCCCTCGCTCGGCCGCGTCCGCTCGATCCGCACCCCGCTCCGGCTCTCGCAGGGCGAGACGACCCTCGAGCGGCCCGCGGAGCGCGGGCCGTTCCGCGGCGAGCACACGGAGGCGGTGCTCGTCGAGCTGTGCGGCTACACCCCGGAGCGGGTGCGCGAGCTCGAGGCCGCCGGTGTCTTCGGCGACCGGGTGGCGGCAGCATGAGCGGGGCGGGGCGCGACCTGGGCGGCTACGGCGCGAGCCCGCCGGACCCGCGCTGGCCCGGCGGCAAGCGCGTCGCGCTCAGTCTCGTCCTGAACTACGAGGAGGGCGGCGAGAACACGCCGCTCGAGGGGGATCCCGCGTCGGAGGCGTACCTCCACGAGGTGATCGGCGCGTCGGCCACGGTCGGCAGGCGCAACCTCAACACGGAGTCGATGTTCGAGTTCGGGAGCAGGGTCGGGTTCTGGCGGGTCCACCGTCTCGTGACCTCGTTCGGGATGCCGCTCACCGTCTTCGCCGTGGGCAGGGCGCTCGAGCAGAACCCCGCCGCGGCCCGCGCGATGGTCGAGGCGGGGTGGGAGGTCGCGAGCCACGGGTGGCGCTGGATCGACTACGGCGACCTCTCCGAGGACGAGGAGCGGGAGCACCTCCGCCGCTCGATCGCCGCGATCGAGGAGGCGTGCGGCGTTCGCCCGGTCGGGTGGTACACGGGCCGCGGGACCGAGGCGACGCGCCGCCTCGTCGTCGAGGAGGGCGGCTTCCTCTACGACTCGGACGCCTACGCCGACGAGCTCCCGTACTGGGTCGAGGTGGCCGGGCAGCAGCACCTCGTCGTCCCGTACACGCTCGACGCGAACGACTTCAAGTTCCTCCTGCCGAACGGGTTCGTCACGGCCGACGACTTCGCGACGTACCTGATCGACTCGCTCGACGAGCTGCGCGGCGGAGGGTGGCCGGATGCTGTCCGTGGGCCTCCACTGCCGGATCGTCGGTCGCCCGGGGCGGACGCCGGGGCTCCGACGCTTCCTCGAGCACGTCGCGGCCCGCGACGACGTCTGGGTCGCGACGCGGGCCGACATCGCGCGTCACTGGCGCGCCGAGCACCCACCCCCGTGACGTCCGGAGAGGAGTGAGATGAGAGACGACGAGGCAGTCCGCGCGGCGCTCGAGACGATCTTCGACGCCGACACCGGCATCTATCGCGAGCGCGGCTTCCAGCGACGGGTCGGCTTCGGGACGCGGCCTGCGCTCGTCCACATCGACCTCGCGAACGCGTGGACGCGCCCCGGCCATGCGTTTTCCTGCGACGGGATGGAGACGATCATCCCGGCCGTGCAGGCGCTCAACGAGGCCGGACGCGCAAAGGGCGTCCCGGTCGTCTACACGACGACGGCGTACCAGGACGTCGACGGCCCGAACTCGGACATGGGGCTCTGGGTCCACAAGATTCCCGTCGAGCACCTGAAGGCCGGCACCGAGGCCGTCGAGATCGACAGCCGGATCGCGCCGGAGGAGGGCGAGCTCGTGATCGTGAAGAAGCGGGCGAGCGGCTTCCACGGGACGCCGCTGTCGAGCTACCTCAACGCCCAGGGGGTCGACACCGTGATCCTCACGGGCGTGACGATGGCGGGGTGCGTCCGGCACACGGCCGAGGACGCGATCGCGGAGGGGTTCCGGCCGATCGTCGTCCGCGAGGCCGTGGGCGACCGCGTCCCCGGAGTCGTCGAGTGGAACCTGTTCGACATCGACGCGAAGTTCGGCGACGTCGAGCCGCTCGAGCGCGTTCTGTCGTACCTGGAAGGGATCGATCCGTTCGCGAGCAGAGCGGGGGTGGTGATCAGCCGAGAAACGGCATAGATCTTCCCCACCAGGCAGCGGCGATACGATCGCCGCACAGTTCGAGCGAAGGGAGCAAGACGATGTCCACGACCCCTGCCACCTTGTCGCGCGAGGCGCTCGCCGCCGCACCGCAGACGTACTTCGACGCGGTCGATGCGATGGACGTCGACAGCGTGCTCGCGCATTTCGCCGACGATGCGACGCTGACCGTGCAGACGGATCACGTGACCTTCGACGGTGCCGACGAGATCCGCCGCATGTTCACGGACTTCTTCGCGGCCTCGAAGACGATCCGGCACGAGATCCGCAACATGGTCGTCGAGGAAGCCGCGGGGAAGGTCTCGACGGAGCAGGGCTACATCGGCGAGCTGAACGACGGCTCGCAGAACGACATGCACAACTGCAACTTCTTCGACTTCGACGCCGAAGGGAAGTTCAAGCGGGTGATCATCTGGATGGCGGGCACGAACCCGCTCCACTGAGCGCCAGGGACTCAGCCAGCGTCGGCGTCGTCCGACAGCGCAGCCTCGAAGAACGAGGCGACGACCTGCACGGCCTCATCGGGGCACTCGAGGAGGTCGGCGTGCCCGATGTCCGGGAACTCGTGCGTCGTGATGCTCGGGTTCAGCTCGGCCATCCGGCGCGCGCCGAGCCCGGACGGGGCGAGCACCGGCGGGCAGAGGATGTCGTGAGTCCCGTTCGTCATCAGGAGCGGCCGGTCGATCTGCGGGACGAGCGGCGAGAGGTCCATCTGCTCCATCGCGAGGCACGCCTGGCGCACCGTGTACGGGTCGTTGACGCCGATGATCGTCCGCACGTTCGCGAACGTATCCTTCCCCGCCTCGCTCTCGAGGAACGCGGCGCCGACAGCCTGCGTGGTCACGTGGTCCGAGAAGTCGTCCCAGGGCATCGACTCGGCCATCCGCCGCCACACGCGGAACAGCGTCGCGCGGTAGACGTCGGGCTTCGCGAACGCGACGTCGGCGCACGTCGCGATCACGCGATCTCCGTGCATCGCGGTGAAGGCGATCGCGATCATCCCGCCCATCGACGTGCCGTGGACGAGGACGCGGTCGAGGGACAGCGCGTCGAGGAGCTTCGCGCCGTCGTCGGCCCAGCCCTCGATCGTGTACCACTCCCGCGGGCTGGTCGATGCCCCGTACCCCCGCGCGTCGAACGAGAGCAGGCGAAACCCACGCTCGCGAAAGCCGTCGTTCACGAAGCCGAAGTTGTGGCGTCCGAAGAGGCCCCCGCCGAACTGGATCACGATCGGCCCGTCGTCGGGCCCGGTCAGCTCGTAGTACAGCTCGATCCCGTCGTCGATCTGCGCGTACGGCACGCGGCTCAGTCCCAGCTGCGGCCGACGCGGTCCCAGGCGACGTCGCTCGGGAGCCACTCGGTGTTGATCTTCGAGAGCAGCCGCTCGACGTTCTCGCCGCCGCATTTCGGGCACGGGGGTGCGGGCTTCGTCGACGTCGAGAGGAACTCCTCGAAGCGCTCTCCGCACTTCTCGCACCGGTACTCGTAGATCGGCATGACGAGCGAGTCTACCCCGCTACCCACCCTCGACCAGCTCCGCGCACTGGCCCGCGTCCAGGGGGTCGAGCCCACCGACGCGGACCTCGAGGGGGTGCTCGTCTTCCTCCGCACGGTGCTTCCCGCGCTGCGCGAGCTCGAGGAGCGGACGGGCCGCGACGTCCCGCCCGCGGGGATGTACCTCCCCGATCCGGAGGCGACGTGACGCTGTCTGCGCTGGCGGCGGCGATCCGGCGCGGCGAGCTCTCGCCGCGCGAGGCGGTGCAGGACGCGCTCGAGCGGATCGAGCGAGCAGGACGGCGCCCTCAACTCGTTCATCACGGTGCGCGCGGAGGAGGCGCTCGCGGAGGCCGAGGCGCTCTCCGGACCGCACCGGGTCGCTGCACGGCGTCCCGATCGGCGTCAAGGACGTGATCGACGTCGAGGGAACGCGGACGACCGCCGCGTCGAAGGTGCTCGCGGACAACGTCGCGACGGCCGACGCGACGGTCGTGGCGCGTCTCCGGCGTGCCGGCGCCGTCGTCGTCGGCAAGCTCAACACCCACGAGTTCGCCTGGGGCGCCTCGACGACGAGCGAGGCGTTCGGGCCTGCGCGCAACCCGTGGGACACCGACCGGATCTGCGGCGGGTCGAGCGGCGGCAGCGGCGCCGCGGTCGCCGCGGGCCTCGTCCCCGGCGCGCTCGGCACCGACACCGCCGGCTCCGTCCGCATCCCCGCCGCGCTCTGCGGCGTCACCGGCATCCGGCCGACGACCGGCCGTGTGCCCGAACCGAGGCGTGATCCCCGTCTCGTGGACCTATGACACGGTCGGCCCGCTCGCACGAACGGCGGAGGACTGCGCGCTCCTCCTCGACGCGATCGGTGGGCCCGACCCGACCGACCCGTCCACAACGTCGTCCATGGCCGAGCCCTGCCTCGACGGGATCGAGCGGGGCGTCGAGGGGCTGCGGATCGGGGTCGTCTCGTACCTGTTCGACGAGGTCCCGCTCGACCCGCGCGTCGCGGAGGCCGTCGACGCGGCGATCGGCGAGCTCGAGCGGCTCGGGGCGACGGTCGAGCGGGTCGATGCCCGGTTCCTGCGCCGCGCCGAGGTCGTCCAGCAGCTCGTGATGCTCCCGGAGGCGGCGGAGGCGCACCTTCCCTGGCTGCGCACGCGCCTCGCCGACTACGGCGCCGACGTTCGCGCTCGCCTCCTTGCCGGCCTCCTGCTGCCCGCATCCGCCCCGATCACCGGGCAGCGGGCGCGGCGCGAGCTCGCACGGGAGGCACGGCCGCTCTTCGAGCGCTTCGACCTTCTCGCCGCGCCGGAGATGCCCGTTGTCGCACCCCGGATCGGCGAGGACCCGATCGAGGTCGCAGGGCAGACGCTGCCCTACCGGCTTGCGTTGATCCCCTTCAACTCACCCTGGAGCTGCCTCGGGGTGCCGACGGCCAGCGTGCCGTGCGGCTTCGTCGACGGGCTTCCGGTCGGTCTCGCGCTCACCGGGAGACGGCTCGCCGAGGCGACGGTGCTCCGGGCAGCGCACGCGTACCAGCAGGTAACCGACTGGCACGAGCGTCGACCGCAGGTTAGTGGTTCCAACTGCCGCTTGACGTCGCGCCGCGCGCCGTCGTATACACCACGCACGGCCCACCGTCGAAAGGGAGGACAGCCGATGTCCGTTTTGATCAAGGGCGGCCGCATCGTCACGGCCGCCGACGACTACGTCGGGGACGTCTACATCGAGGACGGACGTGTCGCGCTGCTCGGCGCCTCCCTCGACGTCAGCGCCGAGAAGACGATCGACGCCGACCGGCAAGATCGTGATGCCGGGCGCCATCGACCCGCACACGCACATCGAGATGTTCTTCGGCGGGACGACGACCTGCGACGACTTCACGTCCGGGACGACGGCTGCGGCGTTCGGCGGGACGACGACGCTGATCGACTTCTGCATCCAGGCGCCCGGCATGACGTTCGCCGAGGCGCTCGAGGCCTACCACGAGAAGCTCACCCGCTGCCCGCCGGTGATCGACGTCGGCTTCCACATCGCGGTGACCGACCTGAAGGAGGGCGGCACGCTCGAGGACCTCGCGAAGCTGCCCGACGAGGGCGTCACGTCCTACAAGCTGTTCATGGCCTACAAGGGCGCCGTGATGGTCGACGACGAGACGCTCTTCAAGGTGATGCAGACGGCGAGCGAGTCGGGCGGCCTCGTGATGGTGCACGCGGAGAACGGCGATGCGATCGACATCATCGTCAAGGAGACCGTGGCGGCGGGCCACACGGACCCGATCTGGCACGCCCGCAGCCGGCCGATGGAGACGGAGGCGGAGGCCACGAACCGCGCGATCCAGCTCGCGCACATCGCCGGCGCCCCGCTGTACGTCGTCCACGTCTCGTGCCAGCCCGCCGTCGAGCCGATCGCGCTCGCGCGCGAGAAGGGCTGGAAGGTCTGGGGCGAGACCTGCACGCAGTACTTCTTCGTCGACGAGTCGATGATGGAGGCGCCGAACTGGGAGGGCGCGAAGTACATCTACACGCCTCCGCCGCGGCCGAAGGAGCACCAGGAGCACCTCTGGAAGGCGATCGCGACGGACGCGCTGTCCGCCGTCTCGACCGACCACTGCCCGTTCAACTGGCCGGAGCAGAAGGGGATCAACGGTCGCGAGTTCCAGGTCGTCCCGAACGGCGGCCCGGGGATCGAGAACCGGCTCCACATGCTCTGGACGCACGGGGTGCGGCACCGGCCGCATCACGCCGAACCGCTTCGTCGAGCTCGTCTCCACGAACGTCGCGAAGCTCTTCGGCCTCTATCCCCGCAAGGGCACGATCGCCCCGGGCTCCGATGGGGACATCGTCGTCTGGGATCCGGAGAAGAAGCTCACGATCTCGGCGAAGACCCACCACACGAACGTCAACTACAACCTCTTCGAGGGCGAGGAGGTGACCGGGGCGCCCGAGGTCGTGCTCGTGCGCGGCCAGGTGATCGTCGAGAACGACGAGCTCGTCGCCGAGCCCGGCGCCGGGCAGTTCGTGAAGCGCGCGCGCTTCGGCGAGGAGCTGACGGCGGCCGCCCCGGCGGCGGCAGCCTGATGTCGGACTAGGAGGCAAGGGAGGTCTACGCGCGCGCCGGGCTCGGCGCGAGCGTGACGCTCGGCGCGCGGCCCGGCGTCCTCGTGATCGACTTCTCGTGCGGGTTCACCGACCCGGAGTGCGCCCTCGGCTCGGACCTGACGCCGCAGGTCGAGGCGACGCGGCGGCTGCTCGACGCCGCCCGCGAGAAGGGGCTCCCGGTCGTGTTCACGACGATCGGCTTCGACGCGAGCCTGCAAGGACGGCGGCCTCTGGCTGCAGAAGGTGCCGACGCTCGGCGACCTCCAGATCGGCGGCCGCTGGGTGGAGATCGACGAGCGGCTCGGCCGCCGCGACGACGAGACGGTGATCGTGAAGAAGGGCGCGTCGGGCTTCTTCGGCACGAACCTCGCGTCGGTGCTCGTCTCGCAGGGGGTCGACACGGTGATCCTCTGCGGCGCGACGACGAGCGGCTGCGTCCGGGCGACGGCGGTCGACCTCCTCCAGTACGGCTGGCCGACGCTCGTCCCGCGGGAGTGCGTCGGCGACCGCGCCCAGGCGCCGCACGACGCGAACCTGTTCGACATCCAGGCGAAGTACGCGGACGTCGTCTCCGTGGACGAGGCGATCGCGTACGTCGAGG
The DNA here is from genome assembly GCA_963846825.1 of uncultured Actinomycetes bacterium. Lineage (GTDB taxonomy): Bacteria > Actinomycetota > Thermoleophilia > Gaiellales > Gaiellaceae > Gaiella. The sequence continues at coordinate 277,468 of CAWJXN010000021.1, forward strand.
GCGTCCCGTCTGCGGTCGAGGCGCGCGCGTAGCTACCGGAACGCGCCGATGAGCGCGCCGCCGAGGACGATGAGCACGCTCGCCAGCACCGTGCGGCGCCCGATCGCCTCGCGCTGCCCGTAGACGAGGGCGGCGAACGCGACGCCCCAGAGCGACTGCGTCGCGTTGAGGGGCGCGACGATGCTGACGTCGCCGCGGTCGAAGCCCGTGACGAGCGCGCCGTACGCGAAGGCGAGCAGGACGCCCGCCGGGACGAAGGCCCGCGCGGTCGTCGCGCGCGACCGCGCCGGGAGACGTCCCGGCGGGTGACCAGGACGTACAGCGCCGTCGCCAGCGTCGCCGCCAGCAACGTCGCGGCGGTCGCCTGGAGCGGCGGGACGTCGTCGTCCCGCGCGATCCAGCGCACGGCGTTGTCGCGGCCGGCGAAGAGGCCGCGCAGGAGCGCCAGCACGACGCCGATCGTCCGGAAGCCGGCCGGCCGGCCCGGGTCGAGGGCGAGGGCCGCGCCGCCGGCGACGATCAGGGCCGTGCCGACGAGCAGCGCCGGGTCGGAGCGGCTCGTCGAGCAGCGCCATCGCGAGCAGCACGGAGCCGAGGGGCGCGGTCCCGATGAGGATCGCCGCGCGCGACGGGCCTGCGTAGCGGACGGCGAGGATGAAGAGGAGCTGGGAGAGCCCGGGACGAAGAACCCGACGGCCGCGAACGGCCAGCAACGCGGCGAGATCCAGCCCCTCGGAGACCACGGACGGCAGCGCGAGGCGCGCCGAGACGACGAACGCCGACGACGCGATCACGACGCCGCCGAAGGCGGAGTCGCCGCCGCGGACGAGCCCGGCGCGGACGGCGACCGTCATCGCGCCGAACAGCGCGCCCGCCAGCAGGCCCAGCAGGACGGCGTCCACGCGGCTCTAGAGTCCGTCCGTGCCGGTGCGCGGCTCATGACGTCGATCATCGCTCGCGCGGGCCGCGCATGAGCAGGCGAGCCGTCGCCGGCGGGAGCGCCGTCGGCTTCTCGGCGGGCTGGAACATCGCCGACACGGGCGCGGTCGCGGATGACCTCGCCGCCGCGTACGGCACCTCGCTGGCTGTGATCGGGCTGTTCACCGCGGCGCTCTTCCTCACCCACATGCTCATGCAGTTCCCGCGGGGCGCCTGAGCGACAGGCTCGGCCCCGCCCGCGTCTGCGCCGCCGGCCTCGCCGTGATGGCGGTCGGCAACGTCCTCGCGTCGATCGCTCCCGGAGCCGGCGCTCGCGATCGGCGCCCGCGCGCTTCTCGGCGTCGGCACCGCGCTCGGGTTCATCGGCGGCAGCGACTTCGTTCGCGCGTCGCGGGGGTCGCCGTTCGCGCAGGGCCTCTACGGCGGCCTCGCCACGGCGGGCGGCGGGGTCGCGTTGGCCGTCGTTCCTGCGCTCGAGCCCACGCTCGGCTGGCGCACGCCGTACGTGACGGCGATCGTCGGTCGCCGCGGCCGCGGCCGCGATGCTGGCCGCGGCGCCCCGGCCCGCGCACGTCCCCCGTCGGGCATCCGACCGGACGCCGCTGCTCGCTCTCGCCCGCGACAGTGCGCTCCTGCGGCTCGCCGTCGTCTTCGCCGCCTCGTTCGGGCTGAGCGTCGTGATCGCGAACTGGGTCGTGACCCTGCTCGAGCGCGAGTCCGCGCCTCTCGAGCGAGGCCGCCGGCGCGATCGGCTCCCTGACGCTCGTCCTCGGCGTCGTCTCGCGGCCGCTCGGCGGCTGGATCCTCCACCGGCACCCGGCCCGCGTGCGTGCCGCGATCGTCACCGCGGCCCTGCTCGGCGCCGCCGGGACCCTCGCGCTCACCGCCGGGTCGCCGGCGCTCGCGGTCGTCGGGGCGCTCGTCGTCGGCCTCGTCGCCGGCATCTCGTTCGCGCCGGCGTTCACCGGCGCCGCGACGCTCTATCCCGGCAGCCCGGCGACCGCGATCGGCTTCGTCAACGGGTTCGGCGCCCTGACGATCCTGGCCGGCACGGCCCTGACCGGGCTTGCGTTCGCCGAGGACGTCGGGGTCTGGTCGTTCGTGTGCTCGGCGCGCTCTGGGCCGCGAGCGCCCTCGTCACGCCAGCGTGGCGATCGCCTCGAGGATGATCTCCGCCGCCAGCGCGGCGTCGGCCGGGTCGCGTCCTCGGCCGGGTGGTGGCTGACGCCGTCCTTGCAGGGCACGAACACCATCGCGCTCGGCACCCGCTCGGCGACGCACATCGTGTCGTGGGCGGCGCCCGAGTGCATCGTCGTCCACGGCTCGCCCGTCGCGCCGCGGCCGTCTCGAGCGCGGAGACGATGCGCCCGTCGAGCGCCGTCGCCGGCAGCGTCTGCCGCTGCTCGTAGCGCGCCGTCATCCCGCGGCGCTCGGCCGATGCCGAGGCGTACGCGGCGATCTCGCGGCGACCTGCTGGAAGCGCTCGTCCTCCGGGCCCCGGATGTCGAGCGAGAACCGCAGGTGCGCCGCAACGGCGTTGATCAGCCCCGGGTCGACCTCGATCTCGCCCACCGTGCCGACCGTCCCGTGTCCCGCCTCCGTCGCGAGCCGCTCGAGCTCGAGGACGGTCTCGGCCAGCACGGTCGTCGGGTCGAGGCGCAGGTCCATGGGCGTCGCGCCCGCGTGGTCGCCGCGGCCCTGGACGTGGACGTCGGCGTGGACGTAGCCCGCGATCGCGTTGACGACGCCGATCCGCTTGCCGGTGTCCTGGAGGACGCGTGCCTGCTCGATGTGCATCTCGATCCAGCCCGTCAGGCCGTCGAGCACGTGGATCGACTCGCGCCACCGCGCCGGCTCGTAGCCCGCCTCCTCGGCGTGCTCCCAGAAGCTGCGCCCGTCGTCGATCGCCCGGAAGCGCTCGCGCAGGTCGTCCTCGGTGACCCGCTGGAGCATGATCCGGCTGCCGAGCAGCATCTGGCCGAACCCGGATCCCTCCTCCTCGAGGAACGAGACGAGCTGAAGCGGCAGGCCGAGGCCGTGCTCCTCGTTCAGGCGGCACACCTCGAGCGCCGTGACGACGCCCATCGTCCCGTCGTACTTCCCGCCGTTCCGGTTCGAGTCGCAGTGCGAGCCGATCCCGAAGGCCGGCTCGCCCGCGCGGGCGGTTGCGGGCGACGAGCGTCCCGAGCGGATCCTCCGTCACCGTGAAGCCGAGCTCGGTCAGCGCCGCCGTGAAGTGGTCGAGCGTCCGGCGGTACTCCGGGGTGTAGGCGTAGCGCCGGATCGCCTCGCTGCTCCTCGTGAAATCCGGTCCCGAGAGCGTCTCGATCTCGCGCTCGATCCGGGCGGCGCTCCGCTCGCGATCGACCCCCGTGCCCATCGCGCCGACCCTACACCGCGACCGGTATCAGCCGGTCGCGCGCGGCACGAGTGGCTCGCCCGCGAGGAGCCGCTCGACGCCGCCGAGGCCCCAGTGCGTGCGACCGTCCTCGGCGAGGAGTGTCGGGACGCCCGCCACACCCGCTTCCTCCGCGTCACGGCGGATCGAGCGCAGCTGCTCGAAGCGGGCATGGTCGTAGGCGGCCGAGACTGCCGCGACGGGGTCGAGCCCCGCGATCCCGGCGGCCCGTGCGATCTCGCGGTCGGACGCGATGTCGAGCCCCTCGCAGAAGAACGCCTCGTAGAGCGCGTGCTTGAACGCCCGCAGGTGTCCCTCGTCGTCCGCCCAGAGGCACGCCGCGAGGATCAGCGTCGAGCGCGGCTGGTACCGCGGCAGGTGGATCTCGACCCCGGCCGCGAGTGCGCGGCGGTAGACGTTCTGCGTCCAGTCGGTGCGCAGATGGTCGCCCCGGACCTCGAGCAGCGCCTTCGGCGCCGGCCGGAGCTCGAACGGCAGCCACTCGACCTCGAGCCGGCCGGCGTCCTCGGCCGCCTCGACGACGTGCGACTCCATGTACGAGTACGGGCAGACGACGTCGAAGTAGAAGCGGATCCGTTCCACGGCGAAAGTATGCGGCCGGGGCACGCGTGCACGCGCCGCCCACGGCGACTCTAGGATTGCCGGGCGTGGACGACGACGAGTGGCCCCCGCGCGAGAACCGCGTCCGCGCCGCCCTGTGGGACGCCGAGCGGGCGCTCGAGCGGCGCGAGTACCTCGTCGCGACGAGCCGGCTCGCCGACGTCTTCGGCCTCGGCGGCGAGCAGGAGGAGCTCGTCCGTGGGCTTCACCACCTCGGGGCTGCGGGGTACCGGGCGCAGACCGGGGAGCCGGTCCGCGCTCGTCGGCAGCTCGAGCGGGCACGCGCCCGGCTCTCGCCGTTTCCGGAAACGGCGCCGCTGATCGACGTCGTCGGCCGGGACATAGAATCGGCCGGTGGAGAGCTGGCGGAACCGTAAGACGCTGATCCTCGGCCGCTCGGACATGATCGGGCTGCTCACTCCCGCCGAGTACGTCGACTGCGTCGAGCATGCGTTCCGGATGCACGGGCTCGGGCGCGTCTACATGGAGCCGAAGGGGCACATCGTCCTCGATCGGTACCGGGGCGAGTGGGAGGTCATGCCGTCGTGGATCGAGGAGCCGGAGGCGGCGGCATGCAAGTGGGTCTCGATCCGCGAGGACAATGCTCGCTTCGACCTGCCGGCCGTGTTCTCGATCCTCGTCTACACGCATCCGGAGACGGGGTTCCCGCTCGCGATCTGCGACGGCTCGTACCACACCCTCATGCGGACCGGTGCGTCCGCCGCCGTCTCGGCGAAGTGGCTCGCGCGCCCCGATTCCAGCGTGCTCGCGATCCTCGGGACGGGCAGCGTCGGCGAGGGCACGCTCGCGACGTGCGACACGGTGTTCGCCTGGAGCGAGGTACGGATCTGGAGCCGCTCGCAGGAGTCGGTCGACCGCTTCCTCGGTGAGCAGGGCCCCCGCTACCCGCACCTCCGCCTCGTGGGGACGACGGACGTGCGTTCGGCGGTCGAGGGGGCGGACGTGATCGTGACAGGGACGCACGCACGCGGCTGGATCGTCGACGAGGCCTGGGTGAAGGACGGCGCACACCTCGCCGCGCTCGGTGCCGACCTCGAGGGGGAGCAGGAGCTCCACCCGGGGCTGCTGCAGCGCGGACGCGTCTTCGTCGACGACATCCGCCAGTGCGTCCCCGACGGCGAGATCAACGTCCCGCTCCGCGAGGGGCTCATCAGCGAGGACGACGTCGCCGGCGAGATCGGCAAGGTCATCTGCGGGGAGCTCGAGGGCCGCCAGACGCCCGAGCAGATCACGGTCTTCGACTCCACCGGCATCGCGCTCCAGGACTCGGCGACCGTGCCGCTCGAGTTCGAGCGGGCCGTCGCCGCCGGCGTCGGCATCGAGAAGAAGATGATCTCGACGTGACCGACGTCTCCCCGATCCGGCTCGACCCCGATCCGTACGAGCCCTTCCGGCTCTCGCAGGGCTTCCGCGTGGGCGACCTGCTGCTGATCTCGGGCCAGGCGGCGATCGACGAGAACGGCGGGCTCGTCGGCGTCGGGGACTTCGACGCCCAGGCGGAGCAGGTGTTCCGCAACCTCCGGCGCGTGCTCGAGGCGGGCGGCTCGAGCCTCGACCGCGTCGTCAAGGTCACGATCTTCCTCACCGACATGGCGAACTTCCCGAAGATCGTCGAGCTGCGCGGGAAGTGGTTCACGCCGCCCTATCCGGCCGACACGATCGTCGAGGTCACCTCGCTCGCGCTCCCCGAGCTGGAGATCGAGATCGAGGCGATCGCGGTCGCCGGCTAGCGAGTCTGTTCGGCCTACCAGGGCAGTGCCGGCTCGCCGGCGGTCCAGACCGCCGTCCACCGGAAGCGTCACGCCGGTGACGGCGCTCGCGAGCGGGCTCGCAAGGAAGACGATCGCGCCCGCGACCTCCTCGGCGGAGAGGATCCGCCCGAGCGGGATCCGGCCGGTCGCGGCCGTTGTGAACGATCTCGTTCTCGAAGAACGCCTCGGTCATCGGCGTGAGCGTGAAGCCGGGCGCGACGGCGTTCGCACGAATGCCGTGCTCGGCCCAATCGATCGCAAGTGAGCGGGTCAGGGCGGCCACCGCGCCCTTGGCCGCGGTGTAGGCGGCCTGATGCGGCAGCGAGACGAGCGCCGCCTGCGAGGCAACGTTCACGATCGCGCCGCGGCTCGCGCGAAGGAGCGGGAAGAACGCCTGGCACGCGTTTACGGTGCCGAGCACGTTGACCTCGTAGGCGCGCACGAAGTCCTCGACGGGGAGCTCGTCGGCCGGCAGGTTCGGGGTCAGGATGCCGGCGGCGTTGACCAGGACGTCGAGTCGACCGCGGGCCTGCGCGACCTCGTGCGCGAGGCGGTCGAGCGCCCCGCGATCGGTGACGTCGACGGGGTCGGAAGCGCTGAGGTCGGCGACGCGTGACGTTCGCGCCGCACCGCGAGGAGCAGGTCGGCGACGGCTTCGCCGATTCCCGAGCAGCCGCCGGTCACGACCGCACCGGCGCCGTCCAGGCCACCGATCGCAGGTGCGTCGGCATGTGGGCAGTCCCTTCGAAGACGTCGAGCGGGATGAGTGCGGAGACGAGCGGGTACGGGATGTCGACGACCTGCGGAGAGGTGGAGATCGACGCATGCCGAGCACAGGCAGTAGGCCGCCGGGCGGGAGAGCCCGTGCTCCGTCTCGAGCCAGTCGATCATCGCGAGGAGCGCCGCACGGGCAGCGGCCGTGAGGTCCATCGCGCTCTCCTCCGGGATCCCCGTCGTCGCGAAGCACGCGCGCTCCGGCCGCGCGGGGCGTGACGTAGGCGGGGAAGCGCGGCACCCAGCGCGGCGCCTTGCGAAGGCCGAGCCGCACCGTGACCGCCGCCTCGATCTCGATCCCCGTGCCGCAGACCTCGCCGTCGCCCTGCGCGAAGTGGACGTCGCCGAGCGAGAGCAGGGCGCCGGGCACGTGCACCGGCAGGAGCAGCGTCGAGCCGGCGACGAGCCGCCGGATGTCGAGGTTGCCGCCGGTCTCCCGGGGCGGGATCGTCCGCAGGCCACCCGCGGCGCTCGGCGGAGAGGCGGACGTCGGGGCGTCGTCCGCCACGGGGCCGCCCGCTGCGCGGATCCGCTCCTCACGCTCGCGCTGCGCCTCCATCAGCGCGTGCGACGGCGCGACGCCGATCACGCCCGCGTGGACGCACGCCGGCACCGCGATCCCCGGTAGCTCGGGCGACCGCGCGACGGCGCCGTCGAGCTCCCACGGCACGAGGAACGGCTCGGTGAAGACGTCGGCCAGGAAGCCGAACCCGGGGATGACGCAGTTCACGCCGAACGCGGGCGTCTCGAAGTCGACGAGCTCGACCTCGAGGACGTCTCCGGGCTCGGCGCCGTCCACGAAGACGGGCCCGGTGAGCGGGTGCGCGCGGCCGTCGTCGAAGCGCCCGCAGTCGGCGTGGGTGCTCGCCCGCGTCAGCTGGCCGTCGAGGCCGTCGCGCGTCTCGAGCGTGACGACGTCGCCCGGCGCCACCCGGGCGACCGGCTCGAGGTCGGGGTGCCAGCGGTTGTGCGCGCCGCGTCGACGGGATCCTCACAGGAGCTCCCCACCCGCTCCGCGGCGCGGCTCGCCGCCGACGAACTCCTCGGCCGTCCACGCCCGCGGCGCTCCGAGCTGGTGGAGCGACAGGATCGCCTCGAGCCTCCCGTCCCGCATGACGGGTGTCACGATCTGCGCCGCGAGGCCGCCGTACGCCTCGAGCATCCGGAGGAAGGCGGGGTCGTCGTACGCGCAGGCACTGTCGTCCTGCACCACCTGGACGCCGCGCTGCACCTCGAGCACGACGGGCTGGCTCGGGAGGTGCACGGAGGTGCTCCCCGCGGATCGACCCGACGCCGGGCGCGAGGACCTCCTCGACCACCGGGAACGGCTGCTCGCCGGGGACGTCGCGCCGGAGCGTGACCCGGCTCGCCCGGGTCGTCTCGAGCAGGTCGCGGAGCACGTCGCTCGAGCGTCGGCACGGGGTCGATTATCGGGCCTCCGGAGCGCGATATGCTCGCGCCGTGGCGCTCGACGGTCTGCGCAAGGTGGTCACGATCGTCGAGGACGTCGAGCGGGAGGGCGGAGAGCCGGTGGTACCCCCGACGCGGTTGGTCGCGGCGGGCGCCGTCGTCGAGAACCCCTTCGCCGGCCGGTACGTCGGCGATCTCGAGCTGCTGATCGACCGCTACTGCGAGCCACTCGGGGAGCTGCTGATCGAGCGCGCTCTTGCGCTTCTGGCGGCGCCGGCGGAGGGCGTCGGCAAGGGCGCGCTCGTCGGCCTCGACGGCGACGTCGAGCACGGCTCGGCGGTGATCCACAATCTCCGCTTCGGCAACAAGGTGCGCGACGCGATCGCCGGGACGGCGCTCCTCCCCTCGGCCGAGAAGCGGGGCGCTGCGGGCGCGCCGCTCGACGTCGCCGTCAAGCACAAGGACGACCACACCGTTCGCTCGCACCACCAGACGTTCGAGGTTCGGATCCCCGACGCACCGCGCGCGGACGAGCTCGTGATCTGGGTCGTCGTCGCGTCGGCCGGCCGGCCGCACGCGCGGCTCGGTGCGTTCGGCAGCGAGCTCCGGTAGCCGCGATGAGCCGCGTCGCGGTGATCGGCCTCGGGACGATGGGCCTGCCGATGGCACGGCACCTCGTCGCGGCGGGCCACGACGTCGTCGGTTGCGACCTCGACGCGGGGCGCGTCGAAGCGCTCGGCGCGGGTGCGTGCCGGGACCCCGGCGAGGCGGCTGCGGCGGCGGACGCCGTCCTGCTCTCGCTGCCGTCGGCCGAGGCGGTCGAGGACGTGGTGCTGGGCGAGCACGGGGTGCGGTCGGCTGCCGGCCCGGGGACGCTCCTCGTCGACATGTCGACGAGCCCGCCGTCGCTCGCGCGCCGGCTCGCGGCCGAGTGCCCGGAGCTGGACGTCCTCGACGCGCCGGTGAGCGGTGGGCCCCGCGGCGCGGCGGACGCGACGCTGACGATCATGGTCGGCGGCACGGAGGACGCGTTCGAGCGCGCCCGGCCGCTCTTCGAGGTGCTCGGCGCGGCTGATCGTGCTCGTGGGCGGCCACGGCGCCGGCCAGGCGGCGAAGCTCTGCAACAACCTCATCGCCGGCACGACGATGGCCGCCGTCTCGGAGTCGTGCGCGATCGCCGTCCGGGAGGGGCTCGACCCGGGAATGCTCTACGAGCTCCTCACCGCCTCGACCGGCGACTCGCGTGTCCTCCGCACGCGCTTTCCGCTTCCCGGCGTCGACGACGCGCATCCGGCCTCGAACGCGTTCGCGCCCCTCTTCGCCCTCGACCTGATCGCCAAGGACCTCGCGCTCGCGCTCGAGCTGGCGGCGGACCACGGCCTGGACGTCCCCGTCGCAGATGCAGCGCTCGACGCCTACCGCGCGGCGCAGCGCGACGGGCTCGGCGCGCTCGACTACTCGGCCGTCTACCGGCGCGGCGAGCGGCCCGGAAGCCTCAGACTAGGCACGCACCCGACGAGAAGGAGGAGCGACGCGATGGCAGATCCCGAGCTCGTCCCCGAGGCGATCCTCGAGCAGGGCGGCCTCAAGGTCTCGAAGAGCCCCTGGGGGGCGGACGACGAGATCGGCCGCCTCAACTGGGTCACCCCCGAGTCGACGGCGGCCATCCTGAACCACCTCGACGGCCGTCACGTCTTCGACCTCAACGTCGAGTACTTCATCGGCATGCCGTCCTGGGTCGCGGCCGGCGACCCGCGGTACGGCATCTGGATGACGCACACGCCGCAGGGCTCGGTGAACGACAACCTCTCGGGCGTGGGCTCGCGAGGTGCACGAGACGTACTCGTACTGCGGTGACTCGATCCACATGTACACGCATTGCGGGACGCACATCGACACGCTCAACCACCTCGGCTTCTACGGGAAGTTCTGGAACGGGTGGGAGGCCGACCGCGACCTCGGCAGCCGCATCTGGAACAAGGGCGGCCTCGAGAAGTACCCGCCGGTCATCGCGCGGGGCGTCCTGCTCGACGTCGCCGGGCATGCACGGCGTGGACGTCCTCGACGGACGCGTACGCGATCACGCCGAAGGACCTGCAGGACACGGTCGCGAAGCAGGGCGTCGAGCTGCGCAAGGGCGACGTCGTGCTCGTCCGCACCGGGCGGATGAACGTCTGGCCGGACTTCGACGGCTACCTGAAGAACACGCCGGGCATCGGGCTCGCGGCCGCGAAGTGGCTCTGCGAGGAGACGGGCGCGATGTGCATCGCGGGCGACACCATCGGGCTCGAGGTGCTCCCCTCCGAGGAGGCAGAACGTCTTCCTCCCCGTGCACGCGTACATGTTCGCGACGGCAGGGGCGCAGATCATGGAGGTGGTCGACATGAACGAGATCGCCGCCGAGAAGCAGTACGAGTTCGCCTTCCTCGGGCTGCCGCTCAAGCTGCGTGGCGCCACGGGCGCGCCGATGCCGTCGCTACGCGGTGCCGCTCCGGGGCTGATCGGCCGGCACCTCTGTCGCCGGGGGCGGCGCGCGGTCGCAGAGGCCCGCGCCACCCCGGCTCACCGTGCCTCGGTCGCCGCCTGCGAGTCGAGAGCGGCGATGAAGCGCTCGAGGGCCGCCTGGGTGCGCTGGGACTCCTCGATCTCGCGCTCGAGCCGGACCGTCTCGTCCTCCGGCTCCTCGTCGGGCTCGTCGTCGAAGTCGAGCTCGACGAAGACGTCGTCCACGAACGGGTCCTCCTCCTCGACCTCCTCGGGGTCGACGTGGCCGAGCGCCGCCCTGACCCGGCGGACGTCCTCGTCGTCAGGCCGGCGAGCGCCGCCGCGTCGAGGCGATCGCCTTCCTGCTCGAGGACGACCTCCGCGACCTGTCTCCGTAGCTCCGCCTCGCGCTCCCGCTCGAACTCGAGCGCCTCGACGCCTGGGCACGCCGGGCAGCGCGTGCGAGCGCGTCGCGATCCACGGGCCAAGGATAATCTCGCGGGTGACGCAGCGAGCCGCGGCCGCTCGGCGCGGTCCTCGTCGGGGCGTCCGCCGCGCAGGCCGCGGTCTCCCTCGTGAACTTCGGCCTCCCGGCGATCGGCCCGGAGCTGCTCGACGACTTCGACCTGACGCTGTTCGAGCTCGGCGCCGTCCTCACGGGTGGCCTCCTCGGCGCGGGCGTCGCGTTGATCGGGGCGGGCGTGCTGGTGGACCGGATCGGTGCACGCCGCTCGATGCTCGCCGGAACGGCGCTCGCGACGCTCGGGCTCGTCGTCGCCGCGGGCGCGAGCTCGAAGCATGTCCTCTTCTGGGCGCTCGTCGTGTTCGGCGTCGGCTCCGCGGTCGTGCCGATCGCGGGCACGGGCGCCCTCTTTCGCGTCTATCCGGCCGCGCGGCGCGGGTGGGCCCTCGGTGTCCGGCAGACCGCCGTCCCGCTCGGCGGCGCCATCGCCGCCGTCCTGTACCCGACGCTCTACGCACTCGGCGGCGCGAGCCTGACGCTCGCGGCCTCGGCCGCCGCCGTCGCGGCGAGCGGCGCATGGTTTGCGCTCGTCCTGCCGCCGGAGGAGCCGCACGTCGTCCCGCGGCGAGGCGCCGCGCTCGGATCGATCCTGCGGGCGCCCGGCGTGCCGACGCTGCTCGCCGTTGCGGCCTGCTACATCGTCGTCCTGCAGGCGCTTCTCGCGTTCCTCGTGCCGGCGGTGCGCGAGGCCGGCCACTCCGAGCTGACGGCCGCCGTCGCGTACTTCGGCGTCAACGTCGCCGCCATGGTCGCGCGCATCGCCTGGGGCTCGGTGCGCGGACCGCGGCGGCGGGTCGCGACGCGTCCGGACGCTGGTCGAGGTGGGCGTCGTGGCCTCGGTGGGAGCCGTCGTGTTCGCCTTCGCGCTTCATGCCGGCCCGGTCGCCGTGGTGCTCGCCGCGATCGTCTTCGGGCTGGGGGCACTCGGCTGGAACGCGCTCGTGTACGTCAGCGCCGGCGAGCGTGTCGACCCGTCGCTCGCGGCACGCTCGGTCGCGGTCGCCGCGACCGTCGTCTTCGTCCTCTCGGGCCTCGCCACGCCGCTCCTCGGCGCGCTCGTCGACGCGGTCGGATGGGACGCGCTCTGGCTCGCGATGGCCCTCCATCGCAGGCGCATCGGCGCCGTCTCGAGCTCGACGGCCGCCGTCGGAGGGCTTGCGTCCACGGGAGCGTCCTGACTTGGGAAAGTTCCGCCGCTCTGACTTCAAAGGCCGCTTTGCATACTGTATGGTCGCCGTCGGTGGTCGCGATCTTCGAGGGCCAGGCGTCTCTTGCCCGGACGGCCAGCGTCGCGGCTGCCGACCTGATCCGCCAGGCAATCGTCGAGGGCCGCGTCGCCCCCGGCCAGCGGCTCAAGGAGGAGGAGCTCGCGCAGCAGCTCGGGATCAGTCGCACGCCGATCCGGGAGGCGCTGCTCGTCCTCCAGACCGAGGGACTGCTCGAAGGCGCACCCAATCGCGGCGCGACGGTTCGGGCGTACGACGTCGCCGCGCTGGAGGAGATGTACGAGCTCCGCGCGGTGCTCGAGAGCCACGCTGCGCGACGGGCGGCAACCCGCGTCACCGCCGCCCAGCTCGACGTGCTCCGCGCAAGCTGCGACCGGTTCGCCGAGCTCGTCGGCGGCGACGACATCCCGGCCCTCGTCGCGGAGAACGGCGTCTTTCACGACACGATTCTCGCCGCCGCCGACAGCGAGCGGCTGAGCGGCATGGTTCGCCAGGTCGTGGCGCTGCCGCTGACGTACAAGTCGTACGTCTGGTACTCGCCCCGAGCAGTCGTCGGCCTCCCACCACTACCACCTGCAGCTCGTGAAGGCGCTCGAGCGCGGCCGACGGCGAGCGGGCGGAGCTCGTCATGCGCGAGCACGTCTTCGAGGCCCGCGACGTGCTGGTGCAGCACGCCGCGGCGGGGCTCCTCGGCCCGGACGCGCAGCCCCGGGAGCAGCAACCGAGTGACGGAGGCCGGCGCGCCCGACGGAGGCCCGCTCGCCGGACTCCGGGTCATCGAGCTGGGCACGCTCCTCGCAGGACCGTTCACCGGGCGGCTGCTCGGCGACCTCGGAGCGGAGATCGTCAAGGTCGAGGCGCCGGGGAAGCCCGACCCCATCCGCGACTGGGGCAAGGCCCGCTACGAGGGGCGGTCGTTGTGGTGGCCCGTCCAGTCGCGGAACAAGAAGTGCATCACGCTCAACCTCCGCGAGCCGCAGGGCCAGGAGTTGCTGCTGCGGCTCGTCGAGCACGCCGACGTCGTCACCGAGAACTTCCGACCGGGGACGCTCGAGCGCTGGGGGCTCGGCTACGACCGCCTCAGCGAGGTGAATCCCCGCGTGATCCTCGCGCGCGTCTCGGGCTACGGGCAGACCGGGCCGTACGCGCACCGCGCCGGGTTCGCGTCGGTCTCGGAGGCGATGGGCGGGATCCGGTACCTGAACGGCTTCCCGGACCAGCCGCCGCCGCGCATGCACCTCTCGCTCGGTGACTCGCTCGCCGGCATGTTCGCGGCCCAGGGGATCCTCGCCGCGATCTACTGGCGCGACGTCGCGGGCGGCGGGCTCGGTCAGGTCGTCGACGTCTCGCTGATGGAGGCGGCGTTCGCGATGCTCGAGAGCACCGTGCCGGAGTACGACCGGCTGGGGATCGTGCGCGGCCCACAGGGGACGAACCTCAAGGGCATCGCGCCGAGCAACATCTTCAGGTCGCGCGACGACAAGTGGATGGTGATCGCGGCGAACGCCGACAACGTCTTCCGCCGGCTCTGCGAGGCGATGGGTCGGCCCGAGCTCGCCGACGACGAGCGGTTCGCGACGCACCTCGCCCGCGGCGACAACCAGGACGAGATCGAGGGCGATGGTCGCCGACTGGGCCCGCGAGCGTGACGCCGCGGAGATCGACCGCGTCCTGAACGAGGCGGGCGTCATCTGCGGCCCGATCTACACGATCGCGGACATCTTCGAGGACCCGCAGTTCCAGGCGCGCGAGATGCTTCTCGAGCACGAGGACCCCGAGTTCGGGCCGTACAACGGCCCCGGCATCGTGCCGAAGCTGACCCGCACCCCCGGCAAGGTCCGCTGGTCGGCACCCTGGGAGGAAGGCAGCCACAACGACGAGATCTACGGCGACCTGCTCGGGCTCGACGAGGACGAGCGCGCGAGCCTCCGCGAGGCAGGTGTGATCTGAGCGCCACCGTCACGATCTGCGACGTCGGCCCGCGCGACGGGCTCCAGAACGACGCGGTCATCGCTCGAGCCGGCGGTTCGCGCCGAGCTGGTCGACCGGCTCGCCGCGGCAGGGCTGCCGCGGATCGAGGCGGTCAGCTTCGTGCATCCCGGGCGCGTGCCGCAGATGGCCGGCGCCGAGGAGGTCGTCGAGGCGATCCATCCCGTCGAAGGGGTCACGTACGCCGGGCTCGTCCTGAACGAGCGCGGGTACGACCGGTTCGCGACGACGGCGCTGACCGAGGCGCACTACGCCTTCGCGGTGAGCGAGGAGTTCAACCAGCGGAACGCGGGCGCCTCGACCGAGGACTCGGTCGTCGCCGGCGAGCGCGTCGTCGAGCGCGCCAGGGCCGACGGGGCCCGCGCGACCGTGACGCTCGGGACGTCGTTCGGGTGCCCCTTCGAGGGCGCGATCGACCCCGGGCGGGTCCTCGAGCTCGCCGCCCGCTTCGTCGCGGGCGGCGCGGACGAGATCGTCTTCGCGGACACGGTCGGCGTCGGCGTGCCGCGGCAGGTGCGGCACCTCGTCGGCGAAGGTGCGAAGCTCGGCGTTCCGGTGGGCGTCCATCTCCACAACACGCGCAGCACGGGGTACGCGAACGCGCTCGTCGCGCTGGAGGCGGGCGCGACGGTGCTCGACGCCTCTGTCGGGGGCATCGGCGGCTGCCCGTTCGCGCCGCGCGCCACCGGGAACATCGCCACGGAGGACCTCGTCTACCTCCTCCACGGCGAGGGGGTCGAGACGGGCATCGACCTCGACCGGCTGATCGAGGTCTCGAGGTGGCTCGAGGGCCGGCTGGGGCGGCCGCTCGAGGGACAGGTCTACAGGGCCGGAGCGTTCGCGCCGGTCATGGCGCTCTGAGGACGGAGGAGAGGGATGGCATTCAGGCTCGGGGTCGACGTGGGAGGGACGTTCACCGATCTCTTCCTGGTCGGTGACGAAGGGTCGGGCACGCAGTACCGGGTGAAGACGCCGTCGACACCGGCCGACCCGTCGGAGGGCGTCCTCGTCGGCGTCCGCCGGATCTGCGAGGAGTCCGGCGTCGCGATGGGCGACGTGCGGAACATCCTCCACGGCACGACGGTCGCGACGAACGCCGTGCTCGAGTCGAAGGGCGCCCGCGTCGGGTTGATCACGACGCAGGGGTTCGCGCAGATCCTGCACCTCGCGCGCTCCCAGACGCCTGGGCCGCTCGCGGGCTGGATCATCATGCAGAAGCCGGACCCGCCCGCGTCGCTCGCCGACACGCGCGAGGCCGTCGAGCGGATGGGGCCCCGCGGCGAGACGGTCGTCGAGGTCGACGAGGCGCAGGTCGAGGGGATCGTCTCGCGACCTCGTCGAGTCGGGCGTGGAGTCGCTGACGGTCGGCCTGATCAACTCGTACGTCAATCCGGCGCACGAGGAGCGGATCGGGGAGATCGTCGAGCGGCTCTACCCGGGCTTCCCGGTCACCCTGTCCGCGCACGTGCTGCCCGAGTTCCGCGAGTACGAGCGGACGCTGACCGCATGCATGAACTCGTACGTCCGACCGAAGGTCGCCACGTACATCGACGGCCTGCAGAAGCAGCTGAAGGCGATCGGCGCGACGGGCGACGTCAACATCCTCCGCTCGGACGCCGGCCTGATGACGACGACCGAGGCGGCCCGGAACCCGATCTACGGGATCCTCTCCGGCCCGTCCGGCGGTGTCGCGGGCGCGCTCTACGTCGCCCGCAAGGCCGGGTTCGACGACATCCTCACCTTCGACATGGGCGGCACCTCGACCGACGTCTCGCTCTGCCAGAACGGCGAGCCGACGATCGGCCGGGAGACCTCGATCAGCCACTTCCGGATCAAGGTGCCGTCGGTCAACGTCCACACCGTCGGCGCCGGCGGCGGCTCCATCGCCCACGTGCCGGAGCTGACGAAGGCACTCCGGGTCGGGCCGCAGTCGGCGGGCGCCGACCCGGGCCCGGCGTCGTACGGGCGCGGCGGCGCGGAGCCGACCGTGACGGATGCGAACGTCGTGCTCGGCCACCTGCCGCCGAGGCTGCTCGGCGGTGAGATGGAGCTCGACCCCGACGCCGCCCGCGCGTCCGTGCAGACGATCGCCGACGCGATGGGCCTCGGCTCCGCCGAGGAGGCGGCGGAGGGGATCCTCGCGATCGTGAACGAGAACATGGCGGGCGCGCTCCGGCTCGTCTCGGTGCAGCGTGGCCACGACCCGCGGGAGTTCGCCCTCGTCGCCTACGGCGGCGCGGGGCCGCTCCACGCGAACGCGGTGGCGGAGATCATGGGGTCGTTCCCCGTCCTCGTGCCGCCGGCCCCGGGTCTCCTGTGCGCGATCGGCGACCTCGTGGCGGACTTCCGCGACGAGTTCGCCCAGACCCACATCCGCGTGCTCGGCGAGGCCGAGCCGGCCGAGGTCGGCTCGATCCTCGAGGCACTCGGCGCGCGTGCGACGGCGTGGCTCGACAACGAGGGCATCCCCGGGGACGCCCGCTCGGTCACGTACACGGCCGACATGCGCTACCACCGACAGGGCTACGAGATCCCGGTGGCGATCGATCCCCGACGAGGTGAAGGGCGGCCTCGAGGCGCTCGAGGAGCGCTTCAACGTCCTCCACGAGCAGCTCTACGGGTTCCGCATGCCGGGTACCGCCTGCGAGATCGTCAACCTGCGGGCGATCGGCTCGGGCGCCGTCTCGAAGCCCGAGCTGCCCGTCGGCACGCCGGGCGGCGCCGACGCGTCGGGCGCCGTCTCGGAGGAGCACGAGATCGTCTTCAAGGGAGAACGGCTCCCGACGAAGATCTACGACCGGGCAAAGCTCACGACGGGGAACCGGTTCGACGGGCCTGCGATCGTGACGGAGTTCGACTCGACCACCGTCGTCCTCCCCGGCTACGCCGCGGAGATCGACGCGAACCTCAACATCCTCATCAACCCGAAGGCGTAAGGGGGGACGATGGCGACCATCACCACCGAGAAGCCGCGGATCGCCGAGATCCCGACCGGAGTCGAGATCGACCCGGTGACGCTCGACATCATCGAGGGGGCGCTCAAGAGCACCCGCTACGAGATGGACGCGGTGCTCTTCCGCTCCGCGATGAGCCCGGTGATCCGGGAGCAGCACGACGAGTTCCCGATGATCACCGACCCGCGCGGCCGCATGGTCGTGGGCCAGTTCGGCGCCTACATCAACGAGATGATGGAGGACTGGGACCGGGGGATCTATCCGGGCGACGTGATCCTCACCTCGGACCCGTTCAAGTGCTCGGCGTCGATCTCGCACACGAACGACTGGCTCGTCCTCGTCCCGATCTTCTACGAGGACGAGCTCGTCGGCTGGTCCTCGCAGTTCGGCCACCAGATGGACGCGGGCGGCCCGCTGCCCGGCTCGCTCCCCACCGGGGCGAAGACGATCTTCGAGGAGGGGATCATCATCCCGCCGCTCAAGATCGTCGAGCGGGGCCAGGTCCAGGAGGACGTTCTCCGACTCATCCTCAACAACGTCCGCAACCCGGAGATGAACCGGGCCGACCTGTTCGCGATCGTCGCCGGCTGCCGCGCCGGCGAGAAGCGCGTGATGGAGCTCTGCGAGCGCTTCGGCAAGGAGACGTACCTCGCCGCGCTCCAGGCGCTCCTCGACCGCACGTACAACGCGATGAAGTTCCTCATCTCCGTCGCGATCCCGGAGGAGCCGCAGACCTTCGTCGACTACATCGACGACGACGGGCTCGGGAACGGCCCGTACAAGATGCAGCTCACGATCTGGCGGGAGGGCGACCACGCCTTCTTCGACTGGTCGGGGACCGACCCGCAAGCCCTCGGGCCGATCAACTTCTACCTCTCCGAGGGCATGTTCAAGATGTTCATCGGGATCTACCTGATCATGGTCAACGATCCCCAGATCCTCTTCAACGACGGCTTCTACCCGCTGCTCCACGTCGTCATGCCGGAGGGATCGCTGCTCCGCCCGCGCTTCCCGGCCGCGCTCGGGTGCCGCACGCACGCGCTCGCCCGGCAGTTCGACGTGCTCGGCGGCGCGCTCTGCAAGAACGCCCCGGAGCTGAACACGGCGGCCGGCTACGGCACGAGCCCGTACATGCTCTACTCGGGCTGGGAGGAGAGCGGGGACTTCTTCTACTCGATGGAGATCCTCTACGGCGGGATCCCCGGGAGGCCGATCGGGGACGGGATGGACGGCCACTCGTGGTGGCCGCTGTTCGAGAACATCCCGACCGAGTACCTCGAGGCGTACTACCCGATGCGCATCGACGGCTACACCACGGTCACGGACTCCGGCGGCCCGGGACTGCACCGCGGCGGCAACGGCGTCGAGAAGCGGTACGTCTACCTCGAGCCGGGAGAGGTGTCGATCCACGACGACCGCTGGCTGACCCGGCCGTGGGGCGTCCTCGGCGGGCTGCCGGGCGCGCGCTCCGAGAAGCTCCTCAAGCGCGCCGACGGGACGGAGCAGGTCCTGCCGTCCAAGTGCGACAACGTCGTCGTCGAGCCGGGTGACATGCTCGTCTACCGGACGGCGGGCGGGGGCGGCTGGAAGGACCGCCTCGACCGCCCGGCGGACCTCGTCGCCCGTGACGTCTCGTTCGGGCTCGTCAGCCGCGAGTACGCGAAGGAGGGCTACGGCGTCGTCCTCGCCGACGACGGCTCGGTCGACGAGGACGCGACGAGTGCGGAGCGCGACCGCCAGCGCACGGAGCGGGGCGACGCGCCTGCGTTCGACTTCGGGCCGTCGCTCGAGGAGGTCATGGAGCGCTGCAAGGACGAGACCGGGCTCGACGCGCCGACGCCGGCGACGCCGCTTCGCTGGTCCCCGCTCGAGCCGGGGGACGACGCCCTCGCGCGAGTGAGGGCAGGCGACGGCGTCTGACGGTCAGACACGAGGGGTTTCATGGGCGCGCCGGCCTCGGCCGGCGCGCCCGCCCTCGTGGTCGTCGACGTCAACCGCGGCTTCACGGACCCGGAGTCCCCGCTCGTCTGCGACCTCGACGGGGTCGTCGACGCGATCCGGCGCCTGCTCGACGGGTTCCGGGCCGCAGGGCTCCCGGTCGCCTTCACCACCGTCGCCTACGACGAGGCGGGAAAGCAGGCGGCGGAGGTGTTCATCGCGAAGATCCCCGCGCTGCTCGTGCTCGAGGCCGGGAGCCGGTGGACGGAGATCGACCCCCGCATCGCGCCCGGCGCCGACGAGCCGGTCCTGACGAAGCTCTGGGCGTCGGCGTTCCACGGCACTCCGCTCGCGAGCTTCCTGACGACGCAGGGGTGCGACTCCGTCGTCGTCACGGGCGCGTCGACGTCCGGGTGCGTCCGCGCGACCGCCGTCGACGCGCTTCAGCACGGCTACCGCGTGCTCGTCCCGCGGGACGCCGTCGGGGACCGGAACCCGGCCGCGCACGAGGCGAACCTCTACGACAT
This sequence comes from uncultured Actinomycetes bacterium, assembly GCA_963846825.1. Lineage (GTDB taxonomy): Bacteria > Actinomycetota > Thermoleophilia > Gaiellales > Gaiellaceae > Gaiella. The sequence goes on from CAWJXN010000021.1 coordinate 297,023, forward strand.
CGACACGAAGTACGGTGACGTCGTGACGACCGACGACGTGCTCTCCGGGATCGGGCCGGCGTGATCGTTCGCGACGCGGGCGCCGCGTGGCACGTCGTGCTGCAGCCCGAGCACGCGGAGCTCTCGGAGGAGGTGGCGCGGGCGTGGGCCGACCGCGGGCCGCGCCACGACTCGGTCGTCCTCGCGGCACGCCGCCACGACGACGGCTGGGCGACGTGGGAGCGCTCGCCGATGGTCGACGCGGACGGGAAGCCGGTGACGTTCCTCGACGTCCACGTCCCGGCGCACCTCGCCTTCTACCGCGCCGTGATCGCGGCGGTCACCGACGAGGACGCCTACGCCGGCCTGCTCGTCTCGATGCACGGGGCCGGGATCTACCGGCAGCGCTACGGCGCGGACCCGGCGCTTGCGCTCACCCGCGCGCCGGAGGTGCAGGCGCTCGTGGACGCCTTCGTCGCCGAGCAGGAGTCGGGCTTCCCGGCCCGGATGGACGAGGTGGAGTGTCGACGACGAGCTGCGCCTCGCCGACTACCACCGGCTGCAGTGGTTCGACCGGTTCTCGCTCGCGTTCTGCCTGCGCGAGTGGGACAGCCCGGGGGAGCCGCTTCGAGGTCGGATCGTTCCGCTTCGAGCCCGTCGGGCCGTGGCGCAGCCGGGTCGTGCCCTGGCCGTTCGCCGGCCCGACGCTCGAGTGCTCGCTCGTCCGCCGCCTCGTCCCGAAGCGAGAGCTGGCGGCAGGAGGGGTTCCGCGATGCGTTCTACGGGCTGCCGGCGGAGCGCGTCACGATCGGGCTCGTCGAATGACGAAGACAGCGTCTCACCTGGCTCCGCGTGCCGTCCGAGGACGAGCTGCCGCCCGAGGTCCTCGAGCTGTGGCAGCCGTCGCTCGAGAAGCTCGGCTTCGTCCCGAACGTCCTGCGCCTCTACGCGCTGCGGCCCGACAACCTGCTCGCATGGAACGCGTGGTACGACGAGGCGATGAAGGGCGAGTCCGGCCTGACGAAGGCCGAGCGGGAGATGATCGCCGTGGTCGTCTCGGTCGCGAACGACTGCGCGTACTGCATGGCGGCGCACGGTGCGGCGCTGCGCAAGCTGACGAAGGATCCCGCGCTCGCGGATGCCGATCGCCGCCGACCACACGAGCGCGCCGGTCGAGCCGCGCGTCCGTGCGATGCTCGACTACGCCGTAAAGCTCACGCTGCGCCCGACCGAGATGACCGAGGCCGACGTCGTCGCGCTCCGGGAAGCCGGATGGAGCGACGAGGACGTCATGGACGTCGCCGAGGTGACGGGTCTCTTCAACATGTCGAATCGCATGGCCTCCGGGCTCGGTTGGGCGCCCAACCCGGAGTACGACGCACTCGGCCGCTGAGCAGCGGTTTTCCGACGCCTGAGGCCGCTGCTACGCTCGCATCCGGGTGAACACCGTTCTCGTCCTGAATGCGAGCTACGAGCCGCTCGAACGTCTGCTCGACACGTCGTGCGCATGTGCTCGTCTGGAAGGGCAAGGCGGAGGTCGTCGAGCGGCTCGACGAGCCGCTCCGGACCGCGACGAACACGTACGTCCGGCCCCACGTGATCCGCCTCGTGAGCTACGTCCGGGTGCCGCAGTCCGTGAAGCGGCGCATCTCGCGGCGGGCGCTGTTCGCCCGTGACGGCTGGCGCTGCGTCTACTGCGGCGACGGCACGTCACGGCTGACGCTCGACCACGTCGTGCCGCGCTCGCGCGGCGGCGAGTCGGTGTGGGAGAACGTCGTCTCGGCGTGCGGCCCGTGCAACCTCCGTAAGGGGGACAGGCTCCTCGAGGAAACGCACATGAGGCTTCCGCGCGTCCCGCGCGCCCCTGCGCCGGTGCTCTTCATCAGCCTCGCGCTCCACCGCGTCCCGGAGACGTGGATCCGGTACCTCCCCGGCCTCGAGATCACCGAGCAGCGCACCACGGGGAACGTCGCGGCCGAAGCGGCCTGAGCAGGCCCGGACTCGGCCCGGGGGTAGGGTCGGACCGTGACGTCGACGCTCTCCCTCGCACCGGTGACCGGGATCACCCGGCCCGTCGTCGAGCGTCTCTGGCAGCTGTACCGCCACGATCTCTCCGAGTTCCGCGGCTCGCTGCCTGACATGGCCGGCGCCTTCCACGCGCGCCCGCTCGACCCGTTCCTCGAGGGCGACGACGGCCGCCGCGCGCACCTCTTTCTGCGGGACGGCCCCGTCGGGTTCGCGCTCGTCAGCCGGACGACGTCCGAGCCGCGCCTGATGTCCGAGTTCTTCGTCGTCCGCGCAGCCCGGCGGCAGGGCGTCGGCCGCGCCGCGGTCGACGCGCTCTTTGCGCTCTACCCCGGCCGGTGGCAGATTCCGTTCCAGGAGGAGAACGTCGCGGCAGCGCGGTTCTGGCGCGGGGTGGCCGATGAGGTCGCCGTCGACGGCGTCGACGAGGAGCGCAGGCCCGTCCCGGGGAAGCCGCACATCCCCCCGGACGTCTGGCTGACGTTCGCCGTCGGGCCGGACCCCTCCTAGGCCGCGACCGTCTCCCAGCCCTCGTCGCGGTCGGCGCGGTAGGAGCCGAAGACGCGCAGCCGTGCGGTCTCCGCGTGCATCTCGACGAGCGCCGCCGCGACCTCGTCGTCGAGCGGGTGGCCGCCGAGCACGCAGTCGAAGCGGTAGTCGAACGGCCGCGAGGGGATCGGGCGCGAGACGAGCTGCACCATGTCGATCCCGCGCCGCGCCAGGGGCTCGATCGCGGTGTGGAGCGCGCCGGGGCGGTGGTGCGTCTCGAAGGTCAGGGCGGTCCGCCACTCGCCGTGGCGTCGGTCGAGCCGCGTGTACGGAGCGAGCGCGGCGAAGCGCGTGTACGCCTCGTGGTCGCCGACGTCGTCTGTCACCGTGACCAGGCGGTGAAGCCGTGCGGCCCGCGCGCTCGCGATCGCGACGACGGTTGGGTCACCGAGCTCGGCCACCGCGGCCGCCGCGTCGCCGGTCGTCGCCGACACGACGGCCGTCGCCCACGGCATCGAGGCGAGGAGCTTCCGGCACTGGTCGAGCGCGACGGGGTGCGAGCGGATCTCGCGAACGTCCTCGAGCGCGACCGGCGCAGGCCCGACGAGCGAGTGGTGGATCGCAAGGACCGCCTCGGCGACGATCGAGAGGGCGGAGTCGTAGAGGAGGTCGTGCGTCTCGTTCACGGGACCCGCGAGCGAGCTCTCGATCGGCAGGACGCCATACGTCGCCTCACGGGACGTCACCGCCGCGACGACGTCGGTGAAAGACGGAACCGGGACGAGTCGGGCGGCGGGGAACAGCCGGTCGCAGGCGGCGGCGCTGTGGGCGCCTTCGCGGCCGGGGTAGGCGACGGTGTTGTCGTTCGGTGTCACGGGAGGCCTTTCGGTGTGAGACGTCCGCCGGTGTCAGCTAGTCGGCGCGGGCGGGAACCGGATGCGCCGACTAGCCCCGAAAGGCGAAGGAGAACGCAAAGGCCGATCGGTGTGCGCGGGCGCTCTCCATGAGGGTCGAAGGGTAGGTCACCCGTCGAGCGACCGCAAGACGGCGTCGCCCAGCTCCCGTGTCGTCGCGCTGCCGCCGAGGTCCTGCGTCGGCGCCTCTTCGAGGGCCGCGTCGACGGCCTGCTCGAGCGCGTTCGCCTCCGCCTCCCGCTCGAGCGCGTGCCGCAGCAGGAGCGCCGTCGAGCGGAGCATCGCAGCGGGGTTCGCGATGCCCTGACCGGCGATCTGCGGCGCGGAGCCGTGCACCGGCTCGTAGAGCCCCGGGCCCTCGTCGCCGAGCGAGGCCGAGGCCGCGAGGCCGAGGCCACCGGTCATGGCCGCGGCGACGTCGGAGAGGATGTCGCCGAACGTGTTCTCCGTGAGCACGACGTCGATCGACTCCGGAGCCTGCACGATGGTCATCGCAAACGAGTCGACGAGCGCGTGGTCGAGCGGGACGTCGGCGTACTCCGACGCCCCGAGCTCCGTCACGACGTCTCTCCAGAGCCGCGACGTGTGGAGGACGTTGACCTTGTCCACGGAGGTCACCCTTCCACCGCGTCCCCGCGCGAGCTCGAACGCCCGGCGCGCGATTCGCTCTACCTCCGGCCGCGAGTACTCGCATGTGTCGAACCAGGTGCCGTCGTCCCGCGTGCCCTTCGCTCCGAAGTACAGCCCGCCCACGAGCTCGCGGACGATCAGCATGTCGATGCCGTTCGAGCGGGCGGGACGGAGATTGGCGTAGACGCCGAGCTCCTTGCGGATGCCGAGGAGGCCCTGCTCGGGGCGCACCGCCTGGCCCTCGAGCTCCGGAAGCCCGACGGCGGCCAGCAGCACGGCGTCGCTCTCGCGACACGCCGCGAGCGTCTCGTCCGGCAGCGGCGTTCCCTGGTCGAGGATCGCGTTCCCGCCGAAGGGATGCTCGGAGTGCCCGATCCCGAGCGCGTCGAGGACGCGGATCGCCTCGGCGGCGACCTCGGGCCCGATCCCGTCGCCGGGAAGGACGGCGACGTGGGTCACGCGATCCCGTGCGCCGTCTCGTACGCCGTGATCGCGTCCTCGTGCTGCAGGGTGAGCGCGATGTCGTCGAGCCCACCCAGGATGCGGTGGCGGATTGCCTCGTCGAACTCGAACGGCACCTCGCGGCCATCCGGCGCGACGATCACGCAGCGCTCGAGGTCGACCGTCATCTCGGATCCCGTGTCGAGGTCGACGCTCTCCATCAGCCGATCGACCTCATCCTCGGGCAGCACGATCGCGAGCAGGCCGTTCTTCCCCGCATTCGCGCGGAAGATGTCGCCGAACGACGGCCCCACGACGGCGTCGATGCCGAAGTCCTGGAGCGCCCACGCCGCGTGCTCGCGCGACGATCCGCAGCCGAAGTTGCGTCCGGTGAGGAGGACGGACGCGCCGCGGAACTCGGGCCGGTTGAGCTCGAAGCCCGCCCGCTCGTTCCCGTCCTCGTCGTAGCGCCAGTCGTTGAAGAGGAACTCGCCGTAGCCCGTTCGCTCGATGCGCTTGAGGAACTGCTTCGGGATGATCTGGTCGGTGTCGACGTCGGGACGGTCGATGATCGCGACCCCTCCGGTCACCTTCCGGAGCGGCTTCACGCCGGCACCTGCTCGCGCTCGAGCGAGCGAACGTCGACGAAGTGGCCGTGGAGCGCCGCCGCCGCGGCCATCTGGGGGCTGACGAGGTGGGTGCGGCCGCCCCGCCCCTGACGGCCCTCGAAGTTCCGGTTCGACGTGGATGCGCACCGCTCGCCCGGGGCGAGCACGTCGGGGTTCATGCCGAGGCACATCGAACAGCCCGCCAGCCGCCACTCGAAGCCGGCGTCGAGGAAGACGCGGTCGAGCCCCTCCTCCTCCGCCTGGCGCCGGACCTGAGCGGAGCCGGGCACGACGAGCGCCGTCACGCGCGGGTCGACCGTGCGCCCCTCGACGATCGCCGCCGCGGCGCGAAGGTCCTCGATCCGGGAGTTCGTGCACGACCCGATGAACACGCGGTCGACGCGGATGTCCTCGATCCGCTGGCCCGGCCGGAGGTCCATGTACTCGAGCGCCCGCTCGGCGGCGGCGCGGTCGCCGGGGTCGTCGAACGAGGCGGGGTCGGGCACCGAGCCCGTGACCGGGACCACCATGCCGGGATTCGTTCCCCACGTCACCTGCGGGACGAGCTCGGCGAGGTCGACGACGACGTGCCGGTCGAACGAGGCGTCCGGGTCGCTCGCGAGCGAGCGCCAGCCCTCGACGGCTCGCTCCCATTCTTCGCCGACCGGCGCGAACTCGCGTCCCTCGAGGTAGGCGAAAGTCGTCTCGTCTGGCGCGATCATCCCGGCGCGCGCACCCCACTCGATCGACATGTTGCAGACCGTCATCCGCTGCTCCATCGACAGCGCGCGGATCGCGTCGCCGGTGTACTCGACCACGTAGCCGGCGCCGCCGTCCACGCCGACCTGGCCGATCGCGCCGAGGATCAGGTCCTTCGCCGTGAGGCCGCCCGGCAGCTCGCCGACGAACTCGAGCAACATCGTCTTCGGCCGGCGCTGCTGGAGCGTCTGCGTCGCGAGGACGTGCTCGACCTCCGACGTGCCGATCGGGATCGCCAGGGCGCCGAAGGCTCCGTGCGTCGACGTGTGGCTGTCGCCGCAGACGATCGTCTTGCCCGGCTGGGTCAGGCCCAGCTCGGGGCCGATCACGTGGACGATTCCCTCGTGCCCGGAGCCCGTCGCGTAGAGCGGGACGCCGAACTCCTCGCAGTTCGCCCGCAGCGCATCGAGCTGTGCCTTCGCCATCGGGTCGGTGATCGGGCCCGGCAGCGTCGGAACGTTGTGGTCCATCGTCGCGATGGTGCGCTCCGTCCGCCGGACACGGCGACCGGCGAGGCGCAGCCCCTCGAACGCCTGGGCCGACGTGACCTCGTGCACGAGGTGGAGGTCGACGTAGAGGAGCGCGGGCTCACCCGGCTCCTCGAGGACCACGTGCGGGTCCCAGACCTTCTCGAACAGGGTCGAGCCCATCACCCCAAGCGTATCGTCGGACGGCGTCTACACGCCCGGAACTCCCGCCCCGCGCTCGCCCTCGCCGGAGCGGCGGAGGACGAGGTAGGCGATCACGATCGCCGCCAGCGTGAGCCCGAGGATCATCGCCGCCGTGGCGTTGATCGCCGGCGAGACCCCGAAGCGCAGCGAGGCGAAGATCCTGAGCGGCAGCGTGGACGTCCCTGCCCCGGCGACGAAGAAGGACGTGATGAAGTCGTCGAACGAGAACGTGAACGCCAGCAGGCCGCCCGCGAGGATCGCCGGCGCGAGCCGCGGGAGCGTCACCTGCCGAAAGGTCGAGAGCGGCCCCGCGCCGAGGTCGTACGAGGCCTCCTCGAGCGTCTGCCCCATGCCCACGAATCGGGCGCGCACGATCAGCGCCACCACGGACGTGTTGAACACGACGTGGGCGACGAGGATCGACCAGAAGCCGAGCGGCGCCTCGAGCCCGACCCACGCGCCCGCCTGCACGAAGAAGATGAGTGCGGAGATCCCGAAGACGATCTCCGGCGTGACGAGCGTCATGTAGGCGAGCGCATCGATCGGGACGCGCAGCCAGCCGCGCATGCGTGGCAGCGCGAGGGCGAGCATCGTTCCGAGGACGCAGGCGACGAGCGCGTTGACGACGGCGATCTCGAGGCTCGTCCGGAGCGGCTCCGTGATCGTCGGATCGCGAAGAGCCTCGCCGAACCACCTCGTCGAGAAGCCCTCCCAGAAGAGCACCTGCCGGCCGCCGTTGAACGCCAGCCCCACGACGACGAGGATCGGCAGGAAGAGGAAGACGTAGACGGCGACCGCGTAGACGCGGAGAACGGTCTTACCCACCGTATTGCTCCTGCTTGCCGAGGGCCCTCGCGTACACGAGGAGCGCGATCGTCAGGCCGCCGACGACGACCATCGCGATCGCCGCACCGAACGGCCAGTCCCGGGCCTCGAGGAACTGCTGCGCGATCAGGTTTCCGGCGTACGCGGTCTTGTCGCCGCCGAGGATCGCCGGGACGAGATACTCCCCCGTCACGGGGATGAAGACGAGCAGCGATCCGGCGAGGACGCCCGGTAGCGCGAGCGGCAGCGTCACGCGGCGGAAGGCCCGAAAGGAGCTGTCCCCGAGGTCCTGGGCCGCCTCCACGAGCGACCAGTCCATACGCTCGAGCGCCGCGTACAGCGGCAGCACCATGAGGGGCAGGTAGTTGTAGACGACGCCGATGTAGATCGCCTTCGTCGTGTAGAGGATCTCGAAGTCGCCGAGCCCGAGCGCGCGCCAGAGGAAGAAATCGGGGTCGAGGATGACGAGCCATGAGTACGTGCGGATCAGGAAGCTCGTCCAGAACGGGACGATCACGAGCAGCAGCAGGAGCGTCTTGCGCTTCGCGTACCGAGCGATGTAGTAGGCGAGCGGGAATCCCACGAGCAGCGTCCCGAGCGTCGTGATCGCAGCGAGCTGGAACGTTCGCCAGAAGATGCGGCCGTACAGCGGGTCCCAGAGGTAGGTGAAGTTCTCGGTCGTCCAGGCGTAGGCGATGTCGCCGTAGCCGACCGTGAGCTGGAAGCTGTACACCGCCATGATCCCGAGCGGCACGAGAAAGAACACGCCGTACCAGAGAACGGCCGGCAGGGCGAGCCAGCCGGGATAGCGAGGGCCGCCGGCGCCCGAGCGACGGCGGCCCTTCTTCGCACCTTCGGGAGCGGTCGACACCCTCTAGGCGCTCTTGAACTCCGTCCAGATGCGCTCTCGCAGCCTCGTCCCCTTCGGCGAGATGCTGTTCGGCTCGAGCTTCTTGACGACGCTCAGCGGTGGGAACACGTCGGTGTTCCCGAGGATGCTGGCCGCCAGGACACCCCGCAGGCGCTCACGCTTGAGCGGGGATCCGTAGTACGTGTACGACGTCTCGAGTGCGTTGATCTTGGGCTGGTACACGAAGTTGATCCAGGCATGGGCGGCGTCCGGGTTCCTGGCGCCCACGGGGATCACGTACGAGTCGACCCAGAACTCGCCGCCCTCGGCGGCCACGACGTACTCCGCCTTGCCCTTGGTCTTCGCCACGACGTAGCTTCCGTCGCCGTTCCACCCGAGCCCGCCGAACGCCTTGCCGCCGGCGATCTTCTGCTTGTACGTCACCGAGTCGAGGGCCAGGAGGTTGGGCTTCAGGAGAAGCAGGAAGTCCTTCACCTTGTTCAGCTGGCCCGCGTCGTCGGTGTTGTAGGAGTAGCCCATCATCACCGCGATCGAGCCGATGACCTCGGGGCTGCCGTCGAGCAGCGTGAACTTCCTCGGATACTTCTCGAACAGCGCGAAGAACTGCTCCCACGACTTCGGCCGCTCCTTGATCTTGTCGGTGCGGTAGACGAACCCCGTCGTTCCCCAGTCCTTCGCGACCGAGTAGCGATCCTGTGGATCGAACGGGAGCTTGCGGAACTTCGGATCGATGTTCCGCCGCACGTTCGGGAGCTTCGACCAGTTGATCGGCGTCAGCAGGTCGTCCTCGGCGAGGATCTTGACCATGTACCCGGTGGGCACCGCGAGGTCGTAGCCACGCGCTCCTGCCTTGAGCTTCGCCTGCAGCGCCTCGTTGGAGACGTAGAACTCCTTCTTGACGGTCGTGCCGGTCGCCTTCGTGAACGCCGGGTACGTCTTCGGGGTTCACGTAGTCGGCCCAGTTGTAGTAGAAGAGCTCGCCCGCCTCGCCGCGGCTCCCTGCGCCGAGCGCGTCGGGCACCCGGCCGAGGCCCGCCGCAGCGAGCAGCAGGGCCCCCCCGGCGACGAATCCCCGCCGGTCGATGCGCCGCTCGCCGACAGTGGCGAGCAGCTGCTCATGATCGCTCATCCGTTCCCTCCCATCAGGTTGAGGGCCTCACTCTCGGCCCACGAGACCACGACACGGTCGCCTCCCGCGGGCGGCGGCCCTTCCGATCCGTCGCGCGGGCGACGCGCGACGACCTCCTGTCCGTCGTCCAGCCGGACGACGATCTGCAACGCCGGCCCGATCGTCATCGCCGCGACGATCGTCCCCCCGAGCCCGTCTCCCTCGCTGGCCACACGCATTCTCTCGGGCCTGACGGCGACCCGTTCTCCGTTCGCCTGAACGAAGTTGGTGTCACCGATGAACTCGGCGACGAAGTCCGTCGCAGGACGGTCGTACACGTCCTGTGGAGGCGCCAGCTGCTCGATCTGCCCGTTGTTCATCACGGCGACGCGGTCGGACATCGCCAGGGCCTCCTCCTGATCGTGCGTGACGTAGACGAACGTGATCCCGACCGACGCCTGGATCCGCTTCAGCTCGATCTGGAGTGCCTTCCGCACCTTGAGGTCGAGTGCGCCGAGCGGCTCGTCGAGCAGCAGCACCTTGGGGTTCATCACGAGCGCCCGGGCCAGCGCGACTCGTTGCTGCTGGCCACCGGAGAGCTGGCGCGGCTTCCGGTCCTCCACCCCGGACAGGTGCACGAGCTCCAGCATCTCTCGGGCGCGGAGCTCTCGCTCGCGTCTGCCCAGGCCTCGCTGCTTGAGCCCGTAGGCGACGTTGTCCCGGACCGAGAGGTGCGGGAAGAGGGCGTACGACTGGAACACCGTGTTGACCGGCCGGCGGTACGGCGGCAGCGAGGCGACGTCGTCGCCGGCGATCCGGATCTCGCCGGCGTCGGGCCGCTCGAACCCGGCGATCAGCCGAAGCGTGGTCGTCTTGCCGCAGCCGGAGGGGCCGAGCAGCGAGAGGAACTCGCCGTGCCGGACCTGCAGGTCGACGTCGTCGACCGCGGCGTGGTCGCCGAAGCGCTTCGTCACACCGGTCAGCTCGACGTCGAACGTCGCCATCTCAGTAGCTCGGTGGGCTGATCATGTAGAGCACCTCCGCCCGGGACGTGCCGATGTTCGAGACGCCGTGCGGGGTGGAGCTGCGGTAGTGGGCGCAGTCGCCTGCCTCGAGGACGACCACGTCCCCGTCCAGGGTGAGCTCGACCGTGCCGGCGACGACGTAGAACAGCTCCTCCGAGTCGCCGTGGGTGTAGGGAGCGTCGCCCGTCGAGCCGCCCGGCTCGATCTCGGCGGCGACGACCTCGAGGAACTCGAACGGCTTCGGGGTCAGCAGCGCCTTGCGGCCGAGCTTCCCCCAGGCGAACGGTCGGCGATCGTCGCGACGCACGATGCGCGGCCGCTGCGTCCCGTCGCCGGAGAAGAGGTCGGACACCTCGATTCCGAGCGCCTCGGCGATCCGCTGCAGCGATTGCACGGTTGCGCCCGTCTGGCCGCGCTCGAGCTGGCTCAGGAAGCTCTCGCTGAGCCCCGCGCGCGTCGCGATGTCGCGGAGGGTGAGCCTGCGGGCAAGGCGAAGCGAGCGCAGCCGTCCCCCGACGCTCGGCTCGGCCATGGGCACCGCGACGCTCTCGGCCCCGCTCAAGTCTCTTTCACTCCTACTTAAGACACCTGCAGTGGCGCGCGAGCCTATGGCGCGGCGCACCCGTGTGTCAACCGCACGGCTAGGGCACGAGAGCGGGGTCGCCCCGGTCGACGCCGCGACGCCAGAGCTCCGCGGCGGCGAGCTCGGCGACGCCCGTCTCCACGAGCAGCGCGACCAGCGGGCTCTCGGTGCCGTCGAGCGGCACGTGCTGCGCCGCGCCGTCCAGGCGAGGGCCGATCGTGACGATCGCCGACCCCCGCTCGCGCGCGTAGGCCATCACGCCTTCGTCGAAGCGCGAGCCGGGGAACAGGAGCGCCGTGTAGCCCGGGCGCTTCGACAGGTAGACGTCGACATGGAGCCAGTCGCCCGTCTCCGTCGCGTCCGCGGGCAGACGCGGCCCCTCCCGCAGCATCAGCGACGACTGGAGCGCGGACGAGAGACGCTCGGCCGGGGCGATCGCGTACGTCGTGGCCGCCGCGGCGAGACGGCCTGCGAGCTCGTCGAGCCACGCGCCCCGGGACATGCGGAGTGCGGCCGCGGCGTCGACGGCGGGACGCAGGTCGTCGGCCCCGGGCCCGCCCCCGGTGACGCGCCCCGCTAGGAGCTGGAGCACGGCGAGGGTCGCCTGGAACGTGAGGCAGGCGACGCCCCCCTCCTCGACTCCGGCGTGGAGCGGGAGGACGACGTCGGCGCTGGCCGCGAGCGCGCCGTCGGGGTCGTTCGTCACGGCGACGGTCCTGCTCACGCCCCGGTGGCGGGTGAGCGCCTCGACCGTCTCCGGCGTGGACCCGCTCGCCGAGATCCCGACCACGAGGAGGTCGGGCGCGGGGCGCGTCGGCAGGCCGGTCGAGGAGAGCTCCGCGACGGCGTCGACGCCGCGCGAGCGGAGGAGGGCGGCGGCGGGAAGCGCCGCAAAGCGGGAGCTTCCCATGCCTGTCAGCACGACCCGGCGTGCGCCGACAAGATCGTCGAGCGTCGACGGGCCGTCGTAGGCGTCGAGGCAGGCCGCGAGCCGTTCGGGCGCCGCGAGGATGTCGCGGAGGAAGCCGTCGTGCTTCACGATCGCTCCTCGAGGACGAACGGGAGCACGTCCTGCGGCACGTAGAGCCACTCCGGGAGCCACTGTCTCGCGTACTCGAGCTCGGCCAGCTCCGCCTCGACCTCGAGGGCGTGGAGGAGCTCGCGGTCGGCGTCGCCGTACGCGCCGAGCGCCTCGTCGCGTGCGGCGACCGACCAGGCGCGCCAATCGAAGCCCGCGCTCCGGCGGTGCGCGGCCCGGGCGGCGTGCGCGAGCGAGAGCCGGAGCGAGGCGAGGTCCTGGAGGGCCGGTCGCGGGCAGCGCCGCTCCTCGAGCGTCAGGCTCGGCCGGCCCTCCCAGTCGACCACGACGAGCGTCGCGCCGGAGCGGAGGAACTGGCCGACGTGGAGGTCGCCGTGCACCCGTTGGAGCCCGTCCTCGGTCGTGCCGAGGCGCTCGGCGAGGGTGTGGTGCAGCAACGCCGTGACCTGCGCGAGCTGCGTCGGCAGGCCGGGCGCCGGATCGCCTGCGGCGAGGGAGGCGATGAGCGGCTCCCAGCCCACCGGCTCGCCGGGCACGGACGCCTGTACGGAGACGTGCGTCACACCGTCGCGCTCGAGGCGTCCTTCCAGGGTGGGCGCATGCGGCGAGCCCTCGAGCGCGGCGAGGAGCTCCACTTCGGGATGGGTACCAGGCTCCGGGCGCCGGTAGAGCTTCAGGACGTGCGCGTCGTCGAGCAGGACGACGGTGTTCGAGAGGTCCTCGGCGAGGAAGCGGCCGCTCCCGCGCACGTCGACGCCGGAGTCGCGCGCGAGCGCGGGCCAGAGCGGATCGTCGCCGGCGCACTCCCGGCCGTCGCGGAGCGCGAGCGCATAGCGCTCCGTCCCTCCGTCGGCGTACGCGACGTCGACGAGCTCGACCGCGGCACCGTCTGCGCCGGCGGGCTCGAGCCGGGCGTCGGCCCGGACCCCGGCCACGGTGCGTCCCTTCCCGGCGAACCAGCGCGCGCCGACGAGCAGGTCCGTGTTGAAGGTCGCCGACGGTTCTCGTAGGTTCGCCACTCCCGCGAGACTACGAGACCGAGCGAGAGGACCCATGGAGCAGCAGGCGGCGACGATCGTGTTCTTCCCCGAGGGCGCCTACGGGCCGACGAACAACTGCGTCGGCATCGGGCAGGTGCTGCGCGAACGAGGGCACCGGGTCGTGTTCGTGATCGAGGAGTCGTTCGCGGGGAGCCTCGAGGCACAGGGGTTCGAGGAGCGGCTGATGCGACTCGGCCCGGCGCCGGAGGCCGAGGAGGAGCCGGGGCAGTTCTGGAAGGACTTCATCCGCGAGACCGCACCGGTCTTCCGCAAGCCGACGCTCGACCAGCTCGGCGAGTTCATCGAGCCGACGTTCCGCGCGCTCTGCGACGGGGCGCGCTACGTCGACGACCGACTGGCGGAGATCCTGGCCGAGGTCGAGCCCGACGTCGTGGTCGAGGACAACGTCGTCTGCTTCCCGGCGATCCCCGCCTCCGGGCGCCCCTGGGCACGGATCGTCTCGTGCAACCCGCTCGAGCTGAAGGACCCCGCGCTGCCGCCGGCGTTCTCGGGCTACGCGGTCGCCGACCCGTCGGGCTGGCAGGCGTATCGGGACGAGTACGCCCGCGTCCTCGCCCCGCTGCACGAGGAGTTCTCCGCCTTCTGCGTCGAGCGCGGCGCACCGCCGCTCCCGGACGGCGAGCTGATCCACGAGTCGGCGTGGCTCAACTTCACGCTCTACCCCGCCGAGGTCGACTACGAGCGGACGCGCCCGCCCTCGCCGACCTGGCACCGGCTCGACACGTGCGTCCGCCGGTCGGACGCGACGTTCGACCTTCCCGACGCGCTTCGCGAGGGGCAGGGCGCGCTCGTCTACCTCTCGCTCGGCAGCCTCGGCTCGGCCGACGTCGAGCTGATGCGCCGCCTCGTCGAGGTGCTCGCGGACGCGCCGCACCGGTTCATCGTGTCGAAGGGCCCGCAGCACGCCGAGTTCGAGCTCGCGGACAACATGTGGGGCGAGGAGTTCCTCCCCCAGCCGGCGATCCTGCCGCAGGTCGACCTCGTCGTCACGCACGGCGGCAACAACACGACGACGGAGTGCTTCCACTTCGGCAAGCCGATGGTTGCGCTCCCGATCTTCTGGGATCAGCACGACAACGCGCAGCGCGTCCACGAGACCGGCTTCGGCGTCCGGCTGCCGACGTACGACTTCGACGCCCCCGACCTGCTCGGCGCGATCGACCAACTCCTCGCGGACGGCGGCCTTCGTTCGCGTCTCGCGGCCGTCTCCACCCGCGTGCAGGCGAGCCCGGGCACGGTGAAGGCCGCCGACCTGCTCGAGCGCCTCGCCCGCGACGGGACGCCCGCGTAGCCCTAGCCTCGTCTCGGTGCGCTAGGCGGCTGCTTCGACCGCGTCGAGGAACGCGTCGGCGTCGGCGCTGATGTGGACGGGCGCGAACGTGAACGCGACCGGGGCGAGGGTCTTCAGGCCGTCGCCGGTGACGAGGAGGACGACCCGGTCGTCGCGACCGACGTCGCCTGCCTCGACCGCGGCGCGAAGCGCGCCGAGGGTCACGCCGGCCGCCGTCTCGCCGAAGACGCCCGTCGTCCGCGCGAGGAGCGCCATGTTCTCTCCGATCTCGTCCTCGGGCACGGCGTGGATCGCCCCGCCGGTCTCCCGCGCGGTCGTGACCGCGAAGTCGCCGTCCGCCGGGTTGCCGATCGCCAGCGAGCGGGCGATCGAGCTCGGCCGCACGGGCGTCACCGTCGTCCTGTCGCGGAACGCGGTCGCGACGGGCTGGCAGCCCTCCGCCTGGCCGCCGACGAGGCGTGGCGACGGCCCGTCGACGAGACCGAGCGTCCGGAAGTCGCGGAACCCCTGCCCGACCTTGTGGAAGAGCGCGCCGGACGCGATCGGCGCGGCAACGACGTCCGGTGGGCGCCAGTCGAGCTGCTCGGCGATCTCGTACGCGAGGGTCTTCGACCCCTCGGCGTAGTACGAGCGCAGGTTGACGTTGACGAAGCCCCAGGGCAGCTCGAACGAGAGCTCGACCGTGAGCCGCGAGCAGTGGTCGTAGTGGCCGTCGACCGCGTAGAGCGTCGGGCCGTACGCCGCCGCAGCGGCGAGCTTCTCGGGCTCGAGGTCGGCCGGGACGAACACCGCCGCCTCCATCCCCTCGGCGGCCGCCCGGGCGGCGACTGCCCCGGCGAGGTTGCCGGTCGACGAGCAGGAGAGGGTCTCGAAGCCGAGGGCCTGGGCCTTCCGCGCGGCGACCGCGACGACCCGGTCCTTGAAGGAGTGCGTCGGGTTGGCCGTGTCGAGCTTCAGCCAGAGCTCACGGACGCCCACCTCCTCGGCGAGGAGCGGCGCCGGGACGAGCGGCGTAAACCCCGGAGCGAGCCTCGGCTCCTCGGGCGCGTCGACGGGGAGCAGGTCGGCGTACCGCCAGATCGACGGCGGCCCGGCGGCGAGGCGCTCGCGCGTGACCGTCGCCCGCAGGCGATCCCAGTCGTACACCGGATCGAGCGGCCCGAAGCACTTGCGGCACGTGCCGACGGCCTCGAGCGGGTGCTCGGTTGCACAGACCCGACAGGAGAGGGAGAGGGCTGACACGGGTGGAACCTCCTTCGTTCGCTCGACACATCCGTCCGGGTTTGGCACCGTGCCCTCATTCGAGGGGGGTTGCCGAGGCGTCACAGGGCCGGTCCCTCAGCCTCTCTCGATGTGGAGCGGGACGAATCCCGCGCCGCTTTGAACTGTATCGGCTCTCGGCGCTCCGCGCGAGATCCCCCGTTCGCACGATGCGGCCACACGCGGCCTCGATCGGTCCGCCAGCCTTCGTCAGCGCTCCTCGTAGCGCGACAAGGTCACCGCCCCGTCGGAGGCGGAGGAGACGAGGGTCGCGTAGTTCGCGAGCGCTCCGCGGCGGTAGCGGGGCTCGGGCTCGACCCAGTGGGCGAGGCGCTCGGCGATCTCGTCGTCGGAGAGCTCGACATTCAGCTCGTGGTTGTCGACGTCGAGCACGACGATGTCGCCCTCCCGCAGGGCCGCGATCGGGCCGCCCTTCGAGGCCTCCGGCGCGACGTGGCCGACCATGAAGCCGTGGGTCGCCCCGGAGAAGCGGCCGTCGGTGATCAGCGCCACCGACTCGGAGAGGCCCTCGCCGACGATTGCGCCGGTGACGTGGAGCATCTCGCGCATGCCCGGGGCCGCCGTGCGGGCCCTCGTAGCGGATGACGACGACGTCGCCCGGTGCGATCCCTCCGGCCTTGACGGCGGCGAAGCAGTCCTCCTCCGAGTCGAAGACCCGTGCCGGGCCGCGGTGGACCGTGCGATCGTGCCCCGCGAGCTTCACCGCGCAGCCATCGGGGGCGAGGTTGCCGTACAGCACAGCGACGCCGCCACGCGCCTTGAGGGGCCGCTCGATCGGGACGACGACGGTCTGCCCCTCCTTCTCGACCGCGGAGTCCGCGATCTCGCCGAGCGTCCGTCCGTCGACCGTGCGCGCATCCTCGTGGAGCAGGCCCGCCTTCTTGAGCTCGCGCGCGACGAGCGCGACGCCGCCGGCCGTGTACATGTCGCTGGCGTGCCAGCGGCCCCACGGCTTCATGTCGGCGATGATCGGCGTCGACGCCGAGATCCGCTCGAAGTCGTCGATCGTGAAGTCGATGCCGAAGTCACGCGCGATCGCGACGAGGTGGAGGACGCCGTTCGTCGAGCCGCCGGTGGCCGCAACGGAGGCGACGGCGTTCTCGAACGACTCCTTCGTGACGAACGAGCGCGGCGTCACGTTGTCGCGGACGAGCTTGACCGCGAGCCGCCCGATCTCGTAGGCCGACTCCTCCTTCGTCCGGTGCATCGCGGGGATGCCGTTCGTGCCGAACGGGCGAGAGGCCGAGGAAGTCGAGGATCGTCGACATCGTGTTGGCGGTGAACTGGCCGCCGCACGCACCCGCTCCGGGGCAGGCGGCCGACTCGAGCTCGTGGAGCTCCGCGTCGCTCATCTTCCCGGCGGCGTGCGTCCCGATCCCCTCGTAGACGTCGCCGATCGAGACGTCGCGCTCCCGGTAGAGGCCGGGGGCGATCGAGCCGGTGTACGACACGACCGCGGGGATGTCGAGTCGGCCGACCGCCATCGCCGCTCCCGGATTCGTCTTGTCGCAGGCGACGAGCATGGACGAGCCCGTCGAAGAGGTGGCCTCGGGCGACGAGCTCGATCGAGTCGGCGATCACCTCGCGCGAGATCAGCGACGCGCGCATCCCCGACGTCCCCATCGAGACGCCGTCCGACACCGCGATCGTGTTGAACTCCATCGGGGTGCCGCCCGCGTCGCGGACGCCGCGCTTGACGTGCACGCGCGAGGTCGCGCTGGTTGAGGTTGCACGGCATCGTCTCGATCCACGTCGTCCCGACGCCGACGATCGGCTTCGCGAGGTCGTCGTCGGTGAAGCCGGCGCCCTTCAGCATCGCGCGCGCGCCGGCGCGGTCCGGGCCGTCGGTCAGGGCGGCGCTCTGGCGCTTGGCGGGGTCGGACGGGATGTCGTACGGGGTCGTCACGGGCCTGGGTTTCCTCTCTCGATCGGGTTCTCGGGGTCACGGCACCATTCGCTGAAGGAGCCGGGGTACAGGCGGACGTCGTCGCGGCCTGCGAGCAGGAGCCGCTGCAGGACGGGCACCGCGCTCACGCCGGAGCCGCAGTAGACCACGAGCTCGGGCGCGTCGACGAGGCCGTCCGGGAGGCCCGGCTCCTCGAAGAACGCGTTGCGGGCGCCGGGGATGCGGCCTGCCACCGGGTCGAGCGGCTCGGTGTCGCCGCGCCAGCGCTCGGGCGCACGCGTGTCGACGAGCACGAGCGACGGGTCGCCGAGGCGGGCGCGGATCTCGTCCATCTCGGCCGTGTCGTCGTCACGGATGCGCGCGACGAACGACTCGGCGCTCGACGCGAGGCTCGTCGGTCGCGAGCGGGCCCGCGTAGGCGCGCACGTCGAACGTCCCCGCGGCGTCGTGGCCGAGGTGACGGAGCAGCCACCAGCAGCGAGCCGCCCAGCCGCTTCCCTCGTCGTAGGCGAGGACGAACGTCTCCGGCCCGATCCCCGCGCCGGCGAAGACGGCCGCGAGCGCATGCGGGTCGGGGAGCGGGTGACGGCCGCCGACGGACGGATTGTCGGTCGGTGTCGAGAGCTGCGTCTCGGGATCGAGGTGGACGGCATCGGGGAGATGGCCGGCCTCGTACGCGGCGCGCGGGCGGCAGTCGGCGAGGCGGACGCTCACAGCGCGCCCTTCGGGGAAACCGCGAGCGGGAGCACGTCGTGGTCCGGGAACCGTGCGGAGAGCGCGCGGGCGCACACGGGCGCGTCGTCGGCCCACACGATCACCGTGGGGCCGGATCCGGAGAGGGTTGCGCCGCGCGCGCCGTCCGGCAGCTCGGCGCGGATCGCATCGAGCGCGGCTGACGGGCGGTACGGCTCGTGCAGGCGGTCGTCGAGCCCGGCCGCGAAGAGCGCCGCGTCACCCGCGGCAGCCCCGGCGGCGAGCAGCGCGGCGCGACCGGCGTTCGCGGCGGCGTCGGCGTGCGCGACCGTCGACGGAAGCGAGCGGCGAGACGCCACGGTCGAGGTGCGCTCGCGCGGGACGAGCGCGACCGGTGCGAGCGGCAGTGTCTCCGCGAGGCGGGCGATGCGGCCCTCCCAGGTGAGCGTGACGCCGCCCGCGAGCGCGGCGGCGAGGTTGTCTGCGTGGCTCTCGAGCTCGATCCCGGTCGCGAGCAGCTCCTCGGGGTCGCCTTCCGGGTGCGCCGCGGCGAGGCCGAGCGCGATCGCCGCCGCCGACGACCCGAGGCCGCGCTCGAGGGGGATGCGGTTCGTGAACCGGAAGCGCTTTCCCGCCGGGTTTGCGAGCAGCGCGTAGGCGCAGATCGCGAGGTTCGTCTCGTCGGCCGCGAGCTCGCCGGCACCCTCACCCTCCACGACGACGCCCTCGCCATCGGTCAGCTCGAGCTCGTTCCAGAGCTCGAGGGCGACGGCGGCGCAGTCGAACGCCGGCCCGAGGTTCGCCGAGGTTGCGGGGGCGCGGACGATCACGGCGTCGCCCGCCCGGCCGTCGCGATCGCGTCGGGATCCGCCTCGACGACGACGGGCGGCGGCGCGTAGCGGTCGGCGGCCGTCGGGTCCTTGAGGCCGTGGCCGGTGACGGTCACGACGAGGCGCTCTCCCTCGACGTCGCCGCGGAGCACTGCAGCGAGGCCCGCTGCCGAGGACGGCTCGCAGAAGAGGCCTTCCTCCGCGGCGAGGCGTGACCACGCAGCGACGATCTCCCCGTCGTCGACGCAGACGACGCGTGCACCGGCACTCTGTACCGACGCCGCATGCACCGGATCGCCGATCCGGATCGCGGTGGCCATCGTGTTGCGGCGGTCGACGGCCTCGGCCGAGACGATCGGCACGTCGAGCCCGAGCTCGGAGAGCGCCTGCGCGTAGGACGAGGTGTTCCCGCCCCCGCCGTAGGGCAGCACGAACGCGTCGGGCGAGCCGCCGAGCTCGTCCAGGATCTCGAAGACGGCGGTCTTCTGCCCTGCGCGGCGATCCGGGTTGAGTGAGTTGACGAGGACGTGCGTCCCCCGCGACCCGAGCTCCTGGGCTGCCCCGAGCGCTGCGTCGAAGTCGCCGCGGATCTCGAGGACCGTCGCTCCCAGCATCCGGGTCTGCGCGAGCTTCGCGCCGGAGACGGCGCCCTGCGGCGTCAGGACAAGCGCCGGCAGCCCGGCCCGCGTCGCGTAGGCGGCCGCGCTCGCCGCGGTGTTCCCGGTCGACGCGCAGATCACCGCCTCGGCCCCGACCTCGAGCGCCTTCGAGACGGCGACCGTCATGCCGCGGTCCTTGTACGAGCCCGTGGGGTTGGACGCCTCCCACTTCAGCCACAGCTCGCGGATGCCTGCGGCACCCGCTAGACGATCTGCGCGCAGCAACGGCGTGGAGCCTTCGCCCAACGAAACGATCGGTGTCGCATCAGAGACGGGGAGCCGGTCGCGAAAGCGCTCGATCAGGGGAATGCTCATCCCTGCACTTCTAGACGATCCGGCGGAGCCGGATGGTCATGCCCAGCCAAGCTCTTCCACTCCACGCTGCGACACGACCGGGATCGCCTTGGCGTCGCCGCGCGAGACGGGCAACTCGGCGATCGCCGCGAGCGCCGCCTCGACCCGCCCGGCGGGCGCCTCGTGCGTGACGACGTGGAGCACGGCGGCGTCGCTCGCGGGCTGCTGGACGAGGCGGGCGACCGACACGCCCTCGACGGCGAGCTTCCGCGCGAGCGCCGCGAGGACACCGGCCTGGTCGGCCACGCGGAGCTGGAGGTACCACGGCGACGCGAGCTCGCCGGGGGCCATCCGCTGCAGGTCGCGCCAGACCGGGTCGTTCTGGAGGAAGCCGGTGCCGGTCGTGCCGACGATCGAGACCATGTCCGCGACGACCGCGCTGGCGGTCTCGATCCCGCCCGCGCCGGGTCCCTCGAGGGTGATCTCCCGGATCGCGTCACCCTGGAGCATGACCGCGTTGAAGGCCCCCTCGACCGCCGCGAGCGGGTGGTGCGCGTCGACGAAGGCGGGGCCGACGCGCACGTCCACGCGCCCGTCCTCGAGCGTCGCCCGGGCGAGCAGCTTGACGCGCATGTCGAGCGCCCTGGCGGCGCGGACGTGATCCTGGGTGACGGACTGGATGCCCTCGACGGCGACCCAGTCGAGCGGCACGCGCGATCCGAAGGCGATCGTCGCGAGGATTGCGATCTTCGCCGCCGCGTCCAGGCCGCCGACGTCGTCCGTCGGGTCCGCCTCGGCGTAGCCGAGCAGCTGCGCCTCGGCGAGGGCCTCATCGTACGAGCTGCCACCGTCCATTGCGGTTAGGACGAAGTTGGTCGTCCCGTTCACGATCCCGACGACCCGGTGGACGTTCGTCACCACGAGCGACTCGCGGAGCACCTTGATCACCGGGATCGCGGCGCAGACCGACGCCTCGAAGCGGAGCTGGGCACCCGCCGCGGCAGCCGCCGCGAAGAGTTCCGCCCCGCGACGCGCGACGAGCTGCTTGTTCGCCGTGACGACCGAGCGGCCCGACCCGAGGAGCGCCAGCACGTGGGCGCCCGCGGGGTCGACTCCGCCCATGACCTCCGCGACGATCCGGATCGAGGGATCGTCGACCACCTCGGCGACATCGGTCGTGAGGACGCCGTCGGCCGGCGCGAAGTCGCGCTCCTTCGACGGGTCGCGGACGAGCGCGCGAACGACCCGGAGGCGGTGCCCTGTCGCTCGCTCGATCTCCTCGCCCTGCTCCTCGAGCAGGCGATGCACCGCCGCGCCGACGGTCCCGTAGCCGAGAAGGGCTACGGGAACGTCAACGGACGGCACTCGTGTCCTCGCGCCGCATCAGGGCGCGAAGCTCGTCGCCGACCTGCTCGATCAGCTGGTTCGCGGCTTCCGCGCGGTGGCCACGGAGGCCTGCCTCGCCGCTGTCCATCTCCGCGATCCACAGCTTCGCGAACTCGCCAGAGCTGGATGTCCTCGAGCACGTTCTGCATCCGCTCCCGAACGTGCGAGTCGATCACGCGGGGGCCGCTCACGTAGTCGCCGAACTCCGCCGTATCCGAGATCGACCAGCGCATGTGCTTGAGGCCGCCCTCCCAGATGAGGTCGACGATCAGCTTCAGCTCGTGCAGGCACTCGTAGAACGCGATCTCCGGCTGGTAGCCGGCGGCAACCAGCGTCTCGAAGCCCGCACGGATCAACTCGGTCGTCCCGCCGCAGAGAACGGCCTGCTCGCCGAACAGGTCCGTCTCGGTCTCCTCGCGGAAGGTGGTCTCGAGGATCCCGGCGCGTCCCGCGCCGATCCCGACCGCATACGCGAGCGCGAGGTCACGTGCGCGACCGGAGGCATCCTGCTCGACGGCGATCAGCGCGGGCGTCCCGAGGC
Organism: uncultured Actinomycetes bacterium; assembly: GCA_963846825.1. Lineage (GTDB taxonomy): Bacteria > Actinomycetota > Thermoleophilia > Gaiellales > Gaiellaceae > Gaiella. The sequence continues at coordinate 318,932 of CAWJXN010000021.1, forward strand.
CTTCGGTGAACAGCCGACGGACGACGTGGCCCGGGCCTTTCGGCGCCACCATGATCACGTCGTGCCCGGCGGCCGGGGCGACGCGCTCGTAGAGGACGTTGAAGCCGTGGGCGAACAGGACGGCGGCGTCGGGCTCGAGGTTCGGCTCGACGAGCTCGGTGAAGACGGCAGGCTGGACCTGGTCGGGAAGAAGGAGCGAGACGAGCTGGGCGCCGCGGACCGCTTCGGGGATCGTCCGGACCTCGACGCCTGCTGCCTCCGCCTCGGCCCACGAGGACGAGCCCTCGCGCAGGCCGACGACGACGCGGACACCGGAGTCGTGGAGGTTCAGCGCGTGGGCATGGCCCTGGCTGCCGTAGCCGATGACCGCCACCGTCCCGTTGAGCAGGGAGAGGTCGCCGTCGCGGAGGATCGTTGCCATCGGTCAATCCTTTCAGTGGATGGGAGCGTGCTGGTGCGAGGCTACGCCTCGCACCTAGATTGCGGCCAGCCGCCGCGGAGCCTTTCTCCTCGCCGACGCCCGCGGGACGCCGATGCGCCCTGTCCGGACGAGGTCGACGACACCGTACGGGCGGCAGAGCTCGTGGAACGCGTCGACCTCCTCGGGCGTGCCCGTCAGCTCGAGGACGACGGCGTCCGGGCCGACGTCCAGGAGGCGCCCGCCGAGCGCCTCGGCGGTGGTGACGAGCTCCGCGCGCCGCTCGGGCGGCGTAGAGACGCGGACGACGAGGAGTTCGCGCTCGACCGCCTCGCCGCTCACGAGCTCCGTCACGCGGAGGACGTTCACGAGCTTGTGGATCTGCTTCTCGATCTGCTCGAGCGAGTGCTGCGTGCAGTCGACGCGGAGGGTGATGCAGGAGACGCCGGCGCGCTCGGTCGGCCCGACCGCGAGCGACTCGATGTTGAAGCCGCGCCGCGCGAACATCGTGGTGATCCGCGTCAGCGCGCCCGGGCGGTCCTCGACGATGACGGAGAGCGTGTGCTTCACGACGCCTTCGCCTCCTCCACCGTCTCGGAGTACTCGATCATGTCGAGCGCTGCGGCGCCGGCGGGGATCATCGGGAAGCAGTGCTCGGCCGGGTCGACGCGGCAGTCGACGACCACGGTGCGGTCGAGCGTCAGCGCCTCGGACAGCGCGGGCTCGAGGTCGGCGTCGTTCTCCACGACCATGCCGACCCCACCGTACGCCTCCGCGAGCTTCGCGTAGTCCGGCACCTGTGTGGTCAGGTGGACGTGGGAGCGCCGTCCGTCGAAGAACATGTCCTGCCACTGCGTGACCATTCCGAGGTAGCCGTTGTTCACGAGCACGACGATGATCGGGAGGTCGTCGAGCACGGCGGTCGTCAGCTCCTGTGCGGTCATCTGGAAGCAGCCGTCGCCGTCGATGCAGACGACGGTCGCCTCGGGCCGCGCGGCCTTCGCGCCGATCGCGGCGGGGATGCCGTAGCCCATCGTCCCGAGCCCGCCCGAGGTGATGAAGCTTCGGGGCCGGATGCTCTGGACGTACTGCATCGCCCACATCTGGTGCTGGCCGACGCCCGTGGTGACGATGACATCGTCGCCGGCGGTCAGCGCCTGCAGGGTCTCGACGACGCGCTGCGGCTTCAGCCAGTCTCCGGTCCCGTAGCGGAGCGGGAACTCGTCGCGCCAGGCGCAGATCTGATCGAGCCACGCGTGCGGCGCCGGAGCGCCGTCGGCGCGGTGCCGGGCGACCTCGTTCGCGAGCTCGCCGACGGCCTTCGCCAGGGGGCCGACGACCGGGATGTCCGCATCGCGCAGCTTCGAGATCTCCGCGGGATCGATGTCGAGGTGGACGACGGTCGCGCCGGGCGCGAACGCCGAGAGCTTTCCGGTGACCCGGTCGTCGAAGCGCGCGCCGATCGCAACGAGGACGTCGCACGTGTTCATCGCCAGGTTCGACCACTTCGGGCCGTGCATGCCCGGCCAGCCGAAGTGCAGCTCGTGGTCCTCGGGGAACGCGCTCTTGCCCATCAGCGTCGTGATGACGGGAAGCGTGCCGCCCTCGGCCAGCTGGAGTAGCTCGGCGCATGCGTCGCCGTTGAGCGTGCCGCCGCCGACGTACAGCACGGGCTTGCGCGCGTTCGCAATGGCGCGTGCGGCCTCGCGGATCTGCAGAGGGTGAACCTTCGCCGGCGGCTTCCAGCCCGGCAGGTCGACGGCCTCCGGGTAGGAGAAGTCGATCAGCGCCTCCTGCAGGTCGCGCGGCACATCGACGAGGACGGGACCGCACCGGCCCGAGCGGGCGACGTGGAACGCCGCGCGCAGCACCTCCGGGATCTCGCGCGCGTCCTGCACGAGCCACGAGTGCTTCACGATCGGCATCGTGATCCCCGTGATGTCGCACTCCTGGAACCCGTCGGTGCCGATCAGCGAGGAGCGGACCTGCCCCGTGATGCAGACGAGCGGCGTCGAGTCCATCCACGCGTCCGCGATCGGGGTGACGAGGTTCGTCGCACCCGGGCCTGAGGTCGCGATCGCGACGCCGACGCGGCCCGAGGCGCGGGCGAAGCCCTGGGCCATGTGGCCCGCGCCCTGCTCGTGGCGGGCGAGCACGTGGCGAACGGTCGTCCCGCGCGCCATCGCGTCGTATGTCGGCATGATCGCCCCGCCGGGGATGCCGAACATGACGTCCACGCCCTCCGCCTCGAGCGAGCGGAGGATCGCGTCGCCGCCGGTGATCTTCATCGCCCGACTCCCAGTGCAAACTCCGTGTCGCGCCGCGCGCTCGGCAGCAGGCCGAGCACGGTGTCGACGAACTCGCGGGTCGTCGCGGAGACGCCCGTTGCGGCCGTGTCGAGCGGCGTGCGGGTTCCGCGGAGCGCGGCCGTGAGGCTTTCCTCGAGGGCGACGCCTGCCGCCGACGCGGCCGAGCCCCTCCGACAGGAGCAGCGCCGTCGCGAGCAACATGGGGCTCGGGTCTGCGACGCCCTGTCCGGCAAGGTCGCTCGCCGTCCCCTCGGCCGGGGCGAAGAGGCTCGGCCCGCTCGGGGAGAGATAGCCGGTGGCGACGAGACGCCGCCTGCCGGCGAGCCGCGGGGCCTCTGCGACCGTGCCCGCGAGCACCGCCTCCGCGGCCAGGACGCCCGTCGACCCGGATCCGAGCCGTCGCAGCGCGTCCGGAAGGGCCACGTGCTCGATCTCGACGCCGGAGTGCACGTCCGCATGGCGTTCGACGCGGGCCGACCATTCCCGCGAGACGCCGACCGACGTGAGCCGTCCGGAGCGCGCCTTCGCGGTCTCGAACGCCCGCTCGAGCGTCCAGTCCGCAGCGTCCTCGTCGAACGGGGCGAATGCGGTGACCTCGCCCGTGTCGTCGAGGACCCGCGTCACCGTCGCGCGGAGGTCGAGCGCCTCGCGCACGCCGGCGAGGGCCGGCGCCGCGTCGCCCGCGGCGAGCACCGCGTCGGACGAGAGCGTTGCACGGCGCGTGGCGGCAGGGAGCAGGTGCCCGGAGCGCGTGAGCGCCTCGGTGTCGAACGGCGGATGCAGCTCCTCGACGTCGAAGCCGTGCTCGCGGCCGAGTCGCGACAGCGCCCGGCTCGCGGCGGCCGTGACCTCGGGGCCGATGCCGTGGCCGGCGAGGCAGGCGACGACGTACCTGCGCCGCGCGGTCATGCCGGTCGTGGTGGTCGGGGGTGGGAATCTCATGGGGGTGGTGCTCCTCTCGCTCGATGCGCCCTCGGGACGCACCGGTGGTGTGGTCTCGGTCGGCGTGTGCGCCCCTCGACGGGCGCGTGAGCGAGATCTCCCCTAGACGGGGAGAATCGAAATGAGCTCGATGCCGACGCCGGTGGGTACCGAGAGGCGCGCCTCGAATGCGCGTACGGATACGGCGTGGCAGAGCATCGTCGACCCAGTCAAGCGGTCGCCTGCCGCGTTGTCAACCCCAGCCGGGCGTCGCCCGGACGTGCCGCCTCCGTCGTCACCCTGTCGGCACGATCCCGGCACACATCCGGCACAGGTGTCGCGATACCGTGACATCAGGGCACCGGGGGTGCCCCTGGGGGTGGTTGTTCTGCCGGGTCGAGGGGCGCAGTCCATATCGTGACCGCAACATGTCGGTCTGGTGCTATCGCTTGCGGCTCGACGCCAGGCCGACTACCATCGATTCTCGATGATCGCCGCGACCGCGAACGTAAAAGTCTCCCCGGCAGCCATTGCCGCGTTCGCGATCATCGCGCCGCCCGCGCGCTAGCCGGCGACTTCCCCCGCCTCCGCCGGACTAGCTGACAGAGACACCGGCGGGAGGTTCGACCCTCACGTTCGTCCACGACCCGGAAGGCGGGAGACCCTGACACCTTCGACGCTTCTCGACGATCGGCCCCTCGAGCGCGACGCCTGCGGCATCGGCCTCGTTGCCGACACGAAGGGGCGGGCGTCTCGCGAGCTCGTCGACCGGGCACTCGCCGGCCTCGCCGCCGTCGCGCATCGCGGCGCCTGGGCCGCCGACGGCGTCACGGGCGATGGGGCGGGCGTGCTGCTCCCGCTCCACGACGTGCTGACCGGGACACCCGGCGCGGGGATTGCTATGTGCTTCCTGCGCGAGCCCTGGCTCCGCGGCGTCGTCGAGGAGGCGTGTCGTACGGAGGGACTCGAGCCGTTCGGCTGGCGCGACGTGCCGGTCGACGTATCCGCGCTCGGCTCGACGGCGCTCGCGTCGATGCCTCGGATCGCGCAGCTCGTGCTCGCGCCGTGCGACGACGAGGACGCCGAGCAGCGCGCGTACCGGGCACGCAGACGCGCCGAGCTCGTCGACGGCGTCTACGTCTCGTCGCTCTCGTTCCGCACCGTCACGTACAAGGCGCTCTGCGCGGCGACGCAGCTCGCCGGCTTCTACCTCGATCTCCGGGACGAGCGCTGGACCGCGTCGTTCGCCATCTTCCACCAGCGCTTCTCGACGAACACCGAGCCGAGCTGGGAGCGCGCACAGCCGTTTCGTCTGCTCTGCCACAACGGCGAGATCAACACCATCGAGGGCAACGCCGCATGGATGGACGCGCGCGAGCGTGCGCGCGGCCTCGACCCGAGCCTCTCGCCGGCGCTCGATCGCCGCGGCTCGGACTCCGCGCTCCTCGACAATGCGGTCGAGCTGCTCGTCCGCTCCGGCCTCGACATCGACGAGGCGCTGACGCGACTCGTCCCGCCCGCGTGGCAGAACGACCCCCGGATCGACGAGGCGGAGCGCGCGATGCGCCGCTACCACGCGATGGCGGTCGAGCCGTGGGACGGTCCCGCCGGGCTCGTCTTCACGGACGGGATCGCCTGCGGGGCGAAGCTCGACCGGAACGGCCTGCGCCCGCTCCGCGTGGCGATCTGCGACGACGGGCTCGTCGCCGTCTCCTCGGAAGCCGGCGCGGTTCCGCTCCCGGAGGGCGTCGGCGTCCGCCGGGCGCGCCTGGGGCCCGGTCAACTCCTCTCCGTCGACCCCCGGCACGGGCTCCGGCTCGACGCCGAGCTGACGCGGGAACTCGCGGCGCGCAGGCCCTACGCGGCCTGGGTCTCGGAGAGCATCGCCTTCGGCGCGGCAGGCGGGTGGCTCGCGGCGCCCGAGGACGGTCTCGTCGCGCGGCACGCGCTCCACGGCTACACGCGCGAGGAGCTGAGCCTGATGCTCCGCCCGATCGCGCAGAGCGGCCGCGACCCCGTGTACTCGATGGGCGACGATGCGCCGATCGCGCCCCTCGCGGGGCGCGCGCGCCCGCTCGCGTCGTACTTCCGGCAGCGCTTCGCGCAGGTGACGAACCCGGCGATCGACCACTACCGGGAGCGGACGGTGATGTCCGTCGCGACGCTCGTCGGCCCGCGTCCGGCGATCGACGCCGAGGGGCCGCTCGCGCCGCTCGTCGCGCTGCCGTCGTTCCTGGTCACTCCGCAGGGGCTCGCCGCGCTCGAGCCGGCATGGATCGACGCGACCTTCGACGCGGACGAGGGTCTGGGAAGAGCGGTCGAGCGCGTCGCCGACGCGTGCGCGGCGCTCGTCGAGGACGGCGTCACCGTCCTCTGCCTGACGGACGATGCGGCGGGCGGCGAGCGCACCCCGATCCCGTCCCTCCTCGCGGTGTCGGCCGCGCACGACCGCCTCGTCGAGCGCGGGCTGCGGCTCGGCGCGTCACTCCTCGTGTCGAGCGACGACACGCGCGACAGCCACATGGTCGCGACGCTCGTCGGGTACGGGGCTGACGTCGTCTGCCCGCGGCTCGCTCTCGAGACCGTCGCCCACCTCGCGTCGATCGACAAGGTCGGCGGCGACCGCCCCTCGCCGGAGGAGGCGCAAGGGCGGCTGCTCGGCGCGTTCGAGGACGGCGTTCTCAAGGTCATGTCGAAGATGGGCATCTCGGACGTCGCCAGCTACCGGGGCGCCCGTCTGTTCGAGGCCGTAGGTCTCGATCGGAGGCTCTGCCGGCGCTTCTTCGGCGGGACGCCGTCGGCGATCGGCGGGATCGGGCTCGACCGGCTCGAGCGCGAGGCACTCGACCGCCTCGCGGCCGCCGGGGCCGACAAGCCCGAGCTGGAGAACCCCGGCTTCTACAAGTTCCGCAAGGGCGGCGAGCCGCACGCGACCGACCCCGACGTCGTCGGGGCGTTGCAGGAGGGCGTCACCGCAGCACACGCGCTCGTCAAGGCCGTGAAGGGCGAGCGCCTCGACCTCTACGAGCGCTTCGCCGGGCTCGTCAACGGACGGGCTCCGCTCGAGCCGCGCGACCTGCTCGAGACGGTCGACGCGGCCGAGCCCGCGCCGCTCGACGAGGTCGAGCCGGTCGACTCGATCGTCCGCCGGTTCTCGGGTGGCGCGATGTCGCACGGCGCGCTCTCGGCGGAGGCGCACGAGACGATCGCGATCGCGATGAACCGTCTCGGCGCCCGGTCCAACTCCGGCGAGGGCGGCGAGGATCCGGTCCGGTACCGGGACGAGCGGAACTCGAAGATCAAGCAGGTCGCATCGGGCCGCTTCGGCGTCACCGCGGAGTACGCGGCGTTCGCCGAGGAGCTCCAGATCAAGATCTCCCAGGGCTCGAAGCCCGGGGAGGGCGGCCAGATCCCGGCGCACAAGGTGACGACCGAGATCGCACGGCTGCGCGGGACGAGCCCGGGCGTCTCGCTCATCTCGCCGCCGCCGCACCACGACATCTACTCGATCGAGGACCTGGCGCAGCTCGTCTTCGACCTCAAGGAGGTCAACCCCGAGGCCGACGTCTCGGTGAAGCTCGTCGCCTCGAGCGGCGTCGGCGTGATCGCGGCCGGCGTCGCGAAGGCCCGCGCCGACGTCGTCCACGTGGCGGGCGCGGACGGCGGCACGGGCGCGAGCCCGCTGCCCTCGATCAAGCACGCCGGTGCGCCGTGGGAGCTCGGGCTCGCAGAGACGCAGCAGGCACTCGTCGCGAACGGACTCAGGGGGCGGGTGCGCGTACGGGTCGACGGCGGCTTCAAGACGGGCCGCGACGTCGTCGTCGCTGCGCTGCTCGGCGCGGACGAGTTCTCGTTCGGCACTGCCCTCCTCATCGCCGAGGGCTGCCTGATGGTGCGCTCCTGCCACCTCGACACATGCCCGGTGGGGATCGCCAGCCAGCGGCCGGAGCTTCGCGCGAAGTTCGCGGGCACGCCCGAGATGGTCGAGGCGTACCTCCGGTTCGTCGCTCTCGAGGTGCGCGAGCTGCTCGCCCGGCTCGGTCTCCGGACGCTCGACGAGGCCGTCGGCCGCACCGACCTGCTCCGCCAGCGGCGCACCGGCGACCCCGCGGCCGACTCGCTCGACCTCGGGCCGCTTCTCGCGCGGACCGGCCAGGGGCACGCGCGCTACGTCGGCGAGCCCGTCCCGCACGAGGGCGACCGGCTCGGTGCGCTCCTCCTCGCCCAGGGCAAGGCGGCGATCAGCGGCGCCCGGCTCGTGGAGGCCGCGTACGAGATCACGAACGCCGACCGCGCGATCGGCGCCCGCCTCGGCGGCGCCATCGCGAAGGCCGTCGGCAGCGTCCCGCCGCCCGGGCGCGTTCGCGCGCGGTTCGAAGGGTCGGCCGGGCAGAGCTTCGGCGCGTTCCTCACGGCCGGTGTCGAGCTCCGACTCGTCGGCGAGGCGAACGACTACGTCGGGAAGTCGATGTCCGGCGGGCGCATCGTCGTCTCGCCGCCGCGCGGCGACGCGGGCGAGCCCGTCCTGCTCGGCAACACCGCCCTCTACGGCGCGACCGGCGGCGAGCTCTTCTGCGCCGGCGCCGCCGGCGAGCGGTTCGCCGTGCGCAACTCGGGCGCCACCGCCGTGGTCGAGGGCGTGGGCGACCACGGCTGCGAGTACATGACCCGCGGAACCGTCGTGGTGCTCGGGCCGCACGGCCGCAACCTCGGCGCCGGCATGACGGGCGGCGAGGCCTTCCTCCTCGACGCCGACGACACCCTCTTGAACGACGAGCTCGTCGTGCTCGAGCCGCTCGAGCGGGCCGACGCGGATCGCCTGTTCCGCCTGCTCGAGCGTCACCAGCGCGCGACGGGTTCCGTGCGGGCCGCAGCGCTGCTCGAGGATCCCGAGCGGTCACTGGGTCGCTTCCGCCGTCTCGCGCCGCGGGAGCAGGTCGTCGAGCAGGAGGAGTCGGAGGACGGGCGTCTCACCGCCTAGTGACGCATAACTTGGGAAGTTAATGCATACTATGCAAATGGCGTATGTCAGCATCGCTGGAGCCGCGGGCTACACGGGACAGGAGACGCTCGATCGCGTCCTGGGTCATCCCGAGCTCGAGCTCTACGCGGTCGGCTCGGACTCGCTCGCGGGGAGCGATGCGACCGCGCTGGATCCGCGGCTGAACCGGAACGGCGGCAAGCGCGTCCCGCGGCTGATCACGAACGACGCGGCGCTCGCGTGCGAGGCGGACGTCACCTTTCTCTGCCTCTCGCACGAGGAGGCCGCCTCGATCGAGCTGCCGTCGCGCGGCGTGGTCGTCGACCTCTCCGGCGCCCACCGTCTGTCGGACGCGGCGCAGTACGACACCTGGTACGGCTTCACGCACCCACGGCCGGCCGACCTCGGCTCGTGGTCGTACGGGCTCCCGGAGCTGTCCCCGCCGGAGGGCCGGGCGATCGCGAACCCGGGGTGCTACGCAACGGCGGTGCTGCTCGCGCTGGCTCCGCTCGCACGGAGACGTCGACCCGGGGAGCGTCGTCGTCGACGCGATGTCGGGCATGACCGGGGCAGGGCGAACGCCGAAGGCGTCGACCCACGCCGGGCTCGTCCTCGAGAACGTCTCGCCCTACAAGGTCGGCGCCCACCAGCACGTCGCCGAGATCTCCCAGCTGCTCGGGTTCCCGGTCTCGTTCACGCCGCACCTGCTGCCCGTCCGACGCGGGCTGCTCGCGACGTGCAACGTCCGCTCGACCGGCGCCGACCTCCGCTCGCTCCTCGAGGAGCACTACGCGTCGAGCCCGGTCGTCACCGTCCTCCGCGAGGGGGTCGTCCCCGAGCTCGCGTCGCGTCCAGCACACCGACGGGGCCGAGATCGGCGTCTTCGACGACCGGCACACCGATCGCACGATCGTGATCTGCGCGCTCGACAACCTCGGGAAGGGCGCTGCCGGCCAGGCGGTGCAGAACGTCAACGTGCTGTTCGGCTTCGCGGAGGCGGCGGGGCTCCGGCTCTCGGGGGTGCTCGTCTGATGTCCGTCACCGCCGCGCGCGGGTTCGTCGCCGCCGGCGTCTCCGCCGGGATCCGCCCGTCCGGAAAGCCCGACGTGGCGCTCGTCCGCTCCCTCGTCCCCGCCGTCGGGTGCGCGATGTGGACGCGGAACCGCGTCCAGGCCGCACCGGTCGTCGTCTCCCGGCGCCACCTCGAGCTGGCGCAGCCGCAGGCGGTCGTCGTCAACGCCGGCGTGGCGAACGCTGCCACGGGCCGGCCGGGCGAGGAGGACGCCGCTGCGACCGCCGCGTACACGGCGCGGCTCCTCGCGCTGGCGCCGGAGGAGGTCATCGTCCTGTCGACGGGCGTCATAGGACCTCGCCTGCCGATGGAGAAGCTGTTTGAGCGGCGTCGACGCGGCCGCCGCCACCCTCTCCCCCGGCGGCGGCCCGGCGGCGTCCGAGGCGATCCTCACCACGGACGCCGGACCGAAGACCGCGGTGGCCGGCGGTGACGGCTTCGTCGTCGGCGGGATGGGGAAGGGCGCGGGAATGATCCATCCGGCGCTCGCGACGATGCTCGCGATCGTGACCACCGACTACCCGCTCGAGCCGGGCGAGGCCGACGCGTTTCTCCGGCCGGCCGTCGAGGAGACGTTCAACCGCATCTCGGTCGACGGCGACTGCTCGACGAACGACGCCGTCGTCCTGCTCGCGAACGGGCAGTCCGGAGTCGCGACGCGATCCCCGCGTTGGACGAGCCGTTCGCCGCTGCGCTCCGGGCACGTCTGCGCAGACCTTGCGCGCCAGATCGTCGCCGACGGGGAAGGTGCGACGGTCGTGCTGGAGATCAGGGTGTCTAGCGCTTCCTCGCAAGAGGAAGCACAAGCCATTGCGCGCCGGGTGGCGACCAGCCCCCTCGTCAAGACCGCCGCCTTCGGGCACGACCCGAACTGGGGCCGGGTGCTCGCGGCGGCCGGCTCCGCGCCGTCGAACGGCGGGTTCGCGCATCTCGACCCGGACCTCCTGACCGTCTCGTTCGACGGGACAGCCGTGTTCGAGCGCGGAGCGCCCACGGGCCGTGTGCCGCAGCTCGGGGGTGCGGCGTGCACGATCGACCTCGACCTGGGCCTCGGCACCGGGGAAGCGGCGTACCTCGCCTCGGACCTCTCGTACGACTACGTCCGCCTCAACGCGGAGTACACGACGTGACGACGGTCCTGAAGCTCGGCGGCCGGGTCGCTGCTGCCGCTGTCCGCGAGGCGCTGGCCGAGGCGGGCGCTCGCACCGTCGTCGTCCACGGCGCCGGGCCGCAGATCTCGAGCGAGATGGAGCGCCGCGGCATCACGCCGACGTTCGTCCACGGGCGCCGGGTGACGACGCCCGAGGTGCTCGAGGTCGTGCGCGCCTCGCTCGCGGCGGTCAACGCCGAGGTCTGCGCGGCGATCGGCCCACCGCGGTGCCGCTCTTCGGAGACGCGATCGGGCTCACGGCGCAGCCGCGTCGACGCGCTCGGGCTCGTCGGCGACCCGAAGCCCGTCGCGCCGGCCGCCGTGCTCGAGGCTCTGGACGCGGGGCTGCGTCCCGGTCGTCGCACCGCTCGCCGAGGGCCCGCTCAACGTCAACGCCGACGAGGCCGCGGCCGCGCTCGCGGTCGGGCTCGGCGCCGCGCGGATCCTCTTCGTCAGCGACGTCCCGGGCGTCCTCGTCGACGGCGAGGTCGCGACGAGTGCTCCACGCCGACGAGGCGGAGGCGGGCCTCGCCGACGGCGTGTTCGAGGGAGGGATCGTCCCGAAGCTGATGGCCGCCGTTCACGCCGCGCGCGGCGGCGTGCGCGCGTCGATCGGCGTGACCGAGGTGCCTGCGTGACGATCGCGCGCGGGCTCGATCGCGCGCGCGGTGCTGCCGACCTACGCCCGCGCCGACGTCACGATCGTCCGCGGCGAGGGAAGCCGCGTGTGGGACGACGCAGGGCGGCCCTACCTCGACTTCGGAACCGGGATCGCGGTTGCCGGCCTCGGGCACCGGCATCCGGCCGTCACGGCCGCAGCGCATGCGCAGCTCGACGAGCTCTGGCACGCGTCGAACCTCTACTGGACCGAGCCGATGCTGCGGCTCGCAGGCCTGCTCTCCGAGCGCTTCGGCGGCGCGCAGGCGTTCTTCTGCAACTCGGGCGCCGAGGCGAACGAGGCGGCGCTCAAGGTCGCCCGCAAGGCGACGGGACGCGCGCGGGTCGTCGCGCTCGAGGGAGGCTTCCACGGTCGGACGCTGGGCGCGCTCTCCGCCACGGGTCAGCCTGCCAAGTGGGAGGGCTTCGGGCCGCTCGTCCCGGGCTTCGCGTTCGCCCGCCCGAACGACGTCGAGTCGCTCGAGGCCGCGGTCGCGCCGGGCGGCGAGCTCGCCGCGATCATGCTCGAGCCGGTCCTCGGCGAGGGCGGGATCGTTCCGCTCGATTCGGCGTTCCTCGCGGCCGCGGCGGAGATCGCCCGCGAGGTCGGCGCCCTGCTCGTCGTCGACGAGGTGCAGACCGGCCTCGGCCGCACCGGGACGTTCTTCGCGTTCGAGCAGCTCGGGCTCGAGCCGGACCTCGTGACGCTCGCGAAGGGGCTCGGCAACGGGCTCCCGATCGGCGCGCTGCTCGTCCGCGACGGGGTGGCCGACGCAATCGGCCCCGGCGACCACGGATCGACCTTCGGCGGCAACCCGGTCGCCTGCGCTGCCGCGTGCGCCGTCGTCGAGGCGATCGACGACTCCTTGCTCGAGAACGTCGTGGCGCGCGGCCACCAGCTCGCCGCCGGCCTGGCCTCGTTGCCGGGCGTCGTCGAAGTGCGCGGCCGTGGGCTGCTGCTCGCCGCGGTGCTCGACCGGAGCGCGGGCGATGTGGTCGACGCCGCCCGCGAGCTCGGCTTGCTCGCGCTCACCGCCGGCCCCGACGTCCTGCGGCTCCTGCCGCCGCTGCCCGTCACGGAGAGCGAGGTCGACGAGGCCCTCGACCTTCTTGTCCGCGCGCTCGCATGAGCAACGTTCGCCTTCGGCTCACGTTCGCGGGGGAAACCATGTTTCCCCCGCGGACCCCCTTCTTCTGGAGAGCGTGGGGAACCTCCCGGTTCCCCACACCCCTCCCCGCTCACGGGCCAGGAGCTGGCCCATGAGCAACCTCGTGCGGCAGCAGGCGATCCTGCGTCTCGTCCGCGACCGGGCGCTGTCGACCCAGGCGGAGCTCGTCGAAGCACTGCGGGAGGAGGGTCACGACGTCGTGCAGACGACGATCTCGCGCGACGTCCACGAGCTCGGGCTCGTCAAGGTGCGCGCCCCGTCCGGGCGCCTCGTCTACGCGACGCCCGGCGGTGACGACGCCGACCGGCGGCACGCGATCGGCGTCGCCATGCGCCGCTACGCGACCGGCGTCGAGCGCGCAGGCCCGCTGGTCGTCGTCACGACGCCGTCGGGCTACGCGAGCGCGCTCGCGCAGGCGCTCGACGAGGGGGCGCACCCCGGGATCGCGGGGACGGTCGCCGGCGACAACACGATCTTCGTCGCCCCCCGCGAGGGAACGACGGCCGCCGCCCTCTGGCGACGAGCTGCAGGAGCATCTCGGCTAGCGGCGGGTCGACCGCGAGCAGGAACCCGCAGGAGCGATCACCGTCGACCGCCTCGGCGAGGCAGACCCGAAGGCGCACCCTCGCGCCGAACGCTCGACCATGGCCCGAAGGAACGCCGCTGGAGCGGCCTCTCGGCCAGCGGGGAGGGTGGGACCCAGACGGTCGGCTCCGCCCAAGCGGCCTGTTCCTTCGAGCTGATTCGCTCAGAACGCGTAGCGCTCCTCTTTCCAGGGATCCGCGTCGTTGTGGTACCCGTAGCGCTCCCAGAAGCCCGGGGCGTCGGTGGCGCGGAGCTCGATCGCGCGGAGCCACTTCGCGCTCTTCCAGAAGTACTTGCCGGGCACGACGAGCCGGAGCGGCCAGCCGTGCTCGGGCGTCAGCGGCTCGCCGTCCGCGTGCGTGACGAGCAAGGCGCCGTCGGCGTCGAGGAACGAGGCGGGGACGTTCGCGGTGAACCCGGCCTCGGAATGGGCGATCGCGTAGTGCGCGCTCGGGCGAGGCTGCACGAGGTCGCGGATCGTCGACCAGGCGACGCCGCTGAACTCGGCGTCGAACCGGCTCCAGCGCGTGACGCAGTGGATGTCCTGCGTGACCGTCGACCTGCGGGAGCTCTGCGAGCTCCGCCCACGTGAGGGCGATCGGCGTCTCGACCTCGCCGGAGACGCGGAAGTCCCAGCCGGCGAGGTCGGCCGGGTACGACGGCACGTCGCCCGCGTGGAGCACCGGCCACTTGTCCGTCAGGTACTGGCCGGGCGGCAGCCGTGACGGGTCGTAGCCCGCCTCCTCCACCTTTCGCTCCGCCCTGCTCCTGAACACGCTCGGCTACCCTCGATCTCGATGGTCGCCACGACGGTACAGGTCGCCCCGCGACCGAGGTCCTACGTTTCGGTGAACGGCCCGGACGCCGCGTCGTATCTCAACCGGATGGTCTCGAACGAGGTCGAGGCGCTCGACGTCGGGGGGAGCTGCGAGGCCCTGCTCCTGACGCCGAAGGCTCGGGTGATCGCGACGCTGGTCGTCTGGCGCCGTGGCGCCGACGACTTCCTCCTGCTCACCGAGCCGGGTGCGGCGGAGCGCATCGCCCGCGAGCTGCTCCGCTCGCGGTTCGCGGCGAAGTGCGAGATCGCCCTCGAGGAGCACCGGTCGGGGTGGTGGTGCTCGGCGGAGAACCGCTTGCAACGTATCGTCACGAGCTCGGTCTTCCGACCGCGCGACTACGGCGTCCCGGCGGTCGAGCTCCTCGACGCGGAGCCGCCGGACGGGGCGACGGCGATCGACGAGGACGAGCTCGAGCGGCTGCGGATCCTCGCGCGCACCCCGCGGCTCGGCCGCGAGCTCGACGATCGCGTCATGCCGGCCGAGGCGGGGCTCGAGGAGCGCGCGATCAGCTTCACGAAGGGCTGCTACCCCGGGCAGGAGCCCGTCGCGCGCCTCCACTACCGCGGTCACCCGAACCGCGGGCTCCGCGTGCTCGCGCTCGACGGCGGCGAGCTCCCCGCCTACGACGCCGAGCTGTCGCTCGAGGGCAAGGTCGTCGGTCGCGTCACGAGCGCGGCTCCGGACCCCGAGCACGGGGTCGTGGCGCTCGCCTACGTTCGTCGTGAGGTGCCGGACGACGCGACGCTGGACCTCTCGGCCGGGCCGCGCGCGCAGCTGCCCTCGTGACCGGTCGTCACAAGCGTCCTCGCTACACTCTCCCTTCCCCGCGCCCGTAGCTCAGGGGATAGAGCGCTGCCCTGCGGAGGCAGAGGTCGCAAGTTCGAATCTTGCCGGGCGCATAGGGCGGGGAAACCCCTGGTTCCCCCGCCGGCCCCCTCCTCTCGCGTCGTGCACCGGTCACCCGCGCCTGGCCTCCCGCCGGGCAAAGCCCGGCTCCGGCCGGCCCGGCTCGTTCACAGCAGTACCGTCTAACACGGTGATCGATGTGCGGGAGCGCGCTGGCCCACAGGCACACCGGATCTGGCCGTCTCAGCCGGTGCCGAGCAGGGAGGCGCAGAAGCCGACGACCGTTGCCGCTCCCGCGATCGCACCCGCACGCTCGTAGGCGAACGGCATCAGCGAGTTCGTGAGCATCGCGAGGAGGCCGCCGGCCGCCAGCGCAGCCATGCGGTCACCCGTCGCGGCCCCCGTCGCTTCGGCGAGGAGGTAGCCGAGCATCGCGGCGATGCCGCAGGCGAGCACGACCAGAGCCCAGAGACGCCCGATCCGCTTCGCGTTCCATCCGCTCGCGGCGAGGTCGGCCGACGGGGCGATCGACTGCGGGACGTTCGAGACGAACACGGCTCCGAGAAAGCTCGGGCTCACGGGGAACCCGGTCGCGATCTGGATGCCGAAGATCACGGACTCTGGCACGCCGTCGACGACCGAGCCGACCACGATCCCCATCGACCCACCCGCCCCGCCGCTGCCGAACCTCCGCTCGACGACCCAGTCGCCGCCGAGGAAGACCGCGACGCCGATCAGCATCCAAAGCGAGAACTCCCACATGGGCAACGCTTACGCCTCGGCGATCAGGTCGAACGAGACGGCGGCGACGAGGGCTCCGGCGCCGAAGCCGGCCAGGATGCCGACCAGACGACGGGGAACGGTGACCCAGCAGGCGACGAGGCCGGCGAGCAGCAGGGACGACTCGGCGGCGAGACCGAGGGCGAAGGCGTCCAGCATCGGGTGATCATGACGGAGTCGGAGCCGGTCGCTCGTATCCTTCAGGCATGGGCGAGCCGAGCCACGAGTTCGAGCCGGAGCCCTGGGGCGAGGACACGCAGCTCGTCGATGCACTCGGCGAGCAGGGAGCGGCCGGCTTCCGGGCCTTGCTGGACGGCTTCCCCGAGTCCGTCGGCGTGCTGTGGGCACTCCGTGACGGCGGAGGCGCGATCGTGGACTTCGCGTTCGGGTACGGCAACCCGACGATGCTGCGCAGCTTCCGGATCCCGGCCGGGACGCCCGACCGGTACACGCTGCTCGAGGCGCTTCCGCCGATGCGCGGCAGCCAGGCCTTCGAGGCGTACGCGCACGTCTGCGAGACGGGCATGCCGTTCGTCAGCGAGGTGACGTACGACACGCCGTTCGGCGACGGCTACATGCTGGGAACGTTCGTCCACCGCGTCGCGCAGCTCGGCGACGGCGTCGTCGTCTTCCTCCACGACGTGACGGAGGAACGCCGGATGGAGGCGGAGCTGAAGGCCTACGCGGACGTCGTCGCGCACGATCTCAGCCAGCCACTCGCGGGCATCGCGATGCTCGTGACGATGCTCGAGCAGCGGCCGGAGGAACCGCCTCCGGCGGTGGTGCTCCAGGAGCTACGCGCCTCGACCGACCGCGGGCGCGAGCTGATCGAGGGTGTCCTCTCCTATGCCCGCTCCGGCGAGCTCACCCGCGAGCGCGTCTCGCTCAACGATGTCCTGGTCGACGTCGCAAGCGACCTGCGCACGTCGATCGACGACGCCGGCGCCGTCCTCGTCGTCGACGAGCTGCCCACGGTCAGCGGGGACCCGCGCCAGCTGCGACGCGTGCTCCAGAACCTCGTCGGCAACGCGCTGAAGTTCCGGGGCGACGAGCCCTCGCGCATCGAGATCGGCGCCGAGCGACGCGACCGCGAGTGGGTCGTGACGGTGCTGGACAACGGCGTCGGCATCGCGCGCGAGGACTCGGCCCGTGTCTTCGGGATGTTCTCGCGTCTCGAGCGGAGCATCGAAGGCAGCGGAATCGGGCTGGCCGTCTGCCGGCGGGTCGTCGAGGCCCACGGCGGGCACATCTGGGTCGAGCCCGCCGACGGCGGGGGGAGCGCCTTCCGGTTCACGCTGCCCGTCGCGCCCGACTACGCGGCAAGCTCCTCGTAGCGGGGGTCGTCGCGCAGGGACGTCAGATCCTCGTCCGTCCGGATGTGCTCCTTGATCCGATCGTCGTCTCGGACGGCCTGCCGGAGGTGCTCGATCGCGTCGTCCGTACGCCCGAGGCGCGCCTCCATGCACGCGACGTTGAAGAAGACGAGCGCCTGCGGCCGCTCGGCGACCACCGGCTGAAGCGCCGCGAGCGCTCCCTCGTAGTCCTCCTCGCGGTAGGCGTCCCACATCGGGCTCATCAGCTCGCCGAGGGGAAACTCGTACGCCTTGCCGGGCGTGCCGCCGATGGCGAGCACCGTTGTGCCCGTCTCCTTCGCGACCGCGCTGCGCCGCTGCGCCGGATCGCGGACGAAGACCAGGGTGCCGGCAGGCGCGTCGATCTGCTCGTCGCCGACGGTGAAGGTCGCCGCCCCCGAGAGGACGAGGTACAGCTCCTCCTGCCCGGTCGCGCCGAGGCCGACCTCGTCGTGCTCCCCGATGATGTGCCCCTCGCCCACGGCGCGGTTCGCGCGGATGCCGAAGGCGCGGATGTCGAAGTGGCGTCGGATGTTGAGCGGGACGCGCCCGTCGTGCTCCGGCCCGGGCTCGATGTCGTCGAGCGCGACGACCTCGAACGCCTTCGTCGTTGCTACGGCCATGAGACAACTCCTCTCGATATCGAGTTATTCGATATCGAGAATGTAGACCTGATGTAGCTCGACTTCAAGCAAGACGCGAGCCTCGTCTCGAGGGCCGGTCGGCCGCGGGTGATCCGGCATCTTCTGGCGTAGGGTCCGTCGCATGATCTGCCGCGCCTGCGGGCGCCAGAACGACGTGGACGCGCGCTTCTGCGGCGCATGCGGCGCCGCGCTCGATGGGCGAACGAGCATCACGGAGACCCGTAAGGTGGTCACGATCGTCTTCACGGACGTCGCCGGGTCGACCGCGCTCGGCGAGCGGCTCGACCCCGAGGCGCTGCGGGGCGTGATGTGGCGGTACTTCGATTCGATGCAGGCGACGCTCGAACGGCACGGCGGCACCGTCGAGAAGTTCATCGGCGATGCGATCGTGGCGGTGTTCGGGGTGCCGGCCGTCCACGAGGACGACGCACTTCGCGCGGTACGGGCGGCGTTCGAGATGCGCGACGCGCTCGACCGCCTCAACGAGCAGCTCGGGAGCGAGTACGGGATCCGCATCGCGGCGCGGACCGGCGTCAACACGGGCGAGGTGATCGTCGGTCAGGCCGTCGCCGACCAGAAGCTGGCGACCGGCGACGCCGTGAACGTGGCTGCGCGACTCGAGCAGGCCGCAGAGCCGGGCGAGGTGCTCCTCGGCGAGGCGACGTACGACCTCGTCCGGGAGGCGATTGCGGCGGAGCCGGCGGGTGAGATCGAGGCGAAGGGCAAGAGCCGGCCGCTCGTACCCTGGAGGCTGCTCGGCCTGCGTCCGGACGTGCCTGCCTTCGCCCGGCCGATCACGACGCTCTTCGTCGGCCGCCACGGCGAGCTCGGTGCGCTGCGCGATGCGTTCGACACCGCGGTGCGGGAGTCGTCGTGCTCGCTCGCCACCGTCGTCGGGCCACCGGGGATCGGCAAGTCCCGGCTCGCGCGAGAGGCCCTCCGCTCGTTCGAGAAGGACGCGCGCATCGTCGTCGGACGGTGCGTCGCGTACGGCGACGGCATCACCTACCTCCCGCTCGCCGACGTGGTGCGCGACATAGCGGGGCCCGATCCCGCGCCGGCCCTCGGGGCCCTCCTGGCGGACGTCGACCGCGGGGATGTCGCACAGCGGTTGATCCTGGGTGCGATCGGTGCGGGCGACGAGCCGGGCTCTCCCGAGGAGACCGCCTGGGCGTTCCGGCGACTCTTCGAGACGCTCGCCGTCTCGCGACCGCTCGTCATCGCGGTGGACGACATCCACTGGGCGGAGCCCACGTTGCTCGACCTGCTCGAGTACGTCCTCGGCTTCTCGGGCGGCGCGCCGATCCTGCTCCTCTGCCTCGCACGTCCGGACCTCTTCGACACCCGGCCGTCCTGGGCCGCGCCACGGCCGCGCACGAGGCTCGTCTCGCTCTCGCCGCTCGACGACGACGAGTCGGAGCATCTGATCGACGGGCTGCTGGACGACGGGGAGGTCGCGGCCGCGCTTCGCGAACGGATCGTCCACGCCGCCGAGGGCAATCCGCTGTTCGTCGAGCAGATGCTCGCCATGCTCGCCGACGATCCGGAGGCTGCGGACGAGTCGGTGCCGGCGACGATCCAGGCGCTCCTCGCGGCGCGGATCGATCGCCTCGAGCCGGGGGAGCGGGCCGTGCTGCAGCGCGCCTCGGTCGAAGGTCGACTGTTCCACCGCGGCGCCGTCGCCGAGCTTCTGCCCACGGACGAGACCGATGGGCTGGGGGGCACGCTGCTCGCCCTCACGCGGAAGGAGCTGCTCCGTCCCGACCGCTCGCTCTACGAGGGCGACGACGGCTTCCGGTTCAACCACGTGCTCATCCGGGACGTCGCCTATTCGTCGATGCCGAAGGAGCTTCGCGCCGACCTCCACACGGGTCTCGCCTCGTGGCTCGAGGCGCGCGAGGACGGGCAGGTGGCGGGCCACGACGAGCTCGTCGGATACCACCTCGAGCAGGCATACGTCGCGCGCGCGGAGCTCGGGCGGGTCGCGGACGAGACCCGTGCGGTCGCGCTGAAAGGCGGTGCGATGCTCGCGCGCGCGGGACGGCGCGCGCTCGATCGCGACGAGGGCGCGGCGGCCGCGTCGCTTCTCGAGCGGGCATCCCGGCTCCTCGCCGTCGACCCTCCGGAGCGCGCGGCGCTGCTCACGGACCTCGCCCGCGCGCTCCGTGGGACGGGGGCGCTCGACGCCGCCGACGAGGCGCTCGGTCGAGGCGATCGAGTACGCGAGGCGGCATCACGACGAGCCGACCGAGCTACGGGCGGAGATCGAGCGCGCTCGGCTCGCCTTCATGCGCGGACCGACCGACCCGGACGCCGCGCGGGAGATCGCACGTCGCGCGATCGCCGTCTTCGAGCCGCTCCGAAGCGATGCCGACCTCGCCGACGCCTGGCAGGTCGTCGGCATTGCCGAGCTCGCCGCCCGCGACCGCGGCGCACAGCTCGAGGCGCTCCAACGTGGCCGCGTCCACGCGGTCGCCTCCGGCGACCTCCGCCGCCAGATCGAGTCGTGGAACGAAGTCGGCGGCGCGATGCTCTTCGGGCGGACGCCCATCGACGAGGCGCTCGCGTTCCTGGACGAGGAGCTCGTGTGGGCGCGGGAGCGTGGGCTGGCCGCGGTCGAGGCGGATGCGCTCCTCGGCGGTCCGTACCTCTACTCGCGACTCGGTCGCTTCGACGAGGCGCGCGACCAGCTGGAGCGCTCCAAGGCGATCTGCCGTGAGCTCGGGATCGCCTACGGCCTGGCGGAGGCGCACATGGCAGGCGCCGGGATGGAGATGCTCGCGGGCGACGCCGAAGCCGCCGAGCGGGAGCTACGCGACGCGATCGATGTCGCAACGGAGATGGGGGCGTCGTACTACGTCGCGCTCTACCGCACCCGAATCGCCCACGTCCTCGTCGCCCGGGGCCGGGACGAGGACGCGCTGGCGGAGCTCGAGCAGGCACGTTCCGTCTTCGCGGATGCGCCGAAGTGGAAGACCGCCCGCGCGCGGGTGCTGGCGCGGCGCGGACAGACGGAGGAGGCGGCCGTCCTCGCCCGGGACGCCGCCGACCTGATGGCCGGCAACGACGACCTCACCACGCATGCCGAGATCCTCGTCGACCTCGCCGAGGTGCTCCATGCGCACGGGGACCGAGGCGGCGCCGCAGAGGCACTCGCGGAGGCCCTCGCTCTGCACGAGGAGAAGGGGAACCTCGTCTCCGCGGCGCACTGCCGTCGGCGTCTGGCGGCGATCGCGGAGACGCCACCGGGCCCATGAACCGGCGCTAGCGAGGAACCTCCACCACGAGCGTGGGACGGAGCAGGCCGGCCCACAGGCTCCCGGACGAGGCGGGAGTGGCGTCCTGCCGGATTCGAAGCCGCCGCATGTCGAACGCACCGGAGGAGGCGGACGACGGGATCCTGCAGTCGAGCGCCCGCGGCGACGGGCGTGACCCGCTCCAGACGACCGTCTCCGAGCAGAGCGGCCTCCCGGCGTAGACCACCGTCCAGGTGACGGCCGACCCGCGTTGCGAGGCGGACGAGCTCTCGTCGATCGCAACCTGTCCCGTCACCCGAGCGAGCCTCGAGCCTGCGGGGTAGGTGGGGCCGGAGAAGCGGTAGACGCCACTCGTGCGGCGCGGATCTCCGTTCGCGTCGTCTCCGCACTGGACGAAGCCGCCGCGGTGCACGACCCCGGATACGCGCAGCGACGCCCGCGACGTGTACGCGCCGAAACAGCGGCCCTCGCCCGGCGGATCGTCTGGCCTGACGCCTACGAGCAAGGGCGCGAGATCGACCGTGCGACGCACCGGAGGCGAGGTCACCGGCTTCGGCGCCGGCACGACCGCGAGCATGGCGCTGTTGTCGGAGCCGCTCATATAGACGACCGGGAGAGCCGGAAAGGCGACTGCGAGCTTCACGTACTCACGCCGCGCCTGCTCGGCAAGTGCGATCGCCCCCTGCGCGTGTGCGCGGGTGAATGATCGGGGCCGAGCGGGGAAGCGGGAGACCGCCTCCGCATACGCGAGGTGCGCCGCAAGCGCGCGATGCAACAGCGGGAGCGTGCCCGCCTCCGTGCTGTCAGCGGGAGCCAGACCGTCGACGAGCTGTTGTGTCTCCACCACGTCGGAGGCCAGCGCAGCCGCCTCCTGTCGCAGCGCCGCCAACGAGCTCACCCCCGGCCCGAGCGATCGGACCTGAGCGATGACCGCAGCCTGCGCGTCGGAGAGCTGCGCGAGCCGGGGAGCAATGGTGTCTGCGAGCGTCGGGCTCGAAGCCGGTGGCGAGGACTCGGAGGTGACGGTCGGCGGTGGTTGCTGTTCCGTGGTCACGGCCTCGTCGTCTCTCCGTCGTCCCGGAGGAGCACGGCGGCGATCGCACCGCCCGCGACGAGCAACACGACCACCGCTCCCATTGCGACCCAGCGCGAGCGATGTCTCCCGCCCAGCGGAAGGGTCGGGGAGGGCTCGACCGGCGACGACGGCTCCACGCGGGGCTCGACCGGCGGTGTCTCGGGCGTTGACGATGCCGCCTGGGCTGCGGGACGGCCCGCCGGCGACAGGGGCGCGCTGCAGCTCCCGCAGTACTGCGCGCCCTCCGGCTCCTCGTTGCCGCAGCTCGAACAGGTCAGCGTCGCCGCGGCGTTCACGGCCGTGCCGGCGGCCGGCTGATCGGCCGGTACGAACGGCGCGCCGCAGTTACCGCAGAACGGCAAGCCCCCCGGCTCTTCGTTGCCGCAGTTGCTGCAGGTCGGCATTCGTCAGGCCTGACCGCAACTGGTGCAGAAGCGTCCCTCGGGGCTGCGCACCGCGCCGCAGTTCTCGCAGTAGCGTGTCGTTGTCGATGTCTGTGGGGCATCGGGCTCGGCGGACAGCGGAGCGACGTCGATCGTGGCCTCCGGGCTCGGCTCCACGGCTGCCGCGGCGATGACCGGATCAGCAACGGTCTCCGGGAGCGATGCGGGGGGCGCGACGACCGGCGCATCCTCCGGTGGCGGCCCGAGGCTCGGAGCCGGTTGCGGAGCGCCACCGATCCGCTCGTCACGGATCTCCTGGACGTTCCCGTTGATCCGGAAGAAGGCGATGACCAGCTCGAGGAAGACGCGGGCGTAGATCATCGAGAACAGGAAGAACAGCGGGCCGCCGATGAGGAGCATCGCCCCTCCGGTGCCCTCGGACACGTTGAAGGCGGCGACGATGAGGAAGAGCGTCCACAGCGAGATCAGGATCGTGGCGAGGACGTACAGGATCTTGATGATCCTCGGCGTGATGAACGAGCTGAACGAGTAGTCGAACAGCGAACCGAAGAAGCCCTTGGCTTGCATCAGCGTCCTTTCCGAATGGGTGGCCGGGCCCTAGCCGGTCCGAGCGGCTGTCCAGGGCTGGTCGTTCGAGGTGCACGTGCGGTTGGGCGTGTCGGTGAACACGATGTCTTGGCGGTGCACCCCGGCCGCAGTCGCTCGCCCCGGCGCGAGTCGGTCCCCTGGAAGCGCCCAGTGACGGAATATGTCCACTTGGCATTCGACCCCGTTGAGCACGCCGCTCTGAGAGATCGTGGCGGTGAACGAGCGATCCGGCCTGATCGTCGCCTTCGGGACCTGGATGGGAGTTCGGTACGCACCGCCGCCTAGACAGTTGACACGGAGGTATCCGGACCCGGGACCGAGAAGTCCAACACGCTCCCGGCGCCGGCCGGGACAAGGAACGTGATGCCGTAGCGCCGAGTAGCTGCCGGAGAGGGCCATGGAGCTTCGAAGGCGGTTGCAGAGTCGAGCCGCGGTCCAGGGTTGGTCGTTCGACGTGCACTTGCGGTTGGGCTGTCGGTGAACACGATGTCTTGGCGGTGCACCCCGGACGCAGTCGCCGCTCCCCGCGGAGTCGGTCCCCTGGAAGCGCCCAGTGACGGAATAGGTCCACTTGGCATTGACCCCGTTGAGCACGCCGCTCTGAGAGATCGTGGCGGTGAACGAGCGATCCGGCCTGATCGTCGCCTTCGGGACCCTGATGGGAGTTTGGTACGCACCGCCGCCTACACAGTTGACACGGAGGTATCCGGACCCGACCGAGAAGTCCAACACGCTCCCGGCGCCAGCCGGGACAAGGAACGTGATGCCGTAGCCCGAGTAGCCGCCGGGCTCGACCGACGACTTTGCGGGCGGTGCCGGCCGTGTCGTCGACCCGGCGAACTGTGCCGCGACGGCAGCCAGGCCTGAGACCCGCACCCTGCACGCGCGCGCGCCGGTGCAGTCTCCACCCCAGCGGAGGAACCGGGAGCCGCCTCTCGGCGTCGGGGTGAGGAGCACGCGCGAGCCCGCCGCGAACGCCGCGGCGCACTTCCCGGGACACGAGATCCCCGCGGGCGTGCTCGTGACGCGGCCAGGTCCCACGACGACGACGGCCAACGTCGGCTTCGGCGGCGGCTGCGCGAGCGGTCGCGATCGTCTCGTTGCTCGAACCCCCGAGCGCGCCAGAAGCGGTGACCGCAGCGACGGCGGCCACGCCCACGCCGAGCCAGGCACGTGCGGTCAGGCTATTGCGCTGCATGGGTCTCGTCTCCGATCGCTAGAGGGCTCGCCAGCGCTCGCGGCTCAGGAAGAACCCGCGACCGCTCTCGTTGCGGCACGTCAGCCCGGTCGTCGCCGACGTGCAGTGAATCCCGCCACCGCTCCACGTCTTGCCGTAGGCGAGGACGCGTGCATCGCCCGCACCTACGAGCGCGCCGGGGTCGCCCGCGCACGAGGGAACGCGAACGGGGCCCGTCCCGAGCAGCTCGACCCGGTCACCTGCGTACCCGCCGTCCGTGCACGGCCGTCTCGGCGGCGCGGGCACGAGGCCGCTCTTGATGCCGCAGCCGAGGAATGCGCGCGGCATGTCCTTCGGTCCGGGCGAGTGGAAGCAGACGATGTTGCCGGAGGGCGTCTTGAAGAACCCCGTCGTCATCACGGCCGCAGGACGCGGAGCAGGTGCCGCGGCGGCGTTCGGCCGCGTCGCGAGCCCCCACATCCCCTGAGCACCCGAGATCGGGCCGATCCGTTTCGTGCGCCCCGTCCTCCGGTCGATCGATACGAGGACGGCCGGCGTCGCGTTTCCGCGCGAGGCGCCGAGGAGCTTGCCGTTCGGACCGAACGCAAGTCCGTAGACGTCCCGAAGGGCGAGCCGGGCACGGACCGATGCGACACCCGTGGCCGGGTCGACCCTGAGCAGGACCTGTCCGCCGGACGACTGCGCGGTCGCGTAGAGCGTTCCGTCCCGGGCGAACGCGAGATCGCCGGATGAGCCGAGCCCCGCTCCGTACGAGCCGATGCGAGTCGCGCGTCCGGTGCCGATCGCGACGACACCGAAGTCGCCGTTCGTGGAGGCGACGTAGAGGCGACCGTGTGAGTCGGAAGCGAGCGCGTTGACGCTTCCCATGCCGAGGCCCGTGCCGATGGGCGTCGCGCGGCCAGTTCGCGGATCGAGGCGGTAGAGCTGGGTGAATGTGACTCCGTAGAGCTTTCCGCTCGGCGTGAAGGCGATGTCCGACATGCCCCGGACACCCGTGTCACCGATGCGACGTGCCGCACCCGACGTCGCGTCGACGACGAAGAGCGCGCTGGACGCGTCGGCGCCGTAGAGCCACGTTGTCGGCGCAGTCGAGCGCACCGGGCCCGCGTGCGCTCCGCCCGCGACCGCCGCCGTCACGAGGGCTGCCGCTGCGACGCCCCGCCACCGCCCCATCGTCACCCTTGTCGTGTGCATCCGTTCTCGTCTCCTTGTCGCCTCAGAAAGCGCGCCAGCGCTCGCGGCTCAGGAAGAACCCGTGGCCGTCCCTGTTCCGGCAGGTCAGCCCGGTCTCGGCCGATGCGCAGCGCAGGCCGCCGCCCGCCCAGGTCGTGCCGTAGGCGAGCACCCGCGCCCCCGGTCGCTGCGAAGGGGCCGGCGTCGCCCTCGGGCTCGCCGGGACAGATCGACCGGCCGCCGATGGTCGGCCGACCGGTCGCCCGGAGTGAGACGTCGGGGGTCCGGGGGCAGCCGGGGCGGTCGGTTCGCGGCTCGGGAACGAGCCCGCTCCTGATGCGACAGCCGATGCTCGGCGGCGTCGTGCGGAGCCAGTAGGTGCATGCGATGTTGCCCGACGGCGTCTTGAGGTAGCCGCTCGGGAGCGTGCTCGCCGGTGTCTTCGGGGTCGCCGGCTTCGAGTGGATCCAGGGGCCGGACGTGAAGCGGGTGCCGTTCCAGCGCCAGGTGCGCGATCTCGTCCCGCCGGTCGGGAAGCAGTGTGCGTCTCCCGGTCGAAGCACGAACTGCGTCTCCCGGATGCCGGTCCCGACGGCGTCGAGGTCGGCGCCGTTGTGGCGCTCCATGACGAGCTGCCAGTTGCCGCCCGTTCCGTCGGAAGACGACCCAGCCGGCCGTCCTCCCGCAGCTCGGGATCGAGAGCGAAGCGACCATCGCCTGGCTTCCCGGGCCGGCGAAGGCTCCGCAGAGCACCTGTGCGACCGGGTTCGAGACGTCGGGGTCGTCGGCATTGCCCAGGTGAAGCCGCTCGACGACCCTCGTCGCCTCGGCCTTCGAGCACGGGCCGGCAGTCGCCGGCGCAGTCGGTGCGCTCGTCAGCGGCTTCGGCACCTTCGTCAGGCTCCGCACCATCCGCAGGAGATCTGGAAGCGCGACCCGCGCCGAGTAGACGCCGATCATCGGGCTCTTCGGCCCCGGGGGTCGCAGCTCGAGGTGGAAGCCGTTCGCGAAGCCGTCCGCGACGGTGCACTTCAGGCCCGACAAGCGGCAATACACCTCCACCGGCACGACGACGCCGTTGACGTCGGCCGAGGTGACGGTCATTCGCTCGCCCGCGTCACCGCAGTGCTGGGGATAGCTCTCGTCGAAGCCGAAGACCGCCTTTCGAGCTCCGGTGCCCCTGGAGTAGCTGGCACGCACCCACTGGCTGCCGTAGCCGCAGCGCTCGACGACGACCGGCCCCGGCGCGAAGCCGAGCGTGACGGTGGGGCGGTAGAGCGGGAAGTCGACGCGTGCCGCCGCCTGCTGCCACGGGTCCCGGCGCGGCGAGCGCGGCCGACGCGAGCGCGACGAGGGCGACGGCAGCAGGCGCGAGGAACCAGGTCCTTCGCCCCGCGTTCGGCCGCACGAACAGACCCCTCTCCCCCACAATCGCCGCATGCGGATCGTTTCGATCCGCACGAGTGAACATGAACGAGAACTCGTCTGATTGCAAGCCTTCGCCCGAGCGATCGTCGACGTCGCGACTAGCATCGCGCTCGTGCCGCTCTGGCTCTCCGAGGACGACGTCGCGTCGCTCGTCACGCCCGGGCGACGCCGTGCCGGTGATCGAGGACTGCTTCCGGCGGATGGCGGCCGGCGAGGTCGAGCTGATGCCGCGGCGGCGCTTCGCGGTCGAGGGCGGCTACTTCGCGGTGATGGCGGCCGCGGATCGCGGGCTCGGCGTCGCGGGGCTCAAGAGCTACACGCTCGTCGAGGGGGAGCTCGCGTTCGTCGTCTGCCTGTTCGACCTCTCGGACGGCTCGCTGACCGCGACTGATCGCGGCCGACCGGCTCGGTCAGGTGCGGACGGGCGCCGCGAGCGGCGTCGCGGCGAAGCACCTCGCGCGACCGGGCGCGACGAGCCTCGGGCTGATCGGAGCGGGCTGGCAGGCGGAGTCGCAGCTCGCCGCGATCCGGGCGGCCGTGCCGACGATCGAGCGGGTCGTCGTCTCGAGCCGGACGCCCGAGCGGGCCGAGGCGTTCGCCGGCGCGCACGGTGCGGAGGTCGCCGAGACGCCCGCCGACGCCGGCGGCGTGCGACGTCGTCGTCACGGTGACGACGTCGAAGGATCCCGTGCTCCGCGGCGACTGGCTCTCGGAGGGCGCGCTCGTCTGCGCGATCGGCGCGAACGACCCGCGTGCCCGCGAGCTCGACTGCGCAGGTGATCGCGCGCGCGACGCTTCGTCTGCTGCGACTCGCTCGAGGACGCGAAGCTCGAGTCCGGCGACCTGATCGAGCCGGTCGCCGCCGGCCAGCTCGACTGGCTCGAGGTGCAGGAGCTCCACGACGTCGTCGTCGGGCGAGATCCCCGGCAGGCAGAGCGACGCCGACATCGTCGTCTTCAAGTCGAACGGGATCGCGCCGTGGGACGTCGCGATCGGCACCGAGGTCGTGCGCCGCGCGCGCGAGCGCGGGGTCGGCGTGACGCTGTGAGGCGTCCGCTACGTCCTCGCGGAAGACGATCTCCTGGGCGCCCTCCCAGAGGAACTTCTTCCCGAGCGGGCGGAGGCTCTCGTTGCCCTCGACGATCGTCGCGAAGTGGTTCCCCGCGAGCTGGCCGGCCTTCGAGGCGAAGTTGACGTAGCCGTACGCGAGCAGGATCTCCGTCTCCGAGACGCCGCCGGGGTAGAGGACGATCTCGCCCGGGTGCGGGTAGCACGTCGCGTTCTCGGGGCCGAGCCCGAGGTCGAGGTCGCCGAACGGGATCCACCCGGCCTCGCCCGACCAGCGGACGTGGATGATCCTCGACTCGAGCGGGAGCAGGCGCCGGAAGGCGGCGACGGTCTCCGGCGCGTCGGCCTCCTCGAGGCGAGCGCGTGAACTCGAACCCTCCTGCGGTGATCTCGAGCATCGGGCGCGATCCTATCCGCCGGCGCAACGGACGAGACGTACGCCGCGACGGCGGCGATCTGCTGCGTCGGAGAGCGTCCCGGCGAACGCGGGCATCGCGCCCTGCCCGTTCCGGACGCGCTGCGTCGACGAGCGCTGCCGACGGGCTCGGCCGCGTCGAGGTCGGGGCCGACGACGGCGGTCGACTCCGGCATCCGCGAGCGTGTGGCACGCGCCGCAGCCGGCCGTGACGAACACCTGCTTGCCCGCGCGCGATCGTCGCCGCGTCGGCGGGCGCCGCGGCGGTGTCGCTGCTCCGGTCGACGGCGACCGCGATGCGCGACGAACGCCGCTGCGCCGGCGACCGCGCATCCACCAGTGCGTCCGTCCCTGGTGGCGGAGGTTGTAGAAGAGACGCACCCACGCGCCGATCGCCATCAGCCCGACGAGCACGAGCCAGGCGTGGTCGGCGCCGTACGCGAACGGGAAGTGGCCGGCGAGCATCGTCAACAGCACCGGCAGCGTGAGGTAGTTGTTCTGCACCGAGCGCTGCTTCGCCTGGATCCCGGGCCTGCGGGTCGGGCTCGCGGCCCTCCTCCTTCGCGCGGATCAGCTCCCGGTGGGCGGGGATGATGTCGAACAGCACGTTCGCCGCCATCACCGTCCCGATCATCGCGCCGACCTGGAGCCACGCCGCGCGCGGGCTGAAGAGCTCGGACGACCCCCACGCGGCGAGCGCGACGAGCACGATGAGGACGGGCCACAGCACCCGCGCGTCCGAGACGAGCCGGTTGAGGACGTCGTACGCGATCCAGGCGACGACGAGGAGCGCGATCGAGATCGTGACGGCGAGCCACGGCTCGAGGTCGTCGCCCGGCTTGACGAGCGCGCTCGACGCCTCGAGGTAGTAGAGGACGAGCATCAGCGCGAAGCCCGAGAGCCACGTCGTGTACGCCTCCCACTTGAACCACGCGACGTGGTCGGGGAGCCGCGCGCGGCGCGACGACGTACTTCTGCACCTGGTAGAAGCCGCCGCCGTGCACCTCCCAGAGCTCGCCGCCGACCCCGGCGTCGGCGTCGGCCGGGTCCTTCGGCGGCCGGAGCGACTGGTCGAGGAGGACGAAGTAGAACGACGTCCCGATCCACGCCATCGCGGCGATCACGTGCAGCCAGCGGAGGCCGAGGTCGAGCCAGTCGCGCAGGGCGTCCGAGAGCGCGAGCGGCAGGCTCGTCACTGCCGTCTCCGGCGGAGCAGGTGTCCGACTGAAGTCGGACACCGAGTCGCTGCGGTGTCGGACTTCAGTCCGACACCTGCTCTTCCTGCGCCCGGCGCCACCGGTCCTCCGCGATCGCGACGAGCTCGTCCGAGCGCGGTCTCGAGCTCCTCGTCGGTCGGGTTGTCGATCCGCACGCGGAGCACCTCGAGGATCTCGTGCTTCGGGCGCCGGTTGACGAAGACGACGAACCGGAACCCGTGGCGCTCCTCGTACGCGGCGTTCAGGCGGGCGAGCTCCGCGAGCACGTCCGGGTCGGCGTCGGCCCCCTGCTCGGCCGCCGAGCGCGCCGAGAGCCCTGCGCGCTGGCCGATCGCGGGATGCGCGTCGAGGATCTCGCGCTTCTCGTCGGCGGGAAGCTCGTGCACGAGCGTGCGCGCGCGCGACGAGCGGGTCGGGCTCGGCGGCGAGCCGCTCGACGAAGCGCGTCCGCCCCTCGAAGAGCTCGGCGAGCTCCTCGGCGCTCAGCTCCCGCGGTAGCTCGCGCACCCGTAGGGAGAGACGAGGAGGGGGACGTGGTAGTGGCCGTCCGCGAGCTCGACCTGCAGCTCGACCCGCGTGAAGAACGGCGAGGGCGGGTGGAAGACGAGGCGGTAGGTGCCGGCGGCGAGGTCGTCCGCGAGCCGGGCGCGGCCGTCGCCGTCCGTCTCTGCCGACGCCACCGTGCCGTCCGGTCCCGCGAGCTCGACCGTGACTCCGGCGGCGGGCTTTCCCGCGCCGGTGTCGAGCACGTGCGTCGAGAGCGAGCAGCTCATGCGGCGAATCTTCGCGCCTGGGCCCGATGGGCGCGAGCGATCTCCGCCTCCTCGGCCCGGACGAGGGCGCCGCCGCGCACGACGTCCTCGCCGCCGACGACCAGCCGGTCGACGCGGTGCGGCCCCGAGAAGACCAGGCCGGCGACGCGGATCGTCGGCGCCGCCGAGCTCGAGCCCGTCGGTGGCCCAGATCGCGAGGTCGGCCTGCTTCCCCGGCTCGAGCGACCCGATGTCGTCGCGGCGAAGCACCTCCGCGCCGCCGCGCGTGCCGAGCCGAAGCGCCTCGCGCGCGGTCATCGCCGTCGCCGCCGCCGCGGCCGCGCGCGACGAGCAGCGCCTGCTTGACCTCGAGGAACAGGTCGCTTCGCTCGTTCGAGGCGGAGCCGTCGACGCCGAGGCCGACGCGCGCGCCGGCATCGAGCAGCGCGCGCACGGGCGCGACGCCCGCGCCGAGGCGCAGGTTGGACGTCGGGCAGTGCGCCACGCCCGTCCCGGTCTCCGCGAAGCGCGCGATCTCGCCGTCGGAGAGGTGCACGCAGTGGGCGCACCACACGTCGTCGGCGAGCCAGCCGAGGCGCTCGAGGTACTCCACCGGCGAGCACCCGTAGAGCTCGCGGCAGTACGCCTCCTCCTCCACGGTCTCGGCGAGGTGCGTGTGGAGCACGAGGCCGAGCCGCCGCGCGAGCGCCGCCGACTCCTCCATCAGCCGTCCGGTGACCGAGAACGGCGAGCACGGCGCGACGGCGATCTGCACGCGGGCTCCGGGACCGCTCTCGTGGAAGGCGCCGTGGAGCCGCTCGGTCTCGGCGAGCACCGCGTCGAGCTCCTCGACCAGCTCGTCGGGCGGCAGGCCGCCGTCCGAGACCCCGAGGTCCATCGAGCCGCGCGACGCGACGAGGCGCACGCCGAGCTCGCGCGCCGCCTCGACCTCCGCCTCGAGGATCCCCGGCGCGACCGCGCGGGAAGACGTAGTGGTGGTCGAAGACGGTCGTGCAGCCCGGAGAGCGCCAGCTCGGCGAGGCCCGTGCGCGCGGCCGCGTACTCCGCCTCGGCGTCGATCCCCGCCCAGACCGGGTAGAGCTCGCGGAGCCAGGTGAAGAGGTCGGCCTGCTGTGCCCGCGCGCGCGTGAGGGTCTGGTAGAGGTGGTGGTGCGTGTTGACGAGGCCCGGGCGTGACGACGGCGCCGCCGAGGTCGATCCGCTGGTACGTCGGCTTCAGCCAGGTACGCTCGGAGGGCTCGGCGCCTGGCCCGACCGCGACGATTTCGGCCCCGTCGACGAGCACCCAGCCCCTGCGGATGCTCGGTGCCGGCGTCGTCCATCGTGACGACCCAGCCGTTCGCGAAGAGTCGTCGCATCCGTCAGGCGGACGCGAGGCGGTCGAGGGCGTCCGTGAGCACGTCCACGGCGAGGGCGACGTCCTCGTCGGCAGCGGACTCGTCCGGGTGGTGGCTGACGCCGTCGCTGCCGGCGCGGACGAAGAGCATCCCCGCCTCGACGCCCGCCGCGGCGAGGATGCCCGCGTCGTGGCCGGCCCCGCTCGCCAGCTCGACGACCGGCAGGCCGCGCCGCTTCGATCGCGGCACGCAGAGCGCCGCGCACCGTCTCGCTCATCGCGACCGGCTCGGTGCGGCCCTCGCCGTCGAGGCCGAGCTCGTCCAGCAGCCGCGTGAGCCGCTCTGCGTCCGGCGCACGCGCGTCCACGGTCAGGCGCACTCGGCCGGGCACGACGTTGATGCCGCCCGGCTCGACCTCCAGGTAGCCGACCGTCGCCACGGCGTCGTCGATGGCGGTAGCGACGTCACGGATGCGCAGGATCTCTCCGGCCGCCGCGACCAGAGCGTCCGCGCGGCCTTCCATCGGTGTCGTGCCGGCGTGGCCCGCGCGACCCGCGAGCTCGCGGACACCGCGCTTGTAGCCGACGATGCCGGTGACGACGCCGAGCGGCGCGCCCGCCTGTGCGAGGCGCGGGCCTTGCTCGTGGTGGAGCTCGAGCCAGGCGCCGGGCGAGACCGCCGGCCTCACATCGGGCGCGACTGCCGACGCAGCCGCGTTCCTCCTCACGGAAGGCGACCACCGCGAGCGTTCGCCTTCGGCGACCAAGCCGTTCGAGCGCCTCGATCGCCGGCGACGACGCCGAGAGCGCCGTCGTAGCGGCCGCCCTGGGGCACCGAGTCGAGGTGAGAGCCCGTCCAGACCTCTGGCAGCTCGGGCTCGTCGCCGCGGAAGCCGGCCGAGGAGGTTGCCGTGCGCGTCGACCTCGACCTCGAAGCCGGCCTCGCGCAGCCAGCGGCAGCAAGCACGTGCGCGGCGTCCTCCTCCGCGCGAGTAGCCGACGCGATTCGCGCCCGGCCCGTCACCGATCGCGTGGAGGTCGTCGAGGCGTTCGAGCAGCCGCTTCACGGAACGAGCGTAGAGGCTCGACGTTCTCGAGCGCATCGTGCGCTCGCTCGCCTGGACGTCGAGCACGGTGATGCCTCCCGCCACGGAACGTGACAGGATCACCCTGTCCTGACGGCGGCCTGGAGGTCTGCATGAGAAGGGAGCTGGCATGACGGGATACGACGAGTTCCTGCGCCGCGTCCCGAAGGTCGAGCTGCACTGCCACTTCGAGGGGACGGTGCGGCCGGGAACGTTCGCCGACCTCGCGCAGAAAGCACGGGGTCGCGCTTCCCACGGACGACGTGGACAGGCTCTACGACTACGACTCGATCTACGAGTTCCTGAAGATCTTCGCGATGGTCTCGTCGACGCTGATCGACCAGGAGGACTTCGCCCGCGCGGCCTACGAGTCGATCGAGGACGGCGTCAAGCTCGGGAACCTCAGGTACCGGGAGATGTTCTTCAACCCGACCCTCCACACGAAGCGCGGCGTGCCGTACAAGACCGTCGTCGACGGCCTCGTCGACGGGATCCAGGCCGCCGAGACGGACTTCGGCGTCCCGTGCCGCCTGATCGCCGACGTGTACCGGCAGGACAGCCCGGCCGAGGCGCGGGAGATGGTCGAGCAGGTCCTCGAGCATCGGCGCGACGAGCTGATCGGTCTCGGCATGGACGGAGCCGAGGCGCCCGATCCCCCGGAGCAGTTCGTCGAGGCGTACCGGCTCGCCGGGTCGGGGGGCCTGCGGCTGACGGCGCACGCCTGCGAGGACGCGCCTGCGCAGAACATCGCGACGTGCCTCGACCTGCTCGGCTGCGAGCGGATCGACCACGGGTACCACATCCTCGGAGACGACGCGCTCGTCGAGCGCTGCCGCGACGAGGGCATCACGTTCACGGTGTGCCCGACGGCGACCGCGGTCTGCTACTTCGACCCGGAGGACTACACCACCCATCCGATCCGGGAGATGGCCGCGCGCGGGCTCAAGATCATGGTCAACTCGGACGACCCCTCGATGTTCCACACGGACATCGGGACCGAGTACGTGAAGATGGCGAACGCCGCCGAGTGGGGTGTCGACACGGTTCGCGAGCTGAGCCTCAACGGGGTCGACGGGGCATGGCTGTCCGACGACGAGAAGCGCCGGATGCGCCAGGAGTTCACGGAAGAGCTCGAGCGGCTGGAGAGCGACCTCGCGACCGCGGGCTCGACGCAATGACACGCTCGATCAATCGCAGAGGCGGACGATCCTTCGAAGGAGGGCACATGAAGAAGGCAGGTTTGCTGTACGTCGCGCTGCTGCTGTCGCTGGTCGGCGCGCTCGTGCTGGCCGCGAGCGGGCGGCGCCGCCGAGCCGAAGCCGATCAAGGCGGCCTGGATCTACGTCGGCCCGCACAACGACGGCGGCTGGTCGCAGGCGCACGACGACGGCCGGCTCTACGTGCAGAAGATGCTCGGCAAGAAGGTCATCACGACCTACAAGGAGAACGTCCCCGAGGGCCCGCAGACCGCGCAGGTGATCGACGCCCTCGTGCGCGACGGCAACAAGATCATCTTCGCCACGTCGTTCGGGTTCATGGACGCGATGGCGGCGGCGGCGAAGAAGTACCCGGACGTGTACTTCGAGCATGCGACCGGGCTTCAAGACCGGCAAGAACTTCGCGAACTACTTCGGCGCCGCCGAGGACGCGATCTACCTCTCCGGCATGGCGGCGGGGGCCGCGACGAAGAACGGGAAGGTCGGCTACATCGTGCCGTTCCCGATCCCCGAGATCATCCGGCACACGAACGGCTTCGCGCTCGGCGTCCAGGCCGTGCGGCCCGACGCCACGATCCGGATCGTCTGGACGAAGTCGTGGTTCGACCCGGCGAAGGAGCGGAAGGCTGCGGAGAGCCTCGTCGCCGCGGGCGTCGACGTGATCGGCCAGAACGTCGACAGCCCGTCCGCCGGCCAGTACGCGCAGATCGAAGGGCATCCCGTGGGTGGGCCACGGGTCGAACGCGAGGAAGTTCGCGCCGACGTCGTGGCTGACGGCCGGGATGTACAACTGGGGCCTCTACTACCTCAAGCGCGTCAAGCAGGCCCAGAACGGCACCTGGAAGACGGGGAGCTACTGGGGCACGATGGCCGACGGCTTCGCCGTGCTCGCGCCGCTCGGGCCGAAGGTGTCGGCGAAGACGAGGGCCGCGATCAACGCGAGGAAGAAGGCGATCATCTCGGGCAAGTTCTACGAGTTCACCGGGCCGCTGTACGACCAGGCGGGGAAGCTCCGCGTGCCGAAGGGCAAGCGGATGACGCTCCCCGAGATCCTCTCGGTGACCTGGCTCGTCAAGGGCGTCATCGGGAGCCCGAAGGGCTAGGCGGTGCGTGAAAGCCTGCGGCTTCCCCGCACCTAGATGGGAACCGCGAAGCGACGCGCTAGCCACGGCGGCTCCGTCAGGGGCCGCCGTGGCAATGCGCGGGATCACGAAGCGGTTCCCGGGGATCGTCGCGAACGACGACGTGACGTTCGAGGTCGCGCGCGGGAGAGGTCCACGCGCTCCTCGGGGAGAACGGCGCCGGGAAGACGACCTTGATGAACGTCCTCACCGGGCTCTATCGGCCGGACGAGGGCGAGATCGAGATCGCCGGCTCGCCGCGTGGAGCTCCACTCGCCGCGCGACGCGATCGACGCCGGGATCGGGATGGTGCACCAGCACTTTCGCCTCGTCGAGCCGCTGACGGTGGCGGACAACCTCGCGCTCTCGATGCGCGACGTGCCCTTCGTGCGCCGCCGGCGCGACGTCGTCCGACAGGTCGAGCTGACGGCCGAGGCGCTCCACATGCCGATCGACCCGCGATGCGCGGATCTGGCAGCTCTCGGTCGGCGAGCAGCAGCGGGTGGAGATCATGAAGGCCGTCCGGAACGGCTCGCGGGTCCTCGATCCTCGACGAGCCGACGGCCGTCCTGACGCCCCAGGAGGCCGAGGGGCTGTTCAGGACCCTCCGCGTGATGGCCGCCGAGGGGCATTCGGTGATCGTCATCACGCACAAGCTCCACGAGGTGATGGCGGTCGCCGACCGCGTCACCGTGCTCCGCGGCGGTCGCGCGATCGCGACCGTGCCCACGGGCGAGGCGACCGTCGAGAGGCTCGCCGCGATGATGGTCGGCCGCGACGTCGAGCTCGAGCGGCGGCAGGAGCGGAGCTCGCCCGTCGGCGAGGTGGTGCTCCAGGCGGAAGGGCTCACCGCCGCCGGCGACCGAGGGTTCGACGCGCTGCGCGAGGTCTCGCTCGAGGTGCGTGCGGGCGAGGTGCTCGGCGTCGCAGGCGTCGCCGGGAACGGCCAGCGCGAGCTCGCGGAGGCGATCACGGGGCTCCGGCCGCTCACGCGCAGGGGTCGTCACGCGTCGACGGCCGTCGGCTGCGCGGCGGCGATCCCCGCGAGGCGATCGCGGCGGGCGTCGCACACGTCCCCGAGGACAGGCTTCACACGGGCGTCGCGCCGAGCCTCAGCATCGCGTCGAACGTCGTCCTCAAGTCGTATCGGCGGGGCGGCGTCACCCGCGGGCCGTTCCTGCTGCTCCGACGGATCCGCGAGCGCGCCGTCGAGCTGATCCGCCGCTACGACGTGCGCACGACCGGCCCGGAGGTGCCCGCGCGCGTTCTCTCGGGAGGGAACCTGCAGAAGGTCGTCCTCGGCCGCGAGTTCTCGGGACGCCCGAAGGTGCTCGTCGTCGCCGCGCCGACGCGCGGGCTCGACGTCGGCGCGATCGAGACCGTGCACGGCTACCTGCGTCAGGCGGCGGCCGACGGCGTCGCCGTGCTCCTGATCAGCGAGGACCTCGACGAGGTGCAGGTGCTCGCCGACCGCATCGTCGTCATGTACGAGGGGTCGATCGTCGGCGAGCGGGACGCCCGCACCGCGACGACCGACGAGCTCGGGCTGCTGATGGCGGGCGTGCGATGACGCGTCCCACCGTTCGAATCGAGCGGCGTCTCGTCCAGCATCGGTGGCTCGCGGTCGTCGTCCCGCTCTGCTCGCTGCTCGTCGCGTTCGCGGCGATCGCCGTCGTCCTGGTCGCGACCGGCCACGCGCCCGTGGCCGACGTACAGGCGGCTGTTCGACGCCGCGTTCCTGGCCGACGGGGCGCTCTCGAACACGCTCATCTCGGCGACGCCGCTCGCGTTCACGGGGCTCGCGGCCGCCGTCGCCTTCCGGATGCGGCTGTTCAACATCGGCGCCGAGGGACAGCTCTACCTCGGCGCGATCGGCGCGGCCGGGCATCGCGCTGCTACCTCGCCGATCAGCCGACGGCTGGTGATCGTGCCGGCGATGATCGTCGCCGGCGCGGCGGCCGGGGCTGCCTGGGCGGCGATCCCGGGCGTGTTGCGGGCGTTCGCCCACACCAACGAGATCATCACGCTCGCTGATGCTCAACTACTGCGCCGCGCTGCTCCTCAACTACCTGATCTTCGACAGCCAGTCGTACTGGCGCGACGACTCGGCGACGGGTCAGCTCTTCCCGCAGGGAAAGACGCTCGCCGACGCCGCGACGTGGCCGCTGTGGACGGTCGGCTCGATCGCGATCCCGTTCGGCTTCGTCCTCGCGCGTCGCCGTCGCGGTCGTCGTCTGGGTGCTCTACGCGCGGACGCGGTTCGGGTTCGAGGCCCAGGTGATCGCGGACTCGCCGCGCGCGGCGCGGTACGCGGGCATGCGGACGCGGCGGAAGATCGTCGCGATCCTCTGCCTCTCCGGGGCGATCGCCGGGATCGGCGGCGCGAGCCAGATGGGCGACTTCCGCCACGTCCTCGACGCGCGGGGCCTGCAGCAGGCGAACTACGGCTACACGGGCATCGTCGTCGCGGCCCTCGCCCGCTACAACCCGTTCGCCGTCGTGCTGGTCGCCTTCCTCATGGGCGGGCTCCAGAACGCCGGCTACACGCTGCAGGGCGCCGACTTCCCGTCGGGCCTCGTCGGCGTGATGCAGGGGATGATCCTGTTCGCGATGCTCGGCGGCGAGCTGCTCGTCCGCTACCGCGTCGTCGATCGAGCGGCCGCGGCGCCACGTCGCGGCGCGCCGGCGGAGGCGACGCGGTGAACGACGGCATCGTCGTGATCGTCCTCGCCGCCGCGGTGGCGTACGGGACGCCGCTCCTCTTCGCCGCGCTCGGCGAGCTGCTCGCCGAGCGCTCGGGCGTCCTGAACCTCGGCGTCGAGGGGATGATGCTCCTCGGCGCGGTGTGCGGGTTCCTCTGCGTCCAGCACGTCGGCGGCTCGGCGGGCGTCGCGTTGCCCGATCGCGGTCGGCGCCGCCGCGCTGGCGGGCGCCGCGCGCGTGCGCTGATCCTCGCCTTCCTCGTGATCACGCTCCGCGCGAACCAGATCGTCTCGGGCCTCGCGCTGACGATCTTCGCGGGCGCCGCCGGGCTCTCGTCGTACATCGGCAACGACTTCGCGCTCGCGGACAATCCCGCGCGCTTCTCGTTCGGGAACCTCGACGTGCTCGGGCTCGCCGATCTGCCGATCGTCGGCCCGATCGTGTTCGGCCAGTCGTGGCTCGTCTACGTGTCGTGGGCGTGCGTCCTCGCTGATCGCCCTCTACCTCGGCCGCACGCGGCCGGGGCTCAACGTCCGCGCCGTGGGCGAGGCGCCCGCGGCGGCGGACGCGATGGGCATCGACGTCACGCGGTACCGCTACGCCCACACGCTCGTGGGCGGGGCGTTCGCCGGCGTCGGCGGCGCGTGCTTCAGCCTCGCGCTCACGCCGCAGTGGGTCGACGGGCTCACGGCGGGGGCCGGCTGGATCGCGATCGCGCTCGTGATCTTCGCCTTCTGGCGCCCCGATCTCTGCCTCGTGGGTGCCTACGCCTTCGGCGCCTTCTCCGCGCTGCCGCTGATCCTCCAGGCGCGCGGCGTGACGATCACCCCGCAGCTCTTCCAGGCGCTGCCGTACGTGATGACGATCGTCGTGCTCGTGGTCGTCTCGACCGGCACGGCGCGGCGTCGGCTCGGAGCGCCCGCGGCGCTCGGCGTGCCGTACGTGCGCGAGGAGCGCTAGGACGCGTCGGGCGCGGTGACGGCCGCCTTGGCCGCCTCCGCCGTGTCGCCGCCGACCGCCGGACGATCTCCGGCCGGTCGAGCAGGCGCGCGCGCTTCTCGGGGCTCTGGAGGCGGTTCAGGACGTAGCGGTCCTCCATGATCTCGGCGAGCGGCCGGCCGCGGTCGTGCTCGCGGATCACGTACTGCGCCACGCGCTCCTCCCCGGACGAGCCCTGGAAGAGGGACGAGAAGAGATCCTTGAACGCCATCGCGAAGATCGTAGCCGTCGGGCGCTAGTCCGGCTCCGCGCGCCGCCTCCGCGGCCACTCGAGGTTCGCGTCGGGGATCGGGTCGCCGTGCGGGTCGTGGGTCGGGAAGCCGAGCGCCTCGTCGATCTTCGCCTCGAGCTCCTCCGAGAGGACGTGCTCGAGCCGGTCGGCCTCGTCGTGGACCTCGTCGACGTGGATGCCCAGCGTCTTCGCGAGGTACAGCTCGAGCAGCCGGTGGTGGCGGGTCACCTCGAGCGCGACCTGCTCGCCTTCGGGCGTCAGCGACACGCCGCGGTAGGGGGCGTGGACGACGAGCGAGAGCGCCGCGAGCTTCTTCACCATCGCGCTCGCGGACGCCGGAGAGACGCCCATGCCGCGGGCGAGGGCGGTCGTCGTGACGCGATCGCCGGACGCGCCGAGCTTGTAGATCTCGCGCAGGTAGTCCTGGATCGCGTCGCTCAGCGTCGCGCGCGCCACGGATCGAGTGTACGAGGTGCCGGCCGGGCCGGTTCCCGCTTCGACCTCCGGGCGACGGTGCTAGCGTCCGCGCGTCTTGGACGTCCGTGTCGGCCACAGCCCGGACCCCGACGACGCGTTCATGTACTGGGCGCTGACGACGGATCTCGTCGACACGCGGGGATTCCGGTTCGAGCAGGTGCTCGCCGACATCCAGACGCTGAACCACTGGGCGCGGGCCGCGCGCCTCGAGGTGACGGCGATCTCCCTCGCCGCGTACCCGTTCGTCCAGCAGGACTACGCGCTGCTCCCGCACGGCGCGTCGATCGGCTCCGGGTACGGCCCCGTCGTCGTCGCGCGGAGCCGCTGACGCTCGACGAGCTGCAGGGGGTCGAGATCGTCGTCCCCGGCGCGTTGACGACCGCGTACCTCGTCCTCCGCCTCGCGCTCGGCGAGGTCGCTGTCCGCGAGCTGCCCGTTCGAGCAGATCCCCGACGAGGTCGCGAGCGGCCGGGCGGACGCCGGGCTCCTGATCCACGAGGGACAGCTGACGTTCTCCGAGCTCGGCCTCTCGAAGGTGCTCGACCTCGGTGAGTGGTGGCTCCTCGAGACCGGCCTGCCGCTGCCCCTCGGCGTGAACGTCGCGCGGCGCGACGTCGAGCGGCTCCACGACCTCTCGGCGGTGCTCCACGAGGCGATCGCGTGCGGGCTCGAGCATCGCGAGGAGGCGCTCGAGTACGCGCTCGAGTTCGGCCGCGGGATCGACGCCGCGGTCGCCGACCGGTTCGTCTCGATGTACGTCAACGAGCTGACGCAGGACTACGGCGACGAGGGCCGCTCGGCCGTGACCGAGCTCCTGCGCCGCGGCGAGGCGATCGGCGCCTTCCCGGGGCCGGTCACCGTCGACTGGATCGCGTCGTCGTGAGGCTCAGCGCCGCAGCGTGAGCGCGGCGCCGGCCGCGAGCAGCGCGATGCCGAGGATGCGCGGCCAGTCGAGCGCGACCCGTCGAAGCCGAACCAGCCGAAGCGGTCGATCGCCGTCGCAGCGACGAGCTGGCCGGCGATGAGGAGGCCGACGACCGCGGTCGTCCCGATCTTCGGGCCGGCGATCGTGATCGAGAGCACGATGACGGCGCCGAGCGCGCCGCCGGTCAGCATCCACCACGGCTGGGCGAGCGTCTCGCCGAGCCCGCCGAAGCCCTGCCGTGCGACGACGCAGCGACCGGCAGGATGATCACGCCGGTGACGATCGCCGCGACGATCACCGCCTCGAGCGAGCCGATGCGCTCGCCGAGCTTCCCCATCACGGCGACCTGCACGGCCCCGAGGAGGCCGGCGGTGACGGCGAGGAGGCGGCGAGCGCCGGTCGAGTCCATCGCGCGTGACGCTATACGCTCACGGCTCCCCGAGCCGAAGGAGGCACCGATGGTTCGCGCCATCATCCAGTACGAGACGGAGCCCGACGCGGAGCGATACGCCCACCACATCGACGAGTTCGCGCCGAAGGTCGAGTGCCGCGCGTTTCGTCACGGTCGCATCTTCGGCTCGCCGTTCGGGGAGCCGAGCGCCCGCTACTACGCCGAGTTCGAGTGGGACGACATGGACGCCTTCAAGGCGGCGGTCGAGCTCGGAGGCGTTCGCCGCCTCGGGTCGCGACGCGATGGCGATGGGCATCCCCTTCACCGTCGACTTCGCCTCGATCGACTGAGCGTGGCCGAGCCGTCGCACCCGAGCCCCGTCGACCCGTCCGAGCTCGGCTTCGAGACGATCGTCTACGAGAAGGCGCCGCCGCGCGCGACGATCACGCTCAACCGGCCGGACGTCCTCAACGCCTTCGACTTCCGGATGCTGCGCGAGATCGCGCGCGCCTGCGAGGACGCCTCGTGGGACGACGAGATCCGCGTCGTCGTCGTCACCGGCAACGGTCGCGCGTTCTGCGTCGGCGCCGACCTCCGCTCCTGGGAGGAGACGCTCGTCGGGAAGCCGCAGGAGTACTGGAAGTGGTTCGGCGCGTTCAAGGACATGCACGACCGGCTCCGCGAGATCGGCAAGCCGACGATCGCCCGGATCAACGGGATCGCCGTCGGCGGCGGCAACGAGCTGCAGATGGCGTGCGACCTCGCGGTGATCGTCGACGATGCCTTCATCCGCCACGTCGGGCTCGAGCACGGCTCCGTCCCGGCAGGCGGCGCGACGCAGTGGCTCCAGCTGATGGTCGGCGACCGCCGTGCGCGCGAGATCGTCCTGCTCTGCGACGAGATCCCCGCAGCGCAGGCGGCGGACTGGGGGCTCGTCAACCGCGCGGTGCCGGCGGCCGAGCTCGACGCGGTCGTCGACGCCTGGGTCGAGAGCCTCGTCCGCAAGCTGCCGCAGACGACGCGCTACGCGAAGCAGCAGCTCAACGTGTGGCGCGACATGGCCTGGCACCAGACGGTCGGGCACGCACGCGACTGGCTGTCGCTCTCGATGCTCGGCGACGAGGCGCAGGGCGCGATCACCGCGTTCCTCGACTCGCGACGCGGAGGCGGGAAAGAGGTGTCGGACTGAAGTCCGACACCGCCCGGTGTCCGACTTCAGTCGGACACCCTCGCCTCACGCCGCGATAGGCTCACGCGCATGGCCGACGAGGTGCTCACGCGACGGGACGGCGCCGTCCTGACGATCACCTTCAACCGGCCCGAGGTCTACAACGCGTTCAACCGCGAGCTCCACGCCGCGCTGCGCGAGGCGCTGACCGAGGCGGCCGACGACTCCGTGCGCTCCGTCGTGATCACGGGCGCGGGAAAGGGCTTCTGCGCGGGCCAGGACCTGAAGGAGTTCGGCTCCGTCTCCGACTCGATCGGCGACGCGCTCGAGCAGACCTACCACCCGAACGTCAGGGCCGTCCGGTCGCTCGCGAAGCCGGTCATCGCGGCGGTCAACGGGCCGGCGGCGGGAGCGGGCCTCTCGTTCGCCTGCGCCTGCGACCTTCGTGTCGCCTCCTCGAGTGCGACGTTCGTCCCGGGCTTCATCGGCATCGGCCTCGTCCCGGACGCCGGCGGCACGTGGTTCATCCATCGGCTGCTCGGCTTCGCCCGGGCGTTCGAGTGGATGTCCACGAACCGTCGGCTCTCGGCGGACGAGGCGCTCGCCTGGGGGCTCGTCTCGGAGGTGATCGACGCGGACGCGTTCGAGGGCCGCGTCGCGGAGCTCGCGGCGGAGTGGGCGGCCCGCCCGACGCTCGCGATCGGCCGGACGAAGCAGCTCTTCGAGCACGCCTACACGGCGGCGCTCGACGAGCAGCTCGCGCCTCGAGGCCCGGCTCCAGCAGGAGTCCGTCGGCACCGCCGACTTCAGGGAGGGCGTCAACGCCTTCCTCGAGAAGCGCCCGCCCGAGTTCACCGGGGCCTGACCCGCGGTGCGGGTCG
Source organism: uncultured Actinomycetes bacterium (assembly GCA_963846825.1). Taxonomy (GTDB): domain Bacteria; phylum Actinomycetota; class Thermoleophilia; order Gaiellales; family Gaiellaceae; genus Gaiella. The sequence goes on from CAWJXN010000021.1 coordinate 361,786, forward strand.
AGGTCGTCGACTACCACACGGGCGGCGAGCCCTTTCGCATCGTCACGGGCGGAGTACCGCCCCTCGAAGGTGCGACGATCCTGGAGCGCCGGCGGTTCGCGCTCGAGCAGGCCGACCACGTGCGGCGGCTGCTCGTCTTCGAGCCGCGCGGGCACGCGGACATGTACGGCTGCCACGTCGTCCCGCCGAACGACGACGGCGCCGACCTCGGGGTCGTCTTCTTCCACAACGAGGGCTACTCGACGGCCTGCGGGCACGGGACGATCGCGCTCGTCACGTGGGCGCTCGACGAGGGCGTGCTCGAGCGGCGCGAGGGCGTCAACCGCGTCGTCGTCGACGTCCCCTCGGGGCGCCTCGAGACGTGGGCGACCGTCGAGGACGGCCGGGTCCGGTCGGTGCGCTTCCGGAACGTGCCGTCGTTCGTGTGGGGGCGGGGGATCGAAGCCGCCGGGCACGTCGTCGACGTCGCGTTCGGCGGCGCCTTCTACGCGTCGCTGCGGGAGCGGGTCGAGCCGCGCCGAGCTGCCGCGCCTGATCGCGCTCGGGAGGGAGATCAAGGCGGCGCTCGAGGCCGGGCACGAGATCGTGCACCCGCGTGGAGCCCGAGCTCCGCGACGTCTACGGCGTCATCTTCTGGCAGGACGAGGGCGAGGAGCCGCTGACCCAGCGGAACGTGACGGTGTTCGCCGACGGCGAGGTCGACCGCTCGCCGTGCGGCTCCGGGACGTCGGCGCGGCTCGCGCTGCTCGACGACGAGGGGCGGCTGCTGCGCGGGGCGGAGCTGCGCCATCGCTCGATCGTCGGCTCCGAGTTCACGGGCCGCGTCGTCGCCGATGCCGACGTCGGCGGCCGACCTGCCGTCATCACGGAGGTCGAGGGCACCGCCTACCGGACGGGTCGCGCCGAGTTCGTGCTCGACCCGGACGACCCGCTCGGCGAGGGCTTCCTCCTGCGGTAGCTCAGTAGAGGTCGAACTCGCCCGCGAGCACCTGATCGAGGTTGCCCGTCCGGTATCCGCGCACGGAGTCCCGGACGAGCGGGGACGGGCCGGTCCGGTAGCGCCGGACGACGACGTTCGGCGCGGCAACTGCGCCGAGCGCCACGCGTGCCTCGTCGACGGCCTTGCCCTCCGGCGTGGGTCGGGTCGCACGCGGGGCGACGGTGACGCGTACGGTCTCGCGCTCGGCGGAGCGCCCATCGTCGTCCGCGGCGTGCTCCAGGACGTGGAGCCCTGCTTCGCCGTTGAGGATCCGCCAGCACCCCAGGCCGGACACCGCGAGCACGTGATGACCGGGATCGGAGGTGAGGTGCCCGACGTGCATTCCTCGCGCAGCGGCCCACGACTCGTACATCTCTGCGATCCGGTCCGCAAACGACGGGCCCAACTCCTGTGAGCCCACCGCGAGGAAGAGCTCGTAGGGGTCGCCGGCGGCCAGTCCGTCGAGCGCGCAGTCGAGCACGTGGAGCCGGCCCGCCAGCAGGCCCACGAGCTCGGTGCTCGGCCGTCCACCCGAGCGGCCGCTTCGGTCGAGGCGAGCCGCGAGCCCGTTCGCAGTCTTCATCGCCGCCTCGAGGCGATCGAGGTACTCGGCCTTCGCGAGCACGTCGTACCGGCCGTCCGTCTCCCAGAACGTCGGCTCTCCGAGAGCCGCGAGGGCGCCGGCCTTCTGGGGCGCGAGCGCGCCGACTGCGGCGCCGACGCGTTTCGTCTCGGACAGCACGTACTGCACCGACCGCTCGTCCCCGCGACCGTTGCGCGACAGCGCGCGGAGGCCGAGCGGGCTCGGCGGCTCCTCTCCGACGACCGCGTCGTCGGCGTCGGGATCGACGAACGCCACCTCGATTCGGGCGCCTCCCGGCGCGCTGACGAAGAGGAACTGATCCCCCGCCGCGACGGTCTGCTCGACGATCGCCGCCGCGACCGGAGCGAGCACGTGCTGCTCGATGGCCCGCCGGAGCGGCCGCGCGCCGAGCGTCGGGCTGAACCCCTTGTCGATCAGGAAGGCGTAGGCCGACTCGTCGACCTCGACGGCCCACGGACGCTCGCGGAGTCCCCGGCGCGCGAGCGCCTCCGCCAGCTCCTTGTCCAGAAGCGAGCGCATCGACGCCCTCTCGAACGGCCGGAACATCACGACGCGGTCGAGCCGGTTCAGGAACTCCGGCCGGAAGGTCGTCCGGAGGGCACGCTCCGCGACCGCCTGGCTGAACCCGGCCTCGGACGACTCGAACCCGACACCGCTTCCCGCTGCGATCGCAGAGCCGACGTTCGAGGTCAGCACGATCACGCAGCGCCGGAAGTCGACGAGCTGGCCGTGCGTATCGGTGAGGCGCCCGTCGTCGAAGACCTGGAGAAAGACGTCCCACACCGGCGCCGCGGCCTTCTCGAACTCGTCGAGCAGAACCACGCTGAACGGGTCGCTGCGGACCGCCGAGATCAGTCCCGCGCCGCGGCTGTCCATCGTCGTGTCGGAGAGGAGCCGCTCGAGCGACTCCGGGCTCTGGAACTCGCTCATGTCGAGCCGCACGAGCCGGTCCGGAGACCCGAAGAGGAAGTCCGCCAGCGCCTTTGCGATCTCCGTCTTGCCCGTGCCGGTAGGGCCCAGGAACAGGAAGACGCCGAGTGGCCGGCCCGGATCGGTCAGACCCGCCTTGACCATCGCGATTCGCTCGACGACACAGGTCACCGCGTCCGGCTGCTGCAGGATGCGCTCCTCGAAGAACGCCCGGACGTCCTCGAGTTGGAGGGGCGCGGCGGCGTCGAGCATCGCGAGCGGCAGGCCCGATGCGGCCGCGAGCGTCTCGAGGACGTCGCCACCGTCGAACTCCGCCTGACCGCGTTCCTGCGCCTCGAGCGCGGTCGCGCTGACGAGACGGAGGAGCCCGCCGGGTGGTGCGGCGCCCGGGAGGAACTGCTGGGCAAAGTCGTACGCCCGTGTAAGCGTCTCGTCGTCCGTCGTCGCATCGAGGCCGTCGTGCTCGAGCGCGTGGCGGGCGACCGCGATCGAGTCGTCCTGGTCGAGCGCTCGGACGCGGATCACGTCGAACGCCGACATGACCCGTGGACGGGATGCCCGGAGGACGTCGAGCGCGGTGGGCGTCACCTCGGCGAGCAGCGTCATCGAGCCGGACTCGACGTGAGGCAGCAGGGCGTCGAGGAGCCCCTGAGGGCTGCGCGTGTGCTGACCCGCGAACAACGCCTCCTGGAGCTCCGGCAGCACCCAGATCGTGCTTCGGCCTCGCATCCCGTCCGCGAGCTGCTTGACGCGGCCGTCGAGCTCTCCGATGTAGACCTGGCCTGCGATGACCTGGGACGCAGTCGCCTCGAAGACCGTGATGTCCCGGATCCGGTCGAGCGCGGCCCGCGCGAGCGCTGTCTTGCCCGCGCCGTGCTCGCCCACGAGGATGACCGAGCGGCGCGGCTCGGCCGTCAGTGCCGCGACGACGAGGTCCACGACGTCGCTTCGCCGGCCGGCGAGGAGCGCCGGCGGCCGATCGAACGGGCGTTGCCAGACGCGTCCGATGGAGCCGAAGAGCTCGAGCGTCCGCCATTCCTTGAACGCGGCGCGCACCTCGTTGCCCATCTCGCCGCCGATCCGGTCGAGATACGACTCGAGCTCGTCGGCTTGTCCTGACGTCACGTTGCCGCGGAAGGTGTCGACGTCGATGTGCTCGCCTGCCTCGACGCGGGCGCTAACGAAGTCGACGACGTACACCGGATAGATGCCCTCGGTGCGACCGAGGATGCGGCCGATCGCGCGGCCGCGGGCATGGCGGGCGATCGCGCGGAGCTGGAATGCGTCCTCGCAGTTCGAGGGGCGAGGCAGAGCGCGAATCGCGGCATCCACCCACTCGTCCGGGACGTCGTCCCGGCGCTCGAGCGCGACCAGGGCCATCGACGCCGCCCAACCGTCGGGATGTCGGGCGAGGTCGATCACCTCGGTGACGGGCGTGTCCTCGTCGGAGAGCGCTTCGACGCCGAGCTCGAACGCTGCCTCCCGCTCGAGCACCTCCGGCGTCATCATGAACCACTCCTCCTCCTCGTCCAGGGCCTCGGCCTGCGCCTGCGCGAACGCGACGGCGTCCCCCTCGTCGTCGAGGTCGAAGTCGGGCATCCAGTCGGCGCTCTCACGTCCCTCGCGCCACTCCGAGATGCCTGCGATCGCGAGCGCGATGAGGGCGAGGAGCCCGACACCTGCCAGGAAGCCGACGATCAGGTCGAAGAGGTCCACGTGCGGCGTACCGTCGCGCCCGCACCGTGCGCCGTCAAGGACAGCCGCTCAGCCGAGCAGCGCCACGACCTCGTCCTCCTCGGGGAAGCGCCCTTCGCGCTGCTTCGAGAAGACGAGGTTCCCGTCGGCGACGACGTCGTACTGGCTCTTCGCGCCCTCGACGGCGAGCGCCTCGTGACCCGACTCGGTGAGCACGGCCGCGAGACTCGCGGCCCGTCGGTCGTAGCCGTTTCAGACGGGGCAGTAGAAGATCTCGACGCGCACGATCGAAACCTAGCCCAGCTGTGGTCGGTGGCGCTCGACGAGGCGCCGGGCACCGAGCTCGTCCGCGAGGGCGCCCGCGTCTTGTCACGCCGTCGCCCGGGCAACGTACGAATCGTTACGCAGCGCACACGGCGCCTTCACACAGGCGGCGTACGTTCGAGCGGTGAACGCCGGACCGGGCGGACCCATCAGACGGCCGGTTCTGCTCGTCGCAGGCGCGGTGGTCGCGAGCTGCGCCCTGGCGGCCTCGGCGATCCCGTCGCCGTCCGCGCTCCCGGGTGCGAACGGGCTCGTCGTCGCCGAGACCAGGCGTGGCTTCGTCCTCCTCAATGGGACCGACAGCAGCGTCGTCGCCCGCATTCCGGGCACCAGCCTGCGCGACACCTCGCCCGCGTTCTCCCCGAATGGACGCCGGATCGCGTTCACCTCGAACCGCCAGGGCGAGTCGGAGATCTACGTGATGGACGCGAACGGGACGCAGCCGCAGGAGCTGACCTTCCGGCCGTGGGCAGACGACGACCCGGCCTGGTCGCCCGACGGGCGGGCGATCGCGTTCGAGAGCTTTCAGAACGGGCACTTCGACATCTGGGTGACGCGAGCCGACGGTCGCGACCAGCGGCGGCTCACGACCGCCCCGGCTGGGACGTCGATCCTGCCTTCTCACCCGACGGAACGTCCATCGCGTTCACGAGCGAGCGGGACGGGAACCGTGAGATCTACGTGATGAACACCGACGGCTCGAACCAGCGCAGGCTCACGTTCACTGCCGCGAGGGTCCTCGAGCCACCGGTCGAGTCCGTCGGCAGGCGCGCCTCACAGATCACCCCGCGCTCGATGCGATCCCGATCTGGGCGCCCGCGGGTGGCCAGCTGCTCTTCACGAGCGACCGTGCCGGCCGGAACCGACGTGGTCTCTACGTCATGGACACGACAGGCGGCGATGTCCGGCGGCTGTCGTCCGGGATCGCGACGCTCGGAGACTGGCAGCGCCTCGGGCGGCGCCAACCCACCGGGTGCACGATCCGCGGGACCGCCGGTGACGACTTCCTCCCGGGCACCCGAGGCGACGACGTGGTCTGCGGTCTCGATGGGAACGACCTGATCGACGCAGGCCCCGGCGCCGACGCGCTGCGTGGCGGCGCTGGCCGCGATGTCCTCCGCGGCGGCGCGGGTGGGCGACGCGCTGGACGCGCGAGACCGCGCTCGCGACATCGTGAACGGGGGCCCGGGACGCGACGTTGCGCGCGTCGACCCGGCCCTCGACGTCGTCCGCTCCATACGAGCAAGTCCGCTAGAGACGGGCTCGGTACGCGCCGCCGAGCCGCGGCGTCGTCGTCAGATCGTCTTGAACTGCTCGAACGGCTGGCGGCAGGCGTTGCAGTAGCGCAGCGAGCGGCAGGGCGTCGGGCCGAAGACGTTCTCGAGCTTCGTGTCGGTCGAGCCGCACCAGGGGCAGCGGAACGGGCCGCGCTCGAGCTGGAGCAGCGTCGGGCCCTCGCCGGAGCGCGGCGCCGGCGGGGCGAAGCCGGCCGCTCGGAGCTTCTCGCGGCCCTCCGGGGTGATCCGGTCGGTCGTCCACGAGGTCGGTTCGCACGCGGACGTCGGCCTCGGCGCCGAGCGCTGCGACGCTGTGGCGCATCGCGTCGGTCATCACCTCGAGCGCGGGGCAGCCCAGGAACGTCGGGGTGAGGTCGACGCCAACCCTTCCGTCGGGACCTCCACGGCCGTGACGACGCCGAGGTCGACGAGCGAGATGACCGGGATCTCCGGGTCCGGGATCTCCGCGAGCGCGCCCCAGACGTCGCTGGGCGAAAGAGCACGTGTCCGACTGAAGTCGGACACGCACGTCGTGGGTGTCGGACTTCAATCCCAACACCTGCTCTCCGAAGTCGGACACCACGTCCTGGGTGTCGGACTTCAGTCCGACACCTGCTCTCCGGCGGCTCACCAGCGCGCTCCGGCAGGTGCGGTGCGGCGGACCGACGTCATCTCGTCGAGCAGCTCGGCGAGCTCCGGCTCGTGCGCCCGCGCTCGACCGGATCGGCGTCCGGCAGCGGTCGGCCGAGCCGCTCCTCGAGCCGCTGCGGAGCCTGGGCCGCTGCTCCTCGTCGAGGACGCCGAGCCCGTAGGGCCACAGCTCGTCGAGCGCCGCGCCGAGGCGAGCGCGACCCTCGTCCGAGGCCAGCAGCCGCTCGAGCCACATCCCGCGTGCATGCGGTGGTAGACCTCCTCGCGGTCGATCCGCGCGGCGATGCCCGCGACGACGGGGTCGTCCGAGGACGAGAGCGCCTCGATCCGGATCGCGTCGGCGGTCTCGTACAGCACGTGGCGGGCGATCGTGCCAGCCCAGTCCATGCGGCGGAGCTGGACGAGCGGCGCGCAGCGGTACTCGGCGGCCGCGCGGTCGAACGCGAGCGCGTCTGCCGTCGTGCCGAGCTCCTCCGCGACGAGCTCGTACAGCGCGCGCGCGTGGCCGATCTCGTTCTGCGCGATCGACGAGAACGCGACGTCCTCCTCGAGGAACGGCGCGATCCCCGTCCACTCCGAGTTCCGCCAGCCGACGATCAGCTCGTCGTCGGCGAGCGGCAGGAGCGCCTCAGCCCTCGACGGTCCCGGCACGCTCGCGCGCCTCCTTGAGCCGCTCCTTGATCGAGTAGCCGTCCACGCGGCGGTACTTGAGGTCGAACTCGTCGACGAACTCGTCGATCTCGGCGACGGCGTCGCGCGGGACGAGCCAGAGCGCCTCCGACTCCCCGCGGCGGCCGTACTGCTCGCGCGCGTAGATCTCGGCGAAGCGCTCGTCGGGTGCGGCGATCGAGCCGGCGTGCTGCATCGGGGAGCCTGCGCGCTCCCGCCGGAAGACCTCCCAGACGAGGCTCACGCCGCCTCGGCGAGCACGGCGCGCGCGACCCAGCCGACCTCCTCGCGCGAGAGCCGCCGGAACGCGAGGCGCTCGGCGGAGGCGGGCCCGTTGCCCGGAGACGACCGCCATCAGCCGATCCCAGTCGGGCTCGGTGTACTCCCAGACGCCGTCGTCGCCGCGCCGGAGCTTCGGGTCGGGCACGGTCAGGCCGAGCTCCCACACCTGCGGCACGTAGCCCTCGAGGAACTGCTGGCGCGCCTCCTCGTTCGCCTGGCTCTTGATCCGCCAGTGGACCATCGGGTCCTCGTCGGCGGGGATCGGGTTGCCGTGGAACATCATGAGCGGCTCCCACCAGCGGTCGAGCGCCTCCTGCACGAGCTCGCGCTGCGCGTCGGTCCCGGTGACGAGCGTCAGGATCACGTCGCGCCCGTGGAGGATGTGGAACGACTCCTCCCAGCAGATCTTCCGCATGATCCGCGCGTACGGCGCGTACGAGCACTTGAGGAGCGCCTTCTGGGAGATGATCGCCGCCGCGTCGACGAGCCACGCGATCACGCCGACGTCGCCCCAGGTGCGGGTCGGGTAGTGGAAGACGTTGTGGAACTTCGAGCGGCCCGCGATGAGGTCGTCGAGGCACGCGTCGCGCGGCTTGCCGAGGTCCTCGACGACGCGGTAGAGGAGCTGCGCGTGGCCGACCTCGTCCTGGATCTTCGCGGTGAGCGCGAGCTTCCGCTGCAGCGTCGGTGCGCGGAGGATCCAGTCGCGCTCGGGGAGGACGCCCATCAGCTCCGAGTTCGCGTGCATCTCGACGAACTTCGTCAGGCGCTTGCGGTACTCGTCGGGCATCCAGTCGCCGGTCTCGACGAGCCCGCCGGACTGGACGTGCGCGAGGAACTCCGCGGTGCGGGTGTCCACGCTTCCGATGCTACCGAACGACCGGTAGCATCGTCCACATGGTCACGAGCACGCGGCGCGACGAGCTCGTCGACGTCGCCGCCCGGCTGTTCGCCGAGCGCGGGCTACCACGGCACCTCGATGGCCGACCTCGCCGACGGCGATGGGCGTCCAGAAGGGCTCGCTCTACTCGCTGACCGAGTCGAAGCAGGAGCTCCTCGTCGCGATCGCGCGCGACGGCGCGGCCGCGTTCCACGCGTCGCTCGACGCGCGTCCCCGAGGACGCGCCGCCGCTCGAGCGGATCCGCGCCGCGCTGCGCGGCCATCTCGCCACCGTCGCCGCGCAGGTCGACTCCGCGACGGTCTTCACGCGCGAGTGGCGGTTCCTCGAGGAGCCGGAGCGGGCCGCGTTCCGGGCGGAGCGGCGCCGCTACGAGGAGCGCTGGCACGAGCTGCTTCGCGAGGCCGCCGAGCGGGGCGCCCTCCGCGCAGACCTCGACGTCGACGCGGCCGTGCTGCTCGTCCTCTCCGCCGCGAACTGGGCGTACACGTGGCTCCGTCCGGGGGCGGACACGGACGCGCTCGCCGACCGGTTCTTCGCGATCCTCGTCGACGGCGTGCGCGGGTACGCACCGCCCGCCCGGCATAGCATGGCCGACATGGGCGTCGCCTCCTGATCGTCAACCCGCGGGCGAGCGGCGTGACCGACGCGCTCGTCGAGCAGCGTTCGCGCCGAGCTCCCGGGCCGACTCGAGGTCGTCCGGACCGCGCAGGGCCCGGATCAGGCGACGGCGAGATCGCACGGGAGCACGAGCCGGACGTCGACGCGATCTACGTCCTCTCGGGCGACGGGACGTACAACGAGGTCCTGAACGGCGTCGGCGGCGACGGCGCCGCTCGGCTTCCTGCCGGGCGGCGGAACGAGCGTCCTGCCGCGGGCGCTCGGGCTCGGCCGCGCGACCCCGTGGGAGCGGCGCGGCTCCTCGTCGACGGCCACGACCCGCCGGATCGGCCTCGGTCGCGTCAACGGCCGGCGCTTCGCGTTCAACGCGGGCATCGGGCTCGACGCCGAGCTCGTCCGGCGGATCGACTCGCGGGGCCGCGCGGCGGACGGCCGGCGTCCCGGCGACCTCGCGTTCGTCCGCGGAGGCGCTCGGGCTGCTCGCCGCGCGCGCGGGCGCTTCCCGGACGCCGCTCGAGGTCGAGGGCGCCGGCCGCGCGGCGTTCGTGCTCGTCGCGAACTGCGACCCGTACACGTATGCGGGGCGGTGGCGATGCGCGTCTCGCGCGGGGCGTCGTTCGATCTCGGCCTCGACCTCGTCGCGCCGTCGGGCGTCCGCGCGCGCGACCTTCCGCGGCTCGCGCTCGCGCTGCTTCGCGGGGCGCGGCCGCGGGCGCGGATTCGCTCGTGCTCCACGACGCCGAGCGGATCGTCGTCCGGTGCGACGTGCCGCTGCCGCTCCAGGTCGACGGCGAGGACCTCGGCGACGTCGAGCGCGCGGTGTTCGAGGCGGAGCGCGGACGCGTCGTCGACCGGCTGCTCGTCGCCGTCCTAGGCCGGGCGCCGCTCGCGCGGGCCCGAAGAGATCCGACCAGCGCCGGCCGATGCCCTTCGCGAACTGCGTCTCGAGCATGCGGAAGTGCTCGTCGAGCACCTCCTCGAGCTCGTCGTCGTCACGTCGCTCCATCGCGCGGAGCTGGCGGCGGTGGACGTCGAGCGTCTGGCGGTCGTAGGCGACGCCGCCCGAGTAGGCGTCGCGGATCGGGGCGAGCCCGCGCGCGACGCCGCGCATCGCCGCCTGGATCGTCTCGTTGCGGCACGCCCGCACGAGGGCGCGGTGGAACATCGCGTCGGCCCGCATCACGCTCGGTCGCTCGCCGAGGTGACGCTCGAGCAGGTCGACGGTTCGGCTCGAGCTCGACGAGGTCGGCGGCGGTCGCGGTGCGCATCGCCTCGTGGACGACGGCCCGTTCGAGCACGCGTCGGGCGCGCAGGACGTCGACGGCCGCGTCCTCCTCGAGCTTCACCGCGGAGAAGATCGCGACGGCGGGGACGAGGTCGGTCACGACGAACACGCCGCCCGCCTTCCCGCGCCGCACCTCGACGAGGCCGGAGAGCTCGAGCACGCGGAGCGCCTGCCGGAGCGTCGGCTTCGAGATCCCGAGCTCCGCGGCGAGCGCTCCCTCGTTCGGCAGCCGATCGCCCGCGCGCAGGCCGGCCCGCTCGATCGCCTCGGTGAGGTGCTCGATCGCGGCCTCGAACGTCCGGGTGGCCCGGATCGGCTCGACGGAGAAGGGCGCGGAGCGGTCACTGCGGAGAGTCTCGCAGGATCGCGGCACCGGATCCGTGGCCGCGCGACGGGCGAGTCGGTATCAGGTACCGATTTCTGTCAAGGGCGATCCGTGCCGACTCTGTGCCGATCGCTCCACAGGCCGAGTTCCCCTGCTCCGAGCGGCGCCGACGCCGCGCGGGCCGCGGGATCGGACAAGTCCCGAGCCGCCAGCTTGACAAGGATCGGTATCTGACACCGAACGGCTTGACACCAAAACAGAAACGCTGTTTCACTTCAGGGTATGGACGAGGTTGCGGTCGTCGAGCAGGGGCTGCAGCGCGTGATCGGCGTCGGACGGCGAGCCCGACCGCCGCGTCGACGGGCTCGACGACGACGCGCTGCTCGCGCTCCACCGCTCGCTCGTCCTGCTCCGGACCTACGACGAGCGGTCGGTCGTCTACCACAGCCAGGGCCGGATCGGGACGTACGCGATCTTCCGCGGCCACGAGGCGATCCAGGCGGGCGCCGTCCACGCGCTCGAGCGAGCGCGACTGGATCTTCCCGAGCTACCGCGACTCGGCGATCGGGCTGCTGCGCGGCCTGCCGGCCGCGACGATCCTCCAGTGGTGGCGCGGGCACCCGTCCGGCTGGTGGAACCCGGAGGACGTCAACGTCGCGTCGATCTGCGTCCCGATCGCGACGCAGGTCCCGCACGCCGCCGGGCTCGCCTGGGGCCTGCGGCTGAAGGGATCCGAGGCGGTCGCCGCTGACGCTCTTCGGCGACGGCGCGACCTCCGAGGGCGCGTTCCACGAGGGCGCGAACATCGCCGCGGTGGTCGAGGCGCCGCTCGTCCTCCTCTGCAACAACAACCAGTGGGCGATCTCGACGCCGCTCGAGCGCCCAGACCGCCGCCGCGCGGCTCGTCGGACAAGGCCGTCGGCTACGGCATGCCCGGCGATCCGGGTCGACGGGCACGACGTGCTCGCGGTCTACGAGGCGGTGCGCGAGGGGGTCGGCACGCGCCCGCGCGCGGCGACGGGCCGACGTTCGTCGAGGCCGTGACGTACCGGTCGGCGCCGCATGCGACCGCCGACGACCCGAGCCTCTACATCGATCCCGAGCGGGTCGCGGCCGAGCAGCGAGCGGGACTGCGTCGCGGTCTACGAGGGCTACCTGCCGCGGCTCGGCATGCTCGACGACGAGCGCGCCGCCGCCGTCCGCGAGGAGGCGCTCGCGGCGATGCGCGCCGGCATCCAGGCGGCCGAGGACGAGCCCGCCGGCGACCCGGAGCTCGTCTTCGCCCACGCGTACGCCGAGCCACCCGCCTCGCTCGCACGCGACCTCGACGAGCTCCGGCGGGTGCACGGCTGTGAGCGCGACGGCCGTGGCGACCCGCGAGCTGCTGCTCGTCGAGGCGGTCAACGACGCCCTGCACGTCGAGCTCGCCCGCGACGAGACGGTCATGGTGCTCGGCGAGGACGTCGGCCGCCTCGGCGGCGTGTTCCGCGCGACCGCGGGCCTCCGCGACCGGTTCGGCGCCGACCGCTGCGTCGACACGCCGCTCTCCGAGGCCGGGATCCTCGGCGCCGCGGTCGGCCTCTGCATGGCGGGCTGGCGCCCGGTCGTCGAGATGCAGTACGACGCCTTCTCGTACCCGTGCCTCGACCAGCTGATCACGCACGTCGGCCGCTACCGCTGGCGGACGGGCGGGCGCGATGGGCTTCCCGCTCGTCGTCCGCATGCCCTACGGCGGCGGCGTGCGCGCGCCCGAGCTGCACGACGACTCGCCCGAGACGTACTACGTGCACACGCCCGGGGTGAAGGTCGCCGTCCCGGCGACGCCCGCCGACGCGAAGGGGCTCCTCGCCGCCGCGATCCGCGATCCCGACCCGGTCGTCGTCCTCGAGCCGAAGCTCGTGTACCGCACGGCGCGCGGCGCGGTCCCCGAGGGCGAGCACGTCGTCGAGCTCGGACGGGCGCGGGTGGCCCGCGGCGGAAGCGACGTGACGCTCGTCGCCTGGGGCGCGATGGTCGACGTCTGCGAGCGGGCCGCCGACGCGCTCTGCCGGCGAGGCGTCCGTCGAGGTGCTCGACCTCCGCACGCTCAAGCCGCTCGACGAGGAGGGGCTGCTCGCGTCCGTGCGCCGCACCGGCCGCTGCGTCGTCGTCCAGGAGGCGCCGCGGACGTGCGGGTTCGCGTCGGAGGTCGCGGCGCTGCTCGCGGAGCGCGCGATCCTCGACCTCCAGGGCCCCGTGCTGCGCGTCACCGGCTTCGACGTCCCGTACCCGTACTGGCAGCTCGAGGACTGGTACATGCCGTCGGTCGAGCGGGTCGTCGACGCGGTGCGCCGCGTGCTCGCCTTCTGACGCGCCGCGGCGCCTTCCCACTCACGTCTCGACGGCGAGGACGATCCGGGCGTGTGCGAGGCCCGCGCGGCGACACAGCTCGTCGACCTCGTCGACCGATGAAGCCTCGACGAGGTAGAAGCACGTGTCGTCGGCGGCCAGGAAGATCGTGCGACGGTGCTCGACCTGGACGCCCTCGCGCGCGAGCTCTGCCGCGACAGACGCGAGGCGGGTCGCCGTCCCGTCCTCGTCGGCGCGAGATGACGGCGTGTACGACTCGACCAGAAACGTCGCCAACGTTGTCCTCCGAGCCCGGAGGGAAGGCGAGCTGTGAGCCCACCCTCCCTTCCCCCGACCGGCTCGTCAGGGGCAGGCGACCTCGGGGCTCCAGTGCGCGAACATCCCTGCCGGGTTCGTGCTCCAGACCCAGAAGTGCCGGGTGTACCAGCCGACCGCCGGGACGAGGATCACCATCTCCTGGCCGAGCACGGTCGGCGCCTGGGACACGCCCGGCGGGTTGGAGCCCGCACCCGGGACGACGTACTCCACGGCGACGAGCTTGAGGCGCCCGTCCGTGGGTGCGTAGACCAGACCCTCTGGCTGTCGGACGTCGACGACCAGATCGTCGATCAGCGCCTTGCTGAAGTAGTGGTAACCCATCGCACCCGCCGTCGGGTGCGCTATGCAGCCGGTGATGATCCTGTTCCCGGCGCCGTTGACGTAGCCGAGCTCGTAGCCGGCTTCGATCGCGGCGTCGACGTCGTGGAACCGGGCCGTGACCTGCCGCACCTCGGCGAGCTCGGACTGACCGCTGGCGGCCGCGTAGCCGGCGATCGCAAGCACCGGCAGCGCCACGGAGATCGCGAGGACGATTCGCTTACGCATGTTCCCTCCCTGCTCGAGGTCATAACTCGGCTCGAGCCCACGCTGGCGAAGCGCGCCGCGCGGCGAAAGCTGGAAACCTCAGGTGTTTGCGACTAGTCGGTGCGCGAGCTCGGCGCGGGAGCGGACGCCGAGCTTGCGGTAGATGCGTGTGAGGGCCGTCTCGACCGAATGCTCGGTGAGGAAGAGGGCTGCCGCGACCTCGCGGTTCGTACTGGCCCTCCGCGACGAGCGCGGCGATGCGCCCTTCGGCCTCCGTCAGCTCGTCGCGCGAGGGGCGCGGCCGCCGATCCGCGCGAGCTCGGCTCGGGTCTGCTCGGCCCAGAGCGGGCGCCGAGGGTCTCGAAGCGGGCGAGCGCGTCCTCGAGCGTCGCGCGGGCGGCGGCGCGCTTCTTGGCGCGGCGCTGCGTCGGCCGAGGGCGAGCAGCGTGCGGGCGTGGTGGAACGGGTCGACGCTCGCGGTCGTGCTCGGCGAGCGCCCGCTCGAAGGCTGTCGAAGGCGCCGTCGAGGTCGCCCCGCGCCGCGAGCAGCAGCCCGCGACAGCGCGCGAGGATCGCGAGCGCCCAGGCCCGGTCGAGCAGCCGCGGCGCGCGGCCTCCCACGTCGCGAGGATCGCGTCGGCCTCGTCGAGCTCCCCGGTGGCGATCAGCGCCTCGAGCAGGTCGCCGAGCTCGACGCGCATACCCGGCTCGCGCATGCCAAGCGCGTTGCGAAGCTCGTACGCCCGTCCGCAGGTGCGGGAGCGCCGACGGCGGCATCGCCCAGTGAGAGCTCGACGAAGCCGAGCACCCAGCCGTGTCCCGACTGGGCGATCTGGATTCCCGCGGCCTCCGCCCGGGCGAGCGGCACTCTGCGCAGCGGGCGCGCGCCTCGTCGATACGGCCGCAGATGGGCGGCGAGGATGGCGGTGGGGAACTCGTCGTGCGGCATGACGCGACCGAGCTGCGACCGGAGCTCCATCGAGCCGGCCGCAGTACCGCGCTCGGCCTCGTCCCAGTTCCCCGCCCGCCACTCGAGGAAGCCGAGATACCAGAGCGGCAAACGACTCGCCCCGCGCGTCGTCGCGCGCCTGGAATGACATCCCGAGAGCTCGAGGACGAGCTTCCTGCGCGCGGTCGAGTCTCGACCGACCACACGAGCTGGTGGCAGTAGACCCAGGTCGGCCCGTCCGCGAAGCGGCCACTCGGGAAGCGACGCGCTCGAGCGCAAGCGGCCTCCTCCATCTCGGTGTGCGCGATGCCGCGCCCCGCCGCTGGAGCTGCCAGTACCCGTAGACCGCGAGCGCGCGACACCTGAGTGCGGCGTCGTCGGTCACGCGAGGCGGCGCGGGCGGCCTGCTCGCTGTGGGTCGAGGCCACGCTCGACCCCGTCACCCAATTGCATGAGGGCGGCGAGCCGGAGGTGCGATCGTTGCCTCGAGCGCATCGTCCCCGTCTGCCTCGGCGAGCGCCTCGATGGTAGAGCGCCTCGGCTTCGCGTGGATCTGACTCGCACGGAGGCGAGCTGCACGAGAATCGCGGCGCGCTCGGCGCCCGGGCGCGAACCCGCTCGCGCGTCCGTCGAGCAGAGCGATAGCCGCTCGGAGTCGCCCGACGACGTGATGCCGCGTCGGCTGCGACGAAGCAGCCGTCGGCGTGCATCGGCGGCGTCGGCCTGCGGCGTCAGCCTGAGCGCTTGCTCGGCCAGCTCGGCGGCTGTCGCCGGCGCGCCGCGAGCCAGCGCGGACCGCGCCGCCGTCCTCGAGAATGGCGGCGATCTCTGCGTCGGAGCTCGGCCGTCGCGAGCGCGAGATGACGCGCTCGCTCCTCGCGCGCTCGGAGACGACCTCGGCGAGCCGAGCGTGCAGCGACGCGTCGGCGTGAGGGCGTCTGACGGCGGCGACGGCGGATCCGAGCAGCGGGTGGGTGAAGCGCAGGCGCTCACCGTCCAGCTCGAGGATCCGCGCGTCGAGCGCCTCGGCGAGCGCCGGCCTCGAAGCGCGCCCCGAGCGCCGCCTCCACGAGGTCAGTGGTCGGCTCGGCGAGGGCCGCGACCACGCGCGCGACCTCGAGCGCCGCCGGCCCGAGGCCGTCGAGGCGCTCGCGCAGGAGCGTCGTCGAGCGTCGACGGGAATCGGCAGAGGGTCTCCCGGGGCTGAGCGTGCTCGCCGCGGCGGCGGAGGGCGCTCGCGAGCTCGAGCGCGAAGAAGGGATTGCCGCCGGAGATGTCTCCCAGAGCCTGACCAGCGTCGGCCGCGGGAAGCGTCGCGTCGAGGCGCGCGCGGAGCAGCTCGTGGAGTCGCGCCGACGCTGAGGCCGTCGATCTCGACGATCTGCGAGCCTCGCCTCGGGCACGCTTCGCCGCAGCCACGACGGCGGCTCGCCGCGGACGGACGAGCAGCGCGGCGACCGGCTCTCGGTCGAGCGCGAGCGAGCGCAAAGCGAAGGGCTGCGAGCGACGCCGCGTCGAGCCACTGGACATCGTCGACCGCGAGGCAGAGCGGGCCGTCGCGCGGCGAGCGAGTCGCAACGCCGCGAGGAAGGCGGCCGCGACGGCGCGCTCGTCGACGCGCAGCGTCCGCCTCGCCGAGGAGCAAGGCGGCCTCGAGCGCGCGCTGCTGGATCGGCGGCAGCTCGGGCAGGACGTCGCCCGCGACGCCGCCGAGGAGATCGGCAAGCCCGGCGAACGAGAGCTGTGTCTCGGCCTCCGAGGGTCCGGCACGACGAGGACGCGGTAGCCGCGCTCGCGGGCTGCGTCGATCCCGGCGAGCCAGAGCGACGTCTTGCCGATCCCCGCCTGGCCGTGGAGCACGACCGTGCCGGGAAGCTCGTCGCGGCGTCGAGGAGCCGATCGATCGCCCGCGAGCTCGTCGTCCCTACCGATCAGCTGCGTGGGCCGTGGAGGACACGTCGCAGTATCCTGCGCCGCCGTGGCCTACGAGTTCAAGCTGCCGGACCTCGGCGAGGGGCTGACCGAGGCCGAGATCGCCCGCTGGCTCGTCGCGGAGGGGCAGAGCGATCGAGGAGGATCAGCCGCTCGTCGAGGTGCAGACCGACAAGACGACGGTCGAGATCCCGTCGCCGCGAGCGGGGACGGTGCTGAAGATCCTCGTCGAGGAGGGCGACGGTCGCGCCCGTCGGCGCCGTGCTCGTCGTGATCGGCGAGGAGGGAGAGCAGCTCCTCCGCGCGGTCGAGCGGCGGGACACCCGAGCCGACGCAGCGCCGGTCGGAGCCGCTCGTCGCGGTCGTCCCGCCCGAGCCGGTCGACGCCGTGCGGGCCACGCCGGCCGTGCGGCAGCTCGCGAGGGAGCTCGGCGTCGAGCTCGTCGGCGTCCACGCGGCACCGGCCCGGGCGGGCGGATCCAGGAGTCGGACGTCCGCGCGTCCGCGGCCGGTCCGGCGACGGGCGTCGCGTCCCGATCCGCGGGATCCGCCGCGCGATCGTCGAGCAGGTGACCCGGGCCCACCGCGAGATCCCGGCCGTCACGTTCGTCGAGGAGTGCGACTTCACGGACGTCGACGTCTCGCATGCTCGTGCCGCTCGCGATCCACGCCTCCGCGGGCGCGCTCGTCGAGTCACCCCGAGCTGAACGCGCGCCTCGAGGGCGACGAGATCGTGCTCTTCGACCGCGTCGACGTCGGCGTCGCCGTGCAGACCGACGACGGCCTCGTCGTCCCGGTCGTCCGCGCCTGCGAGCGCCTCTCGGTCGAGGAGATCGCGCGCGGAGGTCGAGCCGGCTCGCCGAGGCGCGCACGCGCGGGCACGCTCGCGGCGGAGGAGCTCCGGGACTCGACGTTCACCGTCACGAGCGCCGGCAAGCTCGGCGGGCTCCTCGTGACGCCGCTCGTGAACCACCCCGAGGTCGCGATCCTCGGCCTCCACCGGATCGCGGAGCGGCCGGTCGTCCGCGGCGGCGAGATCGTCGTCCGCCGCATGGGGAACGTCTCGGTCACGTTCGACCACCGTGTCGTCGACGGCGTCGTCGCAGCGGCGTTCTGCCTCGACGTGATCGCCCGGCTCGCAATCCGGCGCCGCGGACGCCGCGTAGTACCGGACGACAGACGTCTCGCGAGACGAACGAAGGGGGAACGGCATGAGCGGGAGAGCTGCTCCTCGGAGCTGTTCGTGCTGGGGCTCGCCGTCGTCGGCGCGGCCGGTGCGGGGCTCAACGGCAACTGGAGTGACCACCTGACCGGCGCGCGAGGAGGTGCCGACGCGGGACGACCCGAGGCGCAGGGGCAGGCGATCTTCCAGCCTGTCCGACGACGGGCAGTCGCTCGACTACAAGCTGATCGCGACGAACATCGACAACGTCGTTCAGGCGCACATCCACCTCGGGCGCGCCGGGCGTGAACGGCGCCGATCGTCGTGTTCCTCTACGGGCTCGTCGCCGGCGGGCGGGGGGCGGCACGACGGCGTGCTGGCGACGGGCACGATCACGGCGGCGAACCTGATCGGCGCCGCTCGCCGGGCAGCCGCTCTCGGCGCTCGTCGACGCGATGCGCAGCGGGCAACGCGTACGTGAACGTCCACACGAACGACGGCGTCGCGCCGACGAACACCGGCCCGGGCGACTTCCCGGGCGGGGAGATCCGCGCGCAGATCATCGAGTAGGAGCTCACGCGCGGGCGCGTACGGGGCGGCCTCGTGCCGCCCCGTACACTCATCCGCCGTGGGCGACTGGTACGAGATCGGCGTCGCGCTCGGCCTCGGGCTCGCGGCCGGCCTGCTGCTCGCCGGGGCGCTCGCGGGCTGGCGCTACGGGCTCGTCGTGTCGGTCGCTCGGCGCGCTCGCCGTCGGCGTCGCCGCCGGCCTCCTCGTGAAGGGCTGGCTGGGGCTGCCCGGCTCGCTCCTCGGCGCGCTGATCGGAGCGGTCTCGGCGTCGATCGTCGCGCGCGGCGCGCTGCGTCGCGGCGCGACGCCCGGCGGCACGGCGTTCATCATCGCGTTCGGCCTCGGTCGCGGTCGCGCTCCTGGCGCTCGTTCCCGGTCGCCGGCTACGTGCTCGCGGTCGTCGTGCCCGCCCTCGCGGCCCGCCGGGCGCGGCGCGAGCCCGAGCGCCACGCCGGGCTCCGCACGCTCGCGAAGTGACCGCGCACGAGGACGAAGCTCGTCCTCGTCGTGATCGACGGGCTCACGCCCTCGATGCTCGAGGCGTCGCTCGGCGACGCGGACGGCGCCGACGCTGACCGCGCTCGCCGAGCGCGGGCACGCTCGGCCGCGCGACGACGACGTTTCCCGTCGCTCACGCCCGTCTGCCTCTCGTCGATCGCGACCGGCGCGCACCCCGACGTCCACGAGATCCCGCATCTCGTCTGGTGGCACCGCGGCGAGCGCCGCCTCGTCGAGTACGGGTCGTCGTTCGGCGCCGCTCGCGCGGCCGGGCTCGGGACGGACGCTGCGGGACACGCTCGTGGGGATGAACGCCGAGCACCTCGGGACGCGACGCGGTGACGCGTCTTCGAGGCGCTCGCCGACGCGGGCTACCGCGACCGCGGCGGTCAACTTCACGGCGTATCGCGGCCGGACGCTGCACCGGCCCGCCGTCCCGTTCCTCGACGCCGTGCGCGGCCCCGAGCGGTTCTACTTCTACAACCTCTTCCGGGGCGACCGGACCGGCGCGCCGCTCTCGTTCCGGAACCGCGCGGGCGGCACGATCGACGCGTACGCCGCGGCGGTCGGGCGCTGGCTCGTGACGCGCGACGGGTTCGACTTCCTCCTCCTCTACCTCTCCGACTACGACTACGCCTCGCACGCCGCGGGCCCGGACGCGGCGACGCGAGGTGCTCGCCCGGTGCGACGCCGCGATCGGCGGCCTCGTCGCCGCGGCCGGCGGGCTCGACGAGTTCCTCGAGCGGTACGCGGTGATCGTGATGTCCGACCACGGCCAGACGGCGGTGCGTGACGTCGCGCGGCTCGGCGATCGGTTCCGCACGAGCCGCAGACGCTCGTCGCGGCCTCGAACCGGGCCGCGCACGTCTACCGCCTCGGCGCCGAGGCCCCGGCGCCGCGCGCGCTCGCGGAGCGCCTCGACGGCGAGCCGTCGGTCGAGGTGGCGCTGTTCGCGGAGGACGGGGCGACGTCGTCGCGCGGCGCGAGGGTGCCGAGCTCCGGATCCGCGAGTCGGCGGCGACGGCCCGGTGCTCGACGGCGACGCGCGCGTGCTCGACCATCCGGATGCGGTCGACCGCGCGGTCGCCGCCGTGCGCTGCCCGAACGCGGGCGAGGTCGTCGTGTCCGCCGCCGACGGCTGGGAGTTCGCGGACCTCGGCGGCCGCCACCACCTCGGGGGCGGCTCGCACGGCTCGCTCGTCGCGGGCGACTCGCTCGTGCCGGTGCTCGACCGTCGGCCTCGGCGGCCCGGCGCCGAGCGCGCGTCGTCGACGTCGCGCCCGCGATGCTCGCGCACTTCGGAGCGCCGCGTCCCGGACTACGTGGTCGACCGAGCGGCGTGAGCGGTCACGCGCGACGTTCGAGCGAGCGGCGGGCGCGGATGGTCGAGCGCCAGCTCCGTCGTCGCGGGATCGCGGACGAGCGCGTCCTCGCGGCGATGGGGCGCGTCCCGCGCGAGGCGTTCGTCCCGGCGCCGCTCGCCGACCGCGCCTACGACGATGCCGCCCTTCCGATCGGCGAGGACCAGACGATCTCGCAGCCGTACATCGTCGCCGCGATGTGCGAGCTGCTCGACGCTCGACGGGACCGAGCACGTGCTCGACGTCGGCACCGGCTCGGGCTACGCGGCGGCCGTGCTCGACGAGCTCGCCGCGAGCGTCGTCTCGGTCGAGCGCATCGACGTCCTCGCGGAGCGCGCGCGCCGCGCGCTCGCGGCGACGGGGCACGGCGACGTGGAGGTGCGCGTCGCGGACGGCTCGCTCGGTGCTCCGGACCGGGCGCCGTTCGACGCGATCGCGGTCGCCGCCGCGACGCCCGCGATCCCGCGGCGCTCTACGAGCAGCTCGCGGTCGGCGGGCGCATGGTGCTCCCGCTCGGCGGCGCCGGCGGCCAGCGGCTCGTGCGCGTCGTCCGCGACGCCCGAGCGGGCCCGAGTCGAGACCGCGTCGCTCGGCTGCCGGTTCGTCCCGCTCGTCGACGGGCTGAGGCAGCGAGCTCCGTCCCGGCGCCGACCGCTACCCTCGCCCGGCGGATGGACGAGCCGAACGGTCCACGACGGGCGCGGCGGCCCGCGCGGGCGGATGGACGCTGCGCTCCGCCGGCGCGCGAACTGGGAGCAGCTCGTCAAGTTCTGCGTCGTCGGCGCGACGGGCTACGTCGTCAACCTCGTCGTCTACACGCTGCTCCTGCGAGGGCGCGGGCTTCCACTACCTGCCCGCCGCGATCGGCTCGTTCCTCGTCGCCGTCACGAACAACTACCTCTGGAACCGCGTCTGGACGTTCCGGCGCCAGCGCGGCCACGTCGTGCTCCAGGGGCTGCGCTTCTTCGTCGTCTCGACGCTCGCGCTCGGCGCGAACCTGCTCGTCCTGCACCTGCTCGTCGCAGCGCCGGGCCTCGGCGAGGTCGTCGCGCAGGCGATCGCGATCATCCTCGTGACGCCGGTCAACTTCGTCGGCAACAAGCTGTGGTCGTTCCGCCACCGGCGCTGACCGCGTGCTGGCCGCGCCGTCGCGTCAGCAGCGCTCGCCGTCGCCGTCCTGGCGACGGCCGGCACCGCGGCGGCGGCGACCGTCCCCGCCCCGCTCGCGCCCGGCCCGACTCGGCCGCCCGCCGCTGCCCGCCGGCCGAGCCGCGCCTCGACGAGGACGCGGCCGTCGAGGCGTTCCTCGCGCACCCGAAGGTCGAGCGATGGCTCGAGCGCTACCCGCCGGGCCCGACGACCGACGCGTCCTTCGACGCCGACGACGGGACCTGGACGGTGCACGTCTGGTCGGGGGAGGCCGGCGAGGTCGCGCGAGGGCGTCGTCGCCGACGCCGACGGCCGGGTGACCGAGGCGTGGACCGGCCCGCAGGTCGCCTGGCAGATGGCGCGCGGGCGACCCGGCGCGTTCGGCGGGAAGCTCCTCACCTCCTGGCCGGTGTGGCTCGGGCTCTCCGCGGTCTTCCTCCTCGGGCTCGTCGACCTGCGCCGCCCGCTCTCGCTGCGAACGCTCGACCTGCTGGCGCTGCTCTCGTTCGGCGTCTCGCTCGCGTTCTTCAACCGCGGCGAGGTCTTCCGCAGCGCGTCGCTCGCGGTGCCGCCGCTCGTCTACCTCGCTCGCGCGCACGGCCTGGATCGGCTTCCGCCGGCAAGCTCGCGGCCGAGGGCCGGACGCTGCCGCGCTGGCCGGTGTGGCTGCTCGCGGCGGCGACGCTGTTCCTCGTCGGCTTCCGCGTCGGCCTGAACGTCGAGCAGCCGCGCACCGTGATCGACGTCGGGTACGCCGGGCGTGATCGGCGCCGACCGCATCCTCGACGGGCGGGCGCCGTACGGCGCGATGCCGGTCGACGGCGGCCGGGCGTGCGCGCCGCCCCGGTCGGACGGCCGCGATTCGGGAGCGGATCCAGGCCGACGGGCGCTGCGAGTCGACGAACCCGCGCGGCGACACGTACGGCCCGGTCGCGTACCTCGCCTACGTCCCGGCGGTGCTGGCGTTCGGGTGGGAGGGCCGCTGGGACGACGCTCCCGGCGGCGCACGCGACCGCGATCGGCGCTCGACCTCCTCGTGCTCGCTCGGGCTCGTGCTCGTCGGGCGCCGGCTCGGCGGCGCGCGGCTCGCCGTCGCATCCTCGCCTTCGGCTGGGCCGCGTACCCGTTCACGGCGTACGCCCTGCTGGCGAACACGAACGACGCGATCATGCCGGCGCTCCTCGTCTGGGGCTTCTGGCTCGCGTCGTCACCCGCGGCGCGCGGCGCCGCCGTCGCGCTCGCGGGCTGGACGAAGTTCGCGGCGCTGCTCGTCGCGCCGCTCTGGCTCACGTACCGCTCGGGCCTGCGACCGGCGTCGGTCGCGCGATTCGTCGTCGGCGTTCGGCGTCGCGACGCTGCCGCGTTCTCGGTCCTCCTCCTCGAGCCGTCGCTCCTCGACGCGCTCGGGACGTTCTGGGACCGGACGATCGGATTCCAGCTCGGCCGCGAGTCGCCGTTCTCGATCTGGGGCTGGGGGCAGTACCACGCCGGCGGGCATCCCCGACCTCGGCTCGCTGCAGACCGTCGTGCAGGTCGGTGACGATCGTGCTCGCCGGCGTCGCCGCGGCGCTCCCGCGCGAGAAGGGCCCGCTCGAGCTGGCCGCGCTGACCGCGGCCGTCCTGCTCGCGCGTCGAGCTCTCGCTGACGCACTGGTTCTACCTCTACCTTCCCTGGGTGCTCCCGTTCGTGCTGCTCGCGCTGCTGCGCCCCGCGCACCCGCGCCGCGGACGCGCCGTAGTGGCACGCCGGCCGACCGTCCGCGCCGCGCGCTGCTCGCCGCCGGCGTGTTCGTCGCGCGTCGCCGTCGCGGTGACCGTCGCCTGGGAGCTCGCTCGGCGACGCGGTCACGGACATCGCCGCTCTACCGCACGTACGGCGAGCGGGTCGCCGACGGTCTCGTCCCGTACCGCGACTTCCCGTTCGAGTACCCGCCCGGCGCGCTCCCGGCGCTCGTCCTGCCGGCGCTGGTCACCGACTCGCTCGAGGCGTATCGCGCCGTCTTCGTCGCCGAGCTCGCCGCGATCGGCGCCGCTCGCGGTGCTCGCGCTCGACTGGGCGCTCCGTCGCACGCGGCGCGGGCGGCCGCGACCACGCCGGTCGTCGCTCGCCGTCGTCGCCGTCGTCGCCCGTGCTCCTCGGCGGCGTGATCCTGACGCGCTTCGACCTCGTGCCCGGCGGCGCTCGTCGCGGCCGCGGTCGGCGCTCATGGCCGGCGGCCGGCTGCGGGCCGCGGCGCTCGTGCTCGGCGCGGGGATCGCGGTCAAGCTCTATCCCGCCGTCCTCGTGCCGGTGCTCGCCGTCGCCGCGTGGCGACGCGGCGGCCGGCGCGAGGCGCGCGATCGTCGTCGCCCTGGCGGCCGCGCCCGCCGCTCCTCGTCTACCTCCCGTTCCTCGTGCGTCGCGCCGGACGGCGTCGCTCGACTCGTTCGGCGCGGCAGCTCGGGCGCCCGCTCCAGATCGAGAGCCTCGGCGCCGGCGTCCTGCTCGCGCTGCACCACGCGTTCGGGATGTCGCTCGAGTGGTCGTCGGGGAGCGGCTCGCAGAACCTCGACGGGAACGGCGGCCGACGCCGTCGCCGTCGCTCCAGGGCGTCGCGCAGGTCGCGGCGCTGGCGCTCGTGTGGGTCGGCTTCGCGCGCGGGCCCGCGACGACCGGAGCGGCTCGTCCGCTACGCCGCCGCCGTCGGTCGTCGCGTTCGTCGCGCTGAGCAAGGTGCTCTCGCCGCAGTTCCTCGTCTGGCTGGTGCTGCTCGTCCCGCTCGTCGGCGGGCTCCGCAGCCGCGCGGCGCTCGGCGCTCGACGGTCGCTCGCGTGCGCGCTGACGGCGGTCTGGTTCCCCGCGCTCTACTGGGAGCTCGTGCGGGAGTTCGACCCGCTCGCCTCGTGGCTCGTCCTCTTCCGCGGCCTCGACGCTCGTCGCGCTCCTCGCCGTGCTCACGTTCCGGCCACGGAACGCGCACCGGCTCGATCGCGCTCGCCCGCCCCGTCGCCGGGTCGCACGTGACGAGCGCGCCCTCGAGGCGCACACCCGCCGGACGCCGTCTCGAACCGCACCGGCATGCCGGTCCGCATCCGCCGGATCGCGAGGTCCGCCTCGACGCCGATCACCGAGTCGTGCGGCCCCGTCATGCCCGACGTCGGTGAGCGCCGCCGTCCCGCCGGGGAGCACGCGGGCGTCGGCCGTCTGGACGTGCGTGTGCGTGCCGAGCACCGCCGTCACCCGCCCGTCGAGCCACGCGCGCGAGCGCGACCTTCTCGCTCGTCGCCTCGGCGTGGACGTCGACCACGACGACCGGGCGTCTCGCGCGCGCCTCGTCGACGAGGTCGTCGACGAGCTCCCACATGCTGTGCGCAGGATCGAGGAACAGCGAGCCGAGGACGTTGAGCGACGGCGACGGGCGTCCCGTCGCGCGCCGTCGACGACCGTCGAGCCCGCGCCCGGGCGCGCCGAGCCTGGAAGTTCGCCGGGCGGACGACGCGCCGCGCGACGCGGCGAGGTAGGGGCCGATCTCCTCGCGCCGCCAGGCGTGGTTGCCGAGCGTGATCGCGTCCGCGCCCGCGGCGAGCAGCCGCTCCGCGAGCCGCGGCGTGATCCCGATGCCGTTGGCGATGTTCTCGCCGTTGACGACGCAGGCGTCGACGTCGAGCCGCTCGCGGAGGCCGGGAGCAGGGCCTCGACCGCGTCGCGGCCCGGGCGCCCGACGACGTCGCCGACGAAGAGGATGCGCATCGGCGAGCGTGACTAGGGCAGCGAGCCGGGCGACGGATAGACCGCGATCGAGACGTTGTTCCCGCCGTCGGGCGCGTGCGCCGCCAGCGCCTGCTTCTCGACCGCGGCGACGTTCGCCGCGGTGCCGAGCTTCGACGACGCGGCGAGCACCGGCGTGCCGACCGCGATCGCCGGGTCCGGGCGCACGTGCATCACGGAGACCATCACCGACGGCGACCGCGACGGGCGGAGGTCGATGCGGCTCCCGACCTGCCTGCCGCCGACGACGAGCTTGCGCACGGCGACGACGGAGCCCTGCGACGGGCGCGTAGACGTCGGTGCCCGGCGCGCGTCCCGACGTCGAGCACGTTCGTGCCGGGCGGGCCGCCCTCGAGCTGGTACCAGCGCGGCGCGTCGCGGCGGGCGCCGGCGATGCGGCGCCAGAGCCGCGCGAGGATCCCCTCGTTCGCCTGGCGGCCGACCGGCTGGAGCGAGAGCGAGCCGTCGCTCGAGCCGTGGAAGCCGATCGCGGTCAGCGCGGCGCGGCGACCGGCAGCTGGATCTGGAGGTTGCCGATCGTCGCGAGCATCTGCGGACGCGGCCGGACGGCCGGCGCGTCGCGGCCAGGGCGTCGTCTCGAACGGCGATCGGTGCCGCCGCGCCCGAGCCGCCGGACCCGAACGCGGTGAGGAGCGAGCGTGACGAGGCCGAGCACGCCGAGCGCGGAGAGGACGCACGAGCCGGCGCGCGCGTCGCTGCGCGCGGCGCCTGCGTTCACGAAGACGAGCGGCTTGCCGGGAGCGCGGCGAGGCCATCGGGCGCACGGTAGCGCACGCTGAAGCCGGATTCAGCTGCGGCCCCGCAGCGGGGCGCAGGGCTACGATCGCGGCGTGAGCGAGCGAGCTGGCACGACGATCCGGATCCCACGCTGGATCCAGCTCGTCGTGCCTGCCGGTGCTGCTGCTCCTCGCGTTCCTCCTCGCGCGGACGCTCGGGCACGTCCTGTTCCTCTTCCTGACGGCGTCGGTGATCGCGTTCACGCTCAACCCGCTCGTGCGCGACCTGCAGCGGCTCAGGCTTCCGCGCGGGCTCTCGGTGGCGGTCGTGTCGGTGATCTTCGCGACGGCCTTCGTCGGCGCTGCTCGTCGCGCTCGGCACCGTCGTCGTCTCGGAGACGCGCTCCGCGGCCGAGCGGATCGACGCCTACCTCACGGAGGAGAGCTCGCTCACCGGTCAGACCGGGGCCGAGGTCGACGTCGACCGCCTGCAGGCGCTGGCTCGAACGACCACGGCCTCGAGGGGATCCAGACTCGAGGAGCAGCTCGACGACCTGACCGACTCGATCGGCGCCGGCGACATCTCCGGCTACGTGCAGGACGCGATCTCGTTCGCGCAGGGCGCCGCGCTGTCGGTGATCCTCTTCCTCTTCTCGGTCGTCCTCGTCGTCGTGATCTCGATCTACATGCTCCTCGACATGCCGCGGCTCGAGGCGGTCGATCGACCGGCGCTTCCCGCCGCACGGCGGGCTGCCGCTGACGCAGCGGATCGAGCGGGCGCTCTGGGGCTACGTCAAGGGCCAGGCGATCCTCTCGCTCGTGATCGGCACGAGCGCCGGCGTCGGGATGTGGATCCTCGGCACGACCGGCCTCGTGGAGGGCGCCGAGAAGTACGCGCTCCTGTTCGGGCTCTGGACCGCGTTCATCGAGGTGATCCCGTACATCGGGCCGTGGCTGTCCGCGGTGCCGCCCGCGATCTACGCGCTCGTCGTCGACCCGGTCGGCGTCCTCTGGGTCGCCGCGCTGTTCGTCTTCATCTACCAGGTGGAGGGCCACGTCGTCGTCCCGAACGTGATGGCGAGCGCCCTCCGGCTCCACCCGCTGCTCGTCATCTTCGGGCTGCTCGCCGGGGGCGCGCTCTACGGCATCCCGGGCGTGCTGGTGGCGCTCCCGACGATGGCCGCCGGGCGCGCGATCTGGGAGTTCTTCGGCGAGCGCGATCGACCTCGAGTCGTGGGACGACGCGCCGGAGGGGCCGGTGCCGGTCGGAGGTCGAGAGCTGACGAGCCGCCGCGACAGCGCCGTCGCGAGCCGTGCGTCGCGTGAGCCATCCGTCCGACGTACGCCTTACGCTTCCGCGTGAGCACTTCCCGGCCACACGGCTGCGCCGGCTGCGCCGCACCGACGCGCTGCGCGCGCTCGTGCGCGAGACGTCGCTCTCGCTCGACGACGTCGTGATGCCGCTCTTCGCCTGCCCGGGCGAGGGCGTCGTGCGCCCGGTCGAGGGGCTTCCCGGGATCGCCCAGCGGTCGGTCGACGAGCTCGTCCGCGAGGCCGCCGAGCTCGCGCGGCCTCGGGGTCCGGGCCGTGCTGCTGTTCGGCATCCCCGAGGCGAAGGACGCCGAGGGCTCGGGCGCCTGGGACGAGGACGGCATCGTCCAGCGGGCGCTGCGCGCGCTCCGGGCGGAGGTGCCCGGGCCTGACGCTCCTCACCGACGTCTGCCTCTGCGAGTACACCGACCACGGGCACTGCGGCGTGCTCGACGGCGACACCGTCGCGAACGACGAGACGCTCGAGCTGCTCGCGCGCACCGCGGTCAGCCACGTCGAGGCCGGGCGCCGACGCCGTGTGCCCGAGCGACATGATGGACGGGCGCGTCGGCGCGATCCGCGCGGCGCTGCCCGAGACGCCGATCGTCTCGTACGCCGCGAAGTACGCCTCCGCGTTCTACGGGCCGTTCCGCGAGGTGGCCGAGTCGGCGCCCGTCGTTCGGCGACCGGCGCGGCTACCAGATGGACCCGGCCAACGGCCGCGAGGCGCTCCGCGAGTGCGCGCTCGACCTCGACGAGGGCGCCGACGTGCTGATGGTGAAGCCGGCGCTGCCGTACCTCGACGTGATCCGCGCCGTGCGCGAGCGCTTCGACTGCCCGGTGTGGGCGTACCAGGTCTCCGGCGAGTACGCGATGGTGCGGGCCGCCGCCGACGCGGGGCACCTCGAGGAGCGCCGCGCCGCGCTCGAGGCGCTGACCGCGATCAAGCGCGCGGGCGCCGGGACGATCGTCACGTACTGGGCGAAGGACCTCGCCGCGTGGCTCTGACGGACGCCGGGATCCGACCTCTGGCGCGCGGCGACGAGCCTGATCCCGGGCGGCGTCAACTCGCCGGTCCGTGCGATGCGCGCGGTCGGGCTGGACGAGCCGGTGTTCATGCGCCGCGGCGACGGCGCCGTCGTCGAGGACGTCGACGGCAACCGGTACGTCGACTGGGTGCAGTCCTGGGGGCCGCTGATCTTCGGTCACGCGGATCCCGAGACGCTCGCCGCGGTGCACGCGGCGGCCGACCGCGGGACGACCTTCGGCGCGCCGACGGAGGCGGAGGTCGAGCTCGCGGCGGAGATCGTCGACGCGGTGCCCTCGATCGAGATGGTGCGCCTCGTCAGCTCGGGCACCGAGGCGTCGATGAGCGCGCTCCGGCTCGCCCGCGCGGCGACGCGGCGCGACCGCGTCGATCAAGTTCGCCGGCTGCTACCACGGCCACGTCGACGCGCTCCTCGCGAGCGCGGGCTCGGGAGTGATGACGCTCGGGATCCCGTCGACGCCGGGCGTGCCGACCGGCGTCACGGGCGACACGATCGTCTGCGGCGTTCAACGACGTCGACGGCGTCGCCGCCGCCTGCGAGCGGTACGGCGAAGGGCTCGCCGCGATCCTCGTCGAGCCGGTGGCCGGGAACATGGGCTGCGTCCCGCCGCAGCCGGGCTTCCTCGAGGCGCTGCGGTCGCTCGCCGACGCCACCGGGCGCGCTGCTCGTCTTCGACGAGGTGATGACGGGCTTCCGGGTCGCGCGCGGCGGCGCGCAGGAGCGCTACGGCGTCACGCCCGACCTGACGATCCTCGGGAAGATCGTCGGCGGCGGCCTGCCGGCGGCGGCGTTCGGCGGCAGCGCCGAGCTGATGGAGCGGCTCGCGCCGGTCGGCGACGTCTACCAGGCGGGAACGCTCTCGGGGAACCCGCTCGCGACCGCGGCGGGCATCTCCGTCCTGCGCCGGCTGCGCGACCCGGCGCGTCTACGACGAGCTCGAGCGGCTCGGCGCCCGCCTCGAGGACGGGCCTCGCGCCGTTCGGGACGGTGCAGCGCGTCGGCGCGATGCTGACGCTCTTCTGCCGCGACGGGCCGGTCGCGAGGCTACGAGGACGCGGCCGCGCGCGACACCGAGCGCTTCGGTGCGCTCTTCCGGCACCTGCTCGCGGAGGGCGTCTACCTGCCGCCCTCGCAGTTCGAGTGCCTGTTCCCGTCGACGGCGCACACCGACGAGCACGTCGACGCGACCATCGCCGCGGTCGCGCGTCGTTCTTCGACGCAGGCGGCGTAGGTGGGCCTCTTCCAGGAGATCGCGGCCGGGCGCCGCCGCGGAGAGCCCGCTCTGGGCGTCCGCGCTGCGACCCGAGGACGAGCAGGACGCCGTGCCCGTCTTCTCGCCGCTCGTCGTGGACCGGCGCTTCGCGCTCGGCGTGGAGACGATCTACGAGGGCTACCTCCTCCACTACGGCCGCCCGCGGCTGTTCGCCCCGCCGGACGACGACGTCGCGCTCCTCCTCGGCGATGCGCTGCTCGCGCACGGGCTCGTCCGGATCGCCGACACCGGCTCCGTCGCCGCCGTCGCCGACCTCGCCGCGCTCCTCTCGCTCTGCGCGCAGGCCCGCGCCGACGGGCGCGACGGGGACGGCGCCGCCTGGGCGGCGACGGCGGCGCTTCTCGGCCGGGGCGGTCTCGACGGCGCCCGCGACGGCGCTTCGCGAGAGCGGAGACCCGGCGCCGCTCGAGCGGCTGGCGCGGGCGGCGGCAGGCGACGGCGCGGTCGACGCGGCGCTCGCCGCGCACGATGCGCGCTTCCGCGCGATCGTCTAGCATCGCCGCCATGCTCGCTTCGCTCTGGTTGCTGGCCGACGCCGCCGAGGAGGGCCGGAACGTCATCCTCTCGATGCTCGTCGTCGGCCTGGTCTTCCTCGCCGTGATCGGGCTCGGCGAGCTGAACAACTACCGCAACGCGAAGCGCAAGCAGGCGAAGCTCAGCCGCACGCTCTAGCCACCGCCCTGGCGCGATGCGCGACGCCCACTCGAGCCGCTTCAAGCGCCTGCTGGCCCGCTCGCCCCGAGCGTACGCGGCCGCGGGGCGCGTCCGTCGTGCCCTTGGGCAACCGCCGCAGTCATCGCCGTCGGGGCTCGTTCCGTTGCGGCCGTTGCGACCGCCGCCCGTCGATGAGGGCAACCACCCGGAGGCTCTCGCCCTCGAGCCGTACTGCGTCGGACACGGGATCGACGTCGGTTGCGGTCACCGCAAGGTGGCGCCGCACTGCATCGGCGTCGACCTGCTCGCCGCGGGCGAGGTCGGTGAGCACGGCGTCGTGCAAGGCCAGCGCTCGGTTGCCGACGTCCAGGCCTCGGGCGACGATCTCCACATGTTCGCGGACGGAGAGCTCGACTACGTTGTCTCACGGCACAACCTCGAGCACTACGTCGATGCCGTGAAGACGCTCCAGGAGTGGGCGCGCGTCACACGTCCCGGCGGGATCGTGGCGATGATCGTCCCGGACGAGCGTGCCGGGGACACGATCTTCCTCGACCGACGCACAAGCATGTCTTCACGCCCGAGAGCCTCGAACGTCTCATCGGCCTCATCGACGGCCTGGACGTCGTCCGCTCCGAGGTCGTGACCCCGAGCTGGTCGTTCATGACCGTCGCACAGAAGGTCGAGTCGGGCGCGCCGCAGTCGTCCTAGACGGGGCCTCCCGGCTGGACATGCCTGGTGCGAGGCGGGAAGCTGCGCTGCATGCGGCGCGACCTGCCCACGGGCACGGTGACGTTCGTGTTCACGGACATCGAGGGCTCGACGCGGATGCTCGAGGAGCTCGGCACCGACGCGTACGGGGAGCTGCTCTCGCGTCACCACCAGGTGTGCCGTGCTGCCTGGGCCTCGCACGGCGGCGTGGAGGTGGACACGGCGGGCGACGCGTTCTTCGTCGCCTTCCAGGAACCGCCCGCCGCCCTCGCCGCCACGCGTGACGCGCAGGAGGCACTTGCGGAGCTCGGGCTCAGCGTGCGGATGGGGGTGCACACGGGCGCGGTGAGCCTCGGTGAGACCGGGTACGTGGGGTTCGAGGTGCATCGGGCGGCCCGGATCGCCGCTGCGGCGCACGGCGGGCAGGTGGTCGTCTCGGGCGCGGCTGCGGCGGCCGTGGACACCGAGCAGCTCCTGGATCTCGGCGAGCACCGGTTCAAGGACGTCGACGAGCCGGTGGCGATCTTCCAGCTCGGCCGGCACGGCTTCCCGCCGCTGAAGACGCTCTCGAACACGAACCTGCCGCGCCCTGCGAGCTCGTTCGTGGGCCGGGAGGGTGAGCTCGGCGAGGTGCTGTCGAGGTTCGACAGCGGTGCGAGGCTCGTGACGCTGACCGGCCCGGGCGGGTCGGGCAAGACGCGACTGGCGCTCGAGGCCGCCGCGACGCTCGTCCCGGATGTCAAGGCCGGCGTCTTCTGGGTGGGGCTCGCGACGCTGCGCGACCCGGCACTCGTGCTGGAAACGGTCGGGCAGACACTCGGAGCCAAGGGCGAGCTGGCCGCGCACGTCGGTGAGCGGGAGATGCTCCTGCTGCTGGACAACCTCGAGCAGGTGATCGACGCGGCACCCGCGCTCTCCGGGCTGCTTCGCGCGTGTCCGAATCTCCGTCTGCTGATCACCTCACGCGAGCTGCTGCGTGTGGACGGCGAGGTCGAGTACGCGGTGCCCCCGCTGGCCGAGCCCGAAGCGGTCTCGCTGTTCTGCGAGCGCGCTCGGATCGGAGCCGAGCGACGGAGATCCGCAAGCTGTGCGCTCGCCTCGACAACCTGCCGCTGGCCGTCGAGCTCGCCGCCGCCCGCACGAAGGTCATCTCGCCGGCCCAGATCCTCGAGCGGCTCTCGCAGCGGCTCGACCTGCTCAAGGGAGGGCGGGACGCGGACCCGCGCCAGCAGACCCTGCGGGCCACGATCGAGTGGTCGTACGAGCTCCTCGACCGACGACGAGCAGGCTGCTCTTTCGCGCGCTCTCCGTGTTCGCCGGCGGCTGCACGCTCGAAGCGGCCGAGCAGGTCTGTGGCGCCGACCTCGACACGCTGCAATCGCTCGTCGAGAAGAGCCTCCTGCGCTTCTACCAACGACGCGCTACTGGATGCTCGAGACGATCCGCGAGTACGCCTCCGCTCGGCTCGAGAGCGCAGTCGACGCACGAGGTCGATGCGTCTGAGTTCGCGACGAGTGGCTGTTGAGACTCGCGGAGGGACTACGGTCTCGCTGGCCGAGGCAAGCCGAGGTGCGATACCCGTCACCAGAGGCACGATGCTGCGACTCGATGACGAGCACGTCAACCTCCGAGCGGCTCATCGCCTCGTTCATCGTGGCGCGCGAATCGTCAGACGGCGGCCTTCCGGCTCGATCTGCGCTCTCGAGCGAGTACTGGGGCGTCGCGGGATCTCGATCGCCTGTCCGACGTGCGCATCCACGTCGAGACTGTCGCTCGCAGATCGAGGCGGCAGAGTCTCCGTCGAGCTGCGAGCGAAGGGGCTTGCGGATCGCGTCGGCGACTGCGCTCGCAATTGGCAAGGACGATGTCGAGCGCGCCAACGGCTCTCGCCGAAGGAGAGCCTGCGCGCTGTCGCGAGAAGCTCGAAGAGATGCCGAGGCGTGATTGCACGTGCGCTTCATCGAGCGTCGGGACGTCAGCGCTGTCGGGCCGAGACGATCTCGAGCATCCGCTGTCGGCTCTGTCGAAGAAGCAGCCGCAGTCGCACGTGCAGCCGAGCGCGACGGCGCGCGATTCCGTCGCAAATCTCGGCGACACGGCGCTTCTGCAGGGTGCCTACGAGCCGCGTCGCGGACGATGGCCGAGCGAGGCACGCTGACCTCTTGCCCGCGACCGGGGGAAGTCGAGGCCGCGACGGTGCGCGTAGTCGCTCGCGATTTCAGCGCCGCAGGGCAACGCTCGTTCTCGGCCGCACCGGGCCGAGGCTCGGGTACTCCTCAAGGAATCGCATCGAGCGCGCCGGGCGCATCGGCTTCAAGCGGTGTGAGTCGCTCGAGCTCGCCTCGATGAGATGCGCCGCTCGTCTCGCCGACGGCGATCGCGGGGTCGCTCGCAGTCGCTCGCGCTCGTCGGCGCGCGCCGACGGTCTGGGCGCCGAGATCGACGCTCCAGCCGGACTCCGGCCGAGCGAACGGCTGCGTGATCGGAGGCACGCAGGGCTCCGATCGGTCGCTCGGATCGAGTACGCGCACTTCGGCGAGCTCCGGGATCTTGATGGGCGAAGAGTTCGAACGTCGGCGAGCTGCGCGCGGTCGCGGCGCTGGACTGACCGCCGGTGGCCACGCTCGGCCGCGCTGAGCTTCCTAGACTGACCCGCCGCATGGCCGCCCCCGCCAAGGACCTCCGCGAGTGGATCGCGCTCCTCGAGCGCGAGGGCGAGCTCGTGCGCGTCACCGGCCGAGGTCGACCCCGACCTCGAGATCACCGAGATCACCGACCGGGTCGTCAAGTCGGGCGGGCCGGCGCTTCTCTTCGAGAACGTCAAGGGCTCGCGGCTGCCGCTCCTCATCAACCAGTTCGGCACCGAGCGGCGGATGTGCCTCGCGTTCGGCGTCGAGCGCCTCGACGACGTCGCCGCGAAGCTCGAGGAGGTGCTCGAGCTGACCCCGCCGCAGGGGCTCGTCGACAAGGTGCGGAAGCTCGGCACGCTCAAGTCGATCGCCGACTCGGCGCCGAAGACCGTCTCGAAGGGCGCCTGCCAGGAGATCGTCCTGACCGGCGACGACGTCGACCTCGACCTGCTCCCGATCATGCGCTGCTGGCCGCTCGACCCCGCGCCGTTCATCACGCTGCCGGCGGTGATCACGCAGGACCGCGAGACGGGCGTCCGGAACGTCGGCATGTACCGCATGCAGAAGGTCGACCGGCGCTCGACGTTCATGCACTGGCAGATCCACAAGGACGGGCGCGCCGACCTGCTCGCGGCGCCCGACGGGCGGATCCCGGTCGCGGTCGCGCTCGGGCTCGACCCCGTGACCGCGTACTCGGCGAGCGCGCCGCTCCCCAAGCACGTCGGCGAGCTGATGGTCGCCGGCTTCCTCAAGGGCTCCGCCGTCCAGCTCGTGCAGTGCAAGACCGTCGACCTCGAGGTGCCGGCGAACGCGGAGATCGTCCTCGAGGGGTGGGTCGACGCGAGCGACACCGGGATGGAGGGGCCGTTCGGCGACCACACGGGCTACTACACGCCGCCCGAGGAGTTCCCGATCTTCCGCATCTCGGCGATCACGATGCGCCGCGACGCGATCTATCCCGTCGATCGTGGTCGGCAAGCCGCCGGCCGAGGACGAGTGGCTCGCGAAGGCGACGGAGCGGATCTTCCTCCCGGCGATCCGGATGAGCGTCCCGGAGCTCGTCGACTACGACCTCCCGACGGCCGGCGCGTTCCACAACTGCGTGATCGTCTCGATCCGCAAGCGCTTCCCCGGTCACGCGCGGAAGGTGATGCACGCCGTGTGGGGCCTCGGGCTGCTCTCGCTCGCGAAGGCGGTCGTGGTCGTCGACGAGCACGTCGACGTGCACGACTACGAGGAGGTCTTCTTCCGCGTCTGCGCGAACGTCGACCCGAAGCGCGACGTCGTGCTCGCCGACGGGCCGATCGACCAGCTCGACCACGCGTCGGTGCTGCCGTCCTTCGGCGGGAAGATCGGCTTCGACGCGACGGCGAAGGGGCCGGACGAGGGGGCGCGCGAGTGGCCGCCCGAGATCGAGATGACGGCGGAGATGCAAGGAGCGGGTCGACGCGCGGTGGGCAGAGCTCGGGTTGCCCGCGCACGCCGACGGCGGAACCGTGCAGAATGGCGCCGCGGCGCGGCGCGACGGCGACCCGGCTGGCCGGTTCGCCGTTGACACGCGGCAGGGCCGAACGGTTGAATCGGGAACCGAGGCACGGAGCCATCGAGTGAGCGACGAACAGCACGACACCCCGCACGTTCCGGCGCCGAGCCTCTGGCCGATCGGCTTCGCGATCGGCGTCGCGTGCATCCTCGTCGGTCTCGTCGTGAGCGTCCCCGCGCTGATCGTCGGCGCGCTCATCACGCTCGTCTTCGGCTTCCTCTGGGTCCGCGACCTGTTCTCGACGCGGCCGGTCGACTCGGCCGCCGCGGGCGCGTCGCGCGAGAGCCCGGCGCAGTTCGGCGCCGTCACCGAGGCCGACCTCGGCACGCTCCGTCGACCGGGCGACGTTCCTCTCGCTCGCGACGATCGGCGTCGGCGGGCTCATCGGCGCCGGCGTCACGCTTCCCGTGCTCGGCTTCGGCGGTGCTGCCCTCGTTCATGGGCGAGGGCGTCGAGACGTTCGACGTCGACCTCGGGCCGATCTCGAACTTCCCGGAGGGCGAGTACGTGATCGCGACGTACCTCGAGAGCCCCGAGCAGGGCGAGGTCTCGCGCCGCACCGCGTTCATCCGGAACAACGGGCCGCACCGACGACGGCGTGCCGAGCTTCACCGCGCTCTTCAGCCGCTGCGTCCACCTCGGGTGCCCGGTGCAGCCGAACGGCCCGATCGACGAGGAGGCGATGAAGGAGGTCAACGGCGTCGAGCTCCGCCCGGTGCTCGCGGCGAGCTTCGGCTGCCCGTGCCACGGCGGCCTCTACGACTCCGAGGGCAACCGGAGCGCCGGCCCGCCCGTCCGCTCGCTCGACCGCTACGAGTTCTCGATCAAGGACGGCAACCTCGTGCTCGGCCGGATCTTCAGCGTCGGCACCGTCGAGGGCACCGGGCGCCAAGGCGCGGATCTCGAAGTACTACAAGGCCTACCCGGGCGTCCACGTCGACGGGATCGAGCGGTTCCTCTACCCGATCCCGACCCCGGGGAGCACGGGCTAGCGCATGGCCGTCAAGTCCACACGCCGCCAGCAGCTCGAGACCGTCGCGCTCTACCCGCTCGACTGGGTCGAGGAGCGCTCGGGGCTCGTCGGCTACACGAAGTGGTTCCTGTTCCGGAAGGTGCCGCGCGACATCAGCTGGGCGCAGACGCTCGGCGCCGCGGCGCTGACCGCCTTCATCGTCCAGGCGCTGACCGGCGTCTTCCTCGCGATGTACTACAAGCCCGGACCCGGAACAGCGCCTACAGCTCGGTCGTGAACATCACCGAGGAGGTGACGCTCGGCTGGCTCGTGCGCGGGATGCACAAGTGGGGCGCGAGCGTCTTCATCATCCTGATGTTCTTCCACATGGCGCGAACGTTCCTGTTCGGCGCCTACAAGTACCCGCGCGAGCTGAACTGGATCATCGGCGTCCTGCTCCTCGTGCTCGGGATGCTCGAGGGCTTCACGGGCTACCTGCTGCCGTGGGACCAGACCGCGTACTGGGCGACCGTCGTCGGCATCAACCTGAACGCGACCGCGCCCTTTGCGGGGCCGTTCCTCGCGCAGTTCCTCCAGGGCGGGCTCAACATCGGTCCCGACACGCTGGCGAAGTTCTACGCCCTGCACATGCTGCTGGTCCCGGGCGCGATCATTCGCGCTGATCGGGCTGCACCTGTACCTCGTCGTGCGCCTCGGCGTCACCTCGCCGCCGTGGTCGAAGTCGGCCGCCGGCCGCGTGCGGCCCGAGACGAACGGCGGCGGTCGTGAAGGGCTGATCCGCCCGCCGGCGCCCGAGGAGCCCGACAGCTGATGGGCACGCCGCTGAAGGACCGGAACCGCGCCGAGCACAAGCGCTACAAGGAGGACGTCGAGCGCGAGGGGAAGAGCTTCTTCCCGTACGCGGTGCTGCACGACTCGATCATGTCGCTCGTCGTCGTGGCGGTGATCATCGCCCTCGCGTGCGTCTGGTACTTCACGGCGGACGGCACCGAGGCCGGGATCCTCGGGCCGTGGTACACGGACGAGGCCGACCCGGGCACGATCGAGTTCGTCCCGCGGCCCGACTGGTTCTTCTACTTCCTCTTCTACCTCCTGCGGATCTTCAAGTGGCCGGAGACGGTCGTCCTCGGCACGGTCGGCGTGCCGACGATCCTGCTGATCCTCCTGATCGGGCTGCCGTTCTACGATCGCCGCCCCGAGCGGCGGATCGGCCGGCGGCCGGTCGCGCTGGTCGCCGCGATCCTCACGGTCATCTCGATGGGCGTCCTGACCTGGAAGGGCGCGACCGCGAAGGAGGCGCTCGGCTCGGAGATCATCGCCGCCGGCACGGTCGACGAGTGGGCCGAGGACGCAGGGGTTCGCGGACAACGAGGCGGCGATGGCGGGCGCGACGCTGTTCGCGCAGTCCGGCTGCCTCAACTGCCACACGTACCTCGGTGAGGGGAACTCGAACCTCGGCGCGCCCGACCTGAGCGACGTGGGCGCCTCCGACCGCGGCGTCGAGTTCTTCAAGTCGTACGTCTCGAACCCGGCGCAGTACGGGAACAACGTGATGATCTCGTACTCCTACCTCGGCGACGAGAACCTCACGAACCTCGCGACGTTCCTCGACGCCTCCAGGGGCGGCGAGAGCGCGGACGGCGGGTAGCCCGGTCGCGACGGCATCGCGCGCACGCCGGCCGTGCGCGGCGAGACGCGGTTACGCTCCCGGCGTGAAGGTCTTCCTCGGGATCACGGGCGCGTCGGGCGCGCCGTACGCGAAGGGGATCCTCGACGGGCTCGTCGCCGCCGGGGCCGAGGTCGGGCTCTGCGCCTCGTCGGCCGGGATCGAGGTGCTCGCGACCGAGCTGTACCGCGACGCCTCGCTGCCGCGCGACGAGGTGCTCGCGCGCTTCGTCGGCGACAGCGCCGGCGACGGCGTGACGGTCTACGACGCGCAGGACTGGAAGAGCCCGTACGCGAGCGGCTCGGCGAAGGTCGACGCGTACGTCGTCTGCCCGTGCTCGATGTCGACCGTCGGCACCCTCGCCTCGGGCGCGATGCAGAACCTGATCCACCGCGCGGCGTCGGTCGCGCTCAAGGAGCGGCGGAAGCTCGTGCTCGTGCCGCGCGAGACGCCGCTCTCGTCGATCCACCTGCGCGGGCTCGCGACGCTGAACGACGCCGGCGCCGTGATCCTGTTCGCCGCGCCGGGCTTCTACCACGGGGCCGACACGGTGCAGGACCTCGTCGACTTCGTCGTCGCGCGCTGCCTCGACCAGCTCGGGATCGACACGTCCTTGATCCGGCGGTGGGGCGCAGCCGGCTGACGCACGAGTCCGGGACGCTCCGAGCTCGGACGCAGCGTCACGAAGCGGGCATGTTCGACCGGATCGCGCCGGTGTACGACGCGATGAACCGGGTCATGACCGCAGGGCTCGACCGCTCCTGGCGACGGCTGACGGTCGAGGCGGTCGTCCAGCCCGGCGACCGCGTGCTCGACGCGTGCTGCGGCACCGGCGACCTCGCGGTCGCCGCCGAGCGCGAGGGCGGCATCGTGACCGGCCTCGACTTCTCGCCCGCGGATGCTCGAGCGCGCGCGCCGCAAGTCCGACACGATCGACTGGGTCGAGGGCGACCTGCTCGCGCTGCCGTTCGACGACGGCGTCGTTCGACGCCGCGACCGTCGGCTTCGGCGTCCGAAACGTCGCCGATCTCGAGCCGGCGCTCGCGCGAGCTGCGGCGCGTGCTCCGGCCCGGCGGGCGGCTCGCGATCCTCGAGATCACACAGCCGCGCGGGGTGCTGAGGCCGTTCTTCTCGCTCTGGTTCGACCGGATCGTGCCGCTGCTCGGCAAGGTGCTGCCGGGCGGCAAGGCCTACACCTACCTGCCTGCCAGCGTGCGCCGCTTCCCGGGCGCCGAGGAGCTCGCGGCGCTGCTCGAGCGGAAGCGGGTTCGAGCAGGTCAGCGTTCCGGCTGCTCGGGCGCGACGATCGTCGCGCTGCACGTCGGGGTGCGACCGAGTGAGCGCGCTCGACGACGGTGCGGTCGACGCCGCGGGCCTCGGCGACTACCTCGACGCCGTCGAGGCGCGGCTCGCGGACGGTCGTCGAGGCGCATCCCGGCACCGTCGCCGCGGTCGGCGCGGACGCGCTCGCCGCGGGCGGCAAGCGGCTCCGGCCGACCCTGACGTTCCTGTCGTCGCCGCCCGACGCGCGAGCCGCCCGTGGTCGAGGGCGTCGCGGTCGAGCTCGTCCACATGGCGACGCTCGTCCACGACGACATCGTCGACGGCGCGCACCTCCGCCGTGGCCGCGCGGCGGCGTGGACGGCGCACGGCGCCGTTCGCCGCGAAGGCGACCGGCGACCATCTGTTCGCGGCCGCGTTCGCGGTGCTCGCGGCGACCGGCTCCGCAGCGAGCGGGTCGCGGTGCTCGCGGACGCCTCGCTCGCGCTCGCGCGCGGCGAGGCGCTGCAGCGGCTGCAGCGCCACGACCCGGACACGACCGTCGAGCGCCTACCTCGAGCGGTGCTCGCTCAAGACCGGCTCGCTGTTCGCCGCGGCGTGCGTGCTCGGCGGCGGGAGCGCGGAGTTCGGGCGCCTCCTCGGCGTCGCGTTCCAGATCGTCGACGACGTGCTCGACTGCACGGGCGAGACGGTCGAGACCGGAAAGGTGCCCGGCACCGACCTGCGCGACGGGACGCCGACGCTCCCGCTCCTCCTCGCCGCGCGCGAGGACGACGTCGTCCGGCAGGCGCTCGCGGGCGGGCCGCTCGAGGGCGCGCTCGTCCGCGTCGCGGCGACCGGTGCGCTCGACCGGTCCCGCGAGATGGCGCTCGACTACGCCGGGCGTGCGAGGGAGAGCCTGGACGGAGCGCTTCGCCGGCGACGAGCTCGAGGCCCTCGCCGACGCCGTCGTCGACCGGAGCCGTCTAGGGGGCGCTCGAGCGCCGCGGGGCGCTCGGCGCGGCGGTAGTCGACGCGATACCCGAGGCCTCGGGGGATCTCGAGCAGCCGGTCGAGGTCGAGGTCGATCCGCGCGCCGGCCTTCTGGGTGACCTCGTCCTCGATCGGCAGGTCGAAGTCGTCGGCGCCGTAGTCGAGGGCGCGGAACGCGTCCTCGTTGAGGGTCAGCACCGAGGTGCGGACGTGCCGGACGTTGTCGAGGAAGATCCGCGAGAGCGCGATGTGGCGCCAGTACTCGCGCGGCGCGATCTCGCGGCCGCCGAACGCCGTCCCGTACGGCTTGTACGTCCAGCAGAGGAACGAGAAGAGCCCGTCGAGCCCGTCGCGCAGGCAGTCGTCCTGGAAGTCGCGCGTCCGCTGCAGGTGCTCGAGGCGCTCCTCGAGCGTCTCGTCGAAGCCGATCACCATCGTCGCCGTCGTCCGCATCCCGCTCTCGACGATCGCGCGCTGCGCCTCGAGGTACTCGGCGACCGTGTACTTCCACTTCGCGTGCCGCTTGCGGAAGTCCTCGGTGAGGATCTCGCTCCCGCCGCCCGTGATCCAGTAGACGCCCGCGTCGCGCAGCCGCGCCGCCGCCTCGGCGTGGGTGAGCCGGGCGCGGTCGGCGAGGAAGACGAACTCCGCGACCGTGAGCGCGTAGAACTCGACCCGCTCGCCGTACCGCTCGCGCACCGACGCGAAGAGGTCGCAGTAGAAGTCGAGCGGCAGCTTCGGGTTGAAGCCGCCGTTGAAGGCGACGAGGTCGCCCCCGACCTCGAGCAGCTCGTCGATCTTCGCGAACACCTCGTCCCGGTCGAGCACGTAGCCGCCGTCCTGGTTCGGCAGGACGTAGAACGCGCAGTAGTCGCACTGGGCGACGCAGACGTTCGTGTAGTTGACGATGCGCATCACCATGTAGGTCGCGCGATCGGGCTCGTGCCAGCGCGCGCGCACTGCGCTCGCGAGCTCTCGGAGCTCGTCGTCGGACGCCTCGTGCCAGAGGCGCGCGGCCTCGTCCACCGTGATGCGGGTCACGACGGCACCGCCTCCTCGACCATGACCTCCTCGGGGTCGAGCGTGTCCATGAACGAGCTGACCGAGAAGACCGCGTTCCCCGCGCCCGCGACCCCGTAGCCCGGCGGCGGCTTGAGGCCGTGGCGGACGAGTGCGTCGCGGTAGGCCTCGAGCAGGCGGATGTGGTACTCGAGCGGCGCGCCGTCCGGGTTGTCGCGGCCGAGCGGGGTCGTCGGCTCGGGGCACCAGGTCGTGAAGCGCGGCGTCACGCCGCGGCTCATGAAGAAGTCGAGGCCCTCCGTCGTCGACGCGATCGCCTCGTCGACCGTCGCGAAGCCGAACGGCTTCGCCATCTCGACGCCTGCGACGAAGTTCGGGATCACGTAGCGGGGGCCGAACACCTCGGCGGCGTCGAGGATCCGCCGGTGCCACTCCTCGCGGCCGACGTAGCGCTGCTTGCCCGGGCGAGATGAGCTCGAAGAGCCGCTTGTCCCAGACCTCGTAGTTCGGGTGGTAGATCGTGATGCCGTAGTCCTTGTAGCGCTGGACGTCCGCGCGCGGGAGCGCCTGGGCGACGACCTTGCCGATCCAGCGGCCGGGGAAGCGCTCCTCGATCGCCTGCGCGTAGCGGCCGTAGAAGTCCGCCTCGGCGAGCCCGTCGACCGTGCTCGTGACGGAGCCGCCGGTGAGCGTGTACGCCTTGCTCGTCCGCTCGGTGTCGTAGCGGTCGATCAGCTCGAGCGCCTCGAGCACGTCCGCGACGGGCTTCACGCCCGTGTAGGGCCGGCCCTCACGCTTGTGCTGGCGCCAGTTGTGGTTGATGTCGCAGAAGCCGCACTCCTCCTTCGCGCCGAAGTACTGGCAGAGGCGGAGCACGGTGAGGTAGACGAGGTAGCCCCACTGGATCGTCGGGGCGGTCTCCATCACGGTCTTCCCGTTCGCGAGCGTGTGCCGGTAGTACTCGGGCATCGGCGGCAGGACGACGTCGGCGACGGGCCGGTCGTCGAGGACGCAGGCGCAGCGCGCCGTCCTCGGCCCGGTCGACGCGGTACGGGGAGCCGGGGTTGACGCGGACCGAGACGATCGTCCGCCGGAGCCCGTACGGCCCGCCTGTCAGGGCGATCTCCTCCGGCGGGCGGCGCCGCGCCGCCTCGCCGAGCTCCGCGAGCGGCTTCTGGTCGAAGGAGAAGATGAAGTACGACTTCGGCTTGACGTCGCCGTCGAGGTTGTCGGAGAGCGCGGACTCGGCGAACGCGATGCCCGTGCGCAGCAGGTCCTCCTTGAGGACCGCCTCGGGCGGCACGTGCGGGAACCGCTCGATCAGCGACTCGACGAGCGCCGTCCGAGTGGTCTCCTCGACGATCCCCACGCCTGCACGGTATCGGGCGAGACCGCTCCGGGACACGATCCTCCGCCGTGTAGCGTTCGCTGTGCGATGTCGAGGCTGACGCAGACGATCCCGGCGCTGCCCGTTCGCGACATGACGGCCGCGTCGCTTCTACCGTGACCGGCTCGGCTTCGAGGTGCTCATACGACGGCGGGTTCGCCGTGCTCCTCCGCGACGAGGCTGTGCTCCACCTGTGGGAGTCGGGCGACGAGACGTGGCGCGAGCGGTCGACTGTCCGAGAGCCCGGTCAAGCGGCGCCGAGTCGTTGATCGCGGGACGGCGAGCTGCCGGATCATGTGCGAGGGTGGTTGGTGTAGGGTGTGCGTTGGGGCTCGGGCGTTGGGCCGCGATTGCGACGCTGTGACGCTTGCTTTGGGAACGTGCCGCACCCCGAGCTCGCGCGAGCAGGCGTACGTCGACCGCGCGTACGAGTTCCTCGAGGAATGCGCGCCGTCGTCGAGCGCGCGCCCGGACGGTGGACGACGAGGTCGTCGGCGCTAGCCTCGACGCGTGGGCCGCGCGCGGCTCGCGCACGTACGAGGACGCGCGAGCGCGGGCTCTGCTTCGGGCGGCTCGACGTCGAGGCACGTCGAGCGCCCGCTCTACGTCGGTCGCCGCTGGGTGCACGACGACGGAGCGGCGAGTGGCTGGTCGCGAGCTGGCAGGCGCCCGCTCCGTCCGTTCTACACGGCACGCCGGCCGATCCGCAGCGCGTGACGCTCCGCCGCCGCTTCCGCGCCGAGGGCGACGGCTGCTCGACATCGCCGACGAGACGCTGGACGGCTCGACCGCCTCCGTGGCCGGCGGCGACTTCCTGCTCGAGGAGCTCGAGCGGAGCCGCGACGGCACATGCGCGACATCGTCGCCACGATCCAGGCCGACCAGTACGCGCTGATCACGCCGAGCCGCGACACGCCGCTCGTCGTCAGGGCGGCCGGCACGGGCAAGACCGCGTCGGGCTGCACCGCGCCTCGTACTCCTCTACACGCACCGCGAGGAGCTCGGCCGGCGCGGCGTGCTCGTCGTCGGGCCCAACCGCGATCTTCATGGAGTACGTCTCGCACGTCTGCCGACGCTGGGCGAGGACGAACGTCGACAGCGCGCGGTCGCGATCTCGTCGACGGCGTCGAGCGCGACGCGCGACGAGCCGACGACGTCGCCGCGGCTCAAGGGCGACGCTCGGATGGCGCGACGTGCTCCGAGCGGCCGTGGAGGGTCTGCTTCCGCGGGCGAGCCGCGAGGAGCTGCGTCGCTCCGGCTCGACGGCGATTCGTCCGCGTCAGCGCGAGGCGCGGTGGGCGAGCTGCTGGACGAGCGTGCGGGCGGAGCACGGCCGCACGTCGGCGGCGCGCGAGCGCTTCCGCATGGATCTGCTGCGCGCGCTTCTACGGCGAGTACGGACGCAGGCTCGGCGGCGGCGCGATGCGCGTCGTTCGAGGAGATCGAGCGCGCGCTCGCGCTCGAGCGGGACTGCTGCACCGCGATCGTCGACCGCGCTGGCCGGCGATCACGCCCGGACCGGCTCGTGCGCGCGCCTGCTGACGTCGCCGACGCGCCTGGCGAGGCGGCCGACGGAATCCTCGACGCGCGAGCAGCGTCTGCTGCTCCGCGACGCCCGCGGCGCGCCGCCGGCTGGAGCGGAGCGCACGACGTGCCGCTCGCTCGACGAGGCGGCCGCGCTGCTCGCATGCCGCGCGCGGCGTACGGCCACGTCGATCGTGGACGAGGCGCAGGACCTGACGCCGATGCAGCTGCGCATGATCGGCAGGCGGATGCCGGCGACGGCGCGTCACGCTGCTCGGCGACATCGCGCAGGCACGGGCCGGTCGCGCTACGCGACGTGGGACGACGGTGCTCGCCCACCTGCGCGCGGCGACGAGGCGGAGATCGAGGAGCTGCGCCACGCCTACCGCGTGCCGGCGAGATCATGGCGCTCGCCCTGCCGCTGCTCGACGCGATCGAGCACGACTGATCGAGCCGCCGCGTCGCTTCCGGCGGCGGACGCGCCGCCGCGTCTGCGTCGCGTCGCGCGAGGACGGCTCCTCGCGCGAAGCGCTGGAGGAGAGCGGGCGCGCTCGCCGCCGAGCCGACGGGCTGCTCGCGGTGATCGCGCCGCCGAGCTCCTGGCGACGCGCTCGCAGCCGCCGAGCTCGCGCGTTCGACGAGACGATCGCGCTCCTCGCGCCACGCGACGGCGAAGGGCCTCGAGTTCGACCACGTGGTCGTGGTCGAGCCGGCGCGATCGCCGACCGGCACGGGCTGCGCGAGCTCTACGTGGCTCTGACCCGCCCGACGCCGACCCTCGTCGTCGTGCACGCGCGACCGCTGCCCGGCGAGCTGGCGTCTCTAGACTGCGCCGCGATGATCCGTCTCGGCCGAATCGCGTACGTCAACATGGCGCCGGTCTTCCACCGGCTGACGCACGAGGTCGACGAGGTGGTCGGCGTCCCGACCGAG
Organism: uncultured Actinomycetes bacterium; assembly: GCA_963846825.1. Taxonomy (GTDB): domain Bacteria; phylum Actinomycetota; class Thermoleophilia; order Gaiellales; family Gaiellaceae; genus Gaiella. The sequence goes on from CAWJXN010000021.1 coordinate 406,553, forward strand.
CTCAACCGCATGCTGCTCGCTGGCGAGATCGACGTGGCGCCGATCTCGTCGATCGAGTACGCACGGCACGCGTCGCGACTGCGGCTGATGCCGCGCCTCTGCGTGTCCTCCGAGGGCGCGGTCGATTCGATCCAGCTCGTGACGCGGATGCCGCTCGGACGCGTGCGCTCGGTCGCGGTGACGCCGGAGAGCGCCACGTCCGTCGTGTTGACGAAGGTGCTGCTGCCGCGCGCGGAGCATCCTTCCCGCTCGACGCCGCGCCGGACGCCGACGCACGGCTGCTGATCGGAGACGCCGCGCTGCGAAGCGCGTTCGAGGATCCGACGCCGCACCACGACCTCGGCCGGCTCTGGCTGGAGCGGACAGGCCTGCCGATGGTGTTCGCGGTGTGGGCGGCGCCGGAGCCGGTCGTCGACGGCCTCCTCGAGCTGCAGGAGGCGCTCGTGGCCTCCGTCCGGCTCGCCCGCTCGGAGCCCGAGCGGCTCGCGCACGAGGCGAGCGAGCGCTACGGCTACCCCGCCGGGTTCCTCGCCCGCTACTTCGAGAAGCTGCGTTACAGCTTCGGCCCGCGCGAGCGCGCGGGCCTCTACACCTTCCTCGAGATGGCGCGCGACGTCGGCGAGCTCAAGCAGGTGCCCGAGTTGCGGTTCCTGCAGGACGAGGTGGTCGGTGAGGGGGCGCATGCCGGACGAGCCGCTCGAGCCCGCGCAGGCTCCTCGCCGAGACAGAGTGAGGTTGTGGCGGGCAAGACGCTCGCCGGACGCGCGCTTGCCGCCGCCGAGCGCGTGCGGATCCTGCGGGAGCAGATCGAGGAGGCGCGCGCGCGGCACGCGTCCGTGGACATCGGGCTCGCGACGGTCGACGGGACTCGGAGATCGGCGGCAGCCTGCTCGCCGGCGCGCTCGCGTACCGGCTCTTCGTCTTCCTGCTCCCGTTCGCCGTCTTCCTCGTCGTCGGGCTCGGTTCTTCGCCGACGCGACCGACCAGAGCACGGCCGCTGTCGCCGAGCGACCTCGGGCTCACGCGGATCGTCGCGCGCGAGCTCGCGGGCGCGGCGAGCGACTCCGCCCGCTGGTGGGTGCTCGTGGTCAGCGTGCCGATCCTCGCGTACGCGATCGGGCAGCTCTTCCGGTCGATCGCGATCGTGCACGCGCTCGCCTACGAGGGATCGGGTCGAGCGGTGAAGATCGAGCCGCGGTCGATCGGCCTGTTCGGCTCGCGATGCTCGGGCAGATGGTGGCGTCGAACGTCGCGGCGCGCTCAGCGCGGACTCCATGCTGGGGGAGTGCTCGGCGTCGTGTTCGCCGTCGCCGCCGTCGCGGGCCTGTGGCTCGGCGTCTCGCAGCTCTTCCCGCACGGGACCTCGACCGTGACCGAGCGGATCCCGGGAGCGCTCCTCTACGGCGTCGGCAACCTCGCGATCTACTGTTCGACACGTTCTTCATCGGTGGCTCATCGAGGAGCGGCAGGACTACGTACGGCGCGCTGGGCGCGGCGCGGCGCTGCTCTTCAGCATGTACCTGACCGGTCGTCTGATCGTCAGGTCGGCGGTGCTGAACGCGATGATCGCGCGACGCGCCGCCGCGGCCGGGAGCGAATAGCCGCGTTGCCGACGGCGGTTCACAATCGCCGCCGTGGAGGTCGATCACGTGGCGGTCGAGCGGAGGCTCCTGGACGAGGCTCTCCGAGACGGCTCCGTCGCGCTCGATGCGGGCTGCGGGCGCACGACGCGCCTGCGCTTCTACCGCGACCGGATCGAGCGGCTCGTCGGCGTCGACGCCGACGAGCCCGCCGGTCGCGAGAACTCGAGCCTCGACGAGTTCGTCCCCGCGGACCTCGATGAGTCGCTGCCGTTCCCCGACGGCGAGCTTCGACCTCGTCTACGCGAACTTCGTCGTCGAGCACTCGCGCAACCGCAGGAGCGTTCGCGGAGTGGCGGCGCGTCCTGCGCCCGGACGGGCGGCTCGTGATCCTGACGAGCAACCGGTCGAGCCCGGCGATGGCGCTCGGCGACCGGCTTCCGTCGCGCCTCCGGCTCGGGATCAAGCGGCGCGGGGCCGGCGCCGCGGAGCGGGACGTGTACCCGACCCGCTACCGCGCGAACACGCCCTCCGATCTGGCCCGCGCGGTCGCCGAGGGCGGGCTCGAGCCGGTCGCGGTCGAGTACGTCGCGACGCTGCACCGCTACGCGGCGCGCGTGGCTGCCGCTCGCGCCGGCGCTCCTGCGGTCGTTCGAGCGGGTGCTGCCGGTGGAGCGGCGCTCGACGATCGTCGCCTCGTACCGCCGGCGCTGAACGTTCGGATCCTGTAAGAGGCCGCTGACCGTCCGACCGACCGGGCTACGCTCGGCGGAGTCGATGGGCTCGCTCCGCTCCGCACCTCGTCGCGGTTGGGTTGCTCGGCGACGCTCGGGCTCGTCGCCGCGACCCGACGTCCAGGCAGCCGCGACCGCGCTCTGGCCGGGCGTCACGTACAGCCGGACGGTCCAGTTCACGTCGCACGGCCCTGTCGTCCTGCACGTCATCGCCGGGCCGCGACCCGGCGGGCTGACGACGCTCGAGCCGCTCCTCTCGAACGACTCCGTGCTCGGGAGAGAGACGCTGTACCTCGATGCAGCGACGGGTCCGGCCGGCGTCACGGCGGGCGTCAATGCGGACTTCTCCCGCTTCGACAACGGCAGGGTGAGCGGGATCTTCATGCGAAACGGCGAGCTCGCGCACGGCCCGAGCGCGAACCGCTCGAGCGTCGGGCTCCACACGGACGGGACGCTCGAGGTCCGCCGCGTCGGGCTTCGCGCGACGTGGTCGGCTGCGACCACGCATCCGCTCGCGGCGCTCAACGAGCCGCCGACCGCGACCCGTGCGACGCTCTACACCGCGGCCTACGGCCCCGCGACGCCGGCCGTCCCGGGCTCGACCGCCGCCGTGCTCTTCCCGTTCCCGCTGGTCTCGCCGGGCGTCGGCCTGACGGCGCCCGTCGTCGAGGTCGTCCAGGGCGGCGTCCCGGTGCCGATTCCCCCGGGCGGCGCGGTGCTGCTCGGCGTCCGGCGCCGCAGGGCGCGGCGATCGCCGCCGAGGCAGTCGTCGGCGGGACGGTCAGCGTGCTCTTCGAGCTCGTCCCGGGCTGGCAGGGAATCGTCGCTGCCGTCGGCGGCGGGCCCGAGCTCGTCCGCGGCGGTGCGCCGGTCGTCGGCCCGAACGAGTGGTTCACGCCGATCCAGCTCCGGCCCGCGCGCGCCGCGGAGCGCGGTCGGCCAGCTGGCGAACGGGCGCATCCTGCTCGTCGCGGTCGACGGCCGCCAGCCCGGATACAGCACGGGCTGACGAACGCCGAGCTCGCGCGGACGATGGTCCGGCTCGGGGCGGTGCGGGCGATGGCGTTCGACAGCGGCGGCTCGACAACGGCCGCGTTCGACGGGAGGCTGCTCAACCGGCCCTCCGACGGCCGCGAGCGGCCGGTCGGCGTCCGCGCTCGTCTTCCGCTACGCGGGCGCGTTCCTGCCGCCGCCCGTCGCGCTCGTGTCGCCGAACGGGGACGGTGTCGCGGAGACACGCAGACGCTGTGCCTACCGGCTCGTGCAGCCGTCCACCGTCGTCCGTGACGCTGACGCGGCCGGACGGCTCGGTCGCCGCTCGTCGAGCCGGGCGCGCGGGAGGTCGGTGCACTACCCGTGCCGTTTCCGCCGGCCGCGGCGAGCGGCGCCGACGAGGCGCCGACGCCGAGGGGCGGTGGGTCGTGCGCATCCAGGCGACGACGTCGGCGCGGGCGTCGTCCATGACGCGAACCTTCGTCGTCGATCGACGACCCTCGGCTTCCTCCGCGCGCCCAGGCGACGCGCCGTCCCGCCGCGGCGGGCGCGAGATGACGATCGCGCTGGCGTCTGGCGCGGGCGGCGCGCGTGGACGTGACCGTGCTCGACCCGGCCGGGCGCGTCGTCGCGGGCTCTCGGCGGCGACGGGCTCGGGCGAGGGCGAGCAGAGCGTCGTGTGGGACGGGCTCGACCAGCGGCGGCGGCGGCTCGCAGGGACGGTACACCGTCCGCGTCGTCGCGACGAGCGCGTCGGCCGGTCCGAGCTCGCCCGCGCCGATCGTCATGCGAAGGCCCGCCTGCCGCGGCGGTAGCCTTCCGCGCGATGCTCGTCGCCGGAGCCCTCAGCGACCTCGTCCACGGGATCACCGACGCCGTCACCGAGGCGATCGGCGACCACGGCCTCTACGCCGTCTTCGGCCTGATGTTCGTCGACGCGGTGCTCCCGGCGGCGAGCGAGGTCGTGATGGTCTACGCCGGGGCGGTCGCGTCGGGCGCGTTCGCCGGCCAGAGCGTGACGCTGTTCGGCTACGAGTTCGCCGACGGCTTCCCGGCGTACGTCGCGATGGCGACCGCCGGCACGATCGGCTACCTCCTCGGGTCGATCGCCGGCTGGGCGCTCGGGCGACTACCTCGGACGCCCGTGGCTCGAGCATCACGGGAAGTGGCTCCACCTGAACGCTGAGAAGCTCGACCGCGCAGAGCGTTGGTTCGACCGCTGGGAGGAGTGGGCCGTGTTCCTCGGGCGCGTGACGCCGGTCGTCCGGTCGTTCATCTCCGTGCCCGCCGGCGTCTTCCGCGCGCGCTTCTGGCCGTACGTCTGGCTCACGCTGCTCGGGTCGGCGATCTGGTGCTTCGCCTTCGCCGGCGCGGGATGGGCCGCGGGGGCGAACTGGGAGAGCTTCCACGAGGCGTTCCGGTACGTCGACTACCTCGTCGTCGGCGGGCGTCGTCGGCGGCGCGGCGTGGCTCGGCTGGCGCGTCGCTCAGGCGCCGCCGACGCCCTGCGGACGAGCCTGCCTAGCGTCTTGCGGCGTATTTCCCTGCAACGAGGCCGGTACACTCGGCGATCGTGATCCCCCTCGTCGACGTCAAGGCGCAGTACGCGCCGCTCATCCCGGAGCTCAAGGAGCGGTTCGCCGAGGTGCTCGAGTCGGGCCGCTTCATCTTCGGGCCCGAGGTCGAGGCGTTCGAGCGCGAGGCCGCCGCGTACCTGGGCGTGCCGCACGCGATCGGCGTGGCGAACGGGACGGACGCGCTCGTGCTCTCGCTCGAGGCGATGGGCGTCGGCCGCGGCGACGAGGTGATCTGCCCCGCGTTCACGTTCTACGCGACGGCCGAGGCGATCGCGCGCGTCGGCGCGACGCCCGTGTTCGCGGACATCGACCCGGTCACGCTCAACCTCGACCCGGCGGCCGTCGCCGCCGCGCGTCACCGAGCGGACGAAGGCGATCGTGCCGGTGCACCTCTTCGGCCGGCCCGCGCCGCTCGCCGAGCTCGCCGCGCTCGGCCTGCCGCTGCTCGAGGACGCGGCCCAGGCGTTCGGCGCGCCGGGCATCGCGACGACGGGCGTCTGCTCGACGTTCAGCTTCTTCCCGACGAAGAACCTCTTCGCCCTCGGCGACGGCGGGCTCGTGGCATGCACCGACGACGACGGTCGCCGACACCGTTCGCAAGCTCCGCTTCCACGGGTCGCGCGACAAGCAGACCTTCGAGCTCGTCGGGACGAACTCGCGCCTCGACGCGATCCAGGCCGCGGCGCTGCGCGTCTTCCTCCCGCACCTCGCGGGCTGGAACCGCGCGCGCCGCGAGGCGGCCGCCCGCTACGCCGAGCTGGGGCTCGCCGAGGCGGTCGAGCTGCCGGTCGACGAGCCGGGGCACGTCTACCACATGTACGTCGTGCGCTCGGCCGAGCGCGAGCGGATCGCCGACGGCGCTCGACGAGGCAGGGATCGCCTCGGCGTCGTACTACGTGACGCCGCTGCACCTCCAGCCCGCGATGGCCTACCTCGGCTACGAGCCCGGGCTCGCTGCCCGAGACGGAGCGCGCGGCCGCCGAGAACCTCGCGCTGCCGATGTGGGCCGGGATCAGCGCCGACCAGCAGGAGCAGGTCGTCGCGACGGTGCGCGCAGCCGTCGGCGTCGCCGTCTAGGACGAGGCGACGCGCGTGCGCAGCCCCGTCACCCGGCACTCGATCTGGCAGGTCGGCGTCGACGCTGCGCTCGTCGCGGGCGCCTGGTGGCTCGCCTGGAATCTGCGCTTCGAGAGCGCGGCCCGTCTACTACGACCGGTACCTCGACTGGTCGATCGTCCTCTCGTCGTCGGGCTCAAGCTGCCGGTGTTCGCGTTCTCCGGCTTCTACAACCGCTGGTGGCGCTACGTCTCGACGCGCGACATGTGGGGCGGCCCTGCGCGGCGTCGTCCTCGCCTCGGTCGCCGTCTTCCTCGTCTTCGCGCTCTTCGACGTCCACCGCGTCGCGGTCCCGCGCGGCGTCTGGTTCATCGACCTGCTGCTCTGCCTCGCGCTTCGTGGCCGGCTCGCGCCTGCTCGCGCGGACGCTGATCGAGCGCCCGCTGCCCGGCCGCATCGTCGACGCGCGGCAAGGAGGTGATCGTCGTCGGCGCCGGCGACGCCGGCGCAGCTCGTCGTCAAGGAGATGCAGCGCAGCCCGGCGCTCGGCTACACGCCGATCGGGCTGCTCGACGACGACCCGCGCAAGCGGAACCTGCGGCTGCACGGCGTCCGCGTGCTCGGCACGGTCGCCGATCTCGACACGTCGTGCGCGACCGTCGGCCCGACGAGATCCTGATCGCGATCCCCACTGCGTCGGGCGAGCTCCGCGCGCGCATCGTCGAGACCGCGCGCTCGCTCGACGTTCCGGTGAAGACGCTGCCGAGCCTCTCCGAGCTCGTCTCCGGCGACCGCGACCTCGCGCGGCAGCTCCGGCCGGTCGAGGTCGAGGACGTGCTCGGCCGCGAGCCGATCGAGGTCGACATCGCGGCGATCTCCGGACTACCTCGCAGGCGAGGTCGTGCTCGTCACGGGCGCCGGCGGCTCGATCGGCTCCGAGCTCTGCCGCCAGATCGCGCGCGTCGGCCCGCCAAGCTCGTGCTGCTCGACAACGCCGAGCCCGCGCTGTTCGAGATCGAGCGCGAGCTCGTCCGCGAGCGCGGGTTCCTCGCCGCGGCCGCCGTGGTCGGGCGACGTCAAGGACGTCGGCCAAGCTGCGCCAGGTCTTCGACAAGTACCGGCCCGGCGTCGTCTTCCACGCCGCCGCGTACAAGCACGTCGCGCTGATGGAGGCGAACCCGATCGAGGCGGTCCGCAACAACACGCTCGGGACGCGCGTCGTCGCCGACGTCGCCGTCGAGTTCGGCGCGAAGCGGTTCGTGCTCGTCTCGACCGACAAGGCCGCGAACCCGAAGACGGTGATGGGCCAGTCGAAGGCGCTCGCGGAGTGGATCGTCGAGACCTGGGGTCACCGCGCCGACGTCGCGACGCGGTTCGTCGCCGTGCGCTTCGGCAACGTCCTCGGCTCGTCCGGCTCCGTCATCCCGATCTTCCGGCGCCAGATCGCGCGCGGCGGGCCGGTCACCGTCACGCACCCGGAGATGACGCGCTTCTTCATGACGATCCCCGAGGCGGTGCAGCTGATCGTCCAGGCCGGCGCGATCGGCGGCCGCGGCCAGGTCTACGTGCTCGACATGGGCGAGCCCGTGCGGATCGTCGACCTCGCCGACAAGATGATCCGCCTCTCCGGCAAGGAGCCCGGCACCGACATCGCGATCGAGTTCATCGGGCCTGCGCCCGGGCGAGAAGCTGCACGAGGAGCTCGTCGGCGACGGCGAGACCGTCACGCCGAGCCCGCATCCGAAGATCGACCTGATCACGCGGCTCGCCGGTCGATCCCGACTGGCTCGAGGCGGAGCTCGCGCAGCTCGAGCGGCTCGTCGCCGACGGCGAGACGCTCGAGCTCGTCGGCGCGCTGCGTCGCGTCGTCGACGAGCCGAAGCGCGCCCGGTCGACCGCGCCCCGTCCGTAGCCGATGGCGCCACCGGTGTTCGTCGTGGGCGACGTCCACGGCCATCGCGACGCCCTGGTCGCGCTCCTGCGCGACGCCGGGCTGCGTCGACGCCGCGCGAGCGGTGGGCCGGCGCCGACGCCGTCCTGTGGCTCGTCGGCGACCTCGTCGACCGCGGGCCCGACGGCATCGGCGCGATCGACCTCGTCCGGCGTCTCGAGCGGGAGAGCGACGGCGCCGTCCGCTGCCTGCTCGGCAACCACGAGGCGCTTCTGCTCGCCGCCCACCGCTTCGGCGACGAGGAGACCTCGTTCCCGGGGACGACGTTTCGCGACGTCTGGCGGCTGAACGGCGGCGTCGAGCGCGGACCTCCGCGCGCTCACGCCCGAGCACGTCGAATGGATGACTGCGCCCGCCCGGCGATCGCGCGCGAGGGCGACGTGGCTCCTCGTCCACGCCGACACGACCGCCTACCTCCGCTACGGCGACAGCGTCGACGAGGTCAACGCGGCGATCGCGGCGGTCCTCGGGAGCGGCTCGGCCGAGGAGGTCGACGAGCTGCTCGAGGTCGCTGAGCGACCGCATGCGGCTGCTCGACGCGGCGCGCGTCGACGCGCTGCTCGACCGCTTCGGCGGCACGCGGATCGTCCACGGGCACACGCCCATCGCCTCCGTGCGCGGGGTCGACCCGCGTCAGGTCACCGCCCGCTCGTGTACTCGGGCGGACGCGTGTGGAACGTCGACCACTGCCTGTTCGCCGGCGGGCCGGGCTTCGTGACGCGGCTCGACGAGGTCGGGTCGGGCTCGCGCGAGAAGGCTCGAGCAGGACGCCGGGCGAGCGCGTGCGCGGCTGCGCGTCGCGTGCCCGCCGTTCGAGACGCAGCTCGTCCGGGCCGCTCGAGGAGCCGGAGGCAGCCCCGCTCGAGGAGCTCCTCGTCGACAGCGCCCAGGCGGCCCGAGAACGTCGTGTAGACCGGCGTCCCGAGTGCGACCGCCTCGCGGTTCATCGTGCCGCCCGCCGAGACGACGAGGTCTGCGAGCGCGACGAGGCTGAGCGCGTCGACCGCGCGGTCGGGCACGACGAGGGAGGGGAGCGCCCGGGCGGCGATCGCGTCCCGCTGCGCCGGCGTCCGGGGCAGGACAACCGCGTTGACCGAGGCGTCGCTCCCGAGCCGCTCGAGCACGCCGTCGAAGAGCTCGTTCCCGTGCAGGTGGTAGAGCGACACCTCGGGCGGCGTCCGCACGACGACGAGGACCCGGCCGCGGTCGACCCCGAGCGCGTCGAGGACGCCGGCGTCGGGCTCGAAGCCGTCGAGGTAGTACTCCTCCTTGAGGCCCGGGTAGCGCACGACCTTGCGGGCGCGCGCCCCCAGCCGGGTGAGGCGATCCTGCGGGATCACCTCGGGGACGACGACCCGCGTCGCCGCGCGGCAGCCGATCCCGTGCTGCGCGCGGGCGAACTCGTAGTCGAACGCGTACGAGGAAGGGATCCGCAGCGACCGCGCCGCGAGCGGGAGCTCGTGCGACGCGTGCGAGAGCGCGACGTCGAACCCTCTCCCACGCGCGAACGACCGTAGCGCCCGGAGCCGCGACGCCATCGTTCGCACCTTCGCGAGCCGCGACGCGCCGGCGTGCGGCGGGCCGACGACCGTGTGCGGCAGGCCGGCGTCCTCGAGGAGCTCGAGCGTCTGCGCGAAGTCGCGCGCCGTGATCGCCACCTCGTGCCCGCGCTCCTCGAGCAGCGCGACGAGCGGCCGGAAGAAGACGACGTGCGGCGAGTTGGTGACGTCGATCCAGACGCGCATCACGCGCATCCTCGCGCACCGGGACGTGCGAACGACTGCGATAAGCTTCGCTTATGGATACGCGTCAGCTCGCAGCGTTCTGCGCGGTCGTCGAGCGCCGCTCCTTCTCCCAGGCGGCCGAGCGGCTCGGGGTCACCCAGCCCGCCGTCTCGCTGCAGGTGCGGGCGCTCGAGAAGCGGCTCGGCACCCAGCTCCTCGACCGGTCGGGGCGCCGCGTCGAGCCGACCGAGGCCGGACGGCGCCTGTACCGCGGCGCGCAGCGGCTCCTCGCGCTCGAGGAGCAGGTGCTCTCCGACGTCGTCTCGGAGGCGGAGGGCGACCTCACGGGCGTGCTCTCGATCGGCGCCTCGACCGGGCCCGCCGCGGTCGTCGTGCCGCAGCTCCTCTGCGAGTTCCAGCGCGCGCACCCGGCCGTCCGCGTCGCGCTCGAGGTGCACGACACGCGGACCGTGGTCGACCTCGTCGCGGAACGGCAGCTGGAGCTCGGCATCGTCGGCGCCTCGCCGCGCCACCGCGGTGTCCAGTTCGAGCCGTTCGCCCACGACGAGGTCGTGCTCGTGTGCCCGCCCGGCCATCGCTTCGCGGGCAAGACGATCCGCGCCCACGAGCTCGCGAGCGAGACGCTCGTCGTCATGCAGGAGGGCGCCGGCGTGCGGCGGATCGTCGACGACGAGCTTCGCCGGCTCGGCGTTCGGATCCGCGATCTCGACGTGCGCCTCGAGCTCGGTCTGCAGGAGTCGGTGCGGAGCGCGGTGCTCGCGGGCTTCGGCGTGACGTTCATCTCGCGCTGGGCCGTCGAGGCCGAGCTCGCCTCGGGCGTGCTCGCCGAGGCCCGGCATCGAGGGGATGGACGGAACCCGGGAGATCGTCCTCGCGCGCGGGACGGCGCGCGTTCCCACCCGGGCCGCGCAGGAGTTCGCGCAGTTCGCGCGCGAGCGCGTGGCCGTCCTCGGGCGCGGGCTCTCCACCGGCCACGGGGCCGGCGTGAGCGACGCGAGGCCGGTGCGGGTCACGCGCTTCGGCGCCGGGTCGTTGTCGGAGCTCGGGGACGTCCTCGAGGAGGTCGAGATCGGGCGTGCGCTCCTCGTGGCGCACGCGGAGGGGCGCGGCCGGCGCCGGGCCGCTGCCCGTCGTCGGCGTGTACGACGGCGTCCGGCCGCACGTCCCGGTCGAGACGGTGCAGGAGGCGGCCGCGCGCGCCGTCGAGCTCGAGGCCGACGGCCTCGTGGCGCTCGGCGGGGGAAGCGCGATCGACACCTGCAAGGCCGTCGCCTCGGAGCTGGCGTCGCGGTCCGGAGCCGGGCGCCGCGCATCGTCGCCGTGCCGACGACGTACGCGGGCGCCGAGTGGACGCCGTACTTCGGGATGCTGCTCGGGCCGGGGCGAAAGGGCGGCGGGATGGACGAGCGCGCAACGCCGGTCGCCGCGATCTACGACCCCGAGCTCACGCTCGACCTGCCGCTCGACGCGACGGTCGGCACCGCGATGAACGCGCTCGCCCACTGCGCCGAGGCGTACTACCACCCTGCCGCCCAGCGCCGCGCCGCTCGTCATGCGGACACGGGCGCGACCGCGATCGGGCATGCCCTCCCCCTCGTCGCCCGCGAGCCGCGCGGCATCTACGGGCGAACGCGCCTGCTCGAGGGCGCGATGCGGGCGGCGCTGGCGCTCGCCGAATCGGGGCTCTGCCTGGCGCACGCGATGGCACAGGCGCTCGGCGGACGCTACGGGCTCCCGCAGGGATCGATGAACGCGCTCTGCCTCCCGGCGGCACTCCGCTTCAACGCCGAGGCCGTGCCCGAGGCGGTCGAGCGGCTTGCCGCGGCGCTCGGCGCGGACGACGCCGCGACGCGCGTCGAAGAGCTCGCCCGGCTCGGCGGCTTCGAGCGGCTCCGCGACTTCGGCGTGCCGGAGGGCGAGCTCGACGACGTCGCGGTCGCGATCGTCGCGCGTCCCGGCGCGAAGGCGAACCCGAGGCCGGCGAGCGCCGAGGACGTCGCGGCGCTCCTGCGCTCGATCTGGTAGCCGCCCGAGCCGGCGTTGACCGCGGCCCCGGGTCGACCGATCATCCGGGTGTGGCCGAGTACGCCCTGGTGACCGCAATGGTCGCGACGATCGCCCTCGCGATCGGCACGATCCCCGACGCCCTCCTCGCGAAGCGCCTCCCGACGACCGCGCCGAAGGCGCAGGCGCTCGTCTCCGTTTCCGCCCGCAAGCAGAGCGTCGGCCCGGCGCAGGCGCGCGCCGTCATGGCGCGGGCGCCGTACCCGCGTGCGCCGCTCCGCTACCTCTTCGCCGAGGGTTGGATCCGCGGGACGAAGGATCCGAGGTCGTGCGTGTTCGCGAAGGCGGCACCGACCGCGACGAGCCGGAACGTCGCCGCCGCGATACGGCGCGACCGGGCGGTCGTGAAGCGGCTCGGACGCATGAAGGTCACGGTCGACCAGGCAGCGGACGCGCTGCTCCGCGGGACCGCCTCGGCCTGCTAGGCCTCCGTGTGCTCAGGCGGGGCCGGCTGCGGTCTTCGTCGCGGCGACGACGCGGCGGAGGCTGACGATGCCCGTCACGTTGCCGCCGTCGTCGACCACGGGAAGGTGGCGGAAGCCGTGCTCGAGCATGACCTGGGCCGCCTCCTCGCAATCCGCGTCGGCGGACGCGGTCAGCGGGTCCTCGGTCATCCACTGGCGGACGCGCGCCTCGCTCGTGTGGACGCGGGCGGCCATCGCCTTCAGCATGTCGCGCTCGGTGAGGATCCCGATCATGCGGCCGTAGTCCTTGACGATCACGGCGCCGACGTTGACGGCGGTCATCCGCTCGGCGACCTCGCCGAGCGTGTCCTCGGGCGCGACGACGATCGGCTCCGGGCGCATGATCTCTGCGAGGCGCGGCATGGCACGAGTCTATCGCGTTCCCTTTCGAATAAGCGTCGCTAATGAATGCAATTAGTACAACATCGTTCGTTGATAGGATTTCGCCGTGGCGAACGCTGCCCTCATCGACGTGCTCGTGATCGGCAGCGGCGCCGCCGGCCTCGCCGCCGCCGTGTCGGGGGAACGCGCCGGTGCACGTGTCGCGGTCGCGACCAAGACGACCCTCCAGGCGAACAACTCCTCGAAGGCGCAGGGCGGCATCCAGGCGGCGCTCGGCGATGACGACTCGCCAGAGCTCCACGCCGAGGACGTCATCCGCTCGTCGCACGACACCGCTGACCTCCGGCTTGTCGACGTGCTCACCTCCGAGGCTGCCTCCGCGATCGCCTGGCTCGAGGAGCAGGGCTGCGCGTTCACCAAAGACAGCGAGAATGGCGGCCCTTCGGGCCGTCGTGACGGCTATCGCCTCGCCCGCTGCGGCGGCGCCACGCGCAAGCGGCTGCTCCAGGTCGGCGACCGGACCGGCCATGCGATCACGAAGGCGCTGCGCGAGTCGTTCGAGGCGGGGGGCGGCGAGGTGCTCGCGCATCACCGCCTCACCGAGCTCGGGCCGGTCGCGGGTGGCTGGCGCGCGACCTTTCAGACGCCGGACGGCCATGACGAGATCGAGGCGACGACGGTCGTCCTCGCCTCCGGCGGGCGCTGCTTCGCCGAGGCCGAGGTGCGGAAGGAGCTCTCGACGAACCATCCCAACGCGACCGGCGAGACGACCAGGATCGCGCTCGACGCAGGCGCCGAGGCGCGCGACCTCGACGCGCTCCAGTACCACCCGAACGGCGGCGCCTGGCCCGCGACGATGCAGGGGTACTCGATCCCCGAGACGACGCGCTCCTACGGCGCGGTGCTGCTCAACGCGGAGGGCGAGGAGTTCACCGACTCGCTCGGGCCGCGCGACGTGGTCTCGCAGGCGATCTTCGACGAGGTCGAGGCCGGCCGCGGGGTGATGACCGAGGACGGCCGCCCCGCCGTGTGGCTCGACACGACCCGTATCGCGCCGGCCGACGCCGAGGTCTCGCTCCCGTACATGCTCCGCCGGTACCGGGGCGGCGGCCTCGACCCGCTCTCGGAGCCGATCCTCACCTACCCCGTCCTCCACTACCAGAACGGCGGCCTCACGATCGACACCGGCGCCGAGACGACCCTCGAGGGCGTCTTCGCGTGCGGCGAGATCGCGGGCGGGACGCACGGGCGAAATCGCATGATGGGCAACTCACTCCTCGAGTGCGTCGTCTTCGGCCGCCGGGCCGGGGCGAACGCCGCGACGAAAGCGAAGGCATGAGCACGATCACCACCACCGATCTCGCACAGGCCGTCGAGGATGCCGCCGCGCACCTCTACGTCTGGGCGCTGAAGGACATCCCGCAGGACCTGCGAGACGCGCTCGCAGCGGCGATCGATCGCGAGACGTCGGTCACGGGCATTCGCGTCCTCGAGACGATCCACCGCAACGTCGAGATCGCGGACGAGCAGAAGAACCTCGTCTGCCAGGACACCGGGATCGCCGTCTACTACTGCCACGTCGGCGAGCACTTCCCGCTCCACCCCGCGCGGATCTACGAGTCGCTCAAGAACGGCACCGAGCGCGCGACGGTCGAGCACCCGCTCCGCTCGAACACGGTGCACACGCTGACCCGCGAGAACACGGGACAGAACGTCGGGTACCGCGTGCCCATCGTCCACTGGCACTTCGTGCCGGACTGGGACGGGCTCGACGTGAAGTGCGTGCCGAAGGGCTCCGGCTCGGAGAACATGACGTTCCTCAAGATGCTCGTGCCCGCCGACGGCGTCGCGGGCATCAAGCGGTTCGTCCTCGACTCGATCGTCGGCGCGGGCGGCAAGCCCTGTCCGCCGGGGATCGTCGGCATCGGGCTCGGCGGCTCGGCCGACTACGCGATGCACCTCGCCAAGGAGGCGATCGCCCGCCCCATCGGCTCGCGGAACTCCGACCCGCTCGTCGCGCAGCTCGAGGACGAGCTCTACGACCTGCTCAACGAGACGGGCATCGGCCCGATGGGGCTCGGCGGCGACGTGACCGTCCTCCAGTGCCACATCGAGCACGCGGACACGCACATGACCCTGAACCCCGTCGCGGTGAACTACCAGTGCTGGGCGGCGCGGCGCGCCTCCGCGCACATCGCCGCCGACGGGTCGACCGACTTCGACCGGGAGTTCTGAGATGGCGACGCACGAGGTCACGTTCCCGATCACCGACCCGGCCGAGATCCTGAAGCTCCGTGCCGGCGACGAGGTGGTCGTGCAGGGCCACATCATCGGGATCCGCGACCGGACGCAGATCCGGATCTTCGACCAGGGGATCGAGCCGCCCATGGACCTCTCGGGCGCGTTCCTCCTGCACACCGCGCCGAACGTCCGCAAGGTCGGCCCGGGGCGCTACGAGAAGATCTGCATCGGCACGACGACGAGCGCCCGCATGGTGCGGTTCACCGAGGGGCTCGGCTCCCAGTACGGCGTCCGCGCGATCTGCGGCAAGGGCGGCTTCCCGGACGAGGCGATCGAGCCGATGCAGCGGCTCGGGATGGTCTACTTCGCGATCGTCGGCGGCGCGGCGGCGCTCGAGACGACCCAGATCGAGGAGATCGAGGAGGTCGCCTGGGAGGAGCTCATGCCCGAGTGCCTCTGGAAGTTCCGCGTCAAGGACTTCGGGCCGCTCATCGTCGGGATCGACGCGCACGGCGGCTCGCTCTACCGCGACGTGCAGGATCGCGCCAAGGCGAAGCTGGAGGAGCTCTATGCCCGGCTTTAACGACGGCTTCCTCGGCGTCCCGGCGCGGCCCGGGAAGCCCCGCCAGGTCGGCCTCACGCACGTCATCGACAAGGGCCTCAACCTGCGCGACATCGAGGGCCTCTTCGACACCGCAGGCGAGTTCGTCGACATCGTCAAGTTCGGCTGGGGGACGAGCTACGTCACGAACAACCTCGAGAAGAAGATCTCGCTCTACCGCTCGCTCGAGACGCCCGTGGTCTGCGGCGGCACGCTCTTCGAGGCGGTCTTCGCCCGCGACCGGCTCGACGAGTTCAAGGCGCTGGCTCGTCGAGAACCGCTTCTCGCACGTCGAGATCTCCGACGGGACGCTCGACATCCCGCGCGAGCGGAAGCTCGAGCTGATCGCCGACTTCGCCCGGGACTTCACCGTCCTCTCCGAGGTCGGGTCGAAGGACTCCGACGTCGTCTACGCGCCGTACCAGTGGGTGCAGTGGATCAAGGAGGAGCTCGAGGCCGGCGCCTGGAAGGTGATCACCGAGGGCCGCGAGGGCGGCACCGCCGGGATCTTCCGCTCCGACGGCGACATGCGGACGGGGCTGATCGACGAGATCGCGCACGAGATCTCCGTCGACGAGGTGCTGTTCGAGGCGCCGACGAAGTCGTCGCAGGCGTGGTTCGTGAAGCACTTCGGGCCGAACGTCAACCTCGGCAACATCCCGCCCGACGAGGTGATCGCCGTCGAGACGCTCCGCCTCGGCCTGCGCGCGGACACGCTGAAGGAGATCCTGCTGGCGACCGAGCCGTCCGGCGAGGGCTGAGCCCGAACCGCGGGTCGGTCGTCATGGACTGGAAGCTCTCCCTCGCCGGCCTGCTGATCGGCCTCCTCGTCGGCGTCACCGGGATGGGCGGCGGCTCGCTGATGACGCCGCTCCTCGTCCTGTTCTTCGGCTTCAAGCCGTCGATCGCGATCGGCACCGACATCGTCCACGGGGCGATCTTCAAGTCGTTCGGCGCCGTCCAGCACCGCCGCCTCGGGCACGTCCACGCGCGACTCGCGGCGTGGATGCTGCTCGGCTCCGCGCCGTTCTCGATCGTCGGCGTGTCGCTCGCCTGGTGGCTCAAGCGCGAGTACGGCGACGGCTACGAGGACACCGCCAAGGCGATCCTGGGCGTCGCGCTCGTCGTCTGCGGGATCGCGTTCCTCGTCAAGGCGTACCTCCACTCGAGCCCCGGCGGACAAGCCGTTCATCCTCACGAACCGCGACCGCGCGATCGCCGTGGCGACGGGCGTCGTCGGCGGGTTCGTCGTCGGGCTCACGTCGGTCGGGAGCGGGACGCTCTTCGGGCTCGTGATGCTGGTCGCGTTCCCGCTGACAGCGGCGAAGATCGTCGGCACCGACATCTTCCACGCCGCGATCCTCCTCACCGTCGCGGGCGCGGGGCACCTGGTCGCCGGCCACGTCGACCTCGCCGCGACCGGCTGGCTCCTGATCGGCTCGGTCCCGGGCGTCCTGGTCGGCGGGATGTTCACCGTCAGGCTTCCCGACCGGGCGCTGCGGATCGCGCTCGCCGCGACGCTCACGCTTGCAGGCGTGAAGCTGGTCGATCCACCGGGAGCCGACGTCATCGTGCTCGCGGGCGCCGTCGCGGCGGCGCTCGCGGCGCTCGTCGTTGCGGCCCGGTGGCTCGTCGCCCGAGGCCCCGAGCCGCTCGTCGAGGCCTCGCAGCGCGACGGCTGACGTGCGCTACTCGGGGAGTGCGGGCGGGATCGGGCAGGAGACGAAGCGCCGCCCGGTCAGCCGGTAGCCGAGCTTGTACGCGGTGCAGCCGGCGCAGAAGCCGGTCGTCGCCGCGAGGAGCGCCAGTGCGGCGACGAGGAGCCCGAGCGGCGGCGCCGACGGTCTCGAGCCCGAGCACGTACGCGAGCGACGCCGTCCCGAGCACTCCGAGGCCCGACCATGTTCGCGAAGCGCGGCGGCCGCGCGTCCTCGAGGCGGCCCTCGCCGAATCGGGGCTGCAGCACCTCGAAGTAGAAGACGCAGGCGAGGCACCAGCGCCGCCCGAGCGCCAGCCCGAGCGCGAGCTGCAGCGCGAGGAGCGCCAGGAGCCACCACCACCCGGTGAGCACCGCGACGAGCGACAGGAGCCCGACGACCACCTGGTTGAACCGCGGCGCCCGCTCGTCGATCAGGTCGGTGTCGCGGTACGGATCCGCGCGGCGAGGAGTTCGCTTCATTTCGTGAAGTATCGCAGACACGGCTCGCGGGCTTGAGTAGCGTTCCCGGCGTGAACGATGAACCGGAAGTAGGCGTGGTGCGCGTGAACGCCCACGCGGACGGGACTCGAGATGTCGCGAAGGTCGGACCAGAGCACCCGGTGATCGGTCAGCTCGCGGCACTCGTCGAGACGGAGCTCCGTACGCAGATCGCAGGCGGGACGCTCGGAGTTCCGCTGACGCGCGTCGATGTCGCCGCGCTTCCGCAGATTGCGTTCTCGGTCGCCGAGGAGGTCGACTACTACTTCGTGCTCACGGAGCGCACCAGCCTGGAGGGCTGCAGTCCTGATGCCGTTGTGGAGACGGCGCTGGCCCCGGAGGACGACGGCAGCAAGCCGTTGTCGGTTTTCGACGTCGTGTTCATGCAGGTGCACACGGACCTCGCGACAGGCTGGTACGGACCGGCAGAGGACGAGCTCGCCGGCGACGCGGCCGACGTGATCGCCGAATCCGTCGTGGCCGCGATCGCGTGCCGCTATGTGGCCGAGTCAAGGCGCCCCCTGCCGCGGTGACAGCGCCGCCAAGCGTCTCCGCGGTGTTCGTGCTCGGGGTTCGGCGATCCGGAACCACCCTGCTCCGCGTGATGCTCGACCGCAACCCGGCGCTCGCGGTGCCGGACGAGTCGTACTTTGTGCCGCAGCTCGCGCGTCGCCACCCGGGGTCGGTCGACATCGACGCGTTCGTCGACGACCTCCGCCGCCTGCCGACGCTCGCGGAGTGGGGGCTGTCGCCGGACGCCGTTGCGGTCCGGCTGCGGCCCCGGATGACGACGGGCGAGGCGATCGCGGCCGTTTTCGAGACGTACGCCGCGCAGCGCGGCAAGCCTCGCTGGGGCGACAAGACGCCGCTCTACATGCAGCACCTGCCGCTCCTCGAGCGCCTGTTTCCCGGCGCGCTGTTCGTCCACCTGATCCGCGACGGCCGGGACGCGGCGCTTTCTTTCCTCTCCGTCCCGGAAGGAATCATGACCGAGGGCTGGGGCTATCCCCGCGACGCGGCGGACTTCGCCTGCCAGTGGGCGACCGAGGTGCGGGCGGCTCGCGCGCTGGGAGAGGGTCTGGGGCCCGCGCGGTACCTCGAGCTCCGGTACGAGGCGCTCGTCGCGGACCCCGCCGCGGAGCTCCGTCACATCTGCTCGTTCGCAGAGCTCGAGTACGACGACGCGATGCTCGGCTACGTCGGGCAGACCGAATCGGCCCGGAAGGGGCACCAGCAGCGGCTGAGAGAGCCGCCGCGCGTCGGCGTGCGGGATTGGAGCACCGAGATGTCTCCGAAGGACGTCGGGGCGTTCGAGTCCGTGGCGGGCGATCTCCTGGCCGAGCTCGGCTATCCGGCGACTGAGCGCGGCCACGGCCACGCGAAGCTCACTGCGTACCGGCTCGAGACAAAGGCCTGGCGCGCCGTAGGTGCGCTCTCCCAGCGCTCTCCGCTCTGGCGTCGGCGGCACCGCGTGCTGCAGGGCGGTGTCTGACACTTTCGGCCGGCCGCACCCGCGGCCCGACGACTCGAGTCGTCCGAGTTCTCCACAGGAGTACCGGCCGTGCCGCATCGCGCAAGGGCTCGCGGCTGTGGCGCGATTGGCGCGAAATCGGCACGTTCGGCCCTTGACAGGAATCGGTGTCTGACACCGCTCCGCGTCAAGGCGGCGCTTTCGTACATGTCCTCCTACGGCCCGTTGCGGCCGCGGAACGCGACGAGCATCCCGTTCAGCGAGAAGTAGTACGCCCGCTCGGTCGCGATGCCAGGGGAGTACTTGCCGAGCCCGTAGCGCCACACGACCTTCCCGTCGGACGTCCGTGCCGCGTAGGTTTCGGTCTCGAGCGTCGAGAAGAACACGAGGTCGCCGACGATCACCGGGGCGCCGAGGATGCGGCCGCCGACGTGCGCGCGCCACAGGAGGCGTCCGTCCGTCTTCCTGTACGCGCGAAGCCCGCCGTTGAAGTCGCCGATGAAGATGCGGTCGCGCCCGACGGCCGGAGTCGAGTAGCCGAGGGAGTTGACGCGGTCCGTCCAGATCACGCGCCCCGTGTTGGCGTCGAGCGTGACGATCCGACCCGAGCGCGCGATCGTGTAGAGCCGTTCGCCGTCCGTCGACGCGCTCGCGTAGAAGCTCTCGTACCGGAACGTGTCCCGCTTGACGTAGGTGCTCCAGAGCTTCTCGCCGTCCCGCTGGCGCAGGCAGAAGATCGATCCTGCGTACGTCGTGATGCAGACGCGGCCTTCCGCGAGCGAGGGGCTCGAGTTGATCCGCCCGCCGGTGTCGTACGCCCAGCGGATCCGTCCGCTGTCGACGTCGACCGCAAAGAGGCGGCCGTCGGTCGCGCCGAAGAAGACGGTGTCGTCCGCGACCGCAGGCGACGACTCGACCTTGGCGTTGGTGCGGAGCTGCCAGACGAGCTTGCCGCTCTTCCGCGTGAGCGCAGTGACCGTCCCGTCCTTCGAGCTGACGATGAGCTTGTCGCCCGCGATCGCGGGCGTCGACGGCTTCGGCGCGGTGCTGACCTTCTTCCAGACGACCTTGCCCGTCTCGGCCTCGATCGCCCACGTGTCGCCGCGGAACGTGTTGACGTAGAGCACGCCGTCGCAGTAGCTCGGCGGGTACTCGACGTACGCCTTGAGCCCACGCGCCCAGAGCGGCTTCGCTCTCGGGATGCCGAGGTCGATCGCGGCACGGGAGAGGTCGCGTCGCGGACCGCCGCCGAACATCGTCCAGCAGCGCTTGTCGACATCGGGGGCCGGCTCCGTCTCCGGCGGTGGAACCGTCGCCGGAGGCACGGTCTCCGTGGTGGGCGGCGGCGCCACGACCGTCACGTCGGTGACCGCGGTCTCGAGCTTCCCGCTCGGGAGGTTCGGCGTCAGGACGAGCGCCGCGCCGACACCGAGGACGAGCGCAAGCGCTCCAGCGAGGATGAGGAGGACACGACGAGACATCGGGGCGGCACCGCGGGCCGGCTTCCAGTGTGCCTGCCCCGTCGGCTCGGCCGACCCGTCCTTACAATCGCTTTCGAGGTGGCGAGGAGCGCATCTCAGAAGGCACCGTCCCGTCCTTGGAACTGAGATGACCTCTCGACTCGCCCCCGCCGTGCTCGTCGCGGCCCTGCTCGTCGCGACCTCGGCGGCGTTCGTCGTGACCGAGAAGCTGAAGCTGACCCGGAACCCAATCGTCGGCCCGCGGGTCGACAAGATCTTCTCACCGACGTGCGACTGCGCGACGGACTCGGCGACGATCGCGTTCCGGCTTCGCAACCCCGACCTCGTGAGCCTCCAGATCATCGACGCCGACGGCGACGTCGTCCGCGAGCTCGCCCGCAACCGCCCCCAGGGCCGCGCCCCGGTTGCGTACACATGGGACGGCCGCGACGGTGACGGCCGGGTCGTCGACGAAGGCGCGTACCGGCCGCGCGTCCATCTCGACCAGGAGCGCCGGACGATCGTGATGCCGAACCCGATCCGCGTCGACGTCACCCCGCCGCGCGTCGAGAGCTTCACCGCCCGCCCGCCCGTCATCTCGCCGGACGGCGACGGTCGCTTCGACCGCGCGAAGATCCGGTACCGCGTCAGCGAGCGCTCCGTCGTCGAGCTTTACGTGGACGGGATGCGGGCGCTGCGCCGGCTCGGGACCCGGACGAGCGGCACGATGGACTGGTTCGGCGTCGCCGGCGGCGAGCCGCTACCTCAGGGCAGCTACACGCTTCGCCTCGTCGCGCGCGACGTGGCGGGGAACCTCGGGCCGCGGTCCGGCTCGCGGACGGTCGCCATCCGGTTCCTCGCGCTCGGTCGCGACCGCGTCGTGACGACCGCCGGGTCGAGCTTCGCGATCCTGGCGATCTCGCAGGCACGGATCCTCCGGTGGACGCTCGCCGGACGGTCGGGCATCGCCCCGCCCGGCACACTCCGGCTCCGCGCGCCGGACGAGCCGGGGCGGTACGTCCTCCGGGTCGACGCCAACGGGCACGTCGAGCGCGCCGTCGTCGTCGTGCGCGAGCCGGTCGAGTGAGCGTCGCATCGCAGATCGCGGGCGTCGTCGGCGCGCTCGGCCTCGCGGTGCTGCTCCTCGCGCCCGGACGGCCCGCGCGGATCGCCGGCCTCGTCGCCTGGGCTGCGGCGCTCGGTGTCCTCGGTCTCTACCTCCTTCCCGACCTCAGCCGGTCGCGGCTCGTCGCGGCGGCGCTGGGCGGCCTCGTCGTCTCGCTCGCCTTCGCGTGGGCGCTCCGACGCTGGCCCTACCTGCTCGCCTTCGCGACGCTCGCCTGCATCCCGCTGCGGCTGCCGGTGGACATCGGCAGCGACGAGGTCAACCTCCTGCTGCCGCTCTACGCGGTAATCGGCGGGCTCGCGCTCTCCGCTCGGCTGGGCACTCGTGCGCGGGGACGACCGTGCGCGCGAGCTAGGCCCCGTGGCCTGGCCGCTCGCCGCGTTGGTCATGTGGTCGGGGCTCTCGATGCTCTGGACGCTCGACGTCCGCCGCGGCGCGATCTTCCTCGGCGCGTTCGTCCTCCCGTTCGGCCTGCTCGCGATCGGCTTCGGCCGCCTCCCGTGGCGCGGTCGCTGGCTGACGTGGCTGTGGGGCGGGCTCGTCGCGACCGCGCTCGCATACGCCGCGGTCGGCGGCTACCAGTGGCTCACGCGGGACGTTTTCTGGAATCCGAGCGTCAAGGTCTTCAATGCGTACGCGCCGTTCTTCCGCGTCAACTCCGTGTTCTGGGACCCGTCGGTGTACGGCCGCTACCTCACGGTCGCCGTGCTCGCCTCACTCGCCGGGATCCTTCTCGGAGGCGTTCGCGGCCGGCGGGACGTGGTGCTCTACGTGGTCGTGATCGCGACCTGGTTCGGGCTGCTCATCTCCTTCTCGCAGTCGAGCTTCGTCGCGCTCGCCGCCGGCATCGTCCTCGCCGCCGCGGTCGCGTGGGGACGACGGGCGACGCTCGCGCTCGTCGCGCTCGGCGCGGTGACGTGCGCCGTGCTGCTCGCCGTGCCGCAGATCCGCGACGAGATCGTGGGCAAGTCACGGTCCGGCGTGAACCGTGTCACGTCGGGACGCGCGAACCTCGTCGGCCAGGGCATCCGGATCTCGCTCGACCATCCGGTCCTGGGCGTTGGCGTCGGAGGCTTCTCGCAGGAGTACGCGCGACGTCTCGAGATCCCGGGACGCGACCCGAAGCGCGTCGCGTCCCACACGACGCCGGTGACCGTGGCCGCGGAGACGGGGATCGTCGGCTTCGTCCTCCTCGCCTGGCTCGCCGCCGCGGCGTTCCTCGCGACGCTTCGCGGGCTCGGGCGTGGGTTCACGTCACGCGTCGCGCTCGCGACGGGGATCGTCCTCGTCGCGATCGCCGTGCACAGCCTCTTCTACGCCGCGTTCTTCGAGGACCCGATGACGTGGGCGCTGCTCGGGCTCGTCGGGCTCGTGTCGCGCGTCCCGAAGAAGGCGCCGCCGCGACCCGTGCCCGCGGCGCAGCCGCCGCCGCCGGTGCCTCAGCCGGCTCCCAGCCTCTAGACTCGCGCCGTGCTCGAGGGGTGGAAACGCGCGCTCGTCCTGGCGCCGCACACGGACGACGGCGAGTTCGGCTGCGGCGGGACGATGGCCCGCCTCGTCGAAGGCGGCTGCGAGGTCCGGTACGTCGCGTTCTCGATCGCAACGCGGTCGCTCCCCGAGGGGTTTCCTCCCGACACGCTCGCGCGCGAGGTGCGCGAGGCGACGTCGGAGCTCGGGATCCCCGACTCGCACCTCACGGTGCACGACTTCGACGTGCGGACGTTCCCGCAGCGCCGGCAGGACATCCTCGAGCTGCTCGTCGGGCTGTGGGAGGACTGGCGCCCGGATGTCGTCTTCCAGCCCTCGCACCATGACGTCCACCAGGATCACCAGACGGTCGCCCAGGAGGGCCTCCGCGCCTTCAAGCGGACGACTGTGCTCGGGTACGAGATCCCGTGGAACAACTTCGACTTCTCGTACGGCGCCTACCTCGCGCTCGAGCAGCGCCACGTCGAGCGCAAGGTCGCGGCGGTCCGGCGCTACGCGTCGCAGCAGCACCGGCGGTACGCCAACGAGGAGTACATCTGGAACCTCGCCCGCGTGCACGGGACGAACGTGAACCGCGAGTTCGCCGAGGTGTTCCAGGTCTACCGCGTCGTCGCCTGAGGGCGGCTTGGATACCCCGAGGGGGTAGGTAGGATCGGCGGATGGAGTCCGCGGGCGATCACGCCGGGCACCACCACGCCCAGGGGTCGGGCCATGCGACGCAGTCGCTGAACCGCCTGGCCTTCTCGGCGACAGCACACTGCCTGACGGGCTGCGCGATCGGCGAGGTGCTGGGGATGATCATCGGCACCGCGCTCGGGTGGGGCGACCGGGAGACCATCGCGCTCGCCGTGGCGCTCGCGTTCCTCTTCGGCTACTCGCTGACGATGGTGCCGCTCGTCCGCGGCGGGCTCGCCCTCGGCGCCGCGGTCCCGGTCGCGCTGGCCGCCGACACGATCTCGATCACGATCATGGAGATCGTCGACAACGCGATCATGCTGCTGATCCCCGGCGCGATGGAGGCCGGGCTCACGAACCTGCTGTTCTGGGGCAGCCTGGCCGTTGCGTTGCTCGTCGCAGGCGCCGCCGCGTTCCCCGTCAACCGCTGGCTCATCCGGCGCGGCCGCGGGCACGCGGTGGTGCACGCGTACCACTGAGCGGTCGGCGACGGCGGTTTCCGTCGGGCAACCACCCCCAGGGGCACCCCCGGTGCCCTGATGTCACGCTATCGAGGAAACGCAGGCGGGTTCGTGCCGACTTCGTGTCGAAAGTGGAACGCGTGCTCAGACGCCCTCGCAGCCACCGTCGAGACCCGCTCCGCGTCGGCCACGGTCTACAGTCGCCCTCGTGCGCGTCCTCTTCGCCTCCACGCAGGGCGCCGGTCACTTCGGCCCGTTGATCCCTCTCATCGACGCGGCCCGCTCTCACGGCCACGAGACACTCGTCGTCGGCCCGCCGACGCTGAAGTCGCGCGGGTACCCGTTCAGGGCCGGCGCGAGTCCGCCGGACGAGGTGCTCGGCCCGCTCTGGGCGTCCATGCCCTCGCTCCCGCCCGCGCAGGGGGACGTCGTCGTCGTGGGCGAGATCTTCGCGCGGCTCAACGTGGACGCGATGCTGCCGGCGCTGGAGGAGACGATCGAGGAGTGGCGACCGGATCTCATCGTGCGCGAAGCGAGCGAGTTCGCGTCCGCGATCGCAGCCGACCTCCACGGTGTGCGCCACGTGAGGGTCGCGGTCAGCGTCTCGTTTTTCGAGGCCGCCGCACTCGGGATTGCGGAGCCGGCGCTCGATGACCGGCGAGCAGGCGTCGCAGAGCGGATCGCGGCGTCGCCGTACCTGACGTACTACCCGCATTCCGTCGATCCATCCCCGTTCCCCGTCACCCGGCTCCGCCACCCGGGCCTTGATGCGCAACGCGAGCCGCTTCCGGACTGGTGGCCGGGCGACGCGCGGCCGCTCGTCTACGCGAGCTTCGGGAGCGTGGCCGCGACGTTCCCGCCGGCGGCGCAGGTGTACGCGAGCCTTCTCGACGCCGTCGCCGACCTGCCTGTCCGCGTGCTGCTCACGACCGGCGGAAACGAGATCGAGCTCGGCGACGTGCCGCCGAACGTTCACGTCGAGCCCTGGGTGTCGGAGCCCGACGTCCTCGCGCATGCGTCCGCGATGGTCGGCCACGGCGGCTCGGGCACGACCCTGAGCGCCATCGCCGCGGGCTGTCCGCTCGTCAGCGTGCCGCTGTTCGGCGATCAGCCGATGAACGCCGCGCGCGTCGCGGCCGCGGGTGCCGGCGTCGTAGCCACCGTCACCGGGATCCGGCGCGCCGTCGAGCGCGTGCTCGAGCACGACCGCTATCGCGTTGCCGCCCGCCGCGTCGCGGACGAGATGCGAGCGCACGCCCCCGTCGACGCGTTCCTCGACGCCGTCTAGATGGTGGATCGGTGGTTGGCGTGACGTCCGGGGGCGTCCCAGACCAAGCCGGGCGCATCGGCCGGGTACGGCTCGTAGCCGGCACTACGGGTCGTGCGCGGACGGGGTGCCCGGCGCCGTGTCTGGGGCGTCATCCGGTTCGCGCCAATTGCCGATCAACCATCTAGCCTGCCCGCATGCGGGTCGGGATCATCGGGACCGTGCTGTGCGTGCTCGGTGGGCTCTGCATGATCGCCGGGCTGGCCGTCGACCTCGACTCCACGGCGGCGAAGGCGCTGATGGTCGCATCGGCTGTCCTCTTCGTCCCCGGCGTCCTGCTGACGTTCGTCTGGATGCGGATCCGCGTCGGGCCGCCTGCGTGATCGTGCGATCCCTCGCGGTCTGCGTCATGGCGCTCGCGCTCACGGGCACCGCCTGGGCGGCGGGCTCCGTCGTCGTGATCGACCCGGGACACGACGCGCGCGCGAACCTCCAGACCGAGCCGATCGGGCCGGGCTCCTCGACCCTGAAGATCAAGGACGGCGGCGGCACGCACGGCGTCGTCACGGGCATCCGCGAGGCCGACCTCGTCCTCGACATCTCGCTACGCCTTCGTGCGCTCCTGCGTCGCGCTGGCGTCACCGTCGTGATGACGCGCACGCGGACCACCGGGCCGGGCATGGGCAACATCGCGCGTGCCCGGATCGCCAATCGCGCAGGCGCTGCGCTGTTTCTGCGCGTCCATGCCGACGGACATCCGAGCAGCGCCGTTCGCGGAACGCACATCCTCGTTCCCGCGCTTCGACCCGGCTGGACCGACGACGTCTACCGGCCGAGCCGGCGCGCCGCCTCGCTCCTTCTGCCGGAGCTCGTTCGGGCACTCGGATTCCCCGACCGCGGCATCACCGAGCACTCCGACTTCACGGGCTTCAACTGGGCGGACGTGCCTGTGATCCTCGTCGAGCTCGGCTTCATGACGAACCCCGGCGAGGACCGCGCCCTGGCGCGATCGAGCGTCCGCGACCGTGCTGCGCTCGGGCTCTGCCGCGGGACACTCCGCACACTCGGCCGTCCGCCGTCCCGCTGCGGGGTTTAGACAGGACTAAAGCTCTCGGGTAGAGTTTAGCCATGGCTAAACTCACCCGCCGGAAGCTCCTCTGCGCGACAGCGCCGCTCGCTGTTGCCGCACCGCTCGGGGCGAAGCTCGCACTCGGCGGAGAGGCCGCGGCGGCGGGCCACGACCACTCGTCCCACCGGGCGCCGGCGTCGCACACGCACAGCACCGCGATGGGCCACGCCGCGATGATCGGCGACGGCGCGCCGGCGGTGGGCGGGCCGAACGACCTCGACGATCTCCTCTACCCGCCGCGCGTGCTTCCGCACGACCCGGGCCGGGTCCGCGAGTACACCCTCGTCGCCACGGACGAGGAGATCGAGATCGCGCCGGGAGTCTTCTTCCCCGCGTGGACGTACAACGGGACCGTCCCGGGGCCGGTGATCCGGGCAACCGAGGACGACATCCTGCGCGTCCGCTTCGTCAACTCCGGCTCTCACCCGCACACGATCCACTTCCACGGGATCCACCCCACCAACATGGACGGCGTCTTCGAGAGCGTGCCCATCGGCGGTGAGTTCACCTACGAGTTCCCGGCGAAGCCGGCGGGCATGCACCTGTACCACTGCCACGCGACGCCGCTCAAGAAGCACATCCACAAGGGCCTCTACGGGGCGTTCATCATCGACCCGAAGAAGCCGCGTGAGCCCGCCCGCGAGCTCGTGTTCGTGATGAACGGCTACGACACGGACGCCGACGGCGGCAACAACTTCTACACGGTGAACGGGCGCAGCTTCTACTACGCGCGCTACCCGATCCGTGTTCAAAAAGGCGAGCTCGTCCGCGTCTACCTCGCGAACCTGACCGAGTTCGACCTCATCAACTCCTTCCACCTCCACGCGGACTTCTTCCGCTACCAGCCCACCGGCACCGGCGAGCACTGGGAGTACACGGACACCGTGATGCAGTGCCAGGGCCAGCGGGGCGTGCTCGAGATCCGCTTCGCGAACCCCGGCACGTTCATGTTCCACGCGCACCAGTCCGAGTTCACCGAGCTCGGCTGGATGGGCTACTTCCAGGTTGAGGACTAGTGGAAGCGCCTGCTGCGGTCGAGGGAGGTCTCGGCTGGCGGCTCTGGGCGGTCGTGCCGATCGTGCTGCTCGCACTGGTCGTCGCCGTCGTCGTCTCGCAGGGCGACCGCGTCGTCGACCTGCTCGGAGGCAGCCCGCCACCGGCCGACGAGTTCGATGTCCGCCGCGTCGAGTTCCGCGAAGGCGAGATCCGCATCCAGGTGCGAAACCCGCAACGGGACGACCTGACGATCGCGTCCGTCACCGTCGACGACGCCATCGTGCCGTTCACCCTCGATGGGCCTGCCACGCTCGAGCGGCTTCGCTCGAGCACGATCGTCGTCCCCTACGCCTGGGTCGCGGACGACCCCATCACCGTCGGAGTGACGAGCTCGACGGGGATCGAGACGGTCGAGGAGATCCCTGCGGCCGTCCTCACGCCGCAGCCGAGCGCACGCAGCTTCCTCGGGTACGGGCTCATCGGGCTCCTCGTCGGCGTCGTGCCGGTCGCACTCGGCCTGCTCTGGCTGCCGTCGCTCCGCCGCGCCGACCCGCGCTGGCTCGCGGCGTTCATGGCGCTCACGGGCGGCCTGCTGACCTTCCTCGGCGTCGAGGCGCTCGCAGAGTCGCTCGAGCTCCAGGCCGCACTGCCGTCCTCGCTCGGCGGGCCGGGCCTCGTGCTCCTCGGGGTCGCCGCCAGCGCGCTGGGGATGACGTTCCTCTCGGCACGTCTCTCGCGGGGCCGCACCGGGATGACCGGGCTTGCGCTCGCCTTCCTCGTCGCGCTCGGCATCGGCGTCCACAACCTCGGCGAGGGCCTCGCGATCGGCACCTCGTTCTCGACCGGCGAGCTCCAGCTGGGCGCGTTTCTCGTGATCGGGTTCATGGTTCACAACCTCACGGAGGGATTGGGCATCGCCGCCCCCGCCAGCGGCGGGAGGGTGACGCTCTGGCAGCTCACGGCGCTGGCCCTGATCGCCGGCGCGCCCGCGATCCTCGGCACCTGGATCGGCGGCTATGCGACGAACGAGGTGCTGGCCGCGCTGTTCTTCGGGATCGCGGCCGGGGCTGCGCTCCAGGTCGTCTTCGAGGTCGGGCGCTACGTGGCTCGGACGGCGCCGGGCGGGCTCCGCTCGGGCTGGGTGATCGGCGGCTTCCTGGCCGGGATCGCCGCGATGTGGGCAACCGGCCTCCTCATCGGCTGATCGCTATCTCCCGACGAGCGCCCACAGCCGGCGCCGCTCGCCGGGACTCGTGAAGCCGAGCGCCAGGAGCACCGGCGGGTAGAGAGCCGTCAGGGCGATCGCGGCCGGAATCCCGACGCCGAGGCCCTTCCCGACCGCGGCGAGGCCGACCGCACCGGCCGTCGCCGTCGCGACGCGGCGCCACTGGTAGGGCACCGGATAGATGCGCTGGGACCACCATGCCATCGCGATCGCCATCGTGGAGTACGCCGCGACCGTCGCGATCGCCGCGCCCATCATCCCGTAGGAGGGGATCAGGGCGAGGTTGAGCAGGACGTTCACGACGGCGGCGACGCCCGTCACGACCCAGTTGAACTGCGTCCGTCGCGCGCGACCGACGCCGATCGCGATGACGACGTAGGCGGCGTAGGCGACCGTCGAGAACGCAAGCGGCCCGACGACGCGCGACGACTCCGCGAAGCGGTCGGCGGCGAGGAGGTCGACGATCCAGGGCGAGAGGAGCGTCAGCGCGAGCGCCACCCAGGCGGTGATGACCGTCAGGTACGTGAGCACGAACGCGTAGGTCCGCCGCGCCTCCCCCTCGTCGCGGATCGAGTACGCGAACGCCGGCCACGCCATCCGGAACGCCGTCAGCAGCAGCACCATCGCCGAGGCGATCCGGACACCAACGGAGTAGAGGCCCGCCTCCGCCACGTCGTCGAGCCACACGAGGAAGAAGCGGTCACTGAAGTTCGTCATCCAGAGGAACAGCGCGGTCGGCACGAGGGGCAAGCCGAAGCGGTTCATCTCGCGCAGCAGGCCTCGGTCGAACTGGAGGCCGAGCTGCTCGCGGCGGTACCCGAGCAACGCGAGGTAGACGACGAGCGTCCCGCTGAAGTTGCCCACGATCACGCCGAGCGGGCCTTTCTCGAGGGCCACGACGAGGAGCAGCGTGAGCCCGATCGTGAGAAAGACGTTCGCGAGGCTCGCCGACACGAAGGCCACCGACCGCTCCTCGACGCGGAACAGCGCCGTCAGCTGCTCGTAGTTGACGGTCGCCCACAGCGCGACGCCCGAGGCGCGGACGAGGTTCGCGGCGTCGTCGGTCCCGAACAGGAGGCTCGAGACGGGATCCGCGAGCGCGAGCAGCAGTAGGAGCCCGAGCGTCCCGCCGCCCATCGTGAACCAGAACGACGTGCGGAGGACACGGAGTCGTCCGGCGTCGTCGTCGACGTCGAAGTAGAAGCGGAAGAAGGCGCTCGTGATGCCGGCGCGGAGGATCAGCCCCATCACGGTGGTGAGCGCGAGGAGCGTCTCGATCTTCCCGTAGTCGGCAGGCGTCAGGTAGCGCGTGTAGATCGGCAGCAGGAGCACGGCGATGACGCGCGAGACGAGGCCGCCGATCCCGTAGATCGCGGAGTGGCGGCCGAGCCGCCGGAGCTGCGCTCCGAGCCCGCCCACCGCGGACGCGCCCGCGCCGCCCTCGGCGGGTGGGACGGTCTCGAGGTCGCCTTCCCCGAGCGCCAGGGCGTCGGGGCGATCGTGCGGCGCCTCGACCGGCGTGCGCCGTGCGACGGCCCGCTCGAGGACGGCGTCGTAGAGCTCGACGAGGCGGTCGGTGACGCGCTCGAGGTCGTGGACGTGCTCGACGTAGGCGCGCGACGCGCGGCCGATCTCGTTCCGCTCCGACGGTGCCATCGCGACGAGCTCGGCGAGACGCTCGTGGAGCGTGTCGTGCGTCGTGTTGACGATCGGCACCTGCACGCCGTACGCGTCCTCCGTGCGACGCACGGCCTCGTCGTGCAGGAACGTCAGCACCGGCTTCCCGAGCGCCATGCACTCGATCGCGAACAGGCCGTACCAGCCGGCGTTGAGCTGGTCGACGACGATGTCCGCGTCGCGATACAGGGCGAGCGCCTCGTCGTGGTGGACCCCTTCGACGATGCGGAGCTCGACGTCGAGGCCCTCGCACGCGCGCAGCACGTGGTCCGTTCCCTTCCGCCGTCGGGAGGACGGGGCGTGGACGACCACGGGCCGCCGGCGGCCGGACGGCGGCGATGGGGTCACCGCAGTGAGGTCGATGCCCGGAGGGATCATCGTCGCCTCGGGCACCCACCGGATCGCGTCGTAGCTCCCGACGATCTCCGCGCCGGCCTTCTTCCCGTAGGCGAGCTCCTCCGGCGGCTTACCGCGGATGTCCGAGCCGAGGTAGTGCATCACCGAGCGCTTGCCGAACGCGCGCAGGATCGGGAACTGGAGCGACTGCGGGACCAGCGTCAGCCCGAACGTGAAGTGGAAGAGGTCGGTGCGCGGCAGGAGCTCGGCGAGCGCCTTCCACTGCGCCAGCTGGCGGCGGACGAGCCCGCCCTCGAGGTCGAGCGAGCGGTCGGCCTCCGGATGCAGCGTGTAGCGGTTGAAGACGACGAGCTGTGCGTCGATCTCCCGGCGCCTGAGGGCCTGCACGTTCGTCCACGGCACGCCCGCGGTGTTGACGGGGCAGTGGACGACGCGGAGCGGGCGATCGCTTGCCACTATGGGGTCTGACCCCCAGGGGTCTGACCCCCGCGAGCGTCGGGGGAGCGCGGTGCGCCGGCCGATCAGCTGGCGTCCCACTCGAGCTGGTCGAAGTAGCGGAGGGCGGTACGGCCCGGGCGGATCCGGGGGCGGAGCGCCTCGAGCTCGTCGTCCGAGATCTCGCCCAGCGCGCGCTTGACGCCGAGGTAGGGGAGGTTGAGGTCATCCTGGTAGACGACCGTCGAGATCCGCGGGTTGATCTCGATGACGTGCTCGCCGACGAGCTGGATGTTGAAGAACCACTCGATCCCGAGCTCCCCGACGATCCGGTCGGCGAGTGCCATCAGCTGCGCGTCCTCGAGCGTCTCGAAGTACATCGCGAGCCCGGCCCGCATCGCCTCGCGGGTCTTCGGGTGACCGAGCACGACGCGCGTGCCGTCCGCGATGCCGTCGATCGTCCGTTCCCCGCCGGTCGCGAGCTCCATCACGAGCAGGTCCGGCCCGCCCTCGTCCGGCAGCAGCTCGACGGCCTCCTCGAGGCGCATCGCCACCGACCGGGGCGCTCGTTCAGGAGCTGGTGCGCGCGGTCGACGGTCGGGTCGAGCACGCGGAAGCCGCGGGACCCGGACAAGAACACGGGCTTGAAGCAGACGGGGCGGTCGGGATAGCCGAGCTCGCGCGCCGCGGCGTCGACCTCGGCCGCGCCGTTGACCCGCCTGAACTCGGGGGCCGGCGCGCCGATCCGATGGAGGAACGCGTACGTCTCGGCCTTGTCGTTCGACCGGTGGATCGTGTCCGGGTGCGAAACGAGACGGGGACGGGAAACGCTCGCGGTGGGCTGCGAGGCCCTCGAGATCGAAGGACGACTGCGGCAGGACGACGTCGACGCTCTCCTGCTCGACGACCCCGAGGATCGCGTCGGGGAAGCCTGGGTCGGATCCCGCGGGGACGAGGTGGAACGCGTCGCAGAGGTGCCTTCCCACCGAGCGCTCGGACATGTCCGTGCCGACGAGCCGCACGTCGCGCTCGCCGTTCTCGCGCAGCGCCCGCAGGAGCGCAGCCGTGCCCGGCGCGCCGGATGCGGAGACGAGCACGGTCGCGGGCCGCAGGGTCACGGGCACGTATCCAATCAGCGGCTCCGGGCACCGCTGTCAGGTCGATTCTGTCCTCGGCGAGCTGCTCGAGCCGCCGTTCGCGCTCCGCGTCGAGCATCGCGCGCATCGTCTGGCCCATGGTCGAGCCGGGGTAGACCCAGATCTCGGGGTGCGTCAGGAGCTGGAGCCACGGGAAGGAGCCGGCGCGGAGCTCCTCGTGCGGACAGCCGAGGCGCCAGCGCTGGTTCGAGTCCGAGCGGTACGTCGGCGGGTCGAACCAGCCTTCCTGCATGACGTTGGTGGCGCCCTCGATAGGCGCGGTCATGTACTCCGGTCGGGGTTGTGCCACGCGACCACCGGATCGAACCGCTCGTCGAGCCGCGTTCGGATACACGGCGTGCAGCCCGACGCGATGTCCCAGCTCGCGAAGCCGCTCGAGAGCGGCGACGCCCTCCGTCGAGGCGAGGTTGTAGAAGACCGACTCGGTCATGAGGAAGTACGTCGCCGTGCGCCCGTCGTCCGCCTCGAGCTCGGCCATCCGGAGCGCGGCGTAGAGCGACAGGTCGACGTCGTGGCGGAGGAGGAGGTCGCCGGGCTGAGGCGGGTGTCGAAGTTCGCGAAGCGGTATCCCCGGCACGGGCCGCCTCGAGGAGCTCGCGGTAGTGGTCGAGATCGAACGAGCAGCTCATCGACGTGCCAGGACCCAGTGGAAGGTCGCGTCGCCCTCGGGCTCGCGGATCGTGACGAGCTCGTCGCGGAGCAGCTCGAAGCCAGCCTCGGGAGAAGACGGCGGTTCGTCTCGGGCTCGAACCCGGAGAAGTACGTCGGCGCGCCGAGGAAGTCGCCGGTCCAGCCGGGCAGGTCGCTCGCGCCCAGCGTCGTCAGGAGCAAGCCGCCGGGCGTCAGCCACCGTGGATGCGCGCGAAGACGTCGCGAGGAGCTCACGCGGGACGTGGTTGAAGACGTAGAACGACGCGACGGCTTCGAGTGAGCCCGGCTGGAACTCGAGCTCGTGAAGTCCGCGTGCAGGAATCGGCCTCGGGGACGCGCTCGCGCGCGCCGGAGCTGCTCCTCGGAGATGTCGACGCCCGTGAGCCTGAAGCGCTCGGCGAGCGACTCGCGTCTCGGCGCGCGCCACCGCACCCGAGCTCGACGACGCGTGCGCCCCGAGGCAGGCGCTCGACGAGCTCGTCACACCACTCCGCGCGTGGATCGTCTCGATCTGCGCCTTCCACGCCTCCCACGTGTCGATCATCGCGTCGTATCCGGCGGCGACGAGGGAGGTCGCGGGTCGGTCGTCGACCTCGACCTTGATCAGCCTTGCCGCGTGCTCGGCGCGGGCCA
>CAWJXN010000022.1:0-33924 GCA_963846825.1 uncultured Actinomycetes bacterium
CGGGGGATGTGCCCGGGCGTGTGCATTGGTCGACGTTGCCAGGGTGATCCACACGCGTCTGACATACGGCCTGTGCCGAGCTCGCGGGAGATTCGTCCGATTCGAGTCCGTCACGTTCCAGCGTCGCGCGGGATCGGTATGCCTTTTCTACGAGACGAGAAGCTGAAAGCACATCATGAGCACGAAGGCAGTCCCGCCGGTCAAGACAACGAGTCTTGCCGGCGCCGTTTGGAGCGCCTCGGGAAGCAGTTGCGCGAACGCCATCCAGACCATCGCACCTGCCGCGAATCCCAGCGCAGCGGGAAGGATCGACTCGAAGGTGTCGACGAATAGGAAAGCGGGGGCTGCGAGGAGTGGTTGAGGCAGGCTCGAGAAGATGCTCCACCCGGCTGCTGCCCTGACCGAGGTGCCACGAGGGACGAGGACGAGGCTAATGGCGAGGCCTTCGGGAATGTTGTGCACGGCGATCGCGATCGCGATCAGCAGACCGAGCGTCGCTCCGTCCGCGAACGCAGCTCCGACGGCGATTCCCTCAGCAGCGGAATGCACTGTCATGACGCCGACGACCAGCAGTGCCCGCCGCGCGTCGTCGCCTCTCAACGATCCCATTGCGTGTCCGTGGTCGTGTTTGAGGTAGCGCTCCGTGACGAGCACGAAGCAGACTCCGAGCGCGCCGCCCACCGCGGCGCGCCAGGGGCTGCGAGCGACGCCCTCCAGAGACAGACTGACGCTCGCCGCGAGCATCACACCGGCCGCGATCGCGTTGGAGGCTCCCAGCGCGAGCCGGCCGCGGGAGCGTGCGACGAGAAGCGGCAGGGCGCCAATCCCGGTCGCCACTGCCGTCACGAGGGCAGCCAAGAACACCGTGGCGACGGTTGGCTCTGACACGTCGGTCAGCCTGCCTTTCGAATCGTTCCGGCCCGATTCGCTCCCCGTACAAGGAATGTGAGGCTCGGCTCACTGCACCCGCCGCTCATCCTCGACGCGCGTCTTACGGCTCGTTAGCCGCAAGCTGCTCGGCTCGTTGCTTGATGCCGTGGAGCATCTTTCGTTCCATGACGAGTGAAGCCGGTTCCATCGGAGCCATTCCGATCTTGGCGGTCAGCGACGGGAGCCGGAAGCGGTTGCGGCTGATCAGGCGTGTCATGCCGTCGGTGTCTCGAAGGACGAACGTCCAGACCCAGTTGCCGTCCTCGGATCGCCAGGCCAGCACGTAGCCGGGCTCGACGCGCTCGAGCCGCATGCGGTTTCGGCCGTAGCCGATGGTGTCTCCCACCTGTGGATGTTGGAACTCGGGAAGCACGTGGTCGGCGCTGTGCATGTCGAGCCCGAGCAGATTCTCGATCCAGTCGTACGTGTAGGCACCGCCGCGCGGCGAAGGACCCATCTGCGCGATCCAGGGCCAGACCGATGAGGCGCGCGCTTCGATGGTGATCGCACGGGTGGAGACGCCGTCTGCCTGCTCGAGCAGCTCGTCGCCTGGAAGCCGCCCATGCGCTTCGGCTTCGGTGGCGCCCCAGTCCAGGACGGCGTCGCGAAGCATCCGACGGTAGAGCACCCACCCGACACCGATCGCTCCGAAGGTCAGACAGACACGCCTCAGCAACACACTGGCCGTCATCAAGTGCCTCCTTCCTCCTCTAACAGGGTCGGCTCGATGTTCAGGCTCGGGACCGGCGGTGCGATTCGCGGCCGATGCTCGTCTGCCTGCTGGCGGGTCGCGATGACGATGCCGGCCTGCCAGCCTGGAGCCCGTCCGCCCTGTGGGGGGCTGAGCGACTGAATTGCCAGTCCGCTGCGCGTGATCAGCCAGGAGACCAGGGAGTTCGAGTTCCACATCTCGCCGGCGTCCAGCTCGTCGCGACCCCACACCGGCGTCGGCGCCTCCGGCACGAGCTCGAGTAGTCGCCGGGCGCAATCGGGATCGTCGCTCAGTCGTCGGGGGCTCTCGACCGCCTCGGCGAGGTCGGGGATGATCCCGTCGCGCCAGCGTCGCACCTCGTAGCGGAAAAGGCGAAATCGACCGGCGGCGCGAGCCCCGACCGAGCCCTCGGCCACGACTCCGCGCTCGACGCCCACCCTCCACGCCGGCGCCTGCTCGATCACATACTGGCCTTCTGGGACGTGCACCTGGAGAGCGGAGTGGTAGAGGTCGCAGCGATCTCGACCGCCGAGGCACGCGGCGACCGCCTCGAAGACCTTCCCGGTCACGCGTACAGAGCGACCGCCGGCACCGAGTGGAAGCCAGTACAGGTCGATGCCGGTGATCGCGCGCGATGCCATCAGGCAGCAGGTGCTCCTATCGATCGCTGTTCTTCCTCCGAGGATCGAGACCGTACTTCGCGACAGCCCACGTTCCGATCGAGGCGAACAGCGCGACGGCAATCCCCGAAGGAATGGTCGTCGCGTTCGTTCCGCTACCAGTCGTGGAGACGAAGTCCGGCCCCCAGGCCGCACTACAGGCGACGGCGATCCACATCGCTGTGATCGCCAGCGACGCCCACATCTCGCGGACATGGAGCACCTCGAACCAGCTGTGCGCAGGTGTCGACTCGGCGGCTGGGTGTGAGAGGCTCGACATGGCGCACCTCCTTTCCGTATCGAGGCTGGCAGGTCCGCGACGGCGCGGCATCCGCGAAGAGACCGGCACGAACCGCCTGAAAGTACGTATTGCGGTCGTGGCGCCCTACCTCGGCGTCCTCGTCCACCCGATGACCGAGGAGATCGAACTGCGGAATGCACGATGCCTCGGGTAGGGCGCGGAGACGTAGTTCGCCACCGTCGCGTCAGGCCCGTCGCGGATGTCCGAGCGATTCGACGAGAGCACGCTGCAGACAGGAAGAGTCTGGAGGTGGCCCGAGTGGTGGCGACCATGAGGACACGGCGCATGGTGAACCGAATCGGGGGACTGCGTGTGCATGCAAGCGAGCGCAAGCCAATCGTCACGGAGACGCTCGCGCAGCCCGAACCAACACCGCCTCAGATCACCCTCGAAGCGCTGTGCGAGCAGTGGCGTATCGCGTTCGACGCGGCCGACTCAGCGCTTCGCGCTGCCCGCGATCTGCCCGCTGACGAGCTCGGACGACGGGCGAGGCAGTTGGCGACCGAGCGCGCGACGACGCTCGACCTGCTCCGGGCCGCGGCCCGGGCGCACGGCGTGAACGGGCACTACCTCCATCTCACACCGCGTCGCGACGCGAAGCGGTTGCTCGGGCTGCCCGCCGACCTCGAGGCATGCGTCTTCAACCTCGACGGTGTGCTGATCGAGAGCGCGACGCTCCACGCCGCGGCGTGGCAGCGGACGTTCGACGAGTTCATCTGGGAAAGGATCGAGCGGACCAAGGGGCAGTTCGCACCGTTCGATCCGAGGGCTGACTATGCGCGGTACCTCCACGGCAGGCCCCGCTCGGAGGGCGTACGTGCGTTTCTCGCGAGTCGCGGCATCAGCCTGGCCGAGGGAGCCTCCGACGACCGGCCCGGGCTCGAGACCGTCCATGGCCTGGCGAACCGCAAGAACGAGGTGCTCCGCCGCCGCATCGAGGAAGGCGGCGTCAGCGCCTACGAAGGCTCGCTCACGTACCTTCGCACCGTGCTCGACGCCGGCGTCCATACGGCGGTCGTGTCCGCGAGCGCGAACACGGCCCGGATCCTTGAGCGGGCAGGGCTCGCGCCGTTCATCGAGCGCTCCGTCGACGGAAACGCGATGATCGCGAACCGTCTTCGCGCGAAGCCCGAACCGGACACGCTCCTTCGGGCATGCGACGAGCTCGGGGTCGCACCCGATCACGCCGCGGCGTTCGAGACGACCCGGGCGGGGGTCGAGGCGGCGCGCGCGGCGCGGTTCGCCGTCGTGATCGGCATCGACCAATTCGGCCAGGAAGCAGCGCTGCGTGCCGCCGGAGCCGTGCCCGTCGTCGCGGGGCTGGCGGAGATCCTCGACGAGCGGCTCGCTGCGTGAGCGAGGCATGACGAGCGCCCGCCCGACCGGTGTCGCGCGACGAAGCGCGCTCGGCCTGCCCCCGGCGATCCGTGCCTGCCTCTTCGATTTGGACGGCGTCCTCACCAGGACGGAGCGCGTCCACGCCGCCGCGTGGAAGGAGATGTTCGACGAGTACCTTCGCGCGCGGGCCAGGCCGGGCCTCCCGTTCACGCCGTTCGAGCACGACGACTACCTCCGCTTCGTCGACGGCAAGACCCGCGCTGACGGAGTGCGCTCGTTCCTCGGCTCGAGAGGCATCGAGCTGCCCGACGGGGAGCCCGACGACCCGGTCGCGAGGGAAACCGTGCAGGGCCTCGGGAACCGCAAGAACGACCTCGTGCTCGCGCTCATCGCCAGGATGGGGGTCGAGGTGTACGAAGGCTCCGTCCGCTACGTGCACGCCGTTCGCGAGGCGCGGGCTTCGCTGCGGGGTCGTCTCCTCGAGCGCCAACTGCCGCGACGTGCTGGCGAAGGCGGATCTCGCCCCCCTCTTCGACGTCGTGGTGGACGGCACAGACGCCGTTGCGAAGCACCTCAGCGGGAAGCCTGCTCCGGACGCATACCTCGCCGCGGCGAAAGGGCTCGGCGTTCCGCCGGCGCTCGCCGCGGTCTTCGAGGACGCCGAGGCAGGCGTGGAGGCCGGCCGGATGGGAGGATTCGGCTTCGTGGTGGGAGTTGATCGGAGCAACCGGCCGCATGCCCTTCGAGACCACGGCGCCGACGTCGTCGTCGCGAGATCTCGAGGAGCTCCTCATGGAGCGCTGAGTGCCGGCTGACGTATGCA
Source organism: uncultured Actinomycetes bacterium (assembly GCA_963846825.1). Taxonomy (GTDB): domain Bacteria; phylum Actinomycetota; class Thermoleophilia; order Gaiellales; family Gaiellaceae; genus Gaiella. The sequence continues at coordinate 4,764 of CAWJXN010000022.1, forward strand.
GTCGAGCCCTGGTCGGTGCGGGAGACCGGACTGGACCTGGCGACGCTCGCGCGCTCCGAGTCGGTCTTCGCCCTCTCGAACGGGCACATCGGCCTGCGCGCGAACCTCGACGAAGGTGAGCCGTTCGAGGTGCCCGGGACGTACCTGAACTCCTTCTACGAGCTGCGGCCGTTGCCCTACGCCGAGGCCGGGTACGGCGACCCGGAGTCCGGCCAGACGATCGTCAACGTCACGAACGGAAAGCTGATCCGCCTGCTCGTCGACGATGAGCCGCTCGACGTCCGCTACGGGGAGCTCCTGTCGCACGAGCGCGAGCTCGATCTGCGCGGCGGCGTCCTCCGCCGCTCCCTGACGTGGCGGTCGACCGCCGGGTCCGCGGTCCGCGTCCGGTCAACACGGCTGGTCTCCTTCGCGCAGCGCTCGGTTGCGGCGATCGAGTACGTGGTCGAGCCCGTCGACGCGCCGATTCGCGTCGTCGTCCAGTCAGAGCTTCTGGCGAACGAGCCCGCACCCGCCCAGTCCGCCGATCCGCGTGCAGCCGCCGTGCTCGAGTCGCCGCTGGCAGCCGAGGAGTCGTCGTGCCACGAACTCCGGGTCGTGCTCGTCCACTCGACGCGCCGGAGCAAGCTCGGTCTGGCGGCCGGCATGGACCACGTCGTGAACGGCCCTGACGGAACCGACGCCGTCGGCGAGAGCGAGGGGGACCTCGGGCGCGTGGCGGTGGCAGCCAACTTGGCCGTTGGCGAGACGCTGCGCGTCGTCAAGTTCCTCGCCTACGCGTGGTCGAGCCAGCGATCCCTGCCTGCACTCCGAGACGAGGTCGTGGGCGCCCTGACGGAGGCCCGGCACACCGGGTGGGAGGGGCTGGTCGAGGCCCAGCGTGTCTACCTCGAGGCGTTCTGGGGTCACGCCGACGTCGAGCTCGAAGGCGATCCCGAACTGCAGCAAGCCGTGCGGTTCGGGATCTTCAACACGCTGCAGGCGGGCGCGAGAGCCGAGCGTCGGGCTATTGGGGCGAAAGGGTTAACCGGCACGGGGTACGACGGTCACACGTTCTGGGACACCGAGCGGTTCGTGCTGTCCGTGCTCACGTACACCGCTCCGAGCGCCGCGGCCGACGCACTCCGCTGGCGGCACTCGACGCTCGATCTCGCCCGCGAGCGGGCGGCACAGCTGGGGCTCGCAGGCGCGGCGTTTCCCTGGCGGACGATTCGCGGCCACGAGTGCTCCGGATACTGGCCGGCGAGCACGGCGGCGTTCCACATCGGCGCCGACGTCGCGGATGCCGTCATCCGATACCAGGCCGCCACCGGAGACGACGAGTTCGAGCACGACGTCGGGCTCGAGCTCCTGGTCGAGACGGCGCGTCTCTGGCGCTCGCTCGGGCACTACGACCCCCAGGGACGTTTCCGCATCGACGGTGTCACGGGCCCCGACGAGTACAGCGCCCTGGCCGACAACAACGTCTACACAAACCTCGTCGCACAGCAGAATCTCCGAGCCGCCGCAGATGCCGTCGCACGGCATCCCCGCCACGCCGCGTCCTTCGGCGCCGACTACGAGGAGGCGGCGGGGTGGCGCGACGCCGCGCGGGACATCGTCATCCCGTGGGACGACGATCTCGGCGTCCACCCGCAGTCGGAGGGGTTCACCAGCCACCGGCTCTGGGACTTCGAGCGCACGGCGCCGGACCGGTATCCGCTCCTCCTGCACTTCCCCTACTTCGATCTCTATCGGAAGCAGGTCGTCAAGCAGGCCGACCTCGTGCTCGCGCTTCACGTCCGCGGCGACGCATTCACCGACGAGGAGAAGGCGCGCGACTTCGCCTACTACGAGCGGCTGACCGTCAGGGACTCGTCGCTGTCCGCCTGTACCCAGGCCGTCGTGGCCGCCGAGGTCGGCCACCTCGAGCTCGCGTACGACTACTTCGCCGAGGCAGCCCTCATGGACCTCCACGACCTCGAGGGAACCACGCGAGACGGACTCCACATCGCGTGCCTCGCCGGCACGTGGATCGCCGCGGTGGCAGGGTTCGGCGGGATGCGCGACCACGACGGCGTGCTCGCGTTCGCGCCGCGCCTGCCCCCGCGACTCGAGCGCCTCGCCTTCGGGCTGCGCTTCCGCGGACGGCTAGTTCGCGTCGTCGTCACCAGGGACGCCGCGACATACGACGTCCAGAGCGGGGACGACCTCGAGCTGCGTCACCACGGCACGGGGCTCGTCGTCAAGACCGGTGAGCCCGTCACCGAGCCGATCCCGCCGAGCCCGGTGTGGCCGACCCCGACGCAGCCGGCGGGCCGCGAGCCGGCTCGGCGCCGCAACCCGCGCTGAGCAGGCCTCACGGCCCTGGACGTACGAAGGGCGGGCGATGACGCCCGCCCTTCGCGCTCCGGGAGGAGCACCTAGTGGCCGGTCGCGACCCGGCCCGCGCTAGCGGCCGATTCGCTCGCCTGCTCCCGGAATCGCCCTCCGAGCACTGCCAGGGCGAGGATCATCAGCCCTGCTCCCGTGAGCAGGAGAGCGATCCCGACGACGATCCCGAAGATCGACAGCTGCTCCGCCATGTAGCTCGTGTTGAGCGCGGTCGTGAGCGCCGTCTCGGTCACCCAGATGTTGCGGGCGCCGTTCGCGATGGGCTGGCCGGCCTCGTCCTTCGCGGCCGCTGCCTCGTCGCTCGTGCCTGCCGGATCGTCGGGCTTCGCGGCCGAGACGAACCGACCCATCTGCGCGTAGGTCAGACCCTCGGTGGACTCGAGCGTGTGCTCACGCATGACCAGGGCGAACGCGCGCGCCTGGTCGCCGGTCTGCACCTGCTCGCCGGCCCACTGGTCGGCGTGCTCCGCGACGGCGGGATCCGTCGCCTCGGCGAAGAAGATCTGCTCCTGCTTGAGGCTGTCGCGAACCGTGCTGCGACCGTCGATGCCGAGGTAGAGCGCACCGATGCCGAACGCGATCAGCACGACGCCTGTCGCGAGCCCGCCCCATTCGAGAATCCTTCTTGCGTTCATGGTTCCTCCTCCCGGACCTGTTCCTGTTGTCGCGGCCCAGCTTCGCCCAGTCGGGCAGACGCAACATCGGGAGAAGGGCGCGAGTCCCCGCTGCGAACCCGCCGAACCCGTGCGGGAAAGTACGCAGCGGCGAGCGGCCATGCGGAGAGTCCGCAAGGCCGTTCCGCGAGTCTCCCGACTCCCGCGGGCGTCCGACGCGCGAGGCTCGACGGGCCACCGACGGAAGGCAGCCGGATGTCGCTCGGCGCTCGGAGAACCACCCAGGTGTGCGTCGCCCTCGCGATCGGAGCCGCATGTTCGACGGTTCCGTCACCCGCCGCCCCCGGCCGGGCGCCGCTGCTGCTGCGGAAATGCACCGTGCAGGGGATCGAGGCGCGGTGTGGGTCGCTCGCGGTCCCGGAGGATCGCGACCGGCCGGAAGGGAGGCAGATCCGGCTCCGAGTCGTCGTCCTTCCGTCGCGGGCCGAGAAGCCGCTCCGCGACGCCTTCACCTACCTCGCCGGCGGGCCAGGCGGGGCGGCGACCGATCACGTCTCGGCAGCGGCGAGCATCTGGGGAGACGTGCTGGCACGCCGGGACATCGTCCTCGTCGACCAGCGCGGAACCGGCGGGTCGAACCCCCTCGACTGCCCGCTCCCGACGACCCCACCCGAGACGGACGAGGCCCGGCGCGCCTATGTCCGAGACTGCCTCGCCGGCCTCGACGCGGACCCGACGCGATACGGCACGAGCCAGGCCGCCGACGACCTCGAGGCCGCGCGGAAGGCGCTCGGCTACCGCTCCTTGAACGTGTACGGGACCTCGTACGGCGCAACCGTCGCGCAGGTCTTCGTCAATCGCCATTCCCGCTCGGTCCGGACCCTCGTGCTCGACGGCGGGACGCTGCTCGACATCCCGTTCTACGAGCGATATGCCGCGAACGGCGCGGCGGCGCTCGAGCAGGTCCGGCGACGCTGCGCCGCCGACCGTGCGTGCCACAGCACCTTCCCCGACTGGAGCGCCACCCTCCTGGAACTCATCGAGCGCTGGAACGAGACGCCCGTGCAGCTCTCGCGCTCGGTGAGGCTCGGCGGCGACGGCCTCGCGGGAGTGGTGCAGTCGATGACGCTCAGCGCGCACTCGGCCGCCTCGATCCCGCTCGCGGTGAGCCGGGCCGCCGCGGGGGACTATCGAACGCTGACGCGCTTCGTCGGCGCCGGTGGCTCGCCCCGCTCGGTCACGTACTGGACGATCATGTGCAGCGAGCCGTGGGTGGGGCTGGACGCACGAGGCCCCTGGGGCACGTACGTCGACGGCGCGACGACGGCGGCGCTCGAGTCGTTCGCGACCGTGTGTCCCCTCCTCCCGCGGGCGACGCAGCACGCCTCCGACTGGCGACGGCCCACGACCGGGGCTCCGGTGCTCGCGCTCGTCGGGGGCGCCGATCCCCAGGACCCCGCCTCGAACCTCGCGGGAATCGCCGCCGCGATGCCTCGATCGCGCGTCGTCGTCGTTCCCGGCCACGGCCACGCGATCGGCCAGTACGGCTGCCTCGGCCGGCTCGCCGTGCGGTTCGTCGAGCGGGCCACGGCGGCCGGCCTGGTCACGCAGTGCGCCCGTCGGATCGCGGTCCCGCGGTTCTCCCTCGGGTAACACGGCCGCGACATGGTGCGGCGCTCGGCCGGCGGCCGCCGGTCGCACCTGCTCCGTAGTTCGCCGCACCGAGCGCGGGTGGCATTGCTGATGGCGGGAGGCGCCAACGGTTGCAGTCTCCTTACGACGGAAGGCGTACCCCACGGTGTTCAGTCAGCCTCGAAGGGGCGCCGAGCGAGAGGAGGAACGATGGACGTTTCCCGCACCCACGTCCTGATCGCAGGCGGCGGTGTCGCCGCGCTCGAAGCAGCCCTCGCGCTGCAGTCGTTCGCAGACGACGAGCTCCGCGTCGAGCTCGTCGCTCCGGAGACCCAGTTCTGGTACCGACCTCTCGCCGTCGCGGAGCCGTTCGGCCGTGGCGACGTCCGCCATTTCGACCTGCCGGAGCTCGCAGCGGGCGCCGGTGCGTCGTTCTCGCTCGGCGAGATCGTGTCCGTCGACACGGACCGGAAGCTCGCCTACACCGCTACGACTGCGCTCTCGTACGACGTCCTGCTGCTCGCGTGCGGCACGCTGCCCCAACCTGCGGTACCCGGCGCACTCACGTTCCGCGGCCCGGCCGACACGGGCGCCCTCGAACGCCTGCTCGGAGAGCTGGGCGCCGGGACGGTGAGACGCGTCGTGTTCGCAGTTCCCGCCGGCGCGGTCTGGAGCCTGCCCGCATACGAGCTGGCGCTCCTGACAGCGGCCCACCTCGCCGCGCACAAGGTCTACGGGGTCACGCTCGAGCTGGTCACGCCCGAGAACGCGCCGCTCGAGCTCTTCGGCGAGGCGGCGAGCGAGGCAGTTGCCACGATGCTCGCCGAGGCAGGGATCGGGTTCCGACCGCGCGTGTATCCCGCCGAGGCGCGGCGGAACGAGCTTCTGCTCGTCGGGGGCGAGATCGTCCCCGCGGATCGGGTCGTGGCCATGCCCCGTCTCCAGGGTCCACGCATCGGGGGCATCCCGCAGACGTTCGACGGCTTCGTCCCGGTGGACGAGCACGGCCGCGTGACGGGGTTGCGCGATGTGTACGCGGCAGGAGACATCACCGATTTCGCCGTCAAGCAGGGCGGCCTCGCAACCCAGCAGGCCGACGCCGCCGCGGGGGCGATCGCCGCGGCTGCGGGCGCGTACGTGACGCCGAAGCCGTTCCGCCCGGTGCTTCGCGGCATCCTCCTGACGGGCTCCGGCCAGCGCTACATCCGACGTGGCGCCGCGGGAGACGCGAGCGATTCGATCGAGAGCCACGAGCCCATCTGGTGGCCGCCCGCGAAGATCGCGGGCCGGTTCCTGGCGCCGTATCTCGCGCGCATCGCCGACGACGCAGAGGCGCCGGAGCCATCCGACGAGGACGGCGTCGTCGTGGAGGAGGAGCTCGAGCGCCGCCCCGCGGACCGGATCGACCGCCTGATCGCCGAGGCGGTCGACGACGCGATCGCCGACGACACGCCGCTGCGGGTCGCCGACGTCATGAGAACCACGCCCCTGATCGTCGCGCCGGAGGACACGATCGGCGAGGTAGCGGAAGGGATGCGACGCGAGGACGTCGGCTCGGCGCTCGTTGCCGAATACGGTCGGCTGATCGGGATCATCACCTCGCGCGACATGCTCAACGCGCTCGCCGGCCGCGTGCACTCGAGCGAGGCGCGCGTCCGACAGTGGATGACCGCCGACCCGGTCACGGTCACGCCGACGACCGCGGTGCAGGCGGCCTCGTACCTGATGAGCTCGCACGGCTTCCACCACCTGCCGGTGGTGGCCGGCGAGCAGCCGATCGGCACGGTGGGCATGCGGGACGTCCTCGCGCAGGCACATCTCATGGACGCACCGATCGGCGTCGGGCTCGGCTTCTGAGCCGCGCGCACCTGTGCCGGCAGCACGTGTCGCCGGTGCGGATGCGGGAAACCCGCAGCGCGGTTCGGTGGCGAGGCGGATGGCCCGCGCCCCGGCGGCACCTACGGTCCGCGAGAACTCGGAAAGGAGACACCCTTGACCAGCTATTCCGCATCGACGCGCACCCGGACGGATCGGGGCTCCCGCCCCACCGGCGATGGATCCGGTGCGTTCCTGAAGGTCGTCGCGCTGCTCCTGGGAATCGCCGTCGGCGTTCTCTTGCTGGCCGCCGTCGTCCTGACGAAGGTCGCGGACGACGCGCGCGACGACGCGAACGCATCCGCTGTTGCGACCGACCACTCGAGTCACACCGCCGACACGAGCTCGAATGTCAGCCTGCCGCTCGAGAGCTTCGCCGGGAAGACCGCGGCGGACGCCGAGACCCTCGCGAAGGCGCACGCGGCGACCGACGCCAGGCTGCCCGCCGTGCCCGCGGGCGACGTCGTCAAGGTGCACATGACGCTCAAGGACATGGTCGTCGAGATCGCGCCGGGCGTGAAGTACAACACCTGGGCCTTCGACGGTCACGGCGCTCCCGGGCCGATCGTCCACGTCCGCGAGGGGCAGACGGTCGAGATGACGCTGACGAACGGCGGCGCGATCCCGCACTCGATCGACTTCCACGCCGCGCGGATCGCCCCGAACGTCGCGTTTCGCGACGTCGACCCGGGCGAGTCGTTCACGTTCCGCTTCGTCGCGACGGATCCGGGCGTCTTCATGTACCACTGCGGCACCAAGCCCGTGCTGGCCCACATCGCGAACGGCATGTACGGCGCGATCGTGGTCGATCCGGCGACCCCGCTCCCGAAGGCGGACCGCGAGTACGTGCTCGTGGCGAGCGAGTGGTATCTCAACGGCGACGGCGTCGCACAGCCCGCTTCACTCGACATGGCGAAGGCGCGTGCGACGCAGCCGGACTGGACGACGTTCAACGGCTACGCCAACCAGTACGTCACCCATCCGCTCGTTGCCGATCCCGGGGAGACCGTGCGATTCTACGTCGTGGCCGCAGGCCCGACCCTCGACACGAACTTCCACATCGTCGGCACGATCTTCGACCGCGCCTGGGTGAACGGCGACATGACGCAGTTCCAGCGGGGCGTGCAGACGGTCGGCGTCCCGGCCGGCGGCGGGGCCGTGTTCGACGTCAAGATCGACAAGCCGGGCCTCTATCCCTTCGTGTCGCACGCGTTCGCGCACGTCGACCTCGGCCAGGTCGGGCTGCTCAAGGTCGGCAAGGTCGCCGGGACGATGAGCCATTGACCCGGCGCGGCAGATCTCGCGCATGACCGCTGCCGGAGCGCCTTCCGTCGACGTCATCCTCCGCGACGGGAGCACGCTCCGGCTCCGGCCGCCGGTCGCGGCCGACGGGGAGGCGATCCTCGAGTTCTTCGACCGCCTCTCCCCGTCGAGCCGCTACGCGCGCTTCCACGGGCTCCCGGCGCTGAACCGGGCGCTGGTCGAGCCGACGCTCGACCCCGACTGGGAGGAGCGCGGCGCCCTCGTCGGCACGCTCGGACAGGACGACGGCGAGCGGATCGTCGCGGTCGCGAACTACGCGCGGCTGCGCGACCCCGCGCTCGCCGAGGCGGCCTTCGCGGTGGCCGACGACCTCCAGGGCAAGGGCATCGGCACCCGGCTCCTCGAGCGCCTCGCCGACCGCGCCGCGCAGGTCGGCATCCAGCGGTTCGTCGCCGAGGTGATGGCCGACAACCGCAAGATGCTCGGCGTCTTCGAGGCCGCAGGCTTCGAGCTCACCCGCGAGCTCGAGCAGGGCGAGGTCGAGGTGCAGTTCCCGATCGCATCGACGGAGAGCTACCGGAGGCACGTCGACGAGCGGGACCATACGGCCGTCGTCGCCTCCCTCCGGCCGTTCTTCGAGCCGCGCACCGTCGCCGTGATCGGGGCCTCCCGGAGACGCCGATCGATCGGCGGGGAGCTCTTCCGGAACATCCTCGCGGGTGACTTCCGCGGCGCCGCCTACCCGGTCAACCGGGGCGCGGAGCCGGTGGCGGGCGTGCGGGCGTACACGTCCGTGGCCGAGATCCCCGACACGGTCGACCTGGCCGTGATCGCCGTCGCGGCCGATGCTGTCGTGCCGGCGGCCGAGGAGGCGCTGCGCGCGGGCGTCCGCGCGCTCGTCGTGATCTCCGCCGGCTTCGCCGAGGTCGGGCAGGCGGGCCTCGAGCGGCAGGAACGGCTGCTGGCGGCCGTACGCGCGCACGGGGCGCGGCTGCATCGGCCCGAACTGCCTGGGCCTCGCATCGGCGGCGCCCAGCCTGAATGCCACCTTCGCCGCACGGAGCGCGGCTCCGGGCTCGATCGGGTTCTCGTCGCAGAGCGGCGCCCTCGGTCTCGCGCTGCTCGAGGCGGCGGAGCCTCGAGGTCTCGGCCTCTCCGCGTTCGTCTCGATCGGGAACAAGGCCGACGTCTCGTCGAACGACCTGCTCGAGTGGTGGGAGGACGACCCGGCCACCTCGCTCGTGCTGCTCTACGTCGAGTCGTTCGGCAACCCGCGCCGGTTCGGGCGGATCGCGCGGCGCGTCGCCCGCCGCAAGCCGGTGCTGGCACTCAAGAGCGGCGTCACGACCACCGGGCAGCGCGCCGCGAGCTCGCACACGGCGGCGCTCGCGGGCTCGGACGCCGCGGTCGACACGCTCTTCCGTCAGGCGGGCGTGATCCGGGCAGGGTCCCTGGAGGAGCTGATCGACGTCGCCGCGCTGCTCTCGAGCCAGCCCGAGCCGAAGGGCCGGCGGGTTGCGATCCTCACCAACGCGGGCGGCCTCGGGATCCTGTGCGCGGACGCGTGCGATGCCGCAGGTCTCGAGCTGCCGGAGCTCGACGACGCGACGCGCGAGCGCGTCGGCGCCCATCTCTCCCCGGAGGCGAGCCTCGCGAACCCCGTCGACATGCTCGGCGGCGCGACCGCGGAGACGTACGAGCGCGTGCTGCCGATCCTGCTCGAGTCGGCCCAGGTCGACGCCGTCATCGTCCTCTTCGTCCCGACCGTGACCGCGTCCGCGCACGAGGTGGCCGACGCCCTCGAGCGCGCCGCCGCGGCCGCCTCCGCCGGGAAGCCGACGCTCGCGGTCGCCCTCTCGTCGGACGGGCTCCCGGAGCCGCTCCGGCGCCCCGGCGGGCACGTCGCCGGCTTCACGTACCCGGAGTCCGCAGCGCGTGCGCTCGGCCGGGCGGCGGAGCGGGCGGACTGGCTCCGCCGGCCGCACGGCGTCGCGCCGGTGCTCGACGGCGTCGACCGTGCGGCGGCACAGCAGGTGGTGGCCGACGCGCTGGCCGAGGCCGACGACGCCTGGCTGGGGCCGGACGAGGTGCGGGCGCTCCTCGACGCGTACGGGCTCCCGCTCGTCCCCGAGCGCGTCGCCGAGACGGCGGACGACGCGGCCACCGCGGCTGGGGAGGTCGGCTTCCCCGTCGTCGTCAAGTCCGCCGTGCCGGGTGCGCACAAGACGGAGACCGGCGGCGTCGCGCTCGGGCTGGAGGACGAGGACGCCGCGCGCGCTGCGGCGGAGCGGATCGGCTGTCCCGTCGTCGTGCAGCCGTTCGTCGAGGGAGGCGTCGAGCTGCTCGGCGGTGTCGTGCAGGACGCGGTCTTCGGTCCGCTCGTCGCCTTCGGCCCGGGCGGAGTCCTCGCCGAGCTGATCGGGGAGGCGTCGTTCCGGACGTCTCCGCTGACGGACGTCGACGCGCTCGAGCTCGTCACCGGCGGCAAGGCGGGCCGGCTCGTCGCCGGGTTCCGGGGCGCGCCGCCCGCGGACACCGCCGCCCTCGTCGATCTCGTGCTGCGGCTCGCGCTCCTCGGCGAGGAGCGGCCCGAGGTCGCCGAGCTCGACCTGAACCCGATCATCGCCCTCCCCGATCGCTGTGTCGTGGTCGACGCCCGCGTGCGCGTGCAGGCGCCGTCACGCCCCTTCCGCGCCAAGTCCTGGTAGACGAGACCGCTTCGGGTTTCCCGCGGCCGGGATCCGCAGCCGTCCCGATGCGCACCCGCCGACGGCTCACGACGATGCGGCAAGGAGGCAACCGCAGCCGCCGCGGGTGGCGCGGACGAAAGGAGTCGACATGAAGATCAGCCAGCTCATGCAGCCCGAGGTCGTGGTGGCGCGTGAGACGCAGTCGCTGAAGGAGGCGGCCGCGGCGCTCGTGGCGCACGGGATCTCCGGCATGCCCGTGTGCAGCGAGAGCGGGGAGGTCGTCGGTGTCCTCTCGGAGGCGGACGTCCTCTACAAGGAGGGCGGTCGCATGGAGCCGCGGGGCGGCGCGCTCGCGTGGCTGTTCGAGGACGACACCGCCGGGGCTCGCGCGAAGGCCCAGGCCCGGACGGTCGCAGAGGCCATGACGACCCCCGCCATCACGATCAGCCCGAGCGCGACCGCCGCCGGCGCGGCGCGCCTGATGCTCGAGCAGGGCATCAACAGGCTGCCGGTGGTCGCAGAGGGCGGCCGACTGGTCGGCATCGTCACACGAGCCGACCTCGTGCGCGCCTTCACCCGCGCCGACCACGAGATCGCGGCCGAGATCCGCGACGACATCCTCCGGCGCGTGCTTTGGGTGAACCCGAGCGCGTTCACGGTCTCGGTGCGCGACGGCGACGTGGAGCTGACCGGCGAGCTCGAGACGGAGGGGCAGGTCGAGCTGCTCGAGAGCCTGGTCGAGCGGGTGCCGGGAGTCGTCTCGGTGCGCTCGAACGTGGGCCACAGCGACCGCGTCGGCGGACGCCGATGACCCCACGGGCCCCGTACCTCGGCGCGTCGTTCGAGGTGGAGCGTGTGCGCGCGCGCCTCGAGGCGGGGCCGGGCGGATACGAGATCGTCCATTCCTCGCCGGGGCTCGAGCTCGGCGTCTACGTCCTCGTCGCCCCGGAGCCCGATCGGCAGCAGCCCCACGAGGATGACGAGGTCTACTACGTGCTCGAAGGCCAGGGTGTCCTCGAGATCGAGGGCGCCCCGGTCCCGCTCGAGCAGGGTCAGGGCGTCTTCGTCCCGGCCGGGGCCCACCACGTCTTCACGGCCTACGAGCGGCTGAGCCTGCTCGTCCTCTTCCATCGGCGCGGTGGCCGCAGGGCCGGCGGCCGCGCCAACGTCCCGGCCTAGACCCAGACCCGGCAGACTGCGGGCATGGACCGCACGACGAGCTCCGGCGGGCAGGCCGCCGGTCCCCTCGGCGACGAGGAGCTGCGGCTCCTCGACGCCTACTGGCGCGCCGCGAACTACCTCTCCGTCGGGCAGATCTATCTGCTCGACAACCCGCTTCTCCGCGAGCGGGCTCGCAGCCGGAGCACGTCAAGCCGCGACTGCTCGGCCATTTCGGCACGGCGCCGGGCCTCAATCTCGTCTACGCGCATCTGAACCGGGCTATCCGGGAACGAGACCTCGACGCAATCTTCGTCACGGGGCCCGGGCACGGCGGGCCTGCGAACGTCGCGAACGCCTACCTCGAGGGGACGTACGCGGAGCTGTATCCGGACATCTCCGAGGACGAGGACGGGGCTACGCAAGCTGTTCCGACAGTTCTCGTTCCCCGGCGGCATCCCGAGCCATGCGGCGCCGGAGACGCCCGGCTCGATCCACGAGGGCGGCGAGCTCGGCTACGCCCTCGCCACGCGTTCGGCGCGGCCTTCGACAATCCCGACCTCCTCGTCGTCTGCGTCGTCGGCGACGGGGAGGCCGAGACCGGCCCGCTCGCGGCGAGCTGGCACTCGAACAAGTTCCTCAACCCGCGCCCCGACGGCGCCGTGCTCCCGGTCCTCCACCTGAACGGCTACAAGATCGCGAACCCGACGGTCCTCGCCCGGATCCCCGAGGAGCGAGCTCGTGGCGCTCTTCGAGGGCTACGGCTGGGAGCCGCTGCTCGTCACCGGTGGCTTCGACGGCGAGGATCCGCGCGTACGTGCATCAGCGGTTCGCCGGCGACGCTCGACGAGGCGCTCGACCGGATCGCCGAGATCCAGCGCGAGAGCCCGGCCGAGGGGCCGCGTCGAGCGTCCGCGCTGGCCGATGCTCGTCCTGCGGACGCCGAAGGGCTGGACCGGGCCGAGGGAGGTCGACGGCAAGCCGGTGGAGGGCACCTGGCGTTCGCACCAGGTGCCGCTCGCGGAGGTGCGCGACGAACCCGGAGCACCTCCGGCAGCTCGAGGCAGTGGCTGCGGAGCTACCGGCCCGAGGAGCTCTTCGACGAGAGCGGCCGCCTCGTGGCCGAGCTGCGGGAGCTCGCGCCCGTCGGCCGGCGGCGGATGAGCGCCAACCCGCACGCCAACGGCGGCGAGCTGCTCCGCGACCTCGTGCTCCCCGACTTCCGCGAGTACGCGGTCGAGGTCCCGCGGCCGGGCAAGAGCATGGCCGAGGCGACGCGCGTCCTCGGCGGCTACCTCCGCGACGTCATCGACCGGAACCGCGAGACGTTCCGTCTCTTCGGCCCCGACGAGACGGCCTCGAACCGGCTCGGCGACGTCTTCTCGCGTCACGGGCCGAACCTGGCTCGCGCGCGACCGAGCTCGACCGACGAGGGGCTCTCGCCCGAACGGGCGCGTGATGGAGATCCTCTCCGAGCACCTCTGCCAGGGATGGCTCGAGGGCTACCTCCTCACGGGCCGGCACGGGCTCTTCTCCAGCTACGAGGCGTTCATCCACGTCGTCGACTCGATGTTCAACCAGCACGCGAAGTGGCTGAAGACGACGCCGCACATCCCGTGGCGCCGGCCGATCGCGTCGCTCAACTACCTGCTCAGCTCGCACGTCTGGCGCCAGGACCACAACGGCTTCTCCCACCAGGATCCGGGCTTCATCGACCACGTCGTGAACAAGAAGGCCGAGGTGATCCGCGTCTACCTGCCGCCCGACGCCAACACGCTCCTCTCGGTCGCCGACCATTGCCTGCGGAGCCGGAACTACGTCAACGTCGTCGTCGCAGGCAAGCAGCCCGCGCTCACCTACCTCTCGATGGACGACGCGATCGCCCACTGCACCCGCGGCCTCGGGATCTGGGAATGGGCGTCGACCGACGAGGGCGACGAGCCCGACGTCGTGCTCGGATGCTGCGGCGACGTCCCGACGCTCGAGGTCGCTCGCGGCAGCCGCGATCCTCCGCGAGCGGCTGCCCGACCTGAAGGTCAGGGTCGTCAACGTCGTCGACCTCATGCGCCTCCAGCCCGAGAGCGAGCACCCGCACGGCCTGTCGGACGTCGAGTTCGACTCGCTCTTCACCACCGATCGGCCGATCGTCTTCGCCTACCACGGCTACCCGTGGCTCCTCCACCGCCTCACCTACCGGCGCACGAACCACGCGCAACCTGCACGTGCGCGGCTACAAGGAGGAGGGCACGACGACGACGCCGTTCGACATGGTGATGCTGAACGACCTCGACCGGTTCCACCTCGTCAAGGACGTCATCGACCGCGTGCCCGGCCTGGCGGCCAGGGCCGCGCACCTCCGGCAGGAGATGGACGAGCGCCGGCTCGAGGCGCGCGCCTGGACGCGCGTCGCACGGCGAGGATCACCCCGACGTGCGCGACTGGGCCTGGCCGTTCTGAGCCGCGTCCTCGTCGTCAACGCGGGCTCGACGAGCCTCAAGCTGGCGCTCGTCGACGAGGCCGGCCGGGCGGAGACGCATCGAGCTCGCTCGACGACGCTGCCGGCGGGCCTCGACGCGGTCGGCCACCGAATCGTCCACGGCGGCGGGCGTCTTCCGCGACCCGGTGCGCGTCGACGACGCGCGTCGCCGCGGCGCTCGAGCGAGCTGACGCCGCTCGCGCCGCTGCATCAGCGCGCCCGCGCTGCGCGCGCTCGCGGCGGCGCGCAGACGCGGCTGCCCGCCGTGCCGCACGTTGCGGTCTTCGACACCGCCTTCCACGCCACGCTGCCCGAGGCCGCCTCGACCTACGCCGTCCCGCGCGCGTGGCGGGACGAGTGGGGAGTTCGACGCTTCGGGTTCCACGGGATCGCCGTGCAGTCGGTCGCCGAGCGGGTCACCGCACGCCGTCTCGTCGTCTGCCACCTCGGCGGCGGCTGCTCCGTCACCGCCGTCCTCGACGGCCGCTCGGTCGACACGACGATGGGCTTCACACCGCTCGACGGCGTTGCCGATGGCGACGCGATCGGGAGTCGATCGATCCCGGGATCCTCTTGTATGCGCTCCGAGAGCGAGGACTCGACCCGGACGAGGTGGACGAGGCGCTCGAGCGGCAGTCCGGGCTCGAGGCGCTCGGCGGCCTCGACGACCGACGCTCGGCTTCGCGGTCTTCGCGTATCGCGATCGCGCAGGCGGTCGCGGCGATGGCCGTCGCCCTCGGCGGTGTCGACGTCATCGCGTTCTCGGGGGGAGTCGGCGAGAACCGCGAGGACGTCCGGCAGTGCAGTCCTGGAGCTCGCTCGGGTTCCTCGGCGAGTCCAAGCGTCGAGGTCGTCGCCGGCTCGCGAGGATCTCGTCATCGCCCGCGCGACGAGTCAGCTCCTCGCGGCACCGTAGTCAGCGCACGACCCCGCTCAGGCGAACGCGGGGATCGGCGCGAAGACGCTCTGGGTCAGCTCGACGAGCCGGTTCGAGTAGCCCCACTCGTTGTCGTACCAGGCGACGACCTTGACCAGCGATCCGTCGATCACGGTCGTGAGCGGCGCGTCGAAGATCGACGAGTAGGGCGAGCCGACGATGTCGGACGAGACGAGCGGCTCCTCGCTGTACCGGAGGATGCCGCGCAGCTCTCCCGCGTCCGCCCGCGGACTCGAACAGCGCGTTCACCTCGTCGACCGTCGTGGCGCGCTCCACCTCGACGGTCAGGTCGACGAGCGACCCGGTCGGCACCGGGACGCGAACGGCGAACCCGTGGAGCTTGCCGGCGAGCGCCGGCAGGACGAGGCCGAGCGCCTTCGCGGCGCCGGTGGAGGTGGGCACGAGGTTGGCCGCCGCCGCCCGTGCACGGCGGGGATCCTTGTGCGGGCCGTCGAGCAGCGACTGGTCGGAGGTGTACGCGTGCACGGTCGTCATCAGCCCGTGCCGGATGCCGACGCGTCTCGTGCAGCACCTTCGCGACGGGTGCGAGGCAGTTCGTCGTGCACGACGCGTTGGAGATGATGTGGTGGACGTCCGGGTCGTACTGCTCGAAGTTGACACCGAGCGCGACCGTGATGTCGGGCTCCTTCGCGGGCGCGGAGACGATCACCTTCTTGGCCCCTGCCCGGAGGTGCTTCTCGGCGTCGGCGCGCGCGCGGAACCGACCGCTGGACTCGATCACGACGTCCACGTCGAGCTCGCCCCACGGCAGCGCGGCCGGGTCGCGCTCCATCGGCGTCCGAACGTGCACGCCGTCGACGACGATGCCTCCCTCGACCGCGTCCACGGAGCCGCGGAAAGGCCGTAGACCGTGTCGTACTTGAGCAGCCGGGCGAGGGTCGGCGGCGTCGACGACGTCGTTGACGGCGACCCACTCGATGTCGGCGCCGGACTCGACCGCCGCGCGGAACGCCGCGCGTCCCGTTCGTCCGAAGCCGTTGATGGCGGCGCGGATGGGCATGGGGCCTCCTTCTGGTCTGATGCTTCGACGCTAGACCGGGCGCCCTCCGTCCGCATCGGCAGTTCACGCCCGGCGTTTGCGGCTTTCCCGTACTCCACCGGCGACGGCGGGCGTCGAGTCGTGCCACGTCACCGCATGTTCGCGCCCCGACGTCCGCGAGCGTCGATCACCGGAGGGGGATCTCGGCGACGACGGCCGTCTTGCCGTTCGCGCTCGACTCGATCCGAAGACGGCCGCCGACGAGCGCGACGCGCTCTCGCATGCCGGCCAGGCCGAGCGAGGTGTCCGCGACGGCTCCGGGCTCGAAGCCCTTGCCGTCGTCCTCGATCACGGCGACGAGCGACGCTCCTCGCTGGACGAGCAGGACGCTGACCCGGGTGGCGTCGGCGTGCTTCGCGACGTTCGTCAACGCCTCCTGGACGATCCGGTAGACGGTCGTCTCGACATCGCCGGGCACGCGCTCGGTGGCGAGCTGCTCCTCGAGATCGACCTGGAGCCCCGACCGCTCGCGGAACGTCTCCACCAGCCGCTCCACGGCAGTCCCCAGACCGAAGTCGTCGAGAGCCGAGGGGCGAAGCTCGACCGCGAGCCGGCGCACGTCCTGGAGGGTCGAGACGACGAGCTCGCGCACGCCGGCGATCGAGGCGCGGGTCTTCTTCGTCGGACGCCGACTGCTCGAGCGGCTTCAGCCCGAGCAGGATGGACGTGAGTGCCTGTCCCGTCTCGTCGTGGAGCTCGCGCGCCAGCCGCGCACGCTCCAGCTCCTGTGCCTCGAGCACGCGCCGGACGGCGTCGCGGCTGACCCGCTCCGAGAGGTCGACGGCGACGGCTGCCCGCGCGGCGAGCGTCTCGGCCAGGCGGAGCTCCTCGTCCGTGAAGGTTCTGACCGGTCCGAGGCGGTCGTGTGCGATGACCACCCCGACGCTCTTCCCTCGCGTGACGAGCGGAACGTAGAGCGCCGAGCTGACCCCGAGCAGTCGCGCCGCGTGCTGGTCGACCTCGGAATCCTCGACGAGCGCATCGATCCGTTCGCTCCGCGCGCGGTCGAGGACGCGGCCGGCCTTGGAGCCCGCGCGCTCGAGCAGCATTCCCGCGACGCCGTCATCCGCCTCGCCGGCCACCGCGGCGACGCGAAGCCCGTCGGCCTCGGGCAGGGCGATGAGAACGAGCCGCGCGTCCACGAGCTCGCGTAGGCGGCGGGCCACGAGCTCCAGCAACGGCTCGAGCTCGAGCTCCGACACCATCGCGTTGCCGATCTCGTTGATCGACTCGAGCTGGCGGACCCAGCGCAGCGACGACTCGTAGAGCCGCGCGTTCTCGATCGCGACGGCCGCCTGCGCGGCGAGCAACTGCGTGAACTCCTCGTCCTCGTCCGAGAAGTCGACGTCGCCCTGCTTCTCCGTGAGGTAGAGGTTCCCGTAGGCGACGCCCCGCAGGACGATCGGGACGCCGAGGAACGTCTTCATCGGCGGGTGGTTCCGTGGGAAGCCGACCGACCGCGGGTCGTCCGCGAGGTCGTGGAGCCGGAGTGTCCGCGCCTCGCGGATCAGCACGCCCAGGATCCCGCGGCCGCGGGGCAGGTCGCCGATCGCCGCGTGCGTCTCGGGATCGACGCCGGTCGTGAGGAAGCGCTCGAGCGTCTGCCCCGAGCGATCGATGACGCCGAGCGCCGCGTACCGCGCACCCGTCAGCTCCGCCGCTGTCTCGACGATCCGCTGCAGGAGCGCGTCGAGCGAGAGCTCGGAGCTCAGCGCGATCCCCGCGTCGACGAGGATCCGCAGGCGCTCGAGTCCGGTGGATTGCGTCATCGCGGGGAGGCCGGCGAAGCCACGCGCCATGATCCCGCGTCCGGGGGTCGAGCGCAACGTCGGCGCGACGCCGACGGGTCACCTGGAGGGGCGCCTCAGTCGAGCAGCGCCCTGGCGAAGAAGCGTGTCACGCGCTGCTCGTACTCGTGCGGTCGAGCCGCGTACCCCCGACGTGGCCGGCCTCCTCGATCCTCCAGATCTGCTTCGGCTCGCGCGCTGCGGCGAAGTACTCGGCGTTCAGCTCCTCGCCGCCCCCGCCGCGGCCCGCGTGGATGAGGAAGACCGCGCGCGGCGCGATGCGCGCGACGAGGCTCTCGAGCGACGGCGGCGGGGCGGTGCCGCTCATCAGGGCCACGGCCGCCGTCTGGAGGGCCGACTCCGGAAGCGCAAGCCAGCCCTTCGGCCCGCGGATGAGATCCTCCCGCACCGAGCGAACGCCGGCGCCCTCCGACACGATCGCCCGCAGCGCCGGGTTCGAGGCGGCTGCCTGGAGCATCATCTCCCCGCCGACGGAGAAGCCGATGCCGCCGATCCTTGCCCCATGCACGTCCGGACGCCGACGAAGCCATGCCACCGCCGCGTCGATGTCCGGCTCTCCGCCCCAGCCGAGCACGTTCGGGTCGCCGTCGCTCCCGTCGTAGCCGCGGGCGTCGACGAGGAGCACGCCGTAGCCGTGGCGGACGAGCATTCGCGCCTCGGGCAAGGCGCCCTGGCGCGTCGGGTAGGAGACCACCGCCGCGCCGTTCCGGGACGGGACGTACCAGGCGGCCAGCTCGACACCATCCTGCGTCCGGATCGTGACCCGCTCGTGGGGGCGACCGAGATCGGCCGCGACGACCGCTTCGCGCGGTCGATGCGTGGCGAGGATCGAGATCGCGATCGGCATCACGACGAGGTACGCGCCGACCACGACCCCGAGCGCGACTGCGGCGCGGCGGAGATAGCGGTACCGCCCCCCTTTGCGCGAGCCCCAGAGCAGCGCGACGGCCAACCCGCAGAGGCCGAGCCCGAGCGGAAGGAGCAGGAACCCGGTCCAGTCCTCCCCGCGCGCTCCGACGCCGCGCGCGTCCGCGATCGCGAGCGCGGCACCTTCCAGCGCCAGCACGCCGAGCACGCCCGCGACGACGGCCCGGGCTCCCGGTCGCAGCCTGGGGTAGGCGAGTGCCGCCGTCGCGAGGACCGCGAGCGAGGTCACCGCCCGGGAAAGGTGATCGCCGATCCCGGTGCCCGGCTCGGGCGCGATGGCAGAGTCGACCACCACGTGGAGGGCGACGAACCCGATCGCGCACCGGACGAACAGCACCTCGGCCTGTCGCCTGACGACGGCGTGCCGGTCCCAGCGGTCAGAGGAGGTCGTGGCGTTCGCAGCCATGGTCTGCCTGCACGATGCTCAAACGCCGCGCTCGGGCAATCGGGGCGACCGCTGAACCGGGTGTGGCGGACTACGCAGATCGGTGCGGCACCGTCTCGACCGGCCGGATGGTGGATACTGGCGCCGCGGCGCGTCCTGCGACCGCGTGACGCCAACGGTGGTGCGGAAGCCATGACGACCATCCGGGTTCTCGTCGTCGACGACCATTCTGTCGTCCGCTCGGGCCTCCGCCGCGTCCTCGACGCGGAACCGGACATCGAGACGGTGGGCGAGGCGCCGAACGCGGAGCGCGCCGTGTTCGAGGCGATGGAGCACAAGCCCGACGTCGTCCTGATGGACGTCGTGATGCCGGGGAAGAGCGGCATCGAGGGAACCCCCGCGGTCCTCCAGGCGGTACCGGAGACGCGAGTGCTGGTGCTCTCGATGCAGGACGATCCGCGCTACGTCCGCGAGGCGTTCGAGGCGGGGGCGAGCGGCTACGTGCTCAAGGAGGCTGCCGACACCGAGGTCGTCTCCGCGGTCCGTGCCGTCGCGGCCGGCGAGCGGTACGTCCACCCGGCGCTCGGCGCGCGTCTCGTCGCCGCCGAGGCTGAGGAGAGGCGGCGGGCGGAGGCGGATCCTCTGTCGGACCGGGAGCGCGAGGTGCTCAGCCTCCTCGCGCTCGGGCACACGAACCAGGAGATCGCGCAGAAGCTCTTCATCTCCGTCCGCACCGCGGAGACGCATCGGGCGCACATCATGCAGAAGCTCCGGCTCTCGAGCCGTGCGGAGCTGGTCCGCCATGCGCTCGCGGAGGGCCTCCTCGACGAGCCGTCGTAGCTCGGCCGAACGCTCGTCTCGCGGCGCTCGATCGTGCCGACGCTCGGCCTACCGGACGACGAGCACGGATGTCTTGGCGCGATGCGCGATCCGCTCGGACACCGACCCGAGCGCCTTCACGCCGTGGAGGCCACGGCTCCCGACCACGACCAGATCCGCGGCCTCGGCCGCCGCGAGAAGGGCGGAGACGGGGTGGTCGTTCACGTGCTCGAGCGCGTGACCCACCATCAGGTCGGCCTCGATCACGTCGACGCGCTTGCCTTCGTACGCCACGACGGCTCGCAGGTGCGACCCGAGACGGCCCGCCAGGTGCTGCGCGGCCTCGTACGCGTGGCGCGAGGACGGTGAGCCGTCCACCCCGACGACGATCGTCCGCGGCGGGTGGCCCCCGAAGCCGCGCGCCACGAGCACCGACGTGGGGGACTTGTGCACGACCTCCGTCGTGGTCGAGCCGACGAGCAGACCTTGCGCGCGGCCGTGCCCTCGCGTTCCGACGGCGACGAGTGTCGCGCGCCGACGCTCGGCCTCCGAGAGCAGCGCCTCCCACGGCCGGCCCCGCAGGGCCACCTCCTGCGCGGCGATCCCGTCAGGGAGCTCGCGCCGAGCGCTCGTCAATGCGTCGCGGGCCGCGCGTCGATACGGATCGATGTCCGTCAGGTCGCTCGGGATGGGCGCTAGCCCGGCCGCTGCAATGTTCGCGGGGAGGTCGTAGGCGGCCAGCAGGACGAGCTCGCCGGCGGGAGCCAGCATCGCCGCAGCCGCATGGACTGCGGCGATGCTCTCTGCGTGACCATCGACCCCGACCAGGATCCGGTCGAAGATCGTCGCGGCCGGCGCTCCGGGGCTCCCCGTCAGGATCTCCGTCATGAGCGAGCACCCACCTTTGCGTCCCCCGCGGGCTCGAGGGGGAGCAGCTGACGGTGCTTCTTGCCCTCGAGGACGACCTTGAACGCGCCGGAGTCCTGCGCCGCCGCGAAGGCGTCGTAGGCCACCATTGCCTCGTCCAGCGAGAAGCGGTGCGTGGCGAAGACCGACGGGTCGAGCTTGCCGGCCGCGATCAACTTCATCAGGCGCGGCGTCGATTGCGTGTCGACGAGCCCGGTCGTGATCGTGATGTCCTTGATCCAGAGCCGCTCGAGATGGAGCGTCGCCGGCTTCCCGTGCACGCCGACGTTCGCGACGTGGCCGCCCGCGCGCACGATGTCGGTGCACAGCTCGAACGACTCCGGGATGCCGACTGCCTCGATCGCGACGTCGACGCCGTCACCCCCGGTCAGATCGAGCACGCGCTGGCGGGCCTCGTCGCCCGACGCGCCGACGGCCGCGGTCGCTCCGCAGGCGAGGGCGCGGTCGAGGCGAGAGCGGTCGGGATCGACGACGATCACCTCGCGGGGCGTGTACAAGCCTGCGGTCAGCACGGCGGCGAGCCCGATCGGGCCGGCGCCGACGATCGCGACCGTATCCCCCGGCTTGACCCGCCCCGCGAGGACTCCGACCTCGTACGAGGTCGGAAGGATGTCGGCGAGGAAGAGCACCTGCTCGTCGGTGAGCGTCGCTGGGATCTTGTGGACCGACGTGTCCGCGAACGGGATCCGCGCGTACTCCGCCTGGACGCCGTCGATGAGGTGACCGAGGATCCAGCCGCCTCCCCCCTCGCAGAGGCCGTAACGTCCGATCCGACACTGAGCGCAGCGGCCGCAGGAGGTGATGCAGGACGCGAGGACACGGTCGCCGACGTCGACGGTCGTGACGGCGTCGCCTCGCTCGAGAACGGTGCCGACCGCCTCGTGACCCAGGATCGTGCCGGGCTGGACCTCGGGCACGTCACCCTTGAGGATGTGGAGGTCGGTTCCGCAGATCGTTACGGCGTCCACGCTCATGACGATGTCCGTTGAGGCCGTGATGGAAGGATCCGGGACCTCGTCCCAGGATCGTGAGCCGGGACCGTGGTAGACGAGAGCCTTCATCGGAGACCTCCTTCGCCGGCCGATGTCTCGACGAATCGGGTGGCTCCCGCGGTCCGCCATGACATCTTCGTGGCGCTGTCGTGGATGGGACGCTTCGACCGTACGAGCAGCGACGTTCGCGGTCATCAGGCGCCGCACCGACACGGCGTGTGGCTTTTCCGCAGATCCGTGGGCCTGGCGGTCAGCCGACGGAGGCGAAGCCGGCACGGGCTCGCCTGACGCGCGCTCGAAGCTCCTCCACTGGCTTCTCGGGGCGGAGCAGCGGGCTCTCGACCACGTCCGTGAGCAGCTGTACGCAGACAACCGCGGCCACGGGGTCGAGGGCAAGACGGGCGTCTTCGAGCTCGGCGATCAGGGCTTGGAGCTCGGGCACGACCTCGACGATTCGTTCGTCGGACGAGGCCTCGACGACGGCGCGGATCCGCGCCGCCGCGCACCTGCGCCGGGCCATGGTGGCCTCCCGCTCGGCGCGCGCCCTCACCTCGCGGATCGCGTGCGCGTCCCGGTCGACCCAGAGCTGCTGGACGAGCTCGAATTGGCGGATCGTTGCTCGGAGACCGAGCACCGCGACTCCGACGGCCCCGAGGAAGAGCGGTAACGCGATGGAGGGCGCCGCTCGAGTGGCGACGAGCGACGCGACGAGCGCGACGAGGGCGAGCCCGAGGTCCTCGCGCTCGGTCGCCCTGAGCTCGCGGAGCTCGGCGGCGGCCTCGTCGATCGTTCGCGCGTACATGGTGTATCGACGATCCCAGTTTTGGCGTCCTCCGCCATCCGCGCGCGCCCGTGACGGCATCGCGGGTTTCCCGTAGATCTGCTGCTAGTGGACGAGCAGGAGGTCGTGGTCGGCCGTGGCGCTTCCGTCGCCCACCACGGTCGAGGTGCCGCGGTCGAGAACGACGAGGTCCGCGCCGAGGGCCTCGATGACCCCGGCGATCCCCTCGCCCAGGTCGCCCGCGACCTCGACGAAGCGGGCGAGCACCTGACGATGCAGCAGCCGCCGCCTGGCCTCGTCGACGAGCTGGCGAAGATGCGCCGGTCCCATCGTCGACGTGCTCACCACGACGAGCGTGGACCCGTAGCCGACGAGCTCGGCGGCCGCGTCGAGCGCCCGAAGCGAGCCTTCGCTCCCGTCGTAACCCACCACGATGCGTCTCGGTGACCCCGCCATGACCCTGCATGGTCGTCGGTCGCGTCGACCACGACGTCCGGCTACCCCCGCGACTGTCCTACGGAGAACTACGGATTGACGGCGCCTTGGCGTGACTCTTTCGGTCGATCGCTCCGGCGGCGACGTCCGCTGGACGCTCGAGTCGCCGCGGTCAGAACGCGGCGGGATGCCGCTCGGGGAAGCCGGCCAGGGCCCGCGCCACGTCGAGCGTCGAGAGCACACCGATCGGCTTCGACGTCTTGTGCTCGACCACGACGAGGTGCGCGACGCCGAGCGTCAGCATCAGGCGGGCTGCGCCGACGAGGTCGTCCTCGCTGTCGATCGTGACGCCCGGGCTCACCGCCGCCGCTCCGGCGAGGCCGGTCTCGAACTCCCCGTGGAGCGCGACGCGGAGAAGGTCGGCATCGGTGATCACGCGCCAGGCGTCCACCGACGCCTCCGCGGTCGGGTCCGGGACGAGGATCGCATGCACGCGATACGTCGCCATCATGCGCGCGACCGTCCGCAACGGCGTTGTGGGCGGACACGAGACCAGCCCGACGTGCATCGCGTCTGCGACCCGCAGTCGCGTGAGGGACGCCAGGGTCGTTCGGTCTCCCGTCGGCGACGCCTGGGGATCCTGCTCCGTTCCGGTCGAGTTCTTCCCGCCCTTCATGGCTCACCTCGCCTTGTCGCTCGTCATACAGCGTCCCGCCTGGCGGCATCACGCGCATCGGTGGCCCACCGGATACGGGTCAGCGGTTTCCCCGATCCGAATCGGCGAGCGCCACGATGGCCGGCGCGTTCGCGCTCTGCCAACCTGCGGCAAACGGGAGGTGGCGATGGAGCTCGCAGCAGCGCGGGGCCAGGAAGACCGATGGGTCGCATGTCTCTTCGACCGGGTCGTCTGCGGCGTCGACGGCAGCCCGAGCAGCCAGATCGCCGTCGTGCAGGCGACGGCGGGTGGCCACGCCCGGCACGACCCTCGAGCTCGTCAGCGTCGTCGAACGGTCGCCCGCCGGGTGGCCCCGTCACGCGCCGGACGAGGAGCGCCAGTACTACGAGGCGCAGCTGGCGCTCGAGGCCGCCCGCGAGCGCGCCGGCGCGTCCCGGTCGCAGCTCCTCTTCGGAGCACCGGGGAACGGTGCTCGCCGGCGCCGCCGCACGCCGTGGCGCGTCGTTGCTCGTTGTCGGCGACCCGCCCGGCGGCCGCCTCGGACGGACGGTGCTCGGCCGAGTGGGCACGCACCTGCTCGAGCACGCCCCGTGCTCGCTGCTAATCGCCCGGCAGGGTGACGAGCAGGCGTTGTTTCCGAGGATGATCGCAGTCGGGCACGACGGGTCGGCGGGCGCGGCGTACGCATGCGCCGCCGCCGACGAGCTCGCGCAGCGACTCGATGCTCCCCTGCAGATCCTGGTCGCGAGGGGCGGAGACCCGGTCCGTGAGGAAGGACTCCCGGTCCGAGAGGCATTGGGGTCGTCGCCGCTCTCGCCGGTCGATGCGCTCACCGAGGTCGCGAGCCGCGTCGACCTCCTCGTCGTCGGCGCCCGCGGCGTGCGCAATCTTGCGCCGCTGGGCGACGTCGCCGAGCGGGTCGCACATCTCGCTCGCTGCTCCGTCCTCATCGTGCGCGAGCCGGCGGACGTCGGCGCGCAGCCTGAGACGGCATCGCTCGAGGATCGCGACCGGATCGAGTGGGGCGAAGTCGGAGCAGGTCCAGCGGTCGAGCGCTACGTCCCGGCGAGCCGGCCGGCCAGATTCGGCGCAGAGGCCGACACGCGGCACGTCGTGCGCGACGAGCTCGGCGACCTGTCGGCGTCCACCGAGACCTCCGCGAGGTACGCCTCCGTCTGGGAGAGCGCCCTCGCGATGTCCAGCGTCGAGATGATGCCGACCGGCCGATGGTCCCGATCGACGACCACGAGGTGGCTCGCGCCGTGCTCTGTCATCAGCTGCGCCGCGCGCTGCAGGGTCTCGGGCGCCTCGATCGTGAGGGCCACCGTCGCAGCGGTGGCACCGGCGTTCTGCTCGGCCAGGTCGCGGACGCTTGCGGCGGCGACAAGGTCCAGGTCGGAGACGATCCCCCAGACGGCGTCCACGTCATCGTCGGTCACCACCACGCAGTGCACGCGCTGCTCCGCCATCAGAGCGGCGACCTCGTCGAGTGAGGTGTCGCGCGAACATGTCAGGACGCCCTCGTGCATCGCCTCGAAGACCCTGACCCGAGCCGACTGCGGAAGGGGGCGGTAGAGGGGCGCGTCTTGCTTGGTCTTCACTTTCGACTCCCTTGGCGGTCGTTGTGCAACGACCATGCCCTGTCGCAGCGTGGCGGGCGTCAGCGAGCGACCGGATCACCGTGCGGGGAACTACGCCGTCGGTGCGGGCGAGCGATCGGACCGGGATCGCTGCGGAAAGCGGCAGCGGGCGCCGGGCAGAGCTCGGGCGAGCGGGACTCTGAGCTCCAGGAGCGGCGATGTCGGAGGCTTGTTCGAGTCCTCCGCATCGCCGCCAAGGACGCAGCGGGCGCACCTCGCCGAGTTCGCGCGCACGAACCTGGTGATCGCCGCCCGCGGCTTCCGCCGCGAGCTCGACGAGGGCGCTGATGCCGTGACGGAGGTTGTTTACGTCAATAGGTCGCGGCGAGTCGTCGCCGGGTGGGTCGAATCTTCCTGCATGCCCGCACTCGACTCGGCTTCGCGAGCCTTGTTCGCTTCGGCGGCGTCATTGATGTCATGCTCGCCCTTGATGCCGCGTGGCGGTTTTCCGCAGGCCGAACAGACTTGTAGCTCTCGCTCTGCTCCACGCGCGTTACCCAGATGTGCCGCCCGATCCAGCAAGATAGTCGTGGCCGCATCGGCCTCCTTGCCGTCGAGAGCGCCGAAGCGCCCTTGCGCTCCCGGTCGCTGATCCGACTACCCGCGTATGTCGCTGCCCGCCTGATACTCGACTCCCGCCGGTGGTCCTCGGCTTCCCTTGTGGCCCGGGGTGCGCTTGACCCGGATCCCGTCCCGAAGACCCAGCTAAGGAACCGGGCGATCTGCGGGAAGAGCTGGCTGCGGCACGGGCAGCGTGACGTCCCCCTTGGGGATGTCGCGGGAGGCGTCGCCGCGAGGAGCAGAGCTCAGGTGACCCGCCGCGGGCCGGAGCGAAACGTGGAGCGGCGGCGACGGACAGCTCCCGCGCTCGTGCGGCGGGGCGACAAGGGCGGCGCACGCGGGGCGACAGGCCTCGATCGCCCCTCACGGCCATCACCTCTGCGCCGACCCGTGCCTGGCCGTACCAAGAAATCGCATGGTTAAGCCAAATCGCTGTGGCTAAGACCGGAAAAGGCCCATACGGGATTCGAACCCGTGCCGCCGCCGTGAGAGGGCGGTGTCCTAGGCCACTAGACGAATGGGCCGTGGCGACGGCCAAGTGTAGCGAAGGGCACCTTCGCCTCCGACTACCGGATCGTCACCGGTCGGTGACGATCCGGCGACCCCGAGGGCGGGGCTGGCGGGAGACGATCGGGCCGTCAATCGAGTCAGGGGGAAGACGTGGGAAGAACGACACGAATCGTCGCCGTGGTGTCCGGGATCGCGGCCGTCGTCGCGGCGACCGCGGTTGCGGCGGCGATCACGGCGCCGGCGAAGGCCGAGCTCCCGGCAGATGCGATCCCGATCGGATCGGGGCTCGGTCGGGCGTGGCACCTCGGCGGGTTCAGCGACCTCTATCCCGAGGGCTCCTCGGGGAAGGAGTTCTGGTCGCTGACCGATCGAGGGCCAAACCTCGACGAGGGAGTGGGGAACACCTGCACCGAGGACGGGAAGGTCTATCCGCTGCCCGGGTTCACGCCCGAGATCGTCCGCCTCGGCGTCAAGGACGAGGAGCTCCGCGTGAAGGATCGGACTCCCCTGACGTTCGCCGGCGGGCCGGCGGTCGGGTACTCCGTTCGCCCGGCGCCGAAGAACGAGGCGTCGTTCGACGAGAACTGCGCCTCGCTCGGCACGAGCCCTCGTGGCATCGACAGCGAGGGGCTCGTCGTCGACTCCCGTGACCGCTCGTTCTGGATCGCCGACGAGTACCTCCCGAGCGTCATGCACGTCAGGCGGGACGGCAGGGTCCTGACGCGTGTCGTGCCGGTCGGGACTGAGGCGTCCGCGGCCGGTGCCGGGGCGACGATCGTCGGCGCGTTCCCCGAGACGGTGGGGGTCAACTTCAGGCCCAACCGCGGGTTCGAGGGGATCGCGATCTCGCCGGACGGCCGGACGCTCTACACGGCGCTGCAGAGCCCGATGGAGTACCGCGTCGCCGGACAGCCGAATCCGAGCCCGAACCCTCGGAACTCGCTCGCGCTGCGTGTCTTCAGGCTCGACATCTCGGCGCCCGGCGCTCCCGTCGTGACGGGCCAGTGGGCCTACGGGCTCGACAAGGGAGCCGAGAACGCGCCGCTCGCGGACAAGGTCTCGGCGCTCGTCTGGGTCGGGGCCGACCGGCTCGCGGTCGAGGAGCGGGACGATCCCGCGAACGACCCCAACGACAACCCGCAGAACACGGTCAACACGCGACTCTACGTCGCCGACTTCGCGCGGGTCCCGCCGATCCCCGCCGGAAGCGCCTGGAACGCCCTGACCGGTGCCGCGACCGGTGGCAAGACCCTCGAGCAGTGGCACATCCCCGGTCAGGGAGCAGGCGCGCCCGCCGATCTGCCGGCGCTGGCTCCCAAGTGCCTCTGGGCGAACGTCGCGCAGCTGCTCGTCGCGGCCGGCTTCACCGACCCGACGCAGCCCGCGCGAGCAGGGAACGGCAAGCTCGAGGGAGTGGCCTACACCCAGGCCCGTGGCGCCAATCCCGCATTGCTCGCCGTGCTGAACGACAACGACTTCGGTCTCGTCGTGCCGATCAGGCAACAGCTCGACGTCCTCGCTGCGCCCGCGATCTGCTCGCCCGCGTGAAACCGAAGGGGAGGGCCGGGACCGCCCGGCCCTCCCGTAGCCCAGTCAGGCGCTTGGGGGGCGAGCGCCGGATCGGGCTCGCGCGCGTCGATCCGCTCCTCGAACCGGCGGCGAATCTCCTCGCCGGTCGCGAGCAGGTCGTAGCGGGCGCGACGCGGCGGGAGCTTGACGACGCGGACCGACTCGTCGCGATCGCCGTGGCATCGCGCATAGGCTGCCGCCTCGTCGAGAGGCCTCAGGCGGTCGAGCTTCCGCCGGAACAGCACGTTTCTCTCCTACCAGCCGTCATCACTCGTGGGAACCCGGCCCACTGGCCGGGTCCCGCACTTTGCGCACGAAACGTGTCGTGCGTCAACTCCAGGGCTTGCACGACCACGGGCTCCAGTCGCGTCCCGAGAGGACGAAGTACCGGTGCGCGGCCCTCGCCTGGTCGAGCGCGCTCCCGCCGTGACCGAACATCTGACGCTCGTTCGACCCCATCTGGAAGAGCCCGAGGTACTGACCGTTCTGTGCGGTCGTCCGGATGCCCGACTCGCACCGCGCCACCTGGAGCGCTTGCCGGCAGTCGGAGCCGAAGACGTGGCAGATCGCCTTCTCGGGCGAACGCAGTGAGGCGAGGACGCGGAGCTCGGTTCGCTCGGCGGCACGCCGCGCCCGCGCGCGGCGCGCTCGCGTCGCCTCGGCCTTGCTGGCGGCGAGCCGCCGCTCCGCCGCGCCCAGGCGCGCCCTCGCGTCCTTCGCGAAGCTGGGGTGCTTCAGGAGCCAGCGGTGGCTCTCGAAGAAGCGGATCACGGAGGCGTCGTTCCCCATCGTCCCGACGTGCTGGGCGAGCTTCGCGCCGGGGTTCGCGGTCGAGCCGGCGTGTGCGGCAAGCGGCGTCGCACAGAGAACGAGGGCGCACAGGCCCGTGACCAGGGCTTTCAGGAGAGACCTCCGGAGAGGGGACGAGGACGCAGCGCGCGCCGCAGTGAGCCGAGGAACGGCCCTGCGCGGCCACTTGTGAAGACCTTTCGAGGCTACCCAGGGCAGTCCGCCGGAAGCGCGTCGCTTACGAAAGATTCACAACGAGCGTTT
>CAWJXN010000023.1:0-98460 GCA_963846825.1 uncultured Actinomycetes bacterium
GCTAGCGCCGCGCCGCCCTGGCCGCGATGCCCGCCGCCGTGATCGCGACGAGCAGGAGGGCGACGAGCAGGAGCCCGTCGGAACCGGCCGTCGAAGCCGCTGCGGCGAGCGGGCTGGGCGTAGGCGCGGCCATCGACTCAGAGACGGGGTGGCCTGGGATTGCGGGAGCAGGGTCGGCGCGAGGCCGAGGGATCGTTCGAGCGGGGCGAGCGCGGCGCTCGGGAGGCGCGCCGAACCGAGGGTCCTGGGCGATGTCGAGGAGCGCGGGCGCGTCAGCGCCGGCGGTCTTCTCGACCTTGGCTCGCACGGCGGTCGGGAGGGCCGCGCCTTCGCGGGCGATGGCGCCCCGCCGGTCGGCACAAGTCCTGTCGCGGAGGGTACGACCTCGATGTACTGGGCGATCGCAGCATCGGATGGAACCGTCGGCGGCGGAGCGGCGGCGATCGCGGGTGATGCCATTGCGACCGCGACACCCGCCGAGCAGGTCGCAGCGATGAGCCAGCGCATCGACGACTAGGCTAACAAGTCGTGGACGAGGCGCGCTGGGGCCGCCCGGGCCGAGCCCGGTTCGTTTCGGACGGGGCCATCACGCTCTTGGTGGGCGGCGTGTTCTTCGTCCTCGCCTTCCAGAACGGGAGCTACGACACGACGACCTGGGCGGCCGCGGCGGTGCTCGTGTGGTGGACTCTGGGGCTCGTCGCAGTCGACGTTCTCCCCGGGCGACGGCCGCGGCGTACGGCGCTGGTGATCGGCACGCTGCTGGCGCTCCTCGGCGTCTGGGCGCTCGTCTCGACGCAGTGGGCGGCCGATGCGGACGCTGCGTACCTGCAAGCCGCCCAGGTGACGCTCTACGCCGGGGCATTCTTCCTCGTGGCGTCCATGGTCACGCGCGAGGCCGCGCCGCGGGTCCTCGACGGAATCGCACTCGCGATCGTGGCCATTGCGCTCGTCGCGCTCATCGGCAGGCTGTTCCCCGGCGTCGCCTCGACCGGCGCGGCAGGGCGCGCGCTGCCCGCTCTCGTCGAGCGCCTGAGCTGGCCGGTCGGCTACTGGAACGGGCTCGCCATGCTCGTCGCGCTCGGGCTGCCGCTCTTGCTTCGGATCGTCGCCGGCACGAGGTCGCGATTCCTCGCTGCGGCGGCGGTGGCCGCGATCCCGCTGGTCGTCGCCGACATCTATCTCGCGTCGTCGCGGGGCGGCGCGATCGTGGGCGTCATAGCGGTCACGACCTTCGTCGCCCTGGTTCGCGACCGCCTGCCCGCGATAGCTGCCGCCGCAGTCGGTTTCGGCGGCGGCGTGACGGCGGTGCTCGCGCTCGAGTCGCGGCCCGTGCTCGTCAACGGGCCGTTCGCCTCACCTGCAGCAACCGTCGCAGGTCGTGAGGTTGCGGCGCTGCTCGTGGTGGTCGTCGTGGCCACGGCCGTCGCCTGGGTGCTTGTCGACCCGGTCGTGCGGCGGACCAGCGCTATCGCGGAAGGCCGCCGTCGGACTCGCGGCCACGGCTGCCGCCGCCCTCGTCGTCGTCGTCGCGTTGTCGCATCCGCTCGCGCGTCTGCACTCCTTCGCGGAGCCTCCCGTAGCGTCCGACACGCCAAGCTTCGTGCGCACCCATCTCGCCAGCGGCAGCGGCAGCGGCCGCTGGCAGTTCTGGACCGCTGCAGTCGACCAGTGGCAGTCGGCGCCGGTCGTCGGCACCGGCGCGGGCACGTTCGAAGCGTGGTGGGCCGAGCACGGATCCTTGGCGTTGTTCGTCCGCAACGCGCACTCGCTCTACCTCGAAAGCCTCGGCGAACTGGGAGCCGTAGGCTTCCTCCTCGCGTCCGCGATCTGGGTCGGCGGCTGTGCGATCGGCGTTCGCGCCTGCCGTCGCCTCGACGGCGAGGAGCGGACGATCACTCGCGGGCGCCACCGCGGTCGCCCTCGCGTTCGGAGTCGGCGCCGGAGTGGACTGGCTCTGGCAGCTTCCCGCCGTCTCGCTGGTCGGCGTCTCGGCGCTGGCCCTCGCCCTCGGTCCTCCGGTTCGTGAAAGGACCCAGCGCCGCCGCTGGGGCGTGCGCGCCGCGCTCGCGTCGCTGATCGTCCTCGTCCTGGTGCTCGAGCTGGTTCCGCTCCTCGCCGGCCATGCTCTTGAGCAGAGCCGACGGGCCGCCGCGGACGGTCGACCACTGGCTGCGCGTGACGCCGCGCTCCGCGCGCATGCGCTGAAGCCGTGGGCGACCGCGCCACTCGCGCAGCTCGCACTGCTCGCCGAGTCGCGCGGGGATCTCGTCGAGGCGCAGCGGTGGGCCGACGAGGCGCGCCGCGCGAATGCCGACGACTGGCGGGTTCGACTCCTCGCGGCGCGGATCGAAACCCGACGCGGTGCGATCGTCGCGGCGCGGGCCGATCTTCGAGCGGCGCGTCGTCTCAACCCCCGGTCTCCGCTCTTTTCGAGACCTTGAGCGCCGCGGCTCACAGGCATCGCCGACCTGCCCTATTGTGCAATCTGAGAGGACGAACCTGACTAGTCCAAGGGGGTGAGGGCTGTCGCTGTGCCGACCCGCGTCGTCGACGAAACGCACTTGCCGGGCGCCGCGAGCGCGCCGACCCTTCTCGCGCCACGCCGCTTCTGGCACGACTCGTTGCGGCGGCGGGTGCTCGCTCTCGCCGATGTGACTGCGGTGATCGTCGCAGCAGGGGCCTTCTGGGCGTCCGGCGCGCCGGCCGAGGACGCTGCCGCAGTCGTGCTCTTCGCTCCTGGCTGGCTCCTCGTCGCAAAGGCGTGCGGTCTGTACGACCGGGATCACCGCTCGATTCGGTGGTTGACGATCGACGAGCTGGGACGGATTGTCGGCCTCGCGGTCGGCGGCACCGTCGCTCTTGCGACGGTGATTCTCGTCCTGGACGTCAACGAGTTGACGGCCTCAGCAGAGCTCAGGCTCTGGATCCTCGTCGCGGCCAGCGTCTTCACGTTCCGCGTTGCCGCGCGCGCGATCTGGCGGTGGGTGACTCCGCCCGAGCGCACGCTGATCCTCGGAGACGGTGCGCTCGCGGACGGGACACGGAGGAAGCTCGAGCTCTTTCCGGACATCCACGTCGAGGTGGTCGCCTCGCGCGAGAGCTGGCGCCCCGACGAGCTCCGTCACGACGAGTCCCTCGACCGGATCGATCGCGTAATCGTCGCGTCGCCGACGCTCGACGAGCGTCTGCTCGCCGAGGTGATCGCGGTGGCCCGCGCACGGCAGCTCAAGCTCAGCGTGGTGCCGCCTGTCCGCGGGATGCTCGGCACCGCGGTCGAGCTCTCCCACGTCGCGGACCTGCCGTTCATCGAGTACCACACCTGGGACGCAAGCCGGACCACGTTGGTCGGCAAACGCCTCCTCGACCTGACCGTCTCGTTCGTCGCGCTCATCGTCCTCTCGCCGCTGCTCGTCGCGATCGCGGTCGCGATCCGCGCCGCCGGACCTGGCCCAGTGCTCTTCGTGCAGCAGCGCGCGGGAATCGGCGGTAGGCCCTTTCGGATGCTCAAGTTCCGGACGATGGAGGACGGCGCCGACGAACGCCTTGGCGAGTTCGTCGACATCGGCGAGCTCGAGGAGCCCGCGTTCAAACTCCGCGACGACCCTCGCGTGACCACCGTCGGGCGCCTGTTGCGCCGCACGAGCCTTGACGAGCTGCCGCAGCTCGTCAACGTCTTGCGCAACGAAATGAGCCTCGTCGGCCCGCGCCCGGAGCAAGTCGAGATCGTCGAGCGGTACACGCCGGAGCAGCGCTTCCGCTTGCTCGTCAAGCCTGGACTGACGGGGCCGATGCAGGTCTACGGGCGCGGCGCCCTTCGTTTCGACGAGCGTCTCGCGGTCGAGCGCGAGTACATCGAGAACATCTCGATCGGCCGAGACCTGCGTATCCTCGCCCTCACGATCGTGTCCGTTCTGCGGCGGCGGGGGGCGTACTGATGGCGACGGACGAGGCCTGCGTTGCCTGCGGTTGTGCCGGCATGGAGCCCTGGATCTCGGTACGCCGCACTGACCGGCGGGCGACGGCGCCTGCTCTACCGCCTGGATCGCTGCCGGTCGTGCGGCACGGCTGTGACGGTCGGCCGCTCCCGAGGTGACGCAACCGGGCTGTACCGCGGCGGCGCCTACGCCCAGCCGCCCGCAGTCGTCGACCGGTTCTCGAGCCGCTGCGCCGCCTCGGGCAGGCTGCAGTCCTCCGAGCGCTCGGTCCACTTGCGCCTGGAGCGCGGGTGATCGAAATCGGATCGGGTGACGGCCGGCTTCTCCGCCAGCTGGCCGAACAGGACTGCACAGTCGTGGGGCTCGAGCCGTACGCACGGCAGGGGCACGCAGGGCTCGAGGTTCGCGACACGGCGGTCGAGGCGTTCGGCCCCGCCACGGAGGGTGCCGACGTCATCGTCCTCTGGCACGTGCTCGAGCACCTCGACGACCCCGAACTCGGCTTGCGCCGCGCGGTCGAGGCGCTCGGCTGCCGCGGCCGGATCGTCGTCTCGGTGCCGAATCTCGGCAGCCTTCAGGCACGCATCGGCGGGCGATGTTGGTTCCATCTCGACGTGCCGCGCCACGCAGTCCACTTCACCCGACGAGGGCTCGTCAGGTTGATCGGGCGCTGCGGGCTCAGGGTGACGCGTATCGGCAACCTCGTCCTCGACCAGAACCTTCTCGGCGCTACCCAGACACTCCTGAACCGCCTCACGCGCGAGCAGAACGTGGCGTTTCGTACGCTCAAGCGCGACCTCGCCGGCGTCCCGACGCGCGACCTGGTCGTGAGCGCTGCGGCGATCGTTCCGGCGGCGGTTGCAGGTTCGCTCCTCGAGACGGCCGCGATGGCCGCCGGGCTCGGCGGCGCAGTCGTCGTCCACGCGGAGCGGCCCGCGGCGTGACCGCGACTGTGATCGTGCCGAGCTGGAACGGCGCTCGGCGGCTGCAGCGGCTGCTTCCGTCGCTCGGCGCCGACTCCGAGGTGATCGTCGTCGACAACGGTTCGACCGACGGGACGGCCGACCTCGCTTGCGCGGCGGTTTCCTCAAGTGGAGATCATCCGCCTCGCGCGTAACCACGGCTTCTCGAAAGCCGTCAACCGTGCGGCCGCGGTCGCTTCGTCGGACGCGATCGTGCTGGTCAACGACGACTGCGTCTGCGAGCAGGGCTTCGCCGAGCGACTTGCGGGCGCCCTCGACCCGGCGCGCGGCGTGCCGATGGCCGCCGGCGTTCTGCTCGAGGCTCACGATCCGACGGTCATCGACAGCGCGGGTGTCGAGCTCGACGACACTCTGCTCGTGTTCGACTACCTGAACGGCCAGCCGGTCGAGGTCCTCGACCGCGCCGTGGCCGATCCGCTCGGCCCGTCAGGCTCGGCGGCAGCGTTCGATCGCTCTGCATTCATCGAATGCGGCGGCTTCGACGAGCGGCTGTTCGCCTACTGGGAGGACGTCGACCTCATCCTCCGGCTCCGAGTCGCCGGCGGGCGATGCGTGCTCGTGCCGAACGCGCGAGCGATCCACTCGCACTCGGCGACGCTCGGTGCCGGGTCGGCCCGCAAGAACTACCTGACCGGCTTCGGACGTGGCTACGTGCTCCGCAAGTGGGGAGTCCTCGGGGGCGCGCGCGGCGCCGTCGCGCTTGCGCGCGAGGCGGGCATCTGCGCCGCCCAACTCGCAGTCGACCGCACGCCCGCCGGGATCCGCGGCCGAATAGCGGGCTGGGATGCCGCGGGCAGCGTGCAGCCCCATCCTTTCCCGGCGGCGGCAGTCGGCTCGTCGCGCCACTCGATCGCGCGAGAATTTCGACGGCGCGCGAGCCGGCGGCGCCGCCTGCGGCGGGGAACGACGACCGCATGACAGGCCTCCTCGACGTGGCCGTCGTCTCGTACCGGTGCGGTGATCTGCTCCGGCGCTGCCTGACGAGCATCGAGGAGCACGCTCCGGCGGGGACGACGACCTGGGTCGTCGACAACGCCTCGAACGACGGCACGGTCGAACTCGTACAGGAGCGGTTCCCGGCCGTCCGCCTGATCGCGAACGACC
This sequence comes from uncultured Actinomycetes bacterium, assembly GCA_963846825.1. Taxonomy (GTDB): domain Bacteria; phylum Actinomycetota; class Thermoleophilia; order Gaiellales; family Gaiellaceae; genus Gaiella. The sequence goes on from CAWJXN010000023.1 coordinate 6,023, forward strand.
GCAACGTCGGCTTCGCCGCGGCCACGAACGCCGCGATCCGCGAGGGGATCGCGCCGTACGTGCTCGCCCTGAACCCCGACGCGGAGCTGAGAGCCGGGACGCTCGACGTCCTCCTGGAGCTCATGCGCGAGCGGCCCGAGGTAGGCATCGCGGGCTGCCGCCTCGAGCGTCTAGACGGGAGCTTCGACCACGCTTCACGGCGGTCGTTTCCAACCGTCCTCGCCGCGCTCTCCCATCTAAGCGGGATCGGCAGGCGCGCAGCGGGCGGCCCGCTCGCGCAGTACCGGGCGCCGGGTATTGAACGCGGCCCCGTCGATGCGGTCAACGGAGCGTTCATGCTGCTTCGCCGCAGCGCGCTCGAAGAGGTCGGGCTCTTCGACGAGCGCTACTGGATGTACATGGAGGACATGGACCTCTCGTACCGCTTCAAGGAGGCTGGGTGGACGACGTGGTACGAGCCGAGCGTCACGGCCCTGCATGTGAAGCATGGAACGAGCGGCCAGGTGCGAGGCATCGCGCTGACGGTCGCCTTCTACCGGGGTATGGCGCGGTTCGTCGTCGCGCATCCGGCGACTGTCCCGAATCCCGCGACACGGATCGTCGTGCTGGTCGGCATCACCTGCGTCGGCGCGTTCGCGACGTCCCGGGCTGCCGCCCGCTCTGTGGTTGAGGCGGCTCGCCGGCACCGCCACACCGACACGACCGTGTCGCCGGCATGCGACGACGTCCGGAAATTGAGGGCGTGACCGACGAGCTCCGTGTTGAACTGACGCCGGAGACCCTGACTACGGCCACGCTGCCATGCGGAGCGAGGAACGGGCCGCGGCGGCGGGTGCAACGCTCGAAACCCAATGCACCTGACACCACCCGTGACACAATGCATCCGCGAGATGGTGAGCACGTCGAGGAACCACGAACGCAGTGTCTAAGCCAAAAACAAGAGAAGCCTCGCCAGTGGCGAGGCTCTCAAGAAGCTGTGCGGGATTCAAACTTCCAATGGTTTCGCTGGGATTACGCATCCCTGAGCGCCGGAGCAGCAGTAGATTGAACAGCTGCGGTTTCGGGCAAGTGCGGGCTACACTGCTCTAACGGCCTCACTCTAAGAATTACCTGCAAATCCGCCCTTTTTGCCCCCGTAGCTCAGTGGATAGAGCAGCGGTTTCCTAAACCGCGTGCGCAAGTTCGATTCTTGCCGGGGGCATACCGCTTGGATACGCGGGCTCCCCTTGGATGCGGCAGTTGCGGGGCTCGCGCGCCCCAGGCATGCCGTCCGCCAGTTCCTTACCGCGGAAGGACGGCAGATGGTGGAGCTTCACCACCCGAAGAAGGAACAGCCCGGCCAGAAGCCACCGACGACGTTGGCTGGTGTCTACGGAAGTCGTTGGCTGACGGCTGGTGCTGGCAGCGTCGCTCTCCTGTGGGGAGACCCTGGAGACACGGAGGTCGAGTTCCGCCACCTGAAACAGCCGGGTGAACCCGCCTTCCCATTGCTTGGTTACGCACGACCATTCGCGCGTCCAAGCACGGCCGTCCGGCTCGATACCGCCCGTCCGCCGCCTCAATGTGAACCGAACGAAAGGAGCCCTTCGATGAACGGGCAGATCGTCAATCGCACTCTCGTCGTGGTTGTCTCGGCGGTGGCCTGCGCTGTGCTTACGCCGATCGCGGCGGCTGACGCCGTGTTCCACACGGAACACCTTCCCCTGACACCGGTGGGGGCGGAGCCCCTACGCTCCGGGTTCGTCCAGGACATCAAGGCCGAGGGCCCACAGATCTACGCCCATGAGCTCTTCGTCTTGAACGGCGCTCGTCCGGGGGCTTCGTACGGGGTGACGCGGAACTTCTTTTTCCTCGATCCCGGGTGCGACGGCAGCCTCGTCTTCCCTAGCGATCTCGCGCAGCTGGCCACGAATGCGGGCGGCAACGCGAGGGCGGACATCTTCGTCTCGCCCGACGACGTCGCGGGGTTCGAAGGAGTTCACGGCGTGATGTGGACGGTGAAGAACGCAGCTGGGGTTGTCGTGTACCGGACCGATTGCACGGCAGTCACGCTCGATTGAGCGTGAGCTCGAAACGTGATGGCGACACTTCGCCGCGCCGATGGCGTCTCGGGCCTACGCGGTCAGCGCCGAGGGCGCAAAGGTCACTGTTCGAGATCGCCGGATGAAAGGAGAGAAAGATGAGACGACTCGTTCTTCTGCTCGTGGTCGTAGCCGTCGCCGCGGCTGGCGGAGGCTACGCAATCGCGTCCCAAGACGCGCAGCAGGCGCACGGCTCGCTGCGGTCGCAGCCGCTGGTCGAGGGCTGCACCTCGCCGGGCGGGTTCTGCACCGTGGGGCGGTCGAGCGGAACGATCGAAGGCGACTTCGTGTTCACCGCCTTCGCGTCAATTCCGAGCGACACGCCAGGCGTCGTCCTGTACACGGGCGAGATCGTCTTCCAGACGCGGCGCGGCGAGCTGCGCTGCCAGGACGCGGGCGCCTACAACATCGGCGAGCTCGAGTCCGGCCCCGGGCCCTTCGCCTCCGTATGCACGATCACCGGCGGCACGGGTGACTGGGCCGGCGCAACCGGCCACATCCGCACCCACGGCACCTTCACGCTCGCCGAGGGCGGCAACAGCCAGTACGAGGGGCTGATCTCGCACTGAGAGCCCTGCTCGCCGCCGCCGTGGCCCTCGGCAGCCTCGCTTTCACGTCACTCGGCGGGCCGGTGCTCGACGGCCTCGGCGCCCCAGACGTGCCGCGCCGCCATCGTGACGTCATGGGGCTGGTCGAGAGGCCCGCGAACGCGCGAGGGGTGGCTGGGGCGCCCACCGGGTCGCGCGGGACCGCGGCCCCGCTCGCGAAGCCGCATCGGCTAGAACCACCAACTTCCGCGCCGGGGCGCGTGGCTGAATTTCAACCAATTGCCGCTCAGGCCGCCCTCGTCCGTGGCCGCCCACGACCGGCTCGCCGCCGTCGAGGACGGGTCGACCGGCCTTCCGCCGGTATCGCCTGACTGGGCCACTCGAAAACAGGTGCATGCCCCTTAACGGCAGAGCTGAGACCGCGCCCCGTTTCCCGGGTTGGTCAGATTCCGGTGGTCGGCTGGCTCGGGTGCTCGAACGCCGTGGAGAGCATCACCGAGGCAGCGATGACCCAAGATCAGTGCAACTATCAACACATGGAGTCGGCGATTGGGATGAAGACGCACCACCAAGCATGCGTGCGACCCAACGGATCCACTGAGGGAGCGCTGGCTCAGTCAGCAGTAGTCCGGCGGCGCCCAGCACCATGACGCCGAGCCGCACCACTGGTGTTTCCGTCGCCTCACCGTTCGCCAGTCAGCTCTCGCTTCCGGCCACGGGGTACGAGGTCGCGCAGTTTGTGGCGATGCGGGCGGCGGCCTGCGTTGGAGCCGAATACTCAAATTTCGCTTTGCTCAACACTGAGCGCAGCTCCTTGCGGCTCTTTCACAGCCCGTTCCTTGACCCGCAGATGGAGGCTCAGTACACCGACGTCCCACTCGATGCCGCATACCCCATCGCGGCTGCTGCTCGAGAGGGGCGCGTCGTCCTGCTGCCCAATTTGGCTTCCTACGAAAGAGACTTTTCCGGACTGGTAGCCGATACGGCGGCAGCCGGGATCCAGGCGACAGCCTCGCTGCCGCTCTACCGATTTGACGGGCCGCTGCTCGGAGCAATCGGTTTCGGGTGGGTCGACCCCATGGATTTCAGCCCCAAGCTTGAAGCTGCCCTCCGGGCCGTGGCAAACCTGTGTGTCGAGACAGTGGAGCGGGCCGAGCGCTACGACGCCGACCACGAGCTGATCCTGGCGTTGCAGGACAGGCTGCTGCCCGTCCTCCCCGTTCTCTCGGGGGCGAAGGCATCGGCCCGGTACCTCACGTCGGAATCCCAGGCTTCGGTCGGGGGCGACTGGTACGAGGGACTGCTTCTTGGCCCCGGACGGATGGCCTTCATCGTTGGTGACGTGGTTGGCCATGGAATCACAGCCGCTGCCGACATGGCACTGATCCGCGGGATGATCAGCGCGCTACTCCACGCAGGTGTCGCCCCATCCCAGATCTTTACCGAGTTGACCGACCTGCTCGTTCGGACCGGGTCTCCTCTGCTGGCAACCGCCGCACTGGCAGTCGTGGACATCCCTGCCGCCACGATTACCTATGCAACGGCAGGACATCCAGCGCCGATGCTCCGGCTCCCAGATGGGACCGTCGAGATGCTCGACGACGCCAACGGCATACTCATCGGTGCCTCGATCGATCTCCCCCGCACGGCCGGTGCAGCTCCATTTCCTGTCGGCGCGCGGCTCGTCATGTACACAGACGGCCTCGTCGAACGTCAGGATCGACCTTTTGACGAAGGAGTGCACGAAGCAGCCGCGCACTTGGCCGCGATCCCCGCGCACCTTGAACCAACGCAAGTCGTCGAGTCGCTCATCGGCGCACTGATCGGAGATACGACAACCGTCGACGACGTCGCAGTCCTTGTAGTCGAGCATCACGGCAAGGTTTCCGACTAGCGCCCAAAAACCCGGCGTGGGCGTTCCGAACAGGCGCCGATACAGCAACAGGGACGGCGAATCGCGTATCGGAAGATCGGGGCGGCACATGGCCGACCCGAGAATCACGCTGTCGTGGCTCGCTGAAACGCAAGCTGGCGATCATGGTCCAGCGTGGGATCGCCCGGTCGTCGCGCACCGTCGTGTGATTCTGACGTCGGCGGGGGACGGCGTTCAGATCGCGCCCAGCCCCGCGCGATCGTCGGCTTCCGCCGAGTGAGTTAGATGGCGTTCGCAAACGTCGCCGGTGGGGCCGGGTTCGTCATCGAGGTCGACAGGGTCGACGTGGACCAAACTGACGGCTTCCGCCGGTACCGATTAGTTACCCGTGAGTTAGTCGGCGCACCGAACAGGTGGGCGCGATCCTACGGGGTCGCTGGAGGGGTCGCGCGCGCTCAAACCCGCATGGTTGAGCCACCCCTGCGCCGCTTCCTAAACCGCGTGCGCAAGTTCGATTCTTGCCGGGGGCACTCGCTGCATGGGCGGCTTGGTCACCAGGATTGCCGCTTGCCCAAGCTGCTCGCGGCCTCCGGAACCCGAGCACCGACCACGCCACCTGACCGGCTGCGACGGCTCAAGACGGCTGGATCTGAGTGCTCACTGGCGCTGCCGTTTACCCCGGACGTCGAGCGGGCACTTGCGTCGATGTTTCAGCCCCGGCTAGTGATCTCCCGATCGTTGTGTGGTTGCAGCGGCCTGTTGTTGTTCCCGAATCCGCCGTAGTTGGGGAACAGAGACACGAGGTGGTGCATCTCGCTGACGGAGACGTTGGAGACGTTGACCGAGTCCTTCGCGACGATCCAGCGCACCCCCTCCGAGCACGGCGGCGTGGTGAGCGAGCCCGAGTACGCGTAGTAGCGGGTGACCACGAACGTGCCCTTGTCGTGATGCGAGCTGAACCCCGGCAGGAGCTCCTTGGCGTTCGACTCGATCCCAACGTCGGTCTCCTCGCCTGCCACGTCCGGGGCGTTGTCGAACACGTCGTCGACCAGCTCGTTCGGGTGATCGCCGACGTTCATGAGCACGCCGACGACCGCGAGTTGTCCGGCGGCGTTCTCGTGGACCAGGTGGACCTCCAGGTCGTAGCGCTTCCCGTCGAGCGTGTGCTCACTCGGGGCGTGGAAGTGGTACTGCTCCAGGTGGTAGACGGCGTTCCCGATGTTGAGCGTGTTGCCGTTGCCGGCCGGGATCGGGACCTCGATCACGTGTCCGGTGTTCTCGACGACCAACTCGTTGTCGGGGTACCTGAACTGCAGCGGAGGCCCGCCGCCCCTCACCGCCCCGCTGATGTCCACCGGCGACTGGCTGGTACCCGTTAGACATTTTTCGAACGCGGGATCGATGGTTCCCCAGCTTGCAGGGCCTATGGCCGAGTTCGGATCGTGATTCCATGCCGTCGCGGCGACTGCCCAGGCGGCCAACGCGAGGAACGCGAGAGTTGCCCCAACAACGAGGGTGAGCATCCGTGTCTTCATTTCGTCAACCGCGGGCGGCCTCGTCGACGGTCAGCCCGCTCTCCGGGTCGAAGAACTGGAGCCGCGTGACGTCGACCTCGAGCACGAGCGGCTGACGCTCGCGGGCCTCCGTCGTGCGCTCGAGGCGGGCGATGAAGGCGACGCCGCCGCCGCGCTCGCGCTCGGCGGCCATCCGTGCCTCCTCGTCATCGGCTGACTCGACGACGAGCGCCTCCACGACCTCCCGCGTCATCACCGGGTCCGCCTGCACGTTGAAGTGGACGTACACCTCGGAGCCCATGTCCTCGCGGATGTCGCAGACGACGGACATCTGGCGGTCCGGGTGCGTCTCCCTCAGCACGGCCGGGTCCTCCATGTCCTCGGGCCTGATCCCGAGGACGACCTGGCGCCCCTCGTAGGCGGAGAGGCCCGGGTGACGCTCCAGGGTCGCGGGCGCGAGGCGTAGCCGGTGCGGGCCGAAGGAGACCCAGAGGTCCCCGTCCGCGCGCTCGACGTCGGCGACGACGAGGTTCATCGCCGGAGACCCGATGAACTCGGCGACGAACAGGTTCTTCGGGCGGTCGTAGAGCTCCTTCGGGTCGGCGATCTGCTGGAGCAGCCCGCCCCGCATGACCGCGACGCGGTCGCCCATCGTCAGCGCCTCGGTCTGGTCGTGCGTCACGTAGATGGTCGTCACGCCGAGGTCGCGCTGGATGCGGGCGATCTCCGCGCGCATCTCGACGCGCAGCTTCGCGTCGAGGTTCGAGAGGGGCTCGTCCATGAGGAAGGCCTGCGGGTTGCGGATGATCGCGCGCCCCATCGCGACGCGCTGCCGCTGCCCCCCGGAGAGCGTGCGCGGCTTCTTGTGCAGCGAGTCGGTGAGGCCGAGGACGCGTGCCACCTCACGCACGCGGCTGTCGATCTCCTCCTTCGGCAGGCCGCGCATGCGCAGCGCGAACCCCATGTTCTTCGCCGCGTCCATGTGCGGGTACAGCGCGTAGTTCTGGAAGACCATCGCGATGTCGCGGTCCTTGGGCGGCAGGTCGTTGATGACCTCACCGTCGAGCCGGACGCTTCCCGAGGTGACCGACTCGAGGCCGGCGATCATCCGCAGCGCGGTCGTCTTCCCGCAGCCCGACGGCCCGACGAACACGACGAACTCGCCGCTCGCGACGTCCAGCTGCAGGTCGGTCACGGCCTGCGTGCCGTCGGGATAGACCTTGGACAGGCTCTCGAGTGCGATCTCGGCCATGGCTGCCTCCGGGCTCGCAATCTACTAGCATCGGACGCGAGGCAATGGAGGCTCGGGCTGCCCGCTGGAAACCGGCTGGTGGGCGCTGGCGGCATGCTCTCGAGAGCCGCCGCGTCCTCGCACTGCTGCTCATCGCGCCGGCCGTCGTCTTCATGGCGCTCGTCGTCGGGGTGCCGTTCGCCTGGGCGATCTACCTCAGCTTCACGGACGCCGTCGGCGGCTCGCTGACCGGGAACTGGGTCGGCTTCGACAACTTCACCGAGGCCGTCCACGACGACAACTTCCGGCGCGCCGTTCGCAACACGCTCGTCTTCACGCTCGCCTCCCAGGCGATCGTCCTCGTCGGCGCCGCCGTGCTGTCCAACTTCCTCGTGAAGGACTTCCGCGGCAAGTGGTTCGTCCGCTTCCTCGTAGTGCTGCCGTGGGCCGCGCCGGTCGTCCTCTCGACCATCGCCTGGCTGTGGCTTCTCGATTCGCTCTACAGCGTGGTCAACTGGACGCTCGCACGGCTCCATCTGGACGACGCGCTCGTCTGGCTGCTCGGCGCCGTGCACCTCGAGGAGGACGCGCAGGTGCCGCTGCAATGGCTCGGGCGCCCCAATCTCGCCCTCATCGCGATCACGCTCGTGCACGCATGGCGGATCCTCCCCTTCGCGGTCGTGATCTTCATCGCGGGCCGGGCGTCCATCCCGAACGAGGTGGAGGACGCGTCGAAGATGGACGGCGCGACAGGCCTGAAGAAGCTCTGGTACGTCGACATCCCCCTGCAGCTCCCCATTGCCCTCGTCGCGGTCCTGTTCGGGATCGTGTTCACCGCCGTCGACTTCGCCGTCGTCTACATCCTCACGCGCGGCGGCCCGTTCAACTCCACGCAGGTGCTGCCGACCTGGGCCTACTTCACCGGCATCGACGGCGGCTCGCTCGGGGCGGGCGCGGCGATCTCGCTCTTCCTCTTCCCGCTGCTCGTGGTGGTCACCGTGGGGATGCTGTTCTTCGCTCGCCGGGCCCAGGTGTCATGAGGAGCCGGCGCGAGAAAGGGCTGACCTACGCGGTCGTCGTGCCGTTCGCGATCGTGCTGGCGTTCCCCTTCTACTTCGCGCTCGTGACGATGTTCAAGACCAATCTCGACCTCGCGAACGTCGAGCACTCGCCGTACACCTACAACGACCTCGAGGGCGGGTTCCACTGGGACTTCTGGAACTACGCGACGCTGGAGCACGTCCGGTTCCTCTTCGAGGACACGAACTACCCGACCTGGCTCCTGAACACCCTGCTCGTCGGCGCCGCGGTCGTCGGCATCACGCTGCTCCTCGCGATGCCCGCCGGCTACGCGCTCGCACGACTCGCGGGCGGCTGGGGCCAGAGCGCCGGGGTGGCGATCTTCCTCGTCTACCTGGTCCCGCCGACGCTCCTCTTCCTGCCGCTGTCGCGGCTCATCACGCAGCTCGGCCTCAAGGACTCGCTCTGGGCGCTCATCCTCGTCTACCCGTCCTTCACGGTCCCGTTCGCGACCTGGCTCCTGATGGGGTTCTTCAAGACGATCCCGCAGGAGCTCGAGGAGGCTGCGCTGATGGACGGGGCCTCGCGCCTGCGGGCCATCCGAGTGATCGTGCTCCCGATCTCGCTGCCGGGGATCCTCACGGTCGTCATCTTCGCGTTCTCGCTCTGCGTGAACGAGTTCATCTACGCGTTCACCTTCATCTCGAGCTCCGAGCAGCGGACGGTCTCCGCAGGCATCCCGAACGACCTGATCCGCGGCGACGTCTTCTTCTGGCAGTCGCTCATGGCGGCGGCGCTGATCCCGGCGATCCCGCTCGCGCTCCTCTACAACGCGTTCCTCGACCGCTTCATCAAGGGGTTTACAGGAGGCGCATTCCGCTAGAGAATCGATGCCGGAAAGGAGGTACTCGTGGCTGACGTAGCCGACGACCTCGCGGGTGCGAGGCCGGCACTGACCCGAGGCGACCTACTCAGGAGGGGCACCGCCGCGGCCTTCGCCGTGGGCATGTTCGGCGCTCTCCCCGACAGGGCCCTCGGGGTGTATGGCCCGCTCAGGTTCGCGGGCAGGCAGCTCTCGGGCGAGCTCAGGATCATGACCTGGGCGCATTTCGTCCCGGACTACGATCGGTGGCTCGACGGGACCTACGTCAAGCAGTGGGGCGCGGAGAACGACGTCGAGGTCAAGGTCGACCACATCAACAACGCCCTGCTCAACAGCACGGGCGCGGCCGAGGTGGCCGCACAGAGCGGACACGATCTCTTCTGGTTCATCTCGCCGCCGGCGGCGTTCCAGAAGCAGACCGTGCCCGTCACCGACCTCGTGCAGGAGGTGAGCAAGAAGGTCGGGCGGATGTCGAGGGTCGCGCGGAAGAGCACGTACAACCCGAGGACGAAGCAGTTCTACGGCTTCCCGGAGACCGTACGCACCCGACCCCGTCCAGTACCGGCGTAGCTACCTGCAGCAGGCGGACGTGAGCCTCAACACGTGGGAAGACCTGCGCCGCGGTGCCCCGAAGCTGAAGCAGGCCGGGCGCCCGGTGGGCCTCGGCATGTCGAACGAGATCGACTCGAACATGATGCTCACGTCGCTCCTCTACTGCTACGGCGGCTTCATCCAGAACGAGGAGAACCGCATCGTCATCGGGCAGGGCTCGAACCGCAGGGGCGCGATCCAGGCGCTGACGGTGATGCGGGACATCTACCGGAACGGCATGTCGGACGAGGTCTTCGCGTGGACGGCGGCCTCGAACAACCAGGCGTTCCTCGCGGGCCGGCTCTCGGTCGCGCTGAACGCGATCTCGATCGCCCGCTCGGCGGAGGACTCGGGGAACGCGGCGCTGTCGGACGACACCTGGCTGGCCTCGATTCCCCGCGGCCCCGTGATGCGCATGGGGAACGAGCACGTGATGGGCGTCTACGTGATCTGGAAGTTCGCGAGGAACAAGGAGGCGGCCCAGAAGTACCTCGTCGACCAGCAGCTCTCGTACCGCGAGCACTTCGTGAGGAGCAAGTTCTACAACTTCCCGCCCTGGACCAATGCGATCCCGGGCGGCTTCAAGGCGATCCGGGCGCTCACGGCGCAGGACGCCCACAAGCCGAAGGGCAAGTACACGGTCCTCACGACGATCGCGGAGAAGTACACGACCAACCCCGGCCACCCCGGGAACTCGACGCCGGTGATGGACGAGATCTACAACACGTTCCTGATCCCGCAGATGTTCGCCGAGGTCGCGCAGGGAAAGTCGACCCCCGCCGAGGCAGTCTCTGCCTTCGCGCGGAAGGCACAGTCGATCTACCGGAAGTGGAAGAACCAGAAGCTCGTCTAGGAGCGAGCTCGGGTCGTGCGCGAGGGCTCCGCTTTCCGCGGGGCCCTCGGCTCGTCGGCGTCCGGTCCCCACTTGAGCGCTCGTCGACTCGCCACCCGGGCTCGAGGAGCTCCGCGCCGTGCTGCGCCGTGAGCACGTCGTCGAGTCCGCGACGGGCCTCGGCTAGGCGAGCCCGGCGAAGGACGAGGAAGGCCCGCCGGAGCGGGTCCTTCCATGTTCACGTTCGATCGCGTCAGATGTCAGAGGTTGGTGTTGCGACCCTGCGGCCCTCGCCTAGGCGGCGGGGCTGTACCTGCCGGTCGAGGGTGCCGCCCTCGTTCAGGATGTCGACATCGTTGCCGGTCACCGTGTTCTTCTGCATCATGTCGACGGCTGGCAAGACCGCCATGACGAGGATCCCAGCCGAGGAGACCGTGCCGTTCGTGCAAGTTCCCGCTGACGACGTTGCCCCAGATCGGCTGCGCGGTCACCGTGTCGTTCGGGCGTCCAGAGCGCATCCTCGACGCGAGCGTCCGTCGACGACGCTCGGCAGCAGTGACGGCGTGCGATCGACTCGTCACTTGACAGCCGGCGATCCTGCATCACGCCGAGCAGGTGCCAAGTACTCGACTGCCGATCCGCTCAACGTCGACAGGCACGGCGCGGACGAGCTACGCCCGTCGCCGGGCCACGATGTGCACGTGTCTTGACGTCTCGACGGCCTGTCGGCGAATCCTGAAGACAAGGTGCCAGTCGCCCCCACGATGGTCGCGCCCTCGATCGAGCGATGAAGATCGTGCTTCGACGGTCTGGCGCCGGACGTGACGTTCACCTTCGACGGCGAGCATGATCCTTCATCGACACGTGTAGCCGTCGGGACTACGTACGTGCCGTGCTCAGTCAGCGGCGTCCAGACCTGTCGTCGTCTGTCTGAACTGCAAGACTGCATCTCGACGCTGGCGCGGCTGCTTCATCGACCCGCAGCAACATCGATAACGCTTCACCGACTCGTAACGCAGCCGCGTGGCCCGCGAGCTCCGCGGTCACGCTCTCTTCGGCGACCCGCTCGACCCGAGAACCGTCCTCGATCGCGTGCAACGAGCGTAGCCGCACCCATGCCGAAACGGCTTGACCCACGCGGGTCATTCTGCCACGTTGAACTCATCTCTCGGTCGTCCGATTCGGAGCGGAGTGGGACGGCTCGCGGGCTCTCTCCTGCGAGTCTCAGGGGTGACGCTCGGCCCGCGATCAGCCACACTTCGAAGATGGCCACCGGCCTGAAAGTCGGCGGCGACGTCGAGCGGGCTCTGGAGAGCGTCGGCGTCCCGAGCTACGTCCTCGACACGTCGGGAGTCGTCCGGTGGCTCAACCCGGCCGCCGAGCGGCTCGTCGGCGACGTCCGCGGTCGCCACTTCACCTCCGTCGTCGCACCCGAGGACAGCCGCCGCGCCCGCGAGCTCTTCTCCCGGAAGGTGATCGGCACCGCCCCGGCCACGGACGCGACCGCCGTCCTGGTCTCGAACACCGGGTCGCGGGTGGCCGTGGAGATCAGTGCGGTGCCGCTCATGAGCGGTGAAACGGTCGTCGGCGTCTTCGGGCTGTTCGAGGGACGCGCCCGACGACAGGCCACAGCGCCACCCCCGCACCTCACCCCCCGCCAGGTCGAGGTGCTTCGCCTTCTGGAGCGGGGCTGCTCCACGAAGCAGATCGCGGCGGAGCTCCATCTGAGCACCGAGACGGTCAGGAACCACATCCGCCGTCTCTTCCGGGCCCTCGGCGTCAACTCCCGACTCGAGGCCGTCGCCGCCGCCCGCGCCGCATCACCTCACTGAACGACGCCCGGAGCGGACGACTCTGCTCCCTCGACGCGTCCCTACCTCCAGCGGCGACCCGACCCCGTCCACCGCCACGGACGATCTGCGAGCGTCGGGCGCGCCGCTCGTTGCTGCATCGTCCGAGGCGCGGAGGCACGACTACGGCCCCTACGCCGGGCGGGCATGTCGATCCGCCCGGAGCAGCTGATGTCGGCGCTCGTCGTCGCCTGGGTCGTCTTCCCGATCGTGCTCCTGGCCGTGACGCTCGGATGCGGCCTCGCACTACATGCGCGGGTTCCAGTCTGCCGACCTCACCGGCGGCGCGCCCGGCCACCGCGCGGGTCCTACGACCAATGGCCAGTTGTCGACGGGACCGCCGCGCTGCGACCGTCGGGGCACATGCCGCGGCGGCGTCCCCGTCGCGTCCGGTCCGACCAACCCGAAGGAGCACACATGAGGAAGGCACTTCCCCTGCTCGCCGTCTGCGGGCTCCTGCTCTTCGCCTCGTCCGCGATCGCCGCGGCGACACCGACTCTGCGCGGCAGCGTGGGCCCCGGCGACACGATCCGGCTCGCGGCGAAGCCGAGGAAGGGCGGCGTCTATCGACTGACGGTCCAGGACGCCGCCGACGATCACAACTTCCGCCTGCGGGGTCCCGGAGTCAACGTCGCGACGAGCGTCGGCGGCACCGGCGCGAAGACGTTCCGCGTGAGGCTGCAGCCGGGCAAGACATACCGGTTCGTCTGCGATCCGCATGCGGACGAGATGCGCGGCTCGTTCGCCGTCCCGCGCTGAGCGCGCGGCGGCGTCCCGTCGGGCCGAGGGGGTGAAAACGCCCTCGGCCCGACCCGCTCGAGTCACGTTAGCCCGGCCCGCGAAGGGGGCGCCAGGCGTTTGACCGCCCCTCTCGGCGGGAACGATCCAGAGGCTGTACCCGAGCAACACGAAGGAGACCACGGATGGGAATCATCGGCTGGATCGCCATCGGCGCCGTCGCCGGGATCATCGCGAAGGCGCTCTACCCCGGGGCGGAGAGCTTCGGGATCGTGCTGACGATCCTGCTCGGCATCGCGGGAGCGCTGCTCGGCGGGTTCGCCGCATGGCTCGTCGGTGCAGGTGACCCGATCGACGAGTTCTTCGACATCAGCACGTGGATCGCGTCGATCGTCGGCGCGTTCGTCGTCCTCGCCGTCTACTCGGCGCTGGGTGGCACCCGCACCTCGAGACGCATCGTCTGACGACCTGCGCGCGGGTCTGTCGCAATTTGCGGCAGACCCGCGTGTTCGCGGCGCCCCGGTCCGGCGAAGCCGATAGGGGAACCCCGCCCGTTGGGCCAGGGCACGTCCTGCCCGATGTGCAATAGGCTCCCCCGCGTGGCGGAGCGGCTCGACGAGGAACGCCTCGAGATCCTGCGCACGTGGGGCACCGGCCTCTCGACGAGCGGCCGGGACGAGCTCCGGGCGGCGGGGAAGGCGATCGTGATGCTGATCGAGGAGATCGACCGGCTCCAGGCGGACGTCTGGATGGCAGGCGAGGCGGCGGTGCAGCGGGCGCGCCTCGTTGCGGCGGCGCCCGCAGCCGCTCCCGAGCCAGAGCCCGAGCACGTCCCGGAGCCGCCTCGGATCGAGGTCGACGGCGTCGACACCATCGCGCTGACGCTCAGCGAGCGGATCGCGCGCGGTCGCGCGCCGACCGAGCCCGCGGGCTAGCCGAGCCGGTCAGGGGAGCCGCAGGGCGCGCTCGAGGACGGGGTCGCGCCCCGCGACGAAGTCCTCGGCCGTCAGCTGCACCGCGACGTCGGGGCGGGTCGTCAGCGCCGACGGCTTGCCGAACCGCTGGTACGAGGTCGCGACCCGCGCGATCAGGCCCGGCGTCGGGATCTCGACGACCGTCGAGTCGCCCCACTGGCTGGGCGCGCCGCCGGTCGCCTCCCCGACGAGGCGGATGCGCGGCACCGCGTCGACGTCGGCGGCGAAGTTTCCCGCCGCCGAGAACGTCGACCGCCCGATGAGGAGGACGACCGTCTTCCGCTTCGCGAGCTCCTGCATCGCGCCGAGCAGCGCGCCGTAGGTCGTGTTGTCGCCGCCGTGGTTGAGGCGCACGTCGACGACGACGTGGCGGACCGCCGGCCGCGCGGCCAGCCGCAGGAGCTTGCGGGACACCGTCCAGGTCTCGTTCGTGGTCATCCGGTAGCCGAGGTAGACGGCGCGGCCGCCGTCGAGCGTGGTCAGCCACTGCGTCCGCTCGGGGAAGCGAAGCCACGTGGGCTGCGTCGCGGCGGGCCGGCGGAGCGGCGCGAGCACGGAGCCAACGGAGGCGAACGACGGCGCGGACACCGGCTCGAGCGTCTCGGAGCGCCCGTCGGCGAACGCGAAGCGCGCCGCGCCGCCGTCGGTCAGGCCGAGACCGACCAGCACCTCCTCGGTCACGACGTACTCGGGCATGAAGTCGAGGAAGCTCGACGCGTTGTCGCGGGCGACGAGCGGCCTCACGGCCGCGACGATCCGCTCGACGGAGACGTCCTCGATCGCCGTGAGACGCGCCCCGACGAGAGCTTCCCGGCCGGGCGCGGCGACGACGTGGAGCCCGCTCGGGAACGCGTAGAGGCGCAACGGGTAGACGCGAAGCGGCCGCGGGTGGGCGTCGAACGGGTAGACGGCCGTATGGCCGTTGCGCGCGCCCGCGAGCGCGACGAGGCGCATGAGGCCGGCGACGAGCTGCGGACGGGAGAGCGCGGGCGCACGGCGCGCCAGTGCGCGGGCCTCGGCGCGGAAGCGCGCACGCGGCGTCGACGCGTAGAGGGCGGGGTGGGTCCGTTCCATCGCCGTCGCAAGGGCGAGCACGTCGCGCTCGGCGGGCGCCGTCGCGGCGACCGCGGCGACGGAGAGCCCGAGGGCAACGAGGAGTGCCGCTACGACGAGCCCGGCCCGGCTCATCCGCGCTCGAGCTCCTCGAGCACCCAGTCCGCCCAGACGACGTCTCCCTCCGCCCGCTCGATCGCGCGGTGCAGCTCGAACCAGTGGAACCGGTCGGCCCCCTCGCGCGTGTTCGTCGGCTCGATGCGGCGGTACTCCTCGAGTCGCGCTGCCGTTGCTGCGCGGAAGCGCTCGACGTGGCCGACGAGCGTCTCGTGCGGCACGAGCGAGCCGACGAACAGGCGGAGGTGGAACTCCGCCTCGCCGCCACCCTCGTCCCCGAGCCAGCCGTCGAGGGCGGCACGGCCGGCGTCGGTGAGCGTGTAGACCTGCTTGTCGGGCCGCGTGCGCTGCCGGACGGTGCGGACATGGACATGGCCGTCCGCGACGAGCCGCGGGAGGAGGGCGTAGAGCTGACTGCGGGCCGGTGCCCAGACGTGCGCGATCGCACGACCGACCCGCTTCGTCAGCTCGTAGCCGGAGCCCTCGCCGCCGAGCGCGAGGAGCGCGAGCACGGCGGCCTCGCTCGTGGTCGCGATGCCCGTGGCGGGCCGAGTGGTCGCCATGGCATGACGCTATCAGTCCATGCTGGAATAGTCCATCTCGGACTATAGAGCGGCGGCCGCGGGTCGCGTCATTACCCTGGACACGGTGACGGGCCTAACCCGCTCGCCCCGGCTCCTCGCGGCCGTGGGGTCGATCCTGCTCTGGTTGACGGCCGGCGCGATCCTCGCCCTCTGGTTCACGCGCCGGATCCGCGACTGGTCCGTGATGACCGACGAGCTGCAGTACATCAAGCTGGCGCTGTCGGTCGCGGAGACTCATTCGCCGCTGCCGGCGATCCACGGCGCCTCGGTCGCGGCAACGAACCAGCTCTACCCCGTGCTCCTCGCGCCGGTGGTCGGGCCGCTGTCGTCGCCCGACGCCTTCCAGGCTGCGCATGTGCTCAATGCCTTCCTGATGACGAGTGCCGCCATCCCGGCGTACCTGCTGGGCCGCGAGCTCCTCGATCGGACGTGGTCGCTCGCCGTCGCCGTCACGTGCGTCGTGATGCCCTGGATGGTGCTGACGGGCGTCCTCATGAGCGAGGCGGCCGCGTATCCCGCCTTCCTCTGGGCGACGCTCGCCCTGCATCGGGCGATCGTCGAGCCGAGCCCGCGGCGGGACCTCCTTGCGTCGGCCGCCCTCGGCCTTGCGATCCTGGCGCGGACACAGTTCGCCATCCTCCTCCTCGCGCTCCCGCTCGCGATCCTCGCCCACGAGACGGCTTCCCGCTGGGGGGAGACGCCTGGCGTCCGTGCGACGCTCGCCGCGGGAGCGAGGTCGGCGGCGCGCGGTCACCGCGTGCTGTGGGGTGTCTACGCGGCCGGGATCGTCGTCGCGGTCGCGGCCGCCCTGGCGGGACACCGGCTCCTGGGGGCGTACGAGACGACCGTCGAGGAGGGATCGCCGCTCCCCTCGGGCGTCTGGGTCTCGGCCCTCCGGCACCTCGACACGGTCGGCATCGGGTGCGGCCTCCTCCCCCTTCTCCTCGGAGGCGGCTGGCTCCTCGCGGCCGTCCTCCGGCCCCTTCCGCGCGAGCGGCACGCCTACGCGACGCTCACGACGCTCACCGTCGCGGGTCTGGCGCTCCAGACGGCGTCCTTCGACCTGCGCTTCGGCGGGCCGGAGATCATCCGCGATCGCTATCTGTTCTACGTCGTCCCGCTGCTGCTCGTCGCGTCGGCGGCGGCGCTCACGGAGGAACGCCGCCGGCCGGTCGCGGTCGGTGTCGTGGCGGTCACCGCGGTCGTGGCCGCAACCGCCCACGGCCTTCCGTTCCCGACCTTCCCCGGCCTGTCGCTCGACACGCCTGTGAGCATCCTGAACGAGACCTTGATCGAGCAGTCGGGCTCGCTCGGCACCGGGACGTTCGTCGCGCTCACGGCACTGCTCCTCGGCGGCGTACTCGCGCTGTCGCTCGTCATCGCCCCGCGGCTCCCGCTCGCGCTCGTCTTCTTCGCCGCGGTGCTGTGCTTCTCGGCGCTTCTTCTGCGCAGCGAGGTCGACAGGGTCCTCGGCGGCACGAGCCTGACGGAACGGCCACTCGCAGGCCCGCCGGGCGTCGTCCTCGACTGGGTGGACACGGTCGTCCCCGAGGACGCGGAGGCGGCGATCGTCGCATTCCCGATCTCGACGGCATGGGGTGTCAGCGCCATCCAGTGGTGGGACGTGGAGTTCTGGAACCGGCGGATCACGCGGTCGTACGTAGCGCGCGACGGAAACTTCACATACACCAACTTCCCGCAGGGCGTCTTCGAGATCGACTCGGTGTCGGGGGTCGTCGCCGGAACGGCCGACGCGCCGCGGTACGTCATCGCCGCGGAGGGCGATCCTCGCTTCCAGCTCGCGGGCAGCGAATCCGCGGCGAACGCCGGGCTTGTCGTCCTCGACGCTGTCCGCCCGTATCGCGCCGTGTGGTCGAGCCTCGGCCTCCGGACGGACGGCTGGACACGACCGGGCGTCCCCGCAACCATCCGCGTCCATCCCCGTCCGGCGCTCCGCGCAGAGGTCGCGAGCGTCCGCATCCGGATCTCCGCACCGCCGACGGCGGCCTCCCACTACCGGGTCTCGGCGCCGACGGCGAACCGCGTCGGCGAGGTCGCGCCCGGCGGGTCGGCAGACGAGGTCGCGCTGCTGTGCGTCGAGCCGAGCGCGCCCGTGGACGTGACGGTCGCCGCGTCGACGAGCGCCCGCATCGAGGGGCCGCCGCTCGAGCCCGAGCCGGGGCCAAGCCGCCTCGTCGGCGTCCGTATCGGACCGATCACCGTCCGGTTCACGGGCCGTCCGTGCGCGTGACGGTATCGCTCGACGCCCCGTCAGTCGCGTGCCCGGGCGCGCACCTCGGCGATCTCGACCGTAGGCCGACCCCGTCCTTGGAGAAGTCGCCCGCGTACCGCTCTGTCCGCCAGGCCGTGTCCTGCCGCCCGTCGACGGCGAGGCCCGCCTCCTCGTCCCGCTCCTGACCGGATTGGTCCGTCCGGACTAAATCAGGCTGTCTCCTCGCGGCTGGCCCGTCGATGACGGAGCACCACGAGCAGCACGCCGAGGACGATCAGGACCACGAGCGGCGCGAGCAGGATCCGCGGGAAGCTCTCCCCCGGCGGCGGCTCGTAGTCGAGGCTCCCGGCCACCGTGAGCGGCGCGCCGTCGATCGTCCCCGGCACCTTCCAGTCGAAGACGTGGTGAGGCATGGACGGGTCGCGCGCCACGACCGGCGGGTACGTCTCCGCCATCCAGTGGATGCGGTGATCGTGCCAGTCGAATGCGCGGCCGCCCGGCGCGACGCGCTCCCACTCGGGTGGCGCATCGGGATCCGCCGAGTCGGGAAGCTCCACCTTCCCGTAACGGTCGTCGTTCAGGTACGCCGCCGGAGAGCGAGTGTTCTCGAACACGCCGTCCGGCCCGAAGCGCAGGTACGGCTCGCCCTCGTAGCCCGTGATCACGACGACCCTGTCGCCGTCCACCGTGAGCTGAAGCCGGTCGTCGCCGTCGAGCACGACCGCGTCGACCGAGCCGGCCGGACTGACCGAGGTCACCGTCGAGCTGTAGCCCTTCGCGGCCCCGCCACCGTGTGCGACGGCGGCGGGGCTCGCGGAGAGGGCGACGAGCGCCGCCGCGACGAGTGCTGCGTGCGCCCGTCGCCACGGGGCTACCCGTGCCCGCCGGTTGCCTTGGTGACCGTCACCGCCGGTGCCGGCGCGTCGGGCTCGGCCTGGCCCTTGACCGGGATCTGGATCGCAGCGCTCGACGCCCTTCACGCAGCGCTGGACCGTCTTGAAGTACAGCGTCTTGCCGGCCTTCGGGGGCATGCCCAGGCGAAGGTTGAAGGTGTCGAAGTACGCGTCGGGCAGCGGCCCGCCCGTCCAGGTGACCTCGAGGACGCCGACCGTGACGGTGTTCCCTGCGAAGTCCTTCACGGGCTCGGGCAGCTTGCCGCGCTTGATCGTGATCCGCCACCCGGCCTTCGGCTGCGGCTTGACCGATGTGATCCCGGCAGGGATCTGAATCGTGACCTGCCGGGTCGGCGACGCCTCACAGCCGTGGCCGATCGTGAAGCCGATGATCGCCGAAGAGCCGGCGGCCGCCGTCGACTGAGTCGGCGAGAGCGTGTGCGAAGGCGGCCGGGGCGGCGAGCGTCGCCGCCACGGTCGCAATCAGGAGGAGCAGCTTGCGCATGTCGTTTCATTCCTTTCGTATCGGGATGTCGATCGACGCCATCCATTCGTCGAACTCGCCCTGGCGGGACCGCCAGATGGAAGCGCCAGACGCCCGCCAGCGGCAGCTGCGCCGCCGCGACGAGCGCATGACCCGGGCCCGCAGGAGTCGTCGGGAAGGACAGCGGCCCGATCCCGGCTGCGGGGAGCGAGGCGTCGACGCGGATCTCGTCGACCGCCGCCGGCTGGCCCGTCGTCGGGTCGAGCACATACAGGTGGATCTCGTTCGAGCCCACGCGGGCGGGATCGACCGTGAACGTCAGCTCGAACGGCCCGACGGCCGAGGTGACCGACACGCTGCCCGCCGCCGGGCGCGGCGGCGGCTCGGCGACGAGCGCTGTCGTGACTCCCACGACCACTGCCATCACCGCGAGCTCCACCGCGACGACGCGGATGAACGGCCGCACGGCACCCGCGCTCTCCCGCCGGAGGCGAGGAAGCGTGACGCGCCGGTGGGTCGCCCCGAGCGCCACGAGACCGGCGAGCAGCGCGAGCTTCGCGAGCACGAGCCTCCCGTAGTCCGTCGTCCAGAGCTGGTCGATCGCGTCGAGCTCGACGACGGTGTTCCAGACGCCCGTCGAGAGCAGGGCGACGACCGCGACGAGCGCAACGGTCGAGAAGCGTGGGACCGAACGCGAGGCGAGCGATCCTCGATCGCCGCCTGCCGTGACGAGAGAGAGTGCGAGCAATGCGAGCCCGCCGACCCAGACGCCTGCCGCGACGACGTGCGCCGCGTCGCCGACCACCGCCAACGGCCCCGCGACCCTCGCGTGGCCCGCGAGGGCGAAGGTCAGAGCGATGCCGGCCGCGAGCACCGCCGCGGTGACGTGCGCCGCGGAGCCGCTCCGCCGACGGACGAGGACGTACGTCGCCGTCCCGGCGAGCGCGGCCGCGAGCACGATCCGGGCGAGCCATGCGTGCCCGAAGGACGTACCGAGGACGTCCCAAGCGGAGCCCACCGCAGGAGGCCGTCGAGGCCCGACCCGACCGATTGTGCAGCGGTCGCTGCCGCCCAGACGAGCGTTGCGAGGACCAGTCCGAGCGACGCGAGGAGCACCGCACGCCACACCACGCGACGTGGTCGCTCCTCAGGCCCGAGCACGAGCGCGAGGAGACCCGCGCCGCCGATCGCAAGGAGCGCGAGCGCGAGCGCCGCGAAGCGGGAAACGGCGTGGACCCAGCCGAGCACGCCGGAGCCCGCGTCCGCATCGAGTGCCTGCTCGACGACGCCGGAGACGTCACCGAGCTCCTCGCGGACGGCGAACGCGAACGCCCCGTGGATCGGGTGGGCGTCCTCGGAGAGCACGCGCCAGCCGACGATGTACGTCCCGTCCGCCAGGTCGTCGGGCAGCGACGCCGCGACCTCGCGATCGCTCGGCCGCTCGAACTTCCCGATCGCGACCGGCTCCGCCGACGCATCGAGGACGCGAAGCGAGCCGGCGACGGTCGAGACGTGCTCGTCGAAGCGGAGCAGCACGCGCGTCGGCGCACGGTCGAGCGACGCCCCGTTCGGGGGCGACGTCGAGACGAGCGTCGCGTGGGCGAATGCCGCGCTCGCGGTCGCCAGCGCCGTGGAGGCGATGACGGCGAGCGCGACGAGCCACCGGATGGGTCCTGCGGGCTGCCGGGTGATCGTGCTCTCTCCTCGGTCGATCTCTCGTCACGGCAGGCGGCGCCCGGGGCGTCGCCTGCGACGGATCACCGACCGGAGGAGGGAGGGCCGCGCGTCGCGTAGCCGAGCGCGGGAAGCGGGCTTCGCGGCAGCGCCACGGGTGGGTGGGGCCACCGTGCGGCGAGCAGGCGTGCCGGCGCGTGGTCGATCTGTGCGAGCCGGCGTCCGAGCGAGCGGGCGGCACGAAGGAGCAGGCGCGCGACCACGAGGCCGCCGAGCGCGAACGGCACCTGGAGCACCACTCCGACGACAAACGTCCGCTCGGTGACGGCGTGCCACGGGAAGGCGCCGTCGTGCGCGAGTCGCTCGAAGTGCTCCTGTAGCGCGAAGATCGCGAGCGGCGCGAGGGCGAACCCCCAGAGCGACGGCGCGCCGGACGACCGGCCGATGGTCGCCAGGCGAACCTCGGCAACGAGCGGCGCGAGGACGGCCACGGTCGCGACGGCGAGGATCAACGGCAGGTACGTCGCATACGTGTGCCCCGTCTGCTCGAGCTCGGCGGCGTACGGCGCCGCGGCGAGTCGGTACGCGAGCCCGTGCGCGATCTGCGAGCCGACGACCGCAAGCCCGAGGACGATGGACCAGACGAGCGGGCGCCGCATGCTCGCATCCTACGTCTGCACCCGGATTCGAGAAGCCCCGGGACTCAGCGCGATGGTCAGCCGCGTGCCCGGGCGCGCACCTCGGCGATCTCGACCGCTCCGCCGTCGGGCACCTCGACGATCCAGACGACCACATAGCGGCCCGGACGCCTCGCGACCGGGAAGGTCGTGCGGCCCGTCAGCGGACGCGGCGGCGACACCGTCGCGAACGGCCCGCCGCGCTCGTCGCCAAGGCGGATCGCGGCGCGCCCGCCGGCCGCGGGCGCGTCGACGACGACCCGCTCCAGCCTGACTCGCCGTCCGGCGTCGAGGACGAGGCCGACCCCGTCCTTGGAGAAGCTGCCCGAGTACCGCTCCGTCCGCCAGGCCGTGTCCTGCCGCCCGTCGACGGCGAGGCCGCGCCTCCTCGTCCCGCTCCCGCCCGTCGCCCTCCGGGTCGAAGGCGCCGGCGGCGCTCAGACGCACGAACGGCGCGGCCCGCGGCGTCGACGTGGGCGGCGGCTTCGGAGTCGAGGGCCGCGTCGTCGTCACCGGCGGCTCGGGTGCCGCGCTCTCCTCTTCGAGACCGATCGAGACCGCGAGCGCGAGGCCGAGGAAGAGGGCTCCGAGCGCGACGAGGCCGACGATGCGATCGCGCCCGTTCGATCGAGAGCGCTCCATGGCCGTCGGTCGTCGTCAGGGCGCCGTCGGAGCGCCCTTGCCCGCGACGACGGTGCGGTTGCCTGCCTTCACGACGACCGCGGCGCCCGTTCGGCCACGCACGATGACCGTTCCTCGGGCGACGGCGATCGTCGTCCTGCCGACGGCGGCCTGGACGGTCCAGGTCGCGGCACGGCCGGTCGAGCGCGCGGCGCCTGCGTTGACCTCGAGTGGAGCGCGCGCAACGGCCCGGACCGAGCCGGCGGTGACCGTCACGCGAGGGTTGCCTCCGCAGGTCGCGCGGTCGACGACGAGCCGTGTCCCGGCCCGGACCGCGAGGCTCGCCTCGCCGCCGGCCGTCTTCAGGTCGACGGCGGCGCCTGCGGGCGTCGTTACGGCGCTCGCGGGTGTCAGCGACGCACCCGGACGAGCGCGGCGGACGACCGACCCCGCGTCGACCTCGACGCTCCCGCGGGCGCGGATCACGAGCCACGCGCACCGATCGGGCACGTCGACGACCTGGCCGACCTCCGGTGCGGTCGAGCCGGCACCGCGCTCGGTCTCGCAGAGGAACGGATCCGCGCGGAGCTGCCAGCGCCCGGGCGTGAGAACCGTCGTCAGCCTGCCGCTCTTCGTCGTGCCGGTTCGGAGCGTGACGGTGCGGGACGTCGCGCCTCCGATCGTCGAGGCGACGAGCGTCCACTCGTAGGTCGCCTCTCCGAGCTTGTCGCCGAGGCACTTGAAGTCCCACCGCACGTCGACGCGCGAAGCGTTCTTCCCGGGCACGCGGCCCGCGACCTCGCCGTAGACGAAGGTGTCGACGGTCGATCGCTGCGAGCCCGCCGCCGCGACCGATGCGAGCGTGCCGAGCGCGACCGCCCCGAGCAGAGCCGCGACGAGGGTGGTCCGTGGCCGCCGGCGCATCCGTACCGATTCAAGCACGAGGCACCCTCATGTCAACGTGAGCAGCCACATCCCGCCGACGGTGTAGAGCACCATCAGCGTCAGCGTCGCGTACTGCGTCCGGAGCGCGACGCGCGGAGTCGGGGCGAGCGCCACGGCGCGGTCGTGCGCGACGACGAGCGCGGCGACGTGCCCGAGGACGAGGACGACGAGCTGCGCGTACCACGTCTGGTTCGGCGTGAGGACGTCGAGCTTCGGCTCGAACCCCGCGGTGCCGAGCAGGTCCCAGCCGCGCGCGTAGGGGTCGGAGGCGAGCTGCAGCGCGGACTGGCCCTGCACGAGGAGGTACGTCAGGTAATGGGCGATCGAGTAGACGAACGCGATCGGGATCAGGCTGTAGACGAACACGCCCGCGTCGCCCAGCGTCGGGCCGGACGATCCTCCGCGCCTCGCGGACGGCGAGGGCGAAGACGAGCCCGAAGAGCGCGATCGTCCCGAGGAGCCCGACGAGCGTGACCGCCATCAGCGCCTCGTCGACCCACGCGCCGGTGCCGAGCTGCACCTGGATGTCGAGCATCAGGTCCTGCCACCAGCTCGAGCCGCTGAAGCCGTCGAACGCGACCGAGCCGAGCATCACTGCGAGGAACGCGACGATCCCCCGCCGGCGATCGACGGCGGTCAGCGGGGCCAGCGGGCGGCGGAACATGCCCTCGCGCCGACCCTCGCGGGCGCGCGTGCCCACGAGCGCGAGCTTCGAGAGGAGCGAGAAGTAGAGGGCGAACCCGTCGCCGTTTCGTCGCCACGCGTCTCGGCCGAACACGGCGGAGCCGGTCCACGTCGCGACGCTGTACAGGAGGATCGCCACCGCGAGCACCCTCGGGTTGGCGGGGTCGTCGTAGACGAGCTCGAGCGAGACAAATGCGAGGAGCAGCACGACCGCCGGCCTCACGCCGAGCGCGTCCGGATACGCGCGCGCGCTCGGCTGCACCCCGAGCCGGCGGCCGAGCCACGCGACCACGTCAGCGATCGTGCGCCACGGATCGAGGCTCCGCCAGACGTCGCCGACGAGGACGACGAGCACGCCCAATCCGACCCAGAAGACGACGTAGACGAAGGTCGGGGCGAGATTGAGGAACGCGCGGGACGAGCCGAATGCCGCCGCAGACCAGACGACGACGAAGAGCACGACGCCGACGACCCGCAGAGCGAGCTCGGGGGCGCGCGAGAGGATCACGCGCTGCATCGCCCGCGGCATCGGGCGGCCGGCGTCGGGCGGCGAAAGCCGCGGCTCGGGCCAGAGGACGGCGAGCCCGAGGAACGAGACCACGAGCACGGTCGCGCCGCCGACGAGGAACATCCAGCCGGGGATCGGCAGGTTCGTGAGGCCGCCGAGCCCATGCGCCGAGGCGGGCCCTGGGGCGGCGAGGGCTACGGCGGTGGCGAGGACGAGAGCGAGGAGTGGTTGCCCGGCGCGTCTCACCGGGCGGCCTCGCCCCCATCGCCCGTGCTCAAGCGGTCACCTTCAGCGTCGCGCACGACTGCGCCGCGACGTTTCCCGCGACGTCCGCCGAGCGCACGCAGAACCGGTAGCGCCCCGGCGCGACCGTTCGCGAGGCCCGCCAGAAGACGACGTAGTGGAGCGCGTCCGGGTCGTGGGCGTGGAAGGCCGCCTGCGCGGTCCCGAGCCGGCGTCCGGCTGCGGAGATCGTCGCCCACTCACGTGTCCGGCCGGAGGCGTCCGTGACGCCGTAGCGGAGGCGGACGCGCGTCCCCGCGCGACCCGTGCTCGCGAGCGCACGGACGCGCGGCGCAACGCGGTCGGCCGCGCGCGCGAACTGCGCCGTCGCCGAGGCGGGGCCGTCGAGGACGACCCGGCACGTCCGAGCGACGCCGGTGCACGCACCGAGCCACCGCGTCAGCACCCAGCCCTTCACCGGCGTCGCGACGAGCGTCACGGTCGATCCCGCAGGGAGCGACGCGTTGCACGTGGTGCCGCACGCGATCCCCGCCGGCGTGCTCGTGACGGAGCCACGGCCGCTGGTCGAGACGACGAGCGGGAACGTCGACGGTCCTTCCGCGAACCGCGCGGACGCGACGCGCGGCGCGCTCATCGTCACGGCGCACGTCCTTCCCGTCCCCGTGCACGCCCCGGTCCAGCCGGCGAACACCCAACCGGCCGCGGGTGCCGCCGTCAACGTGACCGCGGTGCCGACCCGGAACCCCGCGGTGCACGTGTTGCCGCACGAGATCCCCGCCGGTGCGCTCGAGACCGCGCCGTTCCCCTCGACCGACACGGCGAGCGGCTGTGACGTCGCCCCACCGAAGGAGGCCGTGACGCCCCGGTCGCTCTCGACGTTGACGACGCAGGTCGGCGTGGTGCCCGAGCACACGCCTCCCCAACCGAGGAACGACGACCCGGCGTCCGGCGTCGCGGTGAGCGTCACCTGTGTTCCGCGGTCATACGTCGCGCTGCACGTCGTCCCGCAGTCGACTCCGGACGGCGTCGAGGTCACGCGCCCGTTCCCGGCGCGGGCGACCGTCAGGTCGTGACGGGGCGGCGGCGGCGGCGAGAAGGTCGCGGTGACCGACTTCGGGCCGTTGATCGAGAGGCCGCACGAGCCGGTGCCGGAGCATGCCCCGCTCCAGCCGCCGAACGTCCAGCCGGCCGCGGGAGTGGCGTTGAGCGTCACGCTGCTGCCCGTGTCGAAGCTCGCCGAGCAGGACGAGCCGCAGTCGATCCCACCGGGGGCGCTCGTGACCGTTCCCTCGCCGTTCCTCCCGACTGCAACCGGGTACGAGGAGGCGGGGATGAGCGCGAACTTCGCCTCGACGGAGTAGCTC
This sequence comes from uncultured Actinomycetes bacterium, assembly GCA_963846825.1. Classification (GTDB taxonomy): domain Bacteria; phylum Actinomycetota; class Thermoleophilia; order Gaiellales; family Gaiellaceae; genus Gaiella. The sequence continues at coordinate 32,238 of CAWJXN010000023.1, forward strand.
GCGAGGCGCTCCACGGGGTGGATCGTGCAGCCGCCGTCCCCCGAGCACGCGCCACCCCAGCCGTCGAACGTCGAGCCGGGGTCGGGCGACGCCGAGAGCGTGACGGGGACGTAACCGGGGTCGGTGATGTCGACGAATGTCCCGGAGCACGTGCCGCCGCAATCGATCGCGCTCTCGTTCGCCTCGACGGTGCCCCGGCTGGTGACCCAACCCGACCCGGAGCCGCTCTTCGAGACCGAGACCGACGCATGCTGGAGCCGGTCGACGCGCGCGTCCGCCGACCCTCCCACCGTCATCACGAGCAGGGTCGCACCCAGGGCGACCAGCGCCGCTGCCGCAGTCCGCAGGCCCATCGACCCGCATCGTATTCGGGTCGTTCGTGGAGGGCGACCGCCAGAGGTTCAGGAGTACCCTCCCCAAGTGGCGATCGAGGTGCTGCTCGCGGGTCGCGTGCGGGGAAAGCGCCGCACCGGCCCTCTCCGCCATCTCCCCGGCGGCTGGAGCGATTCGACGCTGCCTGTCCACGTCGTCCTCGTCGACCACCCCGCTGGTCTCTGCCTCTTCGACGCCGGCCCCGGGGCCATCGGCTCGGCGGACGGGCTTCCATGGCACCCGTGGCTCCGTCTCGCGCGCTTCGAGCCGGTCGAGCCGGACGGGGTCGCGTCCGCGCTCGGGCGCCGCGGCGCGGCCCGCGCCGACATCCGCTGGGTCGTTCTCTCGCACCTTCACGTCGACCACGTGGGCGGGCTCGCGGAGGCACCGAAGGCGGACGTCGTCGTCTCGCGGGTGGAGTGGGAACGGGCGCAGGGGCTCCGGGGGAGGCTCCACGGCTACGTCCCCGACCTGTGGCCCAAAGGTCGCGTCCCGGTCCTCGTCGACCCGCGGCCGCCCGCGATCGGCCCCTTTCCCGGCTCCTACGACGTCGTCGGGGACGGAACGCTGCTCGTCGTGCCGACGCCCGATCACACGCCCGGCCACATCTCGCTCCTCGTCCGGCTCGACGGGCGCCAGGTCCTGTGCGGCGGCGACATCGCGCCGTCACTCGAAGAGCTGGCGTCGGTCCGGCCGGAGATCGCCGACTGGTGCGCTCGCGAAGAGGTCGACTACATCGGGGCGCATGGCCCTACGGACGCGGCAGCCAAACGGTGATGTCGCCCCCGCCGATCGCGGCGGGGAAGGACTTCACGGGACGCCACCCGTCGACCACCATTCGATAGAGGCCGGCACGACCGTCGCGGAGGCTCGCCTCCTGTGAGGTGATGAGCGCGAGGGGCCGACCCGCGCTCTCCTCGAGCAGCGCTCGGAGCTGCTCGCGCGTCCTCGCCGTCACGACCGTCCGCCCGTCGAGGTCCCCGTCTGCGTCGGGATGCTCGATGCCGTAGTAGACGACGCCGGAGCTGGCCGTGTAGATGCCGACCAGGAGCGCATCCGGGTCCAGGCCGGCTGCGAACGAGAGCGCCGCCCGGTACGGCTGCTTGGGGACACCGATCGTCCGCACGAGCGGCGCGACGAGTGCGAGGGCGACGAGCGTGACCATCGCCCCCTCCAGCAGCGCGGGTAGACGGGTGTCGCCCGACGACCGTCTCGCCGCAAGCCACGCCGCGATCCGGCGCGCAGCCTCGACGGCGACGAAGATCGCCGGGAAGAGCAGTGCGAGCAGAAAGCGCGGTGAGAGCGCCGAGGCCACGGACCACCACCAGCACGACGTGGAGCAGCGGTCCCAGCGTGAGGGCGAGCATGAGCGGCCAGTGCCAGCGAACGAGGCGAGCGGCCACCAGCGCCCCGACCGCGAAGAGCAGTCGCGACGGCCGCGAGGACGGCGGCCCCGACCCGGCTGTGACGCTCTCCGCGAGCTCCCGGGCGAACCGCCTGGTGAATGGTCCCGGATCCTGCGTCGGGCTCGTTCCAGGCAGTCTCGACGGCCGATCCTGCACGCGAGAGGACGGGAGCGAAGAGCTGCAGGCAGAGCAGCGTGATCGCTCCGAAGACCACCGCGAGCCGCTTCACGAGCGGGCCTCGAGCGCTCTCCCCGCGAATGGAGACCGCAACGAGGACGCACACGAGCGCGTGACCGGCGACGACGAGCGCACCGGTGGGAACCGATGCGACGCACAGCACCGCCGCGACGACGTAGAGCGCCCACGTCAGGGGGCGACCGGTGCGAAGCGCCCGCGAGAGAAGCCCGCTCGAGAGGAGCCCGAAGAGCAACAGCGCGGTGTAGCCGCGGGAGTTCTGCGAGAAGAAGACATGGGGGTACGCGATCGCCACGAGACCGGCGACGAGGAGCGCCTCGAAGCGTGCGAACGCCTCACCCGCGACCCAGAACGCGACAGGGACGGTCGCGACACCCGCGGCGAATGCAGGAAGCCGGATCGCCCACTCCTCGTACCCGAAGGTCGACACCGAGGCGTTGACGAGGAGCGAGTGCAGGACATGGTTGCCCGGATTCGCCGACAGGACGTCCGGGATGGAGCCGAGCGTGTAGTCCCGAAGGCTGACGATCTCGTCGAGCCACAGATCGTCGTCGATCCCCCAGAGCCGAACCGCCGCTGCAAGAACGGTGAGGGCGACGAGCGCGGCGCCGGCGGCCCGGCGTGAAAGCTTCGACCGTCACGGGCGCCCGTGGTGCATCCGGGACCCGGGCCGTGCGTGGAGAGGGAGGGGCGCGCACCCCGCGCGCGGCGACGAACAGCAGGAGCGAAGCCTCCACCGCGAAGAGGAGCCGGACAGCCTCCCCGCCCTGCGGGAAGGACGAGGACGGGATGACGACGGCAGCGGCGAGCGCGGCGAGGCCCGCCGCACCGACGAGCAGCCGCAGCGCCGTCGCGTGCCGCCGGCGCTCGCGTCGCGGCTCCGCCGGGGACACGTCCGGGTTGCCTGATCCCGACTCGAGCGACACGACCGCGAGCAACCCTAGATGGTTGATCGGCAATTCACGGCGGGCCGGATGACGGTCACGACACGGCGCCGGATCACCACCCGCGCGTTGCCGTCCAGGCCTTCAGGCCTGCACGGCACGTACGTGCGGCGCCCGGCTTGGTCGTGACCGCCCCCGGCTGCGCGCCAATTACCGATCAACCATCTAGCGTCGAGAGCAGGCGACGCCTTCGGGGTAGGCTGGCGCGTCAGCCGCCACCACAGAGGGAGGACGAAGGACGTTGAGGTGCGCGATCATCGGGCTCGGCTGGGCCGCCGACTCGTTCCATCTCCCCGCACTCCAGGGGACCCCGGGCATCGAGGTCGTCGGCGGCTGCGACACGGACGCAGGACGTCGCGACCGGTTCGTGGCGAAAAGACCGGCGCTCCGGCCTACGACACCGCCGCGGAGCTGCTCGAGCGATCACGACCCGACGCGGTCGTCGTCGCCACACCGCCCGACTCCCACCGCGCGCTGTGCCTCGAGGCGCTCTCCGCCGGCGCGCACGTGATCTGCGAGAAGCCGTTCGTGGAGACCGTCGAGGATGCCGACGCGGTGCTCGCGGCCGCCGCGACGGCGGGTCGACAGGTCGCGATCAACCACCAGTACCGCGAGAAGCCGATCTTCCGCGCGGTCCGCGACCGCATCGGGACGGAGGACGTCGGGCGCCTCGTGTTCGTCCAGCTCACGCAGCTCATGGACCTCGCGCCGTGGGACGAGCCGGTCGCGTGGCGTCGGGCGATGCCGAACAGGACTCTCTTCGAGGGCGGCGTGCACCTCGTCGACCTCATGCTGACCCTGACGGGCGAGCCGCCCGTCGCCGTGTACGCGCGCACGAGCTCCGGGCTCGACCGCACGCGGGCCGCGGACGCGATCCACCTCGTCCTGCTCGAGTTCCCCGGCGGCCGCCTCGGGCAGATCACGATCGACCGCCTCTGCAAGGCGGGGACGCGCTACGTCGAGCTCCGTGCCGACTGCGAGCACGCCTCCCTGCGCGCCTCGTACGGCGGGCGAGCGCTCCTCCAGGCGGGCCTCAAGCGCGCGGAGCGGCCCGCGATCCGCCTCGTCTACGGGCTCGGAGGCGTCGCCTGGCTCGAGCGCGGGACGTCGCGCAAGACGATCGGCCGCAATCCGCGGCATCCGGAGATCGGTGCGACGCGCGCCCTCTTCGGGAAGATCTTCGAGGCGTTCGCCGAGGGGCGCGAGCCGCCCTCGAGCGCGCGCGAGGCGCGGATCGTCCTCGAGGTGATCGCCGCCGCCTACCGCTCCGCAGAGACGGGCGAGCGCGTGACGCTGACCGGCGCGGAGGCAGGGTCGGCCAGCGCTACGAGCGTGTGACCGAACGGCAGGCGGACGCCTCGCCGGACGAGCTCACCCTCGAGTCGCAGAAGCCCCGTGAGGGGTCGGCGCCGGTGCCGCGGCGGCGCCGGTATGCCGTGCGTCGTTCCCGTCGGCGCGGTCGGATGACGACCGCGGACGACCGCCACGACCGAGCCGACGACGTTGACGTACGACACTCGCCGGCACCGGAACCCGGCGCCTTCCAGTTCGCCGGTGAGCGTCGAGCGGTCGTAGACCCGCCAGTCGGGCCGCTCCCGACGCGCGCGACGCCCCCCGTTCGTCCGGAGGAGCAGCACGCCGTCGCTCTGGACAACGCGTCTCAGCTCCGAGAGCGAGCGCGAGACGTCGTGCTCGTCGACGTGCTGGAGGACGTCATTGCAGGTCACCACGGCGAACGACGCGTCGGGGAACGGCAACGCAGCAAGCTCGGCGACCTGGACGTCCGCGCCGGGAACCTGCGCCCGCGTCCGCTCCACGGCCTCGGCCGAGGGGTCGACGCCCGCGAGCGGGGCGACCCCGAGCGAGGCGGCCCAGGCGAGGAAGCCTCCCGTCCCGCAGCCGGCGTCGAGGAGCGGCCCGCCTCGGCGGAGCCGTTCCCGCAGGAGCGCCTCGGAGATCTCCCGCATTCCCCGATGCCACCAGTGCTCCTGCTCCACGCGCGCGAGCGCCTCGAAGTAGCCGTCCGGCAGGGGCACGGCGCCGCTCACCGGTGGTCGGCCCGGACCATGCGGCGGACGCGCGCCGCGACGCCCCGCACGCGCAGGTGCACGGTCCGTCCCTGCACGGCGTCGAGCAGCCGGGGCGTGCGGCGAAGGTAGTGCGCGTCGACGCGCGGCAGGAGGTACGGGTCCGACGGTCGTCGACCCGTCCGAGGTGCGCCCCGAGCCCGGTCTCGTAGCCCGCGTCGGCGAGGTGATTCGCCGCCTGCGCCGGAACGGAGCCGTAGGGGAAGGCGAACGACGTGACCTCCCCGGCGGTGATCTCCGCGAGTCGCGTCCGCGAGTCCCGAAGCTCGCTGCCGACCGCCGCGGCATCGGCCTGGCCGAGCGGGCTGTGCGAGAGGCCGTGCGAACCGATCTCCCAGCCTCCGCCGGCGAGCGAGCGGAGCTCCTCGGCACCGAGGAGAGGCCGCCGCGGCACGTGCGCAGGTTGCGTCGGCCAGTCGTTCGCGCCCCCGAGGTGGTCGACCACGGCGAAGACGGTCGCCGGGTAGCCGAACCGGCCGAGGATCGGGGCGGCCGCCCGGGCCACGCTCGCGAACGCGTCGTCGAAGGTGATCGCGACCGCGCGCTCCGGCAGCGTGCCGTCGCGCGCCCCCTGGGCGAGCTCGGAGACGGTCAGCACGGCAGCCGAGGCCGCGGCGAGCGCCTCGACGTGCTCCTCGAACAGCGAGGGCTCGAGGCAGAGGGGAGGATCGCCCTTCTCGATCGCGTGGTACGTGACGACGAGCCCTCCGTGCGGCTCGCTCACGACTTCGACCGCCGAGCATCGGCGATCGCGCGCATGTACCCGTCGATGTGGACGTCCTCGGACCAGTGCTGGAGCCAGGCGGCTCGCCCTTTGCGACCGAGCTCGTCGCGGAGCGCCCGATCCTGCCGCAGGCGCTCGATCGCGGTGACGAGCTCCCCGTCGGTCCGGTAGGTGAAGCCGCCTCCCGAGTCGTCGATCAGCTCCGGAAGCGCGCCGAGGTCACGGACGATCGCCGGCGTCCCCTGTGCGAAGGCCTCCAGGACGACGAGGCCGAACACCTCGTACCCCGCGGACGGGACGACGAGCGTGAGCGCGCCGGCATAGAGCGACGTCAGCGCAGACGACGGCTTCCAGCCGACGAACCGTACGTGCGAGAGGTCCGCCGAGCTCCGCTCGAGCCTCCGCCGGTCTTCCCCGTCCCCGACGATCACGAGGTCGACCGCGTCGTACGTCCGGAACGCTGCGAGCAGTCGGTCGACGCCCTTGATCGCCGTGATGCGGCCGACGAAGAGAACGTACGGGCGGCCGCCCACCACGGCCGGTTCGACCGGGGGCGCCTCGCGCGTCGGCAGGAAGTGAGGGAGGTGGCGCATCGGCCGCGTGAATCCTCGCGCGCGATGCGCCTCGAGCGTGAACCGACTCGGGGCGAGAAACAGGTCGATCTCGCTCGTCGCCCGCTCGAGGAGAGTGCCGTAGCGCCAGAGCTGCGGCGGCCGGCGGAACGCGAGCTGGCACCGGATGCACTGCGGCTCCTCGCACGGCTCGCGGTTCTGCTTCCACAGCACGTGCATCGGGCAGATGAGCCAGTGCTCGTTGGTGGTGTAGAGCTTCACGCCGCTGCCGTAGCGCAGCACCCCCGCCCCGCCCGCGAGGGACACATTGTGGAAGTGCACGACATCGTGCTCGCGCCCGATGACCTCGCGGAGGCGGCGGCCGAGCAGCGCGGGACGGCCAGTCAGGTAGCTCGAGATCGGGCCGAGCCGACCGCCGGCGCTGGTCACCTGCGCCACGGTGATCCCGTCCTCGAGCGGGTAATCGCCCTCCGGGAGCGTTCGCGCGAACAGCCGGTAGGCGTCGCTCGGATACACGACGGTGACCTCGTGACCGCGCCGCGCGAGCTCGTTCGAGAGACGGTAGACGTGGATCCCGTCCCCGCCGAAGTTGTGGGGCGGGAAGAAGGTCGTGACCATGCAGACCGAGAGCGGCGCGTCAGCCACGCGTTCCCCCGTTCATCGCGGCATGGACGAGCCCGGCGAGCGCCGACCCGGCCGCAGCCCACGACCTGCCGGAGACGGCCTCGGCGCAGCGCTGTGCGACGCGCGACCGGAGCGCCTCGTCCGCCAGGAGCTCGCCGAGCCGGGCCGCGAGCTCGCCCGCGTCGAGCGGGTCGAAGAGGAGGGCGGCGCGCCCGAGCGTCTCGCGGTGCGCGGGCAGGTCGCTCAGGAGGAGCGGCGCCCCGCACGCGGCGGCCTCGACGGCGGTCAGGCCGAACCCCTCGGCCCGAGACGGGTTCACGACCACCGTCGCGCGCCGGTAGAGCGCCGCGAGAACCTCGTCCGAGACGTAGCCGGGGAACACGGCGCGGTCGCCGAGACCGAGCCGGGAGGCGAGCGCCGTGACGCCGGATGCGGACGACGCGTACGTCTCGTCGGCCAGGGCGCCGACGACGACGAGACGCGGCACACCGTCGTTCAGCCGTGCGTATGCCTCGAGCAGCGTCTCGACGTTCTTGTGGGGGCTGATCCCGCCGGCCGCGCACAGGACGAATGGCTCTCCCGGGCGGACCGGGAGCGGCGGCTCGGCACCTGCAGCATCGGTGAACACCGGATCGGGCGCCTCGGGCACCACCGCCAGCCGCTCGGGCGGCAGGCCGAACGCCTTCGCGAGCGAGGCGCGCGACGCAGCGGAGACCGTGAACAGGCGCGCCGCCCGGCGCACGGCGTCCCGTTCCTTCAGCCGCCAGAGCGCGCGGCCACGCCGGTCGGGGAGAACGAGCTCGGGCAGCTCGTGCGAGATCGTGTCGTGGAGCCCCACGACGAGCGGGACGCCGGGAATCGGCACGTAGGTGAGGAGCGACGTGACGAGAAACGCGTCCGGCGCGTCGGCGCGGACGGCCCGGGCGAAGCGCAGGAGATCGCGGAGACCACGGCTCGAGCCGTCCGCTGCCGCGACGTCCGGGCGGCGCTCGAGATGCACGCACCGCAACTCCGCGCCCGGGACGGCGACGAACGGCGCGGTCTCGGGATCGGCGTAGAGCCGGTACCGGACGGTCGGGTCGGCCGCGACGAGGGCAGCGATGGCGTTGCGGGCGAACCGCCCGTACCCGCGGCGGTTCCGCCAGAGCGTCGCGTCGATCCCGACGAAGCCCGGCATCACCGCACCTTCCGCAGGCTGTCGCCGCCGCCGGCCGCGTAGCCGACCGCCTCGCCGAACGCCCAGATCGCGAGATACACCGCGATCAACGGCGTCGAGCGGACGAACGCGCGCCGGAGCCTCGGCGCGCGCGAGAGGTTCTTTGCCATGCGGTAGTAGAGGAACGGCGGTAGGAGCGGCGCTCCGACGACGTAGACGACGCGCTTCCACCCGAGGCCCGGGTTCCGCATCCCGGCGTACGCGCGGGAGTAGTGGTAGCGCTGCCCGGCGAACTCGAGGAACCCGAAGTCCTTGTCGTGGTCGATCACGAGCTCGGGATCGCACCAGAGCTCGAGCTGCCGCTCGCGGAGGCGCTCGTGCAACCACCCCTCCCAACGCCCGTCGTCGAGGAGGTCCTGCATCGCCTCGATCGCCCGCCGGTCGTACGAGACGTTCATCCCGGTGAGGTCGTTCGTCGACCCGAGCGGCATCGGCTCGACGAAGGCGTTGTACTCGCAGAAGAACGCCGCCCAGTCGCGGAGGCGCTCGACGACGACGTTGTTCACGGGGCCGCCGACTGCGGGCTTGCCGTCGCGGTGCCACTCGACGATGCGGGGCGCCCACCCCGGCCGGACGAGGCAGTGGTCCTCGATCACGGCGACGTACGGCGCACGCGCGGCGGCGATGCCGGCGGCACGCAGGGCGGGTACCGTCGCGGGCCCCTGGTCCTCGATCAGCCGGACGGTGGGAAACCGCTCCGCGACCTCCGCCCGTGTCGCCTCGTCGGTCGCGTCGGCGACGATCACCTCGACGTCGGGCGCGTTCCGGGCGAGTGCGTCCAGGCATCGCGCGACGTACGGCATGCCGTTCACCGACGCGATCACGACCGAGAGCGGCGGCGTCTCGCTCATCGGGCCCGCAATGCGTCGACGTGCCCGAGCGCCTCTCCGGCCGCCCACGCCGCGTCGAACAGGAGGACATGGGGCAGCACCGGTATGAGCGACCGCCGCCGCCCACGACGCGACGCCTCCTGGACGGTTCGCGCGACGAGGACGAACGGGACGACGACCGACAGCGCGATCCTCGCGAGGTTCGCCCCGGCGCCGCTCCGTCCCCCACGCGTCCGGCCGAACTCGCGGCCGTGTGCCAGCCGCTGACGACAGAATGCCGCCGCGCCGGCCGAGCGCCCCATCTCCACGACGACGGATGGTTCATGTCGCAGCCGGTCGCCACGCGCCGCGAGCGCTGCGTGCACCTCCGGCTCCCAGAAGCCCTCGCGCCAGCTCTCTTCCACGGCGAGGAGTCGCGCGCGGCGGTAGCCGGCGTTGTCCCCCGCCAGGTCGAGCGAGGGAGCAGCCGTGAACGGGAGCATGTCGCGTGCGTACCGCGACCAGCACTCCGCGCGGTCGGCGGCCCGCAGGCCGGCGGCCGGCTCGATCGCCCCGCCGATCGCATCGGCGTCGGCGAGCGCTGCGCGGAGCGCCTCGAGCCAGTCGTGCCGCGGGATCATCGGCGAGATCGTGAGCGCCACGAGCTCTCCGCGCGCACGCGCGATGCCGTCGCGCCAGAGGACGGGCACGAGCGCATCGTCCCGCACGACCCAGACGGCGTTCGGGTAGCGCCGCCGCAGGGCCTCGGGCTGCTCGGCCGCGCTGCAGACGACGAGCTCCGAGTCGGCGAGCTGGGGCGCCACGGCGTCCAGGCACCGTTCGAGCGCCCCGGGAGCGCCGTTGCACGCGACGACGACGGAGACGACCGGGCTCTCGCGATGCGGCGCGGTCGACTCCGCACGATCTGTGGTCTCGCTGTCCACGGAGCTGCGTGAGGGGGAGGACGAACGCCGTTGGCCCTCCGCCGCGGGGTGCAGGGTACACTCGCCCGCGCGTGACCCTGGGGATCAACGGCTGGCGCATCCTGGGTCAGCGCACCGGTGTCGGCCGGTACCTGCACGAGATCCTCTCGAACTGGGACGACGAGCTCGTCCGTGGTCGCTTCGACGAGATCGTGCTCTACACGCCCCGCCCGATCGGCGATCTCGGCCTCCCGGCGACGATCGTCAACCGTGTCCTCCGGCCCGACGCGCGGATGCTCGTCTGGGACAACCTCGCATTCGGGCCGCGGGCACGCCACGACGTCCTCTTCTGCCCCTCGTTCTCGCGTCCGCTCATCGCTCGCGGCCGGCCGGTGGTGACGATCCACGAGGCGACCTACCGACTGCATCCGGAGCTCCTGCCGCGTCGCGGCCGACTCTCCGCGCCACGGCTCTACCTCGGCCTCTACGGCTGGAGCGGCCGCCACGCGGCGTCGGTCATCGCGTCGTCCCATGCAGCGAAGGAGGACATCGTCCGTGGATACGGCATCCCCGCGGAGCGGATCCACGTGTGCCCCCTCGCGCCCGGTGCGGCGTTCCGCGAGGTCGACGACCCGCAGAGCCTGGCAAACATCCGACGCCGGTACGTCGGGGACGACGTCCCGTTCTTCCTGCACGTCGGGAAGCTCTCACCCGTCCGGAACGTGCCGCGGGTGGTCGAGGCGTTCGCACAGGCGAAGCGCGACGAGCGCCTCCCCCACCGGCTCGTCCTGGTCGGCGCCGAGGAGCCCGGGGTCGACATCCTTGGGCTCGCGCGGTCCCTCGGAGTCGGCGACGACTGCATCCAGCCGGGGTTCGTCCCGGACGACGACCTGGTGCTGCTCTACAACGCGGCGACGGCGTTCGTGCTGCCCTACACGTACCAGACGGTGTCGCTGCCGCCGCTCGAGGCGATGGCCTGCGGGACGCCCGTCGTGACGGTGGGCACGCCCGGGCTCCGCGAGATCACCGGCGGCGCCGCGCACTACGTCTCTGCCCCGGACGTGTCGGAGCTGGCCGAGGCACTCGGAGCGATCGCAGCCGATCCGGCGTATGCACGGTCGCTCGTCGCGCGCGGCCGGGCCGTCGTCGGTGGGCTCTCGTGGCGCAGGACCGCGGCGGAGACGCTCGACGTCCTCGCCGCCGCGGCCGCCTGACCCGCGGGACGTATCCTCGACGCGTGAGCTTCGTGATCGCCCTCGCGGCGGCGATCGGCCTGCTCATCGGCGTGCCGCTGCTGATCGTCGCGCTCACCCTCGCCGGGCCCGTCGGCTGGATCGTCGCCGCGGTCGTGCTTCCCGTCGCGGTGCTCGTCGCGATCCTCTGGCTCGGTCGCGCGCGCCCCGGCGACGGCGAGCCGCCGCAGCTCTAGGAGGGCAGACGCGGGAGCGAAGCCGGATCGAGCCCGAGCCAGCTCGAGGCGAGGCGGCCGAGGGTGCCGTCGGCGCGCATCCGCGCCAGCTCGCGATCGACGAGCGCGCGCTCGAGCCCCGTGCCTCGCGCAACCGCGATCACGAGGCCCTTGCCGTGCCGGATGCGACCGGCGACCGGGCCGATCAGGCCTCGCTCGCGCGCGAGCAGCCGGCCGGCGTCGACCGCGGGAAGAACGGCGACGTCGCATGCTCCTGTCCGCAAGAGGGAGCGGAGGCGGTCGCGGCCCGGCGCCACGAGCGGTGCGCGGACGGGCCGGATCGTTCGACCGACAACCGACAGGGCGGCCGAGCCCCGCTGTACGCAGACGAGGCGGCGGCGCAGGTCCGCCAGGCGACGGGGCCGGTCGAGCCCGCGGCGCAGGACGACGGCCATGTCCGTCGTGAGGTACGGCGCGCTCAGCACGACCCCCGCGCGGCGGACGCCGGTGGGCTCGATCGAGGCGAGCGCGAGGTGCCAGCCGGGCGCGCCGGACGCGAGGAGCCGACCTGCGGGACGCACGTCGACGAATCGCTCGACCCGGCCTCCCAGGCGGCGCGCAAGGACCCGGACGAGCTCGACCTCGAAGCCGCGGGCGAGGACGACCTCCCGGCCCCGGACGACGCCCGCCTGGAGCCCCGTGTCGCCGAGGCTCAGGGCGACGACCAGCGACGTGGGACGCGCAGACGCCGGTGCGTCCGCCGCCCGCGCGGGAGCAGCGAGCGCAACGACGAGCGCTGCGAAGACGACGACGCGGATCATGCACGCCTCCAGAGGACGTCGACCGGCGTCCCGTACGTCGCGAACGCGTACATCAACGGAGCGTCGCGGGCCATCATCCGGATGCAGCCGTGTGACGCGGGGTACGCCGGCACCGAGCCGTACGCGTGGAATGCGATCCCGCCGACGAAGTAGCTCGCCCAGGGCATCCAGGACGAGAACGGGACCGACCACGACATGCGCTCCTTTCGGTAGACGCGGAACGACCCGGACGGCGTCGCGCCGCCCGCGCCGGAGGAGATGTGGAAGACCCGCTCGACACGGTCGTCGACGATCAGGAGCGCGACCTGGCGGCCGAGGTCGATCTCGACCCGCCGCCCGGGGCGGCGCAGGAGCGGCTGGGGCCGGGTGGTTCGCCGCAGCGTCGCGCGGACGCGCTCGTCGAGCACCCCGTCGCGGGAGAGCCCGCCCACTTCTCGAACGCGAGCACCGCGACCGCCGTCTCGTCGTCCGACTCCCCCGTGACCCCGCCGGCGGCGAGGAAGCCGAGGTCGACCAGCAGGAGCTGCAGCTCGCGCACGCCGGCGGGCCTCCCGGCGGCGATGGGCGCGGTGACCGTGCGACGGAGGTCGTAGCCGGGGAAGAGGCCCACGGGAATGCCGCCCTCGATCCGGACCCGCACCCCGGCGACGCCGGGGATCGAGCGAAGCGTCCGCACGACCTGCCCGACGCGGGCGCCGAGCGCCACCTCGTCGCGGCCCGATGCGAACCGCGCGCCGAGGTCGACGGTCACGACCCGCCGCTCGATGCGCACGTCGAGGAGCGGTGTCCGAACGGGGATCGCGGAGGAGAGGCCCGCCGAGCGCTCGCGCTCTCGTCGGTCCGGCGAGCAGCGAGCGCACCATGCCCGGGATCCCGGGCGCCGAGCGGCCGACCGCGACCGGCTCGCCGGCACGGAGAAACCACACGTCTCCGCGCACGGCTGCGCCCGACTCCGCGGGGACGGCAAGCGCCGAGGCGGCGAGCGCAAGAGGGAACGCGACGGCGAGGCGCCTCACGCGCACGAGTTCACGTCCGGGTCGTGGAGTCCTCCGCCTGGGATCAGTCCCGCGCGCGGACGATCACGACCGGGCACGGCGCCGAGTCGGCGACCTCGGCCGACGTCGAGCCGAGCAGCGCGGAGGCGAGGTTGCCGCGTCCCTGGTTCCCGACGACGAGCAGGTCCGCGTCCTCTGCCGCAGCCCGGAGGACCGCAGCTGGCCCTCCCTCCACGATCTTCACGACCGCGTCGTTCTCCTCGCCGAGCACCTCGCGCACCTGCTCGGCCGCCACGCGCTCCGCCGCCGTGCGGCTCGCGTCGAGAACGTCCATGCCCTCCGTCCAGGCCATCGGCACGAGGCCCGAGTCGGCAGGGGTCGTCATGGGCACGAAGCTCCAGGCGTGCACGGCGACGAGCGTCGCCGAGCGCAGCGCGGCCTCCTCGGCCGCCCACCGGAGCGCGGCGGCCGCGTGGTCGGTCCCGTCGATCCCGACGACGATCCTGCCCGGCACACGGTCATTCTGCCGCATTTTCGGCGGCTTTCCGGCGTCGTGCGCCTCAAGGTCGCCGGCGGCGGAGCCGATGCACATCAAGAGGCCCGGTGAACCCACCGTCCAACATCCCTGCGTCCGAGTCGGACGTCCGCGAGGCGGTCGACGAGCCGCTCGACCCGCTCGTCGAGTCGTACCGGAAGCTCGCGGACGTGTTCCACGAGGTCCTCTCCGAGCAGTCGCTCGACGACCTCCTCGAGCGGATCGCGCGCACCGTCGGCGAGCTGATCCCGTACGACGACATCACCTTCTACGAGGCGGACGAGGCGAAGCGTGAGCTCCGGGCGGTGTACGCGTCGGGCCCCGACGCGGAGAAGGTGCTCGCAGACGCGGCGTTCTCGTACGGCGTCGGGATCACCGGCTGGGCGGCCGAGCACCGCGAGCCCGTGCTTGCGAACAGGGCGGAGCTCGACCCGCGCGTCCGCTTCGTCGCGAACACACCGCCCGATCCCGAGTCGCTGATCGCCGTCCCGCTCGTCGCCCGCGGGCGGCTGAAGGGGACGCTCAACATCTATCGCGCCGGGTACCAGGAGTTCACGGAGGACGAGTTCCGGCTCGTCGTCCGGTTCGCCGACGCGGCGGCGCTCGCGATCGACAACGCGCACATCCGCGCGGCGCTCGAGCACCAGGCGCAGACCGACCCGCTGACCGGCCTCTGGAACCACCGCGCATTCCACGAGCGCCTCCGGCAGGAGCTCCTCGTCGCCTCGACCGACCAGACGCCCGTCGCGCTCGTGATGCTCGACCTCGACGACTTCAAGCGCGTCAACGACGTGTACAGCCACGCGACCGGCGACCACGTCCTCTCCGAAGTCGCGTCGATCCTCCTCGCGACCGTGCGCACGAGCGACACCGTCTGCCGGATCGGCGGCGAGGAGTTCGCGATCATCGTGCCGGCGAGCGGCCTCCCCGACGCGTTCCGGCTCGCCGAGCGGATCCAGGAGCAGGTCGCCGTCACGCCGTTCGGCCCGGTCGGCCCGGTGAGCGTCTCGATCGGGATCGCCTCCGGCCCGACGCACGCCGCGAACCCGCGGGAGCTGGTCGCCTGCGCCGAGGTGGCGATGATGACCGCGAAGGCGCGCGGGAAGGGCAAGATCGTCGTCTTCCAGGAGGACACCCCCGAGCGGCCCGGTCGAGGGCTCGGTCGACCGGGGAGCCGAGTTCCGCTCGATCGCGCACCTGAAGATGCTCCACGGCGTCTCGACGAAGCTGAGCCGGCTGAACGACGTCTCGGCGATCGGCGCGACGATCGCCGACGAGCTCCGCCTCCTGGTCGACTACCACAACTGCCGCGTGTTCGTCCGCGAGGGCGACGACCTGCGCCCGATCGCCTTCCGCGGCGACCTCTCCGCATCCGGGTCCGCGATGGACCTGCTCACGACGCGCGTCGGCGAAGGCATCACCGGGCACGTGGCGGCGACCGGCGAGCCGTTCCTCACGGGCGACGCCGCGCACTCCACGATCGGCGTCCGGATCCCGGGCACCGACGAGATCGAGGAGTCCCTCCTCGCCGTGCCGTTCCTGTACGGCCCGACCGTGGTCGGCGTGATCGTCGTCTCGAAGCTCGGGCTCGACCAGTTCGACGCGGACGACCTCCGGCTCCTCGAGGTGCTCGCCGGCCACGTGTCGGTGGCGCTCGTGAACGCACGCCTCTACGAGGCGCAGCGGCGCGAGGCAGAGAGCGCGAAGGCGCTCCTCGAGCTGACGCGCGAGCTCTCCGCCGTGACGGACCTCGACGGCGTGCTCGCCCAGGTGGTGAGCGGGACCGCGCGGATCATGGGGTCGCGGCGCTGCTCCGTCTGGCTGCCGGCGCTGGACGGCGGGCTGGTCTGCCGCGCGACCGACGGCGACGCGTCCTACGCGTCGCTCCAGGGCCGGAGCATCCCGGCGGCGATCGTCGCGCGGTGCTCGGAGCGCAGCGAGCCGTTCGTCCTCGGCGCCCGCGACGCGGCCATGTCTCGCTCGCGCGCTCGACGCGCGCGACCTCGGCACGCCCCATGCCGTGGCGTTCATCCCGATCGACTACGGCCTCGCAGCGCTCGCGGTCGAGATCGAGTCGGACGTCGCCGGGCGCGAGCTCGAGCTGCTCGCGGGAATCGCGAGCCAGGCCCGACTCGCGATCACCAACGCGGGGAGCTTCGCAACGCTCGAGCGGACCTTCCTCTCGACGGTCGAGGCGCTCGCGAACGCGCTCGAGGCGAAGGACTCGTACACGTCGTCGCACACCCGCTGGATCTGCGACATGGCGATCGAGGTCGGCCGCGAGCTCGGGCTCGAGGGCGCGCGACTGAAGCGCCTCGAGCTCGGCGCACTCTTCCACGACATCGGGAAGATCGGGATCCCGGCCTCGATCCTCATGAAGCCCGGCCCGCTGAGCGGCGAGGAGCGCGCGCTCATCGAGCGCCACCCGGAGCTCGGCGAGCGGATCCTCGCGCCCATCGACCAGCTCGCAGAGGTGCGGCCGATCGTGCGCGCCTGTCACGAGCGCTACGACGGGACGGGCTATCCCGACAGGAAGATGGCCGACGAGATCCCGCTCGAGTCGCGGATCATCTTCGCCTGTGACGCGTTCCACGCGATGACGACCGACCGGCCGTACCGCGAGGCGCTGCCGATCGAGGAGGCGTTCCGGCGGCTCGAGGAGGCCGCGGGGACGCAGTTCGACCCGCGCGTCGTCGCCGTCTGCCTCCGCGTGCTCACGCAGCCGCCGCCCTCGGCGACTGGGCTCTCAGACCGCTCAGCCGACGCGGCGCAGGACGCGGAGCGCGCGCGCCTCGACCGGCACGGGCGCGCGGGCGGCGAACGACGTGCCGTTCGGCGCGAGCTCCGGGTCGGCGGTGCAGAGCTCGTGTGCCCAGCGACGTCCCGAACCGCGTCGGGGGCAGGACGAACGTCACCGGCTCGCGCCACGCGTTGAAGAGGACGAGGAAGGAGTCGTCCTCCACGGGCTCGCCGTCCGCGGTGAGCGTCGGGATCTCGGCCCCGTTGAGGAACGCGCCGAGCGCGAAGGCATCCCCCCGTGTCCAGTCCGCCTGGGTCATCTTGCGTCCGTCCGGGCGGAACCACCAGACGTCGGGTGCACCCGAGCCCTGCCGCTCCTCGCCGGTGAGAAAGGCGGAGCGCCGGAGCACCGGATGCTCCGCCCGGAGCCGCAGCACGCGCTTCGTGAACTCGAGCAGCGCCGCGTCGCGCTCGCCGAGCTCCCAGTCGAGCCACGACAGCTCGTTGTCCTGGCAGTAGGCGTTGTTGTTCCCCTGCTGTGTGTTCCGCCGCTCGTCGCCCGCGAGCAGCATCGGGCGTGCCCTGCGAGAGGAGCAGCGTCGCGAGGACGTTGCGCGATCTGCCGGTCGCGGAGCGCGTTCACCGCCGGGTCGTCGGTTTCGCCCTCGACGCCGCAGTTCCAGGAGCGGTTGTCGTCCGACCCGTCGCGGTTGTCCTCGAGGTTCGCCTCGTTGTGCTTCCGCTCGTACGAGACGAGGTCGCGGAGCGTGAAGCCGTCGTGGCACGTGACGAAGTTGATCGACGCGGAGGGATGGCGGCCGTCGGCCTGGTAGAGGTCGCTCGAGCCGGTGAACCGCCGGGCGAACTCGCCGACCGCCGTGTGGCCGCGCCAGAAGTCCCGCATCGTGTCGCGGTACATGCCGTTCCACTCGGACCAGAGGATCGGGAAGTTCCCCACCTGGTAGCCGCCCGGGCCGACGTCCCACGGCTCCGCGATGAGCTTCACCTGCGAGAGGACCGGGTCCTGGTGGATGACGTCGAAGAACGCCGAGAGCTTGTCGACGTCGTAGAGCTCGCGCGCGAGCGCCGAGGCGAGGTCGAAGCGGAACCCGTCGACGTGGCACTCCGTCACGAAGTACCGGAGCGAGTCCATGATCAGCCGCAGGACCGACGGGTTGACCGGGTTGAGCGAGTTCCCGGTGCCCGTGAAGTCCATGTAGTGCCGCGGGTCGCCGGGCACGAGCCGGTAGTAGGCGGCGTTGTCGACGCCCTTGAACGCGAGCGTCGGCCCGAGGTGGTTCCCCTCCGCCGTGTGGTTGTAGACGACGTCGAGGATCACCTCGATCCCGCGCGGTGGAGTGCCTTCACCATCCCCTTGAACTCGCGCACCTGCTCGCCCCGCGTCCCGGTCGCCGCGTAGCCCGCATGCGGGGCGAGGAAGCCGATCGTCGAGTAGCCCCAGTAGTTCGAGAGGCCCGCGCTCGACGAGGAAGTGCTCGTCCGCGATGTGGTGGACGGGGAGCAGCTCGACCGCGGTGACGCCGAGGTCGCGCAGGTACGCGATCGCGGCATCGGACGCGAGCCCGGCGTAGGTGCCGCGCAGGTCTTCGCGCACGCCGGGCATCAGCCGCGTGAAGCCCTTCACGTGGAGCTCGTAGATGACCGTCTCGGCCCACGGGCGCTCGAGCCGGACGTCGCCCTCCCACTCGAACGACTCGTCGATCACGACGCTGCGCGGGATCGCGGGCGACGAGTCCGTGTCGTCGCGCACGTCCTCGCGCCCGGCGGCGTAGGCGAGCGTGCGGGCGCGCTCGTACCGGATCGGGCCCTCGACCGCCTTCGCGTACGGGTCGATCAGGAGCTTCGCCGGGTTGAAGCGGTGCCCGTCGGCGGGCGCCCAGGGCCCGTGGACGCGGTAGCCGTACCGCTGCCCCGGGCCGACCCCCGGGAGGTAGCAGTGCCAGTTGTGCGCGGTCTGGTGATCGCACGTCGATCCGCTCCTCGACGTCGTCGCTCGTCGAAGAGGCAGAGCTCGACCCGCGCGGCGTTCTCCGAGAAGAGCGAGAAGTTCGTCCCGCCGCCGTCCCAGGTGGGACCGAGCGGAAACGGCGCTCCGGGCCAGACCGCGCGGCTCACCGGGGCACCGTAGCGAGGGTGCGGGACGGTCCCTAGCCCGCGGCCTCGGCGCGGCGCAGGCCCCGGAAGGCCCAGAGCCGCGAACAGCGCCGATGAGCGCAGAGGCCGAGGGCGAACGCGAGCGCCACCTCCGTCGGCGCGCCCGAGATCAGGCTCCGGCCGGCCTCCAGCACGTACGTGATCGGGTTGAGCGTCGCGACCGTCTCGATCCATCCGCGAGAGCAGGTCGAGCGGCACGTAGACCGGCGCGAAGAAGAGCAGCAGGAAGACCGGGAGCTGCATGAGCGGGGCGGCCTGGATCGTGCGGAAGCGGAACGCCATGCCCGCCGCCCAGAGGAGGGCGGCGACGTTGAGCAGGATCGCGAGCGTGTAGAGGCCGACGACGTCGACCGGCGCCGCCGCCGACGTCCATCCCGACGAGCGAGCGCGACGATCGTGAGCAGCGTGGCCGTGATGACCCATCGCGCGAGCGCCGCGAGCGCGTAGCCGAGGACGATCCCGCTCCGCTTCGGCGACGCGAGCAGCAGCCGCTTGCCGAAGCCGCTCTCGAAGTCGCGGGCGATCCCGAAGCCGGTGAAGACGCCCCCGAAGGCCGCCGACTGGAGGAGCACGAAGACGAACTGGAACGACGTGTAGTCGCCCTCGTAGTCGAAGCCGGGGACGTTCTGCACCTGCGACAGCCCGCCGGCGAACGCGGTGAAGAAGAACAGCGGGAAGAGCGTCGTCGGCAGGAGCAGCGACGGCGTCTTGAGGACGTTGCGCATCGTCCGCCAGGCGACGCCGCTCGCAACCGGCCAGATCCTCACGTCCGCGTCATCCTCTGCGTCAGCGCCCAGGCCGCGAGCACGAGCGAGACGACCGCGATCACCGCGCGATGCCGAAGCCGAGCGCGAGCGCCTCGGGGTCCCAGCCCGTGATGATCAGGCTGCGAACGCACTCGATGAGGTACGAGACCGGGTTCAGCGTCGCGAGCACAGCGGAACCAGTCGACCGCGATCAGGTCGCGCGGCGTGTTCATCGACGAGATGAAGAGGAAGACGAACAGGAGCGGGAACATCGCCTGCACCGACTCGCCCGACCCGGTGCGCAGCGCGAGGAACGCGCCGAGCGCGCCGAAGCCGAGCGAGACGAGGACCGAGAAGACGAGCAGGACGGCGATCCCGCCGGCGCCGGCGGCGAACTCGACGCCGACGAGCAGGCCGACGCGATGTAGAAGACCGCCTGGCCGACGCCGAGCACGACGACGCCGGCGAGGTGCCCGAGCGAGGAGCGCCGAGCCGCGCAGCGACGTCAGCGACAGCCGGTTGAGGAACCCGGTCTGGATGTCGCGCGCGAGCTCCGTGCCGGCGTTCATCGTCGCGAACAGCGCTCCCTGGATGAACGGGACAGCGAGGGCGAAGGCGAGGAACGAGTCGGTCGGGAAGCCCGGGCAGGAGCGTCGACGGCTCGAGGCCCGCCGGCGTTGACGAGCATCAGCGCGACCGGGAAGACGAGCGGCGGGATCGCCATCGCCGGCTGACGCAGCGTGCGTCTGATCGAGCGGCCCGCGACGGCGCCGACCTGGACCGCGGCGACGCTCACCGCTTGGCGACGGCTTCGGCCGGACGCCTGCTCCGGCTCGGTGCTTCACGGCGTCTCCGCCTCCGCCGCCCCTTCGAGCGTCCGGCCGGTCTTGGCGAGGAAGACGTCGTCGAGGCGTCGGCGCCCGGAGCTCGATGTCGTCGAGCTCGACGCCCTCCGCGTCGAGCCCGCGGACGACGTCGGCGAGCCCGATGCCCGGCGTCGAGGCGGACGGCGAGCTCGCCGTCGCGCGGAGCGGCTCGCCGTAGCGGTCGAGCAGCTCCGCGATCCGCGCCTTGTCCTGCGTCTCGTCGCGGCGATCGCGTGGACGCTCGGCCGGCCGATCTCGGCCTTGAGCGCGGTCGGCGTGCCCTCGGCGACGATCCGGCCCGTGGTCGATGATCCCGACGCGGTCGGCGAGGACGTCGGCCTCCTCGAGGTACTGCGTCGTGAGGAAGACCGTGACGCCGTCCTCGCGTGCGAGGCGCGCGACCTCGTCCCAGAGCGCGGTGCGGCTCTGCGGGTCGAGGCCCGGTCGTCGGCTCGTCGAGGAAGAGGACACGCGGCCGGTGGACGAGCGCGAGCGCGAGGTCGAGCCGCCGCTTCATGCCGCCCGAGTAGCCGCCGACCTTGCGGTCCGCCGCCTCCGTGAGCCCGACGCGCTCGAGCAGCTCTCCGTGCGCGGCCCCGCGCTCGCCCCGCGGCAGGCCCTGGAGCATCGTCTGGAGACGGAGGTGGTCGCGTCCGGTGAGGAGCGCGTCGAGCGCGGCCTCCTGGAGCGCAGCGCCGATCGTCGCGCGCACCTTCGGGCCCTTCCGCGACGACGTCGTAGCCCGCGACGCGCGCCGTTCCGGCGGTCGGCGGCAGGAGCGTCGTCAGCATGTGGCACGGTCGTCGACTTGCCGGCGCCGTTCGGCCCGAGGAACCCGTAGATCTCGCCGGGCTCGACGCGGAGGTCGATCCCGTCGACCGCGCGAGGGCCTTTCTTGAACTCGCGGACGAGCCCCTCGACGACGATGCTGTTGTCCGGCGCTCACCCCGTGACGGTAGTCGCTCGCGGTCCGGGAGAGCAGGTGTCGGACTGAAGTCCGACACCACCCGGGCGTCCGACTTCAGTCGGACAGCTGCTCCTCGGGCGCCAGCCAGACCGCCGCGAGCGGCGGCAGCGTCACGCCGGCCGAGAACGGGCCGGCCGTGCAACGGCTCCTCGACGGCGTCGACGGCGCCGAGGTTGCCGACGCCGGAGCCGCCGTACTCGGCCGCGTCGGTGTTCAGCACCTCGCGCCAGCGGCCGCCGACCGGCAGCGGCACGCGCCAGTGGTGGCGGACGACCGGCGAGAAGTTCACGAGGCACGCGAGCGACGCGCGACCGGTCGGCCGAGAAGCGCGCGTACGCGAGCACGTTGTCCTCCCGCGCGTCGCCGACGAGCCACTCGAACCCCTCCGGCCGGTGGTCGACCTCCCAGAGCGCCGGCTCCGCCCGGTAGACGCGGTTCAGGTCGCGAGACGCACCGGAGCACGCCCGCGGTGCAGCGGGTAGTCGAGCACGTACCAGTCGAGCGACGCCGCTCTCCGTCCACTCCGTGCCCTGGCCGAGCTCGCCGCCCATGAACAGGAGCTGCTTGCCGGGGTGCGCCCACATGTGGCCGTAGAGCGCGCGCAGCGTCGCGAACTGCTGCCACTCGTCGCCCGGGAGCTTGCGCAGCAGCGCCCCCTTGCCGTGCACGACCTCGTCGTGCGAGAGCGGCAGGACGAAGTTCTCGTCCCAGGCGTAGATGAGCGAGAACGTCGCGTCGTCGTGGTGCCAGCGGCGGTGCACCGGCTCCTTCGAGACGTACTCGAGCGTGTCGTGCATCCAGCCCATGTTCCACTTGAACGTGAAGCCGAGCCCGCCGTCGTCGGTCGGCCGCGAGACCCCCGGCCACGCCGTCGACTCCTCGGCGACCATCACGACGCCCGGGCTGCGCCGCGTGGACGACCGCGTTCAGCTCCTGCAGGAACGCGACCGCGTCGAGGTCCTCGCGGCCGCCGTAGCGGTTCGGGAGCCACTCGCCCGGCCTCGCGCGAGTAGTCGAGGTAGAGCATCGACGCGACCGCGTCGACGCGAAGCCCGTCGGCGTGGAACTCCTCGAGCCAGTAGAGCGCGTTCGCGAGCAGGAAGTTCCGCACCTCGTGGCGCCCGAAGTTGAAGACGAGCGTGCCCCAGTCGGGATGGGCGCCGCGGCGCGGGTCGGCGTGCTCGTAGAGCGCGGTGCCGTCGAAGCGCGCGAGCGCCCATTCGTCGCGCGGGAAGTGCGCCGGGACCCAGTCGAGGATCACGCCGATCCCCCGCGCGTGCAGCGCGTCGACGAACGCGCGCAGGTCGTCGGGCTCGCCGAGCGTCGCCTGCGGCGCGTAGTAGCCCGTCACCTGGTAGCCCCACGACGGGCCGTACGGGTGCTGCATCACCGGCATCAGCTCGACGTGCGTGAACCCGAGCTCCTCGACGTGCTCGCCGAGCTCGTCGGCGAGGTCGCGCCAGCCGAGGCCCTGCCGCCACGACGCCGGCATGCACCTCGTAGATCGACATCGGGGCGCGCGAGCGGGTCGGTCGCCGCGCCGCCGCGTCGAGCCAGTCGTCGTCCGACCACGTGTGGCGCGAGCGGTAGACGACCGACGCGGTGGCGGGCGGCGCCTCTGCGCGGAACGCGAGCGGATCGGCCTTCAGGCGCGTGACGCCGTCGGCGCCGCGGACGGCGAACTTGTACGCCTGGCCCTCGCGCGCGTTGCGCGGCGACGCCCGCCCAGACCCCGGACGATCCCTGCGGCTCGAGCGCGTCGGCGTCCTCGCTCCAGGAGTTCCAGTCGCCGACCACCGAGACGCCACGCGCCGTTCGGCGCCCAGACCGCGAAGCGGACGCCGCGTCCTCGTCGTCGAGCGGATGCGCGCCGAGCCGCTCCCACAGCCGCTCGTGGCGCCCCTCGCCGAGCAGGTGCAGATCGAGCTCCCCGAGCACGGCCGGGCGGCTCACGCGGCGGGCTCCAGCAGCCGGAGCATGCCGACGATCGGGATCGTCGCCCAGCTCCGGGCGGTTCCGGGTCTCGTAGCGGAGCTCGTAGACGAGCTTCTCGAGCTCGAACAGCGCGAGCAGCCGGTCGAAGCCGATCCGGCTCGGCGGCAGGAGCCGCTCGTCCGCCGTCGCGAGGTACCCCTCGAGGAACGCGTCGCGGCACGCGTCGACCCAGCCCTCGGGCGCCTCGACGCCGTCGAGCAGGAGCGCCGCGTCGCCCGCGTAGGCGAACGAGCGGGTCATCCCGGCGAGGTCGCGGAGCGGGGAGCGCTTGCGCCGCCGCTCGGGCAGCGAGCGGGCGGGCTCGCCCTCGAAGTCGATCACGACCCAGTCGCCGTCGGTCGTCCAGAGCACCTGGCCGAGGTGGTAGTCGCCGTGCGTCCGGATCGCGAGCCCGGCGGGGCCGACGGCGGCGAGCTCCTGGACGAGGTCGCGGAGGTCCTCGGCGCGGTGCGCGACGGCGCCGAGCGCGTCGTCCTCGGGCAGCGACGCGAACGTCGACGCGATCTCCTCGTCGATCTCGGCCGCGAGCAGGCCGAGCGACTCGGCGCTCGGCTCCTCGGGCGCGAAGTGCGGGTCGGCGTCGTTGCGCGGCGAGCGCGCGCGTGAAGGCCGGCGGTGACCTCGCCGAGCCGCCAGGCGCGCTCGGGAAGCCACGACGGGTCGTCGCGGAACGACTCGAGCGTGAGCTCCCAGCCGCCGCCGGCGGACGGGACGAGCCCGGTGACCGACGCGAGCGCCGTCTCGAGCGGCGGCCCCGCCGTCTCGAGCGCCCCCTCCAGCCTCGGCGCGTTCGCGAAACCCTGCGCGGCGAGCGCGCGGAGCACCTCGAGCTCGGGGTTCGGCCCCGCCTCGAGCCGGCGGTAGAGCTTGAGCACGTGGAGGTCGTCGAGCACGACGGAGCTGTTCGACTGCTCGACGCCGAGCGGCGTGACCCGGGCGCCCTCGGACGGGACGCCGGCGAGCGACGCGAGCCGTGCGGCGACCTCGGGCCGCTCGAAGGCGTCGACCGCCTCGTCGTCGGCGCCGAGCGCGACGAGGTAGTGCTCGTGCGTCCCCGCGCCGAAGCGGACCTCGACGATCGCGAGCGTCACCGGCCCGTCCTCGACGGGGAGGCCGACGACCTCGGCCTCCTCCGGGAACGCGGTCCTTCGCGGCGAACCAGCGGGCGCCGGTCACGATCGCGAGGAGCTCGTCGCTCGACAGCGTCCGGGGGTCAGGCATCGCGCGGCCTCCTCCTGGAGGAGGAACCAGAAGAAGCCGCGCGGCCCGAACGTGAGGAGGTACGGAAGCTCGCCGATCTGCGGGAACGGCGTGCGGCCGGTCATCTCGACCGGGGTCCGACCCTCGAAGCGCGACGAGGTCGAGCTCGACCGCCTGGGCCGAGCGCGCGAGGTTGTGGACGCAGAGCACGGTGTCGTTCTCGTGCCGGCGGACGTGGGCGAACACGCGCGAGTTCGACGTCTCGAGCGCCTCGTACGTGCCGAGGCCGAAAACCGGGTGCTCCTTGCGCAGCGCGACGAAGCGCTGGAGCCAGCGCAGCAGCGACGTCGGCGAGCGGAGCTGGGCCTCGACGTTGACCGCCTGGAAGCCGAACACCGGGTCCATCAGCGGCGGGAGGTAGAGCTGCGCGAAGTCGGCGCGCGAGAAGCCGCCGTTCCGGTCGCCCGTCCACTGCATCGGCGTCCGCACCCCGTCCCGGTCGCCGAGGTAGACGTTGTCGCCCATCCCGATCTCGTCCCCGTAGTACAGCACCGGCGAGCCCGGGAGCGAGAACAGGATCGCGTGCATCAGCTCGATCTCGTCGCGCCCGCCGTCGAGGAGCGGCGCGAGCCGGCGGCGGATGCCGAGGTTGAGCTTCATCCGCGGGTCCCTCGCGTACTCCGCGTACATGTAGTCCCGCTCCTCGTCCGTCACCATCTCGAGCGTCAGCTCGTCGTGGTTCCGCAGGAACAGCCCCCACTGGCAGTGGTCCGGGATCGGCGGCGTGCGGTCGAGGATCTCGACCATCGGCCGCGCCTCCTCGCGCCGGAGCGCCATGAACATGCGCGGCATCACGGGGAAGTGGAACGCCATGTGGCACTCGTCCCCGTCGCCGAAGTAGTCGACGACGTCCTCGGGCCACTGGTTCGCCTCTGCGAGCAGCACCCGGTCGGTGTACTCGCGCGTCGATCTCCGCGCGAACGCGCTTGAGGAACGCGTGCGTCGGCGGGAGGTTCTCGCAGTTCGTGCCCTCCTCCTCGAAGAGGTACGGCACCGCGTCGAGCCGGAAGCCGTCGAGGCCCGAGGTCGAGCCAGAAGCGGAGCGCCGTCGATCATCGCGTCGCCGACGTCCGGGTTCTCGTAGTTGAGGTCGGGCTGGTGGTGGTAGAAGCGGTGCCAGAAGTAGGCACCGCGCACCGGGTCGAACGTCCAGTTCGACTGCTCCGAGTCGACGAAGATGATCCGCGCGTCCTCGTAGCGGTGCACCGTGTCCGACCAGACGTACCAGTCGGCCTTCGGGTTGTCGGCGCCCTGGCGCGACTCCTGGAACCACGGGTGCTCGCTCGAGGTGTGGTTCATGACGAAGTCGCTGATCACGCGCATCCCGCGCTCGTGCGCGGCCTCGACGAACGACGCGAACTCGTCGACCGTGCCGAACTCGGGGCTCACCGTGAGGAAGTCGGCGACGTCGTAGCCGCCGTCCCGGAGCGGCGAGGGGTAGAACGGCAGGAGCCAGATGCAGTCGATGCCGAGCCACTGGAGGTAGTCGAGCTTCTGGCGCAGGCCCGCGGAAGTCGCCCGAGCCGTCGTCCGACGAGTCGAAGAACGCGCGCGTGTGCAGCTCGTAGAAGACCGCCGTCTTGAACCAGTCGGGCTGCGACTCGAACCAGTGCTCTGCGCCTGTCACCGCGTGGCCTCTCCGCCCGGGTGTCGGACTTCAGTCCGCCACCTTCGCGTCCTGCCGGCCGCGGCCGGCAGGAGCGGGTATCCGACTGAAGTCGGACACCGAGGCTCGCTCACCGCCGCACCTCGAGGACGTGCGCCTTGCCCGGGCCGAGCCGGACGTAGTTGCGCGTCGCCCCACGTCGTACGTCTCGCCGGTCAGAGCGTCGACGACCTCGAACTGCTCGGGAAGGCCCGAGGTCGGGCGGGATCACGCAGACGCCGTCGTGGATCGCGAACGGATCGAGGTTGACGACGACGAGCACGACGTCGTCGTCGAGCGACCGCGCGTAGCCGAGCAGGTGCTCCGACTCGGTCTCGAGCCACGTGAGCCGCTCGAGCCCCGCGCCGGTGAGCGCCGGATGCGCGCGCCGGATCTCGTTGAGACGCCGGATCAGCGGGAGCAGCGGCCCGTCGAGCGCGCCGCTCGCGCACCTCGTACTTCTCCGAGTCGAGGTACTCCTCGCTGCCCGGCCGCACGGGGACGTTCTCGCACGCCTCGTACCCGGAGTAGATCCCGTAGCTCGGCGAGAGCGTCGCCGCGAGCACGAGCCGGCACTCGAAGGCCGGCCGGCCGCCCTGCTGCAGCGTGGCGTGGAGGATGTCCGGCGTGTTCGGCCAGAGATTCGGCCGGAGGAACGCCGACCAGTCGCGGAACTGCTCGACGAGCTCGACCAGCTCGGGCTTCGTGTTCTTCCAGGTGAAGTACGTGTACGACTGCGAGAAGCCGGCCTTCGCGAGCAGCGTCATCATCGACGGCCGCGTGAACGCCTCGGAGAGGAACACCGTCTCCGGGTGCTTCTTCCGGACCTCCGCGATCAGCCACTCCCAGAACGGCACCGGCTTCGTGTGCGGGTTGTCGACGCGGAACACGGTCACGCCCGCGTCGCACCAGCGGAGGACGACGTCGCGGATCGCCTTCCAGAGCCCCTTCCGGTCGGGCGTGTCCCAGTCGAAGTTGTGGATGTCCTGGTAGCGCTTCGGCGGGTTCTCGGCGTACTTCAGCGACCCGTCGGGGCGGTGCTGGAACCACTCGGGATGCTCGCGGAGCCAGGGGTGGTCGGGCGACGCCTGGAGCGCGAGGTCGAGCGCGAGCTCCATCCCGCTGCTCGCGGAGCGCGGCGACGAGCGCCGCGAGATCGGCCTCGGTGCCGAGATCGGGGTGGATCGCGTCGTGCCCGCCCTCCGGCGCCGCCGATCGCCCAGGGGCTCCCGACGTCGCCCGGCTCGGCGCGCTCGGCGTTGTTCCGTCCCTTGCGGTTCGTCTCCGCCGATCGGGTGGATCGGCGGCAGGTAGACGACGTCGAAGCCGAGCTCGGCGAGCTCGGGGACGACCTCGACGACGCCCGCCAGGCCGCCCCACGAGCGCGGGAAGAGCTCGTACCAGACGCTCGCGCGGGCACGCTCGCGCTCGACGTCGATCTCGAGCGTGGGCTCGCTGCGTGCGACGCCGTGACGGTCGCCCTCGCCGAGCCGCGGCGGCCGCCTCCCGCCACTCGTCGACGCGTGCCGTCGCCGAAGAGCGCCTCGCCCTCCGCGAGCTCGCCGGCGAGATCGGCCTGCCCGGCGGCGACCTTGCGGTCGTGCTCGTCGAGCCAGCCGGCGTGGCGGTCGACCCACGCCTCGATCTCGAACCGATAGCCGCCCGACCGCGTCCACGGCGAACGAGCCCGCGAAGCGGTCGTTGCCGAGCGACGACGAGCGGCTCCTCGCGCCAGCGCCCGCGCGGCCGCCGGTGGCGGACGACGGCTCGGAGCGGCTCGTGGCCGTCGCGGACGATCGTCGCGGTCACCTCGACGCGGTCACCGACGCACGCCTTCGCGGGCCAGCGCCCGCAATCGACGCTCGGTGTCACGTCGGCGATCGTGATTCGCTCGGCAGCCACCCACGGGACACGGTAAACAGTCCGCCGTGCTCTCGGGGCGGTCAGTCGGCGTCCAGCTCCATCCCACCTCGCTGCCGGGCGGCCGGCTCGGGGCCGAGGCGTTCGCGTTCGTCGACTGGCTCGCGGCGGCAGGGGCGCGCTGGTGGCAGGTCCTGCCCCTCAACCCGCCCGACGAGTTCGGCTCGCCGTATGCGTCGGCGTCGGCGTTCGCGTGCTGGGGCGGGCTGCTCGCCGACCCGGAGGCGCGGGTCGAGCCGAGCGAGCTGCGGGCGTTCCGGGCACGCGCAGGGACGCGTGGTGCGACGACTGGGCGGCGTTCGCCGGCGGCGGCGCGATCGAGGAGCAGGTGCGGTTCGAGCGCGAGTGGCTCGCGCTTCGCGGCTACGCGGCCGGAGCGGGGCGTCCGCGATCATCGGCGACGTGCCGATCTACGTCGCGGCCGACGGCTGCGACCACCGGGCTCACCCCGGAGCTCTTCCTCCCCCTGGACGAGCTCGTCGCGGGCGCCCCGCCGGACGACCTCAACGACCTGCGGCCAGCTGTGGGGCAACCCGCTCTACGACTGGCAGGCGATGGCCGCCGACGACTACCGGTGGTGGATCGAGCGGATGCGGCGCGTGCTCGACCTCGTCGACGTCTTCCGGATCGACCACTTCCGCGGGTTCGCCGGCGTACTGGACGGTCCCCGCGGGCGCGGCGACCGCGCGTGACGGCTGGTGGTCGCCGGGGCCGGGCCGGTCGCTCTTCCGTGCCGCCGAGGAGGCGCTCGGGCCGCTGCCGGTGATCGCCGAGGACCTCGGCGTCATCACGCCGGACGTGCACGCGCTCCGCGACGCGCTCGGGTTCCCGGGCATGGTCGTGCTGCTGTGGTCGCTCGTACGGGCCCGACCGGACAACCCGCACCGCCTCGAGAACCACCGCGTCAACCAGGTCGTCTACACCTCGACGCACGACACCGACACGCTCGTCGGCTTCACCGGCGAGGAGGACGCCTGGCCTCTCGTCGAGCGGGCGCTCTCGTCGCGGTGCGCGCTCGCGATCGTCCCCGCGCAGGACGTGCTCGGGCTCGGGAGCGAGGCGCCGGATGAACCGCCCCGGTGAGGTCGGCGGCACGAACTGGCGGTGGCGCCTCGAGCCGGGCCAGCTGACGCACGGCCACGCCGCGCGGCTGCGCGCTGCGGCGGTGGCGAGCGCCCGCGCCTGAGCACCCGCGGACGGTTCGAAACTCCCCCGCAAGCTCGGCCGCCGAATCGACCTCTCCTTGTGCACACGCGTCCGCACGGGGCGGACGCCGGCGCAGGAGGCGCGAATGATGAGATCCGAGACGGGACACACGCGGCGGACGCCGTGGCACCTCGGAATGACGATCGCGGCGGTCGGGCTGGCCGCCTGGGTGCTCCTGCTGCCGCCGGGAGCGCTCGGCGCGACGGGGCTCACGCTCCCGCGCATCGGCGGGATCCTCGGCCTGCCCGTCCCCGCAGGCACCGGACCGGTCGTCGCCGTCGGGGCGACCGGAAGCACGACGGTCGCCGTCGGCAACCCCGGCGCGGTCATCGCCGTCTGCCATGTCGGCGTCGGCGCGCGCATCCTCGGGCTGCAGATCGGCGTCAGCGCCGACCGTGTCGTGGCGTTCCTGGCCGCCCACCCACGCGACTACGCAGGCGCCTGCCGGTCGGGCGACGGGTTGCTCCCCGCCCGCGACGTCGTCTGCCGAATCCTGCTTGGCGAGCTAGAACAGGATCTGGAGCGCCGTGTCCGCCGGGCAGCCGCGCTCGAGGAGCGAGACGGCGAGGTGCAGGTCGACGTCGCGGTCGAGCGCGAGGACGAGCGCGGCCTCGCCGTCGTAGCCGGCCTCGAGCAGGCGCTCGACCCGCCAGGACGTCACGGTGTCGCGCTCGCGCTCGGCGCGCGTGGGAGCGATAAGGGTCTGAGTCGTCATCACACATGAGAGAACGCGCGACATGTGTGGAGACCCTGAAGCGGGGTTGCCGCCGTGTGAGGCCCGTGTTGCGCTCATGTTGCGGCTCGGGAGCGCGAGTCCTGGTGTCTGGCTTCAGCCAGACGCTCTTCTCCGACGCGTGGCAGGTGGCCAAGAGCAGGTGTCCGGCTGAAGCCGGACACCGACGCTCAGTCGGACGGATGCTCGAACCGCAGCTTTGCCGCCACGCGGTTCTGGCCGCCCGACCGGTACACGACGTCCACCGAGTCGTCCTTCCCGTACGACCCCGCGATGCCCGAGCACCATGGACGTCCAGCGGCCCACGCCGACCTTCTCCTTCGCGAGCGGCCGGTCGAAGACGAGCATCCCGTCGCGCACCGTGAAGTCGCGGCCCTCACGCTGCTCGACGCCGTTGAGGTAGACCTCGAACGGCCGCTGCACGTCGGCCGGGAGCCGCACGCGGGTTGCTCGGCGCGGGGCATCGACCACGTTCATAGAATGCCCGCACCGTGCGCTTCGGGAGGCACACCGCCGCCATCGCCAGCGCGTTCGTCGCGCTGCTCGCCGACGCTCCGGGGGCACTCGCGGGCAACGGCGGCTTCGCGCCCGTCTCGCCCGAGTCGCCGAACGCCGAGGGCATCAGCCAGAGCTGCTGGTTCGTCTCCGCCTTCGTCCTCGCGATCTTCCTGCTCGTCGAGGTGCTGCTGGTCGTGTTCGTCGTCCGCTACCGGCGGCGAGGCCGGCCGCGCGACGCCGACGGGGCGCAGGTCCACGGCGCCAACCGGCTCGAGCTCGCGTGGACGATCGCGCCCGTCGTGGTCCTGTTCGCGATCGCCGCATTCGTCTTCGCGAAGCTGCCCGGCATCCAGGACGTCCCCGCCGCCACGGGCGGCGAGGAGAACCTCGTCGTCGAGGTGATCGGCACGCAGTTCACGTGGGAGTACCGCTACCCGAACGGCGTCGTCGCGATCGACCGGCTCCGCGCGCCCGCAGGGCCGCACCGTCGAGCTCGAGGTGACCGCGCCCGACTGGGACGTCATGCACTCGTGGTGGATCCCGGCGCTCGGCGGCAAGATCGACGCGATCCCCGGCACGGTGAACACGACGTGGTTCCGCGCGAAGCGCGCAGGGGTCTTCCTCGGGCAGTGCGCCGAGCTCTGCGGGATCTACCACGCGAAGATGCTCGCGACGGTCGAGGTGCTCCCGGCGGAGGAGTTCGACGCCTGGCTCGCCGAGCGGGAGCAGCAGCAGGCCGCAGGAACGTCGCCGCTCGGCGAGGAGCTGTGGGAGGGGTCGTGCGCGAAGTGTCACGGCCTCGACGGTCGAGGGCGGGTACGGGCCGCGGATCGCCGGCTCGGAGCTGGTCGAGGATGCGGAGGCCGTCGAGAAGCTCCTGCGCGAGGGCCGCGGCGCGATGCCGCCGGTCGGGCGCGACTGGAACGACACGGAGATGGACGCGTTGACCGACTACCTGGAGCAGAACCTTGGCGGTTGACGCTCACCGGACCGTCCCGGCCTGGCATCGCGGCAAGGTCGCGGGCTGGCTCGTCACCGTCGACCACAAGCGGATCGGGATCCTCTACATCGCGACCGCCGGCTTCTTCTTCGCGCTCTCCGGCTTCCTCGCGCTCCTGATCCGCACGCAGCTCGCGCAGGCCGACGGCGGCGTGATCACCGGGAACGCGTACAACGAGGTCGTCACGATGCACGGGACGGGGATGGTCTTCTTCGTCGTCGTCCCGATCCTCGCGGGGCTCGGCAACTTCCTCGTGCCGCTCATGATCGGCGCGCCGGACATGGCGTTCCCGCGCCTGAACGCGCTCTCGTACTGGCTCTACCTCTTCGCCGGGCTCGTGTTCTGCTTCTCGTTCTTCGCCGCGGGCGGCGCTGCGAACACCGGCTGGACCGCCTATCCGCCGCTCTCCGTGATCGCGCCGGGGAACGGCCAGGACCTGTGGATCCTCTCGATCCACATCGCGTCGATCTCGTCGCTCGCTGGGCGCGATCAACTTCATCGTCACGATCCACAACATGCGCACCCGCGGGATGTCATGGATGCGGATGCCGCTCTTCGTCTGGTCGATCGAGATCTACGCGTGGCTCCTGCTCTTCGTGCTGCCCGTGCTCTCGGCCGGGCTGACGCTGCTCCTGCTCGAGCGGCAGTTCCCGGAGACCTTCGACTTCTTCGTGCCGACCGGCGAAGGCGAGGGCGGCTCGCCCATCCTGTACCAGCACGTCTTCTGGTTCTTCGGGCACCCCGAGGTCTACATCATGATCCTGCCCGCGATGGGGATCGTCTCGGAGATCCTGCCCGTCTTCTCGCGCAAGCCGATCTTCGGCTACAAGGCGATCGCGTTCTCCACCGTGGCGATCGGGTTCTTCTCGATGCTCGTCTGGGCGCACCACATGTTCACGGTCGGCATGCCGACGTACCTGAACGTCTGGTTCATGCTCGCGTCGATGGTGATCGCCGTCCCGACGGGGATCAAGATCTTCAACTGGCTCGCGACGCTCTGGCGCGGGAACATCACGCTCGAGACGCCGATGCTGTTCGCGCTCGGCTTCGTGAGCGTCTTCACGATCGGCGGGCTGTCGGGCATCTACCTCGCGGCGTTCCCGATCGACTGGCAGGTGCACGACACGTACTTCGTCGTCGCGCACTTCCACTACGTGCTGTTCGGCGGCTCGGTGCTCGCGATCCTCGGCGGGCTCTTCTACTGGTGGCCGAAGATCTTCGGGCGGTTCCTCTCCGAGCGGCTCGGCAAGTGGTCGTTCCTCTTCATCTTCGTCGGCTTCAACCTGACGTTCTTCCCGCAGCACCTGCTCGGGCTGATCGGGATGCCTCGGCGCGTCTACACGTACCGTGACGACGGGCTCTGGGAGGCCTACAACCTCGCCTCGACGATCGGGTCGTACCTGATGGGGCTCGGCATGCTGATCCTCCTCGTCGCGATCATGAAGAGCAGCAACGGCCGCCGCGCCGGGAACGACCCGTGGCAGGCCGATACCCTCGAGTGGTACACGACCTCGCCCCCGCCGGCGCACAACTTCGACGAGGTGCCGTACGTCACGAGCGCACGGCCCCTGTACGACCTGCGCCGCAGGTTGCGCGACGCGGAGTCCGCGGCATGAGAAGCGACGGGGCACCGGGGCCGCTCCTCCGGCTCGCCGTCGTCGTGGCGGCTATCGCGACCGGCGCGCGTCGTCACGAGCGCCGCGCTCGAGCTGGGCCGCGCGCACTGGGGCGCCGCGCTCGTCGCGCTTCCCCTCCTCGTCTGCGTCCTCGTCGCCGCGATCCTCGCGTACCCGCGACTCGTACGCCCGGCCGCGGTGGCGCTCGTGCTGATGCTCGCGGCGATCGCGACCGGCGGGCTCGTCGCGTGGACGGACGACGCAACGTGGTCGATCGTCGTCCACGTCGCCGCTGCCGGGGCGTCTCTGGCGGCGTCGCTCGTGACGCTTGTCGTCTCCTTCCGCGGCGAGCCACTCCCGCTCGGGCCGTGGCGCGACTACGTGACGCTGACGAAGCCGCGGATCATGTCCCTGCTGCTCCTGACCGGCGCCGCCGGGATGTTCGTCGGTGCGGGCGGCTGGCCCGGCGGGCATTGAGCTCGCGACGATGCTCCTCGGCCTGGCGCTCGCGTGCGGTGGGGCGAGCGCGCTCAACCACGTGATGGATCGCGACATCGACCGGCTGATGGGCGAGCGAACCGCCTCCCGGCCGGTGGCGTCGGGCCGCGTCCCGGCGCCGCGCGCGCTCGAGTTCGGCCTCGTCCTCTCTGCGCTGTCGTTCGCGCTCCTCGCAACGACCGTCAACGTCCTCACGGCGGTGCTCGCGCTCGTCGGCAACCTGTTCTACGTCGTCGTCTACACCGGCTACCTGAAGCGGTCGACCGACCAGAACATCGTCATCGGCGGCGCGGCGGGCGCGGTGCCGCCGCTCGTCGGCTACGCGGCCGCGACCGGCAGCCTCGCGCTCCCCGCCCTCTGTCTCTTCCTCATCGTCTTCCTCTGGACGCCGCCGCACTTCTGGGCCCTCGCCCTGATGCTCAAGGAGCACTACCGGGCAGCGAACGTCCCGATGCTGCCGGGGACGCGGGGTGACCGCGAGACGACGCGCCAGATCCTCCTCTACTCGCTCGGACTCGTCGGGTTCACGCTGCTCGTTGGCATCTGGCTCGGACCGCTCTACACGGTCGCCGCGGCGCTGCTCGGTGCGTACTTCGTCCTCCTCGCGTGGCGGCTCCGCCGTGACGGGACGCGCCGGGACGCGGTCGTCCTCTTCCACTACTCCCTCGCCTACCTCGCGCTGCTGTTCGTCGCGGCAGCCCTCGACCCGGTGGTGATGTAGGTGTCACGCCCATGCTGACGCCCGAGCTCGAGCGGAAGAACAACCGCCTCGGCCTCGCGCTGTTCGCGCTGTTCGTCGTGCTGTTCGTCGGCGCCTGCGTGATCGCGCTGATCTACCTGCAGGTCGACTAAGAGGCTTGATGCGCGTGAGCCCAGACCTGGAGCTCGCGCTTCGGCTGGCGGACAGCGCGGACGCGATCTCGCTCGGCCGCTTCCGCGCGCGCGACCTGCTCGTCGAGACGAAGCCCGACCGGACGCCGGTGACGGAGGCGGACCGGGGGGTCGAGAAGCAGCTCCGGGCGATGCTCGCCCACGAGCGTCGCCGCGACGCGATCCTCGGCGAGGAGGAGGGGACGGTCGGCTCGGGCCCGCGCCGCTGGATCATCGACCCGATCGACGGGACCCGGAACTACTCGCGTGGGGTGCCTGTCTGGGCGACCCTGATCGCGCTCGAGGTGGACGGCCACGTCGAGCTCGGCGTGGTCTCGGCACCTGCCTTGCACCGCCGCTGGTGGGCCGAGCGCGGCACCGGCGCGTACGCGAGCGGCGACCGCGTCCACGTGTCGGCCGTGCGGAGGCCGGAGGACGCGGTGCTCACGTTCGCCCTCGAGCAGTCGCTGCCGAGCCTCGCAGCCCGTGCCTGGCACGCACGCGGCTACGGCGACTTCTGGAGCCACATGCTCGTCGCCGAGGGCGCGGTCGACGGGGCAATCGACGCGATCGGCGTGTCGGTCTGGGACCTCGCCGCCGTGCAGGTGATCGTCGAGGAGGCCGGCGGAACCTTCACGGACTTCGCGGGCGAGCAGCGCATCGACGGCGGCAGCGCGCTCTCGTCGAACGGGCACCTGCACCCTCAGCTGCTCGAGGCGGTCTCGGGGCTTGCGAAGGGGTCTGACCCCGGAGGGGTCTGACCCCCGCGACGCTGCGCCAGGGCGAGCGCTTCACGGGGGACAGGCACCTTCGGTGCCAGTCCCCGGGCGCTACGCAGCCGCCTTGACCGCGGCCTCGTAGACCGGGTCGCGGGTGAGCGTGTCGAGCTCGGCGGAGAGGAGGTCGCTGCCCGACGACGCCTTGCCGACCGGCGGGTCGACGGGATCGCCGTCGACGCGGATCGCCGTCACGGCGTCCGACGGCCTGCGCGTGAGCGCGACCTCGTGGCGAAGGCGCGAGCGGAGCCAGCCGACGAGCAGCGACGCGTCGGCGCGAGGCCCCTCGACCGTCAGCCGCTCGATCGAGCGGATGCCCGGCCAGCGGGCTGCGAGCGACGCTCGCCACGGGAGCGTGCGGCGCCAGGCGATGTCGGACACCGCCGTCCGGGGAAAGAGGT
Source organism: uncultured Actinomycetes bacterium (assembly GCA_963846825.1). Lineage (GTDB taxonomy): Bacteria > Actinomycetota > Thermoleophilia > Gaiellales > Gaiellaceae > Gaiella. The sequence goes on from CAWJXN010000023.1 coordinate 67,780, forward strand.
GCGCGAGCTGGCCGTACGCCGCGGGGACCGCCGACCACTCCGACGAGTCGACGACGAGGCGGTCGCAGACGTCGACGATCTCCGCGAGCGCCGGCGAGTCCCACTCGGGCCGGCCGCGCCAGCGGCAGAACGCAGGCAGGTCGGAGATGAGCAGGGGCAGCACGACGGACGCGGGGTGGTTCGCGGCCTCGCCGCAGAGACGCAGCTCGATCACCTCGGACAGCACCTCGCGCCCACCGGGGAGCTCGAAGTCGCGGATCGTCGCGTCGGCCTCGACGCCGCTCCGGCGGCCGGGGAGCGGCACGAGGATGATCGTCCGCGACGGGTGACGCTCCGCGAGACCCGCGAGGACGCGCTTCGCGGCGACCGACCCACTCGGGCGGCGCCCAGACGAGGTGGGTCATCGTGCTCGTACGGAGCTCCGGTACGCCGTCGGCCTCCTCGAGACACCGCTTCCGCGCGAGCTTCCGCTCGATCTCGGCGACGACGCCCATCAGTGCCTGCGCCACGAGCGGCCGTCGCGATGCACCAGCTCGTCAGACCGCGCCGGGCCCCAGCTGCCGGCGGGGTAGTTCGGGAACGTCGGGCGGTCGCGGCCCCAGGCGCCGACCATGGCGTCGACGAGCTTCCACTGCTCCTCCACCTCGTCCTCGCGCGTGAACAGCGTCGCGTCGCCGAGCATCGCATCGAGGATCAGTCGCTCGTACGCCTCCGGGACGCTCTCGCGGAACGCGCCGCCGTAGAGGAAGTCCATGTGCACGGTCCGGATCTGCATCCCGGCCCCCGGGACCTTCGCGCCGATCGCGAGCGAGACGCCCTCGTCCGGTTGCACGTGGATCAGGAGGACGTTCGGCCGCAGCCCCTCGCCGGCGATCGCCTCGAACGGCGGGTGCGGCGCGCGCTTGAACTGGATCGCGATCGTCGTCTCGCGCCGCGCGAGTCGCTTCCCGACGCGAACGTAGAACGGCGTGTCCGCCCAGCGCCAGTTGTCCACGAAGAGCTTCGCCGCGACGTACGTCTCGGTCATGGAGCTCGGGTCGACGCCCGGCTCCTCGCGGTACGCCGGCACCTCCTCGCCCTCGACCCACCCGCGCCCGTACTGGCCGCGGACGACCGACTTGGGGCCTGGAGTGTGCATCGCCCGCAGCACCTTCACCTTCTCGTTCCGCACCGCGTCGGCGGTGAAGTCGATCGGTGGCTCCATCGCCGTCAGGGCGAGGAGCTGCAGAAGGTGGTTCTGGAAGATGTCGCGGATCGCGCCCGCGCGCTCGTAGTACCCGGCGCGGCCCTCGATGCCCATCGACTCGGCGACGGTGATCTGCACGTGGTCGACCATCTGGCGGTTCCAGATCGGCTCGAAGATCCCGTTCGCGAACCGCAGCGCCATGAGATTCTGCACCGTCTCCTTGCCGAGGTAGTGGTCGATCCGGAACACCTCGTCCTCGCGGAACCAGCGCTGCACCATCGCGCTCAGCTCGCGGGCCGAGGCGAGGTCGTGCCCGAACGGCTTCTCGACGATCACCCGCGCCCAGCCCTCGCGCTCGCGGCGCTCGCCGATCTCTCGGACGACCGTCGGGAACGCCTGCGGTGGGACGGCGAGGTAGTGGAGGCGGTTGCCCGCGGTCCCGCGGGTGCGGTCGAGCTCCTCGAGGGCGTCGCCGACGCGGTCCTCGCCGGAGTCGTCGTCGAACTCCGTCGCGACGTACCGGACGCCCTCCGCAAGGGACTGGAATACGTCGGAGCGGAACGGATCGCGCGCGTACTGCTTGACCGCGGCCCGCATCCCCGTCAGGAACTGGCGCGTCGGCTGCTCCGTGCGGGCGACGCCGACGACCGCGAACCGGTCCGGCAGAAGGCCGCGATATGCGAGGGCGTAGAGCGCGGGGAACAGCTTGCGCTTGGTCAGGTCGCCCGACGCACCGAAGACCACGAGGGCGCACGGGTCCGGCTTGCGCCGGAGCCCGAGGCCTGCCGAGAGGGGGTTCGCCATCCGTGGGCTACGTGGCCGTGACCGCTTCGAGCTTCGTGGTGATCCCGTCCAGGAGCTCGCTGAAGGAGTCGGCGAACTTCTCGACGCCTTCGCGCTCGAGGGTCTCGACGACGTCGTCGTAGTCGACGCCCGCGCTCTCGAGCTCGACGAGGAGGGCCCGGGCCTCGTCGAGCGCCGGTCTCGAGCGTGTCGCGCACCTCGCCGTGGTCCTGGAAGGCCCTGACCGTCTCGAGCGGGCATCGTGTTCACCGTCTCCCGCCCGATCAGCTCCTCGACGTAGAGGACGTCCCGGTACGCCGGGTTCTTGGTCGACGTCGACGCCCAGAGGCAGCGCTGGTTCCGTGCGCCCTTCGCCTCGAGCGCGCGCCCACCGAGCACCCGAGAACGCCTCCTTCCAGTGCGCGTACGCGAGCTTCGCGTTCGCGATCGCGAGCTTCCCCTGCAGGTCGGTGCGCCCGACCTCCTCGAGCCGCCGGTCCGCCTCGGTGTCGACCCGCGAGACGAAGAAGCTCGCCACCGAGATGACCGAGCCCGGGTCGCCGCCCGCGGCGACGAGCCGCTCGAGCCCGCGCAGGTACGCCTCGACGACCGCGGCGTAGCGGTCGAGCGAGAAGATCAGACGTCACGTTGATCGAACGTCCCTCGGCGATGCAGTCCTCGATCGCGCCGAGCCCCGGCTCGGTCCCGGGGATCTTCACGTAGAGGTTCTTCCGCTCGACCTCGCGATGGAAGCGCATCGCCTGCTCGAACGTCGCCGTCCGGTCGTAGGCGAGCGTCGGGTCGACCTCGAGCGAGACGTAGCCGTCGACGCCGCCGGTCTGCTCCCAGACGGGCTCGAGGAGGTCGCAGGCGTCGCGGATGTCCTCCTGGGCGAGCGCGAAGAAGAGCTCGACCGGATCGTCGATCTCCTCGGCCGCGACGCGGAGCTGCTCGTCGTACCAGTCGCCCTCGGCGAGCGCCTTCTGGAAGATCGTCGGGTTCGAGGTGACGCCGACGACGGCGTCCTCGGTCATCAGGCGGGCGAGCAGGCCCGTCTCCAGCATCTCCCGGGACAGCGAGTCCATCCAGACGCTGACTCCGTGCTCGCTCAGCTCGTGCAATCTCGACCGCTTCATGGCACCTCCCGTCTCAACCGTCGACGAGCTTCTCGAGCTCCTCGACCTTCTCCAACCGCTCCAGGTAGCGCCCCTCGCCGATGAACGAGGCGTCGAGGAAGCGCTTGACGAGCTCGTACGCCAGCGACGGCCCGACGACCTCCGAGCCGAGGCAGAGCACGTTCATGTCGTCGTGCTCCACACCCTGGGCCGCGGAGTACGTGTCGTGGCAGATCGCCGCCCGGATCCCGGGGATCTTCGACGCCGCGACCGACGCTCCCACACCCGAGCCGCAGACAAGGACTCCGCGCTCGGCGCGACCCGAGCGGATCGCCATCCCGACCTCGCGCGCGAGGTCCGGGTAGTCGACGCGCGTCTCGTCCGTCTCGACGCCCAGGTCGAGCGACGTCGAGGCCCTGGTCCGCGAGGGCGGTGAGCACCGTCTTCCGGAGGCGCACCCCGCGGTGATCGAACCCGACCGCCACCTTCATCCCTCGCTACGTTACGCAATCGGGAGAGCGGGAAACACCGACGAGGGAGCCCTCATGGACGAGCGCGAGCTTTGGCGGGAGTTGGGACAGCAGCTGCGGGTCGACGCGGTTCGCGCGAGCGCGAAGGCCGGCTCCGGGCACCCGACGTCCTCGATGTCGGCGGCCGACCTCGCGGCAGTCCTCCTCGCAGGGCACCTGCGCTACGACTTCGACGCGCCGCACGATCCCCGGAACGACCGGCTCGTCTTCTCGAAGGGCCACGCCTCGCCGCTCGTGTACGGCCTCTTTCGCGCCGCGGGCGCGCTCTCCGAGGAGGAGTTCGGGACCTACCGACAGCTCGGCTCGCGGCTCGAAGGGCATCCGGTGCCCGTCCTGCCCTGGGTCGACGTCGCGACCGGCTCGCTCGGGCAGGGACTGCCGATCGGCGTCGGGATGGCGATCGCCGGCAAGAGGCTCAACCGCCTCCCGTTCCGCGTCTGGGTGATCTGCGGCGACAGCGAGATGGCCGAGGGGTCGATGTGGGAGGCGGCGGAGCACGCAGCCTTCTACGAGCTCGACAACCTCACCGCGATCGTCGACGTCAACCGGCTCGGGCAGCGTGGCGAGACGATGCACGGCTGGGACCTCTCCTCGTACTCGCGCCGGCTCGAGGCGTTCGGCTGGCATGCGATCGAGATCGACGGCCACGACGTCGAGGCGATCGACGCCGCCTACCGCGAGGCCGAGTCGACCTCCGGACGGCCGACCGCGATCGTCGCGCGAACGGTGAAGGGCAAGGGGTACTCGAAGGTCGAGAACGAGAACGGCTGGCACGGCAAGGCGGTCGCCGAGGAGGCGGTCGCCGAGCTCGGCGGCGTCCGCAACCTCCGGATCGACGTTGCGAAGCCGGAGCCCGGGAGCTCGCACCGCTTCGAGACGACGACCGCGTCGTGGCCGGCGTACGAGGTCGGTAGCGCCGTCTCGACCCGCAAGGCATACGGCGAGGCGCTCGCCGCCCTCGGCGCCGAGGACGGGCAGGTCGTCGTCGCTCGACGGCGAGGTCTCCAACTCGACCTTCGCCGAGATCTTCCGCGAGGCCCACCCCGAGCGGTTCGTCGAGATGTACATCGCGGAGCAGCAGATGATCGCGGCTGCGGTGGGGATGCAGGTGCTCGGCTGGAAGACCGTTCAGCTCGACGTTCGCCGCCTTCCTCTCCCGCGCGTACGACTTCGTGCGGATGGCCGCCGTGAGCCGCGCGACGCTCCGGCTCTGCGGCTCGCACGCCGGGCGTCTCGATCGGCGAGGACGGCCCGTCGCAGATGGGCCTCGAAGACCTCGCGGAGTTCCGCGCGATCCACGGCTCGACGGTGCTCTACCCGTGCGACGGCAACCAGACGACCGCGCTCGTCCGCACGATGGGCGACGCTCGACGGGATCTCGTACCTCCGGACGACGCGCGGCGACATGCCGGTCGTGTACGGCGCGGACGACACGTTCCCGGTCGGCGGCTCGAAGAGCGCTCCGCGACGGCGACGACGTCGCGATCGTCGCGGCCGGCATCACCGTGCACGAGGCGGTGCGCGCGGCGGAGACGCTCGCCGAGGAGGGCATCTCGGCACGCGTGATCGACTGCTACTCGGTCAAGCCGATCGACGGCGCGACCCTGAGCGGGCTCCGGATGCCGATCGTGACGGTCGAAGACCACTGGGCCGAGGGCGGCCTGGGCGAGGCGGTGCTCTCCGCTCTCGCGGCGAGCGGCACCGAGGCACGCGTCGTGACGCTCGCGGTGCGCGAGCTGCCGCACTCCGGCAAGCCGGCCGAGCTTCTCGCGGCTGCGGGGATCGACGCCGATCACATCGCCGAGGCGGCACGCGCGCTCGTCCGCGAGAGCGCGGGCGTCTCGTAGCAGCCGGTCGAGCGACGCCGCCGACCGACCCGAGGGAGCGCCGACAACCACCCCCAGGGGCACCCCCGGTGCCCTGAAGACACGGTATCGAGGAACCCGTGACCGGTCCGTGCCGACTTCGTGCCGACTTCGTGCCGCTTCCGCGACGGGGCGCGGGCGGGGCTCAGACAGCGACGGCGTCGGCCGGGCGCAGGCTCTCGTCCGCGAGCCGCGTCGGGTCGTCGACGACCGGCTTCTCGCGGATGAGGGCGCCGAGCTCGGCCACGACGTCTGCCGACTCGCCGTGGACGACGGCGCCGACGAGACGGTTGTCCTCGGTCAGGTGGAAGCCGACGAGACGGCCGTCCGCGAGCGAGCCGCGAAGCACGCAGTCGAGGCCGGCTCGACGTCGCCGAGCACCTGGAGCTTGCGATCGAAGAGCTGCGTGAAGAAGACCGGCAGCTCGTCGTAGGCGTCCCTCGCGCCTGCGAGCTGGCGGCCGAGGTGCGCGCCCTGCGCGTCCGCGTTCGACCAGTGCTCGATCCGCCGCATGCGGCCCGAGGTCGGGTCCGGGTACCGGGCGACGTCGCCGATCGCGTACACGTCCGCGAGCGACGTGCGGAAGCGCTCGTCGACGACGACTCCGTCCTCGACGTCCGCGCCGGCGTCCTGCGCAAGCTCGACGTTCGGCACGACGCCGACGCCGACGATCGCGAGGAAGCCCTCGAGCGTCCGGCCGTCCGCCGTCCGTGCCCCGGTCAGCAGGCGTCCGTTGCCCGTCAGCTCCTCGAGCTGGGTCTCGAGCAGGACCTCGACGCCCTCGCTCCGGTACAGCTCCACCAGCTCCGCCTGAGAGGGCGGGGCAGCGGAGCTGCGGCATGAGGGTCTCCCCCATCTCCACGATGGTCACCTCGAGGCCGCGCGTCCGCAGTGAGGCAGCCGTCTCGGCGCCGATGAAGCTGCCGCCGATGACGATCGCGGCGTGGGCGTCCTCGGCCGCCTGGATGACCGCCTCGGCGTCGCGCAGCGTGCGATACGTGTGCACGCCCACGAGGTCGGCGCCCGGGAGCGGGAGCTGCCTCGGTCGCGCGCCGGTTGCGACGACGAGCGTCCCGTAGGGGACCCGCTCGCCGCCGGCGAGCTCGACCTCGTGCGCGTCCGCGTCGATTCGCTCGGCCGTCGTCTCGAGACGAAGCTCGACCACGTCGTCCTCGTACTCCTCGAGCGGTCGGACGAGCGGCCCGTCGCGGTCCATCTCCCCGCGCAGGAACCCCTTCGTGAGCGGCGGGCGATTGTACGGCGGGTCGGGCTCGGCGGAGAGGATCGTCACCGACGCCTCGCCTCCGGCCGCGCGGTACTCGGTCGCGAGCCGCGCAGCCGCGAGGCCGCCACCGACGATCACGATTGGATCGACCGCCATGACCCAATGAGTACCCGATCTCGCGCCGTTCTTACCACGGGCGGTTTTCCGCACGCGGATGGCGCCCCGCGCCGCCTACCCTTCTCCCGATGGCCGTGCTCATCGCATCGGGCCTCCGCAAGGAGTTCTCGGGCGACCCCCTCTTCGACGGGGTCTCGTTCCGGCTGCGCCGCGGCGATCGCCTCGCGCTCGCGGGGCCGAACGGCGCCGGCAAGACGACCCTGCTGCGCGCGCTCGTCGGCGAGACGTCGCTCACCTCCGGCGAGCTCGCGTTCGCGAAGGGCACGCGCGTTGCGCTGCACGACCAGCGGCCCCCGCGCGGGCAGGGACTGACCCTCCGCGAGTACTCGCTCTCGGGCGCCGGCGACCTCGTCGCGATCGAGGAGGAGCTCACGCGGCTCGAGCAGGCAATGGCGAGCGGGGACCACGCCCCCGCGACCCTGCGCCGCTACAGCGAGGCGCAGGCGCGGCTCGAGCACGCCGGCGGGTGGGCCTGGCGCGATCGCGCCGCGTCGATCCTCCGAGGGCTCGGGTTCCGCGACGCCGACCTCGACCGGCCGCTAGACACGTTCTCCGGCGGAGAGCTGACGCGGGCCTCCCTCGCCCGTGCCCTCTCGGCCGACCCGGACCTCCTCCTGCTCGACGAGCCGACGAACCACCTCGACGTGGAGAACCTCGAGTGGCTCGAGCGCGAGCTGACGTCGCTCGACGCGGCGATCGTGCTCGTCGCCCACGACCGCTGGTTCCTCGAGGCGGTCACGACCGCCGTGCTGGAGCTCGGCGGGCCGAAGCCGTTCTTCTTCGACGGCCCCTGGCACGCCTGGCGGCGCGAGAAGGCGGCGCGCGCCTCCGCGGCGGCGACGCAGCTCGGCCGCGTGAGCGAGGACATCGAGCGGCTCGAGCGCTTCGTGGCCCGGTTCCGCTACAAGAAGTCGAAGGCGAAGCAGGCGCAGGCGAAGCTCAGCCAGATCGGACGGCTCGAGCAGGAACGGCGCGCCGCCGCGGAGGAGCTCGAGTCGATGACGAAGCGGCGCCGGACGCTCGGGTTCGAGTTCCTGAAGCCCGCGCGCACCGGCCGGATCGTGCTCGAGGCGGACGACCTCGTCGTCTCCGCCGGCGAGAAGCTCCTGCTCGACGGTGCGTCGGTCGTGCTCGAGCGGGGGGAGCACGTCGCGCTCGTGGGGCCCAACGGATCGGGCAAGACGACGCTCCTCGAGACGCTCCTCGGCTTCCGGGAGCCGGACGAGGGACGCGTGAAGCTCGGCCACGGCGTCGTCCCGGCGTACTTCTCGCAGCACGAGGCGGAGCTCCCGGACCGCGGCTCGATCCTCGAGGTGACCGTCTCCGAGACGGGGCTCCAGCGGCCGCAGGCGCAGAACCTCCTCGGCCGGTTCCTCTTCTCCGGCTGGGAGACGCACGAGAAGCAGGTGTCGGTGCTGTCGGGCGGCGAGCGGCGGCGTCTCGCGCTCGCGCTCGTCGTGGCCTCCGGTGCGAACCTGCTCGTGCTCGACGAGCCGACGAACCACCTCGACCTGGAGAGCCGCGAGGCGCTCGAAGCGGCGCTCGAGGCGTTCCCCGGGACGGTGCTGCTCGTCTCGCACGACCGCGCCGTCCTCGACGCGGTTCCCGACCGCATCGTCGCCGTCGAGGACTTCGTGCTCCGCTCGTACGACGGCGGCTGGGCCGACATGATCCGCGAGCGGAGCACGTCCCGCGACGCGGCCACGGCGGCGACGACGCCGGAGCCACGCCCGAGGCGCGCAGCGAAGCCGGCGCCGGCCCGGCGGCGGCCGTCCGAGCTCGACCGGGTCGAGAAGCGCATCTCGGAGCTCGAGCCTCGCGTCGCCGAGCTCGAGCACCGGCTCGCGGAGAACTGGACGGACATGGACCTGCTCGCGTCGTACTCGGCAAGCCGGGAGGAGCTCGACACGCTCCTCGCGCGCTGGGAGGTCCTCTTCGCTGAGGCGCAGTCCGCCGATGCAGACGTGGTCGCGCCGCCCGGCGCCTGATCGCTCTCGTCGGGGCCCTCGACAGACCACGCGCAGCCCGCGTGGATCGGATGGGCAAGCGGTTAGGCCGTTGTTAGCGGCAACGAACACGGTACGGCCCGGAGAGGGCAGAGGCCTATTCGGCTGGAGGAGGTACCACGATGCGCCAATTCGAAGACACGACCCGTCAACCTCGAACACGACTCGTGGCCCGACTGTGGCTCTGCGTCGCAGCCGTGCTCCTCGCAAGTGCTGTATTTGCGCCGACCGCCGTTTCTTCACCAGGTGACATCACCATGTTTCTTCTGCCTTCCGGTCAGGCTCCGAACTACGTCGCCGGCGGGCCCGACGGAAAGGTGTGGTTCACCATCACGGGCCTCACGATCCCGACCGGTGCGGTCGGGACGAGCACGCTGGACGGTGCAATCTCCGAGTTCGCCGTGCCGGGCGGCGCGCTGGACTCGCCGTACGGCATTGCCGCAGGCCCGGACGGGAACGTCTGGTTCACGGAGATCTTCGGCGGGAAGATCGGGAGGATCACCCCGAGCGGCACGATCACCGAGTTCACCGTTGGTGGCCAGCCGACGGGCATCACGGCAGGTCCGGACGGCACTCTCTGGTTCGCCGACATGGGGCTCGGCAGCGTCCGCTCCATCACGACCGCCGGGACGCTCGTGAGGCAGTTCTTCGGCTTCAACAATCCACGCGAGCTGGTCTGGGGGCCGGACGGCAATCTGTGGGTGACCGAATTCAACGCGTCAGCGATCACCAGGATCACGCCGTTCGGCAGCGTCACCCGGTTCCCGCTGCCCGCGGGCACATTCTTCCCTCAGGCAATCGCGTCCGGGCCGGACGGGAACGTCTGGTACACCGCCTCCGGCAGAGTTGGCCGCATCACGCCGACCGGGACCTTCGCCCAGTTCTCTCCGCCGTCCGCGTTCAGCCTGCCGTTCGACATCACGGCCGGAGCGGACGGAAACATCTGGTACACCGATCGGAACACCGGGAAGATCGGGCGGGTCACACCTCTCGGCGAGATCACCGAGTTCGTCACCACGGCGCCTCCCGGAGCCCTTGCCGGCATCGCCGCCGGAGCCGATGGAAACGTCTGGTTCGCCGACGGCATGGGCAGGCTCGGCCGCGTCGAACTCGAGGGCGACACGACGCCTCCGGTCCTGGGTCTTCCGCCAGCCGTGACGGCGGATGCAACGAGCCCACTCGGGGCCGAGGTCAGCTACGACGCGACTGCGACGGACACGATCGATCCGAGCCCGACCGTGAACTGCTCGCCGCCGTCGGGCAGCACGTTCCCGATCGGGACGACAACGGTCGTCTGCAGCGCGTCCGACAGCGCCGGCAACACCGCGTCGGGCAGCTTCACCGTTCACGTCCGGGGAGCGGACGAGCAGATCGCACACCTCGTGGGGCGTGTCACCGGCGTCGGCCCCGGATCGAGCCTGACCGACAAGCTCATCGGCGCGCGGGCCGCTCTCGCCGCAGGCGACGAGGCGGGTGCCTGCGGGCTGTTGCGCGCCTTCGAGCAGGAGGTTTCGGCACAGACCGGGAAGCGCGTGACGGCCGCGCTCGCCGCAGAACTCGGCGCCGCTGCCGCCCAGGTGCGTCGCGTGATCGGCTGCTAGGACGCAGCGCGGAGGCGTGTCGGCCACCGCCGGCACGCCTCCGTCTCGCGCCGCGAGGAGCTCGACGTCCTCCTCGCCAGCTGGGAGGTGCTCTTCGCCGAGGCGAGGTCGCGGCCGAATAAAGCAGACTTCTGGGGACGACAACGCGCCCGAGGAGTCGCGAATGCCGGCGAAGGGACGGTTCAGAAGCTACGACGAGGCAGTGGCCGCCCACGCGTGGAACGTTCCGGAGCGCTACAACATCGCGGAGGACGTCTGCGACAAGCACCCGCCCGACAAGCTCGCGATGCTGTGGGAGGACTATCGCGGCAACGAGCGGCAGGTTCTCTGGGGCGAGCTGCAGGAGGCGAGCTCCCGGCTCGCGAGCGTCCTCGAACAGCACGGCGTCGAGGCCGGCGATCGGGTCGCGATGCTGCTCACGCCGAGGCCCGAGACGGCTGCGGCGTTCCTCGGGGCGTTCAAGACCGGCGCGGTCCTCCTGTCGCTCTCCGTGCTCTACGGGGACGAGGGGATCAGGCACCGCGTCACCGACGCGCAGGCGAAGGTGCTGGTCACCAACGCCGAGAACGCCGAGCGTGTGCGCAACCTTGGCCTTCCAGTCGAGCACGTCGTCGTGCTGGACGAGGCCCTGATCGCGGAGGGCGACCCGAGCTTCGAGCGGATCGACACGCGCGCCGACGACCCGGCCCAGCTGTACTACACGTCCGGCACGACCGGGCTTGCGAAGGGGATCCTCCACGCCCATCGGTACCTCCTCGCGCACAACGAGTTCGAGCTCTGCCACGACGTGCGCGACGGCGAGCGCTTCCACGGGATGGGCGAGTGGGCCTGGGTGGCGGGAATCGCGCCCCTGTTCGGGCCGTGGCGGTACGGCGCGGTGCAGGTCGTGTACGAGCGGGAGGGTGGCTTCGACGCGCACAAGCAGCTCGCGTTCCTCTCGAAGTACGAGGTCACGAATGTCTTCAGCACGCCGACGGCGATCCGCTCGATGATGTCGATCGACGACGCCGGAACCCGCTATCCGCAGCGCTTCCGGATCGTGTGTGCGGCGGGCGAGCCGCTGAACCCCGAGGCGATCCGGTGGTTCCGCGAGCAGTACGGCGTCACGATCCTCGACTTCTACGGGCTCTCGGAGAGCTATCCGTTGTGCGCCAACTTCCCGTTCATGGAGGTGCGCGAGGGATCGATGGGACGGCCGACGCCGGGCTGGGACGTCGCCATCCTCGACGAGGACGAGCAGCCTGTCCCGACCGGCGAGCGCGGCGAGATCTGCCTGCGCGCGCGGAGCAACCCGCACTACCCGCTCGGGTACTGGAACAACGAGGAGGCAGCGCGCGAGACCTTCGGCGGCGAGTGGTTCCACACGAAGGATGCGGCGCGAATGGATGCGGACGGGTACGTCTGGTACGAGGGTCGCGCCGACGACGTCATCATCGCGGCGGGGTACCGGATCGGCCCGTTCGAGGTCGAGTCCGCGTGCCTCGAGCACCCCGCAGTCGCAGAGGCCGCAGCGGTGGCGTCGCCCGACGAGCGGCGCGGGAGCGTCGTCAAGGCCTTCATCGTGCTCGCGCAGGGCCACGAGCCGAGCGAGGAGCTCGCCAAGGGAATCCAGACCCACGTGCGAAACCGGCTGAGTGCGTACCACTATCCGCGTCTCGTCGAGTTCGTCCCCTCGCTCCCGAAGACGCTCACGGGCAAGATCCGCCGGATCGAGCTTCGCGAGGCCGAGGCGCGCCTGGCCCGCGCAGCGGAGGATGTGTAGAGGGCACCTGGACGCGCCGCTGTGACCTCGGCGGGGGTCAGCGGCGTAGGACGGTCGTGCACGCGATGACCGTCACCCGCCCCGCCTCCAAGGCTGCGCAGCGCCCGACGTTCGCCGAGGTCGCGGAGGAGCACCTCGACGACGTCTTCGGCTACCTCGCGTACCTGACCCGAGACCGGGGGCAGGCCGAGGATCTCGCCAGCTCGACGTTCGAGAAGGCGCTTCGGCTTTGGGAGCGGTTCGACCCGGAACGCGGCAGCCCGCGCACCTGGCTGCTCGGCATCGCCCGCACCACGGCGCTCGACTGGTTCCGAGCCGAGGCGAGACGCCGGAAGCGGGAGGAGGCGGCTGCGCTCCCCGAGCGGGTCGACGAGGCGTTCGTCGAGGGCCTCTCGCCCACGCTCGAGGCAGCACTCGCGACGCTCTCGGCGGCCGAGCGCGAGGTGCTCGCCCTCCGCGTCGTGCTGGAGCTCGACGGCGATGCGACCGCACGCGTGCTCGGGATCAGCCCGACAGCCGTGTCCACGCGGCTGAGCCGGGCCTTGAAGCGACTCGAGGAGAGGGTGAGCGAGGAATGAGCATGACCGAGATCGTCGACGAGCTGCGCGCCACGCGGCCACGCGCGAGCGACGCGCTGCGGCTCCAGGTGCTGACGGCCGCATCGCGTCCGCCCGTGAGGCAGGCGTCGTTCCTCGACCGCGTCCGCGGTCGGCGGCTCGCGCTGCTCGTCCCGGCAGCCGCGGGGCTCGCGGTCGTGTCAGCGGTCGCGATAGGCGTCACCCGGCCGCAGCCGTCCGCCCGCGACGCCTCGTCCAGCGCGACGACGGTCGAGCGCTCTGCCGCCGAGTCCGGCACCGCGCTCAGCGGGCCGCCTGCAGCGGCCGCCGACGCGTCCGCGGCGCAGAAGGCGGCGCCCGGTCCGGTGACCGGCCGCGCCCAGCGGTACGTCGCCACGCTCGCGCTGGCGGTCGAGGACACCGACGCGCTCTCCGAGGCGACGCAGCGTGCGCTCTCGATCGCGCGTGACCTCGGTGGCTACGTCGTCAGCGTGCAGTACGCCACGGGCGCCGACGGCACGTCGTCGGTGACGCTCCGCGTCCCGTCGAGTCGCGCAGGCGACGCGGTCACGAGGCTCTCGGCGCTCGGCACGATCGTCGCGCAGAACGTCCAGATCCAGGACCTCCAGGAGTCGCTCGACGGCCTCGACCGTGAGGTCGAGAGGCTTCGCGCGCGAATCGCGGCGCTGACCGTCCAGCTCGAGCGGGCGACAACGTCGGTGGAGCGCGCGCGACTGCTCGAGCAGCGCGCGCAGGCGCAGGCCCAGCTCCGCGAGCTCCGCGCGAGCCGCGCCGCCACCGCCGCCGAGGCGCGGACCGCCACGATCCAGCTCGAGCTCAGGACCGAGGACGGGAGCGGTGCCGTCGCCCCCGGCTCGCGGCTCGACCGGGCGCTCGACCGTGCGCTCGAGGTGCTCGCCTGGGAAGCCGTCGTCGCGCTCGCGTTCGCCGTCGCCGCGGCCCCGCTCGCGCTCGTCGCCGCGGCCGTCTGGACGACCCGCCGCACGCGCCGCCGCCGCGAGGACGAGCGACTGCTCGCGGCGTCGTGAGCGGGCGCGTCGAGCAGGTGTCCGACTGAAGGTCGGACACCGGTCTGGTGTCGCACTTCACTCCGACACCTCGGCCTAGCGGACGTCCAAGGTGGCGATCAGCGCCTCCGCGACGACCTTGAGAGGCCGCCCCGAGATCTGACTGGCCTTGCGGAGACGCGCAAAGGCATCCTGCTCCGTGAGCCCCTCACGCTCCATCAAGAGCCCCTTCGCCCGCTCGATCGCCTTGCGGGCGGCGAGCGCGTCGGCGAGGGAAGCCGCCTCCTCGCGGAGCGCGGTGAGCTCGTCGTGTCGTGCGCGCGCCGTCTCGATCGCGGGCAGCAGATCGGATTCGCGAAACGGCTTCACGAGGTAGCCGAAGACCCCGGCCTCGACCGCCCTCGCGACGAGCTCCTGCTCGCCGTAGGCCGTGACCATCACGATCGGGATCGGCCGCTCGTCGAGGATCCGCCGGGCGGCGTCTATCCCGTCGAGCTTCGGCATCTTCACGTCGAGCAGCGCGAGGTCGGGCTCCGCACTCCGTGCGAGCGCGACCGCCTCCTCGCCGTCGCGTGCTTCGGCGACGACCTCGAAGCCGCTCTTCTCGAGCAGCTCCCGGAGGTCGAGCCGGATGATGGTCTCGTCTTCCGCGATCAGGATCCGCATGTCGTTCTCCTCAGGCCGGGAATCGCACGTCGACACGCAGGCCGGTCTCGCCGAAGAGCTCGATGGAGCCGCCGAGCTCGTCACGGACGAGCGCTCGGACGATGGAGAGCCCGGTTCCGTCGGGGGCGTCCTGCATGCCCTGGCCGTCGTCGGCGATGGAGAGAACGGCGTCGCTCCCCTCACTCCCAAGACTAATCGAGACGCGCTGCCCGCCGTGCTCGAGAGCGTTCGACAGGAGTTCCGAGAAGACGAGGGCGAGGGCCGTCGCACGGTGGCCGGCGAGCTCGACGCGCTCGAGCTCGGCAGTCACGTCCTTCCCGCTGACGAGGCCCTGGACGAGCATCGCGCGCAGCCGGTCGAGGAGCTCGGCGAGGTCGACGACATCGCCCCGGTGCTCGGTCAGCTCCTCGTGGACTGCGGCGATCGCGAGGATCCGGTTGACGGAGTCGCCGAGCGCCTTGCCGGGGTCGACGTGCTCGGCACGCGCCTGGAGCCGGAGCAGCGAGGCGACGGTCTGGAGGTTGTTCTTGACGCGGTGATGGATCTCCTGGGCGAGCACCCCGCGGAGCGCCATGCGCCCGTGCTCGAGCGCCACGGCTGCCTGGTTCGCGATCGCGTCGAGCAGCTGGCGGTCGTCCTCCGAGAACGGGGTGTCCCGATCAACGACGAGCTCGCCGATCGTGCGCCCGCGCCAGCGGAGCGGCAGCCGTACGGCGTGCACGCCGGCACGTCCCTCGGGCCAGGCGATCCTGCCGTCCTCGAGAACGACCGCTGCCCCCGTGGCACGGAGCGACTCGACCGTCGTCTGCACGATCGCCTCGAGCGACTCCTCGAGGTAGAGCGACTCCGAGACGGCCTCCGAGATGCGGGCGAGCGCCTCGAGCTCGTCGACCCGGCGGCGCGCCTGCGCGTACAGCTTCGCGTGCTCGATCGACTGCCCGACCTGCGAGGCGATCGACGTGAGGAGCGCGATCTCGGCGTCCGTGAACGGTCGCGGGTCGCGCGTGCGGACATTGAGCGCACCCTCGAGGACGTCCCGCGCGAGGATCGGCACGGCGAGGATCGACTCGTACTGGTCCTCTCGCAGGTTCGGGAAGGCCTTGAACCGCGGGTCGAGGTGCGCCCGCTCCGCGATCATCACCGGCTCGCGCTCCGCCGCCGCGACGCCGGTGATGCCCTCGCCGCGCCGCATCCGCGGGGCGCTCGTCGCGTCCTCGACGCCGGTCCCGTGCGTCGCCCGGAGGACGAGCTCGTCGGCGCGCTCGTCGTAGAGGTACACGAAGCACGCGTCGGTCTCGAGCGCGGCGGCGACCTCGTGCGCGATCGCCTCGAGCACCTCCTGCAGGTCGAGCGACGAGTTGACCACCTCGGTGGTGCGCGTGAGGAGCGCGAGGTGACGGGCGGCGTCGTTCACGGCGTTTCATGGTGTCCGACTTCAGTCGGACACCCTCGGACGTCGCAAGCCTGTCGTCGAGCAGGTGTCCGACTGAAGTCGGACACCGGGCTCAGGCGCACGTTCACTCAATCGAGAGTAGTCAGCACGACCGCGCCGAGGATCGGCACTGCCAGCGTGAGCGCGAAGTTGAACCAGCCGACGATCACGAGGCGGCGCCGCGTCGCCGGTGCGGCCGAATCGGCGTCGCGGAGCTCGCGCTGGAGGCGCGGGCCGAGCACGTAGTCGTGGATCAGCGCGCCGACGACGAGCAGCGCGACGAGCACCGACTTCGCGATCAGGGTGCGGTCGAAGTCCGTCTCGAGCGCGGCACGCGTGAAGCCGCCGTTCAGCTCGGTCAGCCAGAGCCCCGAGAGGATCGCCACTGCCATCGCGGACCAGCCGAGCGGCCGCCAGCGGCGACCGAGCGCGCGCATCGCCGTCGCGCGGGCCTCGCCCTCGAGCTTTCGGATCGCCGGAACGCCGACGAAGACGAGCACCACCGTTCCCCCGACCCAGACCGAAGCCGAGAGGACGTGGAGGACGCGGAGGACGGTGAGCACGACCGCAGGCTAGACGCACCGAAACGCCGACCCATGAACCACCCGTCGAGGCCGGAGGCCGGCTCCGCCGGCCGGGAGGCCCGGGGCGGCCGACCCGTGCACGACGCGGAAGGAGGGGGCCGATGGGGGAACCATGGGTTCCCCATCCCAGAACGACCACGGGCCCCCACTGGGGACCCGCGATCGGCCGTCAGACACAGGCGTTGCCGCTCGCCTTGCAGCTTGGCCTGCGCCACGGATCATGCGCTTTTCCAGCGACGTTGTCCAGTGTCGCGAGGACAAGGCACCTACACCACGATCACGCCCCTTGATCACCCCGCCAAGCAGGGTTTTCGGCCGCGAAGCAGGCCGCTTCAGGGATCTGCCCGGCCGCAGGCCGGGATCTGCCGCGGCATGGGATCCGCTCCGCGGATCCCATGCTTCGCGGAGAATTAGAGCGCGCTCAGGTACTTCTCCTTCTCCCACTCCGTGACCTGGATGCGGTACTCGTTCCACTCGCGCCGCTTGAGCTCGACGTAGCGCGGGAAGATGTGTTCCCCGAGCGCCACCTTCATCAGCTCGGAGCCCGCGAGCGCCTCGACGGCCTCGCCGAGCGAGCCGGGCAGTGCGACGATACCGCGCTCCGCACGCTCCGCCTCCGAGAGCCGGTAGAGGTTCGTCGTCATCTCGTCCGGCAGCTCGTATCCCTGCTCGATCCCCTCGAGACCTGCGTGGAGCAGGGCCGCGAAGGCAAGGTAGGGGTTGCAGGCGGGGTCCGGGCAGCGGATCTCGGCGCGTGTCGCCTGCTCGGCGCCCGGCTTGTAGAGCGGGATCCGGATGAGCGCGGACCGGTTCCGCTGCGACCAGGCGACATAGACCGGCGCCTCGTACCCGGGGACGAGCCGCTTGTAGGAGTTGACCCACTGCGCGAGCACGGCGGACATCTCACGCGCGTGCACGAGCAGGCCGGCGATGAACGCCTTGGCCGTCTTCGAGAGGTGGTGCTCGTCCTTGGCGTCGAAGAACTGGTTCCGCCCTCTCTTGAAGAGCGACATGTGGGTGTGCATGCCGGAGCCGTTCTCGCCGAAGAGCGGCTTCGGCATGAAGGTCGCGTAGTAGCCGTGCCAGGCGGCGACCTCCTTCACGATCAGCCGGTACGTGATCGTGTGGTCGGCCATGGCAAGCGCGTCGGCGTACCGCATGTCGATCTCGTGCTGGGACGGCGCCACCTCGTGGTGGTGGTACTCGATCGGGATCCCCACCGACTCGAGCGCGTGGATCGTGTCGTTCCGCACCTCGGTCGCGGCGTCCTGCGCGGTCATCGCGAAGTAGCCGCCCTCGTCGAGCGTCTTCGTGTCCTTGTCGTCCTCGAAGAGGAAGTACTCGAGCTCGGGGCCGACGGCGAACGTGTCGAAGCCCAGCTTCTTCATGCGGTCGAGAGCCGCACGGAGGACGTAGCGCGGGTCGCCTTCGTAGGGGACGCCGTCGGGCTTGACGACGTCGCAGATCATGCGCGCGACCTTCGCGCCCAGCTCGTGGCCGTGCTCGTCGACGGGACGCGGCATCACCTGGAACGTCGCGGGGTCGGGGATCGCGACCATGTCCGACTCCTCGATCGCGTTGAAGCCCGTGATCGACGAGCCGTCGAAGCCCATCCCGTCGTCCAGCGCGCCCTGCATCTCGGACGGCGTCACCGCGAACGACTTCAGATGCCCCTCGAGATCCGTGAACCAGAAGAGGACGTGCTCGATCCCTTCGTCCTTCATCCGCTTCAGCACGGCTCGGCGCGACGCCACGCTCGACGTCGCCCGATCCTTCGACTTCACCATCGTCGAGCGGCTCGTCGTCGCGCTCGCTCTCGCTCGTGCCATCAGCTCTCTCCTCCCTTGAAACGACAAAAGCCCCGGGAGCGGTCGACCCGCACCCGAGGCTCCGTTGCCCCGAAAGACATGCGAGACGTTAGCACCGCACCGCGATGGATGCGTCGACGGCCGCGCGTCCGTCGGGCGGTCCGTTGACTCCCGTTGACAGAACGCGACCTCCAGCGACCACGTTAGAGTCCCGACCTTCAAGTCCCGGCTTCGAGAAGGAGCCGAAGACGTCGCCATGGCACGTACGCCGGAATCCCCCACCGGATGCCAGACCCGCGCATTGCCGTGCCGTGGACGCGTGTCCCGTCCCCCAGACAGGAGCCTCCCCACGCATGACGGAACAGACGCTCGTCCAAGAGGCGCTCCACCTCCCCAAGCGAGAGGCGAGACGGTGGCGCCACATGAAGATCGACCAGGAAGACCTCGTTGCCGACGGCTACCTCGGGCTCGCCAAGGCGGCTCGCAAGTACGACCCTTCGCGCGGTGTCCCGTTCCCGGCGTTCGCACACCACTACGTGCGCGGCGCGATCGTCGACACGGTTCGCACGCTCGTCCGTCGCCATCACCTGGGTGACGGCGTCTACGCTGACGTCCACGCCTTCTCCGACCTTGCGCCGCCCGACGCGGAGGCCACGGCATTCGACCCACCGGACCCCGGGCCGACGCCGGACGAGGCGGTCGAGAGCCGCGACCGGCTCCGCGTGCTGGCGACGATCCCGGAGCGCGAGCGCATCGCGCTGATCCGAACGGTCATCGACGGCGACACGGCGGCGGACGTCGCGAAGGACCTCGGCGTGTCTCCCAACCGCGTGTACACGCTCGTCCACGACGGCTCGGCGCGTGTCAGGAAGCGGGCGGCATGAGATGACGACGCTTCTCGCCGAGATCCTCGAGGGCGAGCCCCTGAACGACCGCGAGACGGAGATCCTGGCGGGCGCCGCGGAGGGCGAGACCGCTGCGCAGACAGGCGCCCGGCTCTACCTCTCGACGGAGACGGTCAAGAGCTATCGCAAGCGGATCATCGCGAAGCTCGGGGCGCGGAACGGGACACACGCGGTGGCGCTCGCGCTCCGCGACGGCAAGCTGCGGTAACGGCCGCTCAGGCGGTCGCGACGAGGGTGTGCCACTCGTTGTCGAGGCGGTAGCCGCCCTGCGCGGTCCGGAACGGCGCCAGTGCCTCCAGCAACCCCGCCCGCAGCTGCGGCTCGCGCTCCGGTCCGGCCGCGTCCCCGACGCCGCCGGCGGAGAGCATCCCGCGCAACAGCGCGTCGTCGTCCTCGTAGACGTACGGCCACGAGACGTCGAACGCCTCCTTCGGCGTCAACCCTGCCGCGGACGCAACACCCTCGAGCGCCCCCGGTGCGGCGAGGTCGGGCGGAGGCGGGGCGTCCGGGTCGTACCCCGGGAAGAAGGGCCGGACGAGCGGCTTGATCGCATCGAGGTTGCACCGTCCGTGCGCGCCCCAGACCTGGATTACGACGGGGGCGTCGGGCTTCGCCACGCGGCCGGCCTCGCGGAGCGCGGCGACCATGTCGTCGGCGAAGAAGAAGGCGTTGAAGCCCGCAACGACGTCGAACGTGTCGTCCTCGTACGGCAAGGACTGCAGGTCGCCGACCGAGAGCTCCGCCTCCGGGACGCGCGCGCGTGCCAGCTCGAGGAGCGCCGGTGACGCGTCGACCCCGACGACGCGCGCGCCGCGATCGGCGGCAGCGCGAAGGAACACGCCGGTCCCGCACCCGACCTCGAGCACGCGATTGCCCGTGCCGATGCCGACGCGGCGGATCGCCTCCTCGTACGTCGGGAGCTGCTGCTCCTCGGTCTCCGCCCAGTGCGCGGCGCGGGATCCCCACCGCGGCCCCCAGCGCTCGGCACTCCCAGTCTGCGTGGTCGTCGTCGTCACTGCGTTCACCTCCTAGAAGCTATGTTTCATAGATATATACTATGGAACGTAGCTATGTCAAGCGACGAGTTGAGCCTCTTCTCCTACGAGATCCTCGGACTGGTCGGGCGCGACGGCGCCGGCGCCCACGACCTCCTGCGCATGGCGCGCCGCGGACGCATCCTCGACTGGGCCGGCGAGAGCCAGTACTACACCGAGCCGAAGCGGCTGGCGCGGCTCGGCTACCTCGAGACGCGCACCGAGCCCGGCAGGACGCGCGCCCGCACGGTCTACACGCTTACCGAGCGCGGCCTCGACGCACTTCGGGCGTATGCGGCGACGCCGGTGGAGCTGACCCCGCTCAAGAGCGATCCGCTCCTCCGGCTGCTGCTCGCAGACCTCGTCGGCGAGGCAACGACGCGGCGAAGCATGCTGACCCTCCGCGACGACATCGTGGAGGTTCTGCAGCGGCTCGAGGAGAGTGAGGCGAGCGCCGCGGCGCTCCCGCACCGGAGCAAGTACCTGCTGATGGTGACGGCGTTCCTCCGGCGCTACGTCGACCTCCACCTCGAGCTGATCGACCAGGTCGAGCTAGAGCTCACCGGCGAGGACGCGCCGCGCGTCAGTCGGCGGGCTCGCCCGCCGCAGCAGTAAGTGCCGACCCCGACTGCAGCCGTGACGCGCGGCGGAGGAAGGCGAACGCCGGAAGCAGGCAGGCCGTTGCGGCGACGAGCGCGACCCGGATCGAGGTGACGGTCGCGAGCGCCCCGATCGCCGGCCCGCCCGTCCACTGGCCCACTGCGTCCGCCTGGTTGACGATCGAGAGCGTCGTCGCGCGCACGCTCGAGTTGTCGATGCTGCGGTTGAGCCAGGACATGAAGAGCGGACCGCCGACCTGGCGCGCAACGAAGATCCCGTACGAGCCGAGCACGGCGAGCCACAGGCTCCCGGCCAGCGCGAAGACCAACGAGCTCACGGCGAGCACGGCGTAGAGCAGCGAGAGCGTCCGCGTGACCGCTTCGGGGGACGCCCCCTCGAGTCTCCGCCCGAGCGGGGCCGCGACGACGATCGAGAGCAGGGTGCCGACGATGCCGAGGATCCCGAACCAGACGACGGGGTCGAGCCCCCCGAGCGACGGGAGGCCGACGTCCTCGATGAGATGTGCCTGCCACAGCCGGTCGTACGACTCGCTCCACATGCCGGCGAACGCCGCGATCCCGAGGATCGCGAGCAGCGCGGGCCGCGAGCGCACGAGTCGCAGGCCGTCGCGTCCCGTCGCGGCCATGTGCGCGAACGAGCTCCGCTCCCCGCGCGGCGCCGGCCGGAAGCCGGTCTCGGGCATCGCAAGCGCATAGAAGACGGCGAGCGCGATCGTCCCGATCCCGCCCAGCACGATCGGGAGGCGAACGTCGACGAGCGCGAGGCCGACCCCGGCTGCGATCCCCGCGATCGTGAAGACGCGGCCGATCTGGGCACCGCGGAGGTACAGCCCCGTCAGCCGTGCGTCTCCGACCTCGTCCGCGAGCCAGGCGTCCATCGCGCCGCTCGTGAACGTGTAGCCGAACCCCCACACCGCATAGCCGACGAGGATCGGCCATACCTCCGGGAACCCGCCGACCACGACGAATCCGACGCCCATCACGACGTTCCCGATCACGATCGAGAGCCGGCGGGAGGTCGTGTCCGCGACGATGCCCGTCGGCACCTCGAAGACGAAGATCGACAGCTCCATCACCGTGCCGACCAGAACGAGCTCGAGCGGGCTCATCCCGACCTCGGTCACGAAGTAGTACGCCGTGACCGTGAAGACCATCGCCCACAGGAACGACGCGACGGCCTCGTGCGCGTACCAGACGGTGCTCGCGCCGAGTCGCCGCATGCCGCCGCCTCAGCGCAACGGGAGGTCGGCGCGGACGGTGATGCTCACGCCGCGGTACTCGTAGCCGAGCCGCTCGTTCAGCCCCCGCATGCCCTCGTTGCCGGTCTGCGTCCACGTGTAGATCTCGCGAACGCCGCTTTCGGCGGCGAACGCGAGCGCTGCGCGCTTGAGTGACATGGCGATCCCGCGTCCACGCCAGCCGCGGCGCACGGCGGTCAGCGCGTTCTCGGCACGCAGCGGTTGGTCATCGTCCCGTTCGAGCCCGGCGCAGCCCACGACCTCGCCGTCGACGAGCCCGACGAACATTCCCTCCGGCCAGGCCAACCAGTCGCGCTCCCATTGCTCCCGGGTGACGACGACCGGCCGGTACGTCGCCATATCGGCGAACGCCTGCAGGGCGAGCGGGTCGTACGCTGCGGTCCACAGCTCGGGGCGATCGGCGACGGACACGATCTCGAGCCACTCGGGCACGACGGGCGCGCGCTCCTCGCCCACGTGGCGCACCTGTTCGATCTGACGGTCGACCTCGACGGCGCCGAACCGGTCGGCGAACGCGAGCGACCCGGGATCGTCGACGTTGGTCCCGGCCTGGTCGAAACCGTGGTCGACGGCGTGTGCAGCCAATGCCCGAAGCAGCGCGGTGCCGACCCCCTGACGCCTGAACGCCGGCAGGACGCGCGGATGCAGGCCGGCGTAGCCGAAGTCCGACCGACCGGACAGCCCTGACCCGGCGACGACGCCGTGGACCTCCGCGAGCAGATAGACCCGCTCCGGGGTCATCGACTTTCGCATCCATTCGACGGATGCACAGCGCTCGTAGGGAAGCACGGCGATCCGCACCTGACGCCACGCGTCCAGGTCGGTGTCCGTCTCGGCCACGCGAATCTCGATGCCCATCAGCCGCTCCGCTTCAGCTTCCCGTGCCGCTTCGCGTACACCTCGCCGCGGTTGAAGATCCAGAGCCCGAGCGGGATGCACGCGGCGCCGATGATCAGGAGCGGCCAGATGTCGCCCCAGAGGTCCGTGACGCCGGCCCCGTCGAGGATCGCGGCACGGATCCCCTCCAGCGCGTACGTCGCGGGCGAGATCGTCGCGATCCACTGCATCCACTGCGGCAGCACGTCGACCGGGTAGTAGACGCCCGACACGACGAGCAGCATCCCCTGTGCGACGAAGCCGAGCTGAGCGCCTTTCTCGGGCGAGATGAGCGGCAGGACGGCGGTCATCATCCCGATCCCGAAGAACGAGATCGACGCGACGACGAGGATCACGAGCGCGGCGGCGAAGTTCGCGTCGTCGAACTGCAGGCCAAAGAACGCGGCGACGACGATGAACAGGAGGATCGCCCGCACGAGGCCGTACAGCACGGCGAAGACCCCCGAGCCGCCGAGGTGCATCGCGCGCGAGAGCGGCGCCATGAACGTGTACTCGATCGTCCCCTCCCAGCGCTCCCAGGCAACCGTCTCCGTGATGAACTCGAAGATGATCCCGAGGTAGGCCCAGACGACCGCGCCGATGAGCAGCGTCGTGGTCGCCCGCTCGACGTCGATGTCGCCGCCGCTCGCCTCGATCCCCTCCGCGATGAACACGATCGTGAGCGTGTTCGCGACCGTCCAGACGAAGAACGCGAGGTCCCAGTAGATGTAGCGCCGCGTGAGGTAGACGTTCCGCTCCACGACACCGGCCAGGCCGATCAGCTCGTGCTTCAGCTCGAGCGCAAGCGTCCTCATGCGAGCACCGCCCTCTCCTCGGCGTCCAGCTCGTCCGCCTCGTCCTCGAACCCGCGCCCGGTAGCCGCGAAGAACGCCTCCTCGAGCGTCTCGGCCGCGTAGCGCGCCTTGAGCTCGTCCGCGGTCTCGAGCGCGAGCAGCTCGCCGCGGTCGAGGATGCCGACGCGCTCGGCGAGCGACTCGGCCTCGTTCAGGTCGTGGGTGCAGAGCAGGATCGTCGAGTCGTGCAGGGCCCGCATCTCTCGGATGAAGTCCTGGACCTCGAGCTTCGAGCGGGGGTCGAGCCCCGTCGTCGGCTCGTCCAGCAGCAGCAGGACGGGCGAGGTGAGGAGCGCCCGGGCGAGCGCGACCTTCTGCTGCATCCCACGCGACAGGTTCTCCATCGGCTCGGTGCGCCGGTCCGGCGGGAAGCCGACCTTCTCGAGGATCATCGGGATCCGCTCGCTCGTCTCCGACGGCCCCATCCCGTAGAAGCGGGCCGCGTAGTGGAGGTTCTCCGACGGCGACATCTTCTTGAAGAAGCTCGCCTCGACCGACACGCGGTTGACGAGCCGCCGCACGGCCTTGTCCTCGCGCACGACGTCGTAGCCGAACACGCGCGCCTCGCCGCCGTCGGGCAGGAGCAGGGTCGACAGGAGCCGGACGAGCGTCGACTTCCCCGAGCCGTTCTGGCCGAGGATCGCGACGCACTCGCCGCGCGCCAGCTCGAGCGTGAGGCCGGTGAGGGCCGGCACGCGCCGCTTGCCGCGCTTCCTGTCCTTGCGGACGAACTCCTTTCTCAGCTCCCGCGCCTCGACGGCCAACGCGTCGGGCGGAACGGGCGATAGCTCTCTCACGACGCTGCACTCCCTTCGAACGAACAGTCTCCGGACAGGCCAAAACAGGCACCGCACCAGGCGGGCCTCGGCAACGGGTGTCCTAGACGTGAGCCAGCATCGCCAGCCGAGCGTAGCGCCGTCCCCGGGATCTCGGCCTAGTGCGGTTTCCCGTACTCCTGGCGGAGCCCCGCGCCCAGGTGGCGCGGGGGAGCAGTCCCCTGGCGGGGACAGTTCCCCTTGCGGATCATCCCGCGGCTTCTCTATGGTGGGGCGTAGGCAGGGACAGCCGACGTCCCCGCCGACGGCAATGAAGCCTCACTCTCTTCCCGTGGCGCGGACGGGGTGGGGCTTTTCGTGCTCGGACCGACGAGGAAGGAGACGGCGGTGATGAAGGTGGAGGCGGTCGTCGTTCGCGACCGCGTGGAGACCGTGATGGAAGCGGTCGAGGAGCACACCGGCCACGTCGGCGTGACCGTCGTCGAGGCGGTCGGGCACGGGCGGGAGAAGGGCATCACCCACGAGTACCGCGGTCGGGTGTTCGAGTCGCGGTTCCTGCCGAAGGCCCACCTGACGTTCGTCGTCCGCGACGAGATCGCCGAGGACGTGATCGAGGCGATCGCCGACGCGGCCAAGACGGGCCATGTCAACGGCGACGGGATCTGCTGGATGTCGCCGGTCACCAACGTGACCCACAACCGGACGGGTCAGAAGCTCGAGGAAATGGAGGTCGCACGATGACCACGGAGGAGCTCGGCCTGGCCGCGAGCACGCTGTGGGTGGTGATCGCAGCCGTCCTCGTCCTCTTCATGCAGGCGGGGTTCGCGTTTCTCGAGGCAGGCCTCACCCGGATGAAGAACGTCGGCCACATCGCGGCGAAGAACGCGCTGGTCCTCGGGATCGCCGCGATCGTCTTCTACCTCGTTGGCTTCGGGATCGCGTTCGGCGACGGCGGCAACGGCATCGTCGGCGGCTCGGGATTCTTCCCCTCGGTCGACGACCTGCTCGCGGTCGGGCAGGAGCCGTTCTCGTGGTTCGGCTCGATCCCCGGGGGCGCAGCGTTGCTCTTCCAGACCGCGTTCGCAGCCGTGTCGCTCGCGATCGTCTGGGGCGCGATGGCCGAGCGGGCCCGCCTGTGGGTCTACATCGTGTTCGGTGTCGCGTACACGATCGTCTACTCGATAGTCGCCCACTGGGTCTGGAGCGGCGACGGCTGGCTCTTCGCGAAGGGCATGCAGGACTTCGCGGGCTCGACCGTCGTCCACTACCAGGGCGCGCTCGCGGGCCTCGCGGGAGCGCTGCTGCTCGGGCCGCGGATCGGGAAGTTCGTCGGCGGCAAGCCGCAGGCGATCCCGGGCCACAACATGGCCTACACGACGCTCGGCGTGTTCATCCTCTGGTTCGGGTGGTTCGGCTTCAACCCGGGCTCGACGCTGAGCGTCGACTACGGCGGCGTCGGGTTCTTCGCGTACGTCGCGCTCAACACGAACCTCGCCGCGGCGGCCGGCGTGATCGGCGCGATGACGACGGCGTGGCTCGTGATCCGGAAGCCGGACCTCTCGATGATGCTGAACGGCGCCATCGGAGCGCTCGTCGCGATCACCGCGGCCTGCGCGTTCGTCGCCCCGTGGGCGGCGATCCTGATCGGCCTCGTCGCGGGCGCGATCGTCGTGCTCGGCGTCCTCCTCGTCGAGCGCCTCGGGATCGACGACCCGGTCGGCGCGCTCGCGGCGCACGGGATGGCCGGGGTCTGGGGGACGCTGTCGCTCGGGTTCCTCACGGTGCCGAAGCTCGCCGAGTCGCTCGAGTGGGGCCAGGGCGGCCTGCTCTACGGCGGTGGGTTGCACCAGCTCGGCGTCCAGGCGCTCGGCCTCGTTTCGGTGGGCGCGTTCACCCTCACCGCGTCGTTCCTCATCCTCTGGGTGATGAAGGTGACGGTCGGCATCCGCGCCGAGCCCGAGGTGGAGGCGGCCGGGCTCGACGTCTCCGAGCACGGCATGTGGGGATACCCCGAGTTCTACATCCCGGTCCCCGGCGGCTACGGGACCGAGCACCACGCCCATTCGGCGGTCACCGCAGAGCGGCACGCTCCACCCGCGACCGAGCCGGCGCCCGCGCCGGGCTGAGGCAATCGTGACGGCGGGACCCGGCGCGCCCGGGTCCCGCCGGGCTCCGGCTAGCGGAGCTCGTAGGTGACGGAGACGCTCGCGGACGTCTCCTGCCCGCCCGACACCACGGGCGTCGATGCGTCCGCGGCGGCCTCGCGCTTCGCGGCGAACATCGGCATCTCCGACGCACCGGACTCGACGATCGCGGTGACCCGGCCGAGCTCGCGCCCGGCGGCCTTCGCGAGCAGCGCGGCCCGGTCCTTCGCGTCCGAGACGGCCTTCTCGAGCGCCTGGTCGTAGAGCGCGTCGGCGTCCGAGCGCGAGAGCGACGGGCCATAGATCGTGTTCGCGCCGGCAGCGACCGCCGCGTCGATCAGCGCGCCCGCGCCGGCGAGCGTCGTCTCGGCCGAGGCGACGTTCGTGGCGACGAAGCCGCTCGGCTGACCCTGCTCGTCGAAAGCGGTCGAGAGCGACACGGTCTGCGTCGTGACGTTCTTCCCGCCGCGCGACTCGAGCGCGTCGATGACCTTTTGCATCGCCGTCGCGTTCGCCTGGAGGGCGGCGCGGGCCGTGGCGGCGCGCGACTCGACGCCGGCGGAGATCTGCGCCCGGTCGGGCACCGCGGTGACGACGCCGGTTCCGGTGACGGTCACGACTGTCCGTCGCCGGCACGGGGTCGACAGCGCTCGCGCCCTCGGGGCGCAGGACACCGGCGAGCGCGGCCGCCACGAGCACGAGGCCGGCCGCGAATGCGATTCGTTTCATGGGATGACGTCCTCCAGGTGGTGGGTTTCACCCGAGGTACGTCACCGACCTGTCGCGCCGTCACATCGAGGCCGGTGTCGGACTTCAGTCCGACACCTTTGGGCAGGTGCGCGCACGCGGGTGTCCGACCGAAGTCGGACACCACCGGCGGTCGCTTTCAGGCGTCGCGGACGCCGAACCGCCTGCGCGCGGCCGCGATCGCCTCGACGACGTCCCCGGGGCCCGGCGCCGCCCGCGCGGCGACGCTCTCCGCCGCCGAGCCGGTGGGCCGGTATGACCCGTCCCGGACGGACGCTGCAACCTGCTCGTGAGCCTCCCGGAACGGGACGCCGCCCTTGACGAGCTCCTCGGCGACGTCCGTGGCGAGCAGGAGCGGGTCGCCGACGGCCTCGGCGAGCCGGTAGCGGTTCGCCTCGAGCCCGCTGACGAGGACGGTCATCCCCTGGAGCCCGAGGCGGACATCGCGGCGCGCGTCGAAGACAGGCGCCTTGTCCTCCTGCAGATCGCGGTCGTACGAGAGCGGCAGGCCCTTGACCGTCGCGAGCAGCCCGGTGAGGCGCCCGATCGCCGTTCCCGCCTTGCCGCGCACGAGCTCGGCGACGTCCGGGTTGAGCTTCTGCGGCATCATCGACGATCCGGTCGACGCGCTCTCGGGGAGCTTCACGAACCCGAACTCGGACGTCGACCAGAGCACGATCTCCTCGCCCATTCGCGACAGGTGGCCGAACAGCATCGCGGCCGCGTAGAGGTAGTCGAGCGCGAAGTCGCGGTCCGAGACGGCGTCGATCGAGTTGCGCATCTGACCGTCGGGCCGGTCGATGCCGAGCGTCGAGCCGGCGACCGCGCCCGCGCCGAGAGGGCTCGGCGTCGCCGCCTCGCGCGCGGCGTCGAATCGCGCGCGGTCGCGCTCGAGCATCTCGACCCACGCGAGGAGGTGGTGGCCCAGGGTCACGGGCTGGCCGCGCTGGAGGTGCGTGTACCCGGGCATCAACGTCTCGGCCTCGGTCTCGGCGAACGACAGCGTGACGAGAGCCAGCGCGTCGATCTCCTCGCGCGCCTCGTCACATGCGTCGATCACGTAGAGCCGGAGGGCGGCCGCGACCTGGTCGTTGCGCGAGCGCCCCGCATGGATCTTCCTGCCGGCGTCGCCGAGGAGCCGCTCGATCGCCGAGTGGACGTCCTCGTCCTCGTCGAGGATCTCGGACGGGTCGTGCGCGATGGCGGCGAGCCGCTCCTCGACCTCGTTCAGCTCATCGGCAGTGAGAAAGCCGGCGCCGTGGAGACGTCCGGCGTGCTCGGCGGTCGCCGCGCAGTCGTACGGCAGAAGCTCGGCGTCGTTCGCGCGGAGCAGCTCCCACACGGCGGGATCGAGCGACCCGCCCACGCGTCCCGACCAGAGCGTCATGGCGCGATTCTGCCCATGGGACGTGTGCTCTGCCCGCGTCCCGGCGGATTGCGGCGGCGTGGACGCGCCGGTCTAAGGTGCATCGATGCCCGAGGCACCGCTCCGCGAGACGAAGTACGGGCTGGTCGCCGATGTCGACGGTTGGTTCGTCGTCAACGCGCGCGAGGCGCGCTGGCGCGAGTCGGAGCCGTTCGGGACCTGGTGCGACTTCGAGGGAAAGCGGCCTTTCCGCCAGCTCGGATTCAACATCAGCGTCCTCGAGCCGGGCCAGAGCCTCGGCTTCTACCATCGGGAGAACGCGCAGGAAGACTTTCTCGTGCTCGCCGGTACGTGCCTGTTGATCGTCGAGAACGAGGAGCGGATGCTGAACGCCTGGGACCTCGTCCACTGCCCCCCGCAGACGGACCACATGATCGTGGGCGCGGGCGACGGGCCCGCGGTGGTGGTCGCCGCCGGCGCGAGAGGTCTCCGACGGAAGGGCATCGTCTATGTCCCGTCGGAGGTTGCGAGGAAGCACGGCGTCTCGGTGGCGGAGGAGACGACCAAGCCCGCCGAGGCGTACGCCGACGTCCCGCGGTCGATGCGCGCGGCGTATCGCGACGGCTGCTTGCCCGATTGGTAGCGGCCTTCCGCTGCATCTCGTCATACAGACTATGATGCATGTATGACGATGCTCAGCTTCAGAGTCGATTTGGACGATGCGGAGCGCGCTCAGCGATGGGCCGAGCGGCTCGGGCTCGACCGCTCCGCGCTGCTCCGTGACGCGCTTCGCCTCCACCTCGTCCGGCTGGCGGGGGAGCACGATGCGGACGCGTGGGTCGCGTTCCCCCACACCGAGGACGAGAGCGCGCTCGGTCGCATCGCCGATTGGGGCCCCGCGGAGGACTGGCGGGACTGGGCGGATGCAGCGCGGTGAGGTCTGGTTCGCGGCGACACGGGGCGGCGACCGCCCGGTGCTCGTCCTCACCCGCGACCCGGTTGCCGGGCGGATCGGAAGCGTCGTCGTCGCCGCTCTCACCCGAACGGTGCGCGGGGTCGTCTCCGAGCTCGAGCTGACGCCGGCAGAGGATGGCGTTCCGACCGTCTGCGTCGTCAACTTCGACAACCTGCACACCATCGATCGGAGTCTGCTGCGACGCCGGGTGACTGCCCTTTCACCCGCACGGATGGCGCGCGCTTGCCGAGTGCTGAACGACGCGCTCGGGTGCTAGTGACGCGCCCGCTCACGACGTGGACGTGCAGGTGCTTCGACTCCTGATAGCGCCCAACGTTCGTGGTCACGCGAGCCCCACCCTCGGAGATCTCGACCGTTCGTGCCACTTCTCGGACGACCTTCAGCAACTCGCGCACGGCGGGTTCGTCAGCTTCGGTGAGTGACGTCAGCGATTCGATGTGCGGCTTCGGCACTACGACGATGTGGGTGTCGTAGCTCGGTCGCGTGTGCTGGAAAGCCAGCACCAGGTCGGATTCGTGCACGATCACGAGTCACTCGGGATGTCGGATCGCTACCTCGCAGTAGAAGTCCGTTCCCGTGTAATCCTCCGGCTGGGCCATGGCCTCACGGTAACCGCCAAACGATGCTCGCTCAAGTGTGGGCCTGATGGCGCGCGCGCACGTGCACACAAACAACGAGGGGCCGGACTGGCCGGCCCCTCGAACGTTGTTCTGTGAACGGTGCTTCGCGGGCGGAGCCGGGCTTGGCCCAGCGGGAGCCCAAGCCCCGTCGACCTGTGCGGTGCGCAGGAGGAGGGGGC
>CAWJXN010000024.1:0-259954 GCA_963846825.1 uncultured Actinomycetes bacterium
CGGTCGTCGATGGGGAAGGTCCTGAAGGACGAGCTGCGAGCCGGCGCCGCCGAGGTGACGCGATGAACCCGGAGACGGCGACCGGGGTGGACGGCCGGCCGCTCTCGAAGCGCGGCGAGCGCACGCGCCGCCGCCTGCTCGAGGCCGCGGAGTCGGTCTTCGCGGAGCTCGGGTACCACGACGCCTCGATCGTGAAGCTCACGGAGGCCGCCGGGGTGGGGCAGGGCACCTTCTACCTCTACTTCGCGAGCAAGAAGGACGTCTTCGACGAGCTCGTCGTCGACCTCAACCACCGCGTCCGCCAGGCGATGACCGAGGCGGCCTCGCAGGGGTCGACGCGCGCGGAGATGGAGCGGCTCGGGTTTGCCGGCTACTTCCGCTTCGTCGCGGAGCACCCGGCGCTCTACCGGATCATCCGGCAGGCCGAGTTCGTCTCGCCCGCGATTCTCCAGCTCCACTACGAGCGGCTCACGAGCGGCTACGTCGCCGGCCTGCGCCAGGCGATGGAGGACGGCCAGATCGACGAGGGCGATCCCGAGCTCCTCGCCTGGGCGCTGATGGGGATCGGCGAGCTCGTCGGGATGCGCTGGATCCTCTGGGCGGGCCGCGACGAGCTGCCGCCCGAGATCCTCGACGAGCTCGGCCGGATCGTCACGCGCACCCTCGGCTCCCGGAACGGGAGCCGATGACGCGGGTCGGGCTCACGGCGACAGCCCACTACCTCCCCGAGCGCTGGATGACGGCGGCGGAGGTCGGCGCGGCAAGTGGGATCCCCGAGGACGTCGTCGTCTCGAAGTTCGGGCTCCGCGGGAAGCACATCGCTGCAGACGACGAGCACGTCTCCGATCTGGCCGTTGCCGCGGGCGCACGGCTCCTCGAGGAGCACGGGATCGATCCCGCGTCGGTCGGCGCGCTCGTCTACTACGGCTCGACATGGAAGGACTACCCCGTATGGCAGGCCGCGCCGTGGATTGCGCACCGGCTCGGATGCGGTAACGCCTACGCGATCGAGTACGACAACGTGTCGATGGGGACGCCTGTCGCGCTTCGCTTCGGTCGCGCGCTCCTCGCGGCCGAGCCTGAGCTCGACAGCGTCCTGCTCGTCGCAGCGTGTCGCGAGTCGTACCTCCTCGACTACGAGAACGAGCGCGCGCGGTTCATGTTCAACTTCGGCGACGGGGCCGTCGCCGGGCTGCTGACGGCGGGCGCGGATCGGAACCTCCTCCTCGGCTGCCACGCCATCACCGACGGGTCGTTCTCGCTCCAGGTGAAGGTTCCGGCGGGCGGGAGCGTCGAGCCGGCGTCGCACGACACGGTCGACCGCCGCAGGCACTTCCTAGACGTCGCCGACCCGGCCGGGATGAAGGGCGGCCTCGACGAGGTCTCGCTCTCGAACTTCGTCGCGGCCGCCGAGGGGGCTCTCGCGCGAAGCGGGGCGACCCCCGCCGACGTCTCGTACCTGTGCGGAATCCACATGAAGCGCTCCATGCACGAGGCGATTGCGGCCGCGCTCGGCATCTCGCTCGAACGGGTGGCATATCTCGACGACACCGGTCACATGAGCGGCGTCGACCCGCTGCTCGCCCTCGACCGCGCGGTCCGGGCGGGGGACGTCGCGGACGGCGATCTCGTCCTCCTCCTCGCCGCAGGTACCGGCTACACCTGGGCGGCGAGCACCGTACGCTGGGGCGCGGCTACCGCCGCGCCTAACTGACGAATAGGAGAACCGTTGAGCGCATTCACGGAGTTGATCGGAAAGGAGCTCGGCCCGACGGAGTGGCTCGAGGTCGACCAGGAGCGGATCGACCGCTTCGCGGAGGCAACCGGCGACCACCAGTGGATCCACGTCGATCCCGAGCGCGCCGCCGACGGCCCGTTCGGGACGACCATCGCCCACGGGTACCTGACGCTCTCGCTGCTCCCGCTCCTGATGAGCGACGCGATGCAGCTGACGGGCTACCGGATGGGGATCAACTACGGCGTCAACAAGGTGCGCTTTCCCGCGCCGGTCCCGTCCGGCTCGCGCGTCCGGGCGACCTTCACGGTCGAGTCGGTCGAGGAGGTGCCGGGTGGCGAGCAGGGCGTCGTCAAGGCCGTCGTCGAGCTCGAGGGCGGGGACAAGCCCGTCTGCGTCGCGGAGCTCGTCGCGCGGGTGCTCCGGTGAGCCGATTCGACGGCAAGACCGCGCTGGTCACGGGCGGCGCGAAGGGCATCGGTGCTGCGACGGCCGAGCGGCTGGCCGCCGAGGGTGCCCACGTCGTCGTCGCCGACTTCGACGAGGCGGCGGCGAACGAGACCGCGGAGCGGATCGGCGGTCGCGCGATCCGCTGCGACGTGACGTCGCGGGCCGACGTCGAGGCCGCGGTCGCGGCCGCGACGGAGAGCGGCCGTCTCGACGTCCTCGTCACCTGCGCGGGGATCATCCGCGACAACCTTGTCCACAAGATGACCGACGACGACTGGGACGCCGTCATCGCGACCCACCTGCGCGGGACGTTCCTCGCCGCGCAGACCGCCCAGACGCACATGACCGGCCAGGGAAACGGCGCAATGGTGCTCATCTCGTCCACGTCGGCGCTCGGGAACCGTGGTCAGGCGAACTACTCGGCCGCGAAGGCAGGCATCCAGGGACTGACGAAGACCCTCGCGATCGAGCTCGGGCGCTTCGATGTCCGGGTCAACTGCGTGGCGCCCGGGTTCATCGCGACCGCGATGACGGCGCAGACGGCAGAGCGGCTCGGCGTCCCGTTCGAGGACTTCCAGACCGCCGTCGCCGAACAGGTTCCGCTGAGGCGGGTCGGCCAGCCGGAGGACGTGGCGGGCGTGATCGCGTTCCTCGCCTCGGACGACGCGGCGTACGTCACCGGTCAGGTGATCTACGTCCGTGGCGGGCCGTGAGCGAGGTAGCGCTGGTCACCGGCGCCGCGGGCGGAATAGGACGGGCGGTCGCGGAGCGACTCGTCGGCGACGGCTGGGACGTGCTCGCGGTCGACGTCGCACCCGATCTGGACGGGCCGGGAGACGCGTTCGCGGCCGACCTGACCACGCGTGACGGAAACCGTGCGGCCGTCGACGCCGCGCTCGCGCGGTTCGGCCGGCTCGACGCGCTCGTCCCGAACGCCGGTTTCCAGCACGTCTCGCCGGTGGAGGACTTCGACGAGGACCGCTGGGATGCCCTCGTCGCGCTCCTGCTCACGAGCCCGTTCCTCCTCTCCCGCTATGCCTGGCCCGCGCTGCGCGACTCCGGGAACGGCCGGATCGTCGTCCTCGCGTCGGTGCACGGGCTCGTCGCCTCCCCGTTCAAGGCCGGCTATGTCTCCGCGAAGCACGGCGTGCTCGGGCTCGTGAAGACACTCGCGCTCGAGGGCGCCGAGCACGGGATCCGCGCGAGCGCCGTCTGCCCGGGATACGTTCGTACGCCGCTCGTCGAGCAGCAGATCGCCGACCAGGCGAAGGCGCACGGCATCCCCGAGGAGCGTGTCCTCGAGGATGTGATCCTGGCGCCGCAGGCGCTGAAGCGGCTTCTCGAGCCGGCCGAGGTGGCGAATGCGGTTGCGTACCTCCTGGGGCCCGGTGGCGCCCTGTTCACGGGGGCGCCGCTCGTGATGGACGGCGGCTGGACCGCCCGCTAGGTGTAGTACGTCAGCACGTTGCGTCCGGCTTACCGAGCCCACACGGATTCCTCACAGTCCGGTGTTTCGATCGTCCCGACAACGCCGCTCCTCGGGGGTGCCCATGAAGCTCCGTCTGCTCGTCGTCGCCTCGCTCGCTCCGCTCACCCTCTCCGCGCTGGTGGTCTCGTCCGCGCTGGCGGGTGACGACTCGAAGGGCCGCAAGATGGAGCGGCTGCGCGGGGTGAACTTCGTGTCGAGCTGCACCGTCACGCATCGCGCTCCCGACGACCCGATCGTCTTCTTCGGCCAGCCCGGCGCGTCGCACGACCACTCGTTCGCCGGGAACACGAGCACGAACGCCTCGTCGACCCTCGCATCCCTGCTGGCAGCGGGCACGACGTGTCATCGAGCGGGCGACACGGCGGCGTACTGGATGCCGACGCTGCTCCAGAACGGTCAGCCGGTGATGCCGGTGCACGCGCAGATCTACTACCGCCGCTCGACGCAGCGTCACGTCGAGGCGTTCCCCCCGGCTTCCGGATGATCGCGGGCGACGCGAAGGCCACGGCGGCGCAGGCGCGGCGGATCACCTTCTGGAACTGCGGCGTCCTCGGCGGCGTCCGCGCCTCGACCGACGTCCCGACGTGCCCGAACGCGCGCCGGGCGGGCCTCCGCCTCCACGTGACGTTCCCGAGCTGCTGGGACGGCAAGAACCTCGACAGTGAGAACCACCAGAGCCACGTGGCATACCCGGTCGCAGGCCGCTGCCCGTCGCGATACTCGCACGCGCTCCCGCGGATCTCGCTGATCTACCGCTATCCGACCGCAGGCGGCTCGGGCGTGTCGCTCGCCTCGGGCGGGCAGTACTCCGCGCATGCCGACTTCTTCAATGCCTGGCGCCAGGACGAGCTCCAGTCGCTCGTCGACGGATGCCTGAACGCGTTGCGCGACTGTCAGCGCGGGTCGTAGCCGTTCGGCTCAGGTGCGCGGAGACGCGAGGATCGCGTCGCGTGCGGCTGCGACGGCGCGGGTTTCGTCGGGCGTGATCGGCGGCGGCGCGCCGCTGCCGATCGAGGCGTATGTCCGGCGGATCAGCTCCCGAAGGCCGGGGTACGCGGTCTCGCCGCGTGCGCCACGGCGCACGAGGTTCTCGCCGGCATGCGCCAGCGTTCCGACTCCACGGGCGAACGGGCGTCCGAGCTTTCGCGCGCGCGAGT
Organism: uncultured Actinomycetes bacterium; assembly: GCA_963846825.1. Classification (GTDB taxonomy): domain Bacteria; phylum Actinomycetota; class Thermoleophilia; order Gaiellales; family Gaiellaceae; genus Gaiella. The sequence continues at coordinate 4,832 of CAWJXN010000024.1, forward strand.
GCCCGCCGCCCTCGAACGCGGCGAAGCCGTGGAATAGGTCGACGTGCGCGGTCCCTGTTGTGCCCGTCACGACGAGCTCGGTTCGCGTCGGGCCGGCCGCGCGTCGTCAGCGTGATCGAGAGGGTCGTGCTGCCTCGTGATCGGCGGCGGCGCGTAGCTCGCCGGCAAGCGGGCGCGGTGCCCTCCAGGGCACTGGGTGGAACCGGGGTGGAGGCGCTCGAAAAGCGCGAGCGGGTGGGGAAGGACTCGTCGACGAGGGCGCGGGATCAGCGCGCGGTGAACTCTGCGCCCGCGGTCGCGGCGACGAAGTCGACGTGAACGAGACTCCCGAGCCTGTCGCGACGCTCGAGCAGGCGCCGGAAGCCGTCCTGGAAGAGGAACTGGTGCACGGGGACGAGAGATCGGCCGGCGTCGTCCGCGAGTCGGAGGAGCTCGTCGGTAGTCGGCACATCGGGCGCGAGCGGCTTCTCGACGATCACGTGCGCGCCGGCCGCGAGGGCGGTCCGGACGATCTCGGCGTGGGAGTCGAGCGGCGTGCAGACGTGGACGACGTCGACGTCGTGACCCGCAAGCGCAGTCTCGAGGTCGATGTAGGCAGCCCCGACTCCCAGAGCGGCCGCGGTCGCGAGCTCACGATCGACGACCGCGACGACGGTTCCGCCCGAACGCCCGGCAGCTGTCGCGTGCCAGCCTCCCATCGAGCCGGCACCGACGATCGCGGCGCGCACGCCCTCCTCGCTCCCTTCGCCGATGCTCGCCACGCGGCGACTCTACTTCGGTGCACCCGGCCGGTCGGCTGGCATCAATCTGGCTCGGTGGGATAGAACGACATCGAGGATGAGCACCATCACCAACCTCTTCGCCGGTGTCCCGGTCTCCGATCTCGACGCCGGCATCGACTGGTACACCCGACTGTTCGGCCGACCCCCGGACATGCGCGCCGGGGACGAAGTGCTCTGGGACATCGACGAGCACGCCACGCTCTTCATCGAGCCCAACGTGGCGCAGGCGGGCGCTGGTCGGATAACGCTCGGCGTCGAGGGGCTCGACGCGCTCCTCGAGCGCCTCACCGCTCAGGGCTTCGAGCACGAGCCGATCGAGACATACTCGAACGGCGTCCGCCACGTGAGGATCCCCGATCCGGACGGGAACGCGATCGCGTTCGCGGAGATGCCCGCTGATTGAGCGGCGGTAGCCCGGAGGCTCCGCAGTCGCAGCGGAAGGGCGCCACGCCACATGGTGGCGCCCCTCGGAACGTGACTTCCAGCTACGCGGGCACGACGTCGAAGAGCCCGACGAACCCCTCTTTGTAGTGCGGTATGCCGTTGGGCCCGACAATCGGGCAGAAGAAGCCGTATTGCCCAGGAACCGTGTTGTCGAACAGCTTCTGGTGATCCTGGCCCGGCTTCGAGAAGACCGCTCCTGCCTCAAAGACCCCTGCCGGCGGCGGGGCGCCGGCGTTCACCGCATCGATGAGCTCGATGAACTGGAGCACAGTGATGTCCGCGGGCAGCCCGCCGACTGCGACCAGCACATGCGGCGCACCGAGTTGTTGGCAAGTCCGACCTTGTAGGTGCCTGTCGGCACGACGGTTGGAACGGGTTGCACGACGAACTGGATGCCGCCACCCGGCAAGAAGTTGTCGTTCACCGTTGTCTGGAACTTCGGCGGTGCGGCAGCGCCGGCAATTGACGCCGTTCCGACGGCCGCCACCACAGCCACTGCTATCGCGCCAACGGCGCGACGCATGCTGATACGCATTGCGCACCTCCCCTGTGGATCCCCGTCTTCCTGACCCACGGGATTGTTGCACTCTCACGTCGCAAAATGGCACACCCGCGATTCAACGCGGCGCCGTCTTCAGCGGACGGCGACCCTGAACGTCCTGCGGGCCGGCGACGGATCCCGGTTACCGACCGGATCGCTCGCCTGCATGTCGAACGTATGGCGCCCCACTGGTAGGCGCCCATACAGCTTCGGCGATCCGCAGCCCACCCAGCGCCGCCCATCCAGCCGACACCGGAAGGTCGAGCCGGCCTCGCTCGACCGGAACGCGAACCGGGGCGTCCTGACCTTGGTCTTTCCGGTGGGGCCGGCTGTGATGGTCGTCTGGGGCGCGGTCGTGTCCAGTTGACAGCTCGCGGAGCCTCGCGTGCGCCTCCGCCGGACCGGGTTCATGTCACCACTCGGTACTTGAGGTGGGTGACGCCGGGCGCCTCGACGGCCCGGACCTGCTCGAGCTGCACGTCCCCGTCCCCGAGGTTGTCGAAGAGGCGAGCACCGTCGCCGAGCAACAGTGGAACGACGTGGAGCTCGAGCTCGTCAAGCAGTCCCGCTGCCAGGTACTGCTGCGCGATACTCGCCGCCGCCCCAGAGCATGACGTCCTTGCCGCCGGCAGCGTCCCTCGCCTGTTCGAGCGCGGACTCGATTCCGTCGGTCACGAAGTGGAACGTGGTACCTCCCTCCATCTCCAGGGGATCGCGCGGGTAATGGGTGAGGATGAACACGGGATAGTGGTACGGCGGGTTGTCGCCCCACCAGCCCGTCCACTGCTCGTCGCCCCAGGCACCACCGCCGACCGGGCCGAACATGTTCCGGCCCATCACCGCCGCGCCGACGTTCTTGCGCGATTCCTCGAGTATCCGCGTGCTCTCGTTCACCTCGCCCCCTTGTTTGTCGTCGGGCTTCTCGCCAGGCCGCCAGCGGAACCACCCAGTCGTGGAGCCGCTCGCCGCCCTCGCCGAGCGGGTTCTCCTCGCTCTGGTTCGGGCCGGCGACGAAACCGTCCAGCGAGATCGAGATATGACACCTAAGCTTGCTCATCGTGCCTCCTCGGTTGGCGGCCGCTGCGTGGAACTCGCGGTAGGGATCGTCGTCACGGCGGCGGCGATTGCGATGGCAGTAGGTGGACGCTGCTGGCGCGGTTCCCCCCTGGGCCAGTTTTCAGTCACGTCGCCCCATCTAGACACGCGGCGGGTGCCGTGTCAGCGTTCGCCACGGGCTGGGCTACCGCGGAAGCGTCGGCGCGTGACGCCGTTCACGCGGTCGTTTCCTCTTAGTCGTGCGCCACGCCGACGACGCCGACGTTCCGCAGGTTCGATGATCCCGAACTGCACGACCAGACACGCCGCGACCGCGATAGCGGCGCCCGCCAGCCCGTAGTAGCGGTTCGCCAGCAGCACGACGACCGCGTAGCCGATCGCGGCGGCGAAGTACCAAAGACCCTGAACCCGGTCGGGCATGGGCGAGCAGTCTATGAGCGCGTCGCGCGATCGGGACCAGCCGTATCGCTGCGAATCCCTGGCTATGCGTCTAGCCCTGCCGCGGGCGGCGAACCGTCAGGATCGACGTACCTGCGGTGGGGTGGGAAGCGCGCGGCGGCGCGCGGTTCCCTGCGGCGGGAATGGCGGGGGACATGCTGCGGCGCGTCCCCCGCCAACTCATCGATTTGAACGCGACGACGACGTCCTAGCGACGAAGCTGGGCGCGATCCCGGGGCTCGAACCCGGTCGCGGAACTCATGCGCCGCCAGGGCTAGCGCGGGGCCGGGGGGCAGCCGGCACGAATCGCTCAGCCCAGCTATTGCCGTGTGAGCGATTCCGACCCATCGTGAGGCTCAAGGCACGAATAGCTATAAGGAGGCTCGCATCCATGAAGACGATCATGCTCGCCGCGCTGACCGCGGCGGTCATCGCGTCCGCCACCGCGAGCTCGTACGCAGCCGCCCCTCGCGGCAACGGCACGGCGGCCGGGCAAGGCCAAGGTCGCCCGAAAGTACTGATCTGCCACCGCACGCTCTCCGAGACGAACCCCTATGTGCTGATCTCGATCTCCGTGAGCGCTCTCCCTGCACACACGGCACACGGCGATGCCCTGCCCGGGCAATACGGAGGCCCCCTCCACCCGTCCGCGTGCCCCACGGAAACCAGCGAGAACAGCGACACGAACGGGACGACCAGCAACAACGGCAACAGTGACGCGAAAGGCAACGGCAACAGCGACGCCAAAGGCAACGGCAACAGCGACGCCAAAGGCAAGGGTAAGGGGTAAGCCGCCGGACTCGCCGGGGGCATCACGCGGTGCTCGTCGGCGACATTCCCGGTCACATCTGGACACGAGGCCCGGTACGGCGAAATGCCTGCATGGAGCCGCAAACCCCGCATGGCAGCGGGGTTTGCGGCACTTCCACGATATGCAGCCTCAAGGCCCATACGGGGCGCGAACACCCCTGCAAATCAAGCCATTACCTCCGTCCGGGGCCTCACCGGGGCCTCCCCGAGCGGTCACGTTGTTGGATCTCGGTCGCAAATCATCGCCTTCACCGTCCCACCGGCCGCTTCGAGAAGATGTCGGTTTGGACAGAACCTAGCGTCAGGACGTTGCGCCGAGTCGGTGTCGGACCACCCTGCGGCGCAGGGTGGGCGACGCCTCGACCTCGTAGCCGGCGTCGATGAAGACCTGGAGCAGCCCGACCGACGCCTCGTCCCAGATCACGGTCTTCCCCGGCGTCGGCTCGGTCGGATAGCCCTCTAGCACGCGAGCACCGACCTGCCGGCCGTACTCGACGGTTGCTGCGGCGAGCTCGTACATCAGTCCCTGTCGACGGAAGCCCTTCCGCACAACGAAGCAGGTGACCGACCAGACGCCCTCGAGCTCAGGGTCAATCCGCATCCACGCCTTCTGTCGCGCCCAGATCCTCGGGTAGTTCTCCCGCGGCTCGACGGCGACCCAGCCGGCCGGCTCGCCGTCGACGTACCCGAGGAGGCCGGACGTCGGGCCGCTCGTGCCGCAGCCGGTCTGCTCCAGCAGCGCCGCGTCGCGCTCCTCCTGAGTGGTGTCGCGCCAGATCCAGCCCGGGACCTTGAGTGCCTGGCAGCGACACTTACGAGCGCCGCCGGTGTCGAACACCGCCTCTAGATCCTCGCTCGTCGCCTCGTTGGCTGGTCGCCAGCTGAACTCGGGCACACCGCGAGACTAGCGGCGGCCCCCCATCGCCAGAGACGATGCGGTGAGCATCAATCCGAGACCTCGTCGGTGCGTCGCACCGCCACGATCACCGCAGGGCCTGACGCACCTGGCAGCGGCGGCCATGGACCTGGACTTTCCTCGCCGAGTGCGCGAGGCTCGCGAGGGGGTCAGGCTGATCGAGGCTGGAAGGTGAGCCGTGAGACACTCGTTCAAATGCGGCGGGAAAACGATTACCTTCGACGACATGTTGTGCAAGGACTGGACGTTCACTTGCACTTGCACAAGAACCGGCTGCCACCACGAAGTGTCGTGCCTTGACAGGTGGGGGTCGATCGGTACCGTCGACGTCGCACCGGCCCCCCGGGGCAACGGTGGCGGTACGGTCAAGCTTCCGGCTGGCGTCTACAGCGTCTCCATCCGCGGCGGACTGAAGATGGCCGCCAAGAGCCTCGAGAAACGCTGGGGTCGCGATCTCGTCGTCCCCGCGAACCTTCGCGATGAACGCGTGTCGAGGAGGGTCACGGGGACGCCTGAGGAGATTGTCGAGAAGCTTGGGCTGCGCTTCCGCTGAAGCCCGGGGGCCTCACCGGGGGCCTCACGGGGTGCTCATCGGCGACATTCCCGGTCACGCCCGAACACGACTCCCAGCACTACGAAATGCCTGCTTAAACACGCAAACCCCGCATGGCAGCGGGGTTTGCAGTCCTTCCAGGATGTACAGCCTCAAGGCCCATACGGGATTCGAACCCGTGCCGCCGCCGTGAGAGGGCGGTGTCCTAGGCCACTAGACGAATGGGCCGTGGCGACGGCCAAGTGTACCGACACCCCGCGGGAGCTTCAGGCGGACGGTGCTTGCGCGGCCAGGGGAGGGTCCGGCTCGCGCGCGTCGATTCGCTCCTCGAAGCGCCGGCGGATCTCCTCGCCGGTCGCCAGGAGGTCGTAGCGCGCGCGGCGCGGAGGAAGCTTCAGCACCCGGACGGACTCGTCTCGATCGCCGTGGCAGCGCGCATAGGCGGCTGCCTCGTCGAGAGGCCTCAGGCGGTCGACCTTCCGCCAGAAGGGCACGAGCGCTCTACTACCAGCGATCGAGCGCGGTGGGAACCCGCCGCAGCCGGCGGGTCCCGCAGTTTGCGCACGAAATCGCGGAGTGCCTCAGCTCCACGGCTTGCACGACCACGGGCTCCAGTCGCGCCCCGAGCGGACGAAGTACCGGTACGCGGCCCGCGCCTGCTGGAGCGCGGACCCACCGTGGCCGAAGAGCTGCCGCTCACTCGAGCCCATCTGGAAGAGGCCGCGGTACTGACCGTTCTGGGCGTTCGTCCGGTACCCGGACTCACAGCGGGCGACCTGGAGCGCCTGTCCGCAGTAGGACCCGAAGACGTGGCAGATTGCCTTCGCGGGCGAGCGCTCGAGCTGCTCCCGCAGCCGCCTCTGCTCGGCTGCTCGGGTCCGTCGTACAAGCGCGACGCGCGCGCGAGCGGCCCTCGCCTTCGTGCTCGCGAGGTGCCTGCGCGCCGTTCCGAGACGAAGCTTCGGCCTCCTTCTCGAAGCGTGGGTCGGAGAGAAGCCAGCGGTGACTCTCGAAGAAGCGGATCACCGAGGTGTCCTGCTTCATGGTCTTCATGTGACGCGCGAGCTGCCTGCCGAGATCGGCCGTGGAGCTCGCGTGCGCGGCCACCGGTGTGGCGCAGAGAACGAGGGCGCACAGGCCCGTGACGACGGCTTTCAGGAGTGACCTCCGCGTGGGGGACAGGGCACGGCGCGCGCCGCAGTTGGGCCCTCGAACGAGAAGGCCCATGCGCTTGCCGTTCGTGTCTAACGCTGCGAGCGAGCCTACCCCGGGCGCACAAGCGTTTGCTCGATCGCTTACGAAAGCTTCACAGCGGGTGTTACAAGCGTTGTCGCGCCGTACAACGCGAAACGCCCCGTATGGGGCGTTTCGGAGGCTGCGGGACAGGGACTCGAACCCCAACTTCCGGAGCCAGAATCCGGCGTCCTACCATTAGACTATCCCGCAGCGCGCGTCCGATTGTACCCGGCCGTGCCCCGACGATCAGATCTCGAGCCGGTACTCGCGCACGAGGCGCTTCTCGTCGTCGGTATCGATGTGCGCGATCACCTCGACGTGCGGCTCGAGGCCCGACCCGCGCAGCTTCGCCTTGAGGAGCCCGTCGACCTGGAACAGCCCGGACGAGTTGTTCATGACGATCTCGATCCGGACCGGCTTCGTCTCGCCATCGACGATCATGACCGCCTCGACCGCGGCCGCGGAGAGCGAGTGCATCGAGACCTGACCCTTCTCGAAGGGAATCCGCGAGCGGCCCTTCGCCATGTCGAGCGCGTCGCCGACCCGCAGGATCCCGGCCTCGAGCGACAGCGGCTCGCCGTCGGCGCGATGGCTCGTGATCGCCTGCAGCACCTCGGACACGATGACGGTGAGGTCGGGCTCCTCGTAGATCCCCTCGAGGAGCTCGCGCAGCTTCGGCTCGGCGAGGAAGAGGCTCCAGTCCTCGTGGCCCCGCCGGTGGACCGACATTCCGATGCAGTGGGTCATCGCGGCGAGGACGACGACGACCTCCGCGTCCTCGTTCCGCATCCCGTAGTCGCGGACGACGGACGGCTCGACTCCGTGCTTCGTCAGTTGGCGGAGGAGCTTCAGCGCGATGTTGGCGACGATCTGGATGTGGACCCAGGAGTGGTCGTTGATCTCCAGCCGGACGACCGCGTTGACGTTCGAGACGTGCCACCAGCCCTTGAGCTGCCGGTCGGCGTTGGCCCGCTCGAGCACCCGACGGAGCTGCCGGTTGCCACGCTCCGGCAGCCGGATCCGCATGTGCTCGACCGCCTCTGCAGGCGTCAGTCGCGCTTCGCGCACCGCCGCGTCGGCGGCGGGCTCCTCGATCCGCTGCTCGATCTCGGGGTCGAGCGTCACGCGTCTGCCGGCGCCGGCTCGCCGCCGTGCGCGTCGCGGAGCCGGAAGTAGGTGATTGCGAGCGCGATCGCGCCGAACGGGGCGACGATCGCCTGTGCGATCGTGCCGCCGACGAGGATCTCGAGGAACCGCGGGAGGAACGAGAACGCCGCCTGGAGGATGCTGCCCGCGATGCCGGTGAGCAGCCCCGTGATGATGACGATCGCGAACACCGTCCAGCCGTGCCCGCGGACGAGCTCGCGGGAGCGGCCGAACGCGGCGAACGGTGGTCGCTTCTCCAGGACGATGACCGGAGCGATCACGGCCCAGATGGTCATCAGGAACAGGCCGGGGATGATGAGCAGGACGAGTCCGGCGGCGATTCCCAGACCGGCGAGAAGGCCCGCGACCAGCAGCGGCAGGATCGACGGCGACACGCGCGAGAACACCTCGCCGAGGGTGGCGTCGAAGCTGCCGTCCCGCGCGTCCCGGACTGCGTAGACGAACGCGCCCTGGAGCCATGTGGTGCCGATCACGGCGGTCGCGAGCCCCAGGATCGCGAGCCAGAAAGCCCTGCCGCCGTTGTCCGAGGAGATCGCCTCGACGATCAACGCGAAGAGGAGGTTGACGACGGCGAACACGACGAGCGCGAGCACGAAGAACCGGAGAAAGAAGCGCGTGAAGAGCGTCCAGGCCTCGTCGAGAACGGCACCGATGCTCATCCGGCGATCCTATGTGACCTCGGTGTCTCGGGCGACGCGCTCCAGCTCTCGCCGCACATGGGTGAGAGCCTTCCCGAGGCGCGCCCGGTTCGTCGCGTCGTTGAGCCAGCCGCTCGCACCCGACGGATGCGGGAGCGGGATTGCGACTGCGTCGCCGAGGAGGTAGCTCTTGCCGATTGCGTCCGTGAGACGACGGATCCCGAGCAGCGTCGCAGCCGGGGCGAGCCCGACGGTGACGACAAGCGCGGGGCGGAGGAGGCGTAACTCTGCCTCGCGCCAGTCGGAGCACAGCGAGCGCTCGACCGCGGTCGCCACTCGGTCACCGCGGCCGCCGGGACTCGGCCCGGGATAGCAGCGCGTGGCGGATGCGCAGTAGAAGCGCCGGAAGAACTCCTCCTCGTCTAGACGCAGCCAGCGCCGAAGCGTCCGGCCGGCCCGACCCTGCCAGGGCAGTCCCGTCTCGGCCTCGACCCTTCCGGGCGCGAGCCCGAACAGGTACGCGCGGTGGGTCTCGTTCCCGGTGAGCACGGGCCGGGGGTCGATGGGGAACCCCGCCTCGAGGCACCGTCGGCAGCGGCGGTTGTCGCGCTGGAGCCGGGTCAGCGAGCGGTACCCGGTCACCGTGGCGCGCGCACGACGACGAACCAGTGGCCGGCGTGCAGCACGTCTCCACCCGCGTCACCGACCTCCGCGAGCAGCGCCTCGGGCTCGAACCACCGCTTGAAGACCTCCCAGACGGTTCCGTCGTTGAGGCGGCGCTCCGACCACTCCTCGTCCACCGGCGAGTGCGCGCGCGACGCGTCAACCAGAACGAGCTCCGGCGCGACTCGGCGCGCCTCGCCGAGAAATGCGATCCGCTGGTCGTCGTCGAGATGCCCGTAGAAATGTCCGCTGACGACGCGGTCGAAGCTGTCGTCGGGGAACGGGAGGGCGAGGGCGTCGCCCTGGACGAATGTCGCGCCGGCGATGCGGCTCGATGCGACCGCCAACATCCGTGCGCTCGCGTCGAGGCCGGTCACGTCACCGCGGAGGTGCCGGGTCAGGAAGCCGGTTCCGCAGGCGACGTCGAGCGTGCGCGCCGGCGGGAGCGCGGCGAGAGCCTCGCTCACCCGTGCCAGCTCGTCGTCGAAGCCGGGTCGCTCCCGGTCGGCGAACAGGCCGACGCCGAGGTACCAGTCGTCGTACTCCGGGGCACGACGGTCGTAGTAGGCGGGCGCCGTCGGCTCGCGCACGATTTCTAGAGTAGGCGGATGCATCCGCTCGAGTCCGTGCCGAACGTCTCGGAGGGGCGGGATGCCGACGTCGTCGACGCGGTGGGGCGCGCCTTCGGGTCGGCGGGTGCGCGGCTCCTCGACACCCACGTCGACCCGGATCACCACCGGTCGGTGTTCACGCTGATCGGTGACGATCGAGATCTCCAGGACGGACTGGTCGCGGGTGTGGCCGCGGCGCGTGCGGCGATCGACCTGCAGCGCCACGACGGCGTTCACCCACGGGTCGGGGCGGCCGACGTCGTCCCGGTCGTGCCTCTACGACGGGAGGATGCCGCGGCCGCCGAGGCGGTCGCGCGCGCCGTCGCGCGGCGGCTCGGTGACGAGCTCGGCGCGACGGTTTTCCTGTACGGGGCGCTCGCCGACGGTCGCCGCCCGGCGTTCTACCGGCGTGGCGGGCCGGCGGAGCTGCAGCGGCGGATCGACGCCGGCGAGGTCGTGCCTGCGCACGGACCGGCGAGGCTCGACCCACGGGCCGGGGCGGTGCTCGTCGGCGTGCGCGCGCCGCTGCTTGCGTTCAACGTCGAGCTGCAGGGGCCGTTCGACGTCGCCGAGGAGATCGCGGCGGCGGTGCGCGAGTCGTCAGGCGGGCTCCGCGGCGTGCAGGCTCTGGGGCTGCGGCTGCGAGGCGGTGTGCAGGTCTCGACGAACATCGTCGACCTCGACGCGACGGCGCCGCACCAGCTCGTCGAGCGCCTCGTGAGCGAGGCAGAGGCTCGCGGGGCGGGGGTCGGTGCCGGTGAGCTCGTCGGCCTCATCCCGGCGGCGAGCGTGGCCGCGGCGGCGGTGGCCTCGGGCATGACGGAGCCGGTCGGAGCCGGCGGCGTTCCGACCGACGAGGCGCTCTCGGCCACTGCCTCTGCGCTGCGTCTCGAGCGGCTCGAACCTGACCGGGTCTTGGAGTGGCACATCGGCCGGTGAGCCGGCCGACGTGATGTTGGCGCAAACCTGGCACGGAGCCGTGACGGTTCTCGCGATAGCGTGACTCCAGGGAGCCTCGCTCCCCCATGCCGGGGGCGCGCGCACCCGGTTGGTCGACGCTGCCGTCGCCACGCGGCCGGTCGTCGACGGAGCCGCCGCTGCGCGCGTCTAGACTCGACGCGTGCAGGCCCCGGTCGAGCTGACTGGCGACGACCTCACGATCGTGGACGTCTGGGACGTCGCGGTCGACCGGCGACCGGTGGCGCTCGCCGACGTCGGGCGGGAGCGCGTCGCCCGCGCGCGCGCGTTCCTCGAGTCGCAGGTCGGGGATCACACGTACGGGGTCAACACCGGCTTCGGGCGCTTCGTCTCCGAGTCGATCCCGCCCGACCAGGCGGCGGAGCTCCAGCTCCGGCTCCTTCGCAGCCACGCCTGCGGCGTCGGCGAGCCGTACCCGGACGAGGTCGTGCGCGGCGCGATGCTGCTCCGCGCGAACACCCTGGCCAAGGGTTACTCCGGCGCGCGGGTGGAGACGGTCGAGCTGCTCGTCAGGGCGCTCACTGCAGGCCTCGTCCCGCATGTCCCGTCCCGTGGCTCGGTGGGGGCGAGCGGCGATCTCGCGCCGCTCGCGCATCTCGCGCTCCCGCTGGTCGGTGAGGGGGAGGCGACCCTCGGCGACGAGCGCCTCCCGGGAGCCGATGCCCTGCGCGCGGCTGGTCTCGAGCCGATTGTCCTGGAGGCAAAGGAAGGCCTCTCACTCATCAACGGGACGCAGTTCATGACGGCGATGGCAGCGCTCACGCTCATGCGGGCACAACGCCTCGCGCGCGTCGCCGACATCGCCTGCGCGATGTCGCTCGAGGCGCTCCAGGGCACACCGACGAGCTTCCATCCGTCGATCCACGCTGCCCGCCCGCTCCCGGGCCAGATCCGCAGCGCCGCGACGCTCCGCGCGCTCCTCACCGGCTCCGCGATCGTCGAGTCGCACCGCTGGTGCGACAAGGTTCAGGACGCCTACTCGCTGCGCTGCGCACCCCAGGTGCACGGCGCCAGCCGTGATCTTCTCGACCACGTCGAGCGCACCGTCGCGGTCGAGCTCAACGCCGCCACCGACAACCCGCTCGTCCTGCTCGAGGACGAGTTGATCGTGTCGAACGGCAACTTCCACGGCCAGCCGATCGCAATATCGCTCGACTGCCTCGCGATCGCGTGCGCGGAGCTTTCGAACATCAGCGAACGCCGCACCGAGCGGCTCGTCAATCCAAGCCTCTCCGAGGGGCTGCCGCCGTTCCTCGTCGCCCGCGAGGAGGGGCTGAACTCCGGCTTCATGATCCCGCAGTATGTCGCGGCGGCGCTCGTCTCCGAGAACAAGTCGCTGTGCCATCCCGCCTCGGTCGACTCGATTCCGACCAGCGCGGGGCAGGAGGATCACGTGTCGATGGGCAACGGGGCGGGCCTCAAGGCGTTGCAGGTCGTTGCGAACGCGGAGCGCGTCCTCGCGATCGAGCTGCTCGCCGGCGCTCAGGCGGTCGAGTTTCTCGCGCCGCTCGAGCCGGGTGTCGGTGTTCGGGCGGCGCGTGGGTTCGTCCGGACGCTCTCCGACCGCCTCCGCGAGGACAGGCCGCTGTCCGCCGACATCGAACGCGTGGCGTCTGCGATAGGCGACGGCCGGGTCGTTGCGGCGGTGGCGGACGTGGTGGAAGGTGTCGCATGAGCGACCTACCGCCGATCCGGCATCCGTATCGGGCCGTCGCGATGCTCCACGCCGGCCTCGCCGTCGTGATCCTCATCTTCGCGGGCTTGACCGGCGGCGACCTGACACGGGCGGCGGGGTTCGCCGCGGGCTACTTCGTCCTCGCGACGGGGTGGAGCTGGTTCCGGTTCCGACAGCGCGAGAGGCGTCCGGCGCCTGCCGGCACGCCGGAGGGGAACGGTCAGGCGGACGGTCGCCCGTCGAGTAGAAACGGCGACTCGTGAGCGACGCCCTCGTCGAGCAGCTCGTCGGCGACCTCTCGTCGATCCGCGCTCCCCGCGGCTCGACGCTGAATGCCCGCTCGTGGCAGACCGAGGCGCCGCTCCGCATGCTCCTCAACAACCTCGACCCCGAGGTCGCGGAACACCCCGAGTCGCTGGTCGTCTACGGCGGCTCCGGACGCGCCGCCCGATCGCACACGGCGCTGCGGGAGATCGTGCGTGCGCTTCTTCGGCTCGCCGACGACGAGACCCTCCTCGTGCAGTCGGGGAAGCCGGTCGGCGTGTTCCGGACGCATCCCGGCGCTCCCCGGGTCCTCATCGCGAACTCGCTGCTCGTGCCCGCGTGGGCGTCGTGGGAAGAGTTTCGGAGGCTCGAGGCGGAGGGGTTGACGATGTTCGGCCAGATGACCGCCGGGTCGTGGATCTACATCGGCACGCAGGGGATCCTCCAGGGCACCTATCAGACGTTCTGCGCGGCGGGCGAAGCGCACTTCGGCTCGCCCGACCTCTCGGGGCGGACGGTGCTCACCGCCGGGCTCGGCGGGATGGGCGGAGCGCAGCCGCTCGCGGCGACGATGGCTGGGGCGGCGATCCTGTGCGTCGAGGTCGACCAGCGGTCGATCGACCGCCGGCTCGAGACGCGCTACGTCGACGAGCAGGCGCCGACGCTTGACGACGCGCTCACCCGGGTGCGCGAGGCGGCCGCGGAGCAGCGGCCGCTCTCGGTGGCGCTCCGCGCGAACGCGGCCGACGTCTTCCCCGAGCTCGTGGCCCGTAGCGAGACCTTCGATCTCGTGACCGACCAGACGGCGGCCCACGACCCGTTGACCGGCTACGTTCCAGCGGAGGTGCCCTTCGAGGAGGCTGCGACGCTTCGCGCGCGCGACCCCGACGAGTATCTCCGCCTCGCCTCGGAGTCGATCGCCGCGCACGTCCGGGCGATGGTCGGGTTCGTCCGGCTCGGGTGCTACGTTTTCGACTATGGCAACAATCTTCGAGGTGAGGCCTATCGAGCGGGAGTGAGCGACGCCTTCACATACCCGGGCTTCGTCCCGGCCTACATCCGACCGCTGTTCTGTCGTGGCGTCGGGCCGTTCCGGTGGGCCGCGCTGTCGGGCAATCCGGCCGACATCGCCGCGATCGACCGCGAGCTGAAGGAGCTGTTCCCGGACGACGTGCTCCTCCAGCGGTGGCTCGAGCTCGCGCCGGAGCGTGTCGCGTTCCAGGGTCTCCCCGCGCGGATCTGCTGGCTCGGCTACGGCGACCGTGCCAAGGCGGGCCGCGCGATCAACGAGCTCGTCCGCTCCGGAGCGGTGTCGGCTCCCGTGGTGATCGGGAGGGATCACCTCGACTCGGGCTCCGTCGCGTCCCCGTACCGAGAGACCGAGGCGATGCGCGACGGCTCCGACGCCATCGCCGACTGGCCGATCCTCAACGCGCTCCTGAACACGGCCGCCGGTGCGACGTGGGTCAGCGTCCATCACGGCGGCGGCGTCGGGATCGGCAACTCGATCCATGCGGGGATGGTCGTCGTGGCGGACGGCTCCGAGGACGCCGCGGAGCGCCTCGAGCGGGTGCTGACCACCGATGCGGGCACGGGCGTGATGCGACACGCCGACGCCGGCTACGACGAGGCGGTCGACGCCGCGCGGGCCGGTGGGCTCGACCTGCCCGGCATCACGACGTGATCGAACCGTGAGTCGGCTCGTCGTTCGACACCTCGCCCAGCTCGCGACGCCGTCGGGGGATGACGCACCGCTTCGCGGCGACGCGCTCGGCCGGATCGAGGTCGTCGAGGATGCATACGTCCTGATGCGTGACGGCCTCGTCGAGCAGGTCGGGCGCATGCGCGACCTGCCACCGCTCGACGGCGACGTCGAGGAGGTCGACGGCCGAGGGCTCTCGGCGATCCCCGGGCTCGTCGACTGCCACACGCACCCGGCGTTCGCCGGCGATCGCGCGCACGAGTTCGCGCTGCGGAGCGCCGGCGCGACGTACGAGGAGCTCCTCGCAGCCGGCGGCGGGATCCTGTCGACGACCCGTGCGACGCGGGCCGCGGGTCTCGTCGCGCTCGAGGCGATCGTCTCGCGTCATCGAGCCTCGATGCTGGCCCACGGGACCACGACCTTCGAGGGCAAGAGTGGGTACGGCCTCGACCACGACACCGAGCTCGCCCAGCTCGAGGCGGTTCGGGCCGCCGGGGGCGTGCCGACCTGGCTCGGCGCGCACGCCGTCCCACCCGAGCATCCCGACGCGGATGCCTACGTCGATTGGGTGATTGCCGAGGTGCTGCCGGACGCGGCGCGCATCGCAGTCGCCGCGGACGTCTTCGTCGAGCGGGGGACGTTCGACGTCGAGCAGGCACGCCGCTACCTGCTCGCGTGTCGCGCCGCCGGGCTCGCGCTCCGCCTCCACGGCGATCAGCTGTCCGAGATCGGGGCGGTGCCGCTCGCCGTCGAGCTCGGCGCACGCTCGGTCGACCACCTGGAGACGACCGGCCCCGCCGGAGTCGCGGCGCTCGCCGCAAGCGACGTCGTCGGCGTCCTGCTACCCGTCGCCGCCCTCTACCTCGGCCGGCCGATGCCGCCCGGCGCGCGCGCTCGTCGACGCGGGGGCGGCGATCGCGCTCGCCACCGACTTCAATCCGGGCAGTGCCTACTGCGAGAGCCTGCCGGTGGTCTGCACGCTCGCGTGCACTCAGCTCGGCCTCACGCCCGAGGAGGCGCTGGCCGCCTGCACGGTCAACGCCGCTCACGTGCTCGGGCTCGCCGACCGCGGCCGAATAGCGCCCGGTTTTCGGGCGGACATCGTCCTGCTCGACGCCTCCGACTGGCGGCATCTCGCCTACCACCTCGCGGGTGATGTCGTCCACACCGTCATCAGCGAGGGTCGGGTCGTCCGTTCGCGGGCATAATCGGATCGATGGCGAGTCAGAAGCAGCGCCGCCGCAGGGCGAAGGAGAAGCGGCACGAGTACGACCTCGTCGAGATCGACGCGGAGGGGAACGAGACGGTGCTCTCCTCGAGCGAGCGCAAGGCGGAGTCGCCGCCCCGGAGCCCGGCGAAAAAGAGCCCTTCGAAGGGCGCAGCGAAGCCGAGATCCGGTCGCGGCGCGCCGCAGCCGCCGTCGTGGCAGAAAGTCGTCAAGCGTGGCGCGATCTTCGCGCCGATCTTCTTCGCAACCGTCCTGCTGCTTGCGGGCGACAGCCTCAAGTGGCAGGGCGCGATCGTCCAGACACTGTTCCTGCTCGCCGTCTTCGTGCCGTTCAGCTACTTCATGGACCGCCTCGTCTGGCGCTCGTACGAGAAGCGCCAGGCGCGGAGCGCCGCGAAGTAGCGCGGGCGAGAGACCGCCGCGCGTCAGCGCGGCGTCTCGCCCTCGAGGTAGTGGCCGTCACCGGGCCACGGCGCGAGGATGAGCAGCACGCGGGCGCCGGTCTCGCTCGACACGGCATGGCGCTCGCCCGGTGCGAAGGTCGCGAGGGTGCCGACACCGCCGCGGACGACATCGTCGCCGCTCGAGATCTCGGCGCCGCCCTCCACGACGACGACCCATGCCCGCTCACGCACCTGATGATCGCTCAACGTCTGCCCGGCATCGAGACGAATCGCGATCGCACGCGCCCCGTGGTCCGTCATCAGGACGGCCGGGTCGATCGTGCCACCCGGGGCATCGATCTCAGTGAGATCCCAGGACTGCACGGCTGCAAACCTATCGCGCATCGAGCAGCAGCGGAACGTCGGCACGTCCGTACACTCGCGATCGTGCCTCCGGTCGTCGACCAGCTCACGTTCGGCCCCTACGCGACGAACTGCTACGTCGTCCGGTCCGAGCGCTCCGCCTCCGAAGCGGTCGTCGTCGACCCGAGCGGCACGGCGACCGAGATCCGCCTCCGGCTCGCCTCGCTCGGGACGCGCTGCGTCGCAATCCTCGTCACCCACGGCCACATCGATCACGTGCTCGGCCTCGCCGACCTGGCCGAGGGCACCGAGGCCGCCGTCCACGCGCCCGCAGCAGAGCTGACCCTCTTCGAGAGCCCGAACACGTTCGCACCGCCGGGCTTGACGGCCCGCCCGTGGACGCCCGAGGTCCTCCTGGAGGGCGGCGAGTCGATCGAGCTCGCCGGCGTGCCGTTCGAGGTCGTCTCCGTCCCGGGTCATTCCCCTGGCCACGTCGCCTACTCGATCGACGGCGCCCTCCTCTCGGGGGACGTCCTCTTCGCAGGCTCGGTGGGCCGCACCGATCTGCCGGGCGCGGACGGGGAGACCCTGCTCGCGTCGCTCCGCCTTCTCGTCGATCGCTTCCCGGCCGAGACCGTCGTCCATCCCGGCCACGGCCCGTCGACGACGCTCGGCGACGAGCTCGCGCGTAACCCGTTCCTCGCCGATCTTCGTCGCGAGCGGGAGGAGGCGGCCGGATGACCGACCATCCGAAGCTCGAGCGACCACGCGGGACCCACGACGTCGTCCCGGCCGAGGTGCCGCGCTGGCAGCGGGTCACGGGCGAGATCGAGCGGCTGTGCTCGCTCTACGGCTACCGAAGGATCCTGACCCCGGTCTTCGAGGACACCGCGCTCTTCGCGCGGACCTCGGGCGCGGGCTCGGACGTCGTGCAGAAGGAGATGTACACCTTCACCGACCGATCGGACCGCTCGCTCACGCTTCGGCCGGAGGGCACCGCACCGATCTGCCGCGCCTACGTCGAGCACGGGATGCACCGGGACCCGCAGCCCGTCAAGCTCTTCACGATCGCCTCGATGTACCGGTACGGCGCGCCCGGCCGAGGGCGCTACCGCGAGCACTGGCAGGCATCGGTCGAGGCGCTCGGGTCGGACGACCCGTCGATCGACGCCGAGCTGATCCACCTCTACGACACGCTTCTCGCCCGCCTCGGTGTGACGCGCTACCACCTGGAGCTGAACTCGATCGGCTGCCGCAACTGCCGGCCCGCGTACCTCGACATGCTGCGCCGCTGGCTCGCGGAGAACGCCGATCGGCTCGACGAGGAGACCCGCGCCAAGATCGACGTCAGCCCGCTTCGGGTCTTCGACAACTACCTCGCGAAGCCGCCGGCGGTGCGTGAGGCGCTGGCCGAGGCGCCGAAGATCGGGGAGTCGCTGTGCGCCGCATGCGTCGCGCACTTCGCCGCCGTCCGTGCCGACCTCGACGCGACGGGCGTCTCGTACACGCTCGTCCCGACGCTCGTACGCGGGCTGGACTACTACACGCGGACGACCTTCGAGTTCATCGGCCCGCTGGAGAACCAGAACTCGACGATCACCGGCGGCGGGCGCTACGACTACCTCATCGAGGAGATCGGCGGGCCGCCGACGCCCGGAATCGGCTTCGGTGCCGGCATCGAGCGGCTCCTCCTCGCGATGGAAGAGGAAGGCGTCGCGGCTCCTTCCGAGCCCGGCATCGACGTGTTCCTCGCGCTCGAGGAGGGCGCGCCGCGACCGACCGTCGCGCAGTGGCTCGCCGAGCTGCGGCGTGCCGGCGTCGCAGCCGAGACCGACTACGCGGGCCGCTCGCTCAAGGGACAGCTCACCCAGGCGCGGCGACTCGACGCCGACGCGATCGTGATCGTCGGTGCCGAGACCGCGACGCTCCGGACGACCCGGCGCCGCCGACGAGGTGCTCGATCACGGCGAGATCGTCTCTAGGCTCTCGACGTGACCTGGAGAGACCTCATGTGCGGCGAGCCGCGTGCCGAGCACGTGGGCCGGACGGTCACGCTCGCGGGCTGGGTCGCGCGTCGCCGCGACCACGGCGGGCTCGTGTTCGTCGACCTCAGGGACGGGAGCGGGATCACGCAGCTCGTGATCAACCCCGAGCGTGCGCCGGAGGCCGCCGAGCTCGCGGGAGAGGTGCGCAACGAGTTCGTGCTGCAGGCGCGCGGCGAGGTCGTCGCGCGGTCGCCGGAGACGGTCAACCCGCGGATGGAGACCGGAGAGATCGAGCTCGCGGTCGACTCGCTCGAGATCGTCTCGCGCTCGACGCCCCTGCCGTTCCAGCTCGACGAGGAGAACGTCGACGAGACGCTGCGCCTCCGCTACCGGTGGCTCGACCTGCGCCGCGAGAAGCTGCAGCGGAACCTGCGGCTGCGCGCGCAGATGGTCGGGATCATCCGTCGGCACATGGAGGACGCGGGGTTCCTCGACATCCAGACGCCGATCCTCTACAAGTCGACGCCCGAGGGAGCGCGCGACTTCGTCGTGCCGAGCAGGCTGCACAAGGGGCGCTTCTTCGCGCTCCCGCAGAGCCCGCAGACCCTGAAGCAGCTGACGATGATCGCGGGGTTCGACCGCTACTACCAGATCGCGATCTGCTTCCGCGACGAGGACCTGCGGGCCGACCGCGTCCAGGAGCTGACGCAGCTCGACGTCGAGATGAGCTTCCCGGACCAGGAGGTGCTCTTCGACCTGATGGAGCGGATGTTCGCGACGATCTGGCGCGACTGCCTCGGCGTCGAGATCCCGACGCCGTGGCCGCGGATGACGTACGACGGAGGCGGACCGCAGGTTCGGGGCGGACAAGCCCGACACCCGGTTCGCGCTCGAGATCGAGGACGCGACGGCGGCCACACGCGGCTCGGAGTTCGGCGTCTTCGCCGGCGCCGAGGCCGTCCGCTTCCTTCGCGTGCCGAGGACGTACTCTCGGGCCGAGATCGCGACGCTCGAGGAGATCGCGAAGGAGCGCGGAGCGAAGGGGCTCGCCTACCTCGCCCGCGACGCCGAGAGCGGTGAGCTCCGCTCGCCGATCGCGAAGTTCCTCTCCGAGGGCGAGATCGAGGCGCTCGCGCCGGCGCCGGGCGAGACGCTGCTGTTCGCGGCCGACGCGTGGGACGCCACCTCGAGGGTGCTCGGGCACCTCCGCCTCCATCTCGGCTCGCGAGCTCGGGCTGATCGACGACGACGCGTTCACGTTCCTGTGGGTGACGGACTTCCCGATGTTCGAGTGGGACGAGGACGGGGGGCGCTGGAGCGCCAAGCACCATCCGTTCACGCGGCCGGGCGACGAGTGGAGGACGCGCTTCGCCGAGGAGCCCGCGGAAGGCGCTCGCGCACGCCTATGACATCATCGTCAACGGCAACGAGCTCGGCGGCGGCTCGTTCCGGATCCACGAGCCCGACATCCAGGCGAGGGTGTTCGACCTGCTGGCGCTCTCCGAGGAGCAGCAGCGTTCGCAGTTCGGCTTCCTCCTGGACGCACTGGCGATGGGCGCGCCGCCGCACGGCGGGATCGCGCTCGGCATCGACCGGATGACGATGGTGCTCGCGGGCGAGCCGAACCTGCGTGACGTGATCGCGTTCCCGAAGAACCAGGCGGGGCTCGACCCGATGTCGGGCGCGCCGTCTCGGATCACGCAGGAGCAGCTCGACGAGCTCGGGCTCGCGGTCGTCGTCGAGGAGGAGCCGACCTGAGCCCTGCGGTCGTCGTGCGGCTGCTCTCGCTCGCGGCCGCGGCGCTGCTCGCCGGTCTGGTCGCGGTAGCGGTCGTCGAGCGCGGTGACGCAGAGGTGGTTCCGGTCTCGCCGCAGGGTGCGGTGGCCGCCGGGGGCGGCTGGTACGACGCGCTCGCTGCGCCGCGGCCGCCCGCAGGCGATGCCGAGCGGACGAGCTGCGGGCTCACTCTGACGGCGAGGTCCCTCGGCGTGACGCATCCGGTGCTTCCGTGCGGCGCGAAGCTGCTCGTGCGCTACGGCGGCGAGACGATCCTCACCGAGGTGATCGACAACGAGCTCGTCGCCACGGGCCGCCAGTTCGAGCTGACGCCGGCGCTCGCCCAGCTCGTCGGGCTCGACGGTACCCAGCAGGTCGAGTGGCGCTACGCGACACGGCAGTAGCCGGTCCGCCCGGAGCCGGGTAGGATGTGATCCAGCTCGGCGTCACGCGTGGCCCCGGGCTCTCAACGTGAACCAACACTCACACGAAGGGAGCTCGGGTCCGGACGACGGCGTTGCCGGAGTCCGGCAGGGCACCCACCTGGAGAAGCGGGTTCGCTTTTCCGGCCCGGGGTCACGCGGGGCGTCGAGCACCCTCTCGACGTCCGATGAGCGGCCACGTCGTCGGTCTCGACCACGTCCAGGTCGCGGCGCCGGCCGGGTGCGAGGAGGACGCGCGGCGCTTCTACGGCCGCCTCCTCGGGCTCGAGGAGCTCGAGAAGCCGGCGCTGCTCGCCGCGCGGGGTGGCGTGTGGTTTCGCCTCGGTGCGCACGAGCTGCACGTCGGCGTCGCGGAGCGACTTCAGACCCGCGACCAAGGCGCACCCGGCGCTCCGTGTCGGCTCGGTCGAGGCGCTCGAAGAGGCCGCCGCCCGACTCCGCGCAGCGGGGGTCGACGTGCGTGGGCCGATCCGGCCGAGATCCCGGGCACGTCGCGGTTCCACGTCCACGATCCGTGGGGCAACCGGCTCGAGCTCGTGGTGCGGGAGCGCTAGGCAGAAGGTCCGCGGCTCGATCGCATGCGCCCGCGCCGCGTCGGCACGCCGGCGACATGCTCTGGCGACGCACGAGTCGGCACGATACGGCACAAACCCGTCGCACACTCTGTGACGGTGTTCGCCGATAGCGTGACATCAGGGACACGGGAGTGCCCCTGGGGGAGGTTGGGGCTGCCGGCTGCGCGCAGCCGACTCCCGGTGACGGACGCGCTACCGTGGATCGATGGCCCTCGAGGTGACCGGTGACTCCGCGCGCGGTGAGGCGTTCGCGTTCGCTCGTCTCGTCGTCGACGGCGAGCGCATCGTGGAAGCGGACGCGCCGGGAATGGCGCGGCCGCTCGCCGGGCTGACACTGCTCGAGGCAGCGGCGGTGCCCGGGCGAGACGCTGGCTGCCGACGCGGTGGCGAACGCGCTCGCGCAGGTGATCCGCGCCGCGCCGCGGCCGGGTCGGGTCGCCGTCGCGATGAGCGGCGGCGTCGACAGCGCCGTGACGCTGCTGCGTGCGCGTCCCGGATGCGGTCGGCGTGACGCTTCGGCTCTGGCTCGACCCGGCAGGCCCTGATTCCGAGCGCGCGTGCTGCTCTCCGGACGCCGTGATCCGCGCGCGCCAGACGTGTCACGCGCTCGGGCTCCCGCACGTCACGCTCGACCTGCGCGAGGCGTTCCGCGACACCGTCGTCCGCTCCTTCGTCGACGGCTACGCGGCGGGCGTGACGCCGAACCCGTGCATGCGCTGCAACGGCGACTTTCGGTTCGCTGCGCTCGTCGGCTTCGCGGAGAGGGTCGGCGCCGACGTGCTCTGGACGGGCCACTACGCCCGGATCGTCGAGCGGGACGGCGTGCGCCTCGTCGCACGGGCTGCCGACCCCGAGAAGGACCAGTCGTACATGCTGGCGACGGTCGATCCGGCTCTCCTCGACCGCGTCGCGTTCCCGCTCGGGACGCCGACGAAGGCCGAGGTGCGAGCCGAGGCCGCCGCGGCCGGCCTCGCGGCGGCGACGCGGCCGGAGAGCCAGGAGGCGTGCTTCCTCGCGGGCGGCGACTACCGGGCGTTCCTCGCTCGTCAGGGTCTTGCGGACGCGCCGGGGCCGATCGTCGACCCGAGCGGCGCGGTCGTCGGGCGTCACGACGGGCTGTGGCGGTTCACGCCCGGTCAGCGTCGCGGGATCGGCGTCGCGTCGCCCGAGCCGCTCTACGCGCTCCGCTCGGACGTCGACGCGAACACGCTCGTCGTCGGGCCCACGGCGGCTGCTCGGCGCGACGCGCGTCGAGGCTGGCGGATCGCCTGTACCTCGACGTCGACGACGTCGAGGCGAAGCTTCGGTACCGCGCCACGCCCGTCGGTGCGCGCGATGTCGGCCACCGGACGACGGCTTCTCGCTCGAGCTCGCCGAGCCGGTCGAGGCGGTCGCACCGGGTCAGGTCGCGGTTCTCTACGACGATGACGTGGTTGTGGGTGCGGGCGTGATCGAGCGCGCGACGGGGTAGGATCCCGCGCGATGACGGTCGCGTTCTCCGCCGGTGACGTCGCCTACTGGGCCCTGGCGATCTTCCTCGTCCTGCTGGGCGTCGGGTCGATCTTCGCCCTGTTCAAGCTCGGGCAGCTCTTCGATCGGCTCTCGTCCCTCGTGCAGGGAACGGAGCGCGACGCGCTTCCCGTCGTGGTCAAGACCGGCGGCACGGTCGACCGCGTCAACTACCAGCTCGACAAGCTCGACACCGTGACCGACAGCGCGGTCTCGATGGCGGACAGCGCGGACACCGCGGTACGCGCGGTCTCGACCGCGATCACGACGCCCGTCGAGAAGGTCTCGGGCTTCGCTGCCGGCATCGCCCACGGCGTGTCGTCGTTCCGCAAGTCGCGGAACTTCTCGGAGGCGACGGATGCCGCGAAGGATGCGGCGCGTCGTCGCGAGCAGGACCTGGCCGAGGATCTGCGGGTCGCCGGCCGCACGCCGCCCTCCGCGCGAGCGGCCGACACCGACGCCGACACCCGACGCCGCAGCCCAAGCCCGATCCGTGGCCGCAGCCGCCGCCGACGCCGAAGCCGGATCCGGCGCCGGTGCCGCCGGACGAGCAGCCCTAGCGCCGCCGTCTCGATCGGCCGCGAGGCCTGGCTTGCCGTGCTGCGGCGAACGAGCGTGACGCATGCGGGCCTGTCGTTCGTCGCGTTCCATGACAGCGTCCCGGAGGCTCGCTCGAGCCGGCACAGAGTTGGCACGAAGTCGTGGCACTCTCGCGCGACGTCCACCGATAGCCTGACACCAGGGACACGGGAGTGCCCCTGGGGGTGGTTGTCGGGCCTGTCGCGGCCGGCAGGCAGCTGCAACGACCGCAGGCCGCAAACGGCCTCGGCGCTACGATCGGCCGATGCGCGACAACCGCCGAGCTCCGCGAGGGATTCCTCTCCTTCTTCGAGGAGCGCGACCACCTGCGGTTCCCGTCGTTCTCGCTGATCCCGCCGCCGGAGGATCCCTCCACGCTGTTCATCTCCGCCGGGATGCAGCCGCTGAAGCCGTACTTCTCCGGTGTCGAAGCAGCCGCCGGCGCCGCGGTTCACGACCGTCCAGAAGTGCCTGCGCGCCGGCGGGAAGGACACCGACCTCGACGAGGTCGGTCTCACGGCGCGCCACGCGTCGATGTTCGAGATGCTCGGGAACTTCTCGTTCGGCGACTACTTCAAGGACGGCGCCGTCGACCTGGCGTGGGAGTTCGTCACCGAGCATCTGAAGTTCGATCCCGACCGGCTCTGGGCGAGCGTGTTCGCGGGCGATCCCGGCGCTCGGCATCGGCGAGGACGAGGTCGCCGTCGCCGCCTGGCTGCGGAAGGGCCTTCCGCGCGAGCGGATCGTGCCGTTCCCGCGCTCGGAGAACTTCTGGGGCCCCGCCGGCGAGACCGGCCCGTGCGGCCCGTGCTCGGAGCTCCACTACGACCGGGGCGCCGAGCACGGCTGCGGGGAGGCGGACTGCGGCCCGAACTGCGGTCGCTGTGACCGCTACATCGAGTTCTGGAACCTCGTCTTCATGGAGTTCGACCTCGCCGCAGACGGCACGCGTGACGCCGCTCCCGAAGCAGAACATCGACACGGGCCTGGGGCTCGAGCGGTGCGCGATGCTCGTCCAGGAGGCCGACTCGATCTTCGACACGGACGGCTTCCGGCTGATCATGGACTGGATCGAGCAGCAGTCCGGCGTCCACTACGGCGCTTCGCCGGAGGCGACGAAGGCCCATCGGGTCCTCTCCGACCACGGCCGGGGGATGACGTTCCTCGTCGCCGAGGGGATCACGCCGTCGAACGAGGGGCGCGGGTACGTGCTCCGCCGGCTGATCCGCCGGTCGGTCGTCCAGGCGCGCCGGATCGGGCTGCCCGCCGTCCACCAGCTGCCACGCGTCGTCGTCGAGCAGGTCGGCCCCTGGTACCCGGAGGTCGTCGAGAACGCCGACGAGATCGAGCGCGTCGTTCGCGCGGAGGAGGAGCGCTTCCGCGAGACGATCGACCGCGGCATGCGGGAGTTCGAGGAGCTGTCCGGCAGCGACATCTCCCGTGAGGACGCGTTCCGGCTCGCCGCGACCTACGGCTTCCCGATCGAGCTGACCGTCGAGCTCGCCCGCGAGCGCGGCCAGCAGGTGGACGTCGACGGCTACCGGGCCGGAGATGGAGCGCCACAAGGAGATCTCCCGTGGAACGGGCGAGCGCGGGCTCGCGCAGCGCGCGGCGGACTTCGCGCGCGACGCCGGGTTCGCATCGGAGTTCGTCGGCTACACGAAGGTCGACGTGCTCACGCAGATCGGCGCGCTCGAGGAGCTCGGCGACGGAACGTTCCTCGCGAAGCTCCGCGAGACGCCGTTCTACCCGGCGGGCGGCGGCCAGGTCACCGACCACGGCTGGATCGAGCGCGACGACGACCCGTCGGTGCGCGCCGAGCTCGTCGACGCGTTCCGCTTCGACGGCGACCAGGCGCTCCTCTTCCGCGGAGACTGGATTCGCGGGCGGAGACCGCGTGCGCGCCGTCGTGCCGTGGAGCGTCCGCTTCCCGACCATGGCGAACCACACGGCAACGCACCTGCTGCAGGCAGCGCTCCGCGAGGTGCTCGGCGACCACGTCAAGCAGGCCGGCTCTGCCGTTCGGCCCGACAAGCTCCGCTTCGACTTCACGCACACGTCGCAGCTCACGCGCGACGAGCGCGAGGCGATCGAGGAGCGCGTCAACCGCGCCGTGTTCGCGAACCTCCCGGTGCACACGTTCGAGACGACCCTCGACGAGGCTCGCCGGCTCGGGGCGATGGCGCTCTTCGGCGAGAAGTACGGCGACGTCGTGCGCGTCGTCGACGTCCCCGGGACGACGACCGAGCTCTGCGGCGGCACTCACGTCCGGTCGACGGCCGAGATCGGCGGGTTCGCGATCCTCTCGGAGGGGTCGGTCGGCGGCGGCGCACGCCGCATCGAGGCGGTCACGTCCGGCGAGGCGTGGGCGACGCTCCACGCGCGGGCCGCCGAGGCGGACGACCTCCGCGGCGAGCTCGAGGACGCTCGCAAGGAACGGAAGCGCAAGGCCTCCTCGTCGGAGCGCGCGGCCGACCCGGACGCCCAGGTCGTCGCGGTCGACGGCGTGAACGTCGTCGTCCAGGCGGTCGACGGGTTCGAAGGGGACGCCCTGCTCGAGCTCTCCGACCGGATCAAGCAGCGTCATGCGCCCGGCCGCGGTCGTGCTCGGGTCCGCCGGTCGACGGAGGCGTCAGCCTCGTCGCCAACTTCGACGCGGCGGTCGCGGAGCGGGTCAGCGCCTCGGACGTGATCAGGGGAGCGGCGCCGCTCGTCGGCGGCGGAGGCGGCGGGCGGCCCGACGATGGCGCGGGCGGGCGGCAAGGACGTCGAGAAGCTGCCGGACGCGCTCGCCGAGGCCGAGCGCCTGATTCGCGACGCGCTCTGACGATGAAGGTCGTCGCGCTCGACTTCGGTGCCGCGCGGACCGGGGTGGCCGTCTCCGACGCGACCGGGACGCTCGCACGTCCCGTGGGCGTCGTCGAGAAGGCGGCCACGCCCGCGGGGCTCGACCGGCTCGTCGCCGTCGTGGGCGAGCACGATGCAGAGCTCGTGCTCGTGGGCCTGCCGCTCACCCTTCGGGGCGAGCGCGGGGAGCAGGCGCGCGCGACGGAGTCGTTCGTCGAGGCGCTGCGCGCCCGTCTCGCGATCCCGGTCGAGACGTACGACGAGCGGTTCACGACGACGCTCGCCCAGCAGACCGGCGGCTCGGGCGCCGGAGGACGCCGTCGCCGCAGCGCATCTGCTGCAGGGCTGGCTGGAGCGCCCGCGGTGACACGCTGGCTCGCGCTCGCGGTCACGGTGGTCGTCGTCGCGGTCGGCGCGTTCGCGGTGACCGCCTGGGTTGCAGGCGGGGACGAGGACGACCCACCTCCGCCCACGACGGCCGCGCCGAAACCGCTCGCGCGCCTCAGGATCATCTTCCCGGAGGGCTTCACGGTGGCGGAGATGGCCGACCGCGTCGCCGCCGTGCGGCAGATCGCCATCACGAAGCGAGGGGTCACGCCACGCCTGACGCGGGCCGGATACCTGCGGGCGGTCGAGGCGGCACGCGCGCCGGCACGCTTCCGCAAGGACATGAAGCGCGACTCCATGGAGGGATTTCTCTTCCCGGCGCTCTACGAGTTCACCCAGCGCACGACCGCGCGGGAGCTCGTGGCGGACCAGCTCCGCGCGTTCCGCGAGCGCTTCCGGACGTGGACCTCGCCTACGCGCGCTCGAAGAACCTGACGCCCGTACGACGTCCTGATCATCGCGTCGATGATCGAGAAGGAGACCGCGGTGCCGCGCGAGCGCCGTCTCGTCTCGGCGGTGATCTACAACCGCCTCAGGAACCGGATGCCGCTCGGCATCGACGCGACGGTCCGCTACGGGCTCGACATCCCGGGCACCGAGTCGCTGACCAAGGAGGCGCTCCGCTCGAACTCGCCGTACAACACGCGCCTTCGCCGGGGCTTCCGCCGACGCCGATCGCGAACCCCGGCCTCGCGTCGATCCGCGCCGCCGCAAACCCCGCGCGCGCGGTGGACTACCTCTACTACGTCCGCAAGCCGAAATCGACGGCGCACTACTTCACGGCGAACGAGACCGACTTCCTGCGCAAGGTCTGCGAGTACGGGTACGCCTGCGACTGAGCCCGGCTGAATGCCGGCGGCCCGCACAGGGCGGGCCGCCGGGGCTACTCGCTTGTCCGCTCGCTAGCCGTCGAGTCGCAGTACCTGGCCGCCGCCGGGGCACACCGAGCATACGGTCACGTACGGGTGCCCGTCAGGACCGAGCGCGACGCCGCCCGGCGAGAACAGGTTCCCCGCCACCGTTGTCCTGGTGCCGTTCGGCGCCACCCGGATCAGGGAGCCGATCATGTCGGGCGGGAACAGCAGGCTCGTCGAGTCGATCTCGACCACCCAGAGGCTCCCATCGGGCCCGAAAGTGATGTCCACGACGTTTGTGAATCCCGTGCGGAACGGCGTCCGGCCCGAAGGGCCGATGCGCCAGACCGTCGAGCCGCCGACCGGGAACGGAAAGCCCGTCAGCTGGCCGACGTAGAGCGCGCCGTCCGGCCCCTGCGCGACCGAGGTCGGGACCGCGTCCATCGGGAACCCCGGGAACGGGAAGTTGACCGGCGTCGGCGGGAATGCCGCGACCGTCGAGACCTTCCCCGACGCGGAGACCTCGAAAAGCGCATTGGCGCCGGCGTCGGCGACCAGTGTGCGACCAGGGAGCGCAAGAACGCCGTACGGGTTCGTGTCGAGGTCGGTCCCGTCGGGGTTGGCCGCCGCCTCGTGTGCCGCGAGGCTCGCGATCGTCGTCCAGGTGCCCGAGCGCCCGTTCAGGCGATTCAGCGAGGCCATGCCGGAGCCGGCGATCGGGCCGCCGGGCGCCACGGACGACGGAGGCGCGCCGAGCCCGAGGGAGAACAGCACGCCGCCGTTGCCGAGCACGGAGACGTCGTTCGGGCCGGTCGCGCCGCCGCCGCCCTCGCCTGCGAGCGACGGCAGGCCACTCGCGATTCGCGTCTGCGTCCCGTGGTGGACCTGGGTGATCCCGCCCGTCGCCCCGAGGCAGACGAGGTTCGGCTCGCTGTTCACGAAGCACGGACCGCTGCCGCCTCGACCCGCCTCGGCGACATAGAGCGTGCCGTCCGAGCCGAACGTCAGCCCCCGCGGATTGTCGAGCCCTGTCGCGACCACCGTTGGCGCCGCGCCGACGGTTCCGCCCGCGACCAGCGCCGCAGCGGCCGTCGCGAGCACGGCCGCGACCAATCGTCTGAAACCTCGCATCGCTTCCCCTCCCGTTCAAGAGATGCGGGTGTTTGCGCCTCCCCGGCACGACCCGCAGGACAGGGAGCGACCCTAGTCCAAGATCGCGGTCTCCGGCAACCCCTCGGTCTCAGACGCCGAGGTCGGCCGAGCTTCGTTCCGAGAGCGCCTCGCGCTGCACACGGACGTGCTCTCGTGCGCGCCCGAGCACGTCCTGGAAAAGCTCCCCGAGCGGCCCTGCATCGTCGACGTCGGAATTGATCCAGACCGGCGGGAGCAGCTCCCGTCGGACGCGCTCGTGCTCGCGGCTCGCCTCGAACCGGGCGAGCAGCCGTCGATCGACGTTGTCGAGACCCATCGGTCCCGTATCGGCATCCGCGTGCGCCGGGATGAGCATCCATTCGAGGGCTTCCCCGGCCGCCGCCGCGGCGATACTCCGCCGATGCCGAGCTACTACCGGGATCCTCTCGCCCCGACGCCCAACCGGCCGCTGCTGGTCGGCGCCGGCGCGCTGATCGAGCGCGACGGCGCGCTGCTCCTCGACCGGCGCGCCGACGACGGCACGTGGGGCTCATCGCCGGAGCGCTCGAACCGGACGAGTCGATCTCCGACGCGGTGCGCCGCGAGGTGAAGGAGGAAACCGGGCTCGACACGAGCTCGATCGAGCTCTTCGGCGTGTTCTCGGATCCGTCGCGCATCGTCGGCTACGCCGACGGCAACGTCTATCGCGTGCTGAGCATCGTGTTCCGGGTCGGCGTCGCCGACGGCGAGCCGGTGCCGAGCGAGGAGACGCTCGGGCTTCGATTCGTTCCACTCGACGAGCTTCCCCGGCTGAGCGTGACGCCGGCACATCGCCCGATCATCGAGCGCTTCCTGGCCCGGCCGCAGGGCGTGGTGGTCGAGTGATCGAGATCCGCGGCACGACGACGCTCGTGGGCCTGCTCGGCTGGCCGACGTCGCACTCGCTCTCCCCGCCGATGCAGAACGCCGGGTTCACGGCGCTCGCCCTCGACTGGGCGTACGTCCCGCTGCCGACCCCGCCCGAGCTCCTCGGCGACGCGGTGCGCGGCCTCGTCGCCGCGGGGTTCGCAGGCGCCAACGTCACGATCCCGCACAAGGAGGCCGTGATCGCCTTCTGCGACGAGGTCGACCCCGTCGCGACTCGTGCCGGCTCGGTCAACACGCTGGTGATCCGGGACGACCGGGTGCTCGGCTCGTCGACCGACGGCCTCGCCGTGACCTCGCAGATCGACCCCGTCGGCCGGCGCGCGCTCGTGCTCGGCACCGGCGGCGCGTCGAAGGCGGTCGCGGCGGCTCTGGAGGATGCCGGTGCGGAGGTTGTCGTCCGCGGCCGACGCGACCGCGACTGGCCACCGTCGACCGACGGCTTCGACGTGCTCGTCAACGCGACACCGTTGAAGGACGAGGTCGTCGTCGCACCGCGCGCCGGAATGCAGGTGGTCGATCTCGCCTACCACTCGGACGGGCGCCCGACGGCGCTGGTCGCCGCCGCCCTCGCGCTCGACTGCCACCCGTGCGTCGACGGGCTCGACGTCCTGCTCGCCCAGGGTGCCGCGTCGTTCGAGCGCTGGACGGGCGATGCCGCGCCGCTCCGTGCGATGCGGAGAGGCATTGCGGGGGCGCGGCTGAGCCGCGCCCCCCTGCGCCTACGCGAGCGAGTCGAGGAACGGCAGCACGACGGCGTCGAACGCGTCCGGCTGCTCGAGGCTCGGCAGGTGGCCGGCACCGGAGACGGTCGCTCGGCGCGCGTCCGGTAGCTCGGCGGCCAGCCGGTCGGCGATCGCGTGGAAGTCGGAATGGTCCGACGCGCCGACGAGGACGAGCGTCGGGATGTCGACCGTCCCGAGACGCGCGGTCAGGTCGTCGGTGAGGAGCACCTCTTCGTCGTCCCTGCCGACCTGGAGCGCGAACGCATTCCGCTGTTGCTCGCGGATCGCGGCGCGCACCGATTCGGACGCCGCCGGGACCCAGAAGTCGACGTTGACCTCGGTCGCGCGGTCGAGGTCACCGGCCTCGATCGCCTCGTCCTCTGCGGCGCCGAACGCCTCGAGCTCCTCCGACCAGTCGTGATCCGGGAGCCCGGCGCACGCGAGGACGAGAGCCGCTACGCGCTCGGGGGCCGTCGCCGCGAGATCGAGCGCCACCCTGCCGCCGAACGACGCGCCGACGAGCGCCGCGCGCTCGATCCCGAGTGCGTCGAGCACGGCGAGCGCGTCGCCCGCGTGGGAGTACGTCCCCTCGGGCAGATCCGAGCGGCCGAACCCGCGCAGGTCGAGTCGCGTGACGTGGTGGCGCGCGGCCCACTCGACCCACTGCGAGTCCCACATGCGGCCGTCCGCGACGCCCGCGTGCACCAGGACGACGTCGGGGCCGGCGCCCGCCTGCTCGACGTGGAGGGGGCCGACGCGTGTGCGCGTCGGTAGGGCACCCGGCACCGAGCGGAGCGCATCCAGGTCGGAGTCGTCCTCGAGCCACGACCACGCCCGCTCGTCCGAGGCGACCGCACGGCGGAGATGCCGCGCCGCGACATCGAGCTCCCCCGCGAGCGCCCGGAAGCAGGCGAGCTGGTAGTTGAGCTGCCCGTGGTCCGGGAACTGCGTGAGACCCCCCGCCGCGATCTCCGCGGCGTCGTGCGGGTCGTTGGTCGTGAGCGCTGCGTACCAGTGCTCGTACGGCGCCGGGGCCACGGCGCCCGGCGCGCCGCCGATCACGAGCACGCTCGTCGCGTCGTCGAGAGCGCGTGCGCCCCGTCGCACGTCGGGATCGACGAGCAGGAACTCCTCGGGGCCGAGCTCGACCTCGCGGCCGTCGAGCTCGAACAGCGCCTTCCCGGCGAGGACGACGTAGAGCTCCTCGTGTCGGTTCGAGCCGAGCCCCGTCTCGTCGTGGGCGCCGACGAGGACGTCCCCGGCCCGCGCGGCGCTGTACGCGCCGACGCCGAATCCGGTCGCGCCGAGCGCGCGTCGAACGGGGTGCCAGAGGTGGTCGCCGATCTCCGCGGTGGGAAGATCGGCGAGACGAACGTGGCGAGCGCCGTGCTCGCCCTCGTGCTGGGTCATTCGCAAGTCTCCTGACGAGTGATGGCGGAAGCGCCGTCGCGCGGCGCCCGGCCTGATGATCGATTTCAGATAGGCGTGTGCGTGGGGATGGCTGTGACCGAGCCTGGTGCGAGGAGCGGCCGCGGCGCATATCCGGTGATCCGTGTCGTGGCCGATCGTCGCGCCAGGCGACGCGTCACAGCCACCAGCCATGCGTGCGGCTATCTGGAATCGATCATCTAGCCGCGGGCGCGGCCGGCGGAGCGCTGCGTGGCGGTCGTGGAACGGGTCATCTGCAGCTCACCTCCTCCGGTCGGCGCAGGATCGCGCGTGGCAAGCGTACACGGGCGACGCCGCGCATAGGATCGCCCCATGGCGCTCGAGCTCGTCACCGCGGGGGAGTCGCACGGACCGGCGCTCACCGCCATCGTCACGGGGCTTCCGGCGGGGCTGCGGCTCGACCGGGACGCGATCGACGCCGACCTGCGGCGACGTCAGCAGGGCTACGGCCGGAGCCCGCGGCAGAAGCTCGAGTCGGACACGGTCGAGGTGCTCTCGGGCCTGCGGCACGGGGTGACGCTCGGCACGCCGCTCACCCTTGTCGTCCGGAACCGCGACCACGCGAACTGGACGTGGGGGATGGACCCGTGGCCGCCCGAGGGCGAGCCCACGGGCAAGGGGGCAAAGGCCGTGACACTGCCGCGGCCCGGGCACGCCGACCTCGCCGGCGTCCTCAAGTACGCACACGACGACGTCCGCAACGCCCTGGAGCGAGCGTCCGCGCGGCACACGGCCGTTCACGTCGCCGCCGGCGCGGTCGCGAAGGCGCTTCTCGGAGAGCTCGGGATCGCCGTCGCCGGGCGCCCCGTCGAGGTCGGCGGAGAGACGAGCGACGAGGGCATGCGCGACGCCACCGACGCCGCCCGGAAGGATCGGGACACGCTTGGCGGGATCGTCGAGGTGGTCGCGACCGGCGTCCCGCCCGGATTCGGCTCGTACGCGGAGAAGCGCGACCGGCTCGACGCGCGCCTCGCGTTCGCGCTCATCGGAATCCAGGCGGTCAAGGGCGTCGAGGTCGGCGACGGCTTCGCGCTCGCGCGCCGTCGCGGCACGGAGGCGCACGACGAGATCGACCCGGGTCTCGAGCGCCGGACGAACCGCGCCGGCGGCCTCGAGGCGGGGATGTCGAACGGCGAGCCGATCGTCGTCCGGGCCGCGATGAAGCCGCTGCCGACGCTGATGAGGCCCCTGGACTCCGTCGACCTCGCGACCGGAGAGCCGGCGAGCGCGCTCGTCGAGCGGTCGGACGTGCAGGCCGTCGAGGCGCTCGCGGTCGTCGCGGAGGCGGCCGTCGCGTTCGAGCTTGCACGAGCAGCGCTCGAGAAGCTCGGGGGCGACGCGCTCGTCGATGTTCGGGCCGCGCACCAGATGTACCTCGCCCGGATCGGCGACCGGTGGCGCCCGCGCTAGCCGGAGGGGGAACATGAGCGCACCGCACGCGCTGGGCCGGCACCTCGCGCTCGCGGGCTTCATGGGGTCCGGGAAGACGCGCGCGGGCGCAGCGGTGGCCGCCAGGACGGGACGGCCGTTCCTCGACCTGGACGAGGAGATCGAGAAGCGCGCAGGCGCCTCGGTGCAGGAGCTGTTCGCCGCGCGCGGCGAGGCGGGCTTTCGTGCTCTCGAGGAGGACGTCGCGCACGACGTGCTCGCCGGCGGCGATCCGCTCGTCGTCGCGCTCGGTGGCGGCGCCGTCCTCTCCGAGCGCACCCGGTCGCTCCTCACCGCGCGCGCCTTCACCGTCCTCCTCGACGTCGACCCCGAGACCGCCTGGCAGCGAGTCGCGGGCACCGACCGGCCGCTCGCCCGGGCCGAGGACGACTTCCACTCGCTGCACCGGGAGCGGCAGCCACTCTACGAGGAGGTCGCGGACGCGAGAGCGCGCGACGTCGACGGCATCTTGCTCGCGGCCGCAGGCGTCCAGGTCGAGCGGGGCGCGATCGACGAGCTCGGCGACCTCGTGCCCGGCGACGGCGCGGTCGAGCTCGTCGCCGACGCGCACGTCTCCGGCATCCACGGGATCCGAGCGCAGGTTGGCCTCGGCGCCCGGGACGTCGCCCTCCACGAGGTGCCTGCGGGTGAGCCGGCCAAGACGCCGGCCGTGCTGGAGCGCCTCTGGAGCCGGTTCGCGATCGGACGCGACGGGAGCGTCGTCGCGCTCGGCGGCGGCTCGACGACCGACGTCGCGGGTCTTTCGGCGGCCACGTACATGCGGGGCGTCGCGTGGACGGCCGTCCCGACGACGCTCGTCGGTCAGGTCGACGCGGGGATCGGCGGCAAGGCGGCGATCGACCTCCCCGGCGCGAAGAACGTCGTCGGCGCCTTCCACTGGCCCGTCCGGGTCGTGTGCGACCCGTCCCTCCTGACGACGCTGCCCGAGCCGGAGCGGCGGAACGGGCTCGCGGAGGTCGTCAAGACCGGGCTCCTCGCCGGCGCCCCGCTCTGGGAGCGCTCCGAGCTCGACCAGGTGCGCTCGTGCGCCGCCTTCAAGTCGGGGGTCTGCCTCGGCGATCCCCACGACCGCGGGCCGCGGAACCAGCTCAACCTCGGTCACACGTTCGCGCACGCGCTCGAGGCGGCGGCGGGCTACGCGCTGCCGCACGGGCATGCGGTTGCGCTCGGAATGCTCGCCGCGCTGCGTCTGTCCGGCCTGGACGACGCGGTGCGAACGGTGCAGGACGTGCTGTCGCCGAAGCCGGTGGCCGTCGACGCCGATGCGGCCTGGGCGGCGCTCGCGCGCGACAAGAAGGCCGAGCGCGGCTCTCCGCGCCTCGTCCTGCTCGATGCGCCCGGCCGGCCACGGTGGGGCGTGGAGATGCCCGAGGCCGACGTTCGCCGCGCGCTCGAGGAGCTGATCGCGTGACGGGCGGCTGCCTCTGCGGCGGCGTTCGCTTCGAGGTCGAGCCCCCGCTGCGGAACGTGCTCGTGTGCCACTGCTCGCTCTGCCGGCGGAGCGGGACGCTTGCGGGCGCGTACACGTCGGTGCCGCGGGAAGCACTCCGGCTCGCCGCGGACGAGACGCTCCGCTGGTACGTCGACGGCAACGAGCGCAGGCGCGGCTTCTGCGGGACGTGCGGTGCGACGCTGTTCTGGGCACGTGCCGACGACGCGACGATCTCCGTGTCGGCCGGCGCACTCGACGGACCGACGGGGCTCGTGACGGAGGGGCACATCTACGTGGCGGACGCCGCGGACTGGGAAACGACGAGCGACTAGCATCGAGCCGTGCGCATCGACGTGCTCAACGGCGTCAACCTCGATCTCCTCGGTCGGCGCGACCGGGCACGCTACGGCAACGCCTCGCTGCAGGACCTCGAGACGCAGATCTACGCCTGGGCGCGCGAGCTCGGGCTGCAGGTCCGCTGCCGCCAGACGAACCACGAGGGGGAGTACGTCGAGTTCCTGCACGCGGCGCTCGGCAACGCGGACGCGATCGTCGTCAATCCCGGCGCCTGGACGCATTACAGCTGGGCGATCCGGGACGCGCTCGAGCCGTACGAGGGCGCGGTCATCGAGGTGCACATCTCCGACGTCGAGGCGCGAGAGGAGTGGCGCAGGCACAACGTGCTCGAGGGGCTGACCACGGAGCGGGTGATCGGGCAGGGAATCGACGGCTACCGGCGGGCGCTCGAGCTGCTCGCGGAACGGAGGGACGGATGAACCGGATCGAGCGCCTCGCGGCGAACCTCGACGACGCGCTGCTGGTGACGGGGATCGTCAACGTGCAGTACCTGACCGGCTTCGAGAGCTCGAACACGGCGCTCCTCGTCGACCCGGCGGGTGACGCGACGCTCTACACGGACTTCCGGTACGCGGACTCCGCCCAGGCGGTCGACGGGGTGACGTTCGAACAGACGCCGCGGGACGTGCTCTCCGCGCTCGCCGAGCGGCTCTCCGGCCGCCGGATCGCCGTCGAGGCGATCCACGTGACGCTCGCCGGCGCCGACCTGCTGCGAGCGGGTGGCATCGACATCGTCGCAACCAAGGGACTCGTCGAATCGCTCCGCGCCGTGAAGGACGCGGACGAGCTCGAGACGCTCCGACGCGCCGCTGCGATCTCCGACCGCGTGTACGACGAGCTCGGCCGGCAGACGTTCGTCGGTCGCACGGAGGCCGAGCTCGCCTGGTGGCTCGAGCAGGCATGGCACGAGGCAGAGGCGGACGGCCCCGCGTTCGACGCGATCGTCGCGTTCGGCGAGAACGGCGCGCGCCCGCACGCGAAGCTCCGTGATGAGCCGATCCCCGAAGGGACACTCGTCGTCGTCGACGCGGGCTGCCTCGTCGACGGGTACCGCTCCGACTGCACGCGCACGTTCTTCACGGGCGAGCCGGAGGGCCGCCTGCGCGAGCTCTACGACCTCTGCCTGACGGCCCAGCTCGACGCGCTCGCCGCCGTCAGGCCCGGCGCACTCGGCAAGGACGTCGACGCTGCATCGCGCACGGCTATCGGAGAGGCGGGGATGGCCGACAAGTACGGCCACGGGCTCGGCCACGGCGTCGGGCTCGCCGTGCACGAGGAGCCGAACATGCGTCCCGAGTCGGAGGCCGTCCTGGAGCCGGGGAACGTCGTCACCGTCGAGCCGGGCATCTACCTCCCCGGCGACGTCGGCGTCCGGATCGAGGACATGGTCGTGGTCACCGACGACGGCTGCGAGCGGCTCACCACGGTGACGAAGGAGCCGGTCCTCGTCGGCTGACGGGGAGGTGGTCTCAGAATGAGCTTCGCCGACGGGACGCGATGGCACGTGCGATGCAAGGACGCAGGGAGCCCCGATATGGGGCATATCGGGGCGACCGAGGACGCCGCAGCGTGCGTGCCCAGTGCGTTCCGGCGGCACAAGGGGCATTCTGAGACCGCCTCCCGGTAGCCTGGCGCGCTCACATGGCCGACATCGTCAACACGAACCAGTTCCGGAACGGGATGCACATCGAGCACCGCGGAACGGTGTGGCGCATCGTCGAGTTCCAGCACGTGAAGCCCGGAAAGGGTGGCGCCTTCGTCCGTACCAAGCTCAAGAACCTCGAGTCGGGAGCGGTCGTCGACGACACGTTCCGCGCGGGCGAGAAGTTCCCGCGCGTCCACACCGAGGTGAAGAACGTGCAGTTCCTCTACGACGACGGCTCCGAGGCCCACTTCATGGACGAGGAGAGCTACGAGCAGTTCGGGCTTCCGAGGGGGGACATCGCGAGCGAGCTCGCCTACATGCTCCCGTCCTCGACGGTGCAGATCCTCCAGGTGAACGGGAAGCCGTCGGGGATCCAGATGCCGTCGTCGGTCGAGCTCGCGGTCGCGGAGACCGAGCCGGGTGTCAAGGGCGACACGGTGTCGAACGTGACGAAGCCCGCGACGCTCGAGACCGGCGCCGTCGTCCAGGTACCGCTGTTCGTGAACGTCGGCGAGCGGGTCAAGGTCGATCCGCGCGAGGCGCGCTACATCTCGCGCGCCTGACTGGGGTCTGACCCCGAAGGGGTCTGACCCGCGCGAGCGTCACGGGGGACAGTCCCCTGCGGGGACAGTCCCCGTGGCCAGTCCCGCGGTAGGCTCCCGCCGTGCCGCAGCTCGTCGACACCACCATCCGGCTGCTTTCGCAGGAGCCGCTCGCCGGGCGCGTCCCGACCGGCGAGGTCCTCCGGATCGCCGAGATCCTCGACGGCGCCGGGTTCGCGTGCCTGGAGGTGTCGGGAGGCGGTGTTTTCGACGCATCCGTGCGACGCGGCGTCGAGAGCCCGTGGGAGCGCATCCGCGCAATCGACTCCCGGACGACGACACCGCTCGGCATCGCGCTCCGCGGCCGGTTCCTCGTCGGCTCGAAGCCCGTCTCGCCCGACATCGTGCGGCGGTTCGTCGCCTGCGCTGCCGACAACGGGATCGACGTGTTCCGCCTGCACGACCCGCTGAACGACGTCTCGAACCTCCGCGAAGCAGGCGAGGCGATCGTCGGCGCCGGCGGCGAGCTGCACGTCGGGCTCGTCTACAGCCCCGGCCGGACGGGCGAGGCGGACGCGCTCGTCGAGCAGGCGCGGAAGCTGGGCGACCTCGGCGCTGCACGCGTGCTCCTGAACGACCCGACCGGCGGCCTCCTGCCGCACGTGACGCAGGAGCTCGTCGAGCGCCTCGGGGAGGCGAGCGGGCTTCCGGTCGGCCTCTACGTCCAGGCGGCAGGCGGCACGGCGCTCGCGAACGCGCTCGTCGCGACCCGCGTCGGCGCAGACGTCGTGGCGACCGCGGTCTACCCGCTCGCGCTCGCGCTGCACCGGATCGCGGGCGAGTCGCTCGCCGAGGCGCTTAGCGGGCTCGACCGCGAGACCGGGGTGGACGTGGCGCGCCTCTGGGAGGCGTCGGATGTCGTCGACGAGCACATCGGTGACGAGCCGCTCGCGCCCCTCGCGCCACGGATCGCGGTGCGCGCAGCGCAGTACGACCTTCCTGCGGGCCTCGTCGCCGCGCTCGACACGCACCTACGGGCGCACGCGGCCGGCGACCGGCTGCTCGACACCCTCGCCGAGGTGGCGCGGATCCGGGCGGACGCCGGCTGGCCGCCGCTCGCGGCGCCGATCGGGCAGATCCTCGGCTCGCAGGCCCTCCTCAACGTCCTCTCGGCGCGTCGCTACGGCACGGTGCTCGACGAGTTCCGCATGCTCGTCACCGGCGGCTACGGAACGCCGCCCGCCCCGATCGACCCGTCCGTCCGCCGGGCGGTCGAGCTTCTCGGCGGCTCCGACGGCCCGTCGCTCGAGGAAGACCCGCCGAGCGCCGAAGACGTCCGCGAGGCGGCCGAGGGGATCGCCTCGTCGGAGGAGGACCTCGTGCTCCTCGCGATGTTCGGCGACGAGGCCGAGACGCTTCTCACCACCATCCGCCAGCGCCACTCGCGCGAGGCGACGCTCCTCGGCGGCGATGTCGACGCCCAGCGCGCCGAGCGGATCAGGGAGCTCGTCAAGATCGTGCAGGAGTCCGGGGTCGGCGAGATCGAGATCGAGGACGAGGGGATGCGCGTCTCCGTGCGGCGTGCGGACGAGCCGGGCGTCGCACCGGCAGCCGTGACCGCAGGGGCCGACGGCGTCGCGATCTCCGCGCACGACGGGCCCGACGGCTCGGCGCCGTCTCCGGTCGCCCGGATCGAGTCGCCGATGGTCGGGCTCTTCTACCGCGCCCCGCAGCCGGGAGCGCCGCCCTTCGTCGCCGTCGGGGACATCGTCGCGGCCGGTCAGACGCTGTGCCTGCTCGAGGCGATGAAGCTCTTCAACGAGCTCAAGGCCGACGTGGACGGCCGCATCCGGGCGATCCACGTCGAGGACCGCCAGCCGGTCGAGTTCGGCACCCTCCTGTTCGAGATCGAGCCCGTCGGCGGCCAGCCGGTCGTCTGAGGCGCTGACGATGTTCTCGCGCGTCCTCGTCGCCAACCGGGGCGAGATCGCCGTCCGCGTGATCCGAGCGGTGCACGAGCTCGGGCTCGAGGCCGTCGCGGTCTACTCGACCGCCGACCGCGACGCGCTGCACGTCCGCCTGGCCGACGAGGCCGTCTGTCTCGGGCCGCCCGTCGCTTCGGAGAGCTACCTGCGGATCCCGAGCGTCGTCGCGGCGGCCGTCACGACCGGTTGCGAGGCGGTGCACCCGGGCTACGGGTTCCTCGCCGAGAACCCCGCGTTCGCACGGGCGTGTGCGGAGAACGACCTGGTCTTCGTCGGGCCGTCGCCGGACGTGATGGAGCGGCTCGGCGACAAGGCCGTCGCGAAGCGCGAGATGCGTTCGGCGGGAATCCCGCTCGTGCCCGGGACGGACGGCGCGGCCTCCCTCGAGGCGATCCGCGAGTCCGCCGCCACGGTCGGGTTCCCGGTGCTGCTCAAGGCCACGGCCGGAGGCGGTGGAAAGGGGATGCGGCTCGTCGAGGCGCCCGACGCGCTCGAGGACGCCTACGGCGCCGCGTCGGCGGAGGCCGATGCCGCGTTCGGCGACGGATCGCTGTACCTCGAGAAGGTCGTCTCACCGGCCCGCCACGTCGAGGTGCAGGTCCTCTGCGACTCGCATGGGAGCATCCTGACCCTCGGCGAGCGCGAGTGCTCCATCCAGCGGCGGCATCAGAAGCTCATCGAGGAGTCGCCCTCGCCGGCGCTGGCACCGGAGACGCGCGAGGAGCTCGAGGACTCGGTGGCCCGCGCCTGCGCCGCGGTCGGCTACCTCGGTGCGGGGACCTTCGAGTTTCTCCTCGGCCCCGAAGGGCGAGCCGTACTTCATCGAGGTCAACTGCCGGTTGCAGGTCGAGCATCCCGTCTCGGAGCTCGTGACCGGGATCGACGTCGTCCGCGAGCAGGTGCGCATCGCAGCGGGGGAGCGCCTCGCGATGGGCGGGCGTGCACCGAGGCGAGGGCACGCGATCGAGATCCGGATCAACGCCGAGGATCCCACGCGCGGCTTCGCGCCCTCTCCCGGGATCGTCGAGCGGTTCTCGCCGCCGCTCGGGCCCGGCGTCCGGGTCGACACCGCCATCGAGTCGGGCAGCGAGATCCCGCCGTACTACGACTCGCTGATCGCGAAGGTGATCGTCTTGGACGACGACCGGCCGTCGGCGCTCGCCCGGGCGGTGCGTGCGCTGGAGGAGCTGTCGGTCGAGGGGATCCCGACGACCCGCGAGCTCGCCCTCGATGTGCTCCGCTCCGGCGGCTTCGCGGCCGGCACGTACTCGACCGGCTACCTTGACGAAATGGAAGCGCACCTGCCGTCTCTGCGACGGCCATGAGCAGCGAGACCGCGAAGCAGGTCGGCCGCCGGCAGGCGCGGCGTCAGGCGCTCTTCCTGCTCTACCAGTGGGACCTCACCGAGCAGCCTCTGGCAACGCTCTTCGAGGGCGAGCCCGACGCCTTCGCAACGGAGCTCGCCGCCGCCGTGTCCGCGGAGGCGCCGTCGCTCGATGCGCGGATCACGGCAGCATCGCTGGACTGGACCGCCGATCGTCTCGGTACGCTCGAGCGGAACATCCTTCGGATCGGGGTCTACGAGCTCGAGGAGGGGACGGTGCCCGCGGAGGTGGCGATCAACGAGGCCGTGCTGCTCGCGAAGCGCTACGCGACCGAGGATGCCGCGCGGCTCGTCAACGGGATCCTCGGTCGGGTTCGGCGGGAGACTGCATGACCGAGATGGCCGGATCGGACGCGTCGCTCCAGCGCGCGGAGGAGCTTCTCGAGCGCCTTCGCGTCCGTGTCGACGCGCTCGAGGCGAATGCGGACGGCGGCGGCGACCTCGACGAGGCGATCGACGGGCTCGCGGAGATCGCCGAGCTCGCAAAGCAGGTCGAGGCCGAGGTGCAACGCGCGCGCCAGGCTGCCGATGCAGGCGCCTGACGAGCTCGCGCGGCTCGTCGAGACGTCTCTCGAGGAGCTCACGCTTCGACCCGCGCTCGGCGACCTCCAGGAGGCGATCCGGTACGCCCTCGGTGGCGGCGGGAAACGGATCCGGCCGGTGATCTGCCTCGCCACGACGGAAGCCGCCGGAGGCACCGTCGAGCGCGCTCTTCCGGCCGCGCTCGGGCTCGAGCTCGTGCACACCTTCTCGCTCGTCCACGACGACCTCCCGGCGATGGACGACGACGACGAGCGGCGGGGCCGGCCGAGCGTGCACGTCGCGTTCGGCGAGGGCGTGGCGCTGCTCGCCGGTGACGCGCTGCTCGCGGAGGCGCTCCACCTCGCGCTCGACGGCGGCCGGCCGGAGCCGGTCCGTGAGCTCGCGGAGGCGGCGCTCGGGATGATCGGCGGGCAGTACCTGGACATCACCCGCGCGGACGTCGCCCTCGAGGACCTCCATCGGCTCAAGACCGGACGGCTGTTCGCCGCGGCCGTCGGGCTGGGGCTGTGGGCGGCCGAGGTCTCCCACGGCTGCGCAGGCGCCGTGGCGGGCGTTCGGGGAGGAGCTCGGCGTGCTCTTCCAGGCCGTCGACGACGTGATCGACGGGGACGGCTACGCCTCCGAGCTGGGTGCCGACGGCGCCCGGGTGGTCGCCGCCGACGCTGCGCGGCGCGCGCACGGCCGGCTCGCGGCGATCGAGGCCGACACGTCGGTGCTTGGCGAGATCGTCGACTCGCTCGCGGTCAGGACGGCCTGACACGAGTCAGCCGGTGGATCCCGCCCTGCGGGATCCGCGCATCGGCCAGGGTGTCGATCTCCCAGTCGTCTGCACGTGCGGCGGCGAGGAACCCGGCCGCGTGCCGTCGCCCGGGGTCGGCGATCGTGGCGGGCGCTCCGAGCGTCGCGAGGAGCGAGAGGATCGGCGCTGCATTCCGCGCCTCGTAGAGCACGTCGGCCGCGACGACCAGGTCGAACGGGCCCAACGAGACGATCGCGTCGGTGTCTCGCCAGTCGGCCGGCACAGCGGTCATCCGCAGCACGTTGCGTGACGCATTCCGCGCGAGAAGCGCGATCGCGTCGGGTGACCAGTCGGTTGCCACGACGTCCGCGCCGCAGACGCGCTGTGACGAGCGACGGAAGACCGAGCCCGCAGCCGATCTCGAGAACGCGCCTGCCCTGGAGGTCGCTCGTAGAGACGTGCTCCGCGAGTGCTATCCCGCTCGGCCAGCGCTCCGCCCAGTACGGGAGGAACTCGTCGTCGGCGAAGGCGTCATCGTCGATCAGCGACTCGGGCTCGGCAGGCCGCTCGATCACAAAACGCGCGCCGCGGATGTCGATCGCTTCCGTGAGGGTGCTCACGTCGGCATTGTCTCGCCATGGCCAAGAAGCGCCTCGACGTCGTGCTCGTGGAGCGGGGGCTCGCCGAGAGCCGGGCGCAGGCGCAGGCGCTCGTGCTCGCGGGCCTCGTGCCCGGGTTCGAGAAGCCGGGGCAGCAGGTCGGCGAGGACGTCGAGCTCGAGGTCGAGCGGCCGCCGCGATTCGTCTCGCGCGGCGGCGAGAAGCTCGCGCACGCCCTCGACGCGCTCGGCGTCGACCCGAAGGACAGGGACTGCGTCGACCTCGGCGCCTCCACCGGAGGCTTCACCGACTGCCTCCTGCAGCGCGGCGCCGCGCGGGTCGTCGCGCTCGACGTCGGCTACGGGCAGCTCCACCCGCGGCTGCGGGCCGATCCACGCGTCGTCGTGCTCGAGCGGGTGAACGCGCGCCACCTCGACGCGCTGCCCTTCGCACCCGACCTGATCACGTGCGACGTCTCGTTCATCTCCGCGACCCGCGTCCTGCCGCCGACGCTCGCCCTCGCAGCGCCGGGGTGGGACGCGCTCGTTCTCGTCAAGCCGCAGTTCGAGGCGGGCCGGGCCGACGCGCCGAAGGGCGTCGTGCGGGATCCCGAGGTGCATCGCCGCGTCCTGCGCGAGTTCTGCGAGGCGGCGGTGGGCTGGGGCGCCCGGGTGGCCGGCGTCGTAGACTCGGGGCACCCGGGGCCGAAGGGGAACCGGGAGTTCGTCGTCCACCTGACCACGACCGAAGAGCCCTCGGACCCCGATGACGTCCAGCGCTGGATCGACGCAGCAGTCGGCTGAGGGTCGTCGGCCCGTGCAGCGGGTCGCGCTCATCTCCCACGGCCGCGCGGAGCAGGTGGGCTCGGGGGTCGAGCTGCTCGCTGCGGTGGCGCGGGATGCCGGCGTCGAGCTCGTCGTCTCGGCCGACGAGGCGGCCCGGCACGGCCTCGCCGAGCACGGCGACCCGGCGACGGCCGACCTCGCTGTCGTGCTCGGCGGCGACGGGACGATGCTGCGCGCTCTGCGGACGTTCCTCGGCACCGGGATCCCGGTGCTCGGCGTGAACTTCGGCCGCGTCGGCTTCCTGAGCGCCGTGCAGAAGGACGACCTCGAGGCCGGCGTCGCGCGCGCGCTCGCCGGGGAGATCGAGGTCGTCGAGCTGCCGACGCTCGAGGTCGTGAACGGGGGCATGCCGCATGTCGCGGTCAACGATGTCGTCGTCGCATCCGCGGAGCTCGGCCGGATGGTCGAGCTGGAGTGGGCCGTCGGCGGCGAGGACCTCGGGCGGGTCCCCTGCGACGCCATCATCTGCTCGACGCCCTCCGGCTCGACGGCCTACAACCTCTCGAACGGCGGCCCGGTGCTGATGTGGGGGCTGGAGGCGATGGCCACGACGTTCGTCGCGCCGCACTCGCTCCACGCGCGCCCGCTCGTCGTGCCGCCGGGCAAGGAGGTCGTCGTCGTCAACCGGACGTCCGACGTCGCCGTCGTCGTCCTCGTGGACGGTCACCGGGTGGGCGAAGCCGGGACGGGTGGCCGCGTGACGGTCGGGCTCGGCGAGGCGCGCACGCTTCTGGCGACGCTCCCCGAGGCCACGTTCGTCAGCCGCTACCGGAAAAGCTTCTCGGCCTGACTCCTCGCGCCACGGCTGATCCAGCAACGCCCGCTCGGGCCAGTGTTCGCAACCCGCGTCCCGGGTCTACGATCACCTCGATGTTGCGTCGTCTGCGCATCGAGAACCTCGTTCTCATCCGCGAGGCCGAGCTCGAGCTCGCGCCCGGGCTCGTCGCCCTGACGGGCGAGACCGGCGCGGGGAAGACGATCGTGACCCAGGCGATCGGCCTGCTCCTCGGGGCCAAGGGCGACGCCGCCGCCGTCGGCGCGGCCGGGGCCGAGGCGTACGTCGAGGCGGAGCTCGACGTCCCGGACGGATTCTTCGACGAGGAGGGCCTCGAATCGCTTCGCGACCTGCGCCCGGACGACGAGCCGGGGCTCGTCGTCGCGCGCCGCGTGACGTCGGACGGGCGCTCGCGCGCATATCGCGTGGGGCCGGAGCGTCGCCCGCGAGGACGTCGTCGCAGCCACCGAGCGCCTGCTGGCCCTCTCGGGGCAGTTCGCACAGCGCCGTCTCGCGCGACCGTCGCACCAGCTCGACCTCCTCGACGCGTTCGTCGGGCCGGATCAGCGTTCCCGCCGGAACG
The DNA here is from genome assembly GCA_963846825.1 of uncultured Actinomycetes bacterium. Lineage (GTDB taxonomy): Bacteria > Actinomycetota > Thermoleophilia > Gaiellales > Gaiellaceae > Gaiella. The sequence continues at coordinate 49,342 of CAWJXN010000024.1, forward strand.
ACGCTCGCGATGCCTGGCGGACGCTCCAGGCGGCCGAGCGCCGCGTCGAGGAGCTCGAACACGGAGCCGATGCCGAGCGTGCGCGGCTCGCCGAGCTCGAGGCACTCGTGGAGGACACCGACGACCTCGCCGCCGGGGAGGAGGAGGCGCTCCGGGCCGAGCGCGAGCGGTTCCGGCACGTCGCCGAGCTCGGCGAGGGCGCCGCCGCGGCCGTTGCCGCGATCGACCCCGACGAGGGCGAAGGCGCACGCGCGCTCGCCGCGTCGGCCGAGCGGGCGCTAGCGCCGCTCGAGCGGATCGCGCCGGAGCTCGGGGCGGCGGCGACCGAGCTGCGCGACCTCGCCCTTCGCCTCGGTGAGGTGGCGAGCGACCTGCACCGGTTCGCGGGCGCGCTGGACACCGATCCCGGCGCGGATCGGTCGCGGTGGAGGAACGGCTCGACCGGATCGCCGACGTGCGTCGTCGGCACCGGGCGGCCACGCTCGACGAGCTGCTCGAGCGGCGCGCAGCCGCCCTCGACGAGCTCGAGGCGCTCGGCGGCGGCGGCGACCCGCTCGACCGCGCCCGCGCCGAGCACGACGCCGCCGCCGCACGCTCGCGAGGCTGCTGCCGCGGCGCTCTCCGCCGCGCGACGTGATGCCGCAGGGCCGTTCGGCGCCGCGGTCGCACGCGAGCTCGCCGACCTCGGGATGGGGGAGGGGGAGTTCCACGTCGAGCTGCGATCCCGCGAGGCCGGCCCGTCGGGAACCGACGAGGCCGTCTTCCTCGTGCGGCCCAACGCGGGGCTCCCACTCGCGCCCGTGACGGAGACGGCGTCGGGCGGCGAGCTCTCCCGCGTGGCGCTCGCGATCGCCGCCGTCGCGGGAGGCGAGACGATCGTGCTCGACGAGATCGACGCGGGAGTCGGGGGCGTGACCGCGCACCGCGTCGCGGACGTCCTGCGCCGGCTCGCGGAACGCGCCCAGGTGCTCACGATCACGCACCTGCCGCAGATCGCGAGCGTGGCCGACCAGCACCTGCGGGTCGAGAAGGTCCCGGGCGACCCGACACACACGCGGATCGCCGAGCTCGACGACGCAGAGCGCCGCGACGAGCTCGAGCGGATGCTCGGCGGCGAAGCATTCGTCGCAGCGGTGACCTCGGACGACGGCTGACGTGAACGGTGAGGTGACAGGCCGCGCACGGCTCGGGCGCTTGACGAAGGAGCTCGTCAAGCACCTCCGCGCGGACGACATCGCGATCGTCGATCACGCCGACATCGACCGCGTCTCGGCCGAGGAGCTCGCTGCGAGCGGCGTCCGCGTCGTCGTCAACGTCGCACCCTCGACGACCGGACGCTTTCCGAACCCCGGCCCGCTCGAGCTCGTCCGCGCCGGCGTGCGGCTGATCGACGCGCCCGGCGCACAGCTCTTCGAGCAGGTGTCGGACGGCGACCACCTCCGGATCGACGGAGGCGAGGTCTGGAGGAACGGAACCCTGCTCACCGCGGGCACCGAGCTCGACGAGGCGGCGCTCCAGGCAGCGCTCGACGAGCAGCAGAGCCGCGTTGCCCACGCGCTCGCGGCCTTTGCGGAGAACACGCTGATCCACCTCCGCGAGGAGGCCGGGACGCTCGCGGCGGGCATCGACGTGCCGCAGCTGCGCACCCGGTTTCGTGACCGGCACGCGCTGATCGTCGGCGCGGGGGCCCGGGTACAAGTCCGACCTCCGGATGGTGCGGCCCTACATCCGCGAGTTCCGGCCGGTGCTCGTCGCGGTCGACGGCGGCGCGGATGCGCTTCGGGAGGTCGGTCTCGCCGCGGACATGATCGTCGGCGACTTCGACTCCGTCTCGGACGCCGCCCTCCACGCCGGCGCCGAGCTCGTCGTGCACGCCTATCCGGGAGGCGACGCTCCCGGCGCGGTGCGGCTCCGCTGGCTCGGGCTCGAGTTCGAGACCGTCTCCGCACCCGGGATCAGCGAGGACCTCGCGCTCCAGATCGCCCATGAGAAGGGCGCGACGTTGCTCGTCGCCGTCGGCACCCACTTCAACCTCGTCGAGTTCCTCGAGCGGAACCGGGAGGGCATGGCGTCGACCTTCGTCACGCGTCTCAAGGTGGGGGAGTCGCTCGTCGACGCGAAGGGCGTCTCGCGACTCGTGAGCAGGCGCGTCGGGATCTGGCCGATCGCGGTGTTCGCGGCGACCGGGATCGCCGCGATCGTCGTCTCGGTGCTCGCCTCCCCGGCGCTCCGCAACGTCATCGAGTCGACCACGCGCGCCATCGGAAACGGTCTGGGCCTCTAGTCCTCTGCGACACTGCGGGCCGTGTTCGACCTGCGCTACCACGTCGCGTCGCTGGCCGCGGTCTTCGTCGCCCTCGTGATCGGGATCTTCGTGGGCGTCGGCCTGTCGGGGAGGGGCTTCGTGAACGACGCCGAGCGGGCGAACCTCCAGGCCAGGATCGACGAGCTGCGCGCCGAGCGGGACACCGCCGTCGAGCAGGCGTCGTCGGCTGACGTGCGCGGCGAGGCGCTCGACTCCTTCGCGGAGACCGCGTACCCGGAGCTCGTCGAGGGGCGGCTCGACGGGAAGTCCGTCGGCGTCGTCTTCGTCGGGTCGGTCGACCAGGGGATCGCCGGCACGGTGCGACGGGCGGTCGCCGACGCCGGAGGGCGCGTCGCGCTGATGCGCGCGCTTCGCGTTCCGCTCGACACGGAGTCGATCGACGAGACGCTCGGCACCGACGAGGAGCTCAAGGGCCTCTCCGGCCCCGAGCGCCGCGAGCAGCTCGGTCGTGAGGTCGCGCGGGAGCTCGTAGGCGGTGGCCCGACCCCGATCCTCCGGCGTCTCTCCGCGACGCTCGTCGAGGAGCAGTCGGGAATCTCACCCGTCGCTCTCGACGCGGTCGTCGTGGCGCGCTCTGCCCGACCGCAGCAGGGCGAGACGCAGGACTTCCTGGCAGGTCTCTACGGCGGGCTTGCGTCGACGCGCATCCCGTCGGTCGGGGTCGACGTGCGCGGGACGCAGCGGAGCCCGCTCCCGATCTTCCGGCGCCGGGGCCTGTCGACCGTCGAGGCGGTCGACGAGGCCACGGGACGCGTCGCGCTCGTCTTCCTGCTCGGCGGCGCGCGCCAGGGGAGCTACGGGATGGGGCCGGACGCCGTCGACGGGGTCCTGCCCGACGCGCCGCCCGTGCCGACGCCGACCGACGAGTGAGCGCGCCGCTCACCGTGCTCGTCGCCGCCCGCGACGAGGAGGACGTGATCGCTGCGTCCGTCGCGGCACTCCGCGAGGCGTTCCCGGACGCAGAGGTCGTCGTCGCCGACGACGGCTCGCGCGACGCAACGGCGGACGCGCGCAGCGGCAGCGGGCGCGCGGGTCGTCCGCCTGCCGCGTCGCGGGAAAGGCCAGGCGCTGACGCTCGCCGAGCCGACATGTGGTGGAGGCCCGCTCCTGCTCTGCGACGCCGACCTGCGCGGCGACCTGCGACCGCTGGCCGACGTCGGCGGCGACCTCGCGATCGCCGCATTCTCGCGCCGGGTGGGCGGCGGGATCGGGCTCGCGAAGGGCGTGGCCCGAGCGCTGATCGAGCGTCGCGGCGGACGGCGCATGCACGAGCCGCTTTCCGGTCAGCGCCTGCTGTCACCGGACGCGCGGGCGGCGGTCTTCCCGGTGGCGGCCGGCTTCGGCGTCGAGACGCGAATGACGATCGACGCGCTCCGTGCCGGGCTCGACGTTCGGGAGGCCCCGCTCGAGCTCGAGCATCGGGCCACGACACGCGACCTGGCCGGCTTCGTGCACCGCGGGCGACAGCTCGTCGACCTCGTCCTCGCCTGCGGGCCGCAGGGTCGGAGCTTCAGGGGCCTGCGGCTGCCGCTCGTCGGGTCGGTCGTCGCCCTCGGCGCTCCGTCCGTCGTTCCCGTGGCCGCGATCGGGCTCGTCGACGACCTCTGGAGCGGACCCGAGCGGGGCTTCCGCGCGCACCTTCGCGCCGGTGCGACGACGGGCACGCTCAAGCTCGTCGCGATCCCGCTCTGGGCGCTCTGGAGAACCCGCTCGCCGTCGGGCGCCGTCCTCGTCGCGCTCTCCGCCAACCTCCTGAATCAGCTCGACACGCGACCCGGGCGGGCGCTCAAGGCGTTCCTCCTCGGGTCGCTCGCGCTCGGGGGGCGGCCTCGCGGTGCGCTCGCCGTGGCCGTCCTGCTCGCTCCCTACGATCACCGCGAGATGACGATGCTCGGAGATGCCGGATCGAACGCCCTCGGAGCCGTGCTAGGTTTGGAGTCCGTGAGGCGTCTGACGGGCCTGCGGCGAATGAGCGCGATTGCGGCGCTCGCCACCGTCACCCTCGTCGGAGAGCGCCGCTCTCTCGGTGCCCTCATCGAATCGACGCCGGTCCTCGGAGCTCTCGACGCACTCGGACGAGAGCCGTGACGGACGCGCCCGGCACACGCTACGTCTTCGTCACCGGCGGCGTCGTCTCGGCGCTGGGGAAGGGCATCGTCGCCGCGTCGCTCGGGCGGCTGCTCAAGTCTCGCGGGCTCCGCGTCCGCGCGCAGAAGTTCGACCCGTACCTCAACGTCGACCCCGGCACGATGAGCCCGTTCCAGCACGGCGAGGTGTTCGTCACCGAGGACGGTGCCGAGACCGACCTCGACCTCGGGCACTACGAGCGGTTCATCGACGAGAACCTCTCGCGGAACGCGAGCCACTCGGCCGGTGCGATCTGGGACACCGTCCTGCGCAAGGAGCGGAAAGGGGAGTTCCTCGGCGCGACCGTGCAGGTGATCCCGCACATCACGAACGAGATCAAGAGCCGCATTCGCAGGGCCGCGAAGACCGATCCGGCCGACGTCGTGATCTCCGAGATCGGCGGCACCGTCGGCGACATCGAGTCCCTGCCCTTCCTCGAGGCGATCCGCCAGTTCCGCCGCGAGGTCGGCCAGGACAACGTGCTCTACCTGCACGTGACGCTCGTCCCGTTCATCGAGGCCGCCGGCGAGCTCAAGACGAAGCCGACTCAGCACTCGGTGAACGAGCTGCGCCGCATCGGGATCCACCCGGACGCGATCGTCTGCCGCTCGCGGGACGCGCTGTCGGAGGAGATCCGCGACAAGATCGCGCTGTTCGCCGACGTCGACCCCCGGGCCGTGTTCTCGTCTCCGGACATCTCGGACGTCTACCTCGTCCCGGAGCACCTGATGGCGGAGCAGCTCGACGCCTTCGTCTGCGACCGCCTGGGCCTCGTCACCGGGCCTGCCGAGCTCGGCGAGTGGCGCGAGCTGACCGAGCGGATCGCCGAGCCACGCCGCGACGAGGTCGAGATCGCGCTCGTCGGCAAGTACGTCAAGCTCCACGACGCGTACCTCTCCGTCCACGAGGCGCTCAAGCACGCCGGCGTGGCCGCCGGGACGCGCGTCCGTGTCCGCTGGGTCGACGCCGAGAACATGTCCTACACGGAGGCGGTCGAGGAGCTCGAGCAGGTCGACGGCGTGCTCGTGCCCGGGCGGCTTCGGCTCGCGCGGCTGGGAGGGCAAGATCCTCGCCTGCCGCGTCGCGCGCGAGCGCGGCATCCCGTACCTCGGCATCTGCCTCGGGATGCACGTCGCGGTCTCCGAGTTCGCGCGGCACGTCGCCGGGCTCGACGGCGCCAACTCGACCGAGATGGACCCGGAGACGCCGTATCCGGTGATCGACCTCCTGCCGGAGCAGAAGGGAATCGAGGAGCTCGGTGGGACGATGCGCCTCGGCGCGCAGGCGGTCGACCTCGCCGAGGGGACGCGGACACGTGAGATCTACGACGACGCGGTCATTCACGAGCGGCACCGGCATCGCTACGAGGTAAACAACCAGTACCGCGAACAGCTCATCGACCATGGGCTGGTCGTCTCGGGGACGTACCTCGAGGGGCGGTTGGTCGAGATCGTCGAGCTGCCCGACCACCCGTGGTTCGTCGCGAGCCAGTTCCACCCGGAGTTCAAGTCGCGGCCGACGCGACCGGCGCCGCTCTTCCGCGAGTTCGTCGTCGCGGCGCTCGAGCGGAGCCGCTCGCGCGAGGGCGTGCGCGCGACCGCCGCCTCCTGACGACGGGGCTCCGTCGTGTGCCTCTGCGTAGGATCGGCCGCGTGCAGCAGCCGTTGACGTCACGGGTCGTCGACCTCTTCCTCGAGCTGTGCGCCATCCCCAGCCCGCCCGGCGAGGAGCGTGCCGTCGCCGACCGCGTGACCGCCGAGCTCGACCGGCTCGGGCTCGCGTGGGAGGAGGACGACGCGGCCTCGCGGCTCGGATCGTCGACCGGGAACATCGTCTGCCGGCTGCCGGGAGCGGTCGAGGGCGGCGTCCCGCTCTTCCTCTGCGCGCACCTCGACACCGTGCCGCTCGACGGCGCGCTCGACCCCGTGATCGACGAGGACGGGCTCGTGCGCAACGCCGGGGGCACGATCCTCGGTGCCGACAACAAGTCCGCGGTCGTCGCGATGCTCGAGGCCGCCCGCCGTGTCGTCGAGGAGGAGCGGCGCCATGCCGGGATCGAGCTCGTCTTCACGCCGAAGGAGGAGATCGGCCTGCTCGGCGCCATGGAGCTGGACCTCGAGCGCCTCGAGGGGCGCATCGGGTACGTCTACGATCAGGCGGCGCCGATCGGCGAGGTGATCCTCGGCGCGCCGAGCGCCCAGGAGCTCGCGCTCCGCTTCCACGGTCGGCCTGCGCACGCCGGGATGTACCCCGAGGAGGGCCGCTCGGCGATCCTCGCGGCGTCGCGGGCGATCGTCGACATGCCGCTCGGGCGCATCGACGAGCTGACGAGCGCGAACGTCGGCCTCGTGCGCGGCGGGACGGCGCGCAACATCGTCCCCGAGTGGTGCGAGCTCGAGGCGGAGGTGCGCTCGCACGACTTCGACCGGGTCGGCGAGGTCGTTCAGCAGATCGTCGACGCAGCGTCGTTCGCGGCCGCGGTCTCCGACTGCGTGCTCGAGACGCGGATCGAGCAGAAGTACCGCGGCTACCGGCATCGGTCCGACGACCTCGCGGTCCGGCTCGCCTGCGACGCCCTCACGCGCACGGGCTTCGAGCCGCGGCTGACGCTCTCCGGCGGAGCGGCGGACGCGAACGTGTTCACCGTTCGCGGGCTGCCGTGCGTCAACCTCGCGAACGGGATGGTCGACATCCACACGCCCGACGAGCGGATCGCCGTGCACGACCTCGAGCGCATGGTCGACGTGACGCTCGCCCTCGTGGACGCCGCCGCCGAGACGCCTGCCTGATGCCGATCGGCCTCCGGTGGGGCACTGTCACGGCCGTCGGGGAGCGCCTCGACACGCTCATTCGCCTGGAGGTCGACGGGGCGCCGTGCATCGCGTACCCGCGGCTCACGGGCGGGGTGGAGGAGGGCGACACCGTGCTCGTCAACACCCGGTCGGTCGAGCTCGGGCTCGGGACGGGCGGCTTCGACGTCCTCTATGCGAACCTCACGCGCGGCCTCAACCTGCCCGCCGAGGAGGACGCGCACGTCATGGCGCTCCCGTACGTCCCCGGGCAGCTCGCGACGCGGTTCGCCGAGGAGGACGGTGCCTCTCGCGACCGCATCGACGACCTGCCCGTCGTCTGCACGGGGCTCCACAGCCAGCTCGCACCCGTCTGCGCCGCCCTCGCGGGGAAGCGCGTGGCGTACGTCCAGCTCGCCGGCGGGGCGCTGCCGGTCTCGCTCTCGGACACCGTTCGGGCGCTCAAGGCGCGCATGCTGCTCGACACCGCGATCGCCGTCTCCCCGTGCCTCGACGGCGACCTGCAGTGCGTGACGGCCGCGTCGGCGCTGACGATGGCCGCCGCACGGGGCGCGGACGTCGTCGTCTGCGGCATCGGCCCGGGCATCGTCGGGACGGGGACGAAGTGGGGGCACGGCGGGCTCGCGGTCGCGGATGCGGCGAACACTGCGGCGGCGCTCGGCGCTCGCCCGATCGTGGCTCCGCGGGTCTCGTTCGGCGACGAGCGGCCGCGGCACCAGGGCCTCTCGCACCACACCCGCTCGGCGCTCGAGCTCTGCATCGACGCGGTGCAGGTCGCATGGCCGCGCGGGCTGGAGCGGCCCGAGGACGTCGGCGTGATCGAGGTCGACGTGACCGGGTGGGAGGCGGCCTGCGCGCCGCTTCCGCTCGCCCACATGGGCCGCGGGCCGGGCGACGATCCGTGGTTCTTCGCCGCGGCGTTCGCGGCCGGACGCCTCGCCGCCGCCTGACTCGCGGTGCGGTATCGTCCCGCGCGCCGTGCGGATCGGTGTCGCCAGGGAGATCAAGCCACAGGAGTACCGCGTCGCGCTGACACCGGCTGGCGCGCTCGAGCTCGTCCAGCGCGGCCACGACGTCGTCGTCGAGCACGGGGCGGGCGTCGGCTCCGGCTTCGCCGACGAGGCATACGCCGCGGTGGGTGCGCGGCTCGCCGACGTCGAGGAGGTCTGGGCCTCCGCGGATCTCCTGCTGAAGGTGAAGGAGCCGATCGCGCCCGAGTACCCGCGGATGCGCGAGGGGCTGACGCTGTTCACCTACCTCCACATCGCCGCCGACGAGCCGCTGACCCGCGCGCTCCTCGAGTCGGGGATCACCGCCGTCGCGTACGAGACGGTCGAGACCGCCGATCGTCGGCTTCCGCTACTCGCGCCGATGAGCGAGGTCGCCGGCCGCCTCGCGCCGCAGATGGGCGCCTGGGCGCTCGAGAAGGCCCACGGCGGCCGCGGGATCCTCCTCGGCGGCGTGCCGGGCGTCCCTCCTGCGAAGGTCGTCGTCCTGGGCGGCGGCGTCGTCGGCCTCAACGCCGCGATCATCGCGCTCGGGATGCAGGCCGACGTCTGGGTGCTCGACAAGTCGGTCGACCGGATGCGCGACCTCGAGATCGCGCTCGACGGCCGCGTCACGCTCGCGATGTCGAACCGCCTCCAGATCGAGGAGGTGCTGCCGGACACCGACATGGTGATCGGTGCGGTGCTCGTCCCCGGCGCGCTCGCTCCGAAGCTCGTCACGCGCGAGATGCTCGCGCTGATGAAGCCGGGCGCCGTGCTCGTCGACGTGGCGATCGACCAGGGCGGATGCTTCGAGACGTCGCACGCGACGACCCACGACGACCCGATCTTCGAGGTCGACGGCGTCGTGCACTACTGCGTCGCGAACATGCCGGGCGCCGTTCCCGTCACGTCGACGAAGGGCCTCACGAACGTGACGCTCCCGTACGTCGAGGCGATCGCCGACAAGGGCGCTCTCGCGCGCGATCGCGGAGGACCCGGCGCTCGCCAAGGGCGTCAACACGCTCGGCGGCAAGCTGACCTACGCCGCGGTGGCGGACGCGCACGGCCTGGAGTTCACGCCGCTCGGGGACGCCGAGCGGGCATTCGTTTAGCTCGCCAGGCAGGATTCGGCAGGAGCCGAATCCTGCGGCTGATCCCCGCCTTCGGCGGGGCAGATCCCTGAAGGCGTCGCCTCCGGCGCCGCAACTGCCTTTCTCGCTCCGGCGCGGCGGCGGAAGGCGCGATCGCGCGCCTTCAAGCCTTGGACGGCTCCGACTTCGCGCGCTGCTGCTTGGCGCTCTCCGAGGGCGAGATGCGGATCACCGCCCACGTCATCGCCGCCGAGAGGGCGAGGATCGCGGCGATGTAGAGCGCGAGCGCGATCAGGCTGAGGACGTCGTCCATCGCCCGACTAGGATAGCCGCCTATGTCTCGCGCCTGTGTCATCGTCCTCGACGCGGTCGGCGCCGGCGAGCTGCCGGACGCCGCAGATTGGGGCGACGAGGGCTCGGACACGCTCGGGAACGTCTCCCGCGCGGTCGGCGGGCTCGACCTCCCGAACCTCGAGGCGCTCGGGCTCGGCAACGTCGAGCCGCTCGAAGGCTGCCCGCCGCAGCCGTACGCGCCGGCGGTCGCGGGGCGGCTCCTCGAGCGCTCGAAGGGCAAGGACACGACCGCGGGGCACTGGGAGCTCATGGGCATCGTCACGCCGACGCCGTTCCCGACGTACCCGTACGGGTTCCCCGACGAGGTGATCGATCCGTTCATGAACCGGACCGGCCGCGGCGTGCTCGGCAACAAGCCCGCGTCGGGGACGGAGGTCATCCAGGAGCTTGGCGAAGAGCACCAGCGGACCGGCAAGTGGATCGTCTACACGTCCGCGGACTCGGTCTTCCAGATCGCCGCGCACGAGGAGACGATCCCACTCGAGGCGCTCTACGACGCCTGCCGGGTCGCGCGGGAGATCCTCACGGGGAAGCACGCGGTCGGCAGGGTGATCGCACGGCCGTTCGTCGGCTCGCCGGGGCACTACGAGCGTACGCCGAACCGGCACGACTTCTCGGTCGAGCCGCGCCGGCCGAACTACCTGACCGCGATCCGCGATGCCGGTCACACGACCTACGGCGTCGGGAAGATCTCCGACATCTTCGCGGGCTGCGACATCGACGAGTCGTTCCCGACCAAGTCCAACGTCGACGGGATCAACCGCACGATCGAGCTCCTCGAGAACGTCGACTCCGGCCTCGTCTTCGTGAACCTCGTCGAGACCGACCAGCTCTGGGGCCATCGCAACGACCCGGTCAACTTCCATCGCTGCCTGCAGGACTTCGACCGGCGCCTCCCGGACATCCTCGACACGCTGCGTGACGGAGACCTCCTGATCCTCACGTCGGATCACGGCTGCGACCCGACCACGCCGTCGACCGACCACTCGCGCGAGCACGCGCTGCTGCTCGCCTACGCGGCCGGCAAGAACGCTGCAGGACGCATTCACGAGGACGGCGAGTTCGGGGACGTCGGCGCGACCGTGTGCGCCTGGCTCGGCGCGAAGCACCCGGGAAAGGGCGCCCCAGGCCGGCCGATCGTCGAGAAGTGAGGCTCAACGACCCCGAGTCGGTCGCGCGCCAGTACGCAAGCGAGGCAAACCTCGAGGCGCGGCGCTCGCTCTACGCGAACGCCGAGGGCCCCGATCCGCGCGACATCGCGTTGGACGGCCGTGGCGGAGTGCGAATCCGTCGCGCGTGCTCGAGGTCGGCGGCGGCCCGGGCGAGCTGGCGGCGCGGATCCGCGACGAGGTCGGCTGCGAGGTCGTCATGGTCGACCTCTCCCCTCGGATGGTGCAGCTCGCGCGTGAGCGCGGCGTCGACGCACGGGTCGGGGACGCCGCGAGCCTCCCGTTCGGGGACGGGTCGTTCGACTGCGTCGTCGCGGCGTGGATGCTCTTCCACCTTCCCGATATCGACCGCGGTCTTGCCGAGCTGTCACGGGTCCTCGCGCCCGGAGGGCGCCTCGTCGCGGTCACGAACGGCGAGCGTCACATGGAGGAGCTCCGCGTCCTCGTCGGCAAGGCCGCGTGGGACCGCGTCTTCACGCGCGAGAACGGCGCCGAGATCCTCGGACGGCACTTCGAAACCGTCGAGCGCCGCGACGTCGACGGGTGGGTCACGATCGAGGACGATGCGCTCGTCCGCGGCTTCGCGGGCTCGCTGGACGCGGACGAGCCGCCCGAGATCGCTCCGTACGAATTGCCTCTGCGCTCCCGTCGGGCGTCGTGCGTCTTCGTCGCGACGGAGGGCGGATGATGCGACCGGCAGAGCTCATCGAGGACAAGCGGAACGGCAAGGAGCACGACCCCGCGGAGCTCGCAGAGTTGGTTCTCGCCTATGCCCGCGACGAGGTGCCGGACTACCAGATGGCCGCGTGGTGCATGGCCGTCTACTTCAACGGCCTCACGGACAGCGAGACCCAGGCCTTGACGGACGCGATGATCCGCTCCGGGGACACGATCGACCTCGGCGCTGCGCTCGGCCGGAAGGTCGTCGACAAGCACTCGACGGGCGGCGTCGGGGACAAGACCTCGATCGCCGTCGGTCCCGTCGTCGCGGCCTGCGGCGTGCCGCTCGGGAAGATGTCGGGACGCGGCCTGGGGCATACCGGCGGCACGCTCGACAAGCTCGAGTCGATTCCCGGGTTCCGGGTCGAGCTGACGACGGACGAGATGATCGCCCAGCTCCGCGACGTGGGAATGGCGATCGTCGGCCAGACGGCGAACCTCGTCCCCGCCGACAAGAAGCTCTATGCGCTCCGCGACGTGACGGCGACGGTCGACATCGTCCCGCTCATCGCCAGCTCGATCATGTCGAAGAAGCTCGCCGCGGGGGCCGAGGCGATCGTGCTCGACGTGAAGGTGGGCGACGGAGCGTTCATGAAGACCCTCGACGATGCCCGCGTGCTCGCGACGGAGATGATCGGCATCGGCTCGCGGGCAGGGCGCGACGTCACGTGCCTCCTGACCGACATGGACCAGCCGCTCGGCCGGGCGGTCGGCAACGCGCTCGAGATCCACGAGGCGCGCGACACCGTCCGCGGCGACGGGCCCGAGGACTTCACGGAGCTCGTTCTCGACGCCTGCGCGCGGCTGCTCGCCCACTCCGATCTCGGCGTCGACGTCGACGAGGGACGACGGCGCGCGGAGGCCGCGGTCGCCGACGGCAGCGCTCTCGACGTGTACGAGCGATGGGTCCGCGCCCAGGGCGGTGACCCGGATCCCGGACGTGCTCGAGCGCGCGCCCGTGCGTCGCGTCGTGGCTGCGCCGCGGGACGGCATCGTGACGCGGGTCGGCGCACTGGATGTCGGCATCGCCGCCCTCGAGCTCGGTGCGGGGCGCCGCACGAAGGACGACCCCGTCGACCACGCGGTCGGCGTCCTCTGCTTCGCGAAGCGTGGCGACACCGTGCTCGCCGGCGACGATCTCGCCGAGGTGCACGCACGGGACGATGCGGCGGCGGAGCAAGCCGTCGCAGCGGTGCTCGCCGCCTACGAGATCGGAAGCGAGGCGCCCGCCGAGCGTGGGATCCTGCTCGACGTGATGGAGTAGGTCGCAGTTACCCGGCCGGCGCAAGCCGGTCAAGCGCGTCGGCGAGACCGCTCGAGCGTCGGGAGCTCGCGCGACGGCGGCGGCGGGCCGGGGGGCTCGCCGAGACGATTGATCCAGATCGTCGGGATGCCGAGCGCCGTCGCCGGCACCACGTCGTGGAAGTGGCTCTGGGCGACGTGCACGTCCGGCAGTCGTCCGATCGCGTCCGCGAACGCGTCCCAGTGATGCGGCGCCGGCTTGTACGAGCCGATCTCGGAGGCGACGATGACGAGATCGAACGGGACGCCGATCGACTGGATCGACGCCTCGATCAGGTCGCGGTCGGAGTTCGTGAGGATCCCGAGCAGCCAGCCGCGAGCACGCGCCTCCTCGAGGGCGTCGCGGACGTCGTCGAAGACCGGCCATTCGGGCAGCGATGCAGCAGGGTCGGCATCGACCCCGAGCCGGCGGGCCGTCTCACGGAGCACGTCGCGGTAGCGCCGGCCGGGGTTCTCCGCCTGGACGAGTGGCTCGACCTCGTGGTAGCGCTCGAGCAGCGTCGCGTCGCCGAGCGCGGCGCCGATGCCCGCGTTCCAGTCGACGAGGGTGCCGTAGCAGTCGAACGTCGCCCAGCGATCCATCCCCCGAGCCTAGTCGGTCGCACTCGTTGAGTCATCGAGTTGCGAAGCTGGCACGAATCCGGCACACACATGTGCGAGTCCTGGCGATAACGTTCGTGTAGGGCACGGGGGGTGCCCCTGGGGGTGGTTGTCCAGGGCCGAGCGCGTGGCGGCCGGGCGCCGTACCTACGATGGCCGCATGCCGGAGCTGCCCGAGGTCGAGACCGTCCGCCGTCGGCTCGTGCCCGTGCTCGAGGGCGCCACGATCGAGCGCGCCGAGATCGTCGATCCCCGCCTGACGAGGCCGTTCGACCCGGCGGTCGTCGCCGACCGGCTGGTCGGGGAGACCGTGGCGTCCGTCGACCGTCGGGGCAAGTACCTCCTGTGGCGCCTCGCGAGCGGACGGACGCTCGTCGTCCACCTGCGGATGACGGGCTCGTTCCGCCATGCGCAGACCGGGGATCTCCCCGCCGACACGCACCGGCGCGCGACCGTGCTCCTCGACACGGGCGCGGAGATCGCGTATCGCGACGTCCGCCGCTTCGGCACCTGGGAGCTCCTCGACGAGGGGCACCTCCGCCCGTACCTCGCCACCCGCCTCGGGCCCGAGCCGCTCGCTCCGTCCTTCAGCGCCGCACGGCTGGGGACGCTCGCGGCAGGCCGCCGGTTGCCCGTGAAGGCATTCCTGCTCGACCAGCGCCGCGTGGCCGGGATCGGGAACATCTACGCGGACGAGGCGCTATGGCGCGCACGGATCCATCCGCTCCGGCCGACCGGTGAGCTCGACGGCGACGAGGTCGCGCGCCTGCACCGGGCGGTGCGGGCCGCACTTCGCCGCGGCGTGGAGCTGCAGGGCTCGACGCTCCGCGACTACGTGACGCCGGACGGCGACGGCGGCGGCATGCAGAACGAGTTCCACGTCTACGGCCGGCTCGGGGAGCCCTGCGACCGGTGCGGCAGGCCGATCGAGCGGATCGTCGTCGGCGGACGTGGAACGTGGTTCTGCCCACGCTGCCAGCGCCTCTGACCGTCCCTCGGGGCTCGTACACTCGTGCCATGGCCGGCACGGCGATCACGGAGGCGATCGTGCTCCGCTCGTTCCCGTTCGGCGAGGCGGACCGGGTCCTCCACCTGTACACCGCCGCAAGCGGACGGGTCGGAGCGATGGCGAAGGGCGTCCGGCGGACGAAGAGCCGTTTTGGTGGCCGCCTCGAGCCCTTCTCGCACGTCGAGCTCGGGCTCCACCGCGGCCGCGGTGAGCTCGGGACGGTCACGGGCGCGTCGCTCGTTCGCTCGCACGACCGGATTCGCTCCGACGGCTACCGCCTGCAGGTCGGCCTCGTCGGCCTCGAGGCGATGCTGCGCCTGTTCACCGAGGAGGAGCAAAACGACCGGGCGTTCCTCGCGCTGACCAGGTTCCTCGACGCGCTCGACAACCGTGACCCGCAGCCGGGGAGACTCCCCGGCCACGACCCGGTCGTCCTCTCGTTCCAGCTCAAGCTGCTCTGGCTGTCCGGCTTCCTGCCGCACGTCGGCAGCTGCGTCGAGTGCGGATCGGAGCACGGTCTCGTCGCGTTCGATGCCGCCGCGGGTGGTGCGCTGTGCGCGTCGTGCGACCGCGGCGCGCTCGAGCTGTCAGCCGAGGGCCTCCACGGCCTGACGGCGCTCCTCGGATCGCCGATCGCCGACGCTTCGTCGCTCGGCCTCGGCGACCGCGCCGTCCGCGACACCCTGGCGGTCGTGACGTCGTCGTACGAGCAGCACGGCGGCTTCCGCCTGAGAACGCTGGCCTAGGGCTCGCAGCTAAAACCGTTCGAGAACGTGCTCGAGCGCACCCTCGGCGATGAGCTGCACGGTCAGCTCGTTCCGGCCGGGGCGCACCTCGCGCCGGACGATGCCCGTCGCCTCGTCGAGCCGGTACTGCCCGACCCAGTCGAGGCGCGGGGAGTAGACGTGGATCGTCACCGCAGGCTCGCCGGACTCGTGGGTGACGCGGTGGATGTAGCCGGGGCCGCCCTGCCGCGTGTCGCCCGCCTGTAGGTGGAGCGCGACGTGATCGCGGCCGTAGACCATCAGATCCTCGCGCACAGCGCCCGACGCGACGGCCACGCCGACGCCGGAGATGTAGTGGTCGTGGAAGCCCGTGCCGTGACCGGGCATCCAGGAGAGCACCCACGCGTCCATCCGCTCGTCCTCGTAGAGCAGCTCGTAGCGTCGCTGAGCCGGGTTCGCGTCGACGAGCGGCTCCCAGATGGCGGGGTGCGCGACGATGCCGCCCGCAACGCCCTCGAGCTCATCCGGAGAGAGGAGCCCGTCGTGGGGGACGATGTCCCCGAGCGACGCGACCGACGACGTGAAGATCGGCGATGTCGTCATGTCCAACACTTGAGTGTACAAGCGCTTCCGATTCTTACGTCCACGCCGGATGGGCGGATCCGACCGCGTCGCGGGGCTACGACGCGCGCGCCGGAGGGCTCCAGGGAGCCGTCAAGCGGTCGAGCAGATGCTCGCGCGCGCGCGCGATCGAGATCCGCTCCTGGGCGAGCGAGTCACGGTCGCGGATCGTCACGGTGTCGTCGGCGAGCGTCTGCTCGTCGATCGTCAGCGCCCACGGCGTCCCGATCTCGTCCTGACGGCGGTATCGGCGCCCGATCTGCCCGCCGTCGTCGTGCTCCGCGATCATCACCTTCCGCAGCTCGTCGTGGAGCGCCTTGGCCCGTTCCGCCATGCCGCTGTCGCGCGGGATCAGCGGTAGCACGGCGACCTTCACCGGCGCGATCTGCGGGTGCAGCCGGAGCACCGTGCGATCCCGCTCGGCGACGACCTCCTCGTCGTATGCGTCGCAGAGGAAGGCGAGCATCGCGCGGTTCACGCCGCCGGCAGGCTCGATCACGGCCGGGATGTAGCGCTCGCCGCTCCCGCCGTCGACCCACTCGAGGCGGGTCCCGGACGCCTCGGTGTGCGCGGTCAGGTCGAACGTCCCGCGGTTCGCGATGCCCTCGAGCTCCGACCAGCCGATCGGGTACAGGTACTCGATGTCGCTCGTCGCGCTCGAGTAGTGCGAGAGCTCGTCGGCGTCGTGCGGCCGGACGCGGAGGCTCTCGGGCCGGATCCCGTAGCGCGTGTACCAGCCGAGCCGCTCGTCGATCCAGTAGCGAAACCACTCGTCCGCGTCCGCGGGCGGGACGAAGTACTCCATCTCCATCTGCTCGAACTCCAGCGTCCGGAAGATGAAGTTGCCCGGCGTGATCTCGTTGCGGAACGACTTGCCGAGCTGGGCGATCCCGAAGGGTGGCTTGCGCCGGGCGAGCTGCGCGACGTTCTTGAAGTTGACGAAGATCCCTTGCGCCGTCTCAGGGCGGAGGTACGCGGTCTGGCCGGTCTCCTCGACCGCGCCGACCCGCGTCTCGAACATGAGGTTGAACTGCCGTGCCTCGGTGAGATCGCAATCCGACGTCTCACCCGGCCGCTTGCTGGGCTTCTTCCCGCAGCGGAGCTCCTGGTGCTCGGCGTCTGCGAGGTGGTCGGCACGGAAGCGGAGCTTGCAGGTGCGACAGTCGACGAGGGGGTCCGTGAACCCGCCGACGTGACCGGAGGTCTCCCAGATCCGTGGATGCAGGATGATGGCGGAGTCGAGGGCGACGATGTCGTCGCGCTCCTGCACCATCGCCTCGAGCCACCGCGACTTGACGTTCTCCTTGAGGAGGACGCCGTAGTGGCCGTAGTCGTAGGACGATCCGAGCCCGCCGTAGATCTCCGACGACGGAAAGACGAACCCGCGCCGACGGGCGAGCGAGACGATCTTGTCCATGTTGAGGTCGGTCGGCATGGGGCGTCAACGCTACCCTCGCAGTGCCGGACGGCGCGGACTCGAGCTCGAGCTCTCGCCCGGCGACCTGCTCGCCGTCACCGGCGGCAGAACCGCGGCTGTAGCCTCCCGCCGATGAGCGACCAGGTCCCCGTCGAGCTGCACATCGTGTCCGACTCGACGGGCGAGACGGCCGCGCGACTCGTCCTCGCGCTGGAGGCGCAGTTCCCCGACCTCGTGTTCGAGGAGGTACGGCATCCGCGCGTGGAGTCCGTCGAGGACCTCGCGCTCGCCGTCAGCCGCGCGCGGGGACGACCGGCGGTGATGGTGTACACGCTCGTCGCGCCGGCGCTCCGCGAGGCGATGCGGCAGCTCTGCCGGCGCGCCCGTGTGCACTACTGCGACCTGCTCGGGCATCCGATCGACTCGATCTCGCGCGTCGCCGGCGTTGCCGCGCGCATGGAGCCGGGCGCCCGCGCGCCGCTCGACCAGACGTACTTCAAGCGCATCGAGGCCATCGAGTTCGCCGTTCGCTACGACGACGGGGTCGGCAGCGGCCTCGACGAGGCCGACATCGTCCTCGTCGGCGTCTCGCGGACGTCGAAGACCCCGCTCTCGATCTACCTCGGCTACCTCGGCCACAAGGCCGCAAATGTGCCGATCGTCAAGGGCGTCGAGCCGCCGCGGGCGCTCTTCGAGATCGACCGCGCGAAGATCGTCGGGCTCACGATCGACCCGGAGCGCCTCGCCGAGATCCGCGAGGAACGGGTCAAGTCGATGGGCGCTCCCCGCCGCCGCTACGCCGACCTCGACGCCGTCTTCGAGGAGCTCGACACGGCGTCCCGTGTCCATCGGCGGCTGCGGTGCCCGGTGATCGACGTCTCGGAGCTGTCCGTCGAGGAGACCGCGATGCGGATCATCCGCCTCGTCAGCGAGCGGGCGCGGCGCCGCGAGGCCGCGACGCCGTGAGCGGGCCGAACGAGAAGTACGGCGTACTCGCACGTGGAGTCCGCCGCGACCTCCGGGAGAAGGGCTGGGTCCCCGCGCGGTACTGGGCGATGTGGTTCGGCGCGCTCGGGGTGGCGATCGTGGTCTTCTACGTCGTCTTGACGCCCATCTGGCTCGGGCTCCGAGGCGCGGCCTGGGTTGCAGAGCTTCGCTCCCGTCTCCGGGCCGAGCGGAGGAACGCGTCGACCTCGGCGGTCGAGCGGAGCCGTGCGACGCGGTAGCGGGCGAGCTCGCGCGGGTAACGGTGGCGGCGCGGCTGCTCGTTCGCCAGGGCGTAGCGGAACAGTGAGTCGAAGGGGACGAGGGCATTCCAGAGCGACTCGCGGTTCCCGTTCCACAGCGCCTCTCGAAGGACGACGCGGCGCAGCGTCCGCACGACGAGCCGCGGGAGCCAGATCCGTCGCGGCAGGTCGAGCCAGACGACCGTGTCGGCCCGCTCGAGCACGAGGTCGCCAAGCTTCCCGCGATAGGAGCCGTCGATCACCCAGGCGTCGCGTGCGACGAGCGGCTCGACGCGGCGGCGCAACTCGCCTGCGTCGAGCTCCGTCCAGCCCGACTGCCAGTGAATCGCGTCGAGCTCGACGAACGGCACGCCGAGGGCGGTGGCGAGCGCCCGACCGACGGTCGTCTTCCCGCACCCGCTCGCCGATGCGACGATCGCGACGCGTTGCACGGACGTTGTTTAGCGCGCGCCGAAGGCGCGCGCGTAGGATCGCGCCGTGCGGCTGGTCTACGCATACGACGAGCAGGCGCCGGGAGGCCGGGAGCTGCTCGGCGGCAAGGGGATCGGGCTCGCGGAGATGACCGCGCTCGGGATCCCCGTCCCGGCCGGCTTCACGATCACGACTGACGCCTGCCGCGCCACCATGCTCAGCGGCGAGGAGCCGGAGGAGCTCTGGCCCGAGGTCGACGGCCAGGTTGCGCAGCTCGAGGAGAAGACCGGAAAGCGATTCGGGGATGCCGCCGATCCGCTCCTCGTCTCCGTGCGCTCCGGCGCCGCCGTCTCGATGCCCGGGATGATGGACACGATCCTCAACCTCGGCCTGAACGACGTTGCCGTCGAGGGGCTCGCGGCCGCGACCGGCAACCCGCGGTTCGCGTTCGACTCGTACCGCCGTCTGATCCAGATGTACGGCGAGGTCGTCGACGGGATCGACGGGCACGTCTTCGAGGGCGAGCTGCAGGCGCTCAAGGAAGCGCGCGGCGCGCGACTCGACGTCGAGCTGACCGCCGACGACATGCGCGGCCTGATCGCGACCTTCCAGGAGCTGTACGAGCGCGAAGTCGGCTCGCCGTTCCCCGCCGACCCCCGCGAGCAGCTTCGACGCGCCACCCGGGCAGTGTTCGACTCGTGGGAGTCGCCCCGCGCGCGTGTCTATCGCCGCACGTACGACATCCCGGACGACCTCGGCACCGCCGTGAACATCGTCCAGATGGTGTTCGGCAACAAGGGGGACACGTCAGGGACGGGGGTCTGCTTCACACGCGACCCGTCGACCGGCGAGCGTCGGCTCTACGGCGAGTTCCTCGTCAACGCGCAGGGGGAGGACGTCGTCGCCGGCATCCGGACGCCCGAGCAGATCGCGCACATGCGCGAGCTCCTTCCGGACGCCTACGCGCGCCTCACGGCGACGCTCGAGCGGCTCGAGGAGCACTACCGCGAGATGCAGGACATCGAGTTCACCGTGGAGGAGGGGGAGCTGTTCCTGCTCCAGACCCGAACCGGGAAGCGCACGGCACAGGCGGCGCTCCGGATCGCGGTGGAGATGACCGAGGAAGGCCTCATCTCGCGCGAGGAGGCCGTGACGCGCATCGACCCGGGACAGCTCGATCAGCTCCTCCATCCGATGATCGACCCGGACGCGACCGTGGACGTCGTCGCGACAGGGCTGAACGCCTCGCCGGGGGCTGCCTCGGGGGCGATCGTGCTCGACGCGGACCTCGCCGAAGCCCGTGGTCGCGAGGGAGAGGACGTGCTGCTCGTCCGGTGGGAGACGACGCCCGACGACATCCACGGCCTGATCCACGCGAGCGGCGTCCTCACGGCGCACGGCGGGATGACCTCGCATGCGGCGGTCGTCGCACGCGGCATGGGCAAGCCGTGCGTGGCAGGCTGCGAGGCGCTCTCGATCGACCTCGACGCACGAACGGTGCGCCTCGGGGAGGTCGAGCTGCGCGAGGGCGATCACCTGACGATCGACGGTGGGACGGGCCGCGTGATCGTCGGCATGGTGCCGCTCGTCCCGCCTGCGATCGACGAGAACT
This sequence comes from uncultured Actinomycetes bacterium, assembly GCA_963846825.1. GTDB lineage: Bacteria > Actinomycetota > Thermoleophilia > Gaiellales > Gaiellaceae > Gaiella. The sequence goes on from CAWJXN010000024.1 coordinate 69,872, forward strand.
TCGAGACGATCCTCGGCTGGGCCGACGCTGTCCGGCGGCTCCGCGTGCGCGCGAACGCCGACACTCCGGACGATGCCGCAAAGGCCCGCGAGTTCGGCGCCGAGGGGATCGGCCTCTGCCGGACGGAGCACATGTTCATGGCGCCGGACCGGCTGCCCGTCGTCCAGGAGATGATCCTCGCGGGCGACGAGCGAGCCCGCCGCGCCGCGCTCGACCGGCTTCTTCCGGTGCAGCAGTCGGACTTCGAGGGGATCTTCGAGGCGATGGCCGGCTTCCCGGTGACCATCCGCCTGCTCGACCCACCGCTCCACGAGTTCCTGCCGTCGGCCGAGGACGCGACGTCGGACGACGATGCGCCGCAGGATCGAGCAGCTCCGCGAGGCCAACCCGATGCTCGGCACGCGCGGCTGTCGGCTGGGCCTGCAGTACCCCGAGATCTACGAGATGCAGGTGCGCGCGATCGTGCGTGCGGCGCGGGCGGTGCAGGAGCGTTCGGGCGAGGCGCCGCTCGTCGAGATCATGCATCCGCTCGTCGCGTTCGGCGAGGAGCTGCGCCGGCTGCGCGAGCTCACCGAGCGGGTCGCCTCCGAGGAGGCCGAGGTCGCGTACGTCGTCGGCACGATGATCGAGCTGCCGCGCGCATGCGTCCGGGCCGACGAGATCGCCGAGACGGCGGACTTCTGCTCGTTCGGGACGAACGACCTCACGCAGACCGCGCTCGGCTTTTCGCGCGACGACGCCGAGGGCAAGTTCCTGACGCACTACCTCGAGCACGGGATCCTCGAGCGCAACCCGTTCGAGGTGCTCGACCAGGAGGGCGTGGGCGAGCTGATGCGGATCGCGGTCGAGAAGGGCCGCGGCGCGAAGCCCGACCTCAAGCTCGGGATCTGCGGCGAGCACGGCGGCGAGCCGCGTTCCGTCGCGTTCTGCCACGGCCTCGGGCTCGACTACGTCTCGTGCTCGCCGTACCGCGTGCCGCTCGCGCGCCTCGCGGCGGCGCAGGCTGCGCTCAGCGAGCGGGGCGTCGTGACCGCCGCCGTCGGCGGCTAGCAACCGCCGACCGGCCGCTCAGATGTAGCTCTCGACGCGTACGTACGCGACGACGACGCTCACGACCGCGATCAACGCCACCAGCGCCGGCCCGAGCGAGCGCGCCCGGGCGTCGCGGAAGTGCGAGAGCGCGAACGTCGCGAGGATCCCTCCCACGAGGCCGCCCAGATGCCCGCCGATCGAGATGTTCGGGATGGCGAAGGTCAGGGCGAGGTTGAGGACGATGAAGCCGAGCACCGGCCCGGCGAACGACCCCGTCGCGCGATACTCGAGCACGAGCAGCGCGCCCATGATCCCGTAGATCGCGCCCGACGCGCCGACCGTGACCGCGCCCGGATCTGCTCAGGACCAGGGCGCCGGCGGAGCCCGCGAGGCCCGAGACGAAGTAGATGAGCAGGAACCGCCAGGTGCCGAGCGCCTGCTCGACGACGGTTCCGAGCCAGAAGAGGGCGAGCATGTTGAACGCGAGGTGGAGCAGGCTCGCGTGCAGGAACATGGCCGTGACCATCCGGTACCACTCCCCGTCGGTGTAGATCAGCGCACCGACCAGGGCGCCGTCGCTGAAGAGCGGTCCCCCGGGAGCCGAGATGCCCGCGCCCTGGTAGACCGTCACCACGTAGACGAGGACGTTGATGGCGACGAGCGCGACCGTCGCCGGCGCGTCGAGCCCCGCGACGTTCCTCCGCGCCTGCCGGGCTGTGCGCTGCGAGCCGGCGCCTCGGCGCGCCGCGCCGACACCCGCGTGGTCGGGGCACTTGATCCCGACCGGGGCGAACGTCATGCACTCCTCGCAGATGGGCCGCCCGCACTCCGAGCACGAGACGAGGGTCTCGCGGTCGGGATGGCGGTAGCAGTGCGGGGTCTCGCTCACCGCGGGCTAGCGTACCGGCGTGCGTGTTCACGTCGCCTTCACTCCGGACGAGGCCGCGGAGGCGCCCGACGGGCGTCGTGATCGACGTCATTCGGGCGACCTCGACCATCTGCCAGGCGCTCGATGCCGGCTACGAGCGGGTGTGGTGCGCAGCGGAGGTCGAGGACGCGCGCGCGCTCGGAAACGGGAGCGTCACGCTCGGCGGCGAGCGGCTCGGCGTCCTGATCGACGGCTTCGATCTCGGCAACTCGCCGCGCGAGTACCTCGAGCCGCGGACGCCGACGCTGGCGATGTCGACGACGAACGGGACGCGCGCGATCGTGACCGCGGCCGAGCGGTGCGAGCGGGTCTACATCGCCTCGCTCCTCAACCTCGGCGCCGTGACGGATGCTGCGCGGGACCACGGCGACGACGTCGCGGTTTTCTGCGCCGGGGTGAAGGGCGCGTTCGCGCTCGACGACGCCTACGTCGCGGGGCGGGTCGCCGACGGGCTCGGATTCGAGCGGAGCGACGCCGCGGAGGCGGCTCGGAGGCTCGCCGCGTCCTACGCGACGGCCGAGGAGGCGTTTCGGGCGTCGCGATCCGGGCGGAACCTGATCAACCACGGCCCGGAGCTCGAGGCCGACATCCCGTGGTGTGCTCGCGAGAGCGTCCTCGGCGTGGTGCCGCGGCTCGCGGGGATGCACGGCATCGCCGCCGAGATCACGCTCTGAGATGTGGCGGACTGAAGTCCGACACCGGGCTACCCGGGCCTGACCTCGAGGCGCTCCGCGAGCCAATCGAGCTGGTCGCGGTTGGCACGGTCGTCGAGCTGGTGCTCCGCGTCGTACCAGGTGATGCGGGAGTCGTCCGGCGCGGCGTCGGCGAGCGCCTGCAGCGCGGACGCCGGCACGACGGAGTCCGAACGGCCCGCCTGGAGGAAGACGGCGCCCTGCGCCTCACCGATGCGCGCGAGCGGGTCGATCGGGGTGAGGACCTCCTCGACGTCGTCCCGGAGATCGGCCGGTGCAGCGGCGGCGTACTCCGCCACGGGCGCGGCGCCGGCCGACATCAGCGCCGTCGCCCGGACGCGGTCGTCGATGCCCGCCACGAGTGCGCCGAGCCTGCCGCCGAAGCTCCAGCCGACGAGCCCGAGGCGTTCCGGGTCGACGCGCTCGTCCGCGGCGAGGACGTCCAGCGCCCGGCGCACAGCGACGACGTCCTCGACGATGGTGTCCCGCTGCCAGCGGAGCGTCTCCTCCGGCGAGAGCCCGGTCGGCGGCGTTGCGTCGCCGGAGGGCAGCGTCAGCGTGAGCGCCACGGCGCCACGGGCGGCGAGCGACGAGGCGAGCGGCAGGAGCTGCGTGCGGTCGCCGCCCGAGCCGTGGAGATAGACGACGGCCGGGACGCGGCGCTCACGGCCCGGAGGCGCAACGAGCACACCGTCGACGCGCTCGCCGCCGCTCGCGAACGAGATCTCACGGACGTCCAGCGGGCGGCCGTCGGCGAGTTGCGCGCCCGTCTCGAGGGCGAGCGGCGCTTCGGCGTCGTAGGCGAACGTGTCGTCGTCCGCGGTCGTGCCGCCGCAGCCCGCGGCGAGGAGGGCGACGAGGAGACCGAGAAGGGCTGCACGAAGCATCCGGCGAGGGTACCGAGGGCCGCGACGTACGCTTGCGCCGTGTCGACCGACGCCGATCGCCGCGCTCGGGGGCTGTCCTTCGGATCGGTCGCGGACGTGTACGAGCGGTCGCGCCCCGGCTATCCCGAGGAGGCCGTCCGATGGCTCGCCGGCGGCGAGCCCCGCGACGTCGTCGACCTCGGGGCAGGGACGGGGAAGCTGACCCGCTCGCTCGTCGCGCTCGGACATCGCGTGACGGCGGTCGAGCCGATCCCGGAGATGCTGGCGCAGCTGCGGGCGGCCGTTCCCGGTGCGATCCCGCTGGCGGGCACCGCCGAGTCGATCCCCCTCGACGACGAGTCCGCGGACGTCGTGACCGTCGCCCAGGCGTTCCACTGGTTCGACCATCCGGTCGCGCTCCTCGAGATCGCGCGGGTGCTGCGTCCGGGCGGCCGGATCGCGCTCGTCTGGAACGCCCGCGACGACCGTGAGGCATGGGTCGCGGAGTTCAGCGACACGATCGTCGGGCGGAGCGTCTTTCGCAAGGGAGGTGTCGCCTCTGCCGCCGGGAGCATCGACGAGTCCGGGCTCTACGGGCCGGTCGAGCACGTCGAGCTCGCGAACGCGCAGACGCTGCACCGGGCCGACCTCGAGGAGCTGGTCCGCTCCCGGAGCGAATGCGTGATCCTCCCGGAGGAGGAGCGTCGCCCCGTGCTCGAGCGCATCGACAGGCTGTTCGACGCCCATGCCACGGACGGCGTGCTGACGATGCCCTACGTGACCGAGTGCTTCCGGGCGGCGAGGACCTGAGCATGGAGCCGCCCGACGGATGGGAGGAGGTCGACGGGGCGCTCCAGCGCGAGTTCCGCTTCAACGACTTCGCCGGGGCGATCGACTTCGTGAACCGGATTGCCGAGGAGTCCGAGCGCGCGAACCACCACCCGGACATCGCGATCCACTGGAACCGGGTCACGCTGCGCTGGTGGACACACTCGGAGAACGCGATCACCGCGCGTGACGTCGAGCTGGCGCAGCGAAGCGACGCGCTCGCTCGCTGAGCCAACATTCCCCTTGCAGGGGAACACATGTTCGTATAGAACATGTGTTCCCCATGATCGCCTGCCTCCTCATCCCGGGATTCGAGCTCCGCGTGGCGCTCCGGTCCCGGCCGAGGCTGGCGGTCCTTCCCGCGGCACTCGCGCCCGAGCCGGGCAGGGAGCCGCTGCTCGGGCCGGTCACGGCGGCGGCCGAGGCGGCCGGCGTCACCGCCGGGATGCGCCTCGGCGAGGCGCTCGCGACCTGCCCCGAGCTCGTGCTCGTCGACCCGGATCCCGCGGGCGCCGAGCGGGAGTGGGAGGGAGTCCTGCGTCGCCTCGAGGACTCGGGGTTCGGTGTGGAGCCGGTCGAGCCGGGCGTGGTCGTGTTCGAGACCCGCGGCGTCGAGCGGCTCTACGGAGGGGTGGAGGCGGCGCTCACGAAGGCGCTTGCCTCCGTCGGGCCTGCCTGGGACCCGCGCGCAGGCGCGGGGCAGCGCCGTTTCGTCGCCCTGGCGGCGGCGAGCGTGGCGCGCCCGGGACAGGCGGTGATCGTCGAGGGGGAGGAAGAGCGATCGTTTCTCGAGCCGCTCCCGCTCTCGCTCCTGCCGCTCGAGGAGGAGCGGTACGCCGAGCTGGAGGGGCTCGGCGTCCGCACCCTCGGAGCCCTCGCCGCCCTGCCGGGCGGCGCGGTGGCCGAGCGGCTGGGTCAGGAGGGGAAGCGGGCGTGGAGCCTGGCACGCGGCGGGGAGCGCCGGCGCGTGCGCGGGCGATCGCCTGCGGCAGAGCTGGTCGAGGCGCTCTCCTTCCCCGAGGCGGTCGCGAACGAGCTCACCCTGCGCCGGGCGTTCGGCGCGCTGCTCGACCGGCTGCTCGCGCGGCCCGAGCGAGCGGGGAGGCCGTTCCGGAAGCTCGCGCTCTCCGCCCGCCTCGTCGGCGGCGGCTCGTGGCGGCGGACGGTGACCCTGCGCGAGGCGACGGGCGAGCGGGGTCGGGTGCGCTCGGCGCTCGGCCCGAAGCTCGTGGAGATCCCTGCGCCGGTGGTGGAGCTCCGGCTCGAAGCGGTCGAGCTCGCGGAGCACGCGGGACAGCAGCTGGCACTGGTTGCCCCCGAGGGCGAAGAAGCCGAGCTGCGGCTCCGGGAAGGGCTCCGTCAGGTGCGCGCGAGCGCCGGCGGCGGAGCGGTCGGAGCGGTCGTCGAGGTCGCGCCGTGGTCGCGCATCCCGGAGACGAGAGCGCTCGTCGTTCCGCGCGATGTGTGATGGCGTCGGCACGCGGCACCGCAGCGCGCTTGAACGCGCCCCGCCCGGCGCTCGTCGAGTCGAACGTGGGAGGGGAGCCGCGGCTCGTGAACCGCGAGCTCGTGACGGTCGTTCGCGAGGAGTGGCGCGTCGTCGACCGCTGGTGGACGGAGGAGCCTGTCGACCGGCGCTACTTCGAGGTCGTGCTCGAGTCGGGCCGCAACGTCTGCGTCTACCGCGACGGCGAGCGCGCCTGCTGGTTCACGCAGCGTGCCTGACGCTTCGCGTCATGCGCGCTAGGAAGAACGGCGCGGAATGGCATGACCCTGGTGTCGGACTTCAGTCCGACACCTGCTCTTCACGGCAGGGCGGTGGGACGGAGTGATCCTGCGCGGCCGCCTCGACAGCGAGCGGCTCCCACTCGTCGACATGCTCGGGCGGCACGACCACCCACTGGCGGAAGACCTCGCCGCGCCCGGACGGGTCGAACAGGTGCGCGCCGGGGACGGCGAGCGCCCGCGCGTGCCTCACGGGGTCGGTGAGCTTGAACACCATCCCCGTCCGCGAGAGTCCAAAGATGACCTTTCCCGAGCGCTTCACGCACGGCATCCCGAACACCTTCGACGCACGGCACTCGGAATTCCAGGCCGTGATCGCGTCGACGATGTCGTCGTAGCGCTGTCGCCCGGGTCGCCTCGTGTCGGCCACGCTGGGCTAGAGAGCCTCCTGGTCGAAGAACGTTGCCCTGACCGTGGCGAGATCCTCGTCGGTGCGCGCTTCGTGCAGCCCACGCACGAAGGCGCCGTAGCCGCAGTTCGGCGTATGCACGTTCAGGAAGCGCACCTCGTCCGGGCCGGTGTAGGCGAACATGTGCGGGGTGCCGGGCGGCACCTGCACCCAGGTGCCTGTGACCGCTCGGAGCTCCCGGTCCTCCGACCGTGAACGTCATCTCCCCCTCGAGGACGTAGAACGACTCGGTGTGGCGGGGGTGGCGGTGCAGGGGCGGCGCGGAGAAGTCTCCCGACTCGGCCACGGTTTCCGAGATCCCGAGCTCGTCGACATCCGCCAGCAGCTTCACCCGCAGACCGGGGCGGTCGGCCACGAGCAGATCACCACCGATGGCCGCCTCGCTCGTCGGCCTGCCGCCGTCCTCGGGCGGGTCGTGCTGGTCGTACGAGAGCGAGCGGCCGTCGCGCAGCGCGCGCAGATAGTCCGCGAAGCGTCGACCCGGCGCATGGAAGTTGAGGTAGCGCACCTCCGCGTCGCTGTCGTTCCGGAACCCGTGGACAACGAGCGGCGGCACGTATGCGAGCGTCCCCGCCGGCATGAGGACAGGCTCGTCCTCGACGCCGAGCCGCACGGTCAACTCACCGTCGAGGACGTAGAAGAGATCGGAGTGGTGGTGATGGACGTGCAGGTCTGCGCCGACGGTGTGCGGCCCGAACCGCGACCACGTCGCATGCAGCGTCTCGTCGTCCGACAGGATCTCGACGCGCCGGTGGGGCGCATCGCCGATCAGCTCGCCCTCGCCGGGCAGGATGAGGACGGGTCCGCTCACGAGTGCGCAGTATGACCATGGGCACAGAGCGGTATGTCGAGCTGCACTGCCACTCCGCCTACTCGTTCCTCGACGGGGCGTCGCACCCCGAGGAGCTCGTGACCCGGGCGGCGGAGCTCGGCTACGAGGCGCTCGCGCTCACCGACCACGACGGCGTCTACGGCTCGCTCGAGTTCGCGCACGCGGCGAAGTTCGCCGGGATCCGCCCGATCACCGGGGCGGAGGTCACACTGGAAGGCGGGTCGCACGTCACCCTCCTGTGCGAGGACGAGAAGGGCTACGCGAACCTCTGCCGCATCCTCACCACGGCGCATGCCGGGACTCGTCCCCCGGGGAAGGAGCACCGCGTGCTCCTCGAGCCCGCCGTTCCCCTCGAGACGCTCGCCGAGCTGAACGAGGGGCTCGTCTGCCTCTCGGGCTGTGCCCGCGACGGGCTCGCGCTTCGCGACCCGCACGGGACTGCGCGGCTCGCGGCGGCGTTCGGCCGCGAGCGATTCCTCGTCGAGCTCCAGCGCCCGTACGAGCGGGGCGACGCGAGGCGGCACACCGCGCTTCGCGACCTCGCCGAGCACCTCGGCGTCGAGACGGTCGCGACGGGGAACATCCACGCGCACGCGCCGCGCCGGACGCTCCTCCAGGACGCGCTCGTCGCGATCCGCTGCCGGACGTCGCTCGACGGGTGCGAGCGCGAGCGACGGGGGAACCGGGAGGCGGTGCTCCGCCCGCCGGCCGAGATGATCGAGCGCTTCGCCGGGATCGACCGCGCCGCCGCCGAGCGCACCGGCCGCCTCGCAGAGCGGCTCCGGTTCGACCTCACCGAGGAGCTCGGCTACCGCTACCCCGACTTCGCCGACGGGCCCGACCCGGCGATCCGGCGCCTCGCCGAGGTGTGCATGCAGGCGTTCGGCGGGCGGTACGACGCTTGTGACGATAAGTTGCGAGCGAGCGCCCGCGCACGGCTGGAGAGCGAGCTCGCGCTGATCGAGGAGCTCGGTCTTGCAGGGTTCTTCCTGCTTCACCACGAGGTGCTCGAGCTCGCTCGGGAGTGCGCGCTCGAGGTGCGAGGCCGCAACTCCCCGCGGATGTTTCTCCCGCCGGGGAGAGGGAGAGGCAGCTCGGTCGGCTCGATCGTCTGCTACCTGACCGGCCTCTCTCACGTCGACCCGGTCCAGAACGACCTCTCGATCGGCCGCTTCCTGAACCGCGAGCTCGCGTCGGTTCCCGACATCGACCTCGACTTCCCGCGCGACATCCGCGAGAAGCTCATCGTCCGCGTCACCGAGCGCTACGGGCACGAGCACGCTGCTCTCGTCGCGAGTTTCGCGACGTACCGCTCGCGCGGCGCGATCCGGGACGTCGGCAAGGCACTCGGGCTGCCGCACGCCGAGCTCGAGCGGCTCGCCCGCGTGACCGACGGCTGGAACGCGCGCGGCGTGACGGAGGAGGTCGGCCGGCTCCCCGACGCAGAGCGGAAGCTCCTCTCGAAGCGCTGGCGCGCGTTCCAGTTCCTCACCGGGGAGATCGCCGGCCTGCCACGGCACGTCTCGCAGCATCCGGGCGGGATGGTGATCTCCTCACGGTCGCTCGTCGAGCTCGTCCCCGTGCAGCCGGCCGCAATGGCGGGCCGCCAGCTCTGCCAGTGGGACAAGGACTCGTGCGCCGACGCGGGTTTCCTCAAGATCGACCTGCTCGGGCTCGGGATGCTGTCGTGCATCGAGGAGTGCGTCGACCGGATCGCGCAGCTCCACGGCGCGCCGATCGACCTCTCCCGGATCCCGCTCGACGACCCCGCCGTGTTCGCCGAGATCCAGGCGGCCGACACCGTCGGCGTGTTCCAGATCGAGAGCCGCGCGCAGATGCAGAGCCTCCTCCGGACCCGGCCCGAGACGATTGACGACCTCACCGTCCAGGTCGCGCTCGTCCGACCGGGGCCGATCCAGGGGAAGGCCGTTCACCCGTACATCGAGCACCGCCGCAGGCTGCGTGAGGACCCCTCGTTCGTGCATCCGGTCCAGCACGAGCTCCTGCGGGAGCCGCTCGCATCGACGCTCGGGGTGGTCGTCTTCCAGGACCAGGTGCTCGACGTCGCGATCGCGCTGGCAGGGTTCTCGATCGGCGAGGCGGAGGGGCTCCGTCGCGCGATGAGCCGCAAGCGCAGCCTCGAGGCGCTCGAGGCGCACCGTGAGCGCTTCGTCGAGGGCGCGTCGGGGAAGGGCGTCGACGAGAAGACCGCCAACGAGGTCTACGACACCCTCGTCGGCTTCTCCGGGTTCGGCTTCCCGAAGTCGCACGCCGCCGCCTTCGGCCTCCTCGCCTACCAGTCGGCCTGGATGCGCCACCACTACCCGGCCGAGTTTCTCTGCGGGCTCATGAACGAGCAGCCGATGGGCTTCTACCCGCCTGCGAGCCTCGTCCGCGACGCGCAGCGGCGCGGGGTGGAGGTGCGCTCGCCCGACGTCAACCGGAGCGAGGCGCGGTGCTCGCTCGAAGCTTGTGACGATAAGTCACAAGCGCTCTCGCACACCGGGGACGGGACTGTCCCCGCAGGGGACTGTCCCCGGTGGGCCGTCCGGGTCGGGCTCGCGTACGTCTCCTCGGTCGGGAAGGACGACGCAGAGTCGCTCGAGGCCGAGCGGCAGGCGCGCGGGCCGTACCGGGACGTCGGCGACCTCTCCCGGCGGGCACAGGTCTCGCGCGACGCGCTCGACGCGCTCGTCCGGGGCGGAGCGTGCGACGGCTTCGGCCCGCGACGCCGTGACCTCCTCTGGGAGCTCGGGCTCGCGACCCGGCCCCGGTCGGTCGAGGGGACGAGGGGGGAGGCGAAGCAGCTTCCGCTGCCGCTCGACCCGACGGCAGAGACGCCGGTGCTTCCCGACCTGACGCGCTGGGAGCGGATGCTCGCCGACTACCGGGAGACCGGTCTCTCGGTCGGGACGCATCCGATGACCCTGCTCCGCCCGCACCTTCCCGAAGGGACGCTTGCGAGCCCCGCGCTGAACGAGGCGCCCCACGGGTCGACGGTCGCGTTCGCCGGTCTCGCCGTCGCACGGCAGCGGCCGGCGACCGCGAAGGGTGTCGTGTTCATGCTGCTCGAGGACGAGCACGGGCAGGTGAACCTCATCGTCCCGAAGGAGGTCTACGAGCGGCACCGGGCGATCGTGCGCGCCGAGCCGCTCCTGCTCGCCCGCGGCCGCTTCGAACGGGTCGAGCGGAACCGCAACATCCTCGTCTCCGGGCTCGAGAGCCTCTCCGCGCTCGCTCGCCGGGTAGCGGAGACGCCGGAGGTCGTGGCAGCGCTCCCGCGGGCGCACCACTTCGGGCACCGGTAAGGCCTGTCAGCGAGCCGGGACGATCACGCTCACGCTCGCCCCCGGCAGCCGGCGAAGCACCTGCTCGGGGCCGGACGGGACATCGGCCCTGTGGAAGCGTCCGGCGAAGCCGACGCCGTAGGCCGTGCCGCCGACGAGCGTCGAGCGGTACGCCGTCCACCGGAAGCTCGACGCGATCTCCAGCGAGGGTGTGTAGATCCGTGCGCGGCGACCGCCGCTCGCAAGCACTACGAGCCTGCGGGAATCGAGAAACGCGACCTCTCCCGGCTCGACGACTGGCTTCGTCAGCACCCGGAACGGCCTCAGGCGGATCCGGACGAGCGACATCTGCGCGCCGCGGGGCGCCGCGAAGCCGGCGAGCTCGCTCGCGCCGGGGCCGACGACCAGTGCGCTCGCTGGCTCGGGGATGCGACCGACGACCTGGACGTGGCGCGTGACCAGGTCGACGGAAAGGAGCCGGGTACCGCGCGCTCCCGAGGAGACGAAGGCGGCTCGCTGCGTCAGGGTCGCGCCAATGGCCGTTCCCTGCCAGAGGGCCTCCCTGCGCGAGCCCGTCAGCCGCTCGAGCCGGGCAGCGTGGGGCCGGTCGGCGCTCGCATGGAAGAGCAGCAGCCGTCCGCCGTCGGGCGTCTCGCAGCGGAGCGCGGTCACGGAGGTGACCGGTGGCGACGGGAGCGGCCGCTGACGCACGAGGCGCAGGCCGGGAAGCTCGCGGACCGCGACCATGACGCGGTTGTCGAGGTAGATCACCTCGACCATTCGGCGCGCTCCAGGGCAGGGCGACAGATGGAGCACCGTGCCCTCTCCTCGCCCGTAGGCGAGCGTCCTCCCAAGCCGGTCGAGCGCCAGCGTTCGGACTGCCCCGAAGCGACCGCCGACGAGCAGCGTGACCGGGCCGCGACCGTTCGGCGGCGGGAGCGGCAGGGCCGCTGCGAGCAGATCCCCGGGGCTGACCTGCCAGCACAGCGAGCTCGTCCATCGCCCCCCGTCGCGCTCGAGGAAGAGGCCGATCCGCGCTCCGACGGTCGTCTCCAGCCCGCAGGCGGCGCCGTCCGACGCCGACTCGACGTCGACGGTGCTCCCGAGCGCGCCCTTGACGCCACGCTCGACCCGGAACGTGAAGCGTGCCCGGCCGTCGCCGAGGTCGCGGCGCTCGATCAGACGTCCGACGAACGCGCCATCGGTCTGCGCGAGGAGGCTACGCGGGTCGGGCATCGCGCACGAGCACGCATGCGCGGGGGTTGCGGTCGCCGCGACGACTGCGACCGCCGCGACCACGCCGGCGAGAAAGAGCCTCATGCGCGCCATACGCCGCCGGTGTCGCCCGGTGTCACGTCCGTCGACCCCGCTCAGGCTCGGCGCAGCGGGACCTCGACGTAGTCGGCGGCCTGAGCGAACCCGAGCCTCTCGTACGCCGCGATCGCCGCGGCGTTGTCCACGCGGACGTTGAGTGAGATCGTGTCGATCCCGTCGTCGAGCAGGACGCGGCAGAGATGGGCGCACGCGGCGGTGGCGAGACCGCGGCCACGGGCCTCCGGCAGGGTCGCGACGTTGCCGAGGGCCGCCACGCGCCATTCCGGCGACCAAACATGGACACCGGCGACACAGACGAGCCCGCCAACGTCGCGGATGCCCACGTAGCGCCGCGTCTCGAGCATCCGCGGCTCGAACCAGGTGCCCGGATACGCCCGGGCGTAGAACGCGAGGACCTCGTCGAGGTCGTCCGAGCCGAGCGGCACGGCGCCGTCGGGATGTCCGTCGAGCCGTGACGGGTCGACGAGCCCCAGCTTGCGATGTGCCGTCGGGGGCGAGGTCGGTGCAAAGCGCGGAAGCGCCCCGACGAGCTCGGCCGTGATGTGGGCGTAGACGTCGGCCGGTAGCTCCTCGGCGACGAAATCGAGCAGCTCGGCCATGCTCTGCACGGGCTCCTCGGCCAGTGCAAGGACGACCGGCGTCTCCGGCTCGTCGTAGATCAGGACGAGCTGCGCGAGGCGACCGTCCCGCTCCCACCCGAGCCAGCGGGTGTGCGGCCAGAAGAAGTCGTCGAGGTCGCCGAGGGCGTACGCATGGACGGCGGGGCGCCGGCGACAGAACTCGGCGATGACCTCGCGGTCGCGGAGCTCGACGACACCCATGCGGCGAGGGTAGAGAATCGCCGGATGCGTGCCGTCGTCCAGCGGGTCTCGCGGGCCGCCGTCCGGGTCGAGGGCGAGGTCGTCGGCGCCTGCGGCCCGGGCCTGCTCCTGCTCGTCGGTGCCAGGCACGAAGACACGTCCGCAACGGCCGAGCGGCTGGCAGCCAAGATCGCCCGGCTGCGGATCTTCCCCGACGACACCGGCCGCTTCGACCGCTCGCTCCTCGACACAGGCGGCGAGGCGCTCGTCGTCAGCCAGTTCACGCTGCTGGCGGATACGCACAAGGGGAATCGACCTAGCTTCACCGCGGCCGCGGCACCCGAGGCGGCGGAGCCGCTGGTCGCCCGCCTCGTCGACGCGCTCCGGGGTGAGGGTGTGCAGGTCGAGACCGGCCGCTTCGGCGCGATGATGGAGGTCGAGCTCGTCAACGACGGGCCCGTGACGATCGTTCTCGACACGTAGTCACGGCACTCGCGGTTGGCGACGCTCCTGCCGGATGGCGTCGACGGCGAACAAAGGAGCTGCCCGTCGCTTCTACGAGGAGGCGTGGGGAAGAGGGAGGCTCGACGTGATCGACGATACGCGAACATGGCGCGCCGCCGGCCGAGGTAGGCTCCCGCCTCGTTACGGCTCAGCGTGACTCCCACCAGTGGACGTGTCGGTAGTCGACGTCCTTCTGACGGTGGTCACGCTCGCGAGCATCGCGGGCACTGCGGGCCTGGCCGCCGCGTGTCTCGGGACGCGCACGGCGCCGGCGTATCTCCTGCTCGCCTTCTCGCTCGTCTGGGTCGAGCTCGTGGCGGCAGCTCTTCTCCTTTCTCCCATCGGCCTGGTGTCGCGGCCATGGCTGGAAGTGGTCGTTTTCGCATGTCTCGCCGCCGCGCTCGTGGTCTGGACGGCGCGAGATCAGCCCCGCCCACCGAGGGTCCTGCCTCCCGCCGGAGTCGTGCGCGAGACCCTCCGGGACCCCGCGCTGGCAGTCCTCGCCTTCGTCGTCTCGTGCGGCTGGGTGTACGTCTTGGCGCTCGCGTTCTTCACGCCCCCGCTCGAGTGGGACTCGCTTACGTACCACCTGCCGCGCGCCTCGTTCTGGCTGCAGAACGAGGCGGTGGGATACATCGAACACGCGAACGACGCCCGCCTGGACGGAAATCCCCCGGGCGGGGAGATCGGGTTGCTGTGGACGATGGCGCTGTCGGGCGGCGACCGGTTCGTTGCCCTTCCGCAACTCGCCGCAGCGTCCGCGCTCGTGGTGGGTGTCGTCGGGATCGCGGGGCGCATCGGCCTTTCTGCGCGATCCGCACTACTCGGCGGACTGCTCTTCGCCTCGCTCCCGCTCGTCGCCGTCCAGGCACCGACGACATACAACGATCTCGTCGTTGCGTCATTTCTCGTGATCGCGGTCTACGCGAGTCTCGGTCGCGCGCGATCGGACCTCCTGCTGTGGGCGCTCGCGATCGGGCTCGCACTCACGACGAAGTTCACGGGGATTCTCGCCCTGCCCGTGCTCGTCCTCGTCGCGGCGGTGGCAAATCCGATTCGGCGGTGGCCGACGCTGGCAGCCGCAGGGCTCGCCGGGATAGTGCTCGGTGCGCCCTGGTACATCGTCAACCGGGTCGAAACCGGCCATTTCGACGGCGCGCTGACGAACGCCACTGCTCAGGTGCAGGAGCGAACGCTGACTGCGATCGCACCGACGATCCGGCGGGAGCTCTACTCCCTCGTCGATTTCTCCGGGACACGCGGGATCGACGTGTACACGTCGCCCTCTCCGTTCACGACGGTCGAAGAGCTCTTCGGGCTGCTCGGGCTCCTGGCGCTCGTCGTCGGAGTCGCGTGGGGAATCGGCGCAGGCCGGATACTGCGCGGGCTGGCTTTCGGCGCCGGAGCGGCCCTGGTGATCGTTCTTCCTGCCGCCCTTGCCGTCGTCGGCGACCAGTTCCTCCGGGTCTGGCACGAGTTCTGGCTCGCCGTCGACAGGCCGGACGTTGCCGCGGCTGACAGCTCCTGGCAGTGGCAGCTGTCGTCGGACGCGGCGGCCTCTTGGTTCGGGCCGGTGGCGGCGTCGCTCCTGGTCGTCGCCACGGCGATCGTCGCCCGCGAGACGTGGCGTCGACGATTCGCCCCCGTTGCCGTCGTGCTCGCCGCTGCGCCGCTCCTCTTCGTCGTGGTCTTTGCGATCCTCGTGCCCTGGGATCCCTGGCGCGGGCGATTCGTCGTCTTCTCGGTCGCGCTCGCAGCCGCCACGTGGGGGGCGATCGAACGGTTCCGCCCGGTTCTCTGGGGTGCAGTCGTGCTCGCTGTGGTCACCCTGCCGCTCGCGTTGCTAGGGATGTACACGAAACCCGCGGCGACCTGGGCACAGGAGGGCACGGAGCCGCCCCCCTCGGTCTGGACAACCTCGAAGAGCGACCTGTTCTCGTACCTGGGAGGAGGTGACCTCACCGGTGCAATCGCAGTGATCGAGCGCGCCCGATCGGGCGCAGTCGCGGCGGCAATGCGCGAGAACGACTTCATCTACCCACTCTTCGGCGACAGGCAGGAACGCACCGTCCTCCTCGTCGAGCACCAGGGCGGTGACGTGCCGCGAGACGCGACGTGGCTGGTGGCGGCCCCCGGTGCGTCGATCAAACGATGCGGGCGTTGGAGACGTGAGTACGACCAGGACGGATGGGTCGTCGAGCGGAGGCTCGACTCGTCGTCTTCGCCGTGTGTTGGTCTCGCCACGCCGCCGTAGCCAGCACAGAGGCCCCTACTCATGTGCGTCGTCGACGACCTGGCGGGCGATCTCGCGGCACGACTCGACGTGACCCGGATAGGCGATCCCCTCCGGCCTCCGAGTCCGTCCGAGAAGGGCGAGGGTGCTATCCTTCGCTCACCACATTTCACCTGCTTGGCGAAATGGGCGCGGTCCGCGCCCATTTGTCTTGAAGGGGCTGATTCGGATCGCGACAGGCACGTATGACAGGGAGCGCGAGCTGACGGCGGCGATCACGCCGGCCGTCGAGTCCGCGCTGCCCGGAGTCGAGGTCCTCGCCGTCGAGCTCGTCTCGCCGGTGCGGTTCTGCGTGTACGTCGACCACCCGAGCGGCGTCGACTTCGCGCTCTGCGAGCGCGTCACGCGGTTGCTCGACGACTTCCGGGGCGACTGGACGATCGACGTCTCGTCGCCCGGCCCCGAGCGGCCGATCCGCAGGCCCGAGCACTTCCGCCGGGCGATCGGCGGCACCGTGAAGCTGAAGACCACCGGTTCGCAGCGCGTCCGCGGGACGCTGCTCGCGGCCGACGACGACGCCGTGACGGTGTCCGTGAACGGGACGAACCAGCAGATCCCGGTCGGCGACATCGTTCGGGGCAACCTCATCGACGAGGGACGGGAGTCATGAGCCAGGAGATCATCGAGGGCATCCGCACGATCGAGAAGGAGAAGGGCATCGAGACCGGCACGCTCGTCGCCGCGCTCGAGGACGCCCTCCTCGCCGCGTACAAGAAGACGCCCGGCGCCGCGCGCCACGCGACCGTCGAGCTCGACGACGAGGGCGAGTTCCGTGTCTTCGCGCTCGACATCCCGACTGATCTCGAGGAGCGCCTGGTCGAGGAGGCGCGCGAGCGCGCGATCGACGAGCTCGAGCGGATCGAGGAGGAGACCGGCGAGAAGCAGCACACGCTGATCGTCGACGAGGAGCTCAACCTCGACTGGGAGCAGGTTCCGGACCAACTCGTGAACCGCACGGACGCGACGCCGAACGACTTCGGCCGGATCGCCGCCATGACCGCCAAGCAGGTCATCCAGCAGCGGATCCGCGAGGCCGAGCGCGCAATCATGTACGAGGAGTACGTCGACCGGCAGGGCGAGGTCGTGACCGGCATCGTCCAGCAGGCCGGCGACCGCAACAACGTCCTCGTCGACCTCGGCAAGGTCGAGGCGCTCCTGCCGCGCTCCGAGCAGGTCGACGGCGAGCGCTACGAGCAGGGCTCCCGCATCAAGGCCGTGATCATCGAGGTCCGGTCGGGCACGAAGGGCCCGCAGGTGATCCTCTCCCGCCGCGCACCGCAGCTCATCGAGGCGCTCTTCGAGCTCGAGGTCCCGGAGATCGCGGATGGCCTCGTCGAGATCCGCGGTGTCGCCCGCGAGCCGGGCTACCGCTCGAAGATCGCGGTCGAGTCGCATGTCCAGGGCGTCGACCCGGTCGGCGCGTGCGTCGGGCCGCGCGGCTCGCGCGTCCGCATGGTCGTCTCCGAGCTCCGCGGCGAGAAGATCGACATCATCCCGTGGAACACCGAGCCTGCGCGGTTCGTCGCGAAGGCCCTGTCGCCCGCCCGCGTCCGCGAGGTCTACATCGACGACGACAGCCGTGACGCGACCGTCGTCGTCCCGGACGACCAGCTCGCGCTCGCGATCGGCAAGGAGGGCCTGAACGCCCGGCTCGCCGCGCGGCTGACCGGCTGGAAGGTCGACATCAAGTCCGACACCGAGTTCGCTCAGGCGGAGGCTGCGGCCGCGTTCGCAGGCGAGGACGACGGCGACGGCGACTTCTCGGGCCGCTGCTCGGCGCTCCTGTCGAACGGGAAGCGCTGCCCGAACGCCGCGCTGCCGGCCTCGAAGTACTGCGGCGTGCCGGCGCACCAGGCGCTCGCGTCCGACCCGGTCGCAGCGGCGGCACAGAGCGTCGCGATCGCGGAGGAGGCCGTCGTCGAGGTGGAGGAAGCGCTCGCTGCCGGTGAGCTCACCGAGGCAGAGGCGGAATCCGCCGAGGAGGCCGTCGCTGATGCGGCCGCGGCCGCGGTCGCGATCGCAGAGGACCTCGAGGGCGACGGAACCGAGGCGGAGCCGGAGGAGGCGCGCGACGACGCGTGACGACTCCGGCCCGGTCAGGACATGCGTCGGCTGCGGCCGCCGGGCGGCGCAGTCGGACTTCCTCCGCTTCGGGGCGGTGGACGGCGTGCTGACGCCGGGCCGCTCGGTGCCGGGGCGGGGTGCGTACACCTGCCGTCGGCTCGACTGCTTCGAGCAGGCGCGGGAGCGGCGAGGCTTCACCCGGACCCTCCGCACGGCCGTCACGGTCGAGCCGGGGCTCGAGCGTCTCTACACTGAGAAGTCGCATGGCTGACGGACCGAACAAGCCGAACCGCCCGATCCGCCCGCGGGGCGGCGGCCAGGCAGGTCGCCGTCGCCGCGTCGTGATCGAAGGCGGCAACGTGCGCGGCCGCGACGGCCGCCAGGCGCGCGACCGCTCCGCCCAGACCCCGGCGACGCCCAAGCAGCCCCACGTCCCGGCGACAGGCCCCGTCACCGTCGAGTCGGGCGTCACCGTCAAGGACCTGTCGGCCGCGCTCGGCGTCCCGATGTCCCAGATCATCAAGATCCTGATGGGGCTCGGCCAGATGCGGACGGCGACCCAGTCCCTCTCCGATGACGAGGTCACCCTGATCGCGACCGAGGTCGGACGCGAGGTGACGATCAAGCACGCCGCCGACGACGAGGAGCCGGAGATCGTCGAGGACGCCGAAGCGGATCTCACGGCCCGTCCTCCCGTCGTGACGATCATGGGTCACGTCGACCACGGCAAGACGACACTGCTGGACGCGATCCGTTCCACCGCGGTGGTCGAGACCGAGGCCGGGGGCATCACGCAGCACATCGGCGCGTACCAGACGGACGTCGACGGCCGGAAGCTGACGTTCCTCGACACGCCGGGTCACGAGGCGTTCACCGCGATGCGCGCACGCGGCGCGAAGGTGACGGACATCGCCGTCCTCGTCGTCGCTGCCGACGACGGCGTCATGCCGCAAACGCGGGAGTCGATCAGCCACGCGCGCGCCGCCGAGGTGCCGCTCGTCGTGGCGATCAACAAGGTCGACATGCCCGATGCGAACCCAGACCGCGTCAAGAGCGAGCTCGCCGCCGAGGGCCTGCAGCCCGAGGACTGGGGCGGCACGACCCAGTTCGCCGAGGTCTCGGCCAAGCAGCAGACCAACCTCGACGAGCTCCTCGAGAAGGTCCTCCTCGTCGCGGACGCGGAGCTCGACCTTCGCGCGAACGCGAAGGCCGACGCGTCCGGGCCGATCATCGAGTCGCGGCTCGACGTGGGACGCGGGCCTGTCGCCACCATGCTCGTCCAGCGCGGGACGCTCCGCGTCGGTGACGCGATCGTCGCAGGGGATGCCGCCGGCAAGGTGCGCGCGCTCTACGACTACCGCGGCGAGAAGGTGAAGGAGGCCGGCCCGGGCGACCCCGTCGAGATCCTCGGCTTCGACCGGCCGCCGCCCGCGGGTGAGCTGTCGCGCGTCGTCGAGCACGAGCGCCAGGCGAAGGACCTGGCCGAGAAGCGCTCCGAGCGTCTCCGCCGCGAGCAGCTCGCGCAACGCTCGAAGGCGGGCGGCGTGTCGCTCGAGACGCTCTTCGAGCAGATGCAGTCCGGCGCCGGCGTTCAGGACCTCAACATCGTCCTCAAGGGCGACGTCCAGGGCTCCGTCGAAGCGCTCCTGGGCGAGCTCGCAAAGATCCAGCACCCGGAGGTGCGGGTCAACGTCATCCATACCGGCGTCGGCGGGATCACCGAGAACGACGTCAACCTCGCATCCGCGTCGACCGCGCTCGTGGTCGGCTTCAACGTGCGGCCGAGCGGCGAGGCGCGCCAGCTCGCCGAGCGCGAGGGCGTCGACATCCGCACGTACCGCGTCATCTACCAGCTCACGCAGGACATCGAGCAGGCGCTCGTCGGGATGCTCTCCCCGGTCACGACCGAGGAGATCCTCGGGGAGGCCGAGGTGCGCGCGCTGTTCAAGGTCTCGCGGCTCGGCACCATCGCCGGCTGCATGGTCACGTCCGGCGTCGTACGCCGCAGCGCGTCGGTCAGGGTCGTCCGCGACGGGACGGTCATCTACGAGACCTCCATCGCGCAGCTCAAGCGGTTCAAGGAGGACGCGCGCGAGGTCGCCGAGGGCTTCGAGTGCGGGATCCTGCTCGACGGCTTCAACGACGTGAAGGACGGCGACATCCTCGAGGTGTACGAGACCCGCGAGATCGAGCGGACGGAGCTCACCACCACCTCGGTCGGCGAGTAGGGCACTTTCGCTCCGCGAAAGTGCCTAGACGGGCCAACAACTCGGATGGCGATCGCGGCTACGTCGCGATCCTCTCCTTCGAGCTCTTCTTCCCGGAGAGCCACTCGCTGAAGGAGAAGCGCATGCACCTGCGTTCCGTGAAGCAGCAGCTCTCCAACCGGATCGGCTGCTCGATTGCCGAGGTCGCTCACCACGACGTGTGGCAGCGCACGCGGCTCACGCTGGCCTGCGCGACGCGCCAGGCCGGTGAGGCGGACCGTCTCCTCGACGAGGCGGAGCGCTGGCTGTCCGGTCAGGCGTTCGAGCTCGGGGCGCGCGACCGCGAGCTCGTCCACCTCGAGGACGGGGTTGCGCGATGAGCGGTGGCGGTCGCATGCGCCGGGTCGACGAGGCGGTCAAGCAGGTCCTCTCCGAGGCGATCCCCACGCTCAAGGATCCGCGCATCGGGTTCGTGACGGTCACGGCGGTCGACACGACCAGCGACCTCGACCAGGCGAAGGTGTGGATCAGCGTCTTCGGCAACGAGCGCCAGCGCGCGCGCACGCTCGAGGCGCTCGAGGGCGCCTCCGGAGTGCTGCAGGCGGCGTTGAACCGCGAGCTCAAGCTGCGGCGGACCCCCCGGCTGGAGTTCGTCTACGATCGCGCGGTCGAGCACGGCGTTCGCATGACGCACCTCATCGACGAGCTGACACCGGCGGACGGAGGCGGCGATGACGACGAGTGACAGGGACGCGGTCGTCGACGCCGTGCGCACGCACGACCGCTTCGTCGTCACGTCACACGACAACCCCGACGGCGACGCGCTCGGCTCACTCCTCGCGACGCACCTCGCGCTCGAGGCTCTCGGGAAGGACACGGTCATGGTCCTCGGAGGAGCGAGCCCGCTCCCCGGCGAGTACGGCTTCCTCCGGCTCGCGGAGCGCGGGCTGCTCCGCGAGGCGCCCGCGGACGTGGCCGAGCGCGTCCTCGTCGCCGTCGACTGCGCGCAGGAGGACCGCATCGTCGACTCGCGGCTGCTCGAGGCGGCGCTGACCGTCGACATCGACCATCACCACGACAACACGCGCTTCGGCGACGTCAACCTCGTCGTCGAGGATGCGTCGTCGACCGGTGAAATCCTCGCCGACATCTTCAGCGAGCTCGGTGTCGGCCTGACGCCCGAGATCGCCGAGGCGCTCTACACCGCGGTCGTGACCGACACGGGGCGGTTCCAGTACTCGAACACGACCCCGAAGGCGCTGCGGCTCGCGGCCGAGCTCGTCGAGGCCGGCGCGGACGTGACCAAGGTGTTCGTCGAGGTCTACGAGTCGACGCCGTTCCCGAAGCTCAAGCTGCTCGCGCGCGCACTCGAGCGCGCGACGGAGCTGGCGGACGGCAAAATCGTCGTCTCGGAGCTCCGGCGTGAGGACTTCGAGGCGGCCGGGGCGGAGGAGCCCTACTCGGAGGGGATCATCGACCACCTCCGCGCGGTCGACGGCGCCGAGTTGGTGGCACTCGTCCGCGAGCTTCCGGCGGGCGCAGCCGCGGCCCGAAAGGGCTCGCTCCGGTCTCAGCCCGAAGGGCGTCGACGTCTCCGCGATCGCCCGTGACTTCGGGGGAGGTGGGCACAAGCGCGCCGCGGGCTTCTCCACCGACCTCGCAATGGACGAGATCACACGGCGCATCGTCGACGCCTTCGTGACCGCCAACGGCGACAAACCTTCGTAGTGCCGATCCCGAAGGCGCTCGAGCCGACCGGCGTGATCCTCGCCGACAAGCCGGCCGGGCCGACGTCGTTCGCGATCGTCGCTCGCGTCCGCGCGCGCACCGGGGCGAAGACCGGCCACGCGGGCACGCTCGACCCGTTCGCGACGGGGCTCCTGATCCTCCTCTCCGGTCGCGCGACGAGCCTCCAGGACCGGTTCATGAAGCTCGACAAGCGCTACCTGACGGAGATCGACCTTTCGTCGCGCACTGCGACGGGCGATCCCGAAGGGGAGGTCGTCGAGACCCACGAGTCACCGGACGACGCAGCGCTCGCGAGCGCCCTCGACGGCCTGCGCGGCGCGGTCGAGCTGCCGATCCCGGCCGCGTCGGCCGTGAAGATCGACGGCGAGCGGGCGTACCGGCTGCACCGGAAGGGCGTCGCCGTGGAGATGCCGACCCGCGTGATGCGTGTCCACGAGCTGGAGCTCGTCTCGTACGTCGACGGGATCGCCGCGCTCGACCTTCTCGTCGGCTCGGGGACGTACGTCCGCTCGCATCGCCGACGCGCTCGGAGGTCACTGCGTCGGCCTGCGACGGACCGAGATCGGGCCGTTCTCGGTCGAGGAGGCCGACGAAGAGCGTGTGGTGCCTCTCGAGGAGGCACTGCCCCGGCTCGCGGCGGTGCGAGGCGCATGAGGATCGCGCACGCACCCTCCCAGCTCGAGCGCCGGCCCCGTGCGGTCGCGATCGGCACGTTCGACGGCGTCCACCTCGGGCACCGGTCAGTGCTGCGATCGGGGATCGACTCCGGGCTCGAGCCGACCGTGATCACCTTCGACCCACATCCCAGGCTCGCGATGGGGAACCGCGTCGACATCCTCACGACCCTGGAGCGCCGGCTCGAGCTGCTCGCCGCGGCCGGTGTCGCCGAGACGCTCGTCGCCTCGTTCACGCCGGAGCTCCAGCGCCTCACCCCGGACGAGTTCATCGCGACGTACCTCGTCGGCGTGGGCGCCGAGGCCGTCGCCGTCGGGCCCGACTTCCGGTTCGGGCGGCGGCGCTCGGGCGACCGTGGACACGCTCGGTCAGGCGGGTCTCGCGGTGCTCGACGTCGTGGAGATCGAGGGCGTCTCGTCGACGGCGATCCGGGAAGCGGTGCGCGACGCCGACCTGGCCGGCGCCGCGGTGATGCTCGGCCGCCCGTTCGAGCTCGACGGCATCGTCGTCACCGGCGACCAGCGCGGCGGCACGCTCGGATATCCAACCGCCAACATCGCGATGGATCCCCTGCTCGTGTGCCCGCGGTACGGGATCTACGCGGGCGAGGCGCTCGGCCACCGGGCGGCGATCTCGATCGGGACGAACCCGCACTACGGGGGCACCGAGCGCCGCATCGAGCCGTTCCTCCTCGACTTCGACGGCGATCTCTACGGCAAGCGGCTCGTCGTCGAGCTGTGGGAGCGTCTGCGGGACGAGGCGGTCTTCGACTCCGAGGAGGCGCTGGTCGCGCAGATCGCACGCGACGTCGAGGCGACGCGGGCAGCGACGCGGCCGGTGTGACCTGGGTGTCGGACTTCAGTCCGACACCTCCGACACCTGCCCCGAGGGTGAGCAGCTCGCCGCCGAGTCGACCCGTGCATCGCGGCGGGCGTGCTGGAGCAGCAGTAGCGCCCGGAGGCTCAGAACCTCGTCGTCGCCCGGAAGCAGCAGCGCGACGAGGTCGGCGAGATGCAGCGCCTCCTCGGAGAGGTCGTCGCGGAACGCACGGGCTCCGTCGTCGGTGGGTCCGTAGCCCTCGTTGAAGACGAGGTAGATCACGGCCAGCACGCCCGCGGTCCGCTCGTCGAGCCGGTGCGGCTCGGGCACGCGCAGACTGATGCCCGCGTGCGCGATCTTGGCCGTCCGAAGCAGGCGTTGTCCCATCGTCGCCTCGCTCACGAGGAAGGCTCGTGCGATCTGCTGGGTCGAGAGCCCCGCGACGGTCTTCGAGCGTGAGCGCGACGCGCCCGGGCATGGGTAGGGCCGGGTGGCAGCAGGCGAAGAGCAGGCCGAGCTGGTCGTCTTCCCACGGCTCCTCACGCGACGGCGGAGGCGCTGCCGTGCGTTCGGCGAGCGCCTCGAGCTCTCGGAGCTTGTCCTGCTCGATCCGTCTGCGCTTGAGCACGTCGAGCGCGCGGTGACGTGACGTCGTCGTGAGCCAGGCGGCCGGGTTGTCCGGGATGCCGTCCCGCGGCCAGCGGGTCAGCGCCCGCTCGACCGCATCCTGGACGCAGTCCTCGGCCAGCTCCCACTCGCCGGTGACCCGGATCAGGGTCGCGACGATGCGCAGCCGCTCTGCCGCGACCGCATCGTCGACGGCTGCTGCGACGGCGTCGAGGGTCACGACGCCGCTCTCAGTCGTCGGGGCCGCCCATCGAGTGGACGGGACGCAGCTCGAGTCGCCCATGGAACGCCATCGGGTTCCGCGACGCGATCTCGATCGCCTCGTCGAGATCGGCGCACTCGAGCATCGCGAAGCCCGCGATCCACTCCTTCGACTCCGTGAACGGGCCGTCGGTGACGAGGAGCTCGCCGCCCCTCACCTTCACGGTGGTCGCGTCCTCGCGTGGGCTGCAGGCGCACGCCGCTCAGGTACGCGCCCTTGCCGCGCACGTACGCGAACCAGTCCTCGAGGTCGGGCGCGGCCGCCTCGTCCTCATCGGTGTAGTCGGGGTCGCCGACGACGAACATCACGTACTTCATGCGGGCGTTTCCTTCCTGGTCGGATGGAGCGAGAGGGCAAGCGTCGGCACGGTACGTCGTCGGCGGCCGGCGTCGCTGCCGTTCGGGGCGCTCGTCGGCCACGAGACGCTCGGTGCGCGCCTCGGCCGCGGCCAGGCGCTCCGCCACGTGCTCGTGCACGAGATGCTCGTTGGACGGGGTCACACTGTGCCTCCTTCGTGAACGTCGTCGGGATGCGATCTCGTCCAGACGACGATCGAGGGAGCCGAATCCGACGGTCGCTCGCTCCGCGGCCGTCGGGGGCCGGCGGCAGGTCACCCGTCGGCCGGCCGGCGGGCGACGAACACCGGCTGGCAAGCGTCCTCGTCGTCCGGGTTTCCGGGGACGAGTCGCGGCTCGAAGCGCACGCGATCGAGCAGGTGGAGCCAGGTGTGCTCCGGGAAGACGCCCTCGACGTGATGGTCGTGGACGACGCGCGGCTCCTGCCCCGGCTCACGCAGAAGCACCGCGAAGTCGACCTCGTACGTCGTGTCCGCCGGGTCCGGGTCGGTCACCCATTCGAGGTAGCGCAGCGATCGGCCGTCCTCACCGTCGTGACCGCCGTGCGAGGTGCGCAGCTCGAACGTCTCGCGCGTGTAGTCCGGTACGAAGGCGGCGACGCCGCCTGGCCGCGTGTGCGCGTACGCGGTCCCCATGCAATCGGCGAGCATGTCCTCGCTCGTCATGTACGCGATCGCGTCGTGGACGAACACGACGTCGAAGGTCCGCCCGAGCCGGAGCGTCCGCATGTCGCCGAGGACGTGCTCGCAGTCGGGGTTCAGCTCGCGCGAGAGGGTCAGCATCTGCGGTGAGAGATCAGACAGGGTGCAGGCGAAATGCGCCTTGAGGTGAGACGCGTTGTTGCCCCCTCCCGATCCGAGCTCGAGCAGTGTGCGCGCAGCCGGCATCTCCTCCAGGATCAGCGTGCGGTAGCGCTCCGCCTCGACCGCATAGTCCGCCGGTGCGGTCAGGAGGTGGAACCACGGTGCGAGGTCGCCGTAGATCCGCACTCCTGGAGTATCCCGGCCTGGACGGCGTTACGCTCCCCGTGGTGATCGCGCTCCGCCCGCTTCGCGAGGACGAGTACGAGGCGTGGGACGCGGCGCATCGTGCCGAGTACGAGCACGGGCTCGTCGAGTTCGCCGGCATGGCCCGCGACGACGCACGTGTCAAGGTCGAGCGCGACATCCGGTCGATCCTCGCGCGCCGGTCTCGCGACGCCGGACGTCTGGATCTGGGCCGTCGAGGAGGACGGACGCCG
Organism: uncultured Actinomycetes bacterium; assembly: GCA_963846825.1. Classification (GTDB taxonomy): domain Bacteria; phylum Actinomycetota; class Thermoleophilia; order Gaiellales; family Gaiellaceae; genus Gaiella. The sequence continues at coordinate 95,462 of CAWJXN010000024.1, forward strand.
GGTCGGGACGGTCTTCCTCGGACGGCGCGGCGGCGATCTGTGGCTTTACGACATCACCATCGAGGCGGACGAGCGCTGCAACGGCTACGGCCGCGGCGCGATGCTCGCACTCGAGAAGGAAGTGCGGAGCCTCGGTCACGACTCGGTGACGCTGAACGTCTGGGGCGGCAATGCCGTCGCGCGCGGTCTCTATCGCTCACTTGGCTACGTCGAGGAGTCCGTGCACATGCGCAAGCGGCTCTAGAGGTCGAACGCGACCACGGCAGCTGCGGCGTCGTCGAGCGCTGCGTCGCTCTCCGCATCGCGAACACCGAGAGGCCCGGCCGCACGGGGAAACCGCGCCAGGTATGCCCGCAGCGCCGCCCGACGCTCCTTCCCCTCGAGCAGGCGGCCGCTCACGGCTCGCTCGGACCCGCGGACGACGAGTGTTGCGGGGGCGAGCGGGGAGAACGAGCGCCACCAGAGCTTCCGGTCCGGTGCGACGGCGAGCGCGACGATCCGGTCGCCGGGCAGTTCGGCGTACCGGAGCGGGATGCGGAACGCGCGTCCCGACCGGTGCCCTCGGTACGCGAGCACGATCAGCTCCCCGCTGAGGAGTCGGTGGGCCGGCGAGCCGAGAACGGCCCGGACAACCGGGTTCGCGAGGCGGAGGAGGCGGAGCGGTGCCATCCGTTGCCCAGATATATCGCCCCTTCGTCGCCGGAGCGCAGGTACCATGCCGGTCAGACCGCGATCGCGGCCGGACGTGTCCTTCCTTCACGCCGTGCGGGGATCGCGGAGACGACTCAACGAGAGGAGAACCATGGCTCTCACCAAGGAAGCGAAGCAGGAGCTGATCGACAAGCACGGGGCGAACGCCCAGGACACCGGCTCGACCGAGGTCCAGATCGCGATGCTCACGCGGCGCATCAACGAGCTGACGGAGCATCTGCGGACGCACCCGAAGGACCACTACTCGCGGCGCGGGCTCCTGAAGCTCGTCGGCCGTCGGCGGCGGTTCCTGGACTACCTGCAGCGCAAGGACCTCGAGGGCTATCGCGCCCTCATCAAGGAGCTCGGTCTCCGGCGCTAGAGCCGGAGCCGGCGAAGACGGGACGGAAGGTGGGCGTTTGATCGAGCTCCGCGCCGGGGGTGCGGAGCTGGCTCAAACCTCCACCTTCCGCCACAACGGAAGAGTGAAGGGAAGAGACACGGTATGAGCACCATCTCCACCGGGCAACAGGCCACGGTGTCCGTCGACGTGGGCGCGGCAGAGCTGCGCTTCGAGACGGGCAAGCTCGCGAAGCAGGCGGACGGCGCGGTCGTCGTCCGAAGCGGCGAGACGATGATCCTCGCAACGGCCGTCGGGCGCACGGAGTCGCGCCCCGATGCGGACTTCTTTCCGCTGACGGTCGACGTCGAGGAGCGGATGTACGCGGCCGGGAAGATCCCCGGCGGCTTCTTCAAGCGCGAGGGACGCGCCACCGAGCGCGCGACGCTGACCGCGCGCATGATCGACCGCCCGATCCGGCCGCTCTGGCCGAAGGGCTTCAAGAACGAGGTGCAGGTCATCTGCACCGTGCTGTCGGCCGACATGGTCGTGCCGCACGACATCCTCGCGATCAACGGCGCCTCCGCGGCGCTCGCGATCTCGTCGCTTCCGTTCCTCGGCCCGGTCGGCGCCGTCCGCGTCGCACGGATCGAGGGCGAGTTCGTCGTCAATCCGACGTTCGAGCAGATGGAGGAGTCGGCTCTCGACCTCATCGTCGTCGGGACGCGCGAGGCGCTGACGATGATCGAGGCGGGCGGCGACCAGGTGCCGGAGGAGACGATGCTCGAGGCGTTCGCCGCTCGCGCACTCCGAGATCATCCGCATCTGCGACGCGATCGACGAGCTTGCCCGCGAGGTCGGCAAGCCGAAGTGGATCGACGTCGAGCTGAATGCCGAGCTCGAGGCACGGCAGGGCGACGCGGTCTCCCGCCGGATCGCCGAGCGCGGCATCCAGGACGCCGTCGAGATCGTCGACGAGCTCCTCGCCGAGGAGGCGCCCGCGATCACGATGGACTCGAGCGAGGAGGACATCGTCCGCGAGCTCCAGGTGCGGAACGGCCTCAAGATGCTGCTCGAGGCGAAGCGCCTCGAGGTCGTCGAGACCGCCGTGCGGGCGCAGTTCGAGGACGACCTCCGCGCGCTGACCGACGCGGAGCAGGACTCGAAGGAGCTCAAGAGCCGCAAGCGCGACATCCTCTACGGCCGGATCATCGAGGACGTCCAGCTGCCCTTCCCCGTCGCCGAGGGCGTCGAGCACGCGAAGGACACGATCACCCGCTCGTACGTCAAGAAGGCGGCCGACGCGGTCTACAAGGACCTCGTCCGCAAGAAGATCGCCGTCGACAAGCGCCGGCCGGACGGACGCGGCACGGAGGAGATCCGGGCGATCACGACCGAGGTCGGCATCACGCCCCGGACGCACGGCTCCGCGCTCTTCACGCGCGGCCAGACGCAGATCCTCACGCTCTGCACGCTCGGCACCGCGAAGGAGCAGCAGCGGATCGACGACCTGTCGACCGAGCAGGAGCGCCGGTACATGCACCACTACAACTTCCCGCCCTACTCGGTCGGGGAGACGGGCTTCATGCGGGGCCCGAAGCGGCGCGACATCGGCCATGGCGCACTCGCGCAGCGGGCGCTCGAGGCGGTCATCCCCGTCGACCGAGGACTTCCCGTACACGATCCGCCTCGTCTCGGAGACGCTCGAGTCGAACGGCTCGTCGTCGATGGGGTCGGTCTGCGGCTCGACGATGTCCCTGATGCACGCCGGCGTGCCGATCGCGGCCCCGGTCTCGGGCATCGCGATGGGCCTCGTCAAGGAGGGCGACGACTACGCCATCCTCACCGACATCCAGGGAGCCGAGGATCACCTCGGCGACATGGACTTCAAGGTCGCCGGGACTGAGAAGGGCATCACCGCCCTCCAGATGGACATCAAGATCACCGGCGTCACGCAGGAGATCATGCGCTCGGCGCTCGAGCAGGCGAAGCAGGCCCGGGCGTTCATCCTCGACAAGATGTCCGAGACGATCTCCGAGCCGCGGGCCGAGCTCGCGGGGCACGCGCCGCGGATCCAGTCGATCCAGATCAACCCGGACTTCATCGGGATGGTGATCGGCAAGGGCGGCGAGACGATCCGCTCGCTCGAGGCCGACTACGACGTCCAGATCGACATCGAGGAGGACGGTACGATCCTCGTCTACGCCACGGAGGGCACGAAGGGCGACGCCGCGATCTCCGCGATCGCCGCGATGACGAAGGAGCCCGAGGTGGGGGACACCTACACCGGCCGCGTCGTCAAGACGACCGACTTCGGCGCGTTCGTCGAGCTGAAGAAGGGCACCGACGGGCTGCTCCACGTCTCGAACGTCGGCCCGGGCCGGGTCGCGCACATCGAGGACGTGATCGCCCGCGGCGACACGCTCGACGTCGTCGTCCAGGAGGTCGACAAGGAGCGGGGCCGCATCGGCCTCAAGCTCGTCGCGAAGCACGAGGACGGCGAGCTCGTCTCGCCGGAGACGCTCGTCGAGCGGGCGAAGGACGCCCCGCCGCGCGAGCCGCGTCCTCCGCGCGACGATCGTGGCCGCGGCGGCGACCGCGGTCGCGCCGCTAGCAAAGGACTGCCGATCGGCGAGGCGACTCGACGGCGCCTCGCCCGACGGGACTGGCACCGCAGGTGCCTGTCCCCCGTGACGCCGTCGCCGCGCCACGCCTCGCGGGGTCAGTCGCCCTTCGGGACCGACCCGAGCACTAGGATCGCGCCGTGCGCGAACCCGAGATCACCACGCTTCCCGGCGGGGAGCGGATCACGAGCGAGCGCATCGCCGGCGTGCGCTCCGTCGCGCTCGGGCTCTGGATCGCAACGGGCTCGCGCGACGAGCCGCGCTCGCGAGCAGGGGTCTCGCACTTCATCGAGCACCTGCTCTTCAAGGGCTCGTCGCGCTACGGCGCGCAGGAGATCGCCGAGCTGTTCGACGCGATGGGCGGCGAGCTGAACGCCGCCACCTCGCGCGAGACGACCGTCCTCTACACGCGGGTCCCGGACGGCCGCCTCGAGCAGGCGCTCGACGCGATGGCCGACATGGTCTTCGCCCCGACCTTCGACGACGTCGACTCCGAGCGCGAGGTCGTCCTCGAGGAGATCGCGATGGTGGACGACAACCCGCAGGATCTCGTCCACGACCTCGCCGCCGAGGCGGTGTTCGGCGCGCATCCGCTCGGGCGCCCCGTGATCGGAACCGCCGACGTGATCTCGCGGGTCTCTCCGCGGGCGCTTCGGTCGTGGCACGGCGGCGCGTACGTGGGGTCGAACGTCGTGCTCTCGGCGGCCGGGAACGTGCGCCACGATCCGCTCGTCGAGCACTTCGCCAAGCTGCGTCGCCCGGCGCCGGTCAGCGTCACGCGTCCGTCGGCCGCCGCTCGCCCGCGCTCCCGAAGCCGGGCTACCGCTTCCTGCGCCGCCGCACCGAGCAGTACCACGTCGTGCTCGCGGCGCCGGGGATCGCCGCGCGACGACGAGCGGCGCTACGCCGTGTCGCTGCTGGACGCGATCCTCGGCGGCTCGGCATCGTCCCGCCTCTTCCAGGAGATCCGGGAGAAGCGGGGGATGGCATACAGCGTCTACACGTACGGCTCGCAGTACGCGGAGACCGGCCAGGTCGGGATCTACGTCGGCACGCGGGAGGACAACCTGCGCGAGTGCCTCGACGTGACGGCCGCGGAGCTCCAGGACGTCGCGGCAGGCAATCTCCGCGCCGGGGAGCTCGACCGGGCGAAGGAGAACCTCGAGGGACGCCTGCTGCTGTCGTTCGAGAGCACGTCGAACCGCATGACACGTCTCGGCCGCGCGCTCGATCTCGGAGACCGAGCTCGTCACCGTGCCCGAGACGATCCGCGCGGATCCGGGCGGTCACCGAGGCGGACGTCGCGGCGGCCGCCGGCGACCTCTTCGCCCCCGAGCGCCTCTCCGCCGCGGGGATCGGGCCTCGCGAGAGCCGCTTCCGGGCGGCCGTCGCCCGATTCAACCCGGCGCTCGCCGATCGGCCGTGAAGGTCTGCCTCTTCGGGGCGTCGGGCAAGGTCGGCGCCGTGCTCGGCCCTGCGCTCGAAGCCGCGGGTCACGAGGTCGTCGAGGGTCGCGCGTCACGGCCCGGCCGGATGCGACGTCGCCGTCGACTTCACGCGTCCGGACGCCGTGCTCGAGAACGTCGCGCAGTGCCTCTCGTCGGGCGTCCCGGCGGTGATCGGTACCACGGGGTTCGACGTCGAGGACACTCGACCGGCGCGCCCGGGAGGCGGGTGTCCCGTGCTTCTACGCGCCGAACTTCGCGCTCGGCGCCGTCCTCATGATGCGGTTCGCGGAGCAGGCGTCGCGTGCGTTCGCGCGCGCGGAGATCGTCGAGCTTCACGCCGAGACCAAGAGGGACGCGCCGTCGGGGACGGCGAAGGCGACCGCTGCCCGCATGGGCGACGCCGTGCCGATCCACAGCGTCCGGCTGCCGGGTCTCGTCGCGCACCAGGAGGTGATCCTCGGCGGGTCGGGGGAGACGCTGACGATCCGCCACGACACGACGTCGCGCGAGGTGTTCGCCCCGGGCGTGCTCCGCGCCATCGAGGCCGTGGCGACTTTGCCGCCTGGCCTCACCGTGGGTCTCGAGCAGCTTCTGTAGCGGTGGCGCCGAGCCGTCGGAGCGGGCGTCTGGCTGAAGCCAGACACCGGGTCTCGCAAGGTGGTGTCTGGCTTCAGCCAGACACCTGCTCTTCACCTCCGCGGGACGTCCGAGGCTACGGGCGAGCCCTGAGGGCCGCCAGCAGCTCCTGGTGCCTCCGCTCCTCGTCGGAGACGACCTCCTCCTCCGGCTCTCCGATGCGCGCCATGAGCGCGTTCATCGGCTTCACGACGAAGAAGAAGATCGCGGCCGCGGTCGCGACGAACGTGATCGCGGCCGTGATGAACGCGCCGTAGCGGAAGACGGCGTCGTTGATCGTGAAGGTGAGATCGCTGAAGTCGGGCTTGCCGATGATCATCGCGACGATCGGCATCACGAGGTTGTCGACGAACGACGAGATGAGCGCGGCGAACGCGAGGCCCATGACGAAGGCCACCGCCAGCTCGACGAGGTTCCCACGCATCAGGAAGTCCCTGAACTCCTTGATCATCGTTCCTCCCTCGGGTCGTACGGACGCACCGGCCACGCCACGCATAGCGCATCGAACGTCCGACTACAATCTCTCGGCGTGCTCGGCGAGGTCCTGACAGCGGTCGTCACGCCGTTCCGCGCGGACGGCTCGCTCGACCTGGATGCGTTCCGGTCGCTCTGCGGTCATCTCGTGGAGAACGGCTCGGACGGCGTGGTCGTGACCGGGACGACCGGCGAGGCGCCGACCCTCACCGACGAGGAGCGGTTACTGCTCTACGAGGCGGCGCTCGAGGCGGTCGGCGGCCAGGCAACGGTGGTCGCGGGCACGGGCACGTACTCGACCGCGCACTCGATTCACCTCACCGAGGCGGCGCACGCACTCGGGGTGGACGGCTTCCTCGTCGTGACGCCGTACTACAACCGCCCGCCGCAGCGCGGGATCGTGGCGCACGTCGCCGCCGTCGCGGCGTCCACCGACCGCCCGGTCGTCTTCTACGACATCCCGTCGCGCGTCGTCGTCGATGCGGAGCCGGAGACGATCTCCCGCCTCGCCGAGATCCCGAACGTCTGCGCGGTGAAGCAGGCGAAGCCGAGCCTCGACGCCGCGCGGCACGTCGTCGCGTGCGGGCTCGACCTCTACGCGGGCGACGACGACGTCATCCTCCCGTTCCTCGAGGTCGGCGGCATCGGCGGGATCTGCGTCCACACGCACATCGTCGGGCCGCAGGTGAAGGAGATGGTCACGCGCTACAAGGCGGGCGACGTCGACGGCGCGCGCGCCCTCGACGAGGAGCTCCGGCCCGCGATCGAGATCCTGCGGGTGCAGACGAACCCGATCGCGATCAAGCGCGCCCTGCAGCTGCTCGGCCACGAGGTCGGCGGCCTGCGTCTCCCGCTCGTCGCGGCTGACGAGACCGAGACCGCCCGGATCCGCGACTGCCTCGAGCGTCTCGGCCTGCTGACGCCGGTCGCGGCGTAGCTGGACCTCGCAGTCGATCGCCGGCCATACACTGCGCTCCGTGACGCCGCTCCGCATCATTCCGCTCGGCGGGCTCGGCGAGGTCGGGAAGAACATGACCGTGCTCGAGGTCGGCGACGACCGGATCGTGATCGACGCCGGCCTCGCGTTCCCGCGTGACGAGCACTTCGGCGTCGATCTCGTCCTTCCGGACTTCGGCTACCTCGTCGACAAGCCCGTCCACGCGGTCGTGCTCACGCACGGGCACGAGGACCACGTCGGCGGGCTGCCGTACGTGCTCCGCGAGGTCGAGGTCGGCCGCGTGGTGGCGACGCGGCTGACGCTCGCACTCGTCAAGTCGAAGCTCGACGAGCACGGGCTCGGCGCCACGACGGAGCTCTTCGAGGTCGAGCCGGGGCAACCGCCGCTCGAGATCGGGCCGTTCCGACTCGAGTTCGTGCGAATGGCGCACTCGATCCCCGACGCAGTGGCGGTCGTCGTCGAGACCGACGCGGGACGCCTCCTTCACACGGGCGACTGGAAGCTCGACCACACGCCGGTCGACGGGCTCAAGACCGACGTCGGCAAGCTCGCCGAGCTCGGCAACCGCGGCATCGACCTGCTGCTCGGCGACTCGACGAACGCCGAGCGGCCGGGAATGACCGGCTCGGAGCGGCTCGTCGGCGAGGCGTTCCGGCAACTCATCCCGCTCCGGACGGGGCGCATCATCGTCGCCTCGTTCGCATCGAACATCCACCGCATCCAGCAGGCCGCCGAGGTCTCGATCGCGAACGGGCGACAGGTTGCCATCGTCGGCCGCTCGATGCGGAAGAACATGAACATCGCCCGGAACCTCGGCTACGTCGACCTTCCCGACGACGCGATCGTCTCACCGAAGGAGGCCATGGACCTCCCGCGCGACCGCGTGCTGGTGCTCTGCACGGGCAGCCAGGGCGAGCCGATGTCCGCGCTGACACGGATTGCGTACGGTGACCACCAGAACGTCTCGGTCGAGCGGGGCGACACGGTGATCATCTCGGCGAAGCCGGTGCCCGGGAACGAGCTGCGGGTCCACGACTCGATCAACCGGCTCGCGCGGCACGGGGCGGAGGTCCTGCACCAGGAGATCGCACCGGTGCACGTTTCGGGCCACGCCTGCTCCGAGGAGATGCGAACACTTCTCTCGCTCGTCCGGCCGCGCGCAGTGATGCCGATCCACGGCGAGTACCGGATGCTCGCGGCGCACGCGCAGCTCGCGCGGGACGCGGGGATCCCGGACGACCGGATCATCATCGCGGAGAACGGCTCCGTCATCGAGCTGACTCCCGACGGCGTCCGCATCGTCGACCGCATCGAGGCCGGCGTGACGTTCGTCGACGGGCTGGGCGTGGGGGACGTCGAGGACGTCGCGCTCCGCGACCGGCGCCGGCTCTCGGAGGACGGCGTGCTCATCGTCGTGACCACCGTCGCGTCCGACGACGGCGCGGACATCAGCCCACCCGAGCTGATCGCGCGGGGCGTGGGGGAGGACGAGGACCTGATCGACGAGCTTCGCGACGAAGCCGGGCGGATCGTCGCCGAGCTCGCGCGGAACGGCGTCACCGAGATCAAGCTCGTCCAGGAGCACATCCACGACGGAATCGGGCAGATCGTCTACGACCGGACGCGGCGGCGCCCGATGATCCTTCCCATCGTGATCGAGGTCTGACGCTCGACATGCACGGCTGGGCACAGGTGGTCGAGGCGAACGCGGCGACGCCGCTGTCGGCCCGGCGTCTCGTGCGGCAGTTGCGGGCCTGCGAGGCGTCCGCGATCGCCTTCTGCCGCCTGCTCGAGCGCTGGGGCCGGGGCGATGCGGTGCCGGCCACGCCGGGCGCCCGCAGCGCAGCGCTCCGGCACGCTGCCGACCGCGTCGAGACGGCACTCGCGGGCCTCGAGGCGCCTCTCGCCGCCTACCTCGTCGAGCTCGAGCCCGACCGGGCCGAGGGCCGCTCGTGGTACGGCGGGCCCGGCGCGGGGGAGCTCGTCGAATGGCGACCCATCCTCGAACGGGCAGGCGTCGACGCGTGCCCGAATCGCGTCGCCGCCGTGTACCTCGAGCTCGCCGTGCTCGTCCGCGCGCTCCAGGGGCTCGACGATTCCGCCCGAATGGACATTGCCCCCGACCGATCCTCGCTCTGGGCCGGCCTCTTCGATCTGCACGACACGCTCTACGGCGCGACCGTCGACGACCTCAGGGCACTCGCCGCCTGAGACGATCGTCGCGTTAGGCTCGGGCTGCAGAGGGGAAGACCCGTCTGCACCGTTCACGACAGCGAGGAGGAGAGATGTCCGAGCATGATCACGGGCCTGCCGACGGAGGAGCGGAAGGGAGTCCGGGCACGCACGACGGCGGCGCCGACGGTGGCGCTGACGGCGGTGCCGACAGCGGCGCTCACGGGCCCGCGGACGGCGGCGCCGATGGTGTCGCCGGCGAGCACGACGGCGGCGCCGACGGTGGCGCAGACGGCGGTGCGGACGGAGGCGCAGATGGCGGTGCGGACGGAAGCGCCGACTAGCACCGGTCGATGAGCGTCGTTCCACGAGGGGCCGCGACGACCGACGGGCCCGGCGCACGGCGGCCGGGCCCTCGCACGTTGCGTCGCCGACCCCGATGCGTTCGCGGCCGCGTGGGGTCGCCGCCCGCTGCTCGCCACCGCGAGCGAGCTGCCGCGGTCGTTCGACGACCTGCTCGACCTCGACGGAGTCGACGAGCTGCTGTCGCGCCGCGGTCTCCGCACGCCGTTCCTGCGGATGGCGAAGGACGGCGTCGTTGTCGACAGCGTGCGGTACACGCGCCCCGGCGGGGTCGGCGCGGCGATCGGAGACCAGGTGGACGACACCGCGGTCACGCGCCTCTTCGCGGACGGCACGACGATCGTGCTGCAGGCCCTCCACCGGCTGTGGCCGCCGATCATCGAGTTCGCCGGAGCACTGGCGGGCGAGCTCGGGCACCCGGTTCAGGTCAACGCGTACGTCACGCCCCCGTCGTCGCGCGGCTTCGCTGCGCACTACGACATCCACGACGTCTTCGTCCTCCAGCTGGCCGGCGAGAAGCGCTGGATCGTCCACGAGCCCGTCCACGAGTGGCCGCTCCGGTCGCAGCCGTGGACGCAGCGCCGCGGACAGGTCGAGCGTGCTGTCGCCGAGCACCGCGCCGACGATCGACACTGTCCTCCGCCCGGGGGATGCCCTGTACCTGCCGCGCGGGTTCCTGCACTCGGCCGAGGCGCTCGGCGACGTCTCCGCGCACCTCACCGTCGGCATCCACGTCGTCACGCGCCAGGCGCTCGTCGAGGCGCTCCTGGCGGAGGCGGAGGACGAGGCGGGGCTCCGGCAGGCGCTCCCCGTCGGGCTCGATGTGACGTCCGCGGAGGCGCTCGCCGATGACCTCGAGGCGACGATCGACGTGCTCCTTGCCCGCCTCCGGTTGGTCGACCCGGAGTCGGTCGCAGCCCGGCTCGCCGCCACGCTCTCGACGGCGACGAAGCCGTCGCCGATCGCGCCGCTGGAGCAGGCAGCGGCCGCCGAGAGACTGACCCTGAGCACGCGTGTCAATCTCAGGCCGGGGCTTCGGGCTCGCCTCGAGAACACCGACGGCCGGGCCATCCTCCGCCTTCCCGGCGAGGCGATCGAGGTGGACGCCGACCAGGCCGACGCGGTCACCGTCCTGCTCGACGGAGAGCCGTGGCGCGTCGACGCGCTCCCGGGGCCGTCCGAGTCGGTCGCGAGCCTCGTGCGGCGGCTCCTCGTCCGCGGAGTGGTCGTTCCGTCGCACACCTGACGCTGCCTCGGCCGCCGTCGCGGCCGTAGCATCGCCGCATGGCCTCCACACCCGAGCGCTGCGCACCCGCCGCCGAACGCCGCGGCGACGAGCTGTTCGCCACGGCGGCGCCCGCCGAGCGGTTCGTCCTCGTCGAGGAGCCCGGCGCCTGGGGCCGGAACGCGCTGCGCGAGTCCCGGCTCGACACGTCCGTGCTCGCGGGGCTTCTCGCGCGGTGCCACAGCGCGAATGCGCGGCTTCTGCTCATCCGGAGGGCACATCGGCCGACCGAGTCGAGGAGCTGGGCGATCGCGGACGCGCGTCCCGGCTCCGAGGCGACGTGGTGGGGGACCTTCGAGTCCGACGACGAGCTCTACGACCTTGACCCGGGCGCGCCGTCCGGGACGCCGACGGACGCACCGACGTTCCTCGTCTGTACGCACGGCCGCCGCGACCCGTGCTGCGCCGGACGCGGCTGGCCCGTCGCCGTCGCCCTCACTGCCGAGCTTCCCGACCAGACCTGGCAGTGCTCGCACGTCGGCGGGGATCGCTTCGCGGCGAACGTGGTGATCCTCCCGCACGGCCTGTACTACGGGCATGTCACGCCCGACAACGCGGTCGGCATCGCCCGGCGGCACCTCGAGGGGCGCGTAACCCTCGAGTCGCTCCGGGGGCGCTCGACCTTCGCGCCGGCGGCACAGGCTGCCGAGCACTTCGCGCGGCTGGAGTTCGGTCTGGACCCAATCGACGCGCTCCGACCGCTCGACGTGGAGGGGAGGGCGGACGGTGCCGTCGTCGTCCGGCTCGCCATCGGCGAGGGCGTCACGTCCGTTGTGCTGCGCGAGCACGAGTCCGAGCCGATCCCGCGGCTGACGTGCGGCGCGCGGGTCGCAACGCCGATCCGCACGTGGGAGCTTCTCGACCTCCAGTAGATTCGCCGTGTGGCACCGCGGATCACCGTCGTCGGCTCGGTGAACCTCGACCTGGTGGCGCGCGTGGAGCGTCTGCCGGTGCCGGGCGAGACGGTGGGCGGCGCGACGCTCGCGCGCGTTCCGGGCGGCAAGGGAGCGAACCAGGCGGTCGCCTGCGCACGGCTCGGGGCCGAGGTGACGATGATCGCTGCGGTCGGGCGCGATCCGATGGCGGACGAGGCTCTCGCCGGGCTACGTGACGCGGGAGTGACGCTGCAGCTCGACGAGAGCGACGAGCCGACCGGCGTTGCGCTGATCCAGGTCGACGCGCAAGGGGGAGACGACCATCGCAGTCGCGCCCGGCGCGAACGGGACGCTCGCGCACGTCGCTCTCCCGCCGCACGACGCGGTTCTCTGCCAGCTCGAGGTTCCGGACGGGGCCGTGCTGTCGGCGTGGGAGCAGTGCGCGGGCCTGTTCTGCCTGAACGCGGCCCCGGCGCGCCCGATCGCAGTGGACGCCGACCTGACGGTCGTGAACCGACACGAGCTCGAGGCGCTCGTCCGCCGGGACGGGCTCGTCGCGCTGACGCTCGGCGCCGAGGGTGCGGTGCTCCTCGACGACGGCGAGGAGATCGCTCGCGCCGAGCCGCCCCCGGTCGACGCCGTGGACGGCACGGCGGCCGGCGACGCATTCACCGCCTGCCTCCTCGTCTCGCTGCTGGAGGGTCGCCCACACGACGTGGCGCTCGCGCGCGCGTGCGCAGCCGGTGCACTCGCCGCCTCGCGTTTCGGCGCGCAGCCGTCGTTGCCGACGGCCGCGGAGGTCGACGTGCTTCTCCGCTCCTAGGGCAGATCGCCGTCGCGGTAGCGGAACGCGCGGGGCGGCGGGTCGCCCGCGTACGCCTCGGACGGGTCCTCGGTGTCGTGCCGCACGGCCGCGCCGTGGCGCCGGGCGACCTCGTCCGCCACGAAGCGGACGCCCGCATCGGGCGCGCGCGTGCTGACGCCGATCACGACGGCCGGGCCGTCGCCCGCACCGATCAGCACGTGCTCGGTCCACGGAGGGCAGTGGAAGAAGTCCCACTGCCGGAGACGTCGCTCCTGCCCCTCCACGACGAGGAGGCACTCTCCCGAGACGACGAGGAAGTCCTCCTGGTTCGACTCCGCGTGGTACCAGCCGGTGTCCTGCGGATCGAGCACCGTGACGTTGAAGCCAAGCGCCGGCCACGGCTCGTCCTCGGGCTCGAGCCACGCTCCCCGCCACATCCCATCCTGTCCGACCCAGCGCACCTCACGGGCGTTGATCACGTACCAGCCCCCGGGCTGGGCGGCCAGCCCGTCGTCGGTCTCGAGTAGTGGAGCTTCGTCGATCACAGCGACACCTCCCACGGTCGCGACGCCGATCCCGTCGACGATACTGCGCCCGTGACGGGTACACCGACGCCGATCGTGCTCGACTGCGACCCCGGTCACGACGACGCGATCGCGCTGCTGCTCGCTCTTGCAAGCCCCGAGCTCGACCTGCTGGGCGTCACCACGACCTATGGGAACCAGACGCTCGAGAAGACGACCGCGAATGCCCTGCGGGTGCTCGAGCTCGCCGGCCGGACCGACGTCCCCGTGGCCTCCGGAGCGGCCGAGCCGCTCGAGCGGGAGCTCGTCGTCGCGGCGCACGTCCACGGAGAGAGCGGGCTCGACGGCCCGACGCTCCCGCCGCCGAGCGTCGAGCCGGTCTCGACGGACGCAGTCGGCTGGATCGCCGACGCAGTCCGAAGCTCGCCGTCGCCGGTGACGCTCGTCCCGACCGGGCCGCTGACGAACGTCGCCGAGTACCTCCGGCTCGCACGGCACCGCCGGGATCGACCGGATCGTCCTGATGGGCGGCGCGATCGCCGAGGGGAACATGACGCCGGCCGCCGAGTTCAACATCTGGGCCGACCCGGAGGCCGCGCAGATCGTCTTCGACGCCGAGCTCGACGTGACGATGATCGGGCTGGACGTGACGCACAGGGCCGTCACGGGACCCGACGTGCAGACGCGCCTGCGGGAGACCGGGTCGATCGGCGTCTTCGTCGCCGAGCTCGTCGACTTCTTCACCGTCTACCACCGCCAGACGTACGGCTGGGACGGAGCGCCGATCCACGACGCGGTCGCGGTCGCGCACGTCCTCCGCCCGGGGCTCGTCGAGACGAAGCTCCGCAACGTCGAGGTCGAGCTCGAGTCCGACCTCTGCCGCGGACGCACCGTCGTCGACCTGTGGCTTCGCACCGGCCGACCCGCGAACGCGCACGTCGGCGTCGATCTCGACTCGGACGCGTTCTTCGACCTCCTCGTCGAGCGAATCGCGCGGCTGGGCGTAGCGATGAGCGACGTCCTGGTCTTCGTCGAGGTTCCGTCCGGCTCGCGGAACAAGTACGAGCTCGACGCCGAGACCGGGCACATCGTGCTCGACCGCCGGCTGTTCACCTCGATGTCGTACCCAGCCGACTACGGGTTCGTCGAGGGGACGCTGGGGGAGGACGGCGACCCGCTGGATGCGCTCTGCCTCGTCGGCGAGCCGACGTTTCCCGGTTGCCGGATCCCGGCGCGCGTCGTCGGCGTCTTCCACATGACCGACGCGAAGGGGCCGGACGAGAAGATCCTCTGCGTTCCCCTCAAGGATCCCGCCTGGATGCGGGTCCACGACGTGCACGACATCCCGCCCGAGCTCCGCAACGAGATCGAGCACTTCTTCCAGGTCTACAAGGACCTCGAGGCGGAGAAGGTCGAGACTCGCGGCTTCGGCAACCGCGCCGAGGCAGAGGTGATCGTCGAAGGCCCAGGCCGACGGTCGCGAGCGATAGGCGCAGGCGCGCGCAGACCTCAGGGCGTCCCACGCGCGGGTCGCGCAGGACCGCTCCTGCGACCTGCTTCGCGGAGAGGCTCTTCCGCGCAGAAGCAGCAAGCCCATGGCGACGAGGAAGAAGCGCGCCGCTCCCGACGCGCACGCGCAAGCCGCGTTCGCCGGCGCGCGTCAGGAAGCGCACGAAGAAGACCCGCGCGCACCACCATCCCGAGCTCTGGGGGCTCGGGCTCGTCGTCGGTCGGGCTCGATCCTCGCGACCGTCCTCTGGCTCGGCTGGGACGGCGGCCCGGTCGGCTCGCACCTGTCCGACTGGCTCCACGACGCCCTCGGCGCGGCAGCGCCGCTCGTGCCCGCCGTTCTGATCGGGATCGGAGGGCTCATGCTCGTCCGGAGCGCGCTCGTCGACCTTCGCCCGTTCCGGACGGGCCTCGTCGTCGGGCTCGTCGGCCTGATGGTCGCGCTCGGGGAGGAGCCACGGCGGGGCGCTCGGCGCTGCTCTCGGTGGTGGCCTCGCGCAGGTCGTCGGCGATGCCGGCTCGTTGATCGTGGGCGTCGCGCTCGTCCTCGCGGGCGTGATGCTCGTCACGGGCGCCTCCGCCGGCGCACTGCTTCGCCGCTCCGGCCACGCGGTGCGGCAGGCGGGCACGGCAGCCAGGCGCTCGCTCGAGGGCCTCGAGTGGACGGACTGGTCCTCGTCCGACTCGCAGCCGGACGTCGCCTCCGGTCGAGCCCGCCGTGGCGCCGAGCCGTGCATCGCCCGTGGACGGCGTGGAGGCGTACCCCGACGTCGTCGCGGACGGGCCGATGTCGGCCGAGCCGCCGCGGCTCCTCCGCCCGAGCCCGCCGAGGACGAGCCGACGGGAGAGGACTCTGGCCTGAGCTTCGACGCACGCCGGCGAGCGCCGCGTACCGCCTCCCCGACCGGACGCTCCTGAAGGCGAGCCCGCCGGCCCGCGACGACGCAGCCGATGCGAGCGAGCGCACGGCGAAGGTGCTCGTCCAGACGCTCGCGAACTTCGGCGTGGACGCGACGATCGTGGGCACCATCTCAGGCCCGCGGGTCGTCCGCTACGAGCTCCAGCTCGCGCCCGGCACGAAGGTCTCGAAGGTCGCGGGCCTCAAGGACGACCTCTCGTACGCGCTCGCGACGACGGAGATCCGCATCCTCGCGCCGATCCCGGGCAAGCAGGCCGTCGGCGTCGAGGTCCCGAACCTCGCGCCGCGGATGGTGACGCTCGGCGACATCTTCGACGACCTGCCCGGCTCGGCGAGCCCGCTCTCGGTGTGGCTCGGCAAGGACATCTCGGGCAACGCCGTCTGGACCGACCTCGCGCGGATGCCGCACCTCCTGATCGCGGGCACGACCGGCGCCGGCAAGTCGGGCTGCATCAACACGCTGCTGACGTCGATCCTGCTCCGCGCGACGCCCGAGGACGTGCGGATGATCCTGATCGACCCGAAGCGGATCGAGCTCAACTTCTACGAGTCGATCCCGCACCTCCTGACGCCCGTCGTCTCGAGCCCGAAGGAGGCGTCGGCCGTCCTCCACAACGTCGTCGCGGAGATGGAGCGCCGCTACGAGCGGCTGTCGATCGTGCGCGCACGGAACCTCCCCGAGGCGAACCGGACGTTCCGGGCGCGCGGGGAGGACCCGCTGCCCTACCTCCTCGTCGTCATCGACGAGCTCGCCGACCTGATGATGGTCTCGCCGCAGGCGGTCGAGGACGCGATCATCCGGCTCGCGCAGAAGTCCCGCGCGGTCGGCATCCACCTCGTGCTCGCGACGCAGCGGCCCGTCGGTCGACGTGATCACGGGGATGATCAAGGCGAACGTCCCGAGCCGCGATCGCGTTCGCCGTCTCGAGCCAGACCGACTCGCGCGTGATCCTCGACGGCGCGGGCGCGGAGAGCCTGCTCGGGCAGGGCGACATGCTGTTCAAGCCGCTCGGCACCTCGCGCCTCCAGCGCGTCCAGGGCGCGTTCGTGACGGAGGAGGAGATCGCCCTCGTCGTCGAGCAGTGCCGCGCGCAGCGGGGCCAGCAGCTCGACGAGACGCTGCTCGAGATGCCCGAGACCGCGCCATCCGAGGACGGGGGCGACGACCTCGACTTCGACCCGGACGAGGATCCGCTGCTCGACAAGGCGATCGAGATCGTCGTGCAGACGCAGACCGCCTCGGTATCGCTGCTCCAGCGCCGTCTGCGGGTCGGTTACACGCGCGCCGGGCGCCTCATCGACATGCTCGAGCGACGCGGGATCATCTCCGGCTACGAGGGCTCGAAGCCGAGGCGCGTGCTGGTCGAGGAGCATCAGCTCGCGTCGGTGATCGGCCCGTCCTAGCCGGGCCCATCCTTTACAACCGTCGCTCGACCGACCGACTAATCTACGGCGGTTGCGGCTTCGGTCCAACTTCGTGTTGAATCCCGCGTCACAAGGGCGGGAGGCTCCGTCATCGTACTCAAGGAGGGTAAGTGGCGATTCGTAAATGGATGGTCGTCGCCTCGCTCGCGCTCGTCGCGGTCGTGGCGCTGACCGTCGCCTCGATCGGCTCGGCGAAGCCGTCGGCGACCGACAAGTTCCGGGTCGCGGTCGTGACCGACATCGGCGGCCTCAACGACAAGGGCTTCAACGCTTCGGCGTACGCCGGCCTCAAGCGGGCCCAGGCGTCGCTCGGCGTCGACGGCCGCGTCTTCATCTCGAAGAGCGCCGCGGACTACATCCCGAACCTCACGGCCGGCGCACGCAGGCTACGACATGGTGATCGCGGTCGGGTTCCTGATGTCCGACACGACGGCGGCCGTCGCGAAGCGGTTCCCGAACGTGAAGTTCGGCATCGTCGACGTGAGCGCCCCGTTCATGAAGGGGAAGCCGAAGAACGTCCGCGGCATCATCTTCGCGGAGCAGGAGGCCGGGCTGCCTCGCGGGCGTCGCGGCGGCGACGGTCTCGAAGACGAACGTGATCAGCTCGGTCGGCGGCCTCAAGATCCCGCCGGTCGACGCGTTCATCGCCGGGTACCAGTTCTGCGCGAAGAAGGTCAAGCCGAGCATCACGACGCTCAACGGCTACTCGCAGGACTTCGTCGCCCAGGACAAGTGCAAGGAAGTCGCGCTCCAGCAGATGGGCGAGGACTCGGACGTCGTCTTCCAGGTCGCCGGCGGCTGTGGCCTCGGCGCGATCCAGGGCGCGAAGGAGCAGAAGAAGTGGGGCATCGGCGTGGACACGGACCAGGGCTTCCTGGGCAACCATGTCCTCACGAGCGCCACGAAGAAGGTCGACGTGGGTGTGTTCGAGACGATCCAGCTCGCCAAGCACGAAGGCGTGGAAGGGCGGCGTCGACACCGTCTTCAACGTGAAGAACAAGGGTGTCGGCTACGGCAAGGTCTCCAAGACCGCGCCGAACCGCGCCGCGCTGATCGGCAAGCCTCAACCTGTGGTCGCGGAACATCGCGAGCGGCAAGGTCAAGCCGCCGCGCACCGTCGCCTGCTAGCAGCGCAGCGAAGTCGAAACGCCAGCGGGCGGGCCTGACGGGCCCGCCCGCTGCGTTTCCAGACGGCCCCGAACCGCGGGGTAGCGGCGGTCGTGGGCCGGCGAGCCTTGCCGCCGATCGCGCTCGCCGGTCGTCGCTGACGCTGCGTCGCCGCCGGCTGCGGCGGCGACGACGGGTCGCAGGCGGGGGCGGCGAGCGTCGGAGGTTCGTGTCGCGCTCGTGACGGACATCGGCGGCCTGAACGACCGCGGCTTCAACGCACTCGCGAACGAGGGTCTCGAGCGCGCGAAGGAGCAGCTCGGAGTCGAGGGGCGGGTGTTCATCTCGGACGCGGCGAGCGACTACGTCCCGAACCTCTCGCGGGCCGCCCGGGACGGCTACGACCTCGTCGTCGGCGTCGGCTTCCTCATGGGGGACGCGCTCGCGAGCGTCGCGACGCAGTTCCCGGACACGAGCTTCGCGATCGTCGACTTCCCGCAGGCGGCGCTCGAGGGAGCGCCGCCCAACGCCCGCGGCCTGGTGTTCGCCGAGCACGAGGCCGGCTATCTCGTCGGCGTTGCCGCGGCGACCGTCGCGGACGGCGGCGCGGTGAGCGCGGTCGGCGGCCAGGCCGTGCCCGCGGTCGTCGCGTTCCTGGCGGGGTACGAGGCGGGCGCGAAGGCGACGCTCGCGAGCATCCGCGTCCTCGAGGGCTACTCGCAGGACTTCGTCGACCAGGCGAAGTGCAAGGAGCTCGCCCTGACCCAGATCGGAGCCGGCTCGAACGCCGTCTTCGCGGCAGCCGGCGGTTGCGGGCTCGGCGCGCTCCAGGCGGCGAACGAGCGGGACGTGTGGGGCATCGGCGTCGACAACGACCAGTCGTTCCTCGGCCCGCACATCCTCACGAGCGCCACCAAGAAGGTCGACGTCGCCGTCTTCGACACGATCCAGGCCGTCGTCGACGGGAGCTTCGAGGGCGGCGGCGACACGCTCTACGACGTCGCCAACGACGGTGTCGGCTACGGCGAGGTCAGCCCGGACGCGCCCGATCGGGACGCGCTGATCCGGAGCTCGACGCCGTCTCCGCGCAGATCGCCGACGGCGAGATCGACATCCCGCGCGAGTAGCTCTGGCGTCGGAGGCGTGGCTTCAGCACGCGTCTCTCCTGCGCGATGCAAGCGTGGCTGAAGGACACCTGAAACCACGATCCGCTGTCCCGGACGACTATGATCCCGCGACATGTCCGCACGTCCTCAGGTCCTCGAGATGCGGCACATCACGAAGCGGTTCCCGGGGATCGTGGCGAACGACGACATCGGGTTCGACCTGCGCGAGGGCGAGGTGCACGCGCTCCTCGGCGAGAACGGCGCGGGCAAGTCGACCCTGATGAACATCCTCTACGGGCTGTACCACCCGGACGAGGGCGAGATCCTCATCAAGGGCAGCCCGGTTCGCCTCGGGTCGCCGAGCGCGGCGATCGACGCCGGCGTCGGGATGGTGCACCAGCACTTCATGCTCATCCCGGTGATGACGGTGGCGGAGAACATCGTCCTCGACGAGGAGCCGACCCGCGCAGGGCGTGCTGCTCGACATGGCCGAGGCGGAGCGGCGCGTGAAGGAGATCTCCGACCGCTACGGCCTCGCGGTCGACCCGGGCGCGCGGATCCAGGACATCACCGTCGGCCAGCAGCAGCGCGTCGAGATCCTGAAGGCGCTGTACCGCGAGGCCGACATCCTCGTCCTCGACGAGCCGACGGCCGTGCTCACGCCGCAGGAGGCGCAGGAGCTCTTCGAGGTCGTGCGCCAGCTCACGGCGCGCGGCAAGTCGATCATCTTCATCTCGCACAAGCTCAACGAGGTGCTCGAGATCGCCGACCGCATCACCGTCCTTCGGCGCGGAAAGCTGATCGAGACGCTGCCTGCGGCCGGCGCGACGGAGGAGAGCCTCGCGCGCCTGATGGTCGGTCGCGAGGTGCTGCTCCGCGTCGCGAAGACGCCGTCGCAGCCGTCCGAGCCGCTGCTCCAGGTCGGCGACCTCCAGCGTCTTCGACGACCGAGGGATCGAGAAGGTGCGCGGCGTCACGTTCGACGTGCGCGCGGGCGAGATCGTCGGCCTCGCCGGGATCGACGGCAACGGCCAGACCGAGCTGATCGACGCGATGACGGGCCTGCGGGGCGTCCAGGCGGGAGCGGTGCGCGTCGCCGGCGAGGACGTGACGAGCGAGTCGCCGCACGGCCACAACGAGGCAGGGATCGGCCACATCCCCGAGGATCGGCAGCGACGAGGGCTCGTGCTCGAGTACTCGATCGCCGAGAACATCGCGCTCCACGACTACCGCTCGCGGCCCGCGTCGCGCTTCGGCTGGCTCTTCCCGCGCCGGCTGATCGAGCGCGCGCGGACGCTGATCCGGGACTTCGACGTGCGCGGCGGCGGCCCGACGACACGGGCCGGCGGGCTGTCCGGGCGGCAACCAGCAGAAGGTCGTGCTCGCCCGCGAGATCGAGCGCGACCCGAAGGTGCTGATCGCCGCCCAGCCGACGCGCGGCCTCGACGTCGGCGCGATCGAGTTCGTCCACCGCCGCCTGATCGAGGAGCGCGACGAGGGCCGGGCGATCCTGCTCGTCTCGCTCGAGCTCGAGGAGGTGCTGTCGCTCTCCGACCGCATCCTCGTGATGTACGAGGGCGAGATCGTCGGCGAGTTCCCGCCGACGGCGACCGAGGAGGAGCTCGGCTTCGCGATGACCGGCGGCGAAGCGGAGCGGAGTCGCAGCGTGAGCGATCGCGCCTCGGGCGGGATCCCGCCCGTCCAGCCGTTCGGGCAGCCGTCGACCGCGCCCGGACGAGCCGCCGGAGAGCTTCGCCGCAGCGGCTCGCGCTCGCGCAGCGGGCCGGCGGCGTTCGTCGCGCCGCTCCTGACCGTGCTCATCGCGTTCGTGATGGGCGGGCTCGTCGTGCTCGTCACGACGGGCAAGAACCCGCTCGAGACGTACAAGGCGATCTTCGAGGGCTCGGGCCTCAACTGGCTCTTCCCGTGGGTCACGGGCGAGGAGCGCGTCCTCGCCGGCTTCAACCTCCAGCAGACCCTCATCGCGACGACGACGCTGATCCTCGTCGGGCTCGCGGTCGCGTTCGCGTTCCGCTGCGGGCTCTTCAACATCGGCGGCCAGGGGCAGTACCTGTCCGGCGCGATCCTCGCCGTGTGGATCGGCTCGTCGTTCGAGGGGTTGAGCCCCGTCCTGCACGTGCTGCTCGCGCTCGTCATCGGGACGGCGGCGGGCGCGGCGATCGGCGGGCATCGCCGGGCTTCCTCAAGGCGACCGTCGGCGCCCACGAGGTGATCTCGACGATCATGCTCAACTGGACCGTTCTCTGGGTCGGCGTGTACCTGTTCGGTCTCGGCGGCCCGCTCCAGAACGACACGCAGGAGTTCGTCCCCATCTCCAACGACGTCCTCGAGAGCGCGAAGCTCCACGTCTGGTGGGGCGACGCGCTCCTGCAGGGGCTCCACATCGGGTTCTTCATCGCGATCGGCGCGCTCGTCGTCTACTGGATCATCCTCAACCGCACGACGCTCGGCTACGGCGTCAAGGCGGTCGGCTTCAACCCCGAGGCAGCGCGCTACGGCGGCATCAGCGTCGCGCGCAACTACTTCCTCGCGATGGCGATCTCGGGCGCGTTCGCCGGTCTCGCCGGCGCGATCGACATCCTCGGCTGGCAGTTCCGGCTCTCGACGGGCGACGTCCAGACGTCGGTGATCGGGTTCACGGGGATCGCGGTCGCGCTTCTCGGGCGGAACACGGCGATCGGCACCGGGCTCGCGGCGCTGCTGTTCGGCGCGCTCTTCACCGGCACGTCGACCCGCAACCTCGACCCGGAGGTCTTCCAGCCCGAGCTCGCGTCGAACCTGACCCTGCTGATCCAGGGGCTCGTCGTGCTCTTCGTGGGCATGGACATGGTCGTCCTGAGGCTCCTCGGCACGGCCCGGCGCAGGCAGGCGGCGACGGCATGACGAGCGTCGCGCTGCCCGACGGCCGCGATCAGGAACCCGCTGCGCACGCTCGCCTGGGCGGGCATCGTGCTCGGGCTCGCTTCGGCGTTCGTCGCGCTTCCCCCGATCTCGGCGCGCTCCTGGGTGCCGAGCCTGTTCCTCGCCCTGCTCGCCGCGCTCGCCGGCGTCTTCGCGATCACGCGCGGCGAGAAGCGGTTCGGCTGGTACGCGATCGCCGCGGCGCTGCTCGGCTTCGGGCTCGCGTACCTCGCGACGCGCTCGGGCATCGGGAAGCTCGAGACCGTCGTCGTCTGGTCGGCGCTCTTCGCCTCGATGCTCCGCTTCGCGACGCCGCTGATCTTCGGCGCGCTCGGCGGCATGTTCTCCGAGCGCTCGGGCGTCGTGAACGTCGGCCTCGAGGGGATGATGCTGATGGGCGCCTTCTTCGGGATCATGGCCGCCGACAAGCTCGACTCGTGGGTCCTCGGGCTGCTCGTCGGCGTGCTCTCGGGCGGCGCGATGGCGCTCATCCATGCGATCTGGTCGATCCACTTCCGCGCCGACCAGATCATCAGCGGCTTCGCGATCAACTTCCTCGCGCTCGGCCTGACCGGCTACCTGTTCATCGACATCTACGGGCAGGAGGGGACGCCGACCGACATCCCGAGCATCCCCAACGTCCGCCTCGCGTTCCTCGACGACGTGCCCGTTCCTCGGCGACATCTTCGGGAACCTCAACCTGATGATCTGGATTGCCCTGCTCCTGGTCCCGCTCTCGTGGCTCGTCCTGTTCAAGACGCCGCTCGGGCTTCGGCTCCGGGCCGTCGGCGAGCACCCGCGCGCCGCGGACACGGTGGGGATCGACGTCTACGCGATCCGCTACGGCGCGGTCATCGTCTCGGGGATGCTCGCGGCGGCCGGCGGCGCCTACCTCTCGATCGGGTTCGTCAACTCGTTCAACGAGAACATGACGGCGTTCCGCGGCTTCATCGCGCTGGCCGCGGTGATCTTCGGCAACTGGCGCCCGTTCGGCGCGGCCGCCGCCTGCCTGCTGTTCGGCTTCTCGAGCGCGCTCGCGCAGCGCCTGCCCGAGTACTCCGAGCTCGGCGGCGGTGCTCTTCCAGGCGCTCCCGTACGTCCTCACGCTGATCGCCGTGGCCGGCGTGATCGGGCGCTCGATCCCGCCCGCCGCAGTCGGCCGTCCGTACCAGAAGCAGTAGTGGCGTCGACGCCGGAGCAGGGCGCGTCCGGGAACGGCCGCGCAGTCGCCGCGGTGGTCGTCGGGCTCCTCTCGACGGCGACGATGCCGGTCGCGGTCGTCGCGACGCGCTACTCGGAGTCGTACGACCTGCTCCACGCGGGCTGGGCGATCCCGGTCGGCGTCGTGCTCGGCGTCGTCGCGCTCCGCCTCGCGCAGGGCGCAATCCGACACGACGACGTCCGCCTCGGGCGCGCAGGCGGGCGCGGGGCGGCCCGGCTCGGCAGGGCGCTCGGCGTGCTCGGGATCGCGCTCGCCGCCACGTGCCTCGTCGCCCTCGGCGGTGTACGGCCTCCTGACGTACCTCGGCGAGCGGGAGCTCGCTCGCGTACGAATCCGTCTCGCGGAATCCTGCCGCTGATCCCCGCCTGCGGCGGGGCACATCCCTGAAGGCGTCGCCTTCGGCGCCGCAACGACCGTCGAAATGCCTCGGAGCCGGCATTCTCGCGGCTGCCGCACTTCGAGTACGGCGGATCGCGTCTACACTGGCGCGGCGATGTTCGAGATCGGCTCGAGCCTGCGCGAGGCCCGCATGCGGCAGGGGCTCGACTTCGAGGAGATGGAGGAGCGCACGAAGGTGCGCAAGAAGTACCTGCGCCATCTCGAGGACGAGCGCTTCGACCAGCTTCCCGGGCACACGTACACGAAGGGGTTCCTCCAGGTCTACGCGGACTCGCTCGGCCTCGACGGCCGGCTGTACGTCGAGGAGTACAACTCGCGCTACGTCGCAGGGGACGAGGAGGGCGCCGCCGGTGCGCCGCGCCTTCCGCGCGCTCCGGTGCGCCAGCGCGGGCGCCGCGACCGTCGAGAGTCGCGAGGCGCAGGCATCGCGCTGGCCGCGATCCTCCTCGTGACGGCGCTCGTGATCGCGGCGTGGCGATTCGGCGGCCACGACACGCCGAAGGTGGAGGGCGTCAACTCGGCGCCACGCACGACGTCGTCCGCGGCGAAGCCCGTGACCCTGTCGATCCGCGCGGTGCACGGGCCGACGTTCATGCAGGTCCGGGCAGGCTCCCCGTCCGGCAAGCCGCTCTACACCGGCACGCTCGAGCGCGGCCAGCTCCAGCGGTTCACGAAGAAGGCGCTCTATCTCTCGGTCGGCACGCCCCGGCAACGTCGCCGTGAAGGTGAACGGCCAGCTGATCGTCATGCCCCGCAACGGGCGCCGCCTGTTCGCCCCCGCCGGGTGACACGACCGCGCGCGGCGATCGTCGTCACGGGCAGCGAGCTCGTGCGCGGGGAGCGAGACGACCGAAACGGGCCGTTCTACGCCCGTGAGTCACTGTCGCTCGGCCTCACGCCCGAGCGGATCGTCGATCGTCGGGGACGACCCCGTCGATCTCGAGGCGGCGCTGCAGCGCCGGGAGCGAGGCGGACGTCTGCCTCGTCTCGGGCGGCCTCGGGCCGACGCACGACGACCGGACGGTCGAGCTCGTCGCACGGGTCGCCGGCGCGCCGCTCCGGGTCGACAGCGAGCTCGAGACGAAGATCGAGGCGGTGTCGCGCTCGGTCGCCGAGCGGCTCGGCCGGCCCTACGCCGACTTCGCGGCGGGCGTGACGAAGCAGGCGACGATCCCCGAGCGGCGCCGACGTGATCGGCGTCGCCGGCACGGCTCCGGGCCTCGTCGTCCCCGCGAACGGCTGCGTGTTCGTCGTGCTCCCGGGGCCCCCGGGCGAGCTCCGCCGACTGTGGCCGGCGGCCGTCGCAAGCGAGCCCGATGCAGGCCGTCCTCGCCTCGACACGCGCCGCCGGGCAGGCGCGTCCTCCGGTTCTTCGGCGCCAGCGAGTCCGCGGTCGCCCAGGCGCTCGCGGAGGCGGGCGGCGACGGAGACGGGGTGGAGGCGACGATCTGCGCACGCGACTTCGAGATCCACGTCGACCTCGTAGTCGAGCCGGGAGCGGAGCCGACGCGGCGACGAGCTCGCAGCGGCGCTGCGCGACCCGCTCGAGCGCTACCTCTTCAGCGAGGACGAGCGGTCGATCGCGGAGATCGTGCTCGAGCTGTGCCGCGCCCGCGGCCTGACGCCTCGCAACCGCCGAGTCGTGCACCGGCGGCATGGTCGCCGCCCGGCTGACCGACGTGCCCGGGTCGAGCGACGTCGTCGCGCGGCGGCATCGTCGCGTACGCGAACGAGGTGAAGACCGCGGAGCTCGGGGTGCCCGAGCGAGCTCCTCGCCGAGCACGGGGCCGTGTCGGCCGAGGTCGCGGCCGCGATGGCGGCAGGCGTGCGCGAGCGGCTCGGCGCCGACGTCGGGATCGCCGTGACGGGCGTCGCCGGGCCGGGCGGCGGCAGCGCGGAGAAGCCGGTCGGGCTCGTCTACTTCCACGTCTCGGCGCCGGGCGTCGAGAAGGGCCGGCGAGTTCTCGCTGCCCGGCGACCGCGCCACGATCCGGGCCCGCGCGACCGTCGCCGCGCTGCATCTCGCGCGCGCCGTTCTGACACGAAGTCGGCACGAAGACGAATGACCTCGGCCGCTAGCGTCGCGGGACGATGACCGCTTGCGGCTCTTCCTGGCGCTCCAGCTCCCCGCGGCGACGCTCGACGTCGTCGGGCGCTGGCAGGCGCGAGCACCTCGTCGCGGGGCCGCGTCGTGCCGCGGGAGCACCTCCACGTGACGCTCGCGTTCCTCGGCGGCCGCCCCGCGGCCGAGCTGCCGTCGATCGTCGACGCGCTGCGCGACGCGTGTCGATCGCGTGCCGCCGGATCGCGCTCGAGCCCGCAGCCTGGCGCGAGACGCCGCTCGGTCGGGATGGTCGTCCTCCGCGACCTCGACGACGAGGCGGCCGGCCTCGCACGACGGCTCCACGCCGGACTCGAGGCGCTCGGCGTCTACCGGCCCGAGTCGCGGCCGTGGCTCCCGCACCTCACCGTGCTGCGCTTCCGGGAGCGTCCGCGGCTCGACCCGCCGCTGCCCGGGACGGGAACATTCGTTCCGTCCGATGCTGCTGCTTACCTATCTAGACTGCACCCGACCGGAGCCCGGTACGAGGTGCTCGAACGTGTCTCGCTGATCGAGGGAGGATGAATCGCATGAACCGGGAGGAAGCGCTCGACGTCGCGCTCGGCCAGATCGAGCGGAACTTCGGCAAGGGCGCGGTGATGCGAATGAGCGACGCGGCGCAGGTCTCGATCGGCGCGGTGTCGACCGGCTCGCTCTCGCTCGACCTCGCCCTCGGCATCGGCGGGCTGCCGCGAGGGCGCATCGTCGAGGTCTTCGGGCCCGAGTCGTCGGGGAAGACGACGCTCGTCTACCACGTGATCGCCGAGGCGCAGCGCCGCGGCGGGATCTGCGCCTTCATCGACGCCGAGCATGCGATGGACCCGACGTACGCGCGCCGGCATCGGAGTGAACATCGACGAGCTGCTCGTCTCGCAGCCCGACACGGGCGAGCAGGCGCTCGAGATCGCCGAGCTGCTCATCCGCTCGGGCGCGGTCGACGTCGTCGCGGTCGACTCGGTCGCCGCGCTGACGCCGAAGGCCGAGATCGAGGGGGAGATGGGCGACAGCCACGTCGGCCTCCAGGCGCGTCTGATGAGCCAGGCGCTGCGCAAGCTCGCCGGCACGCTCAACCGCACCGACACGATCTGCCTGTTCACGAACCAGCTCCGCGAGAAGATCGGGGTCATGTTCGGCTCGCCGGAGACGACGCCGGGAGGGCGCGCGCTGAAGTTCTACTCCTCGGTGCGTCTCGACATCCGCCGCATCGAGACGCTCAAGGAGGGCACGGAGGCGATCGGCAACCGCGTGCGCGTGAAGGTCGTGAAGAACAAGGTCGCGCCGCCGTTCAAGCAGGCCGAGTTCGACGTCATCTACGGGCACGGGCATCTCGTGGGAGGGCACCGTCCTCGACGTCGGGCTCGAGCGGAAGATCGTCACGAAGTCGGGGTCGTACTTCTCGTTCGGCGACGAGCGGCTCGGCCAGGGACGTCAGAACGCGACGGCATTCCTGCAGGAGAACCCCGATCTCGTGCAGTCGATCCTGACGCGGATCCAGGCGGAGGCCGGGCCCGAGCAGGTCGTCTCGGCGCGGCTGCTGCCGCAGTCCGCGGACGCGCCGCCGAGTGCGACCGAGGTCGCCGACGTCGCGATCCCCGACGAGGTGCCGGCGGAGGCCTGACCGCGGACGCGAGGCACGTCCGATGGCGACCGTCACGGCGCTCCGGGAGCGCACGGCGCGTCGCGATCGAGCTCGACGGCGGGCCGTGGCGCACGGTCCCGCGTCGTCGTGGCGGCCGAGGCGCGGCTGACCGTCGGGCGCGCGCTCGACCGCGAGCGCGCCCGGACGCTCGCGCGTGCGCTCCGCAGGCATCGCGCGCGCGAGGCCGCGGTTCGCGCCGTCGCGCGTCGCGACCACTCGCGCGCGACCCTCGACGCCCGGCTGGAGCGCGCCGGCGTCCGTGAGACGCGAGCGGATCGAGACGATCGAGGCCGCCGCGCGTGCGGGGCTCGTCGACGACGCACGCTTCGCGGAGGCGCGGGCGCACCAGCTGGCGATCGCGGGGCGCGGGCGACCTGCTCGTGCTCGACGACCTCGTGCGGAACGGGGTCGACGACGCCACGGCCCGCGCGAGCCTCGCCTCGCTGGAGCCCGAGTCCGTCCGCGCGGCGCGGATCGTCGCGTCGCGCGGCGCGAGCGACGAACGCTCCGGTATCTCGCCTCGCGGGGCTTCTCGGAGGAGTCGCTCGACGGCCTCGTTGCAGAACTCGAGAGCCGAGCGCTAGGATGAGGATGCTTCATCCGAAATTTCCCTGCACTCGCGTACGTTCCGAACCGTGAGCCAAGTGACCTCGCGTCGACCACCGACCTCTCGAGCCAGCGGCCGCGCCGCGCGTGTCCGCAGGAGGCCGCGCCGGCCTAGAGCCACGCACCAGCGGAGCCGGATCCCCGCACGAGCGTGGGGGAGCGCCGGATGTGAGCAGCCGCGGCGACCGCCGCGGGCAACGTCGACCCCTCCGGGAGGAGTGGAGATGCTCACGGTGATCGCGCTGCTGGTCGGACTCGGTATCGGGGGGGTCGCGGCCACGCGTCTGGCTGCGCGGCGTCGAGCACGTCGGACGTTCGCCGGAGCGAGGAGGAGCGGCGGCCGGATCGTCGCGGACGCCGAGCGCGAGGCCGAGACGATTCGTCGCGAGGCACAGGTCGAGGCGAGAGAGCTCGCCGTCAGGCTCCGTGCGGAAGCCGAGGGCGAGGTGCAGGATCGGCGCGTCGAGATCGCGAAGGTCGAGGAGCGGATCGCGCAGCGTGAGGCGGAGATCGAGCAGAAGCTCGTCGAGGTGACGCGGCGTGAGCAGGGCATCGGCGACCGCGAGGTGCACCTGAAGCAGCTCCAGGACGACGCTGAAGATCGCGCGCGACGAGTCGCTCCGCGAGCTCGAGCGGATCTCGGGGATGACGCTCGGCGAGGCGAAGTCCGCCATGCTCGAGCGGTCGCAGGACCTCGTCCGCCACGAGCTCGCGCGGTCGGTCCGCCAGATGGAGGAGGAGGCGCGCGCAGAGGCTAGGCGCCGCGCGCGGGCGCTCGTGGCCGACGCGCTGCAGCGCGTCGCGGCCAGCCACACCGCCGAGACGACCGTCACGGTGGTCGAGCTCGCGAGCGACGACATGAAGGGGCGGATCATCGGCCGCGAGGGCCGCAACATCCGTGCGCTCGAGCACCTGACGGGCGTCGACTTGATCGTCGACGACACGCCTCACGCGGTCGTGCTCTCGTCGTTCGACGGCATCCGGCGCGAGGTCGCGAAGCTCACGCTCGAGAAGCTGATCGAGGACGGACGCATCCACCCGGCCCGGATCGAGGAGATGTACTACCAGTCGAAGGCCGAGCTGGACGAGCAGATCCACCAGGCCGGCGCGCAGGCGGTCTTCGAGGCGAACTGCGGCGAGTTCACCGAGGAGCTCGTCTCGATCCTCGGCCGGCTGCGGTTCCGCACGAGCTATGGCCAGAACGTCCTCAAGCACACGCTCGAGGTCGTCCACCTCGCGGGGATCATGGCCGCGGAGCTCGGCGCCGGGGTGAAGACCGCGAAGCGGGCAGCGCTCCTCCACGACCTCGGCAAGGCGATGACGCACGAGGTCGACGGCTCGCACGCGCTCGTCTCGGCCCAGCTCGCGCGGCGTGCGGGCGAGTCCGACGGCGTCGTCCACGCGATCGAGGCACACCACTACGAGGTCCAGCCGCAGACGGTCGAGGCCGTGCTGCTGATCGCCGCCGACGCGATCTCGGCGTCCCGCCCGGGCGCGCGCGGCGAGAGCCTCGAGCACTACATCAAGCGCCTCGCCGCGCTCGAGGAGATCGCGATGTCGAAGACCGGCGTCGCGAAGGCGTACGCGCTGCAGGCGGGCCGCGAGATCCGCGTCATCGTCGAGCCGACGGAGGTCGACGACGAGGGGACCGCGCTGCTCTCGTACGAGATCGCGCGCCAGATCGAGGACCAGCTCGAGTACCCGGGCCAGGTCAAGGTGATCGTGATCCGGGAGTCGCGCGCGGTCGAGGTCGCGAAGTAGGCCTGGGAGGCGGGCCTGTCGGCGTCCGGGTGCCCCCTCGAGGCTCCGCGTCGCGCGGCGATGTCGGCGACCGTAGACCGCCCGTGCCGATCCGGCGCGTCCGTCACCGACGCTCGCCGTCGAGGCTTCCACGCCCGCGCGGGCGGCGGGCTCGCACGCGGCTACGATTATCCGACGTGAGGCGCTACCACGTCACCACGTTCGGCTGCCAGATGAACGCTCACGACTCGGAGCGGATCAAGGGCATGCTCGAGTCGCTCGGGCTCGGCGAGGCGACCGAGCCCGAGGACGCCGACGTGCTCGTCTTCAACACCTGCACGATCCGCGAGAAGCCGGACACGAAGCTGGCGGCGTACCTCGGCGACGCGGCCGCCCGGAAGCGCCGGCATCCCGATCTCGTCGTCGCGGTCGGCGGCTGCTACGCGGAGGCGCAGCGCGAGCGGATCTTCGAGCGCTATCCGTTCGTCGACGTCGCCTTCGGCCCGGGATCGATCCCGCACCTCGGCGAGTGGATCGAGGCGGGGGGCTACGCCGTGCCGCGCGGCCGGTTCGGCACCACGAGCACGTTCGCCGCGACGCTCCCGATGCATCGCGAGCGGCGGTTCAGCGCCTGGGTGCAGGTCTCGATGGGCTGCAACTCGAAGTGCGCGTACTGCATCGTCCCCGCCGTACGCGGGCGGGAGCAGAGCCGTCGCCCGGGCGAGATCGTCGCGGAGGTCGAGTCGCTCGCGCGCGACGGCGTCAGGGAGATCACGCTGCTCGGCCAGAACGTCAACTCGTGGGGCCGTGACCTCGCGCCGGACCTGCACACCGAGTTCGGCGAGCTGCTGCGCGCCTGTGACGCCGTCGAGGGCATCGAGCGGATCCGGTTCACGAGCCCGCACCCGAAGGACTTCCGCGAGCCCGTGATCGCCGCGATGGCCGAGTGCGCGGCCGTCTGCGAGCACGTGCACCTGCCGCTCCAGTCCGGCTCGTCGCGGATCCTCAAGGCGATGCGCCGCACGTACACGCGCGAGCGCTACCTGGCGCTCGTCGACAAGCTCCGTGACGCGAGTCCCGGACCTCGCGCTCGGCACGGACATCATCGTGGGCTTCCCCGGCGAGACCGAGGCGGACTTCGCGGAGACGCTCGAGGTCGTCGAGGAGGTCGGGTTCGACAGCGCCTTCACGTTCGTCTACTCGCCGCGCGCCGGGCACGGAGGCGGCCGACGATGGCCGACCAGGTTCCGGAGGACGTCAAGCGAGAGCGCATGGAGCGGCTCGTCTAGGTCGTCCAGCGCGGTGCCGCCGCGCCGGAACGCGTCGCGGGTCGGTCTGGTCGAGGAGGTGCTCGTCGAAGGGCCGAGCCGGACCGACCCGGCGCTCCTCCGCGGCCGCACGCGGCGCAACACGACGGTCAACTTCGCGGGGCCGCGCAGCCCGGCGAGCTCGTCGAGGTCGAGATCGAGTCGGCGACGTCGACGACGCTGCGGGGGCGCGAGCGGTCGCTCGGTCGCCGCCTGACGCAGGCGCGCTCGTGGAACGATCGGCGCACATCTCGGCACGAAGCCGTGACCCACGCGTCACGGTTTCGGCGTTAGGCTCGAAGCGTGGGGAGGAGGCCGGTGGCCCAGGAGACGGCCGCGCGGACATGTCCGAGATGGACACGCGGACGGCGTGAGCCCGGCAGCACCCGAGTCCGCAGGCCCGAAGCCGAGGCGAGCACGCGACCGCTCGAACGGAGCGGCACGAGGTGTCGCCATCTTCGGCCCGACCGCATCGGGGAAGAGCGCGGTCGCCGAGGCGCGTCGCCGACGCGCTCGGCACCGAGGTCGTCTCCGCCGACGCGATGCAGGTCTACCGCGGCCTGCCGATCCTCACGAACCAGCCGGAGCGGCCGACGCGCCTCGTCGCGATCCGCGCGCTCGACGAGGAGATGAGCGTCGGCGCGTTCGCCGCGCTCGCGCACGCCGAGATCGACGAGCTCGTCGCGCGAGCACGGCGTCGCGGTCGTCGCCGGCGGAACGGGCCTGTACCTCCGCGCGGCGCTCGCCGACCTCGACGTGCCACCGCCCGCTGGCCCGAGCGTGCGGGAGCGGATCGAGGAGGAGGTCGACAGCGACCGCGCCGCCGCGCACGCGCGCCTCGCCGGCGCTCGACCCCGGCGCCGCCGCCGATCGTCCACCCGAACGACCGGCAGCGGCTCGTGCGCGCGCTCGAGCTCGCCGAGGTCGGGCAGTCGCTGACGCCGCGCAACGACCGGCTCTGGGAGCAGCTCGACGCGACGGCCGACACTGATCGTCGGGCTCGACGTCGCCGCGCGACGAGCTCGAGCGGCGCATCCGGCAGCGGACGCGAGGAGATGTTCGCCCGCGGCGTCGTCGAGGAGGTCGCGCGGCGCTCGCGCAGCCGCGTCTCGCGCACGGCCGAGAAGACGCTGGGCCTGCGCGAGATCGTCGAGCTCGAGCCCGAGGAGGCGCGCGAGCGGATCGTCGTCCGCACGCGACGCTACGCCGCGTACCAGCGCAAGTGGATGCGGCGGATTCCCGGCATCGTCCTCGTGGACGGCGCTCGCGAGCCGGCGCGACGTCGCGGCAGAGGTCCTCGCGCACGTACGCGGGTAGCCTCAGGCGATGCGCTTCGAGAAGTGGCATGCGCTCGGCAACGCGTACCTCCTCGTCGAGCAGCCGGACAGCGGCGACGCTCACCCCCGAGCGCGTGCGCGCGCCTCTGCGACGTCCGCACCGGGATCGGCGAGCGACGGCGTGCTGGAGGTCATCGGCGCGCGACGGACGCGGGCGACGTTCGTGATCTGGAACCCGGACGGGTCGACGGCGGAGATGTCGGGCAACGGAACCCGGATCGCCGCCGCGTGGCTGCTCCGGGAGACGGGCGCGCCAGACGTGGAGATCGACACGGCGGGACGGCGTCGTCCGCGCGCGACGACGTCGGAGCCGACGGGATCGTCCGGCAGGAGCTCGGCGAGGTCGTCGTGTCGGCCGAACGAGGAGCTCGACGTCGCCGGAGAGCGGCTGACGATCGTCCCGGTCGACGTCGGCAACCCGCACGCGGTCGTCCTGCGCGAGCGAGCTGTCGCGCGACGACCTGCTGCGTCTCGGCCCTGCGATCGAGACCCACCCGCGGTTTCCGGAGCGGACGAACGTCCAGCTCGCCCGACCCGAGCCGCGCGACGTCGTTCGGTGCTCGTCTGGGAGCGCGGGGCGGGGGAGACGGCGGCCTCGGGCTCGTCGGCGGCGGCCGTCGCGGCTGCGGCGGTCGCCCGCGGCTGGAGCGACAGCCCTGTCCGCGTCGTCGATGCCCGGCGGGATCGCTCGTCGTCACGATCGAGGGCGGCGGCGTGACCCTCGAGGGCCCGGCCGAGCACATCTGCGCGGGGACGACGAGCTCTGAGCGAGCTAGCGCGCGGCGACGCGGCTCAGACGGCGATCTCGAACTCGCGCAGCACGTCGTTGAGGCTGAGCCGCAGGTCGTGCGACTCGCGCCGCCAGCCGATGATCAGCGCGCAGGCGAGCTGGTACGTCCCGGCGGGGAACTCCTTCGGGCGCGTCCCGGGCACGACCACGGCGCGAGGCGGCACCACGCCGCGGTACTCGACCGGCTCCGGGCCGGTGACGTCGATGATCGGCACGCGACGCGGTCAGCGAGACGTTCGCCGAGAGCACCGCGCCCGCGCCGATGCGCACGCCCTCGGTGACGATGCACCGCGAGCCGAGGAACGCGCCGTCCTCGACGA
The DNA here is from genome assembly GCA_963846825.1 of uncultured Actinomycetes bacterium. Lineage (GTDB taxonomy): Bacteria > Actinomycetota > Thermoleophilia > Gaiellales > Gaiellaceae > Gaiella. The sequence goes on from CAWJXN010000024.1 coordinate 129,105, forward strand.
TCACCGGAGCCGCCTGCGGCGGCTCCAGGACGCCGCCGATCCCGACGCCGCCGGCGAGGTGGACGTCGGCGCCGATCTGGGCGCACGAGCCGACCGTCGCCCACGTGTCGACCATCGTGCGCGGCCCGACCCAGGCGCCGATGTTGACGTAGCCGGGCATCAGGACGACGCCCTCGGAGAGGAACGCGCCGTATCGCGCGACACCCGGGCGGCACGACCCGAACGCCGAGCGACGGGTCGACGCGCTTGACCGGGATCTTGTCGAGGAAGCGGAGGCCGCCGACGTCCATCGGCTCGACCTTGCGGAGCCGGAAGTAGAGGAGGATCGCCTTCTTCGCCCACTCGTTGACGACCCAGCCGTCGTCGCCCGGCTCCGCGACCCGGAGCTCGCCACGGTCGAGCAGCTCGATCGCCTCCTCGATCGGCTCGGCGTCGAGCTCGCCGCTCTCCCACAGCTCCTCGATCCGCTCGCGGAGGCCCATCAGAGGACATCCTCCAGGATCGCCGCCGCGCGAGCGCAGTCCGCCTCCGTCGGGACGAGCGCGTAGCGGACGTATCCCTCTCCGGACGGGCCGAGGTACGAGCCGGGCGTGACGACGACGCCGTGCTCGAGCAGGCGCGCGCGTGCTCCTCGGACGTCTCGCCGTCCGGGCACGCGCGATCCAGAGGTACATCGTCGCCGCGCCGCCGGCGTCGCGAAGGCCCTTGCGGCCGAGGACGTCGAGCAGGAGCGCGCGCTTGCGCGCGTAGCGCCTCGCGGGCGCGCTCGACGTGCTCCTCGTCGCCCCACGCGACGACGGACGCGCGCTGGACGAACTCCTGCGGCGCCGTGCCGACGTTCGGACGGAAGCTGCGGAGCGCGTCGATCAGCCCGTGGTCGCCCGCGACGAAGCCGCTGCGGAAGCCGGTCATCGACGAGCGCTTCGAGAGCGTGTTGAACGCGACGACGTTCGTCCAGTCGTCGAGCTGGAGCGCCGAGGGTGGCGGCTCGTCGAACCAGAGCTCGCTGTACGCCTCGTCCGAGGCGAGCACGAAGCCGTGCGCTCGCGCGCGAGCCGCGAGCTGCTCGAGGAACGACGAGCGGGGCCACGGATCCGGTGGGGTTGTTCGGCGTGTTCAGCCAGACGAGCGCCGCGCGCCGCCAGACGTCGTCGGGCACGTCGTCGAGCGCCGGGAGGAAGCCGTGCTCCTCGAGGAGCGGCAGCTCGACGACACGGGCGCCTGCGAACGCGGCGCCGCGACCCGGGACCGGGTAGCCCGGGCTCCGTGACGACGACGGTGTCGCGACCGCCGGCGACGTCGAGCACCACCTGCGCGAACGAGAAGATCGCCTCCTTCGAGCCGAGCGTCGGGATCACGTGGCGGTCGGGGTCGAGCTCCACGTCCGAACCGGCGTGTCGATCCAGGCGCGCGATCGCCTCGCGGAGCTCGGGGAGGCCCGCCGACGCCGGGTAGCCCATCCGCTCGCGGACACCGTCGCGCAGCGCCTGCAGGATCGCGGATCGGTCGGCTCCCGCGGGTCGCCCATCCCGAGGTCGATCACCTCGAGGCCCGCGGCGCGCCGCGCCGCCGCAGCCTCGTTCAGCCGCACGAACGGGTACGTCGCCTGCGCCGGAGGATGGGGGAGAGGGGCACGCCCGGGACGCTAGACGATCGAGCTCGAGACGAGCCGGCGGAGCGCCACGTAGGCGCGCTCGAGCGCCGAGAGCTCGACGAGCTCGTCCCGGCGGTGCGCGTAGCGCGTCGCGCCCGGCCCGAAGTTGATCGCCGGTATCCCGCGCGACGTGAAGTCGGCGACGTTCGTCCAGGCCTGCTTCGGCTCGATCGGCAGGTCGCCTGCGCCACGGAGGCGCTCGACGAGCGGCGCGTCGACCGCGACGGCGCCGGGCGGCGAGTTCCCGACGATCTCGACGGTCGCGTCGGTGGGCACGAGCGAGCGCAACGAGGTCCTCGGCCTCGGCCGGCGACCGGTCCGGCGGATAGCGGAGGTTGAGGGTCGCGACGGCGCGGTCGGGGACGACGTTGTCGGCCACGCCACCCTCGAGGCGGGTGACGGAGACGACCTCGAAGAACGGCAGGCCCGTCGATCGATCGCCTCGCGTCGCTCGTGGGCGGCGACGCGGCGCGAGCCCGTCGATTGCCCGGTGGATCGCGTTGTCGGCGAGCCACGGCCGCGCGGAGTGGCCGCTGACGCCGTTGAACGTCACGCGCGCCGATGAGGTTGCCGACGCAGCCCGCCTGGATCGTCAGGTCGGTCGGCTCGAGCAGGATCGCGAGGTCGGCCTCGTGGACGAGCGGCGCCGCGTCGAAGAGCGCCGGCAGCGGGTTGTAGCTCGGCGGGAGCTCCTCGCGGCCGAACAGGAGCAGCGCGACGTCGACCGGGCCCGGGCTCGCGATCCCGCGAGGTCGCGCACGAGCTCGAGCGCGACGGCGACGCCGCCCTTCATGTCGCTCGCCCCGCAGCCGTGCACCGCGCCGTCGGCGATCCGGCCGGGCAGGTTGCCCTGCGCCGGGAACGGTGTCGTAGTGGCCGGCGAGGACGAGCAGCGGGACGCCGGGCCGGCGCTCGCGTGCCCACAGGATACGCCTCGTCGCCCTCGAAGACCGGCGCGAACTGCTCGGGCACGAGCGACCGGAGCCGCTCCCGGATCTCTGCCTCGTGCAGGCTCTCCGAGCGGATGTCGACGAGCTCGAGCGTGCGCTGCCGAGGCGGTCTGCGAGCGCGGCCACGCGGCGAGCGTACCGCGCAGGAGAGCCGGGGCATACTTCCGCTCGCATGGCCGACAGGCCAGAGCTCGAGCGGACGCCGGACCCGAGCCCGAGCGCGGGCTCGCTCCTCGCCGTGCTGCCGAAAGGCGTGGACGGCGACGAGGAGCTCGCGGAGCTGCGGGAGCTCGCGCGTGACGGCCGGCGTCGACGCCCGTCGGACAGGTCGTCCAGCATCGCGTCCGGCGCCGATCCGCGGCAGCTACGTCGGCAAGGGCAAGCTCGAGGAGCTCAAGGCGGCGTACGGCGACGCGGCCGCCGAGGTGCTGATCGTCGACGACGAGCTCCAGCCGACGCAGCAGCGCACGCTCGAGGACGCGCTCGTCCGCCCGCGTCGTCGACCGGACGCAGCTGATCCTCGACGTCTTCGCGCAGCACGCCGTCTCGGCCGAGGGAAAGCTCCAGGTCGAGCTCGCGCAGCTCGAGTACAACCTGCCGCGCATGCGGGGCATGTGGAAGCACCTCGAGCGCGCTGGCGGCGGCGAGCGTCGGCGCGGCGCGGCCCCGGGCGAGTCGCAGCTCGAGACCGACCGTCGGCTCGCCAATCGGCGGATCACGCTCCTGCGCCGGCGGCTGCGCGAGGTGGGCGCCCACCGCGCGACGCGGCGCAAGGCGCGCACGCGCGCCGCGACGCCGACCGTCGCGCTCGCCGGGTACACGAACGTCGGCAAGTCGACGCTCCTGAACGCCCTCACCGGCGCCGAGGTGTCCGTCGAGGATCGCCTCTTCGAGACGCTCGACCCGACGACGCGCGGCTTCGAGCACCAGGGCAAGCGGTACCTCGTGACGGACACCGTCGGATTCATCCGGCGGCTGCCGACGCAGCTCGTCGAGGGCTTCGCGTCGACGCTCGAGGAGACGCTGGTCGCGGACCTCGTCCTGCACGTCGCTCGACGCCTCGTTGCCCGACGACGTCCTCGCCGAGCAGCGCCTCGCCGGTCGAGACGGTGCTCGAGGAGATCGGCGCCGGAGCGGTGCCGGTCGAGCTCGTGCTCAACAAGGTCGACCGACTCGACGCCGTCTCGCGCAGACGCGTCTCGAACCGCTTCCCCGAGGCGCTCCTCATCTCGGCCACGACGGGCGAAGGGCTCGAGGAGCTCCGCGCGCGCATCGCCGAGCGGTTCGCCGACCGGTTCGACGAGGTGCGGCTGCTCGTGCCGTACGACGAGGGTCGCGTGCTTTCCGATCTCTACGCGCTCGGCGCTCCGATCGACGAGCGCACGGACACCGGCGAGGGCGTCCTGGTCCGCGCCCGGCTCCCGCATCGCGAGGTGCGCCGGTTCGCGCGGTACCTCGTCGCGGGGGTCGAGGCGGAGAGCGCCTCCTCCGCGTGAGCGGGCGGTCGCCCTGAGCCGGCTGCCCGTCCCGATCAGGCGGCTCCGCGCCGACGCGCAGCTCCCGGGCCAGGCGTACGACGGCCGACGCGGGCCTCGATCTCGCCGCGTGCGAGCGGGTCGAGATCGCGCCCGGCGCCCGCGCGGTCGTCGGTACGGGCCTCGCGGTCGCGATCCCGCCGGGCTACGCCGGGCTCGTCGTGCCGCGATCCGGCCTGGCGGCGCGCCATGGGCTCGGGAAGGTGAACGCGCCGGGCCTCATCGACGCCGGGCTACCGCGGCGAGGTGAAGGTGATCCTGCTGAACACCGACCGGGCAGGAGCCGTTCGTCGTGGAGCCCGGCATGCGCATCGCGCAGCTCGTGATCGTCGAGCTGCCGTCGGTCGAGCTCGTCGAGGTGGACGAGCTGCCGCCGAGCGAGCGGGGCGACGGAGGCCTCGGCTCCTCCGGCGCCTGATGCGGCCCGAGCCGAGGATCCGCGTCTCCGCCGTGCTCCGGTGGCACGGCTCGATCCTCCTCTGCCGTCACGAGAAGCGCGGCCGCGAGAACTGGCTGCTGCCCGGCGGAGGCCTGCGGAGCGGCGAGACGCTCGTCGAGGCGCTCCACCGCGAGCTGGCGGAGGAGACCGGGCTCGTTCGGGAGTACGAGGAGCTCCCCGTCGAAGGCCCCGTCGCGATCGTCGAGTCGATCTCGCCCGAGCGGAGCCTCTGGTCGAAGCACGTCGTCCACGTCGTCTTCGCCGGCGAGCTCGACGGCTCGCTCGAGTCGGCGACGTCGACGGACGAGGCGGTCCGCGGTCACCGGCTGTTCGGTCGCGACGAGCTCGACGGGATCACCCTGCACCCGCCCATCGCCCGGTTCCTGCAGCGCTGGCAGCCGGGCGATCCGTGCGTCTATCTCGGCGCCCGCTGGGCCGAGTAGCGCCGGGCTAAGCTACGCGGGCCGGCCGCCGCGCGATCGCGCCCGCGATGCGGCGACGGCATGGGCCTCGCGCTCGAGGTCGTCGTCGAGCGGCTCGAGCGGCCCGGGCTCGTCGCCCCGTCGCATGCGCGATCGCCCAGGAGAGCAACAGATCCGCGAGCCACGGGTTGCGCGGCAGAAGCGGGCCGTGCAGGTACGTCCCGATCGCCCGCCCGACGCGCACACCCTCGTACCCGGACGCGCCGTCGTTGCCGTAGCCCGCGACGACCCGGCCGAGCGGTGCTGCGCCGTCGTCGAGCAACGTTCGGCCCGCGTGGTTCTCGAAGCCCGCGATCGTCGCACCAACTGCCTCGGGGAGCGCGCTCTCGAGCAGGACGTCGCCGATCATCCGCTGCTCCCCTGCGACCGTCTCGTGCGGGAAGAGCGCCGCGCCGGGCATCCAGGAGCCGTCGCGGCCCCGGTAGCCGCGCCCGAGGAGCTGGTAGCCACCGCAGACCGCGAGCAAGGCGGCACCGCCGTCGACTGCCGCGCGGATCGCCGTCCCGCGCTCGGCGAGGTCGGGTGCGATCATCGCCTGCTCGCGATCCTGGCCGCCGCCGACGTAGAGGAGATCGTGCGTCCCGTCCAGGGGCAGCGAGCCGAGCGTGACGGGCGTCACCACGAGCTGATGGCCCCGCGCGGCTGCGCGGCGCTCGAACACCGCGATGTTCCCGCGGTCGGCATAGATGTTCAGGTACGCGGGATAGAGGTGGGCGACGCGGATCTCCATCAGCTCTCCCAGTACGGCCGCGTGAGGCCGCGCTGCGTCGCGATCGCACGAAGTCGCAGCATCGCGGTGTAGGTCGGGAGGATCGCGAGCTCGCCCCCGGCTCGGTCAGCGCGAGCCCGCGCTCGAGCGCCCGCTCGAGGTCCGGCTCGATCTCGAGGCGGTCTCGCGGGAAGCCGGCGTACGCGAACCGGAGCGCCGAGCTCGGCGGCACGCTCGCCGCTCGCCACGACGCGGCCCGCGCGGTCGAGCAGCGGCTCGAAGTCGACGTCCCAGATCCAGGAGACGTCCCGCCCGTCGGCGATCTCGTCGTTCAGCGCGATCACGAGCGTGGGAGGGACGCCTCCGTCCTCGAGCGTGCGGATCGCCTCGTTCGCGCCGGCGGGGTTCTTGATGAGGAGGAGGAGCACGCTGCGATCGCCCACCGTGAAGCGCTCGAACCGACCGAAGGCGGCGCGGAAGCGCTCGAGACCCGCGGCCACGTCACGGAGCTCGACCCCGAGCGAGAGTGCGAGCGATGCGGCGGCAAGCGCGTTGTAGACGTTGTAGAGCCCGGGGACCGACGAGCCGGACGCGCGCGCTCCCTGCGGGCGTGTCCAGCGTGAAGGAGACTCCGTCGAGCCCGTGCGGGTCGATTGCGCGCGCTGCGACGTCGAGCTCGGGCCGCGCGTGGCCACAGCTCTCGCACCGGTATGCGCCGAGGTGCCCGACGTACGCGGCGTCGAACTCGTACGGCGCGCCGCAGCGGACGCAGTACTTCGAGTCGGACGCGTGCTGGAGCCCACCGCGGGCGCGCGAGGGATCGTCGATGCCGAAGCGCAGGACATGCGCGCGACCGTCGGCGAGCGCGGCGACGAGAGGGTCGTCGGCGTTGGCGACGAGCGCGGCGTCGACGGGCAGCGCAGAGACGGCAGCTCGCCATCGCTCCGCGATGTGCTCGAGCTCCCCGTAGCGGTCGAGCTGGTCGCGGAACAGGTTCCCGAGGCAAACGACACGCGGCCGCGTGCGCCGCATGATCTCCGGGAGCGCGAACTCGTCGACCTCGAGCAGCCCCAGCTCGGCGTCGCGTACGGCGAGCATCGTCGAGGCGACGCCCGACGCGAGGTTCGCGCCGGAGTGGTTCCAGGCGAGACGGCGCGTGGGGGAGAGAATCGACGCGGCCATCGCGGTCGTCGTCGTCTTCCCGTTCGTTGCCGAGACGAGCGCGACCCCCTGCGAAAGCCGGCCTGCCAGCGCGTCGAGGGCCCCGGGGTCGAGCTTCCACACGAGCTTCCCGGGAAGCGTCGTCCCGCCGCCGCGGCCCGCCGCGCGGGAGAGCCTGCCGACGAGACGGGCGGCGGACGTCTCGAGGGCGAGTCGCGCGCTCATCCGCCCGAGCGTACCCACGTCACCGGCCCGCTCGGACATCTTTGCAGATCATGGAAGATGATCTAGTATGATTGCATGGCACGGCCCCGACGCCGTCATCCGGCGCTGGAGGGAATCGACGAGCAGGCGCTCGCCGAGTTCCGCGCCGGCCTGCGCCGCAGGTACACCGACGAGGAGATCCTCGCCGAGCTGCGCGCATCGGCGCGTCCGTCTCGGCCGGTCGCCGACGATGCGGGAGTTCGCGGCGGATCCCGAGGCGAGCGCGCATCCGCAGACCGTGATCGAGCACTTCGGCACGTGGAACGCCGCAAAGCGGGCCGCGGGCCTGACGCCACGTCGCTTCATCAGCCGCGAGGAGCTCGTCACCCAGCTGCGCGAGCTGGGGGAGGAGCTCGGCCGGATCCCGACGGCCCGCGACATCGAGGAGCGACGAGGTCGCATGGCATCGAAGTCCCTCATCTGGCAGACGTTCGGCTCGCTCGCGGCAGCGCTCCGCGAGGCGGGGTTCGACGTCCCGATCGGCGAGGAGCGCCTGGAGCGGGCGGTTGCGGACGGAGCAGTGCTCGCCCGCGCGCTCGGGCACCTGCCGAAGATGGCGGAATGGAAGGAGGCGCGGAAGCGGAACGCGACGCTCCTCTCCGAGTGGCAGGTCTACCGCATGGTCGACATCCAGCCCGGCGCCTGGTCGGCGTTTCAGTTCCTCGTGCGCGAGCGGCTGCGCGAAGAGGGCGTCGACGTGTCGCCCGACGGGACGCTCGCGCGCTAGAGGCTCGCGGGTGCGGCGATCGCCCAGAGGCGATCGAGGCACGAGCGGCCCTCGTGCGGGGCCCTGACGGCCGGGAGCTCGCTCTCTTCGCGATAGCTCCGATCGGGGCTCCAGCGGCGCTCGTCGACGAGCTCGCCGTCCACGAGCGACAGGAGCCGGCCCTCCTCGACCTGGGTCTTCAGGAAGGTCGTGCCGAGCGCGCGCTCCGCGACCTCGAGCGCGGCCCGCGTCGAGGCGAACAGCACCTCGTGGCGGCCGCGCGCGAGCCACAGCGGGCGCCCGACGCCTCGGGCGAGGTGCAGGACACCGGGGTCCCGTTCGTCGATCCACGCTGCCGCCATCGCGCCGACCAGCTCCTCGAGCACCTCGGTGCGCGTGCCGCGCGCGTCGACGAGGGCGAAGATCGCCTCGGAGTCGACCGTCATCTCGGGCTCGTCCCGGGCGATGCCGTGACGAGCGAACAGCTCGTCGTCGTTCTCGATGATCCCGTTGTGGATGCCGACGACGCTCCCGTGACGAACGGGGTGGTTGTTCGCCGAGATCGTCGGATGGCCCTTCGTGTAGTCGCGAACGTGGACGAGCGCCTGCCGCGCCGACGGGGGAACGACGATCGCGTCGAGCATCGCGCTCGCACCGGTCTGCTGCTTGTGGACGGCGAGTGGGCCGTCCGCGCGGACCGCGTATCCGACGGCATCCGCGCCGCGCTCGGCGATCCCGGCCAGCAGTGCCTGAGCCGCAAGTGTTCGATCGATCTGCGACTCGTTGCCGACGCTGTAGCCTGCGATTCCGCACATGTGAGCTCGTCTCTCAGCGTACTCGGGGAGCCGTGAGGGATCTGTTCGGATCGTCGGAGACGACTCCTCGTTCGCAGATGCCTCAAGTGGGGGACGCGCCCAGCCGATACGTCTTTCGTGGAGACGAATGCTGCGGAGCCGCTCTTCGATTCGCCGAGCGAGGGGACGGACGACTTCGATACGGGCGAGACCGTTCAGGATCCTCTGAAGCTCTACGTTCGGGCGATCGGCGACGGGAGGCTGTTGACTCCTGTCGAGGAGCGAGAGCTCGCACGGCGGAAGGACGAGGGCGACGAGCTCGCCAAGCGGAAGCTGATCGAGTCGAACCTCCGGCTCGTGATGTCGATCACGCGCAACTACACGCGCGCCGACGTGCCGCTGCTGGACCTCATCCAGGAGGGCAACCTCGGCCTCATGCGCGCCGTCGAGAAGTTCGACTGGACGATGGGGTACAAGCTGTCCACCTACGCGACGTGGTGGATCCGCCAGGCGGTGCAGCGGGCGCTCGCAGAGCAGAGCCGCACGATCCGGCTGCCCGTTCACATCGCAGATCAGGTTCGCCGAGTGCAGCGGGCCCGTCGGACGCTCGGCCAGGAGCTGAATCGCGACCCGTCGATCGACGAGATCGCCGCCGAGACCGAGCTCACGCCCTTGCGCGTGCAGGAGCTCCTCGACCTCGTTCAGGACCACGTCAGCCTCGAGACCCCGGTCGGCGACGGCGAGAGCGTGATGAGCGACCTGATCGAGGACGTCCATGCCGTCGAGCCCGAGGTCGAGACGGCGCTGCGCCTGCGCTCGGCCGAGCTCGCGCGGGCGCTCGCGAAGCTGCGACCCCGCCTGCAGCGCGTCCTGGTGCTCCGCTTCGGCCTCGACGGCGAGGGCGGACGGACGCTCGAGCAGGTCGGCGTCGAGCTCGGCATCACGCGCGAGCGGGTCAGGCAGCTGGAGACGCGCGCCCTCCGCGAGCTGCGCACGCGTCGCGCCGGCGCTCGAGCTCTACCTCCGGACGTAGCGGCGACCGTGACACGCGGTAATCCGCGCAGTCGGAAGTTGCGACCGCGACAGCGGGCGCCTTCAGGGATGTGCGCCCGCCGCAGGCGGCGCGATCACCGCGGCGCGATTCCGCTCCTGCGGAATCGCGCTTCGCGGACAAGCTCAGCCCTGGACGGCTTGCATCTCGCGCACGAGCGCGAGGCGGCGGAGCGATTCGAGCTCGATCTGGCGGACGCGCTCGCGCGTGAGCCCGAGGCAGCGACCGATCTCCTCGAGGGTGCGGGGCTCGCGGCCGTCGATGCCGTAGCGGAGCGTGACCACCTCGCGCTCCCGCTCGGGCAGCGAGGCAAGCGCGCTTCGCAGCGCCTGCCTGCGCATGCGCACCTCGACCGTCTCCTCGGGGAGCGGCTCGTCGCCGGCGACGAAGTCGCCGAACACGGCATCGTCCTGGTCGCCGACGGGCGCGTCGAGGCTCGTGGAGGCCCGCGCGGCGGCACGTACCTCGACGATCTGCTGCGGCGTGAGGGAGGCCTCCTCGGCGATCTCCTCGAGCGTCGGCTCGCGCCCGAGCTGCGTCCAGAGCGACCGCTCGGCGCGGTTGATCTTCTGCATCCGCTCGACGATGTGCACCGGCATCCGGATCGTGCGGCCCTTGTCGGCGAGCGCGCGCGCGACCGCCTGGCGGATCCACCAGGTCGCATACGTCGAGAACTTGAAGCCTCGGCGCCAGTCGAACTTCTCGACGGCGCGGATGAGGCCGAGCGTGCCCTCCTGGATCAGGTCGAGGAACGGCAGGCCCTGGTTTCGGTAGTTCTTCGCGATCGAGACGACCAGTCGCAGGTTCGACTGGATCATCTGCGCCTTCGCCTCTGCGTCGCCACGCTCGATCCGCTTCGCCAGCGCCACCTCCTGCGCTGCGGTGAGGAGGCGATGGCGGCCGGCCTCGCGAAGGAATAGCTGCAAGGCGTCCGTCGTCGTCTCGACGGGCGCCGGCGCGACCGGGGGCGGGGGGGCCTCGGGCGCGGTCTCGACGATCTCGATGCCCCGCTTGTCGAGCTCGCGGACGAGTGCCTCCTGCTCGAGCCCGGTCAGCTCATGCGTCTCGACGATGTCGCTCACCTCCGGGGCGCGAATCGACCCCGTGTGCTCGCACGCGTCGAGAAGCGCTCGGAGATCGTCCTGGGCCAGCAGGCCTTCGATGTCGACGGTCGTCACAGGGGGAGGGCGGGGGGACTACGACGTCGTACCACGCAGGTTTCCACAGTCCGGGGGCGCTTGACAAGCCCCACGCCGGTGAGATCGCCATCTGGCATTCGCGCCGATCCTCCGTAGATTGAGAGTTGGGAGGGGGAATGGTGGGAGCGGCAACGTGCATATGAGCGCGCCGGCGCGCTGCGACGGCTGTGGTCGCAATGCGGCCGAAGCGGGGATGGACGAGCAGGGCTGGGTCGTCAGCCCGCTCAGCGCCCCCGTGCCCGGACGCTTCTGCCTGCGGTGTGCATCCGCGCTCCGGATGCTCGACTGGTTCGTGCGCTGCGTCGAGTGCGGCGCATCGATCGAGAGCGAGGCGGCGGCCGAGGACAACGGCTGGCGCTTCTTCCCCGACCCGCTGGGGCAGCTCCAGCCGCGCTGCCCCGCGTGCAGCACCGGCGTCCCGTCGGCTAGCGCATCCTGAGGCGTCCGGGACCGGAGCAACGGATAGCCCATGCTGGACCGGCGACCGGTCCAGCGGCGATCGCTGGACGCCGACGAAATGGCACCAGTGTTCCGTCGCGGCCTTCTCCTCACATCGCTCGTCGGCGCCCTCGCGCTGGTGCTCGTACCGGGCGCCACGGCGCTCGACATCGCCGACGCGAACCCGACGGCCGGCGTCGTCGGCCAGCCGTACAGCTACACCTTCCAGCTCTCGCCCGGCAGCGGGAGCGCCGGCGCATCGTGGAGCGTCAAGTCCGGATCGCTTCCCCCCGGCCTCAGGCTCTCGTCCAACGACCGCAGCGCGCTCGTCTACGGCACGCCGACGCAGGCGGGATCGTTCAGCTTCTACCTCGAGGTGCGCGACGCGCCGGGCCCGTGGGTCTGCTGCACCCAGGAGGAGTTCACGATCGTCGTGGTCGAGGGCCTCAGCATCGCGAACGGCTCGCTGCCGAGCGGCAGCGTCGGCGCGCAGTACGGCTATCAGCTGTCGACATCCGGCGGCACGGCAACCAGCTGGGCCGTGACCGCAGGCGCGCTGCCGGCCGGGCTGACGCTCAGCGGAGCCGGCGCCATCACCGGGGCGCCGACACAGACGGTCTCTGCGACCTTCACCGTGCGCGCGAGCGACGGAAGCCGCGTCGCGACGAAGCAGTTCACGCTCCATGTCGTCGAGCCGCTCGTGGTCACGGCGCCGCCGGCCAAGGCGATCAAGCTCGGCCGCTCGTTCCTCTTGACGCTCTCTGCTCGCGGCGGCCTTGCGCCCTACAGGTGGAGCTCCCCGTCGCTGCCGCCCGGCATCAACGTGAACCCCACCACCGGTCAGGTCGGCGGGCGGCCGGCGGGACTCGGCACGCTCACGCTCCCGCTGACGGCCACGGACGCGCTCGGGGTGTCGCAGAGCGTCACGGCGACCGTCGAGGTGGTCGGACGACTCTCGATCGTGACGACGAGCCTGCGAGGCGCTCGGAACGGGAAGCGGTTCGCCGCCGGCCTGAAGACCAGTGGCGGCAGCACGCTCGTCTCGCTGAAGCTCGTAGGGCCGCTGCCGGCGGGATTGACGTTCGACGCGAGCACCGGCGTGCTCAGCGGCGTGCCCACGCTTCCGGCGCGCAAGCCGCTCGTGAAGACGAAGCGCGTCAAGACGAAGAAGGGCGCCCGGCTCGTCAAGAAGCTCGTCGCGCGCGGTCCGCTCGCTCGCACCTACACGCTCTACGTCGTCGCGACCGACTCGCTCGGCCAGCGCGACTCGCAGAAATTGCGCCTCACCGTGCGCCCCTGACGGCTTCCACGAGGCGGAACTTCCGGAGAGCCCGCTGCTTCGCCCGGAGCACGTCGCTCGTGTCCGCGACGGAATGGTTTGAATCGCGAAGCCCTCGCGGCGGGGCCGCCTCGATGGCCCGTCCAAACGTGCCATGCTGGACGCCAACACGGCAGCTCGATCTGCAGTGGGCCAACGCGAGAGGAGAACTGAGATGGCGTACGGGATCGTGCATCACTTTCCGGGTGGTACGGAGGAGCAGTACGAAGCGAGTCTCGCGGCGGTGCACCCGTCGAGGGATAGCCTGCCGGACGGCCAGACCTTCCACGCGGCCGGCCCTTCGGATCGCGGCTGGACGATCTTCGCCGTTCACGAGTCGAAGGAGAGCTGGGAGGCGTTCCGCGACGGCACCCTGATGCCCCGGCTGCAAGCGGGCATCGAAGGCGGTTTCCCTGCACCCCCGCAGGAGACCGCGTTCGAGGTCTACAACTCGCAGCCGTAGCTGCGTGGCAACGACCCTCGGCCGAAGACTCGCGTGCTGCTGCGCGAGCAGTGGCGGCGGCGCGGGTCTAACCGCCGCGCGAGGGGACTCTTGGGTTAACACACGCTAGGAAGTGGCGCGCTAGCAGGCACTTCCTGTCCAACGCACGGTAATGCCCGTTATGTCAAGTAGAGGAAAACGGCACGTCGCGGTCGTCCCCTCACCCACTGGACACGCGCGAAAGCGCAGACGGCCTCAGAACGTCGCCGCCCGCACGCCGGTCGCGATCAGTAGCAGGATCACCGCCGCCGCGATCAGCCGGTAGATCACGAACGCGTCATAGCTGTGCCGGCGCACGTAGTCGAGGAGGCCGACGATCGCGAGCAGGCCGCTTCCCAGCGACGCGAGCACGCCGACGACGAACGGCCCGGCCATCCCGCTCGGCAGATCGGCGAGCACGACGTCCGTGATGCCCTTGAAGAGGACGGCAGCGAACGTGATTGGAAGCAGCAGGAGGAAGGAGAAGCGAGCCGCCGAGTCCCGATCGAGTCCGAGGAAGCGACCGGCCGTGATCGTGATCCCCGACCGCGAGACACCGGGCATCAGCGCGAGGCTCTGCGCGAAGCCGACGGCGACGCCCTCCTTCAGCGTCAGGTCGTCCATCGAGCGCGTCATCGGCCGCCGGTCGGCCCAGCCGAGGAGCAGGCCGAACCCCGCCAGGAAGATCGCGATCTGCCACGGCTCCCCCAGATGCTCGGCGATGAAGTCCTCGAGCAGGAAGCCGATCACGCCCGCCGGGATCGTCGCCGCTACCACGACCCAGGCCATCCGCTCCTCGGTCGTATCGATCGAGCGCCTGCGTACGCTGCCGAGCCACGCGACGACGAGACCCTTCAGGTCGTGCCAGAAGTACGCGCCGACCGCGACGACCGTCCCGAGGTGAAGTGAGACGTCGAACGTCTGGTTGAACGCGTCGTTCGCCTCGAGGTAGTCCCACTCGAAGAGCCACGGGACGAGGATGAGGTGCCCCGACGACGAGATCGGCAGGAGCTCTGTCGCGCCCTGGACGATCCCCAGGATGAACGCCTGCCAGTTGGCGAGCTTCTCCGGATCGTCGCCTACGCCGAAGAGGGTGAGGAGCGCGGCGAGAGACAGCGCCACGCCCGCCGAGCTGTACACGACGGCATGGCGCACCGGCGCATGGTAGTCCCCATCGCCCTCCCGACGAGCACCGAGACGATCATCCGCAATTTGCGCCATTTGGTGAACGAGGTCGCTTGACCCACGACTCGGCTGCCCGTAGGTTTGCCGTGCACCGAGCACGGAGCGCGACTAGGTCGAAGCCCGTCACGCAGGCTCTACGCGCAAGCGGAAGGTCGACGTGGCAGGTGGACGAAAGCGCCACCGGCTCGGTGAATTTTTTTGGTCCTTTTTGCTGCGGATTCGCGCCTTGCGGAGAGGCTAGGATCCGCGTCGATGCACCTGCGCATGCCGTCCATCGACCGCGGCGTCCAGAGCTTCCTCTGGGCGGTCGTGTTCTTCCTCTTCCTCTACTTCGGGATGCTCGCGATCGCGATCTCGAAGGGGACGGCATTCGTCCTCTCGCTCGTGGCCGGCTTCGTCGTGTTCCTCGTCGTGCGGACACGCGGTGCCGACCCCGTCGAGCGGGGCTGAAACCAGGTCGAGGGGGCGACCCGGGCGCTACGGGCGCTTCGCGGCGAGGCTCGAGACGAGCTTGCGCGCGAGCTCAGGACCGAGCGCCTCCTCGAGGCGCACCTTGGCGGGCGGTCGGCGATCGACCGGCTTGCCGAGCGCGAGGCAGTCGCGCAGGAGGTGCAGATTCGAGGAACGCGTGTCCATCTGTTGTTCGTGGTCGACGGCGTCCACACTCCAAGGCATCGGTCGCCGCGACACTCGCCGATGATCCCTCCGGGGAGGGAACGGAAGCTCGGGACCCTCACGCATCGAGCAGCAACCGCTTCTCGTCGAAGGTCGCGGACCCGAGCTCGGCGCGGAAATCGGCGATCGTGCAGAGCTCGGCCTCGGTGAAGACGTGGGAGACGACACGCACGTGCGCGTCCGAGTGGAACGGGACGTCCACGTGCGACGGCGTGACGACGTTGACGGACGTCGACGCGCATGTCGGGCACCGCACTGCGAGGCCGAGCGCGTCGTCACACGGGGTGAGCAGGCGGAATGCGGACGGCGTCGCCGGCCGGGGCACGTCCTCGAGGTAGCAGAAGAAGCTCCACGGCCATGCCCCACGGCCGATGTGCGCCGTGGCGATCGCGCACAGCTCGACTGCGAGCTCGTCCGCGCGAGACGTCATCAGGTTGACGTACGAGCCCTCCTCCGCCAGCCCCAGCGGCGCCCAGTCGAGGGCGTCGTGGCCGACGAGCGCCACGTGGTCTTCCCCACACGTGCAGGCGAACGCGACCCGGTACACGGCGGGGTGCGCGGCACCCGGGAGACGCTCTATCTCACGGAACGCGGAGAGCCGCACGCCGCACGTGCCGTTCGCCGGGCACGAGAGCCGAAACCTGCCGGTGAGGGCGTCCATATCCCCCATGGACACGGTGTACTCGACCCGTCGGACGGCGTCGAGTCGCGCGTCGGAGATCAGTACGCGATCAGGGCGTGCATGTCCGTGCCTGCAAGCCGCTCCCTGCCGTCCAGGAACGTCAGCTCGATCACGAAGAGCGCCCCCACGACCTCGCCGCCGAGCCGCTCCACGAGGTCCACCTTCGCGCGTGCTGTCCCTCCCGTCGCGAGCACGTCGTCCAGCACGATCACCCGCGCGCCGTTCGCGAAGGCGTCCGCATGCACCTCGAGCGAGTCAGTCCCGTACTCGAGGTCGTAGGTCTCCCGTACCGTCTCCCACGGCAGCTTTCCCGGCTTGCGAGCCGGCACGAAGCCGCAGCCGAGCTCGTAGGCGAGCGCGCCGCCGAAGATGAAGCCACGTGCCTCCGCGCCCAGGATGACGTCGGGTGTTCGCGGCCTCGCCCACTCCGCGAGGTGCCCGATCGTGGAGTGGAAGGCCGCCGCATTCCCGATCAGGGGCATCAGGTCCTTGAAGATGATCCCTTCCGTCGGGAAGTCCGGCACGTCCCGGACGAGCGCCTTGAGTTGCTCCGTCGTCATCGTTCGGACGCCTCCCGGAGGTCGCGGACGAGTAGGTGCTGGGCGAGCTCGATCGCAACCCCCGCAAGCGTCTGGAGATCGTCGAGAGCCGCCCGGCGGCGCTCGAGGTCGCGGGACCGGAGCCCCGTGGCGACGAGCTGCTCCAGCAGTGCCGACTGGCGTCCGGCGGCGGTGCGGAACGCGCGCAGGTGGCGCGCATCGAGCCCGTGACGCGCGAGGCGGCCGCACGCAGCCGCGATCTCGACGTCGCTCTCCTTGTAGATCCGCTCGCCGGCCTCGATCCGGGGCGACACGAGGTCGTACTCCTCGAGCCGGCGCGCCACGTCGGGCGTGATGCCGGCGCGCTCGCAGAAGCCGGCGAGGTCGACCTCTCCCCCCGCATCCGCCAGCGTCGGGCGCCGCCGCTTGGTCTGCGACGTCCCACGGCTCTCGAGAGCGTCGCGGATCACCCGAAGCGGGAGGAACTCGTCGCGCTGGAGGCGGAGGATCGTCGCCAACCGCTCGACGTCGGCCTCCGAGAACAGGCGGTACCCGCCGCGTGTCCGGCGCGGCTGGAGAAGCCCCTTGTCCTCGAGGTAACGGATCTTCGAGATCGAGATGTCGGGGAACTCGGAGCGCAGGCGCTCGCAGACGGCGCCGATGGTGTGTAACCGCGCCTGCGGCGTGGGCTCAGTGGTCGTGCTCATCGTCCGACCGCGCGCTGAAGGCAAGCGTTGCTCATGGGAGGAGGATGGTCATCCGGTACTTCCCGATCTGCACCTCGTCGTCGGTGGCGAGCACCGTGCTCTCGATGCGGCGCCGGTTCACGAACGTGCCGTTGAGGCTGCCGAGGTCGCGGATCTCGTAGTCGTCGTTCTCGTGGACGATCTCCGCGTGGCGTCGGGAGACGGTGACGTCGTCGAGGAACACGTGGCAGTCGGGCGAGCGGCCGATCAGCGTGCGGAGGCCGGCGAGCTCGAAGCTCTCGCCCGCGCGACCGCCCCCGGCCCGCACGACGAGTGCGGGGCGCGCGAATCTCGACCGGAACAACGCCCTCGTCGATCTCCTCCGGCGTGATGCTCAGTGTCGTCTCGCCGAGCTCGTCACGGCGAAGGTACGCCCCGCAGCGCGCACAGTAGTTCGCCGCCTCAGGATTCTGGAAGCCGCACTCCGGGCAGTACGCGTGACTCATCGCGACGAGCCGCCGAGGATCGGGCCGAGATCGGTCGGCTCGACATGGAGTCCTCCGCGGCGTCGTCGTTCCCGCTCGGCGCGCAGGATGTCGATCCGTCCGTGCAGCACTCGCCGGTGAAGAGAGATGTCGTCCTCCTCACGCTCCAGCTCCAGGATCGTCGTGCGCAACTCGTCGTCGGAGAGCGTCGCAACGTCGGTGACGTCCAGTTCGTGCTCTTCCGGCATCTCGCCGGTGCCCTCGAAGATGGGCCGCTCGAGCGCCGCCGGCGCGTGGAGATCGAGCGTCCCGCTCTCGACCTGGCTGCGCAGGCGCTCGACGCGGGCGCCCCGGAGGACGTCGATCCGCGCGTGCAGGTACCGCCGGCGAACCGAGATCGCCTCCTCTTCCCCCTCCGACTGGCGGATGAGGAGCGAGAGGTCGTCGTCGCTCAGGCTCGCGAAGTCGGGAAGCGCGTCCACTGTCAGCTCGGCACCTTTCGTCCGGGAAGCGAGAACCGATTGAAGCACCCCCGCAGCAGAGGGGTCAACCTCAGCTTGAGGCTTGCTCCAGGGTTCGCCGCTCTGCCTCGTCTCCCTGCACGATCGCCTCGACCGAGGTGGAGACCTCGGCCGCGAGCTCCTCCGAGAGGTCGGGCGTCTCGCCCTCCGCGTAGACATGGACGACGGGCTCGTCCGGATCCGGGAGCACCTGCACCCAGCCGCGGTCGTCGTACGCCTTGACGCCGTCCATCAGGTCGAGACGACGCGACGCGAGCTGTTCATTCAGAAGCCGCATGACGAGGCCCTTGCGGCCCCAGGGACACGGGATGGCGCGGTGCAGCAGCGTCGGTCGCGGCAGAGCGGCGACGAGCGTCGAGAGAGGCCCCCGCTCCGGCGCGAGCAGCTCGAGCACCTTGCAAAGCGCGGTGACGGCGTCATATCCCGGCACGACGTCCGGAAAGACGAACCCGCCGGTCGGAGCCGCCGCGAGGACGACGCCGTCGCGTGTCGCCTCCCTGGTGAGCTCACTGACCGAGTGCGGCGTGCGCACGACGCCGAGTGACGAGCCGGCAACGACCTCCTCCACGAGCCCGGTCGCGGTGATGGGAACAGCGATCTGCCCCTGGCAGCCCGAGCGCGCGAGGAGTTGCGCGACGAGCAGCATGCCGAGGTCCGCCGAGACGGTCTCGCCCCGCTCGTCGACGAGGAGAAGCCGTTCGCCGGCGCGGTCGAGGACGACACCGAGCTCCGCCCCCACTCCCGTCACGATGCGCTTCACGTTCAGCGGGTCGAGCTCGCCGTCGAGCGGCTCCTCGACGACGGAGCCGCGAACGCCGATCGCCTCCACGCCGAGCGGCCCCAGGACGAGCGGCAGCGTGAACGCCGCCGGCGAGTAGCCGTAGTCGATCGCGACGCGGAACCGGCGCTCGCGCACGCGCTCGAGGTCGATCACGTCGAGGATGTCCTGTGCGTAGCTCTCGCGGACGCGGGCGGGGTACGTCGTGTCCCCCACCTCGCCGAAGGTCGCCCGCCGCAGCTCCTGGCGGCTGAAGTGCTTCTCGACCTCGGTTTGCAGGCCCGTCGTCATCTGGTTTCCGGGCCACTCGAACACCCGGATCAGGACGACCTCCGGATCGACGCTCGAGACGCCGACGTGCACGCCTGCGGCAAGCCCCTGCGTCTTCAGGACGTGCCTCGTGACCGCCGCGGGCGAGATGCGCAGGTCGGCCACGTCGACGCCCGTCGACGTGAGGCCGGCGATGATCGCCCGCTGGATCATCCGGCAGGCGTCCGGCGACGCGCGGCTCGCCACGACGCGGCTGCCACGCCGGAGCGCCGTGCCGAGCGCGGCGGCGAGGCGCACGGCCGTCTCGGGCGTCAGATCGACGTTGACGAGGCCGGTCGCGCCGTCACGGCCGAACACGCTGCTCGAGCCACGCGTCTCCCAGACGACGCTCTCGTGTACCTGCCCGCCCGTCTCGATCTCCTTGAACGGATAGACGCGGACCCCCGGGTAGATCGTCGCCTCGGGGCCGACCGTCACCTGGTCGCCGATCGCAACCCCCTCGTGGACCCGCACGTGGTCGCGAACGTCGGCGCGCCGGCCGACGATCGCGCCCTCGATAACGGCGCTCCGACCGATGTACGTCCCTGCATCGATGACGCTCCGACTCACGCGGGCGCCCTCCCGCACGATCACGCCCTGAGACAGCACCGTGTAGGCGCCGATCGATGCGCCGTCCGAGATGCGGCAGTTCGCCCCGATGAAGGCAGGTCCCTCGACGGGCTCGAGCTCGTCGATGTCGACGTCCTCGCTCACCCACAGATTCCCCTTGAGCCGGAGCCCGGGCACCTCGAGCCGCACGTTGCCGTCGAGCGCGTCGAAGTTCGCCTGCCGGAACTGATCGAGGTTGCCGATGTCCTGCCAGTACCCATCGAGGACGTGCCCGTAGATCGGCCGTCCCATCTCGAGCAGGAGCGGAAAAAGCTCCTTCGAGAAGTCGTACGGGCGGTCGTCGGGCACGTGCCGGAGCACCTCCGGCTCGAGCACGTAGATGCCGGTATTGATCGTGTCGGAGAAGACCTGCCCCCACGACGGCTTTTCGAGGAACCGCTCGACCCGTCCATCGTCGTCGGTGACGACGATCCCGAACTCGAGCGGATTGTCGACCGACTTGAGGCCGATCGTGACCGCAGCGCCCTTCGTCCGGTGCGCCTCGACGAGGGCGGTCAGGTCGACGTCGCAGAGCGCGTCGCCCGAGATGACGACGAACGTCTCGGTCAGGCGCTCGTGCGCCAGCCGAACGGAGCCCGCCGTCCCGAGCGGCTGCTCCTCGACGGAGTAGTCGATGTCGAGCCCCAGGCTCTCGCCGCCGCCGAAGTACGCGCGGATCGCCTGCGGCATGAACGCGAGCGTGACGACGACCTCCTCGATGTCGTGGCGCTTGACGAGGTCGACGATGTGCTCCATGCACGGCTTCCCGACGATCGGCACCATCGGCTTCGGCTGGTTCGAGGTCAGCGGCCGGAGCCGCGTCCCCTCCCCACCCGCCATCACGACTGCCTTCATCGCCGCACCTCCCTCCGCGCCTTCGCGACGTACTGCACAAAAGCGGCGATCGCGAGCGCAAGGCTCACCCAGAAGAGCGCGAGCGGCCACCGGGTGTCGCGCTCGGTCACGAGCACGAACGCGAGCGACGCGTAGAGCCCCCACGTCGCCGCCTTCCCGAGGAACGACACCTCGAACTCGTAGCCGCGCGGCACGACGAGCTTGTACCCCCCGACCAGGAGAAGGTCACGAAGGAGGATCACGAGCGCGATCCAGGGGAGCCGGTCGTAGACCACGAGCAGGACGACACAGACGTCGATCATCAGCCGGTCGGCGAGCGGATCGGCGACCTTCCCGAACGCCGACTCGACGTGCCAGCGCCGGGCGAGGTAGCCGTCGAGCTGGTCGGTGATCGCCGCGAGCCCGAAGACGATCCCCGCGGGCCAGCTCGGCCCATCCTGGTCGCGGACGAGCAGCGCGATGAAGACCGGGATCGCCGCGAAGCGGGCGATCGTGAGCGCGTTTGGGATCTGCCGAAGCGGTGCGGAGACCGGCGCGGGGCTCGAGCTCATCGGTGCGTAGGTTAGTGTCGTCGCCCGTGCCGCGAACGGCTGCGCTCCCCGGCTTCGTCAACGCCCACAGCCACGCGTTCCAGCGCGCCCTTCGCGGACGAGCCGCAGGAGGTGACTTCTGGGCCTGGCGCGACGGCATGCTCGAGGAGGCCGACCGCCACACGCCCCGGACAGTGGGTGAGCTCTACCTCCGCACGTACCGCGAGATGCTCGCCGCCGGATACACCGCCGTCGGCGAGTTCCACTACCTCGGGCTCGACACCGCCTTCGCGGCTGCGGAGGCCGCCGAGGAGGCGGGCATCGGCTTCACGTGCCTCCACGTCGCGTACGCGCGGGGTGGGCTCGAGAAGATGCGACAGCCGTCTGTGTCGGCGTACCTGGCCGACTTGGAGGCGCTCCGCGCTCGGGGAATCGACGTCGGCCTCGCCCCCCACTCCGTCCGCGCCTGTCCCCGCGACTGGCTCGAGGAGATCGGCGGCTACGCAGCCGGCGAGGAGTTGGTCCTGCACGTCCACGTCGACGAGCAGCCGCGCGAGATCGAGGAGTGCGTCGCCGAGCACGGCATGCGTCCCGTCGAGCTGCTCGCCGCAGCCGGCTGCCTCGGCGAGCGGACGACTGTCGTTCATGCCACGCACGCGAACGGCGCCGAGCTCGACCTCCTCCGTGACACCGGCTCGCGGATCTGCGTGTGCCCGACGACCGAGGCCGACCTGGGCGACGGGTTCCTCCCCGTCGGTCGCGTCCTGCACCGCGGGATCGCGCTCTGCATCGGGTCCGACTCGAACGTCCGGATCGACCCGTTCGAGGAGCTCCGCGAGCTCGAGGGGATCGCGCGGCGGCAGGAGGGCCGCCGCGGCGTGCTCTCGACCGACCACCTGTGGGAGATCGGCGGGGCGAGCGGCGCTGCTGCGCTCGGGATCGACGCGTGGGCCGGCATCGACGTCGATCTCGACCACCGCTCCCTCGACGGCGTGGCGGAGGATCATCTCCGCGCGGCGCTCGTCGCCGGTTGCGGCGCCGACGTCGTCGTCAGCAGCGCCTGAGGGCGACCGTGCCAGGCATGGAGCCATGTCCGCCACGGGCATGGCCTGGTGCCAGGCACGAAGACGTGTCCGCCGCGGACGTCGCGCGACGAGCCGAAGGTAGCCTGACGTCCATGGACGTCACCGAGCAGACCTTCGACGATGCCGTGCTCCAGCGCTCGCACGAGGTGCCTGTCCTGGTGGACTTCTGGGCCGAATGGTGCGGGCCGTGCCACGCGCTCGCGCCCGTGCTCGAGAGCGAGGTCGAGGCCCGGGCGGGTGCCGTCGAGCTGGTCAAGCTCGACGTCGACTCGAACCAGGCGCTCGCCTCACAGTTCGGGGTGAGCGGGATCCCGGCCGTCAAGGCGTTTCGGAACGGCCGCGTCGTCAAGGAGTTCGTCGGCGCACAGTCCAAGGCGGCGGTCTCGGCCTTCCTCGACGAACTCCTCGCACCGCCGCGCGCGGACGCGCTCATCGAGGAGCTCCGGGCGTCCGGCGAGCTCCCGGCGGTCGTCGCGGCCCTCGATGACGGCGATGTCGAACGGGCACTGGGCCTGATCCTCGATGCCGTGCCGGATGCGGGCGCCGAGGAGCGCGAGCGACTTCGCGAGGTGGCCGTCGCGCTGTTCGACCGGCTCGGACAGGACGACCCGCTCGCATCGAGCTTCCGGCGCCGCCTCGCGTCCGCGCTCTACTGACCTTGCCTCGCGAAGCGGAAATCCGCGGAGGCGGATTTCCGCCGCTGATCCCCGCCTGCGGCGGGGCACATCCCTAAAGGCGGCCGCAGTGCGGCCGCAATTCCTCGCCACGTCGATTCGGTGGCCGTTTCAGCTCGTCCCCCGCAGCCGCGCGATCCAGTACGCGGTCCGCTCGAGGTACGCACGCTCGGCCGGCGCTCCGGAGAGGCCCCAGGCGCCCTCGTATGTCGCGTACAGGCCCGCGGTCGCGCGTGCAGGCTCGATCTGCGTCCCCTCGTGCCATTCGTTGTAGCTCGTGATCGTGACCACATCGGGCGTGGCGCGGACCGCGGCGCTCCACATGTGGTCGTACCAGCGTCCGTCGCTCCGCGGCCGGATGCGCAACTCACCCGTTGCACGGAACGAGTCGAACCCGGGGCCGACCGACGGCGCGCAGGCGAGCCCCAACCGCCGCGCGGAGTTGCACATCCGCCTGAACGAGCGACCGTCGTTGATCAGGACGTCGTAGGTGTACAGCCCCTGGAAGGCGCCCTTGCGTGCCTTGCCCGCGAGCGAGGTGTGCGCGAAGACCCTCATCCCCTTTCCGAGCCTCGCGAGCGCCGTCCGCCAGGCGTCGTCGGCGTGCACCGTCGAGTCGTAGACGTAGACGTCGCGAATCCCGAGTCCGCGTAGCCCGCGTAGCGCGTCGATGACGCCGCTCGGCGTGCGGCCGCCCCACGGCTCGACGTGCAGCGCCACTCGCAGTCCCGCGGCGCGCGCGGCCGCCGCGACGGGTCGGAGACGTTTGTCCTCGGTCGACCCCGGTCCCCACCATGACACGACCACCGTGTCGATGCCGGTCGCTGCGATCTCGCGCATGTGCGTCCGCAGGAGCGCAGGGTCGGCGGACGAGTATGGGCCGCGGGACGGGTAGAACGTCGACCCGATTTCGAGCGGCGGCTCGTATGCGCCCTGGCCCCAGTGGAGCCATGCGCCGTCCAGCCGCGGCGTGCCGTACCAGGCGTAGTAGAAGACCGCCACCTGCGGCGGTACGGCGACCGTTCGGTCTCGCGCGGCACCCCCCACGCTCGTTCCCACGAGCGCGGCGACAACCGCCGCAATCGAAGCTGCCCACCGCACGGAGACCGCGCGGATCCTACTCGGCCGGGCGGCGATCGGGAAGGGGGATCTCTGCGATCGCCTACAGGCCGGAGGCGCGTCGCCACTCCAGCTGCTGGAGCGTCGTGCTGAGGTCCCCCAGCCCAGGCGGCGGACGCTCGCCGAGCGAGTCGCAGATGGTGTGCCGCTCCTCGAGCGTCAGCGCAAGAACCGAGACGTCGCGATCGACGGCGCGCTCGAGCTTCGCCGCGAGCTCGGGGTCGCCGACGAGCTTCGCCACCTCGAGGACGAGCTCGTCACGGATGGGGATGCCGGCAAGGAACATCAGAACGTATGTTCGACTCTACACCAACCGGCGCGCACTCGCCGCTTGCAGACCGTCCGTTGCGCGGGACGCCCGCGGTTCCTACCTGTCGGCCCGCTACGGGCGGTCGTGAAACACGGCCTCGACGTTGTGGCCGTCGGGGTCACGGAGGTACGCCCCGTAGTAGCCCGGGTGGTACTGGGGGCGCTCGCCCGGCTCACCCAGCGAGACAAAGCCTGACGCGGTGCCGAGGCGGTGGAATGCGGCCACGGTCGCGCGATCGGAGGCAGCGAACGCAAGATGCACTCGGCGCGTCGGCTCGCCCTCCAAGAGCGACACGCTCGCGACAGCGCCGTCGCCCGCGACGAGAGTACGAGCGGGAACCTCCGGCGCCGGCCCGGCCGCGATCCCCACGACCTCCAGGTCGACGACGGGAGCGATCGTCTCGTAGAAGCGCGTGGACTCGTCGAGGTCCGAGACACGGATCCAGAGGTGGTCGAGGACGCCCGAGCCCCGCTGCGGGACGTCGTGCACCGCCTCGACGCTGTTGCCGGCGGGGTCCCTGACGAAGGCGCCGTAGTAGTCCGGGCCGTAGATCGGCCGTGGGCCGGGCGCGCCGTCGCTCGGGTACCCGTCATCGGTCATCGCGGCGAACCACGCGTCCACCGCCGCACGGGACGGCGCGCGGAAGCCGACGTGGAGTCGAGTCGTGGCCGACTCCCCCGGCTCCGCCTCGGCGATCGAGAAGTCGTCCCACTCTCCGAACCCGCCGCCCTCGGCCTCGAGGTGGCCATGACCGAGCAGTTCGAGAGCCCGCCCGTAGAAGCGGCGCCCGACCGTCAGGTCGGGGACACGGATGGTGACGTGGTCGATCATGGGTTGATCTCTACCCACGATCGGCCGGCTCGTGTCTCTCCTCGACGCCCGGTCATGGGTAGAGCAACGGCCTAGACCTACGACCCGTGCGGCGCGTGTGGCTCTCGCCGGATACTGATCGCGCGTTGCCCGGGGGATGGGGACGCGTTGACGGCCGCTAGGCCCGCCGGATCGGGGGAGCCGATTCCGGCGGGCCTGCGCGGCAACGGTGCGCCGGTTCGTCCCGGAGGTGGGAACGGAGATGTCGGTGCGCCGACACGCGTCCGCGACCCGCGCATGTAGCGTTGCGGTGTGCCCGCGTTGAACGCCGTCGGCATTGCAGTGGCGGATCTGTCGCGCTCGCTGCAGTTCTATCGGTTGCTCGGACTAGACCTCCCCGAGGATTCCACAGAGGGTCACGTCGAAGCGGTGATGGCGGACGGGACCCGGTTGATGTTCGACACGGAGGAGATCATCGAGAGCTTCCTCCCCGAGTGGACGCGCTCGAACGGCAACCAGGTTTCGCTGGCGTTCGAGTGCGCGAGCCCCGCCGAGGTCGACGAGGTGTATGCGCGGGTCGTCGCAGCGGGCTTCGAAGGCGAGAAGGAGCCGTGGGACGCCGTGTGGGGGCAGCGGTACGCCCTGCTCGGTGACCCGGACGGCGTACGGGTCAACCTGTACGCGGCACTCACGTAGCGTTGTCGCGTAGGCCTGCTCGCGCCTGGGCCGCCCGCGGGCGCCCAGTGGAGCTGAGAACTCAAGTCTGATTACCCGACCGACCCGGCGACACCATCCGCGCGGTGGGCGTATTTTCACGGGAACCGGCCGGTGCGATGACGGCCGGTTCCCGGAATCACTGCTGGGGGCTACTTGAGGTTGACCCAGCCGTACATCTTGAGGCATGGCGAGGCCGGTTACACCTCCACGAGACGGCGCTTGCGTGGCATCGGTGGTCGGGCAACCCCGTTTAGCCGCAAATCGTGTCGCCTAACCAGGCGTATTGTTCCGCCAGATGGGCCGGACGGATCGCGACACGCTTGTCGCGGGGGGTGTCGCCGTCTTGCTCGTCATCGTCATGGCTATCGACCATCTGGTTGGGACGGACCGCGACGAGGGGGAACAGTCAAGGCTCGCTGATCCTGGCGCGTTCGTGTTCAGCATGGTCGCGTCGGGAGTTCTCATGGCGGTGCTGTTCTTGTTCGTCGTGCGGCGAACCCTGGAGCCGGATATTGCGGCGAAGCGCGGTGCGATGTGCAGTGCGCTGGCAGTTCCGGCGGTCGCGCTTGCCTTCCTCGGCGTGCCGTACCCCCTTGCCGCCGCCGGAATCGCGCTCGGCTTTCGCGGGCGGTCGGGGGCGCGGAAAACACTTGCCAACACGGCGGTCGTGCTCGGCGCGATCATCATCGTGGCACTCACGCTCGGGTACGTGTTGGCCCTGATCATCTGAGCAAACGGTGCTTGCGTCACTCGGCTTCAGTTGCTCCATCAGCGAACACCGAGCACCTTGCCGCCGGCCGGCGGATGACGCTGCGCTCGCGGGCAACGGTCGGGTCTTGCCGTCGTCGACGAGCATCACGATGAGGGTGCGGTCGGCCATCAGCGCACCGCGGCAATGACGCCGTTGCGGATTGCTTCGGCACGGCCTTCGCGGCCGCAGTAGATCTCCTGAGAACCGTCAGGCCCATCGATGACGATGTCGTGGCCGACATATCGGATCGGATACCCCTGGCGTGTGCGAAGCGCGCGTCCGCCAACCGCCGTCACCTGGCCTATGTTGCGGCGGATGACGGGGCCGCCGTAGATCACTTCGCGGGCAGGCTCCGGGCGCTTGGTGGCCGTGCGAGGCACGCTCGCAGGCGCTGGGGCCGGGACTGGCATCGGCATCCGGTGCGTGATCTCGGCGCCCGGAACGCGGCCACGCCGGACGATGCTCACCTCGCTCAGCCATGGTGAGCTGACGTAGCCGTCTGTCCGCCCGAGGCCGACGGACACGGGCTGGCCGACCTCGAACGGCTCTCGAATCACGTCTTCGCGGAGCTCGAACGCGCAAATCCACCACTCACGGTTCGGGTTCAGCGACCGAAGCTTCCCGACCTCGAGTTTCGGATCGTGGTCGAGCAAGACCGGGATGTCGCCCGCGTCCACGTTCCGCCGTGATTGAGAGAAGTTGACCTCGTCGAACGTGAGCGTCGTTGGTCGACCGTGGTTGTCGGGGAACAGCATGGGCTTGCCCATCGGGACAACGCGTGCCTGGTAGACCCACTTCGTCACCGCAGCGCCTTGTGACGTGCCTTCCAAAGGGCCTTCGCCGCGGCCGCCTGCTCGAACCGCCGCTGCTCCTTGCGTGCAAGGATCCGCTCGAGGTCGGCGCGGCTCGACGGGTTCGTGCACCGCTCCAGCATCGTGGGCGTGCCGTCCTGGGCTACGAAGTACTTGGTCACGTCGTCGCCGGTGAACGCCGGATCTCCACCGAACACGCGGTAGAAGTCGCCGTCCCGGCTCTCGACGTGCTCGATCACCCTGCCGCCAAGCGCCTCGAAGTCCAGCTCTCGGCGGGGGATTTCGTCCATCTTCGTCATGACGCCTCGGGCGTGCTGGGCTGCCTGCCTTTCGCGTCGTGCCTGTCGCTCTCCCGCGCTTGCGGGGTCGTGGAATGGCGTCAGGTGATTCCGGGCCTTCAGCGCGTCGACGATCCTCACGGTGTCTCCTCGTGGTGTGGGTTACGGGCGGGCCTGAGCCAGTCGTCGATCGCTCCTCGGGGGATGCGGTACATGCCACGTTTGCCGGCGCGGTAGCCTTCGAGGTCGCCGCGGAGGAGCGCCCTGCGGATCGTGGCGGGGTGGTAGCCGGTGATGCGCGCGGCGGTGCCGACGGTCAGGGTCGGCAGCCGCCGTGTGCTTACGGGGGGATCCACCAGCACGTCGCGCATCTAGAGCAAAATCATATGCCTGCAAGATGACGGACAAGCTGTCGATCTGCAAGAGTGCGCCCTGTGCCGCTGCCGCTTCCGCGCGCCTACCGCCGCCAGTTGCAGGCCGACGACGACGCGAAGCTCGCACGGATACTCCGCGAGCTCGGCGACGACGTCCCGGCGAGCGCGGCCGGCGCGACCGCAGGCGGCGACTGGCAACGGTTGCGCGGCATCCCTGCCATCAGGCCCGGAGTAGCCGGCGCGATCCGCAACGCCAGACCGGGGGATGGGCTGTTCCGGTAGTCGAGGCACCCCGGCTCGTGGTCTGCGCCGACTGCGGCGACAGCTATGAGCTCTCCGCGCGCAACACTCGGTTGCATCAACGCAACGGGACGACGCCGAAGTGCTCGAGGTGCCGGTACGGCGCGAAGCCGCCGCGGGTCACCGAAGCGATGCGGCGATGGTGGCTCGACCGCTACAGCCTGGACGAGATCGGGCAGATGGCCGGTGCGATGTGGCCGGATTTCCGACAGGTCGGTGACCCTGAGGTGACCCTGTGAGCTGCGTCGAATGCCACAGGGACAACAAAAGCCCCGCTTTAGCGGGGCTTTCGTCAGTCGGGGCGCCGAGATTCGAACTCGGGACCTCTCAGTCCCCCAGACTAGCGCGCTAACCAGGCTGCGCCACGCCCCGCGACCCGCCCATCCTAGCGGGCATCCCGAATCCCGCGAGCTCGGCGCGGCCGCGCTCAGACGAGGCGCTTGTAGAGCCGCTCGACGAGCGCCGGGGTCTGCTCGAGCTTCTCGGTGATCACCCGGATCCGCACCTCGCGGAAGTGGTCCGGCTGGACGCCGAGGGCCTTCGCGATGCGCGCGAGGACGTCGTTCGACGGCACGGGGCGGTTGCCATGGACGATGTGGTTGAGGTAGCCGGCAGAGAGGTCGGTCTTCTCGGCCAGCGCCCGGTACGTGACCCCGGTCTCCGCCATGAGGCGCTCGATCGTGGGGCCGAGCGGTTCGCTCGAGTACGTGCGCTTCTTTGCTGCCATCAGTCTCTCCCGATCCAGTCAATCACAGACGTACGGTCGACGCGCGCGTCGGCGTCCTCCGTGCGGCGACGGACGTCGACGGCGCCGTCCTCGAGGCTCTTCTTCCCCACCGTGACCCGGATCGGCACGCCGAGCAGGTCGGCATCGGCGAACTTCTCGCCGGGGCGCGCGTCGCGGTCGTCGACGAGCACGTCGTGACCGGCCGCCGCGAGCTCCTCCGCCGCGGCCGTCGCGAGCGCCTCGACCTCGGTCGAGCCCCCGCTAAGCGCGAGCACGTGGACGTCGTACGGGGCGACCGACGAGGGCCAGACGATCCCGCGGTCGTCGTGCCGCTGCTCGACGAGAGCGGCGAGGACGCGACCGGGGCCGATGCCGTAGCTCCCCATGACGATCGGCCGCTCGACCGACTGCTCGTCGAGGTAGGTCGCGTCGAGCGGGACGGAGTAGGTCGTCCCGAGCTTGAAGATGTGGCCGACCTCGATCGCCGTCTGGAATCGCAGGGCGCCGCCGCAGCGCGGGCAGGCATCGCCGTCGCGCGAGAGCCGGATGTCGGCGATCTCGGCCTCGAAGTCACGGCCGTGCTCGACGCCGCGCAGGTGGTGGCCGGTGCGGTTCGCCCCCGCGACGAACTGCCCCTGGCGCAGCGCCTCGTCGAGAACGATCCGCCCGCGGAACCCCACCGGGCCGAGCGACCCGGGCTCGGCCCCGAAAGCCTCACGGATCTCGTCAGCGCCCGCGGGGCGGGCGCCCGTGCCGAGCGCCGCAGCGAGCTTCGCCTCGTCGAGCCGGTCGTCACCGCGGACGAGCGCGAGCACGACTTGTCCGTCGCCGACGACCGGCATCGCCTTCGACGTCGCGGCGACGTCGATCCCGAGGAAGCCGGCGAGGGCCTCGCAGGTCGTGATCCTGGGCGTCTCGACTTCCTGGGGTTCACCAAGCGCCGCCGGGTACTCGGGCGCCCGCGGGACGCCGTGGGCGATCTCGAGGTCGGCCGCGTAGTCGCCCCGCTCGCAGGTGACGAGCGTGTTCTCGCCGGAGCCGGACGCCGCCAGGTAGTCGATCGACTCGCTGCCGCCCATGTTCCCGGACTCCGCCTCGACGGCGACGGCCTCGACCCCGCAGCGCTCGAAGATCCGCTCGTAGGCACCGGCATGCGCCTGGAACGAGACATCGAGCCCCACCTCGTCCCGGTCGAACGAGTAGGAGTCCTTCATGACGAACTCGCGGACGCGCAGCAATCCCCCGCGCGGCCGCTGCTCGTCCCGCTCCTTCGTCTGGAAGTGGTAGAGGATCTTCGGCAGGTCGCGGTACGAGCGAAGCTCTCGCGCGTGAAACGTGACCGTCTCCTCGTGGGTCGCCGCCAGGACGAACTCACGCTCCGAGCTGTCGCGGAGCTTCATCAGCACGTCGAACGTCTCGTACCGGCCGCTGGTCTGCCACAGCTCGGCGGGCGTCAGCACCGGCATCGACATCTCCTGACCGCCGATCGCGTTCATCTCCTCGCGGACGACCTGGACGACCTGCTCGTGGACGCGCCAGCCCGTCGGGAGGTACGTCCAGAGGCCCGCCCCGACCTGGCGGATCAGCCCCGCGCGTACGAGGAGCCGGTGTGACGCCGCCTCCGCGTCGGCGGGATCCTCGCGCAGCGTCGGCAAGAAGAGCTGGGACTGGCGGTGCAGCATCCTGCCAGCCTAGATGAGCCGGAGTCACCGGTGCGCGGGTGCGTTGCCCGTCCGGGCGATGCTCAGCGGGTGACGCGGAGGAAGCCGCTGAGCGTCGTCGTCTCGCCGTCACCGCTCCCCTGGAGAATGAGCGAGTCGAGCGTTCCGAGCACCTCACGTGCCTCGGCCGGCACCGCGTCCGGCCCGGCGAGACTCTCGACGAGCGGGACGAGGCCGTCGATGTCCACGTACGCGAAGCCGCGCGTCCGGTCGCCGAGCTCGACGCGGTCGGCGGCGTTCGTGAACGCGTCGTCGTCGATCAGCTTCGGGCCGTCGCCGAGGAAGTCCGCGATACCCGTCGGCCCCGTCGTCACCATCACCGAGTCGTCCACGCGCGCATAGGTCAGCGAGACGCCTTCGACGGTCAGCTCGTGCAGGGTCAGCCCGCCGTCGGTGCGCGTCCGAACCTCCGCGCCGGCCTGTCCGGCGAGCTTGCGCGCGACACGGTCGACCGTGTCGAAGGTCTTCGAGGCATCGGGAGGAGCCAGCACCAGAGTCACCTCGGGGATCTCCTCCCCGCCCTCGCGGACGTAGAAGAGACCTTCACCCGAGAGCGCCTCGAGTACGCCGTCGAGCGAGACGCCGACCGCGTCCTCGAGGGCCGACGAGACCGCGCCGACGTCCACGGCGCCCTCGATGCGGTCGAGGGTGCTCTGCGTCCCGCCGAACGACAGCGCGGCGACAGCGTCCGCCGGAACGCGCTCGAACAGCTCCGGCTCGTAGCTCGAGCCGTTCCCGTCGGGTGTCCTGACGCCCACCGAAAGGTGCACGCCGTCGTCCTCGGCAGTGAGGGCAGCCGCGAGCCAGTCGACGCCGAGCTCGTCCTGGACGCCGGACTGCTCGAAGGCCGCCGCGAGGTCGCGTGCGATTGCGGCGAAGTCGACCCAGCCACGCACGAGCGCCTCTTCCGGAAGCCCCGTCATCGCTTCCGAGAACGATTCGACGCCGTCGAGCGTGCCACGGCCGAGCGCGGCGCGGTACGCGTCCAGCTCGGCCTGCGTCTCTGCGAGCGCCGTCCAGTCGGAGACGGTTCCCTGGACGAGGGGGTCGTCGGACTGGGCGATTAGTCCGGAGAGCGCGTCGGCGTTCTCGGGCTGGACGAGCAGGACCGGCTTGCGGGCGGCCGTCACGACGACCACGAGCTCGTCTCCGAGCGCCGGCGCCACGTCGTCCTCCCAGGTCAAGTCCTCCTGCTCGAGCTCGGTGCGGACGGCGCCGAGAACCTCGATGCGCGCGTCGGGGAACAGCCCCAGGAGCCGCTCCGCGTTCTGCCACTGCTCGGAGGAGTCGTCCGTGACGAGGGTGACGAACGCCAGCGCGTCGGCCGGCGCGAGCTTCGCGGACGCCGGGACCGAGCCGGTCCGCTCGGTGGACGCGGCACAGCCGGCAGCGACAAGCGCTGCGCTCAGCGCGGCCACGAAAGTGAGAAGGCGACGGGCTCGCATCAGGCTTTGATTATCGGCGGTATCCGCGCGGACGTGAGCGGGGCTGGCGCAGCAGGTGCCTGACCCCGTGTTGCTCCCGGGGGTCAGACCCCTGCGGGGTCAGACCCCAGTGGGATGAGGCTCGCTTCGGCCATGGCGAGCGCCGCGGGCTTTGCCATCCTGAGACGCTTCGGCCGGGGCATCCCCGCCTCGATCCACTCGTCGATCTCGTGGAAGAGCTCGTCGATCAAGATCTCCGACGTCACCTTCTTGAGCACGCGGCCGTGGGCGTAGACGAACCCGACCTCGCGCCCACCGGCGATCCCGAAGTCCGCATCCCCCGCCTCGCCGGGCCCGTTCACG
Organism: uncultured Actinomycetes bacterium; assembly: GCA_963846825.1. GTDB lineage: Bacteria > Actinomycetota > Thermoleophilia > Gaiellales > Gaiellaceae > Gaiella. Next base: position 161,605 of record CAWJXN010000024.1, read on the forward strand.
GCACACCCCATCACCGCGACCTCGAACGCCTGCGGATAGTCGCGGAGGCGCTCCTCGACGACGACGGCGAGGCTCTCGACCCCGACGTTGTCCCGGCCGCACGACGGGCAGGCGATCATCACCGGCCCGCGCTCGCGCAGGCCGAGCGCCTTCAGGATCTCCCACGCGACGTCGACCTCCTTGACCGGGTCGGCCGTGAGCGAGACGCGAAGCGTGTCGCCGATCCCGTCCATCAGCAGCGAGCCCATGCCGACGGCGCTCTTGATCGAGCCCGCGAAGGGCGTCCCCGCCTCGGTGACGCCGAGATGGAGCGGATACGGGACTCGGTCGGAGAGCATCCGGTATGCGCGGATCATCGTCGGCACGTGCGATGCCTTGACCGAGATCTTGAAGTCGCGGTAGTCGAGCCGCTCGAGGATCTCCACCTGCTCGAGTGCCTCCACGACGAGCGCCTCGGCCGTGTCCTGGCGTGCGAGCTCCTCGAGGTGCTTCGGCAGCGAGCCCGCGTTGGCGCCGATCCGCATCGGGACCCCGGCCTTCTTGGCGGCCTTGACGACCTGCTCGGTCTTGTCGGGGCCGCCGATGTTGCCCGGGTTGATCCGGACGGCCTGCACACCGGCGTCGATGGCCTTGAGGGCGAGCGATGCGTTGAAGTGGATGTCGGCGATGACGGGAATCGGCGAGAGCCGGACGATCAGCGGCAGGGCGTTCGCGTCCTCGAGCTTCGGGACGGCGACACGGACGATCTCGCAGCCCGCCGACGCGAGCGCGGCGATCTGCGCCGTCGTCGCCTCGACGTCGTGCGTCTTGGTGAGGGTCATCGACTGGACGACGACAGGCGCACCGCCGCCGATCGCGACCCCGCCGACCGTGATCCGGTGCGCGCTGGCCATCGCCGTGAGGGTAGCGGCACCGTCCCATCCGGACCTGGCTCGGTGCCAGGCACGAAGACATGTCCGCATTGGACGTGCACGATGCGGCGGTGCGCCCGGTCGAGCCGATCCCGACCTCGTGGCGGCTCGAGCCGCCGCCCGACGATCATCCCGACGACCTCTGGGCGGTCGGCGCCGACCTCCAGCCGGGGACGCTGCTCGCCGCCTACCGGCTCGGCCTGTTCCCCATGCCGCTCCGCGGCACGATCGGCTGGTTCTCGCCCGTCCGCCGAGCCGTTTTCCCGGTCGTGACGTTCGGCCGGTCGCGCTCGCTGAGCCGCGCGCGACGCCGCTACGAGATTCGCGTCGACACCGCGTTCGCGGACGTCGTCGCCGGCTGCGCACGACCGGGCGAGCCCGAGAGCTGGATCGACGAGCAGATCACCGACGCCTACGTCGGGTTGCACGAGCTCGGGTGGGCGCACTCGATCGAGGCGTGGGACGATGATGGCCTGGCGGGCGGCCTCTACGGCGTCTCGATCGGCGGGCTCTTCGCGGCGGAGTCGATGTTCCACGAGCGGACGGACGCCTCGAAGGCGGCGCTCGTCGGCCTCGTGGAACTGCTCCGTGTGGCGGGAGAGCCCGATCGACGGCTCGTCGACGCGCAATGGCTGACGCCGCATCTCGAGACGCTCGGCGCCGTCGGGGTGGGCCGGGCGGAGTACCAGCGACGGCTGGACGATGCCATGACGCTCGACCAGCCGTTCTAGGCCGGATCTCCGCTAGGAGAGCCGGCCGATGTCGTTCGTCAGCCCGATGAAGAACAGCAGCAGAACGATGCCCAGTCCCACGACCGAGACCTTCTCGTAGATCTCGCGGCGGACGGTCCGCCCGCGGACGCCTTCCGCGATCGCGAAGACGATGTGTCCGCCGTCGAGCGGCAGCAGCGGCAGCAGGTTGAGGAGCGCGATCGAGAGCGAGATCAGGCCGAGCACGAAGAGGAACGTCTCGGTGCCCTGTTTCGCCGCATCCGACGACCCCTGGACGATGCCGACCGGGCTGGCAATGTCGTCGCGCCCGTCTCCCCGGACCAGGCGGCCGAGCGAGTAGCCGATCTCCCGCGTCACCCGCCCCGTCAGGGAGAAGGACTCCATTGCGGCCTCGGACAGCGGAAGCCCCTCGCGGGCGATGATGAAGCCGAGCCGGTACGCGCCGTCATCGAGCACCGGCGCGGTCGTCGGGAGCCTCACCTGGCCTCCGTCGCGGACGACGACAACCGTGAGCGGGTTCCCCTCTGAGCCGGAGATGATCGTCGAGATATCGCCTGGCTCGATACGCGCCCCGTCGATCGAGAGGATGCGGTCGCCCGGCTGCAGGCCCATCGTCTGCGCAGGCGAGTTCGGCGAGATCCCCTCGACCTTCGTCGTCTCCTTACCGCCGGACGTCATGTAGAGCCCCGTGAAGAGCACGAGCGCGAGCAGGATGTTCGCCGCTGGGCCGGCCGCGATCGCGGTGACACGCTTCCAGGTCGGCGCGCGCCAGTACGCGTCGGGCCCGAGCGCATCGTTCAGGTCGTCGATCGCGCGGCGCGCCGAGGCCTCCACCGGCGGCGTCAGCTCGCGTTCGTCGACGAGCTCGCTCAGAACCCGCAGCGAATCCCGCGCGGCATCGTGGTCGCCGGCCGCGAGCGCGTTCCGCAGCCGTCCGGCCGCGCCGCTCAATGCCGGCTCCTCGTGGAGCGCCCGCGACAGCCCGGCGTCGACGTCGACCGCCGCCGGGCGATGCATCCCGGGGATCTTCACGAAGCCGCCGAGCGGGATGGCGCCGAGCCCGTACTCGATCCCGTTCCGGGTCGTCTTGAGGATCGCCGGCGGGAACCCGACGTAGAAGCGCCGCGGCCGCATCCCAAGGGCGAGCGACGCGGTGAAGTGCCCGAGCTCGTGGACGAAGATCAGGAAGCCCAGACCGACGATGGCGATGAAGATCGTCATGCCGGCTGCAGCCCTCGCGCGGCGAGCCGCCGCGCCTCGGCATCGGCGGCGACGAGGTCCTCGAGATCACGTGCGGCAGCACCGTCGATGCGGGAGAGCGTCTCCTCCACGACCACCGCGATGTCGAGGAAGCCGATCCGACCGTCGAGGAACGCGGCGACCGCGACCTCGTTCGCGGCGTTGAAGGCGCACGGCGCCGTGCCGCCTCGCTCTCCGGCCGTGCGGGCGAGCGCCAAGCATCGGGAACGCATCGGCGTCCGGCGCCTCGAACGAGAGGTCGAGGCCCGCGAGGTCGAGCTGTGGCACATCGGTGGGGGCGCGATCGGGGTAGGTGAGCGCGAACGAGATCGGAACGCGCATGTCGGGCAGGCCGACGTGGGCCAGGAGCGCGCCGTCCCGGAAGCGGACGAGCGCGTGGACGACGGAGGTCGGATGGACGATCACCTCGATGCGGTCGTAGCCCACGTCGAACAGCCAGCGCGCCTCGATAAGCTCGAGGCCCTTGTTGGCGAGCGTGGCCGAGTCGACCGTGATCTTCGGCCCCATGTTCCACGTCGGGTGCGCGAGCGCCTCTGCCGGCGTCACGTCCGCGAGCTCGGAACGTGGACGTCCGCGGAACGGCCCGCCCGACGCAGTCAGCACGAGCCCGGCGACACTCTCCGGCGCGCGACCCTCGAGGCACTGCCAGAGCGCGGAGTGCTCGCTGTCGACGGGAAGCAGCAGCCCTTCTCCCCTGCTCCGCGCCGCGATCGCGAGCTCACCGGCTGCAACGAGGCTCTCCTTGTTCGCGAGCGCGAGGGTGACCCCGCGCTCGAGCGCCCAGAGCGTCGCGCCGACGCCGGCAAAGCCGACGATCGCGTTGAGAACGACGTCCGGCTCGCACCGCTTCGAGGAGCTCGACCGCGTCGCCGCCGACCTGGGCGTGCTCGACGCCGTGCTCGGACGCAAGGCGGTCGAGCGGCGTCGAGCCCGACTGCAGGGCGCACAGCTCGAGCTCGGGATGCGCCGCGACGACCTCGATCGCCTGGCGGCCGATCGAGCCGGTCGCGCCGAGAAGCGCCACGCGTCGCATCGGTGAAGCATGCCTGTCCCCCGGCGCCCGATCGTCGCCCGAGACGCCGCGCGGATGGTCGTTGCGTTAAGGACTGAGGCTCACGTGAGCGCGAGGAGCGCGAAGTAGGCGGCCGGCCCTGCCCAGAGCAGCGAATCGACCCGGTCGAGCACGCCGCCGTGCCCGCCCAGGAGGCGCCCCGAGTCCTTCACGCCGAGGTCGCGCTTGACCGCCGACTCGAACAGGTCGCCGAGCGTCGCCGCCAGGGCGATCACGAGGCCGAGGACGAGCGACTCCCCCGTGCTCGATCACGTCCTGCTCGTAGAGCGCGAAGAAGCTCACCGCGACGCCGGCGACCGTGCCGCCGATGAAGCCCTCGACCGACTTTCCCGGAGAGATCGCCGGCGCCAGCCGGTGCCGGCCGACGGCGCGCCCGACGAAGAACGCGGCGGTGTCGTCGGCGAACACGGTGAGCAGGATCGTGAAGACGAGCAGGCGCCCGTCCACGGGGATGTCGCGGACGAGCATGAAGTGCGCAAGCCCACCGCCCACCCACGCCACGCCGAGCAGCGTGACCGCGAACCCTGCGACGGCGTTCTGCCGCGCGCTCGAGACGAAGAAGACGAGCAGCGCGGCGACGAAGGTCGAGAGGATGCCGGCGAGCAGCCACGTCGTCCCGCCGAGCTGCGCGCCGAGCAGCGTCAGGATCAGCCCCGCATACCCGCCGAGCACGATCGGGCGCAGGCTGCGCGCCATCGCATACAGCTCGTGCAGCGCGAGCAGGCCCCCCACGACGGCGAGCCCGAACAGCCACCAGCCGCCGAGCCAGACGATGCCGAGGACGATCGGAAGCAGGATCGCGGCGACCGCGAGCCGCGAGACGAAGGGGCTCACGAGGCCGATCTCGCGCCGAAGCGCCGGCGGCGAGCGGCGTAGGCCTCGACGGCGGCACGAAGGTCGGCCTCGCCGAAGTCGGGCCACAACGTCTCGGTGAAGACGAGCTCGGCGTACGCCGCCTCCCAGAGCATGAAGTTCGAGAGCCGCAGCTCGCCCGAGGTGCGGACGAGCAGGTCGATCTCCCGCAGCTCGGGCGCATAGAGCCGCGCCGCGAGCGCGTCCTCGTCGATCTCGTCCGGGTCGAGCCCGTCCTCGGCCAGGCGACGCGCCGCGTGCACGATCTCCGCACGGCCGCCGTAGTCGAACGCGATCCACAGCTCGAGTGTGTCGAGATGCGCCGTCGTGCGCTCGAGGTCGGCCATCTTCGCCTCGAGCCACGGCTCGAGGCGATCGCGGCGCCCGACGAAGCGGGTGCGGACCCCCTGCTTGGCGAGGTCGGGGAGCTCGCGATCGATCGTCTCGGAGAGGATCTCCATCAGGTCGGCGACCTCTCCCGCCGGGCGCGACCAGTTCTCCGTCGAGAACGCGTAGACGACGAGCGCCTCGATCCCGAGGTCGATCGCGGCCTCGACCGTCCGGCGCAGCGCGTGCGTTCCGGCGCGATGGCCCTCGGCGACCTCGAGGCCCCGCGACTCGGCCCAGCGGCCGTTCCCGTCCATGACGATGGCGACGACTCGCGCTGCGCGCGATTCGTCGCTAGACGGGCCAGCTGGTTCGGCGTCCACCCGTTTTATCCAGAGGTTGGCGCCGTCAGGCGTCAAACCTCCATGATCTCCGCTTCCTTGTGCTTCAGGAGGTCGTCGATCCGCTTCACGTGGTCGTCGGTGAGCTTCTGCACCTGCGCCTCGCCCCGCCGCTCCTCGTCGTCGCCGACGTCGCCGTTCCGGACGAGCTCCTCGAGGTGGCGCATGACGTCCCGTCGGACGTTCCGGATCGCGACCTTGCCGTCCTCCGCGTAGCGGCGCACGAGCTTCACGAGCTCCTTGCGGCGCTCCTCGGTGAGCGAGGGGATGGGAAGCCTCACGAGCTTGCCGTCGTTCGACGGCGTCAGCCCGAGGTCGGACTCCATGATCGCCTTCTCGATCGCCTTGATCTGCGTCGGGTCGTACGGCTGTACCGAGAGGAGACGCGCCTCGGGGGCGCTGATCGTGGCCATGTTCGAGAGCGGCGTCGGCTGGCCGTAGTAGTCGATCGTGATCCTGTCCAGCAGCGCGGTCGAGGCGCGGCCCGTCCGGACGCTGTTGAACTCGGTGCGTGTGTGCTCGATCGACGAGTCCATTCGCCGCTCGCAGTCCGTCAGGAAGTCCTCGATCGCTGCCATGGGCTCACCACCTCTCGGTCGACGTCGACGTCAAAGCCTCTCACGACTCGTGCTGTGAGTCGCGACGATCGTCCCGATCCGCTCCCCCGCGGCCGCTCGGACGATGTTCCCGTCGGCGAGCTCGAAGACGTGGATGGGAAGTCCGTTGTCCATGCAGAGCGAGAGCGCCGTCGTGTCCATCACCTTGAGGCCCCGCTCGATCGCCTCGAGATGCGTGATCTCCGGGAGGAACGTCGCGTTCGGGTCGAGACGGGGATCGCCGTCGTAGACGCCGCGGACGCCGTTCTTCGCCATCAGGATCGCCTCGGCGCCGATCTCGAGCGCCCGGAGGGCCGCGGCGGTGTCGGTCGTGAAGAACGGGTTGCCGGTGCCCGCCGCGAAGATGACGACGCGGCCCTTCTCGAGGTGGCGGATCGCGCGGCGGCGGATGTACGGCTCTGCGACCTCGGAGACGGTGACGGCCGACTGGACGCGCGTCTGCGCGCCGAGCCGCTCGAGTGCGTCCTGGAGCGCGAGCGCGTTCAGGAGCGTCGCGAGCATGCCGGCGTAGTCGGCGGTTGCCCGGTCCATGCCCTCCGCAGCGGCACTCATGCCGCGGTAGAAGTTCCCGCCGCCGACGACGACGGCGATCTCGGTGCCGGCACGCTGGACGGCGACGACCTCGCTCGCGATCGCCGTCACCGTCCGCGGGTCGACGCCGTACTCGCGGTCGCCCATGAGGCTCTCGCCCGAGAGCTTGAGCAGGCGCGCGGCCGAACGCGGCGGTCGGCAGCTGCGGTTCGGCGAGCTCCTCGCGGGGGGTCGTCACGACCCGGCGACCGAGATCCGCGAGAACGCCTTGACGGACGCTCCCTCCTCCTCGAGTGCAGCGCGAACGGTCTTCGACACGTCGTGGATCCACGCCTGCTCGAGCAGCGCGCCGCCCGGAGCCGCCGCGAAGGAACCGCTTCGCGAGCATGCCCTCGACGATCTTCTCGCGGGCCTGCTCCGGCTTCGACTGCACCTCGTCCGAGTTGAGGTAGATCTGCCGCTCCGCGGCGAGCACGTCCTGCGGCACGTCGTCGCGTGACGGTGTACTCCGGCGCCGCGAACGAGATGTGCATCGCGACCTGGCGCGCGAGGTCGGCCGTGCCGCCCTCGAGCTGGACGAGCACGCCGATCTTCCTCGCAGGCGGATGGACGTACGACGCGAGCGTGCCGCCCTCGAAGCGGGTGCCGTCGACGACGACGATGTTCTCGCCCAGCTGGGCGACCAGCTCGACGCGCTCCGCCTCGAGCGCGTCGGCCGCACCGGCGCCGTTGCCGTTCGCCGAGACGCGCTCGAGCGCCTTCTCGGCGAACTCGCGGAACGCCTCGTTCTTCGAGACAGGCTCGGTCTCGCAGCCGACGCCGACGATCGCCGCCTTGTCGCCGCTCTCCTCGACGAGCACGATGCCCTCGGTGGTCGCGCGGTCGGCGCGCTTGCCCGCGGCCGCCATCCCCTTCTCGCGAAGGAGCGTCCGCGCGGCGTCGATGTCGCCGCCGGTCTCCTGGAGCGCCCGCTTGCAGTCCATCATCCCCGCCCCGGTCTGATCCCGGAGCTCCTTGACGAGTGCCGCGCTGATCTCGCTCACGCCGCGGCTCCGTTCTCCGAGGCGACCGCCTCCTCGACGGACGCAGGCGCCTCGACGGGGGCCTCGGCGGCCTCGCCGTCGGCGGGCGTCGCCTCGTCGACCGTCTCCGCAGCGGCCTCCTCGCGGGGCGCCGTGAGCTCCGCCTCGGTGACCTTTGCGCTCGCGGTCGCGACGCCGTCTGCGATCGCGCGGATCACGAGCGAGCACGAGCGGATCGCGTCGTCGTTACCCGGGACGATGTACGTCGCCTCGTCGGGGTCGCAGTTCGTGTCGACGAGCGCGATGACCGGCAGGCCGAGGCGCTGCGCCTCGCGGACGGCGAGCTGCTCCTTGCGGAGGTCGACGATGAACACCGCGTCCGGCTGGCGCTTCATCGACGAGACGCCGCCGAGGTTCGCCTCGAGCTTCTCGAGCTCGCCGCCCATCGCGATGCGCTCCTTCGCCGGGAGGAGGTCGAGCTGTCCCTCCTCCTTCAGGCGCCGGAGCTCCTGGAGGTAGGCGATGCGGTCGGCGATCGTGCGCCAGTTCGTCAGCAGGCCGCCGAGCCAGCGATGCGCGACGTACGGCTGGTCGACGCGGGTCGCCTCGCGGACGATCGCGTCCTGCGCCTGCTTCTTCGTGCCGACGAAGAGGATCGTGCCCCCACGCTCGGCGATGTTCCGTGCGAAATCGTGTGCCTCCTGCAGCAGCGCCTGCGTCTGCTGGAGGTCGATGATGTAGATGCCGCCTCGCTCGTCGAAGATGAAGCGCTTCATCTTCGGGTTCCAGCGGCGCGTCTGGTGGCCGAAGTGCACCCCGGCCTCCAGCAGCTCCTTCATGGAGACAACTGCCACGATGATCCTTTCGGTTGGTGTGTCGGTGCGCCGGCGGGCGCGGACGGAACCGGGCTAGAGCGCCCAGCACCCCCGTCCGGAGGCGTCGCCGGGTTGGTGGTCTCGAACTGCGGAATGGTAGCCGTCAGGCGGTATTTCGTGCCCGCGCGAGGGCCTCGGCGAGGTCCGGCGGAAGCGGCGACTCGAGCACGACGTGCGCGCCCGTGAACGGATGCTCGAACGAGAGCCGGTCGGCGTGGAGGAACTGCCGCTCGAGCCCGAGGTCGCGTGCGACACCGTAGACGGGGTCGCCGGCCACGGGAAGCTCGAGCGCCTCGAGGTGAACGCGAATCTGGTGGGTCCGCCCGGTCTCGAGCCGCACGTCGAGCAGCGTCCGCTCGCCGATCCGCTCGCGCACCTCGAACCACGTGACCGCCTCGCGGGGGGTGGCAGTGTCGAGCGAATGCCGCGTCCGGTCGCGGCGATCCCGGCCGATCGCGGCGGTGATTCGCCCGGTGCGCGAGCGCGGCGCTCCGCGGACGAGCGCGACGTAGCGTCGTTCGACCTGGCGCTCGCCGATGGCCCGCGACAGCCGCGCATGCGCCTTCTCCGAGCGGGCGACGACGAGCAGTCCGGAGGTGTCACGGTCGAGCCGGTGGACGATGCCCGGCCGCTCCGGGTCGCCGCCGGCGGCACCGAGCGCGAGCAACCCGTGCGCCAGCGTCCCGCTCCGGTGGGCGCCGGCCGGGTGCACGACGAGGCCCGCTGGCTTGTCGACCACGAGCAGGTGCTCGTCCTCGTAGACGACCGCTAGCGCCATCTGCTCGGGCTCGAGCAGCTCCGGCTCGGGGACGACGACCTCGAGCTCCTCCCCGCCCTCGAGCCGATAGCTCTTCGGTCGCGCCCTGCCGTCGACGAGCACGTCGCCGGCGCTCAGGAGCCGCTCGGCGAGCGAGCGCGTCCCGACGTCCGGCAGCTCGGCGAGCACGGCGTCGAGGCGCCGCCCGGCGTCCGAGTCAGAGACGCGAGAGCGGTGACGTGCCAACAGTGGCGCTCGAGCGGTCGGCTGCAACGAACGAGAGGAAGAGCAGACCGACCCCGACGACGATGAACGTGTCGGCGAGGTTGAACGCCGGCCAGTAGTCGAAATCGAGGAAGTCCGTCACGTGGCCGAGCCGCAGCCGGTCGACGAGGTTGGAGATGCTCCCGCCGAGCACGAGGCCGACGGCGACCGGGAGCAGCGGGTGACGCCGCGCCGAGCGGGCGAAGAAGATCACGAGCGCGGCGATCGCACACGCGGTGAGAACGATGACGATCGACGTCGCGTCGGCGAAGAGCCCGAAGGCGATCCCCGTGTTCCGGACATGGTGGATGGAGAACGGCCCGAGGATCTCGACCGCGTCGCCGAGCGCGAGCTGGCTCGACACGATCGCCTTCGTCAGCTGGTCGGCCGCAGCGGCTGCGCTAGCGATGACCGCCAGCTCCACCCACTGCGCGGCGCCGGCGGCGAGCGATCGCTGCGCACCGGGAATCGGCTGGAGCGCGTTCGTCGCCGAGCCGACCCGGACCTCGAGCGGCGGCCGAGCCGCGCGCTCCTGCTCCACGCGTGCCGGCTCGCTCATCCGCGCTCCGCGAGGCGCTTGCAGGAGACGCAGAGGGTCGCGTACGGCACCGCCTCGAGCCGCTCCTCGGGGATCGCCTGCCCACAGCGGGCACAGGCCCCGTACGTGCCCTCGTCGATCCGGCCGAGGGCGACGTCGATCTCGTGCACGAGCTGCTCAGCGTTCTCCTCGAGCGACTCGTCGACCTCGCGGTCGAGCATCTCGCTCGCGTGGTCACCCAGGTGCTGGTCACCGGCCGCGCTGGAGAGCTCGCTGTCGTCGTCGTCTCCGGCGACGATGTCGGTCGCCGCGCCCAGCACGCGCGTGCGCAGATCGAGCAGCTCCGTGCGGCGCCGGTCGAGATCGACGCTCATCCGGCGCTCCCTGCGGCCGCCGCGAGACGCTGCTCGGCCCCGTCACGCGTGTTCTGCGACAGCCCGAACGACCTGGGAGCGGCGCGCGCCGGGGACGACGCGAAGCCGGAGACGGGTGGTCGCTCGGGTGCGCTCGCCGACGGGCACGCCCGAAGGATAGTCAGAGGACGGGCGGTTATCCCGCGAGCCTGTCGGCCTCCGTGTCCGTCGCGGTCGCGAGCGACGTGCGGCGCATTTCCTCCGCGCGCTCCTCGTCGTCCGACTTGCCCTCGGAGATCACCTCGAGCGCGGCTCGGAGGATCGACTCGACGCGACGGGACTCGGCGAGGAGCCGTTCCTTCTCGGCGATCGCGTCACGGACCAGCCGTCGCCCCTCGGCGCTCGCCTCCGCCACTGTGACCTCCGCCTCACGGCGTGCCTGATCTTTCATGTCGTGGGAGGCCCGTTCCGCCGAGACGAGCGTCGAACGCAGGAGCGTCTCGAGCTCCACGTGCCGTGCGACCTCGATCTCCAGGGTGTGGACGCGCTCGCTGAGCTCGGCGCGCTCTCGCCAGACCGCCTCGAAGCTGTCGGCGACGTCCTCGATCTCCCGATGGACGTCAGAGCGCCGGTAGCCGAAGAGCCCGCGGCGAAGCGCAAGGTGCCTCACTTCCACCGGTGTCAGGGACATCGTGTGCCTCCTTCGTCAGAGCAGTCGCTCGAGGAGCATGTTGACAACACGCTCGAGGATGTACAGCGAAAACACCGCGACGATCGGCGACAGGTCGAGCGGGCCGAGCGGCGGGATGAAGCGGCGGAAGAGCCGGAGGTACGGCTCGCACACGTCGTAGAGGAACTGCCGGACGCGCTCGAGCGTCGGCGACGCCCCTGCGCGGACGAACGACGTGATCACGTAGGCGAGGATGAGCAGGACGTAGACGCCCACGAAAACGGACACGAAGCGCTGCACCGACGTTGCGGTGTCGGCGAGCACGAGAAAGCCGACGCTCCCGTCCACGCGGAAGGATTCTCGCTCGGCGACACGCTTCCTGTGCCGAGCTGTCGCTCGGCACTAGAAGGCTTTCTAGCGCCGGGCGTCAGCCCGGCGCCGGCACCTTATGCCTGGTTGAAGAATGCGCCTGCTGGGTCGAGCGCCCGCGCCCGCTCCTCGGCCGAGACCTCGACGTTCCGCGGCGTCAGCAGGAACACCTTGTCGGCGACCCGCTGCATGCTCCCGTCGAGCGCGTAGGTGAGGCCGCTAGCGAAGTCGATCAACCGCTTCGACAGCTCTGTGTCGGCGCTCTGGAGATTGAGGATCACGGGGACCGAGTCCTTGAACCGGTCGGCGATCTGCTGCGCGTCGTTGAAGCTCCGCGGAAGCACGAGGTGCACGCGCACCTGGGAGGAGGCGCTCTCGACCCCACGGAGCCGCGAGCGCCGTTGCGACGAGCGCGACGGCGCTGCCTCGACGCCGAGCTCCGGCTCGGACACGCTGTCGGCGTCCGACCACGAGTCGGCGTCACGCCGTCGCGGCAGACGGCGGACGTTCTGGCGGTCGCGACGGCGATAGTCGCGCTCGACCTCCTCGTTCGTCACGGTGAGGTCGTCGTCCCACTCCTCGTCCTCGGCAATGCCGAAGTAGACGAGCGTTCGGTTCCACACGTCGCCGAGGCCCATGCTCGGGCGGATCGTAGCCCCTCCGGGGGACGGCGTCCGCTGCCGTGGGGCCTCAGCGGAATAGGCTCGACCCGACGCGGATCAGCGTCGCGCCCTCGTCGACCGCGACGCGCCAGTCCTGCGACGTCCCCATCGACAGCTCCGCGAGCCCCTGTCCCTCGGCGAGCTCCCGCAGGCGCCGAAACCACGGACGCGACGCCTCTGGGTCGTCGGCGAGGGGCGGCATCGTCATCAGGCCGCGGATCGACGGGTAGCGCTCGAGCCAGCCCGGGAGCTCGTCGGGAGCGACGCCCGCCTTGGTGTCCTCGCCGGTCAGGTTCACCTCGAGGAGCGCGGGAATCGTGAGACGCCGGGCGGAGGAGTCGGAGTCGAGTGAGTGCACGAGCTCGCAGATCTCGTTGACGACCCTGACCTTGTTCGACTGGAGGTGGCCGATGAAGTGCCAGCGGAACGCGTCGCCGTAGGCGGCGTGCTTCGCGCGAGGTCCTGCGCGCGGTTCTCCCCCACCACCTCGACGCCCGCCTCGGCGAGGAGCCCGAGCTCGTCGAGCGAGACGTACTTCGTCGCGGCGACGACCGTCACGTCCGCGCCGGCGTCGTCGCGCACGCGGAGGTAGCGCTCGCGCACGTCGGCCGCGTTCACGCGAGCGCCTCGCGCGCCAGCCCGAGCAGCGTGTCGCGCTCGTTGCGCCGACGGGTCGTCGATCACGACGTCGAGGAGACGGGCGAGCTCGCGCGCCGAGGGCCGGCCCCTCCCGGTAGCCGAGCTCGATGAGGTCGCGACCGTCGACCGACAGGTCACCGAGCCGGTAGGGCGCGTCACGCTGCTCCTCGACGTGCCGCTCGAGGAGCGCGAGATGCTCGAGCTCCCACGGCTCCACCTCCTTGGCGGCGAGGTCAACGCGCTTGTGGAGGAGGAGCTCGCGGGCACGCTCGAGGCCGTGCGAGGCGAGGAAGCGCCGCGCGAACACGCCGTCGATCGGGCCGTCGAGCCAGAACGCGTGCGCGGCGACGAGCCGCACGACCTCCTGCCGGAGGGTGTTCGGGTACCGCAGGCGGCGCATGATGCGCCCCGCGATGCGGGCGCCGAGCTGCGCATGGTCGCCGTCGTTCGCGTCGGCCTCGGGCTTCCGAGGTCGTGGAACAGCGCCGCCAGGCGCACGGGGAGCGACGCGTCCGCGTCCGCTGCGTTCTGCACCACGGCGAAGAGGTGCTCGTCGAGCGGGACCGGCTGGCGTGCGGTGCCGAGCTCGTAGCCGATCGCCGCCCGCGAACTCGGGGACGACCTCGACGAGCGCGCCCGTGTCGCGGGCAATCCGGAGAGCGTCGCGCGGCCGGTCCCCGAGCAGCAGCTTCGACAGCTCGCCCATCCCGTCCGCCTCGAGGCCGCCGCCGATCCGCTCGCCCGAGACGTGGCGCAGACCGCCGGCCTCCGCGCGCATCTGCGACTCGGTCTCCGCCGGGAGCGTGAACCCGAGCTGCGAGACGAGCCGGAGACCGCGCAGGATGCGGAGGGGGTCCTCGCGGAAGCTCTCCGGGGAGACGGTTCGCAGCTCGCGGCGAGCGAGGTCGCCGACGCCGCCGAACGGGTCGACGAGCTCGCCCGTCTCGAGGCGCTTGCGCGATCGCGTTGACCGTGAAGTCGCGACGCGCCATGTCGTCCTCGATCGAGATCGTCCGGTCGGCGACGATCTCGAAGTCGCGGTGCCCCGGTCCCGTGCTGCGCTCGGCGCGCGGTGGCGTCAGCTCGATGCCGGCCGGCGCGAGCCGGCGGATCTCCCGGTCGCGCGGGTAGAAGCGCACGCCGACGAGCTGGCCGTGCACCTCCATGTCCTCGACCCGGCCGTGCGGCTCGAGCGCCGACCGCAGCGCCGGCCTGGTCGACGCCCGGGACGAGGAAGTCCTCGTCGGCGTGCGCGATCCCGAGCAGCTCGTCGCGCACGGCGCCGCCGACGACGTAGGCGTCGAGGCCGAGAGAGCGGACGTAGCGGCGGATCGCGGTCGGCACGAGCCGGATTCTCGCGTGTCGCGAGGCACGCGCTCTCTACAGGTGCGCGACGGCCTCGATCTCGACGAGCGCGCCCGACGGGAGCTTGGCGACCTGGAACGTCGATCGCGCCGGCGGCCGGTCGCCCACGCGGGTCGCGTACACCTCGTTCATCGCCTGGAAGTCGTCGAGGTCGACTGAGGAAGACGGTCGTCTTGACGAGGTTGTCGAGCGAGCTCCCCGCGGCCTCGAGGATCGCCTGCACGTTGGCGAGCGCCTGCTCGGTCTGCTGCGTGATGTCGCCCTCGACGGCCGCGTCGCCCGGCTCGAGGCCGAGCTGGCCGGCGACGAACACGAAGTCGCCGGCGACGATCGCCTGGTTGTACGGGGCGCCCTGGAACGGCGCCGGAGCGGCCTCGGTGCGCATGACATGCTTCTCCATCACGTCTCCTTCGACTCGGATGAGCGTCACGGGGTGTCGGCGGACGCGCGCGCGAGCGCGACGCCGAGCGCCTTGAAGATCGCCTCGAGCGCGTGCCCGGTGTCCTCGCCCTCGATCAGGCGGACGTGCAGCGTGAGCCCCGCCTCCTCCGAGAGACGGTCGAGGAACCGGGCTGCGAGATCGCGTCCCGAGCCCGCCGGCGCCGGTCAGGTCGGCGTTCGACGCGACGCAGCGGGCGTCCGGAGCGCTCGACGACGACCATCGCGAGCGCCTCGTCGGCCGGCGCCGTCGCGTCGCCGATGCGCCCCGTCCGCGAGACGCGGCGCGACCGCCCTCCCGAGCGCGGTGCCCGCGGCGTCGACCTCGGCCTCGGGGTCGTCCGGGTCGATCTCGAGCGCGAGGTCGAAGCGGCCGGCGCGCGCCAGCTCGCCGAGCAGGTGGTCGAGCACGGGAACGCCGGTCGCGACGTTCGCCGACCCCGAGCCGTGCGAGATACGTGCGCCGCTCACAGCTCCGCGCGCTCGATCGTCGCACCGAGCGCGCGCAGGCGCTCGTCGATCCGCTCGTAGCCGCGGTCGATCTGCCCGATGTTGCCGATCGTCGACGGCCCTCGGCGCACAGCGCCGCGATCACCATCGCCATCCCGGCGCGGATGTCGGGGCTCTCGAGCCGCTGGCCGTAGAGCTTGCGCCGGGCCGGTGACGACGACGCGATGCGGGTCGCAGAGGATGATGCGGGCGCCCATCGAGACGAGCTTGTCGACGAAGAACAGCCGGCTCTCGAACATCTTCTCGAAGACCAGCACGGTCCCGCGCGCCTGGGTCGCGGCGATGACCGCGATCGAGGTCAGGTCGGCCGGGAACGCCGGCCAGATGCCGCTCTCGATCTTCGGGATCTGGTCGCCGAGGTCGTCGACGACATGGAGCTCCTGCCCGGCCGGGACGCGGACGGTCGTCTCCCCCACGTCCAGCTCGATCCCGAGCTTGCGAAAGGCCGGGACGATGGAGATGAGGTCGTCGGGCTCGACGTCCTCGATCGTGACCTCGCCGCCCGTCGTCGCGGCCAGCGCGGCGAAGCTCGCGACCTCGACGTGCTCCGGGCGGATCCGGTGCGAGCCGCCCTTCAGCTGCTCGACCCCGTGGATGCGAAGGATGTTCGAGCCGATCCCCTCGATCTGCGCGCCGAGCGAGACGAGGAAGTGGCACAGGTCCTGGATGTGCGGCTCGCAGGCCGCGTGACCGACGATCGTCTCGCCCTTCGCGAGCACGGCGGCCATCACGGCGTTCTCGGTCGCCATGACGCTCGCCTCGTCGAGGAACAGGCGCTTGCCGACGAGCCCTTCGGTGCGCAGGTCGTACGCCCCGTTGAGCTCGACGTCGACGCCGAGCTCGGCGAACGCGTGGATGTGGGTGTCGAGGCGCCGCCGCCCGATCACGTCGCCGCCGGGCGGCGGCACGGTCGCGCGACCGAACCGCGCGAGCAGCGGGCCGGCGAGCAGGAACGAGGCGCGGATCTCACGGCCGAGGACGGGGTGCGAGCTCGGTCTTCGAGACGCCGGCCGAGTCGACGCGTCACCTCGTTCGGCCCCGTCCATTCGGCGGACGCGCCCAGATCGGCGAGCAGCGTCACCATCGTCTCGACGTCGCGGATCCGCGGGACGTTCGTCAGGACGACGGGCTCCGAGGCGAGAATCGGTCGCCGCGAGGATCGGCAACGCGCCGTTCTTGTTGCCCGCCGCGCGAACGGTTCCCGACAGCGGACGCCCGCCTTCGATCACGAACGACTGCATGCGGGGCGGTATCGTACCGGCCCCGTGGAGGTGACCCGAGACACTGCCTGGGAGACGCTGACGCGCTACACGAAGAGCGAGTCGCTGCTGCGGCACGCGCTCGCCGTGGAGGCGTCGACGCGGTTCTACGCGCGGAAGCTCGGCGAGGACGAGGAGCTCTGGGGCTGCGTCGCCCTCCTCCACGACTTCGACTACGAGATCCACCCCACGCTCGACAAGCACCCGCAGGACGGGGCACCGATCCTTCGCGAGGAGGGCTACCCCGAGGCGCTGATCGAGGCGGTGCTCTCGCACGCCGAGCACCTCGAGATGCCGCGGGACACACCGCTCAAGCGGACGCTGTTCGCCTGCGACGAGCTGTCGGGCTTCGTCCACGCCTGCGGGCTCGTCCGCCCGACCGGCCTCGACGGGCTCGAGCCGAAGTCGGTGAAGAAGAAGCTCAAGCAGCCGTCGTTCGCGGCGGGCGTGCATCGCGACGAGGTGTACGCGGGCGCCGAGCTTCTCGGTCTGGAGCTCGACGAGCACATCGCGAACGTGATCGCAGCGCTGCAGCCGATCGCCGGCGAGCTCGGGCTCCGCAGCGCCGGCCGACGCGGCCTGACCGAGCGCTACGAGGCCGAGCGCGGCCGACGAGCCGATCGAGGTCGTCGTCGCTCGTCCACCAGCCGCACGAGGCGCGCACGAGCCCTCGGCCCGGGAGCTCGCGGACGTGGACGTCCGCCGCGTGGAGCCGCACGACGACGTCGGCGGGTGTCTCCTCGGGGCGGAAGGCGACCAGCGTGGCGGCGACCGACGGCGTGACGAGCTCGACCCGCGGCGCGAGGAGCGCACGGCAGCGGGACGCAGCCTCCGCGAGCGCGGTCGTACGCCCACTCGGGGCGAAGCGCGAGCGCGGCGAGCATCCCCTGGAGGACGCCCGGCGACCACCAGCCGGACTCGAACCGGCGGGCGTCCGGGTGCGCGGAACGAATGTCCCGTCCGGCTCGTGCCGCGTCTGCGCGAAGTAGCTCGGCGACGTAAGGGCGAGGCGCTCGGGGTCGCGGACGACGAGCGCGCCGGTGGTGTCCGGGCCGCACAGCCACTTCTGCCCGGAGATCGTGAGGAAGTCGAGGCCGTCCGCACCGACGGGGATCGCCCCGACCGACTGGGCTCCGTCGGCGAGCACGGGGACGCCGGTCTGTTCGCGCAGCTCGGCGAGCGGGAGCACCGCACCGGTCGTCCAGAGCACCTGGGACGTCGCGATCAGCCTCGTCCGGGCGGTGACCGCCGCGAGGATCCGCTCGGGGTCCGGCTCCACGACGACGACGGTGGCGACCGACGCCGCCAGCGGGCCGAGCAGGCCGAAGTGCTCGTCCGTCGTCGTCACGATCTCGTCGCCGGGCTCGAGCCCGAAGCCCACGGAGCACGATCGCGCAGCCCTCGCTCGTCGAGGTCGTCAGCGCCAGCTGCTCTGGCGCCGCACCGACCAGGTCGGCGAGCTGCCGCCGGAGCTCGGCCCGGAGCCGGATGCGTCTCCTCGAAGTACGGCATGCCCGTCCGACCCTCGGCCAGGTCGCGCGGCGACGCCGCCGGTCACGGCATCGGCGACCGGCTGCGGCAAGCGGCCCGAACGTTCCCGCGTTGAGGTACGCGATCCGCTCGAGCACGGGAAACAGGGCGCGGCCCTCCTCGAACGTCACGCCGGCACCTCGAGGACGCGCGTCGACGGGAGCGTGATCCGAGAGCACGATGCCGCCGACGACGCGCCGGTCAGCGCGGCCACGGACGCCGGGCCCCTCGCCGCCCCCCGGACGAGCACGTGGTCGATCCCCTCGCCCGCGTCCGTGTACCCGTCGAGCCGCGGCGTCGCGGAGGTTGAAGTCACCGGCGAGCACGACGACGTCGCCCGGAGCGGCGTGCTGCTCGACGAACGACCGTGCTCGCTCGAGCTCGGCCCGCGGAACCGACACGTCGGTGAACTCGTTCGACGCGTGGACGTTGCCGACGACGACTCCCAGCCGTTCGAGTCGCACGGCCTGCACGACCCGCCGCTCCCGCCCGTCGTCGCTGACGCGCTCGTGACCGAGATCGCTCGCCGCGTGGTGCGGCGCGACGAGGATGGCGTTGGCCTGCCCCGCGAGACCCGAGCGGAACAGCCCCTGGTGGACACGCGTCAGCCAGGTGGAGAGCGGCCCGAGCCAGAGCGGCGGGCGCGTCGATCGCGCCGAAGCTCGTCATCCCCGACCAGTCGCCGATCCGCGGAAGCGCCCAGACGGGCACCTCCTGCAGGCAGAGGACGTCGGGCCGGTCGGCGCTGGCGAGCTCGACCATCTTTCGCAGGAATCCCCTCCGACGCGGCGGGTGCGCGTTCCCGTGGAAGACGTTCCAGGTGCGGACGAGGAGAGGCACGGGCCGAGGCTACATCGTCCAACGGGTACGGTCGGCCGGATGCACGTCGTGCTCGCCGATCCTCCCGCGTTCACGCCTCCGTACGACCACGAGCTCGCCGCCGCGCTCGCCCGTGCCGGCGCCACGGTGGAGCTCGTCACGGCGCCGTTTCGGTTCGGACCGCGTCCTGACGCCGACCGGCTATCGGCTCGAGGAGTCGTTCTACCGGCGCTCGAGCCGGATCGACCGGCGGCGGCTCCGGCTCGCCGTGAAGGCGCTCGAGCACCCGCGCGCGATGCGCCGCCTCGTGCGCAGGAAGACCGACGTCGTCCATCTCCAGTGGCTCGCCGTCCCCGAGCTCGACCGGGCGCTGCTCCGCACCCGGACGCCGCTCGTGTTCACGGCGCACGACCTGCTGCCGCGGCGGACGGCGCGAAAGACGCGTCTCTGGCGCACGCTCTTCGAGCGCTTCGACCGGATCGTCGTCCACTCGGAACGGGGCCGCGAGACACTCGCTGCGCTTCGGCGTGCCGGGCGACCGGCTTCGGGTCGTCCCGCACCCCGTCTTCCGCAGCGACCCGCCGCGTCGGGACGACGGTCGCACGGTGCTCTCGCTCGGCGTCATCCGGCCGTACAAGGGGCTCGAGGACGCGGTTGAGGCAGTGCTGCGCCTCCCCGACGCCCGTCTGCTCGTCGCCGGCGATCCGCGGATCCCCCTCGACGCGCTGCGAGCGACGGCCGGTGACCGCGCCGAGTGGCGGCTCGGGTACCTCGGCCGCCCCGCGCTCGAACAGGCGCTCTCGGAGACGACGGTGGCCGTGTTCCCGTACCGCGCGGAGCTCGACCAGTCGGGAGCGCTGCTCCAGGCGCTCGGAGCCGGCGTCCCGGCCGTCGTCTACGACGTCGGCGGCCTCGGGGAGGTGGTCGAGCGCTTCTCGGCCGGTCGCGTCGTCCCGCCGGGGGACGTCGACGGCCTCGAGGCAGCTGTGCGGGGTCTCCTCGACGACCCCGCCGCGCTCGAAGCGGCGCGCGCGGGCGCCCGGCGCGCCCGCGAGACGCTGACCTGGGATGCGGCGGCCGAGGCGCATCTCGACCTCTACCAGGAGATCGTGTGAGGCTGCGCCGCGGCCGGTTCGACGAGCTCGTGGAGCGGCAGCTCGATCTCTTCTCGACCGACGAGTCCGCCCTCCTCGACGAGGCGGACAGGCGGAGGCCGCCTGGGTGCGCGCGGGACGGGACGAGGCCGAGGAGTCCTACGGCGACTTCCAGCTCGTCGTCGACGCGATCGCCGACCGGCTCCTGGACGATTCGCGAGGCGTACGCCACGACGCTCGACGAGGACGCGACGGAGGAGTACCGCGGCGCGTTCCACCGGGCGGTGGCGCGGCGGTTCCGGCGCTACTCGTCGGTCGTCGCCGACCTCGAGCCCTGACCGTGCTCCAGCGCCGGCTCGCCCGGCGGCCGGGGCCGCAGCGAGCGCGCGAGCTTGAGGTGCGTCGCCGCCTCCTCGTGGCGTCCCTGGTTCCGCAGCGCGCGCCCGAGCGCGTAGTGCGCGTAGTCGTCCGCCGGCGCGAGCTCGAGGACCTTGCGGAACTCCGCCTCCGCCTCCTCCCAGCGGCTGATCCGGAAGTAGGCGATGCCGAGGGCTTCGCGGATCGACGCCTTCTCCGGCTCGAGCCGCTTCGCCTTCTCGAGCGCGACCGTCGCCTGAGCGGGCATTCCGTCGCGAAGGTGGCTGCGGCCCTGCTGGTAGAGGTCGTACGCGCTGCTCACGATCTCATCGTGCCGACCGTGTCAAGGAGCGCAGCGACAGCGCCGCACGGAGCCGGGAGGACGGCGTCTCGCGCGACCGCGCGGCGCCGAGGACGCGCGCGAGCTCCGTCCGCGCTCGCGATCGAGGCCGTCCGCGCGCCCCGGAGCGGCCCGAATCGGGCCTCGGCCAGCGCGTCGGTCAGCGCGCCGGCAGGCGTGGCGAGGACGCGTTCGGTCGTGCTCCGGAGGGCGGCAGTCGTCGCAACGGCGTCGACGGCCGCGCCGCGGTCGAGGAGCGCCGAGACGAGCTCCGCGCGCACGCCGCTCGCGAGCAGCGCGCGGGTCGCGCCGCCGAAGCCTTCGGGAGCGACGGGCCCACTTGCCCCCGACCACCGCGCATGCGACCGCGAGAGGCACGAGCGGCACGGCGAGCAGCCACCACGGGAACGACGTCTGCCGCCGCCGGCTCGACCGGCGTCGGCGCGGCGGAGCCACCGCCGGCGTCGAATGACGGCGTGAAGTCGAGGAAGCGGCCCGTGCCCAGGGCGGCCACCGCGTCCGCCGAGTCCGAGGCGAGCGTGTAGACGGCCGAGAGCGTGCCCCGACCCGGCGTCGGGTCGAATGCGAGCCACCCGAAGCCTTCGAACCACGCCTCGACCCACGCGTGCGCCTGATGGTCGGTCACCGTCCACACGCCGCCCTTCCACGTTCCCGCGGTGAAGCCGACCGCAACCCGCGCCGGAATGCCGAGCAGCCGCAGCATCACGGTCATCGCCCCGGCGTAGTGCTGGCAGTAGCCGAGCCGGGTCACCTCGACGAAGTCGACGAGCGGCGGAGCACCGGACTGGGTGACCGGCGGGCGCTCCTCGTACCGGAACCCGCCGTCGCGCCGGAACCAGCGTTCGAGGAGCAGCGTGGCCTCGTACGGTGAGCGTGCGCGGGCCGTGCGTCGCCGCGCCTCCTCCCAGAGTGGGCGGTACGCCCAGAGCGGCTGGTAGCGATCGTCGATGAACACGCGATCGACGGTGCGCACGCGTTGACCCGCGCCGAAGCCCGGGAACCGAGCCCGCCCGAGCTCGAGGTAACGCCCTACCCCGTCCGGGTAGCGCGGCTTCGACGCCGCGAGTGCCCGAGGCGTCGGTCGCGGCACATAGCTCCAGACGGTGTACTCGGCGCCGCGTCGGATGGTGCGCCCCGCCCGCATGACGCCGCCGGCCAGGAACGAGAGCCGCCCGAGCGAGGGGCCGTCCACGCGGGCAGGCTGGCTCGCGGCGGCCACGCGGTCGTCCTCCAGCCCCTCGACCGTGACGACCTGGCGGAGCCACGCGCCAGGCTGGGCGTCACGCCGTGGCACCAGGGAGTCGGCGGGCAAGATCCGACGCGGGCCACCGATGTCGATCGGGTACAGGTTCTCGATCCAGCGGTCGGCCGCGAACGTCTCGAGCGTCGAGACGCGCCAGTACTCAGCCCGCTTCGGCGCGCGGACGCGCAGCACGACGGTCGGACGGGCGGGAAACGTCGATCCCCTCGTAGTTCGAGTCCCAGACGTACCGGAGGCTCGCGGTACGACCACCACCGGCGAAGGGGTCCCAGCCGCGCCAGTCGACCCGTCCGTCGCTCGGCGAGACGCCGGCCGAGGCAGCGGTGACCGCCACAACGAGGACAGCGGCTCCGATCGCGATCCCCGGAGCTGCGCGCCGCGCACCGCGGAGGTCGGGAGCGAGCAGCGCCCAGAGGACGGCGCCGAGCGCGAGCGCGCCGAGCGTCAACGCGTTGACGTCCTGCAGGAGGCGAGCGGGGAACCCGATCCCGACGGCGACCGCGGCGACCACGAGCGGCGTCCTCCGCGTGACGGCGGCGAGCGTTGCGGCGAGCGCGAGGCCGAAGGCCGCAATCGCGACGAGACCGTGGAGCAACGGGTACGAGACGGGATCGAACGGCGCGCGCACCGCCGGCGCGTCGTGGAGCGCCGTCCAGGCGTCGCCCAGCGCCTCGTGCGGCCACGTGCCGAACGAGACGGCGAGCGCTGCCAATGCCGCCAGCGCGCAGGCTCCGATGCGGGCCGACGCACCCACCGGAAGGGCGGGCACGAGTGCGAGGACGGCGACCGCGACGAACGTGCGCCAGGCGACCGGATCCTCGAGCATCGCCCACGCCAGCACAACGGTTGCGACGAGCGGCGCGGCCGTCAGTGGGCCACGAAGGGAGATGCGGGCGCTACCCAACGGCCCGCTCCCGTAGCCCTCCGAGCGCGTCCTCGAGCCTGTCGCCGTGTCGGACGACGGCGATCGACACGCCGGCGCTCGCGAGCCGAAGCAACGTCCGCGAGGCCGCGGACGGCTCACGACCGGCATACGTCTGCGCGTCCACGGCGACGAGCGCGCAGAACCGCCCGACGGCGCGTCGTGCGATGAGCGCGTCCTCCACGATCTCGGGCCGGGCAGTCACCACGACGAGCTCGGGCACGACACCGAGCGTGCCGCGCGCGGTCACGAGCTCGCGGAGCGGTGTTCCGTCGAAGGGCTCGACCGCCGCCAGGGTGTCGAGTGCAGCGTCCCAGTCCCGTCCGAGGCTCTGGACACGGTGGATGCCGGGCTTGGGCGTCGCGACGACGAGCAGCGCCCGACGAGAGCGGCCCGCATGGGCGCGCACGAGACCGGCGACGACGCGAACCGCATCGTCGAGGCTCGAGCGCCCGGCGGGGCCTGCGACGGACCGTGCGTCGACGTCGAGCACGATCGCGACGCTGTCGCGCGGCGCATCCTCGAGCTCCCGCACCATGAGCTCGCCCCGGCGCGCGGACGTCGGCCAGTGCACGGCGCGCAACGGCTCCCCCTCCACGTACTCGCGGACGCCGTGCGGCTCGAGCCCGCTCGGCCGACGCATGTATGCCCTGCGTCCGCCTTCGCCCCGGGCACCGCTCTCGGTGAACAGCGCTCCTATCTCGGGCACGCGTGGCCGGACAAGCACGGTCGCGCCGGGCGGAACGTCCCGCTCGACGGTCGCGACTCCGAGTGGGTCACGGGCGAGGAGCCTTGCAGGACCGAGCCGGTACCGCCCGCGTGGAACGTCGTCGACGACCAGCTCCGCCCGGCCGCCGCGTTCGATCGCGACCGCGACCTCCCCGAGCGGGCCGACGGTCTCGCGCAGCTCGAGCAGCGAGCAGAGCCTCGTCGGGCCGCGCACCGAGATCCCGAGCCGGAGCTGCCCGCCCTCGACGGGCGGCACGCTCGCCGGGAGCCGCTCGACGGTGAGCATCCGCGTCGCGGCGAACGCCCAGACGCGTGCCGCGAGGGCGGCGACGGCGAGTCCGGTGCCGAGCACCGCGAGCGCGGTCGAGCCGACCACCCACGCCCCCGCGAGGACGGCGAGCGCGAGGAGGCCGGCGCCGCTGTCGGCCCTCACACCGGTGGTGCGAGGGCGACGCGTCACACGGGCACCGCGGTCTCGTCGAGGGCGTCCACGACGATCTCCTCCGCGGTGACGCCCGTGGCCCGTGCCTCCGGAGCCAGGATCAGACGGTGGGCAAGGACCGTCACGGCGAGAGCCTGGACGTCCTCCGGGACGACGAACCCGCGGCCCTCGACGAGCGCCCGCGCCTTGGAGAGCGACAGGAGCGCGATGCCGGAGCGCGGGCTGCCACCGAGCGCGAGACGCGAGCTCGCGCGTGTGTGGCGCAGGAGCGCGACGACGTAGCGCGTGACGCTCTCCTCGACGTGGACCTGCCGAGCAGCGTCGATCGCAGCAAGGAGCTCGGCGTGCCGGGCGACCGGCCCGAGGTGGTCGAGCGGCGGCGAGGTCGTCTGCTCGGCGAGCATCCGGGCCTCGTCGGCGTGTGGCGGGTAGCCGATCGTCATCCGCACGGCGAAGCGGTCGAGCTGCGCCTCGGGCAGCGGGAACGTCCCCTCGTACTCGACGGGGTTCTGGGTGGCGATCACGAGGAACGGCCGCTCGAGGACGTGCGTCGTCCCGTCGACCGTCACCTGCGTCTCCTGCATCGCCTCGAGCAGCGCGGACTGCGTTTTCGGCGACGCGCGGTTGATCTCGTCGACGAGCAGCACGTTCGCGAACACGGGACCGGCACGGAAGCGGAACTCGCCGCTCTGCCGGTCAAAGACGTTGACGCCGGTGACGTCGGCCGGGAGGAGATCTGGCGTGAACTGGACGCGGTGGAACGTCAGCTCGAGCGACCGCGCGACCGCCTTCGCGAGCACGGTCTTCCCCACCCCGGGAACGTCCTCGACCAGGACGTGGCCCTCGGCTAGCAGGCAGAGGAACGGAAGGCGCAGCGTCTCGGGTGACGCATGGATCGCCGAGCCGAGGTTCGAGACGACACGCTCGGCGAGCGCGGCGGCACCGGCGGCCTCCGCGGTTGGGAGTGGCTCGGAGGCGGCGGTCACGTCCCCTCCTCGAGGAGCCGTTCGACCTCGTCGAGGATCGCGTCGGCGACCGCCGGCTTGGATGCCTTGGCGACTGTGCGCTCGCCGTCCAGTGTGACGAGGACGACCTCGTTATCGGGGCTGTCGAAGCCGATGTCGTCGCGGCCCACATCGTTGTAGACGACGAGGTCGACGTTCTTGTCCGTCAGCATCTCGCGCTTGCGAGCGAGCCCGTCTTCGCCCTGCTCCGCCCCGAACGCGACGAGCACCTGGCCGTCACGACGCGCGGCGCCGAGCGCCCGCGCGACGTCGGGGGTCGGCACGAGCGACACCGACCAGGGCTCGGCGTCCTTCGGGCGCTTGCCGACGATCTGCTCCGCGGGCCGGTAGTCGGCCACTGCGGCGGCCATCAGGACGATGTCTGCGTCTGCGCGGGCGAGCGCCTCGCGACGCAGATCGGCGGCCGTCGGGGTCTCGACGACGTCGACGCCTGCCGGCGGCACGATCGTCAGGTTCGCCGCGAGCAGCGTCACGTCGGCGCCCCGCTTCCGGGCGGCCTCGGCGAGCGCGACGCCCATGCGGCCGGACGACCGGTTGCCGAGGAAGCGCACCGCGTCGAGCGGTTCCCGGGTGCCGCCGGCCGTGACGAGCACCCGTCGGCCCGCGAGCCTGCCGTTCGTCTCGCCACCGGAGAGGAGCGCCTCGATACGCGCCGCGATCTCCGTGGGCTCCACCATCCGCCCTGGGCCGACGAGCCCCTCGGCGAGCTCTCCCTCGTCCGGCCCGACGACGATTGCTCCGCGCTCGACGAGGAGCGCGAGGTTTGCCTGCGTCGCGGGGTGCTCCCACATCGCGGTGTTCATCGCGGGCGCCAGCACGAGCGCGCCGCGATGGGCGAGCGCGGTCTCGGTCAGGAGGTCGTCGGCGAGCCCGTGGGCCAGCCGCGCCATCGTGTTCGCGGTCAGCGGCGCGACGACGAGGGCGTCGGCGTCGGTCAGGTGCGGATAGGGGTCCGTGGGCGGCTCCTTCCGCGCGAGCGCCCAGAACGTCCGGGCGGCGACGAACTCCTCCGCGCCCCGGGTGACGACGGGCGTGACGTTGTGCCCGGCGCGGACGAGGAGCCGGATGAGCTCACAGGCCTTGTAGGCGGCGATGCCGCCCGTCACGCCGACGAGGATTCGCGCCACGGGCATAGTGTGCCCGGCCGCGTAGCGGCCTGTCCGCGAAGCGGACCAGTGGAGGGGGTCTGGGGGAACCGGGAGGTTCCCTCAGCTAGTGCAACAAGGGAGGCCTTCTACGAGCCGGGGGGCGCGTACGTGAAGGTCAGCTTGCCCCGGGAGATCTCCTCCATCGCCATCGTCAGGTAGTTCTTCGAGCGGGACTCGACGAGCGGCGGGGGCGCGTCATCCAGCCCGAGACCCTCGCCGAGCTGATGGTGGTAGTTGTTGATCTGCCGGGCGCGCTTCGCGGCCATGATCACGAGCGCGTAGCGCGACGGCGGGTCGGTGTCGGTGCCCGTGTGCGAAAGGAGGTCGTCGATACGCGGCTCGATCATCGGGAGGCATGGTACCTGCGAGTGCGTCCTCGCGTCCTAGGACTGCTCGGTCTGGGAACCGCCGGCCACGGACGAACCTGCGGACGCGAGGACCAGCTCCCGTTCGACGATCGCCGCGAGCACCTCACTCGCCCGCGTGAGGTCGTCGTTTCGCACCATGTAGCGGAAGCGGTGGGCCTGCTCGAGCTGGCGACGAGCGATCTCGATCCGCTCGCCGATCTCGCCGGTCGACTCGGTCGCGCGCTCGCGCAGCCTGCGCTCCAGCTCCTCGACGTCGGCCGCGATGAAGATCGAGCAGGCGCCGGGCACCTCGGCCTGGACGCGGAGCGCGCCGTCCGTCTCGAGCTCGAGCACGCAGACGCGACCGTGCGCCGCGATGCGGTCGATCTCCGAGCGGAGCGTCCCGTAGCGCCTGTGGGACACGTACTCGACCCACTCGAGGAACGCTCCCTCCTCCGCGCGCGCGGTGAACTCCTCGTCCGTGAGGAACCAGTACTCGCGGCCGTTCTCCTCCCCCGGCCGCTGCGGCCGGGTCGTCGCTGAGATCGCGACCTCGAGCTCGGGGATCCGCTCGAGGATCGCGCGGATCAGCGTCCCCTTCCCCGCTCCGGAAGGCCCGGTGACGACGATGACTGGGCGCACCGGGTCCATGAAGAAGGGTCTCTAGTGATTGCCGGCGACGCCGGCAATCACCTGTTGTTGAACAGGTTGACGAGCTCCGCCCGCTGACGCTCGGACAGCCCGCCGACGGTCTTCGACTGGCTGATCCGGCACTGGTTCAGCAAGCGGGCGGCCTTCACGCGCCCGAACTTCGGCACCGCCATGAGCATGTCGAACACCTTCGCGGTGGACACGTAGTCGGGCGGGTCGAGCAGGATCGTCTCGATGTGCGCGCGTCCGTCCTTGAGGTCCTTCTTCAGCTGGGCACGACGCACGCGGATGTCGTTCGCACGCTGAAGGGCTTCCATCCGCTGATCGAGTGAGCGCGCGGGGGCCTGGGCGTGCGTCTTCGACGTGACCATGAGCGCACGAGTCTAGCACCGTCTCGGTGTGAATCAAGCAGTACTGTTTCCCGTGATTTACAGGGATTTTTCAGCCTGGGCAACGCCTCGGAGATCACGTGGCGTCTCGAATCCCCGGGCCGCGGCCTCCGCTGCGAGCTCCGCGCGGACGCGACCGGGTGCGCCGGGGTCCGAGAAGAGCGCCGTCCCGACCGCGACCGCGCTCGCGCCAACCGCGACGAGCTCGAGCGCGTCCCGCCCGGTCGAGACGCCCCCCATCCCGACGATCGGCACGTCGACGACGGACGCGCACGCATGCACGCAGGCGAGCGCGATCGGGTGAAGCGCGGGGCCTGAGTAGCCGCCCGCCCCCCGCGCGAGGAGCGGGCGCAGGGTGACCGGATCGAGCGCGAGGCCGCGGATCGTGTTCACGAGCGAGAGCCCGTCCGCCCCGGCGTCCACGACGGCGCGGGCCGCCTCGGCGATGTCCCACTGCGCAGGCGACAGCTTGGCGTAGAGCGGCGTGCCGGTGGCCGCTCGCGCTGCGGCGACGAGTTGTGCGGCCGTCTCCGGCGCCTCCTCCACGTTCGGGCACGAGAGGTTGAGCTCGATCGCGGCGACGCGCTCGTCGCCGTCGAGTCGCTCGCAGCACAGGGTGAAGTCCGCCGCGGAGAAGCCGCCCACCGAGACCCAGAGCTGCGGCGCGATCTCGGCGAGGCGCGGCAGGTTGTCGGTGACGAACGCGTCGATCCCGGGCCCCTGGAGGCCGATCGAGTTCAGCATCCCGTGGTCGGTCTCCGCGATCCGGGTCGGCGGGTTCCCCTCGCGCCGGAGCGGCGTGACCGTCTTCGTCACGAAGGCGTCGAGAGAGCGAGCGACATCCGGCGCGGCGAGCGCGTCCAGGCAGCCGGACGCGTTGAGGATCGGGATGCTCATCGGTGCGCGCCCGTCGCGGTGAGGACGGGCCCTTCCAGGCAGAGGCGGACGTAGCCGCCGTTCCGCGGGACGACGCAGCCGTAGCACGCCCCGTACCCGCACGCCATCGGCGCCTCGCGTGCGAGCTGTGCGCCCGGGACGAGCGCCTCGAGCGCATCGAGCATCGGCTCGGGGCCGCACGCGAGCACGTCTCCCGGCTCGGCGGGCAGGGCGTCCGTCACGAGCGTCGGATCGAGCACGACCTCGGCATTCGGCACGAGCGACGCCGCCTCGGCGTGGTGCGCGCTGCGGAAGCCGAGAAGCGCCGGCGGGCCACCGAGACGCTCGGAGAGGTATGGCAGGGGCGCGATCCCGATCCCGCCCCCGACGAGGAGCGGCCGCTCGACATCGAGATCGAAGCCGTTCCCGAGGGGCCCCGTGACGTGAACGGCGTCGCCTGGCCTGAGAGTCGCGAGCGCCCGGGTGCCGGGACCGACCGGCTCGAAGAGGAAGCCGAGCTCGTCGGGCGGCGCGAGGCAGAGGCTGAACGCCCTCGGCAGCAGCCGCCCGGGTGCCTCGAGCATGAAGAACTGACCCGGGCGTGCCGGGCTCGAGCCCGCCACGCCCTAGACGAACGAGGACATACGGGCCGATCGTTTCGTTCCCGACAGCGGTCAGACGTTCACGACGCAGCACTTCTAGCCGTTTCCGCCGGAGGCGGAAACGGCAATGCGCTCCTGCAGCGACAGCGTGGCTTCCGCGCGGGCGTTCGCGATCGCGTGGACCGCTGCGGCGGCACCCGAGACGGTCGTGATGCACGGGACGCGCGCGACGAGCGCCGCCTCCCGGATCAGGTAGCCGTCCGCTCGTGCGCCCGAGCCCTGCGGCGTGTTGACGACGAGGTCGCACCGCCGCTCGCGGATCAGGTCGACCACGGTCGGCTCGCCCTCCGCCGCATCGGCTACCTTGCCGACCTCCTCCACGTCGAGCCCCGCGGCGCGGAGCGTCGTCGCGGTTCCGGTCGTCGCGACGAGCTCGAACCCGAGCCCCGCGAGAGCGGCCGCGATCGGCGCGATGCTCGGCTTGTCCGCTGTCCCGAACGGAGAGGAAGGCGGTGCCGAGCGTGGGCAGCGGACGTCCTGCTGCGCGCTCCGCCTTGGCGAACGCCGTCGGCAGGTCCGAGGCCGTCGCCATCACCTCTCCGGTCGAGCGCATCTCGGGCCCGAGGATCGGGTCGGCGCCGGGGAACCGTGCGAACGGCAGCACCGCAGCCTTCACGCTGACTGCCGTCGGCCGCGGCTGGGTCAGTCCGAGCTCCGCCAGAGGGGTGCCGTGGGCGAGACGGCACGCCGCGTCGACGAGGTTCACGCCGGTGGCCTTGCTGGCGAAGGGAACCGTGCGCGATGCGCGCGGATTCGCCTCGAGGACGTAGACCGTCGAGTCGGCGATCGCCAGCTGGACGTTGAGGAGACCGACGACGCCGAGCGCCGGCCCGAGCCGCTTGACGACGTGCTCCACCTCGAGCGCGTTCGCGAGGGTGAGCGACTGCGCCGGGAGGACGCAGGAGGAGTCGCCGGAGTGGACGCCCGCCTCCTCGACGTGCTGCATGACGGCGCCGATGAAGACCTCCTCGCCGTCGCAGAGCGCGTCGACGTCGATCTCGATCGCGTTCTCGACGAAGCGGTCGACGAGCACCGGCCCGCTGACCGCCGCCATCGCCGCCTGCAGGTCGGACTCGTCGTCGCACACGCGCATCGCGCGGCCGCCAAGGACGTACGACGGCCGGACGAGCACCGGGTAGCCGATCTCGCGGGCGGCGTCGAGCGCCTCGTCGACCCCTTCCACGGTCGACCAGGGCGGGCAGCGGACGCCGAGCTCCTGGGCGAGCGCGCCGAACCGCTCCCGATCCTCCGCGAGGTCGATCGCCGCATGCGGCGTGCCGAGAATCCGGTAGCCGGCCGCCTCGATGTGCCGCGCGAGGCGGAGCGGCGTCTGGCCGCCGAACTGCGTGACGACGCCGACGGGCTGCTCGCGGTCGATCACGGCGAGCACCTCCTCCGGCGAGAGCGGCTCGAAGTACAGCCGGTCGGAGGTGTCGTAGTCGGTCGAGACGGTCTCCGGGTTGCAGTTGACCATGATGGCCTCGTAGCCGAGGCCGCGGAACGTCTGGACGGCGTGGACGCAGCAGTAGTCGAACTCGATCCCCTGCCCGATCCGGTTCGGGCCCGAGCCGAGGATCACGACGCGGGGCTTGGTCCCCGGTGCCGGGCCCTCGTCCTCCTCGCCCCAGGTCGAGTAGAAGTAGTTCGAGGCCGCGTCGACCTCGCCGCCGCACGAGTCGACGCGCCGGTAGGCGGGCTTGATCCCGCGGGCGTAGCGCGTCCGCCGGACGTCGTCGCCGGATGTCCCCCAGGCCGCGCCGATCGAGTCGTCCCCCCACCCCGCCCGCTTGGCGCGCCGGATGTCACCGGTGCGGAGCTCGCGCTTCGCGGCCTCGAGCTGCTCGACGAACCATGGGTGCAGGCCGTCGGGCAGGTCGTCGATCGTCGCCCACGGCGTCGGCGAGCCCGGGTCGAGCTCCCGCGAGCCGAACGCCTTCAGGAATGCCTCCGTGAACGTCCGCCCGATGCCCATCGCCTCGCCGACGGACTTCATCTGCGTGCCGAGCGTCGCGTCGGCGCCCGGGAACTTCTCGAACGCGAACCGCGGGAACTTGACGACGACGTAGTCGAGCGTCGGCTCGAAGCTCGCCGGCGTCGTCTTCGTCAGGTCGTTCGGAATCTCGTCGAGCGTGTAGCCGACCGCGAGCTTCGCGGCGACCTTGGCGATCGGGTAGCCGGTCGCCTTCGACGCGAGCGCGGAGGAGCGGGAGACGCGCGGGTTCATCTCGATCACCCGCAGGTCGCCCGTCTCGCGGTTGCGTGCGAACTGGATGTTCGAGCCGCCGGTCTCGACCCCGACCGCCCGGATCACTGCGGCGGCCGCGTCGCGAAGCTCCTGGTACGCCTCGTCGGAAAGGGTCATCTGCGGCGCGACGGTGACGGAGTCGCCCGTGTGGACGCCCATGGGATCGAGGTTCTCGATCGAGCAGACGATCACGACGTTGTCGGCGCGGTCGCGGATCACCTCGAGCTCGAACTCGTCCCAGCCACGGATCGAGTCCTCCACGAGCACCTGGCGGATCGGAGACTCGTTCAGGCCCCGCTCGACCTGCCGTCGCAACGCCGCGGGGTCGTCGGCGAAGCCGCCGCCGTGGCCGCCGAGCGTGAACGCGGGCCGGACGACTGCAGGGACAGGGATGCCGTCGAGGTCGTCGACCGACTCCACGATCCGGGAGGCCGGGACCTGGAGCCCGCAGCTCTGGACTGCGTCGCGGAAGAGCTCCCGGTCCTCGGCGCGGCGGATCACGTCCACCGAGGCGCCGAGCAGCTCGACGCCGAGGTCCTCCAGCACGCCCGCCGTCTCGAGCTCGATCGCGAGGTTCAGGGCCGTCTGGCCGCCGAGCGTCGGCAGCAGGCCGTCGGGCCGCTCGCGTCGCAGGACGTCGGCGACGCCCTCGAGGTCGAGCGGCTCGATGTACGTCCGGTCGGCGAAACCCGGGTCGGTCATGATCGTGGCCGGGTTCGAGTTGACGACGATCGTGCGGTAGCCGTCCTCGCGCAGCACCTTGAGCGCCTGGCAGCCGGCGTAGTCGAACTCGCACGCCTGCCCGATCACGATCGGGCCGGAGCCGATCACGCAGACCGAGCGGAGGTCGCGGCGGGCGGGCATCAGCGAGGCTCCAGGGAGTCGACCCAGTGCTCGAGGATCGGCCAGGCGTCGTGGGGGCCCGGGCCGGCCTCGGGATGGAACTGCACGCTCTGCGCCCGCAGCTCGGGGAAGTCGAAGCCCTCGACCGTGCCGTCGTACAGCGAGACGTGGGTCTCCTCGGCGCGCTCGGAGGGAACGACGGCGAAGCCGTGGTTCTGGCTCGTGACGAGGACGCGTCCCGTGCGCTTGTCGAGCACTGGGTGGTTGGCGCCGCGGTGGCCGAAGGGCAGCTTCGTCGTCTCGTGGTCCGTCGCCAGGCCGATCAGCTGGTGGCCGAGGCAGATTCCGAGCATCGGGACCCGCCCGAGCGTGGCCCGGACGACCTCGGTCTCCTCGACGAGCGGCGCCGGGTCGCCGGGGCCGTTCGAGAGGAGCACGCCGTCGTGGGACGCGAGCTCGTCGGGGTCGCAGAGGTGCGGGAACACCGTCACCGCGGCGCCGGCGTGCGCGAGCCGGCGGAGGATCGACCGCTTCACGCCGTAGTCGACGACGGCCACGCGGACCCTGCCCGACTCGCCTGCCGACGTACGGCTCGGCCGTCGAGACCTGCGCGACGAGCGCCTGCCCCTCCATCTCGGGCTGCGCGCGAACCTGCTCGAGCGCCTCCGGAACGGGCAGCCGCCGCTCGTCGGCGACCACGATCGACCGCATCGCGCCGCCGTCGCGAACCCGCAGCGTCAGCGAGCGCGTGTCGATCTCGTCGAGCGCGACGATGCCGCGCTCGGCCAGCCAGAGCGCCCAGTCCTCGCCGCCGAGACGCCGCATGAGCACCGCCGCGCGCGTGCGGCGCGCTGGACTCGAGACGACGCTCGTCGACCCCGTAGTTGCCCACCATCGGAGCCGTGAAGCACACGAGCTGCTCCGCGTAGCTCGGGTCGGTGACCGTCTCCTGGTAGCCGGTCATGCCGGTCGTGAAGACCGCCTCGCCGAACGCCGAGCCCTCCGCCGCGACCGAGCGTCCGCGGAAGACCGTTCCGTCCTCGAGGAGCACGTAGCCCTGACCGCCGCCCCTCACGTCGAGAACACCACCCTGCCCGCGGCAACCGTCCTGACGACCGCGCCGACGAGCGTCTGCCCGAGCAGCCACGAGTTCGCCGAGCGCGAGCGGAACGCATCCTCGCGCACCGTCCACTCGGCCTCGAGGTCGAGCAGGACGAGGTTCGCAGGCTCGCCGACCGCGATCCGCGGCACGGGGAGCCCGAGCGCGCGGGCCGGCCCGGCCGACAGGCGCTCGAGCACGGTCGCGAGCGGAACCTCGCCCTCGCGGACGAGGAACGTGTGGAGCGCGCCGAACGCGGTCTCGAGCCCGGTCACGCCGAACGGCGCCTGCTCGAACGGCGACGTCCTTCTCGTGTCTCGCGTGCGGGGCGTGGTCGGTGGCGATGCAGTCGATCGTGCCGTCGAGGATGCCCTCGACGAGCGCCCGGCGGTCGTCCTCGCGAGCCGAGCGGCGGGTTCATCTTCGCGTTCGCGTCGAGCGTGCGGACGAGCTCGTCGCGTGGCGCACAGGTGGTGCGGGGTCGCCTCGGCGCTGACGCGGACACCGGCCGCGCGCGCGCGCCGAACGGCCTCGACCGACGCACGGGCGGAGAGGTGCTGCAGGTGGATGGGACGCTGCTCGTACGCGGCGAGCGCGAGGTCTCGCTCGACCATCAGGCTCTCGGCGACCGACGGCCAGCCGGCGAGCCCGAGCTCGGCGGAGACGGCGCCCTCGTGCATCTGCCCGTCTCGCGACAGGGTCGGCTCCTCGCAGTGGAGCGCGAGCGGCCGGTCGGCGACGGCGCTGTAGGCGAGCGCGCGCCGCATGAGCCCCGCCGAGGCGACGGGGCGCCCGTCGTCCGTGAACGCGACGGCCCCGGCGGCGGCGAGCTCGGCCATCTCCGTCAGCTCCTCCCCGCGCTGGCCCTTCGAGATCGCCGCGGTGAAGCCCGTCGGGACGACCGCCTCCTCGAGCGCCTGCTCGACGAGCGCGCGGAGCACGGGGGCCGTGTCGACGACCGGGTCGGTGTTCGGCATCGCGACGATCGCGCAGTACCCGCCCGCAGCGGCGGCCTCGGTGCCGGAGACGATCGTCTCCTCGTCCTCGCGACCGGGCGTCCTCAGGTGGACGTGCGGGTCGACGAACGCGGGCGCGAGGACGAGCCCCGCCGGCGCGCCGGCGACGGGGTCGATCGCGGTGACGATCCCGTCCTCGACCGTGACGCTCGGCGGGCGCGTCGATGCCCTCGGTCGGGTCGACGACGCGCGCGCGGACGGTGAGCGAGTCGAGACGCCCGTTCCTGCTCGCGAGGATCACGCGACCTCCAGGGCGAGCGGCACGGCGCGGGCGGCGGGCGAGGTGAGCAGGTCGTAGAGGATCGCCATGCGCACGACGAGGCCGGACCGCACCTGCGTCGTGACGAGCGACGCGCCGGAGTCGGCGACGCGCGGATCGATCTCGATGCCCCGGTTCATCGGGCCGGGATGCATCACGAGCTGGCCCGGCTCGGACCCGCTCGGGCGTGATCCCGTAGAGCGCCGTGTACTCCCGGAGCGACGGGACGAAGGCGGCGCCCGCCTGCATGCGCTCGGACTGCATGCGGAGCGCGTACACGACGTCGACGTCCGCGATCGCCGTCGATGCGATGGCTGACCCGGCACCCGAGCTCCTCGATCCCGCGCGGGAGAAGCGTCGGCGGCGCGACGAGGACCGGCTCGGCACCGACGAGGAGCAGCGCCTCGACGAGCGAGCGCGCGACCCGCGAGTGCAGCACGTCGCCGACGATCGCGACCGAGACGCCTTCGAGCCGACCGAGCGCCTCCTGGATCGTGAAGAGGTCGAGCAGCGCCTGCGTCGGATGCTGGTGCTTGCCGTCGCCGGCGTTGACGACGTGCGCCCGGGTCGTGCGCGCGACGAGGTGCGGCGCGCCGATGTGCGGATGGCGGACGACGATCACGTCGGGCTCGTACTCCGCGAGCGTGAGCGCCGTGTCGCGCAGCGACTCGCCCTTGTCGACCGACGAGCCGCTGGCGCGCGAGCGTCATCGTGTCGGCGGAGAGGCGCTTCGCGGCGAGCTCGAAGCTCGAGAGCGTGCGCGTCGACGACTCGTAGAAGAGGTTCAGGACGAGCCGGCCACGGAGCGTCGGCAGCTTCTTGACCTCCCGGTCGAGCGACCGGTCGAGCGCGCGGGCCGTGTCGAGGATGCGCTCGACGATCCTTCTCGCTCGAGGTCGCCGACGCCGAGGAGGTGGCGCGTGGCCTCGGTGCTCGTCGCTCATCGGTGCTCCCTCCGCTCGACTCGAGCATCACGCGGTCGACGCCGTCGATCTCCTCGAGCTCGACCCGGACGCGCTCGCCGAGCGCGGTCGGGAGGTTCTTGCCGACGTAGTCCGGGCGAATCGGCAGCTCGCGGTGGCCGCGGTCGACGAGGACGGCGAGCTGGACGCGCTCGGGGCGGCCGTAGTCGAGGAGCGCGTCGATCGCCGCCCGGATCGTCCTGCCGGTGAAGAGCACGTCGTCGACGAGCACGCACGTCGTCCCGCCGAGCGGGAAGTCCGAGCTCCGTGCCGCGGACGACGGGCTGCGTGTGGAGCGGCGCCTCGCGGCCGCGCACGAGCACGTCGTCGCGGTGGAAGGAGATGTCGACCGCGCCGAGCTCGAGCTCGACGCCGCTTCGCTCGGCCACGAGCTCCTGCAGCCGCCGGGCGAGCGGGACGCCGCGCGTGTGGATTCCGACGAGCGCGAGCCGCTCGAGGTCGTCGTTCCGCTCGATCAGCTCGTGCGCCAACCGCGCCACCGTGCGCGCGAGCGCGTCCGCGTCGAGGATCTCGCGCGCGCCTTCGCGCGCCGCCGTTCCGGTCTCCATCGCTGCTCCTTCCCGGCCTCGCTGGACCGGCTTAAAGGGACGAGTGCGAGTCTAGCGGCGGGTCTGACGGGCATGCGCGCAGTTCTTCACACGTTCCTCACGCGCAATCGGAAGGATCCTGCCGCGTGACCGGCTCGGAGACGGTTGAGCGCCGCGGCGCGTCGGACGCGGCGCGTGAGCCCTGCCGCGCTCGTCGTCGCGGGCCTCGTCGTCGTCTCGACGGTCGTCCGCTTCGCCGCCGCGCACTGGTTCACGACGCCGTGGATCGCGCCGGACGAGATGGTCTACGGGCTGATCGGCGAGTCGCTCTGGTCGGAGGGGACGCTCGAGCGTCCGCGGGCTGCCGTCGCCGTACTACAGCCTCCTCACGCCCGGCCCTCGTCGGGGCGCCGCTCGCCGCGCTCGATCTCGCGGACGGGATCCGGTGGGCCCAGCTCCTGCAGGCGCTGGCCGCGTCGCTCGTCGCGGTGCCGACGTACCGCTGGGCACGGCGGCTCGGCTCGGCGCGCTGGGCCGATCGCTGCCGCGGCGCTGACGCTCGCGGCGCCCGCGCTGCACTACGCGGGCTTCCTGATGACGGAGCCGCTGACGTTGACCGTCGTCACGGCCGCGCTCCTCGCGCTCGCACGCGCGGTCGAGGAGCCGTCGACGTGGCGGTACGGGGTCTTCGCGGCTGGGCGACCGCGGCGGCGGCAGTGCGGCTCCAGGCGCTCGTCCTGCTCCCCGCCTTCCTCCTCGCGGTCGCGCTCGACGCGCTCGCCGCCCGCGATCGGTCCCGGCTGCGACCGCTCGCCTGGCTCGCCGCCGCCGCGGCGCTCGTCGCTGCTCGCGGTCGGCGTGCGCTCTCGTCGTGCGCGGCGGCGAGCTCTCGGCGGAGAGCGTGCTCGGCGCCTACACGCCGATCGGCGAGAGCACCGGCTCGACCGTCGACTCGGCAGCCTCGTCGAGATCGCCTGGCACGCGTTCGACGTCGCGATGCTCGGGCTCGCGATCCCCGTGCTCGCGATCGCGGCGCTCGCGTTCGGCGTCTTCGTCCGGCCGCGACCGCGATCCCAGCGCTCCGCGCGTTCGTCTCGGTCACGCTCGCATACGTTCCTGCTGGTCGTGCAGGTCGGGCTCTTCTCGGCCGAGTACGTCGGGCACGTCGCGGAGCGCTACCTGATCACGGTGCTGCCCCTGCTGGCGATCGGGCTCTGCGCGTGGATCGCCCGCGGCGCGCCGCGCGCGCTCGCCGTCGTGATCCCCGTGTGGCTTGCGCTCGTCGCGGCCGCGGCGCTCATCCCGATGGAGCAGATCGCCGCGCCCGGAGACGCTCGTCAACGCACTCGACGCCGTCCGCGCTCGAGGGCGCTCTCGGACGGCCAGGCCCGCGCCGCGCTCGTCGCCGCAGCGCTCGCCGCCGGCGGCCTCGTCGTCGCTGCTTCCGCGGCGGCTGGCATGGACGACGGCGGTCGGTCGTCGGGGTCGGCGCTCGCGCTCGTCTCGGTCGACGCGGCGCGGCGCATCGCCGACGCGTCGGAGCACGAGGATCGGGTCGCTGATCGGCTCCGCGCCGCCGGCCTGGATCGACGACGCCGGGCTCGGAGGACGCGACGCTGCTCGTGACCGGCGATCGTCTGTGGACCTCCGTGGCGCGAACGGTCTTCTGGAACACGCGAATCGACGAGGTGCTCCGGGTCCCGCCCGCGACGCTTCCGTTCCCGTCCGATCACGCCTGAGGTCGAGGTCGGCGACGACGGGGTGCTGCGAACGGCGGACGGAGAGACCGTCGACAGCGACGTCGTCGTCGCGCCGTCGACGCATCACGCTCGCCGGCGAGAAGGCTCGCCGAGCGACCCGTGGGCGACAGCGAGACGCACGGGCTCATCGCCTGGAGGCCGGAGGTCCCGGCACGCGTGTCGCTCCGCGTCGACGGGCTGCTGCCGAACGGCGACTTCAGCGGGACGGCCCGCGATGACCGTGTACGCCTGCCGGCCCGGCACCCTCGACGTCACGATCCTCGGCAAGACGGGCGATCCCGATCCGCGCCTACGTCGACGGCTTCGAGGTCGCGACCGCTCCAGACGCCGGCCGGCGAGGCGGCGATCCACCGCATCCCGGCGCCGCCGTACGCCGACGGCACGCGCGCCGTGCATCTTCGACCTCGAGAACCCCGGCTTCGCCGGGACGACGACGATCGTGTTCACGCCGCGAGCTAGAGCTCACCGCACGAAACCGTTCCCGGGGGTAGCGATCGGGCGCGAGCTGGCTCAGCCGGGGAACGGATCGTCGGGCTCGGTGAGCGCCTCGATCGCGTCCCGGGCGGCATCCAGCTCGCCGGCCGGCGACGAGCAGCCGGACCGGGGCGTCGCCGTGCTCGTCCGGGTGCTCGTCGACCGCGCTTTCGAGCGTCGCCGGCGATCCCCGCCCGGGTGAGCAGCGCCTCCAGCTCCTCGGCCTCGTCGACGCTTCCCGCGACCGCGACCTGCACGAGCTCGCTCATGCGCCGGACCCTACATCCTGTCGGCGCGCCCGTCGGCCGCCGCGCTCGACGAGCTCGGGCTCGCCACGCTCGGGCAGCGGGACCTCGATCACGTCGAAGTCGCGCGGCACGACCGTCGCGGGGAACACGCGGCAGGCCTCCTCGGCGACCTCGGTCCCCGCGTAGCGGGCAGAGAGGTGCGTGAGCGCGAGAAGCCGGACGTCCGCGTCCCGCGCGACGCCGGCCGCGTCTTCGGCGGTCGAGTGGTCGGTCTCGCGCGCGCGATCGCGCTCGTCGGCGAGGAATGTCGCCTCGTGAACGAGGACGTCGGCGCCCGGCGGCAGCCTCGACGACCGATCGGTGCGGCGCCGTGTCGCCGCGTGAGGACGATCGCTCCGGCCCCGTCGCGGCGGGCCGAGCACGTCCTCGGGACGCACGACGCGGCCGCCGTCGAGCTCGACGGCCTCGCCACGCTGGAGCGCGCCCCGCGCGGGACCGTCCGGGACACCGAGCGCGTCGGCGGCTTCGACGTCGAAGCGGCCGGGACGATCGTCCTCGTGCAGCGCGTAGCCGATCGCCGAGCTCGCCCGTGCGCGACTTCGAACAGCGCGATCCGGTAGTCGTCGCGCTTCAGCTCGTCGCCGGGCTGCGAGCTCCTCGATCGCGCATCGGGTACGTGAGGCGGCCGATCACGACTGCCGAGCGCTCGCAGCAGCGCGCTGCTGTCCCGCTCGGCCCGTACACGGTGATCGGCGCCTCGCGGCCCCTCAGCGCGAAGGTCTTCAGCATGCCCGGCAGGCCGAGCACGTGGTCGGCATGGAGGTGCGTGAGGAAGACCTCTTCCAGGTCGACGAGCCCGGCGTCGGAGCGAAGCAGCTGGCGCTGCGTGCCCTCGCCGCAGTCGACGAGCAGCCGATCGCCTCCGCGCCGCACGAGCGTGGCGGAGGCGCCCCGCGACGCTGTGGGCGCGGAGCCCGCCGTCCCGAGGAACACGAGGTCGAGATCCACGGGCGCGGATCGTAGACGCCCGGCGCCGCACGGAGGCTGGCGAGCGGACCGCGAGCCGCGCGGTCGAGCCGGCTCCAGCACGCGCACCGACCCGGCAGCCCGGTCACGCTGTCGGCGCGAACCGGCACCCCTACGGCACGGATTCGACCGATAGCGTGACGTCAGCGGCACCGGCGGGTGCCCCTGGCGGGTGCGTTGTCGGGCTCGTGCGGACGCTGTGCTGGAGGCTCGCGCGTCGAGGTCAGGCCGGAAGCGCGAGGTCCGTGTAGACCATCTCGCCCTTGAACAGCCTCGCCTCCGGATCCCACGGGAAGAAGATGGCGTTCCGCCACGTCGAGCTTCTCGCCGGTCGGCTCGTGGTCGAGCCAGCGGGCCTGGTGCGTCGCCGTCACGATCGCCTCCTCGCAGACGCCCTGCGGCCCGATCACGATGTAGTCGAGCTCGAAGTGGATGTCCGGGAACGCCGTCAGGAGCTCCGTGTAGAAGCGCGCGGCGCCCTCGTGGCCCTCCCACCTCGCGCCCGTGCCCGCGACCGTGTAGACGCAGTCCTCGGTGAGCGTCGAGATCAGACCCGGGAGATCCCGGTTGTCCTCGGCGATCGAGTGCGTCTTCCAGAGCTCGCGGATCGCCTCGTGCTCGTCCGGGTCGGCCGGCCGCCGCAGTAGCTCGAGAATGCGCTCGCTCGCCATCGGGCCTCCATCGCGTCGGAGGGTCGCTGTCCGGATCGGCACGCGCAGTCTACGCTCGGCGCGCGCGGCGACGATCGCGCGCGCGGACGCCTACGCGGGCAGGACGAGAACCTGGCCGGGCACGATCACGGCCGAGTCGAGCTCGTTTCGCTCCCGGAGCTCCCAGACGCCCTCGCGCGGGTCGCCGGGGAACGTCCGCTCCGCGATCGACCACAGCGTGTCGCCGGGCTTCACGCGGTACTGCGCTCGGGCCCGCTCGCGCCCGTCTCGCCCGCGAACAGCGCCCACAGCAGGAGCACGGCGAGCGACGACGAGCGCGATCCGTCCGATGAGCGAGGATGCGAACACCTGTTCCCATGGTGACAGAACACGTGTTCGGTGTCAAGGGCGTCTGCCTGACGGCTCGACGCCTGAACAGATCCGGGCGTCAGCGAACCGGCGCACGGTGGTCGTCGCGCGCGGCGGGTTCGCCTCGGCCGTGAGACTGACCGCGAGCGTATGGGCGCCCCGTCGGTCGGCGAGATGCTGAGTGTCGTGATCGGTTCGCCGGCACGACGCCGGTCGCGCACGCCCCGGTGACGCGCGCCGCGAGAGCGAGCACGCGCCGCGCGGAGGCGAGCGTGTGACTGCCCGCGGAGCAGGCAGGCGCGAGCGGTCGCCCCCTCCGCGGCCGTGAGCTGGACCTGCAGCCGCTCGCCGGCGAGCGTGACGCGGGGCCGTGCAGCGCCGACGAACCGCTCGCGCCGGTCGCCACGCGGACGCGGTGCACGGCAGCTGGCTGCGCGAGCGCCGCGCGCACGGCGTCGGCCGAGGGCCGCGGCGTGCCGTCGACGCGGTGGAGGCCCGCCTGGAAGCCGGCTCGGGCGGCGTCGTCGCGGAACCCGAAGATGTTCACCTGCGCGATGTCGGGGTCACACGCCGCCCGGCGCACGACCTCGCCGTACACCGCCGCCTGATGGACTCGGTCGTCACGGGCGACGTTCTCGAGCCCGTGTAGCCCTCGCGGCCCGTCGTCTCGACCTGCCAGCCGATCTCGTCGAGGTACAGGCGGAGCCCCTCGAGCGTCGTGGGCTGGGCGGTCCCGGGAACGCGTCCCAGACGGCCTGCTTGACCCGGTCGAGGTTCACGAACCCGGCGTTCGGCCACGGATACCCCCGCGAGAGCGCGTCGGTCGCCGCTGTTCGGATACGGGTGGAAGCTGAGGCCGTCCATCAGCGGCCGGTCGCGACCGCTCGTCCGGTACCACGCGCCGAGCGCGGCGAGGAACCGGACGGGCGACGTCGAGACGTTGCTCCGCGCCTGGGGCCGGTCGTTGCCGCGCGGCGAGAGGCCGACGCCGACGACGGTCGAGCGTCGGGTCGACGGCCTTCAGCGCGTCGTAGCCGGCCGCGAGGAACGGGCCGAACGCCGCGGCGGAGAGCTGCCGCGACTTCGCGAACTGCGGTCGCCAGAAGGCGGGCTGGTTCGGCTCGTTGCCGACGACGAAGCCGCGCACCTCGCGGATACCGCTGCGCGAGCTCGGCGAGCCAGGCGCCGAATGCCTCGGGGCTGGCAAGCCCCGCCTCGATCTCACGCGGCGGGTACGGGTACGTCGCGAAGACGACGTCGAGACCTGCGGAGCGCGCGGCGGCGACGGTCAGGTCGAGGAGCGGGCGCTCCGTGAGCCCGAGCGGGTCGCTCGGCTGCCAGCGCACCGTGACGACGGTCTGGCGAAGCCCGAGCGACGCCATCTCGGCGTAGAAGGCGGCGCCGGCATCGGCCGCGTACTTGCCGGTGTCGTCGTTCGCGCCGAAGTCGGCGGCCGCCGCCGGGCTCACGACTCCGACCGCGCAGAGCACACCGGCCGCGAGCGCACACAGCCGTCCCCCCCAACCCCTCCATGCCATTCGCCGCAGACCCCGTTCGTTCGAGCTCTGAAACGCCCCCACCCGGAGCGGGCGCGGATGCTACATCATCACCGCGAGCACTGCGAGCACTGCGTCGAGCAGCCCGTCGGCGCCGTCTCGGACAGGATCTGCGGCCGGGAGGCCCGTCTCCTCGGCCGCCGACGCGACCGCTGCGGCCGCGGCGTCGTCGTCGAGCCCGGCGGTGTTCAGCGCGACCGCGACGACCCGTGCGGGGCGGCGGGGCAGCGATCCGCTCGTGGAGCGAGACGAGCTCGGGGAGCGACGGCAGCGGATGGCCCGGGTACCCCTCGACCTCCGTCGTGCCGGGGCGATGGCAGAGGACGAGCGCGTGCGGCGCCGAGCCGTGGAAGAGGCCGAGCGTGACGCCGGAGTACGCCGGGTGGACGAGCGAGCCCTGACCCTCGACGAGCAGGAGCTCTCCTCCCCGCTCGCGGCCCTCGACGACGAGGCGCTCCGCGGCGCCGGCGAGGAAGTCCGAGACGACGGCGTCGACAGCGATGCCCCAGCCGGCGATCGCGATCCCGGTCTGCCCGGTGGGCACGAAGACCGAGGCGATGCCCGCGCGCCGCGCTGCGCGGTCGAGCTCCAGCGAGACGGTCATCTTCCCGATCGCGCAGTCGGAGCCGACGGTGAGCACGATCGGCGCGTCGACCTCGAGGTTCGCGCCCGTCGGGCAGTCGAGGTCGTCGGGCGGCCGCCGCAGGTCGCGCAGCTCGACGCCGTGCTCGTCCGCCAGCGGCCGCAGCTCCGGATCGTCGCGAAGCATCTGGTGGAGCCCGTTCTCGAGCGAGAGCCCGCTCCGGATGCACTCCGCCAGCAGCGCACGCCACGCCGGTGGGAACCGTCCGCCCTGCGTCGCGACGCCGACGAGCGCGACCTGCGGCTCGAA
Source organism: uncultured Actinomycetes bacterium (assembly GCA_963846825.1). Lineage (GTDB taxonomy): Bacteria > Actinomycetota > Thermoleophilia > Gaiellales > Gaiellaceae > Gaiella. The sequence goes on from CAWJXN010000024.1 coordinate 204,588, forward strand.
CGCCGAGCGCCGCCTCGACGTCGCCGACGATCGGGACGCCGTCTTCGTCTCCCCCGCGCGCTCCGAGTCGAGGATCGCGACCACGTCCTCGCGCCGGTAGCGGAGCACGCCGCGCATGGTCTTGCCGTAGTGCGGATCGCGCCGAGAAGCCCTCGGCGAGGATCAGCGTCCGCTCACCCGCAGCCAAGCCCGACCCCTTCCGAGGCGACCTGGACGCCGTCCACGAACATCGGGCCCGGGAGCCGGGTCGCGGGCGAGAAGCAGGTTGCCGTCCAGGTCGACGTGGTCGCACAGCGGCGCCACCGCGCAGCCGGCGGCGATGCCGAGCCCGGACTCGACCATGCAGCCGAGCATCACGCCGAGCCCGAGCGCGCGCGCGGCGTGGGCCATGCGAATCGCCTCTCGGATCCCGCCCGACTTCGCGAGCTTGATGTTGACGCCGTGCGCGATCTCGGCGCAGGTGACGACGTCGGCGAGCGTATGGCAGTCCTCGTCGACGTAGATCGGGAGCCCGCGAGCGGCGACGCAGCTCCGCCCCGCCCGGATCGCCCTGCCGGAGCGGCTGCTCGACGTACTCGACGCCGAGCGCGGCGAGCTCGTCGCATGCCTCGAGCGCCTCGTCGAGCGACCACCACTCGTTGACGTCGACCATGAGCGGCAGATCCGTGACTCCGCGGACGGCGCGGACCCGCTCGACGTCGAGCCCGTCGCCGCCGCCGAGCTTCAGCTTGAGCCGCCGGAAGCGCGGCGCCGCGGCCGCCGCCCGTCGAGCCATGTCGTCGGGGTCGCCGAGCCACACCGTCCACGAGGTCGGCGGGCCCTCGCGCGGCAGCCCGAGCAGGCGGTTGACCGGACGTGCCGAGCAGCTTCCCCTGGAGGTCGTGAAGGGCCGCGTCGAGCGCCGACTTCGCCGCCTGCTCGCCGTGGACGGCAGCGAGCCGCGCTCCGATCTCCTCGAGCGCGAAGGGATCGTCGCCGACGAGCTCGCCGTGCTCGGCGATGAACGCGAGGGCCGACTCCGCCGACTCCGAGTACCGCTCGATCGGCGCTGCCTCGCCGCGTCCGACGCCGGCCGTCGTGACCGATCGTCACATGGACGACGTCCGCCCAGTCGGCCGTCTCGCGACTGATGACGAACGTCTCCGCCAGCTCGAGACGGACGATCTCGGCGCGCACCTCCATGGCGGACGAGCCTACTCGGAGAGCGTCGCGACGTACGCCGCTACGTCGCCAGCGTCCTGGCCCGAGACGAGCCCGGCCGGCATCGTGCCGCGCCCCGTCGCGACGACGGCCTCGACCTCGTCGGCCGTCAGCCCGCTGCCGCGCAGCGCAGGGCCGACTCCGCCCGTTGCGTCGGCGCCGTGGCATCCGGCGCAGGTCGCCGCGAAGACCGACGCGCCGCGCGCCGGCGTCTCCCGGCGCGCCGCTGCTGCCGCTGCCGGGGCCGACGGCGAGAACGGGTGCCACAGCGCGAGCGCGAACGACGCGGCCGGCGACGACGAGGAGCAGCGCGAACGGGCCGCGGGGCTCGCGCATCAGAACCCGAACCGCACGTTCGTGAAGTACCAGAGGCTCGACGTCAGCCAGAGCGTCGTCAGCACCGCGGCGAGCGATCCGCCGAGCACGGGGAGCACCCACGGCGGGTAGTTCCTGCTGTGGTGCTGGATCACGAGCAGCTTCGCCGCGACGACGCCGTAGACGAAGGAGCCGGCGATCGAGTGGACCGTGACCCGCAGGTCGGGGGTCTCGAAGCCGAGGATCGTGACGCAGTGGAAGAAGACCGGGAGCGTGAGCAGGAGCGCGATCCGGCCCGACCAGCGGTGGATCCGCCGCGACGTCGCGAACGAGAGCGGAACGAAGCGCTCGAGCTTCCCCCACATCCGGGATGCCGTGAGCACCTGCACGAACGCGAGCACGAACGCGCCGGTCGCCAGCCAGGCCTTGCCGGCGATCGCGGACGAGAAGACCGACTCGACGAGGTCGGCGTACCGCGAGCTGACGTCGGCGAGCGGCATCGGGCGAGCCTAGACCGACGCGAGACGGAAGCCTCGTGCTACACTTGCCGCTCCCCGCGCCCGTAGCTCAGGGGATAGAGCGCGCGCCTCCGGAGCGCGAGGTCGCAGGTTCGATTCCTGCCGGGCGCATTCAGCTGCCCTAGCCATGCGGGAACGGCTTGAAACGGTCGGCCGGTTGTGCGATCTGTGCCGGTGTTGCGCGTTTTGGTGCAGACCCCGGTGCAGACCTCGCGCGTGAGCGAACCTGGACAGCGCCGGAGAGCGCGTTGCTGCGCCCTTCATCCGCTCGCCGCCGAAGCGCGGTACAGCGCCACGTCACCGCACCTTGTCCGATGGAAGAGAAACGGGGCGCCGCTCTCCGGACGCCCCGTTGGCTAGCCCGCTCGAACTCACCGGCTGCGCCGGCCGGCTGACCTCCGCTTCGCGGCGGGCGTCAGCCTCGTCGTCGCGGTCGAGCTTGTCCTTCATGTCGTCGACCTTGTCGTCGAGGTCGTCAAGCTTGTCCTTGGCCTTTTCCCAGGTTGCGTCGGCCTTGTCTATGGCCTTGTCCCAGGTGTCGTCGGTCTTTTCTTTCACGTCGCCCCACGACTCCTGCGCCTGTCCTTCGGCCTGCCTTGCCTTGCCTTTGACCTGGTCTTCGTTCACAGCTCTGGCCTCCTCGACTTGTGGACTCGAGGAGATACCCCGTGGTGCACGCCGGAAACCCTCGATGTCACCTGTCTTCAGTGCCGGGTTCTTGCGCTGGTCAACTGCCCGCCCACCCGCCTGAATTTCCCTCCCCCGATTTCAGCGGTCGACGGCGAGACAGCTGACTGAGCGACAGAAGTGTCGCCGAGCCGAGCTGCCATCGCTGTTCATCCCGAAGTCCAGTCGGAACCGGTATTTGCCCCGCGACCCGATGCACGACATCCGCTACGGCCCGGCTCATCGGCGGTTACGCGCCCAGGTCGGTTCGCGGTACGGGCGGGTCTCGCAATCTGCGCTCGCTGCAGCAGGCCGATCGATCGGCCTGCTGCCAAGCCTCATCGGAGGTGCGTTCAGCCGCCAAGCATCGTGATTGAGGAAAGCGTCGCGTACCTCGCGGAGCGACGCTGGCGGTTCATCTTCGAGCGCGGTGAGGATCGCCTGTTGTTCAGCGGACGTGAGCGGTACGACCCGCCGCCGAAGTCTGCAGGCGGTTCGAGCCTGCTGCCCAATCTGCGGATCGACAAGCCCAGCCAACTGCAAGACCAGCCGGTCGTCGACCGCAACACCGCACAACAACACCGCAGCTTCCTCGCCCGGAGTGTTACCCCTTTCAGGGTCGTCAAACCGCGCGAGGACGAAGGCGAAGCTGGTCGTGGCAGACCTCTGCCCGCTCGATCCCGTCTGACGCAGGCTGTGAGCGGCGCCTGCTTACGGAGCAGGGACGTCGGCCCGTTGCCACGCCTCGCGCAACGGTCGCCGGTAGAACAGTGCCAGCGGGATGGCCACGATGAGCAGTAGGGCCTGGTCGAATGGGCCGGGGATCGGTGCGAGGCCGAGAGCAGCGAGCCAGCGCAGCGGTCGAGGAATGCGGGAGTCGGTCGCAGCTATGCGTACCGCGCGGACGGTTCGCTTGATCAGGTCAAGTGCTCTGTTCATCGACCTTTACAACAAGCCCGGCGCGTCAGTGACTTAGGCTGGGGTCGAGCGCCGGAACAGCCTGCTGATCCAGGAGCCTGCGCCGATCGCGGCGGCGAGGCCGAGCGCAATCGCGTTCGTTGCAGCAAACGGCGGCCATCGGTGCGTGGTCGCGGAGCTCCTCGAGCCCGGGCGGCGGGTCGTCGAGCGCCCGAATGATCGTCTCGCGCTCGGGAATGGTGAGCGCCGGGGCTTACTGGGAATACCCCTCAGTCACCTCGCCCTTGTGTGCTGCAAATGCAGCCAGAACTTCGTCCTTCTCCCCGTTCGGGCACCTTGAAGATGTCGAGCGTCCGTCCAAGCTCGGCTGCGACCTCATCAAACTCGTCCGGAGAGATCCTCAGCTCGCGGTGTGCTTCTTCCAGGCCAAGGGTGGTGCTGCCGGGATCGTGGCTGCAATTGCTGTGGCCCGCGGGCGACGTTGCAGACCCACAGGTGCGCATGAACTTGAGGCCCGGAAGTCTTTCCAGATTCCTAGTGTGCCATTCGCGGAGAGCAGGGTTTTCCGATGCCTGGCCCACAATCGGGTTCTTGACAATCGCGTCGCTGAAGTGGTCAACGACCGCTGCGATGGCGGGAAGTCGCCGCCCGGCCTCCGTACAGACTCGAGTCCGTCACGTTGGCTCCCTTCGGAGTTTCTGAAGACGTTCGACGCTTTCAGGCGGTGCTTTCTGGCGGTGGTCACTTCTTGGTGACGGACATCACCCCGGCTCTTACGTCGACTGCTGGCCGCGGTTCGGCGTGACCGTCGAACCTGTCTCGCCCGCGTTCACGCGATACAAAAGCGCCCCCGGGTGCGGGGGCGCTCGCGCCGCAACGGGGCGTGGCCCCGGTCCTGTCGTTCGCTACTAGGCGGGATAGCGCAGGACGTTCTCTCGCGAACAGAACATCGGCCAGTAGTGCCGGCCACCCGACGTTCCGATTCCGCTCGTCCAGCCCATCGCCTCCCAGGACGCTGCGCCGCCCCCGCCGCTGGTTTCGACAGTCGTACCGCGAAGCCCGGCAGTGAGGTTGCCGGAAGACGTTCGCCGGACACCCGTGACGTTCGCGATGTACTGGCCGCTCGAACCGCCCCGCCAGACGATGTTGATGACGGCGCGGCCGGCGCCCTCGCTCGACACCGTGCTCCTGATGAGTTCGGCTCGAGGTTCCGCCGAGATTCACGTCACCGCGGTTGTAGCGCGCGTATCCGTTGAAGCGTGTCGAGCCCGGAGGGGTACGCAGCGTGAACACCAGCGTGTAGCCGTTGCTCTGGCTGGCGTACCACGTCTGACCCGCCACCTGCCACGCCTTGCACCAGTACGGCGCTGCAAGCGCGGGAGCGGCGTTCACGAGAGCTGTCGCAAGGGCGGCGGCCAGGATCGCGGCGATCCCTGCAAGACGAATCAAGGAGAGTCGAGAGGTGAAGTGTTGGGTGAGCATGCCGGGCCTCCATCAGATCGCGGTCAGTTACTGGACCGACGCCCGCGCGCGCCACCTTCTTCCCGAGAGACCAATCTCCATACTGGCCCGTAGGAGAAAGTCGAGCGGGATTACTGGCGCCGCGTCGATTGGGGGATGGGCGCGACTGGATGGGGGCTCAAACCCGCTCGGCTGGCCTCTACCCGATTCGGGGAATCTCAAACATGCGCGTGGACGAGTGCGTATCCTGTGAGCGCGGGCGGTATCGCCATGGCGTCACGCTGGGAGAGTGGGGAAACTGGCGTGGCTGATCCCGCCCGCGCCACGCCTGCGGAGCCGACCGGCGCTGCGCGATGCCGCGACGCGCTTCGCGTTGCCGCCGGGCGTGCTCGGCCAGCAGCAGACGCAGAACTCCTCGAGCTGACGCGGCCAGCCCGCCGCCGCGCGAGCTGGCCGCTATGCGTCTCCCCGCCCCGAGGGACGGAGGCGGCGAGCCGCAGTAGTACGACCATAGACCTTGTCGAGCCGTGGCTTGACCTGGCCGAAAGACGCGGTTTAGGTCTAGGCGACTCGGGAGGCGCTGAGCGCTTGGCGGCGTTGGCGGATCGCGCTTGCGGGTTCGCGACGCACTTCGTCTTGCCCGACTGCAACACGATCACCTCGCATCCGCGCTCGGGCGGGGCCGGCTTGGTGAGATGCGGCACGCCGACGAACCAGGCTGCGGCGACCGCCAGCCCGACGACGAGTGCCATGAGCGGGAGCACGGGCTGGCTTGGCGCGAGGGCGCCGACTTCTCGGCAGCGACCACGGACGCTTCGATCTTCCGGCGCTCGTCGGACCATCCAACTCCGGAACGATGACGAAGTCAGGGAACGCGTCATGCGCGTGTCCGGCCGCGGACATGCCTCATACGTCGGCAGGAGCGGCTGTCGGCTCGTGCCCCGTTAGAGGGAGCCAATGACGAACCGGCAGACGAGTGCCTTCGGACGCCGGTGTCTCTTTGCTCGGGACGAGACCTGGCCGAGCTCGGTCTGCCGCAGCCAGTCCCTCGTCTGAGGAGGATCGCGCTTTCCGGGTTCACTGTCGGTGGATACGATCGACGGGTTCACGGAGCTACGAGCAGATGCAGGCCGACGGCGTTTTTTGGCCGGTGCGTCGCAAGCCCTGATCGTGTTGGAGCGTCGACCTGAGCAAACCCCGACGAGCTTCGCTGAAGCTGATCCGAGAAGCTCGGACCCTCCGCCCTCGGGAAACCGGGAAGGATCTCTCGGGAAGAAGTCACCGTCGACGAAGCTGCTTGGCGATCGCGGCCGTGGTCGTGTTCGCGGCGGCAGCCACGATCGCTGCTGATCCGCGCGCACCGGCCAGGAGTCCACAAGAACGGCGTCATCACGACGTGTGTTGAGCCGCTGAGCAAAGGCAATAAGTCCACGTCCGGCGACATGAACTTCTCCGTCTGCGTGAAAGGCGCGAGAAAGATCTCGTGGAACATCAGGGGGCCGCGAAGCCGGCCAGCCCCGGCAGGCTCGCGGGGACCTGGCAGGGCCAGCGGCCTCCTCAGGGAGGAGGAAGTCCAGGCCCGGCAGGTGGGCAAGGCCGCCCTGCAGGCCCTCCAGGGGCCGGCGGGTCCGCCCAGCCCCCGCCTTGCTTCGACCGAGTACGGCGTCGCGGCCATCGAAGTCGGCGCCGAGGGCGGCGGTGCGCTGCGCGTACCGCGCGCCGCGTACTCGATCTCGCTGGGGTCGCCGGTCGCCGACACGACCGGCGGCGTGTTCCGCATGACCTGCGCCGCCGCCGAGGCACCCTGCACGATCGCGGTGAAGGCAGCCGCGCTTTCAGACACCGAGATCGGCGGAACGGTTCGCTTCATCCCGCGCGTGTTGGTGATGAGGGGCGGCACCCCGTCGACCAGCGTTGAGCCGACGGAGACGTGCGAGTACGCCGACGGCGCAGGCGGCCCTGCCGGTGCTCGTCAATCTGACCAAGCAGGGCCCTGGCAGCAATATCCCGGACTTACGACGACATCCTGATCGACATCGGGGGGTCGGCCGACTGCGGCTTGCCCGGTTCGGGAGGCGCGGTTGCCAGCATCGCGGTGCCGGAAGGCTTCTACAACGTGCATGCATCATTCGCGGTTCTCCGACTCATGACGACCGAGGAGCGCCTGGAGCCCCGTCGATACGCGGAGGGGCGCGGCCTGGGCTGCGGCGCCCCTAGAACACGAGTCGCGGCGTTGTCACGGCGTTTCCGGGAAGTCTTAGCGGGCAGACCAGGAGCGCCCGCGCTTCGAGACCACATCGGGCGCGGTCCGGTGAGGATTCGGTTACGTGGTGGCGCTGAAGTCGGCCGACGCACGCGATGCACGGCGAGAGGGGCGTATTGTCGAGGGATCCGAGGCTCGACAGAGGGGGCGGAGGCTGAGCCGAGACCGGAAGGAGTCACAGGATGAGTGACCGGCCGAACATCGTTCTCGTGCACGGCGCCTGGGCCGATGGGTCCTGCTGGAGCGGGGTGATCGAACGTCTGCAAGCCGACGGTTTCAACGTCCAAGCGCCACAGTTCCCGGAGAGCTCGCTTGACGCCGATGTGGCTCGGCTTCGCCAGGTGCTCGAGCTCCAGGAAGGCCCGACCATCGTCGTCGCACACTCGTACGGAGGCCAGATCATCACGGCCGGCGCGGATGCGCCGAACGTCGTCGGCCTCGTCTACGTCGCGGCGTTCGCTCTCGACGAGGGCGAATCGGTCGGTGCGCTCCTGGCGGACGCGCCGCCCTCGCCCGCGCTCGCGAACATGATCACGGACGAGCTCGGGTTCGCCTGGCTTGCGGAGGACGACTTCCTCAAGCATTTCGCGGCTGACGTCGAACCGACACGGGCACGGGTGATGTACGCCGTGCAGCAGCCCCTCACGTTGTCCGTGTTCAACGATGTGATGGGTGCCCCGGCGTGGAAGTCGCACCCGACCTGGTACCTCGTCGCCGAGAACGACGAGGTCATCCCGCCGGACGCTCAGCGGCAGTTCGCCGGGCGCATGGGTGCGACCACGACCGAGCTCACCTCGAGCCACGTCGCGATGGTCTCGCACCCTGCCGAGGTCGCCGCCCTGATCGAGACGGCCGCGGCAACAGTCGGAGCAGCAGCCGTAACGACCTGACCGGACGACCGCTGCGTGCCGCAGATTTCCTGGTCCGCGACGGGCAGCGCGCCACAGACCCACCCCCCCCCCCCCCCGCCAGGCAGCGTAGGATCGCCGTGTTCCGCCTCCGCACGATCGCCTTCGTCGCGCTGATCGTCGTGCTGACGGATGTCACCTGGGACGGCAAGTCGCTTCGCATCTCGATCGGCTTGCCAGGGCGACGGCGCATCGTCCAAGTCGTCTTTCCATAGCGCTCGTGGTGAGGCGCAGACTTGTGGTCCAGAACACGTCCCGCTATCCCGACGAGGACGTCGCGGAGCTCGTCCGCTTTGCGCTCTCCGAGATCGATGCTCGCGGCGTCTGCGTCAACGTCAAGAACTCGAGCGCGACGAGGAGAGGCCGGGCCAAGGCCGCATCCCCTCGATCTCGATCGCCCGGCCGGCTCCCGCTACCTCATCACGGTGGGCATCGGCTCCCCCGAGCGCTTTCCGTTCGAGGATGGCTCGTTCACCCGGAGAAATGGTGAACTGGTGAAGCGGCGGGGTGGTCGATGGCCGGTCGAAACGTTGACGGACTGGCGCGAGGCGCTCGTCTCCGTGGCAGCACATGAGGCGAAGCACATCGCAGCAGTTCCGGAAGGCTCGCGCGGAGCGAGGTCGAGTGTCATCACTTCTCGGCAGCCGTTCTCCGACGGTACCGGGAGCTCGCAGCGTCGCTCCGCGACGACTCGTTCGCACGGTGAATGCGCGATACCTGCACCCCTGGGGCTGACCGTCTGGCACGATACGGCCCTCGGCGCGTTTGGGCACGCGTCACTGCGGTACGAACTGGAGGGAGAAACAATGGATCGCACTCGCGGGCGTCTTGTGGCATGCGTGGCGGTGATCGGCGCGGCGATAGCGGTCGCCGGGGGTAGCGCGGGGAATCGGAACGGATCGGCACCCTCGATGCCGTACCCGGGCCGGGCGCGGTCACGTACGGCGAGAACATCGCGTACAAGGCGACGATCAAGAACGACAGCGGCTCCGTCTTCACACAGTCGAAGTACGTGATGCCGCCGCCGGTCAGGGCCGGGTGACGCCAAGGCGACGCTGTCACGGCGTCCTGCGGCACCTTCGACGGCAACGACACGCTGACGTGCAGCTCGGCCAGATCCGGCCGGCGCACGGTCACGCTGACGGTGGTCTGGAAAGCACCCGCAGGCGCAAACCAGCCGGGATGCGTGGAATGCCTGATCGCCGACGGAACATGGCTGATCAAGGAGGGCAAGGAACCAACGGCAACGAGTCGTTCCCCGTCAGCGAGAAGGCCTCACTGATCGGCGTCAGCAGCATCGGCGCGGTCAACCGGAACGAGCACGCGGCGGTTACGAGCTCAAGGGCAGTGACCGCCGGAACCCGACGAGCCTGCGTCACGAACCAGGCGGTCGACGCCTCGACGAACCCCGTCACGACGTCTCTGCATCCCGACATCGTTCGTCGCCGACGGTGCCGCCGGTGGAGTTGCGACGACGATCACGGAGCCTTCGAGCTCGTCGGCGAACTTCGCGCGCCAGTCCGAGGTCTGCATCGCCAAGCCCGGACGAACTGCGGCGACAGCACGTACCTCGCACAGGACTTCGGCCCGGCCGTGGTCACGTTCAGCTTCCAGGTGGCCGACGCCGCCCTGAAGGCCGACCCGTCGCTCCCGAAGGGCTACAAGATCGAGAAGGTCTTCCACAACGACGAGTAGCTGAGCGCGGCCACGTGCGGCGAGCCCTCGACCCGGAATGCGTCATCTCGATCAAGCTCGATCCCAAGACCAAGATCTGGACGATCGTCGCAACGTCCGAGATCAACGGGCCTTGGAACTGGTGACCTCGACGCTCTCTTCGTCGTCCGGGCGGCGTCGAGATCCTCGAGGCGGCGGAGCACGCCGCTGAGGATCACGACGCCGCCCTTCTTCTCCGCCAGGCCCCGCGCGCTTCCTAGGCCGAGCGTGCCTCGTCGATCCGCCCTGCGGCGACGAGGACCTCGCCGAGGCCGACATGGGCCTCGATCTGGTAGACGATCGCGTCGGTCGGCTCGAGGCAGCTCGATCGCCTCGCGGACGATCGCCTCGGCCTCGGCGCGCCGCTCCCTGCCGCGGCAGGATCCGTGCCGCGGACGTAGCGCCAGAGCGCCTTGCGTCGCGATGTCCGCCTCGGTGGTCGAGCTCGCGGCTCCGTTCGCAGAACAGCGGCCACCTCGTCCAGCGTCGCCCTGCTCGAGAAGCGTCTGCGCGAGGAGCCCGGCCACCGTCGAGAGGAGCGCACCGCTCGCCGACGGCGTCGAGTGCGTCGTACGCCGTCCGGAGCTCCCGCTCGGCGGCCTCGAGGTCGCCCGGCGAGCCGCTCGAGCGCCAGCCCTCCATGCCCGACGCGCGCCGTCGTCCATCTGGAGACCGAGCTCCTCGAGCAGCGCTCGCGCGCGCGTCGACGAGGCCACGCGCGTGGTCGAACTCGCCCTGCATCGCGTACAGGCCGCCGAGGACGGCGAGGATGTTGCCTTCCGACTGGCGGTCGCCGGCGGTCTGCTCGAGAGCACGCCTCGCAGCGATGCGATCGCCTCGTCGACAAGCGTCGGGCCGAGCGAGGCGGCGCCGCGTACGCCGTCGCCGCCCGCCGCTCCTGGCGGACGTCGCCCGCGAGTCGGGCGTGCTCGACGGCTTTCGTCGCGAGCCTCGGCCGCGTCCCCGAAGCGGCAGGCCGTTCCCGCCGCCCAGGCGAGCAGCCGCCAGGCCATCGCGAGGCCGGCCTCGTCGCCTGCGGCCTCGAAGATCGCGATCGTCGCGGTCGATCTCCTCTCGACCGTGTCGGGGCTCCACCCGTCCGCGCCCGTGCGCAGCCGGACGAGCAGGCGGACGAGCGACGCGCGCGCCGCGGCCGCGGGCGCGGCGGCGGCGTGACCGATCGCCTCCTCGAGCACGGCGGACGCCTCGTCGAAGCGCCCGGTCATGCAGCAGCGCCTCGCCGTGCTCTGGCAGCAGGCGCAGCCGCTCCGGGTGGTCGTCGGGCAGGAGCGCGGCGGCGCGGCCGAGGAGCGTCGCGGCGGCCGGAACGTCGCCGCGGGCGAAGGCGCGCCGTCCCGCCGAGGCGAGCCGGCGCGCGCCGTCCTGACCGATCGCGCGGCCGCGATCGTCGAGCGGGCCGAGCTCGGAGAGGTACTTCCATGCCTGCTCGAGGTGGTAGCCGAGGATCTCCTCGAACTCGGCGCCGCGGTCGCGGTTGACCTCGTCGGCCCAAGACGACGAACGCTCGTGGAGGTCGGCGCGTGCCCGCTTGAGGATGCCGTCGTACGCGGTGTCCCGGATCATGATGTGCTGGAAGCGGTGATGCCCTCGTCACCGTCCTCGACGTGGCGGACGAGATGCTTCTGGGCCAGCGAGGTCGAGCTCGCGTCCGCACGCGCGGGGACACCTCGGGCGGCGTGAGCGCCGACACAGCGGCGTCCGCGAACACGTAGCCGACGACCGAGGCGGGCTCGATCACGGAGCGCTCGCCGCCGGCGAGCGGGTCGAGACGCGCCGCGAGAAGCGCCTGGATCGTCGGTGGGACGTGGAGCTCCGACAGCGGGCCGGTCGCGCGCCAGCGCCCGTTCGCGCCGCTCGAGGACGCCCTCGTCGACGAGCATCCGCAGGAGCTGCTCCGCGAAGAGCGGGTTGCCCTCCGCGGCCGTCGACGACGCGGTCGAGGACATGCGGTTCGAGCGGATCCGCCGCCGAGCAGCGCTTCGACCATCGATCGGCTGGCCTCCGCGTCGAGCGGCTCCAGCTCGATCCGCGTCGCTCGCTCGCCCGTGCCCCACTCGGGGTGCTCGTCGCCGAGCGTCGGGCCGCGCAGGGCAGACGATCAGCACCGGGCGTCATCGACGCCGCGGAGAGCTCCTCGATCAGCTCGAGGAGTGTCGGTTCTGCCCAGTGAACGTCCTCGACGACGAGCGCCACGGGCGCCGGTCGCGGAGACGTGCTCGAGGAAGCGCCGGCATCCCCAGGCGAGCTCCTCCATGGGGAACGGCTCGACCGGAGGCCGATCATCGCGGCGATCCGCTCCGTGACGCCCTCGCCTGCGGGGTCGGTGAGCGCCGCGAGCTTCGCGAGCGCCGCGCTCGGCGTCGTCGTCGTTCACGATCCCGCACGCGCGTCTTGAGCGCCTCGGCGAGCGGCCAGAACGTGATGCCGTCGCCGTAGGGCAGGCACCGGCCCTCGAGCGTGAACGCACGGCTGCGCGAGTCGGTCGAAGAACTCGGCCGATCAGCCGGGACTTGCCGACGCCCGCATCGCGCGACCAGCGTCACGAGCCGCGCGGACCGGGTCGTGACCGCCTCGTCGAAGATCGCCTCGAGCAGCGCGAGCTCCCGTCACGGCCGACGAGCGGGCGCCACGGCGGACCGACATCGCCGCTCTCCTTGACGCGGACGAGCTGGTAGGCGGGACGGGCTCCGACTTGCCCTTGAGCGTCAGTGGCTCGACCTCCTCGACCTCGACACTGTCGCGGACGAGCCGGTACGTGAGCTCGCCGAGCAGCACCTCGCGCTCGCCCGCCGCTTGCTCGAGCCGCGCCGCGACGTTGACGGCGTCCCCGGTCACGAGCCGCTGTCCGGTCGAGGGATCGCCGGCGACGACCTCGCCGGTGTTCACGCCGGTGCGGTTGGCGAGCTGACCCCGTAGTGGCGCTCGAGCTCGACGTTGAGCGCCTCGAGCGCCGCCTGCATGCCCGCGGCGGCGCGCACGGCGCGCAGGGCATCGTCCTCGTGGAGCCGGGGAAGCCCGAAGACGGCCATCACGGCGTCCCCGATGAACTTCTCGATCACACCGCCGTGGCGCTCGAGCTCGCCGCGCATCGAGTCGAAGTAGCGCGTCATCACCTCGCGCAGCGCCTCCGAGTCCAGCGCCTCGCCGAGGCTCGTCGAGCCCTTGAGGTCGGAGAAGACGATCGTGACGATCTTCCGCGTCTCCTGCGGGGCGGGCGCGTCGGCGAGCTGCGAGCCACACGCCAGGCAGAACCGCGCGATGTCGGGATTCTCGGTGCCGCAGCTCGCGAAACGTTTCATGAGGCGAGTCTACGAACCCCGACGGTAGTCACCCTGGGTCAGAGTCGACCCCCGGGCGCCGCCGCGGGGTGTGCTTCCCTTGGCGCTGGAAGCCCCCGCCAGAGCGGGGGCTTCCAGCAGCTCGGCGGGCGTCTCAGCCCTTGAGCGGGTTCTTGCTGCCGTTGCAGGCGTTGCCGGGGTTCACCCCGATGCTCGTGAGGAAGTCCCGGTCCGCCTTGGGAATCTGGCCCCAGTTCTGCGGAGGCGCACCCGGGCCCCCAGGAGTCCCCTCCGAGCCATCTTCCAGGCCCGAGAAGGAGCACTCTGAGTTCGCGTTCGCCGGGGCGCCCGTCACCTTTCCGTTGCCGGTGATCTCACCCGCAAACGCCGCGCTCGCCCCGACACCCACAAACAGAGCAGCAAGAACAACAACCACGACTAGTCGTCGCATTCCCTCCCCCTCCCTCTTTCTCTCGATATCGACGCCCCCTTGGTCGTCGAGATCGACCACCGTACCACCGTTCCGCGAACGACGTGACGCCGCAATCCGTCAGCCGTCGATCGCCCAGATGACCGCCCCTACGACGAGGAGGTCGGCCGCGATGATCGCCGCCGACGCGGGGTCGCCGGCCGGTCGAGACGCTGGTCAGCTCGCATTGACCAGGCCGATGATGTTGCCGCTGGGATCCGTGAGCAGACCCCTTAGCGGCAAACGCCTGCCGCCGGCCCAGATCGACCTAGAGCGGTTTGCGCAGGACGATGGCTCGCCTCTCGTAGCCATTCGCTCCTCCCAGAACGGGACGGAGAGCGGGCTGTCGATGTACGTGTCACAGACTGCAACGCGGGCGCCGTGGTCTCGGCCCCACTGCTCCGCCGCTTCGACGAGCGCTGTCGCGACGCCGGTCCGCTTGTGCTTGTCCGACGTGCCGACGAAGCCGATGAACAGGCGCGGGTAGCCGAGGTCGCGCTGCGACTGCCACCGGGCGGTATCCATCGGCGGCTGGAGCGTCGCCTCGATATATCCGGCGACTTCCCCGTCGGCCTCGGCGACACGGCCGAAGTGCTCGGGCCGCATGCGCCAGTCGTCGTCGTTCTCGACCAGATCGACCAGGCCCGCCTCGTCCGGCCGCCTGAAGTACTCGGGAGCGAGCGCGGCGTAGTAGGCGCCGTTCTCCCTCATCATCAGCGCGATCGGCACTCCGTCCCCGGGGCGGAACTCGCGAACCACCACGTTCGCCATCACTCGCAGCGTACGCTGGCCAGGTGCGCGACCACCACGCCGCATGTAGCTGTGGCCAGCTCAGCCTGGTGGCGCATGGAGACCCGGTGCGGGTCTCGATGTGCCATTGCCTCGCCTGCCAACGGCGGACGGGAAGCGCGTTCGGCGTCCAGGCGCGGTTTCTCCGCGACCGTGTTCGGATCGAGGGGGACTCGACCGCGTACACGCGGATCTCCGACGAGGGCGACGCACGAACGTTCCACTTCTGCGCGCACTGCGGAGCGACGGTCTTCTACGACCTGCCGGGAGAAGGGGACGTGGTCGCCGTACCCGTGGGTGCCTTCGCCGAGCCGGGGTTCCCGGCGCCGACGCGCTCGGTGTACGAGGTGCGTCGGCACGAATGGGTCGCGGTACCCGCGGCGATCGAGCACTACGACTGAGCGGGCATCGCGCCGTGGGATCTCAGAGCCTCACGCGGTAGGTCCGGAGCACCGGCGCACGGCCGGGCGCGAGGGCAATCCGAGCGGTCGCCGTGATCCATCCCTGCAACGGCCCCCGGTACCGGAACTGCGCGACGCCGCCGGTTCGCGGCCGGAGGTCGCGCGGATCGGCGCGCAGGTGCGTCACAGCCGGCCCTGATCGGAGCGTCAGCCGCACGTCTCCGCGGCCGAGCGACTCCGTCACGTTGCCGCGGTTCGCCACGTCGAGCTCGATCGCTCGGAGACCGCGGTGGAGCCGAACCCGAAGCCGGCCGAGTGCCAGCCGTCGCACGACCCGGCCCGGCGCCCGGACGACGACGACGATCCCGATGCGCATCCGGAGTGCGACGCCCGCTCCTCGCCGTGGCCGCGTCGTGAGCAGCACGAGCGCGTCGTAGTCTCCGGGCTCGATTCGGCGCGGGAGCTGCGAGGTCACGGTGACGGATCGGCTCGCTCCAGCCGCGAGCACGAAGCGCGCCGGGCGGGCCGTGACCCACGCGGACGCGGCGCGCCCGTCGCCACGCGCCACGATCTTCGGCCGCCCCGGAGGTCGAGCGAGAAGCCTGCCCGTCGACGTCGACGACCACGGGGCTAACGCCGGGGTTCGTGACGCGGACGGTCGCGCGGCTGGATCCCGCGAGCGCCACGTGCGCCGGCATCGCAGTGAGGCCGAGCGGCGGGCGGGTCGTGCCCGCGCCCGCCGAAGCGGGCACGAGCACGAGTGCGGCCGGCACGAGGGCCGCGAGACGCCTCATCGACCGATCACCGTGAAGGTGACGGTGGCGGCGTACCGACCAGCCGGAACCACGGGAAGCGGCGAGACGAAGCCGAGGCGCGTATCCCAGACGTCGCCTGCGACCGCGCTCCGGGCGGTCGTGGTGCCGACAAGGAGGTCGGGCGACGGCGCGATCGGGATCGCCGCCATCGCGCCCCCGGCGAGCCCGCCTCCGATCGTCCCGCCCGTCGGTGCCGTTCCGGCGATGCCCAGCGGCAGATCGGCCGGGGGAGAACGCCGTGCGTCGGACGGTGACGGCGTAGCCGCTCGCGTTGTTGCTCACGACCGTCACGCGTTCGGAGACGGGCGCAGGCGTTGCGCCGGCGGTCTGGTTCCCGAAGCTGACGGTCGGTCGCTCGAGTGCGATCGAGAGCACCGCCTGGATGTCGATGTCCACCCCCGCGCTTTGCGAGAGGCCGACGGGTGGCGGCGTCACCCCGCAGGACACGATGGGACTGGCGGTGTTCCGGGGCGTCGGCGTGCCCGTGGCGAAGTCGGACGGGTTCGCGTCGGTGTCCGTGCATCCGTCTCCGGCACGGATCGCGGCCGACGCGTTGTCGATGGAAGGCGCTGCGCCGCCGCCTTCGTAGTCCCCGGCGGTGCCGTACCCGATCAGGTCGGCAACGGACGCGACGGCGGAGCAGCTTCCGGCGGACGATCCGCAGGTGAGCGGCGAAGCATCACGGACGATCGCGACCTTGCCGCCCGAGACGGCGAGGTTCGTCGTGCCGGTCGCGTCGGGCGTCGGCAGGGGTGCGCCGACGGCGGCGGCCGACGCGAGCTGTACGAGGTAGTGCCTCCCGGGTGCGATCGACCCGGACAATGCGGTCGCCTGCCAGGTCGTCCCGCCGGCCGAGGCGTACTGGATCGTCCAGCCGCTGACGTCGACGGCGGTCGATCCACGGTTGAACAGCTCGACGAAGTCGTGCGTGAAGCTCGCGCCGGAGTTGCCGCCACCGGCGTAGATTTGGCCGACGACGATGTCGGGCGACGCGCTGCGGGCCGCCGGGACGACCAGCACCCCGCCGGCGACGACGGCCAGGGCGAGGAGGAGAAGGACTACCGGTCTTGACATCACGAGGCTCCAATCGGGAGGAGAACGAGTTCTCCTCTGATTACCGTGTTGTCAGAACGGGCGAAAGGGTGCGGCCACGACTGGCACAGAGCTGGCACATCTTCGGGCAACGGGCGCGGGCCGTTAGGCGGCGGCGGAGCGGCTGACCACGGTCAGACAGGGCGCCTCGTAGCGCCGGCCTCCAAAAGCTCAGCGAAGCGGCTGCATGACGCGGCCGCCGAAGCGGAGCCACGCGATCCGGCCGTCCGGGCCGCGAAGGAACTCCGCCTCCGTGCCCGCACCCGGGCCGTCCGGGATGAACAGCCGGTCGCGCTCGAAGAATTCGACGGTGACGGGCGGTGGGCTCGGCATCGGGGGAGAGTCCTCTGTCGGGAAGCCGCCGCGGCTCGTAATGGTCAGCTGGAGGCCGCCGTCCGTGCTGGCCAGCTCGGCGTCCAGCAGCGGCGAGCCGGTAGGTGCCGAGGTACTCGGCAGGCTCGAGGATCACCGAGATGCGCTCCGGCTTTCGCCCACCGAGCGCATCCACGACCCGATCGAGTGCCGCCTGCACGACCTCGCCCCCACGCTGGGCGTTCGTCAGCACGGCCAGGACGGTCTGCGAGTCGGGAGCGAGCGAGAGATGCGCGACCTGCCCGTTCGTGCCGCCTCCGTGGTGAACGAGCCGGACCCCCGTGACGTCGTCGATGCCCCACGTGAGGCCAACCGATCCGAAGATGGGCGCCGCGGCGAGATGCGGACGCTGCATCTCGTCGAGCGACGCACGCGTCAGGATCCCCTCCCCGTCCGTCAGATGGAAGCGCGCGTACCGGAGCAGGTCGACGACCGTCGAGGAGATGCCGCCCGCCGCGTGGTGCGCGCGCCCGATCGCCCACGGCCGCGCCACCGTGGGCGGACCGTCGTCCGAACGGTGGTGGCCCGCGGCGAACCGCCGAGTCATCACGTCCTCGGTGAAGAACAGCGAGTGCTCGAGACCGAGCGGCTCGAACAGGAGCCGCTGCACGAGGAGCTCGAACGGTGCTCCGCCGACCACTTCGACGACGCGGCCGGCGATGTAGAAGCCGGCGTTGTTGTAGGACCACACCTGGCCGAGCGGCGTCAGCTGCGGCAGCCGTGGGAGGTCGCCGAGCATGCGCTCCAATGCGTCGTCCCCGGCACCGTGGTCGGCGAAGTAGTCACCGACCCAGCCGGCGGTGTGCGTCAGGAGGTGCCGCATCGTCACCCGCTCCGCGACGTCGTCGTCGGCGAGCGCGAGCTTCGGAAGGTAACGGCGCACGGGGGCGTCGATGTCGAGCTCACCGCGCTCGACGAGGATCATGGCGACGGTGCCCGTGACGGTCTTGGTGATCGAGCCGATCTGGAAGAGCGTCTCCGGGGTGACCGCGAGCGGGTTCTCGACCGACGTGACGCCGATGCCGGCCGTAGTGCTGCTCGCCGTCGTGGACCAGGCCGATCGCCGTGCCCGGCGTGGCGGTCTCCTCGACGGCCGCCTCGACCGCGGCGTAGACGTCCTCGAACAGCGTCACGGCCGGACCCTAGCGACCGGGCACCGGACGTCCGACCCGGCCGCGGGAGGCCGCCTCTAGGCTTCGTGATCATGCGCTGGCTCCGCGGCCTCGACCCGCGGCTTCCCCGCGATGTGCAGCTGCTCCAGCTCGGGGGCCTCGCGAACGCGTTCGGGAACGGCGTCGTGCTCCCGTTCATGCTCATCTACCTGCACAACGTGCAGGGGATCTCGCTCGGCACGGCGGGCCTGATCCTCGCGACGAACGGGTTCGTCAGCATCGCGGCCGGGCCTCTCGGCGGCACGCTCGTCGATCGGTTCGGCGGCAAGGGCGTCCTCGCGGCGGCGCTCTGCTTTCTCACCGATCGGCTTCGCGGGCTACGTCCTCGTCGACAGCGCCTGGAAGGGGTTCGTCGTCGCCGCGGTGACAGGAATCGGCAACGGGCTGTTCTGGCCCGCTCAATCGACACTCATCACGCTGCTCACGCCGCGCGAGCGCCGCCACAGCGCCTTCGCGATGCAGCGCGTCGTGATGAACCTCGGGAATCGGTCTCGGTGCCCTCGTCGGCGGGCTGATCGCGACGACCTCGAGACCCGCCACGTTCGACGTCCTTTACGTCGCGAACGCCGCGACGTTCGTCGTCTACCTCGCCGTGTTGCTGATCGGTGCCCGACCCGAGGACCGCGGCGCGCGGTGACTCGGCGTCCGGCGGCAGCTACCGCTGGTGCTGCGCGACCGGGCGTTCATGGGCGTCGTGGCGGTCAACACGCTGTTCATCTTCGCCGGGATGGCGGGCTTCGAGCTGCTGCCGGTCTACGCGAAGAACGAGGCGGCGGTGACGGAGACGATGATCGGGATCGTGTTCTTCGTGAACACCGTCGTGATCGTCCTCGCGCAGCTTCCGGTGACGAAGCTCTCCGAGGGGCACCGCCGGATGCGCACGCTCGCCGTGCTCGGCGTGCTCTGGGCCGAGGTGCTGGGTGCTGGTGCCGCTCGCCGGGAGCTGGGTCACCGGCGCCTCGGCGGCCGTGTTCCTCGCGGCGATCATGGCCGCGTTCGGGATCGGCGAGTGCCTCCACGGAGCGGTGCAGGGCCCGCTCGTCGCGGATCTCGCCGAGCCGTCGCTGATCGGTCGCTACATGGCGCTCTCAGCTCTCTCGTGGCAGGTCGGATTCGCGCTCGGCCCCGCGCTCGGCGGCTTCGTGCTCGCCGCGAGCCCGACAGGCGCGTGGTTCGGCGCTGCTGCGATCTGCCTGCTCGCCGGCGCCGCGTCGCTCGCCGCTCGAGCGCTCGCTGCCCGGGCGCGCGGACGACGCCGGTGCGCAGGCCGCGTAGTCCCGGAGCCTCGCGTGTAGCCGCAGGCGACCGGGAGTAGAATCACGAATGCCCATGTACGCGACCGACGACCCTCTCAGTCCCGTTGCCGAGCCTGCCCCGCATCCGCAGGAGCACCGGGCCGCGCCACGGCGCGGACGTCGTCGCGCGCGCGCCGCAGGTCGCTGAGCTCGCAGGCGGCGGGCTCACCTGGGTCAACGCGGTCGGGCCCGACCTCGAGACCGCTCAGGCGCTCGCCGAGCGCTTCGGCTGGCACCCGCTCGACGTCGAGGACGTCGTCTCGAAGCGCCAGCGGCCCAAGGTCGACGACTACGAGGACGAGGGGTACCTCTTCGCCGTCCTCCACTTCCCGGTCTACGACAAGGCCGTGCAGCGGCTGAACGCGGCGCGAGCTCGACGTCTTCATCGGCCAGGACTACCTGGTCACGCTGCCCAACCGCGAGCTGCTTCCCGTGACGCGGCTCTTCGCGCGCTGCGACGCCGACCCGGCGTTCCGCGAGCAGCTGTTCGCGCGGGGCTCGGGTCGGCTCCTCTACGAGGTGCTCGACGACCTCTTCGACTACTGCTTCCCGATCCTCGACAAGATCGGCCACAAGCTCGACCGGATCGAGGACGACATGTTCGAGGGCGCCGCCGAGGACGTCGTCCGCGACATCTCGAACGTGAAGCAGGAGATCATCTCGTACCGCAAGGTGATCAAGCCCGAGCGCTCGACGCTGCGTGTGCTCGAGCGCCGGATCGACCGGTTCCTCCCGGAGGAGCTCGAGCTCTACTTCGACGACGTGAACGACGCGGTCGAGCGGATCTGGGACCAGCTCGACAACTACAAGGAAGTCGTCGAGGCGCTCGAGTCGACGAACGAGTCGGTCATCTCGCACCGCCAGAACGACGTGCTCCTGCCTGCTCACGATGATCAGCGTCACGATGCTCCCGCTGACGCTCATCACCGGCGTCTTCGGGATGAACGTGCTCTACCCCGGCGAGGGGACGCCACAACGCGTTCTGGGTGATCCTCGCCGCGCTCGCGGTGACGCTCGGCGCGATGCTCGGCTTCTTCCGCCTGAAGCGCTGGCTGTAGCCCAGGCCCGGCTTGCCTGCACGGATTGCGCCGTGACGGCGGTTTCGTGACGCATCGTTCGCCACGGAGTGCACGCGGCGAGAGGATCGGGATCGATACACCCGAGATCCCTCGCCCGAGGGGTGAGGCTCGGCCCGCCGCCACCCGAAGCTATCCATCGACACCCCCCGCGATCTGGCCGCAGGTACGCGGAGGTGTTTGGTGGCCAGCACGACCCCAATACAGCCTGCCGCGAACTCCAGCGCCGCCCCGTCAGGGGCGGCGCTGTCGCTTTCGGTCGTCAATGTCGCGCTCGCAGCGTGACCACCTGCCTCGGTGCGTGCACGACTGCAACCGGGCGATCGCTCGTCCCGGTCGCAACGGCGATGCCTGCCCAGCGGGTGTCGCCGGCGTCGCACGGCGCGTCGACTCCCGCACCCATGGCACCGACACGATCCGGGGAGCTCCGCGACCTCCGATACGTCGACGAGCCGCTCGCTCACGCCGCGCCCCGTCCTCTCAGAGCCGCAGCGCTGGCTCTAGCGCTCCCGGCACGAGGGGGCCAGTCCAGCCGAAGGGCTAGGCATGCCTCGTCCGGCGGGGGAAGTGACGGTGCCCGTGCATCGCCGATTCTGCTGCCATGGCGTACGAGGGTCTATCCGGTGGTGCGGCCCTCACGAGAGGGGGACTGTCATGACGGCGGCTCAGTTCGAGGATCTTCGCGTCGACGAGGCGGCAGAGGTGCTGGCCTGGCGCTTCGACACGCTCTGTCGGTGCGGCTTTGACCTCGATGCGGCGGCGGTCATTGCGGCGAACGTCGAGGTCGACCTCCATTCGGCGGTCGACCTCGTCGAACGCGGCTGCCCGCCCGACATCGCGGCGCGCATCCTCCTGTAGCTCTCCCCAACACCCGCGACGTCGGAATCACGGCGGCGATTCCGACGTCGCGGTACCCGCGGTTCGGCGACGAGCCAGTTAGAAGTCGTATGCACCGCGCACTCGGACGTCGACATGGTCCGTCGGTGCGCAGAGCGGAGACTCGCGTCGAAAAGCGCTCGGAATCGGCACGGTCGCCCACGCGGTAATCGACGGCGACCCTCCGGAAGCGGTCCCTCCCGTTCGGCCGTGATCCTGACCGCCGATCAGGACCAGAACGCCGAAGTGCGTCGCACTCGGTCTGGGGTAGCGTGAATCCGCGCAACCGGGTGCATCGTCCCCGACGCGCGCTCAGCGTGGATAGCCGCGCTTCAACCCGATCGGCTGGCTCACCGACCGGGATCGACGATCATCGTTCCGAGGAGCTCCATCGCGGGATCGACGTCGAGAACCGTTACGTCCTCCGAGCACGGCCGGCTCGTGCCATTGTTCGTGAGGTGTAGCGGCTCCGTACGAAACAGGCTGACCAATCGACACCGGCGCCCCGGCCTCCGTGCGGCCGCAGTTCGCGGCATGCAAGCGGTCCGCCGATCTCGCGTGCCGGAAGCGCGGTCCGGTGAACGAACCCGATGACTCCGACGCTGCGCCAGCGCAACTGCCGTCAGGCCGAGCACTATCGAGGCCCGGCCACCCTTCATGCGCCGGCGAAGATCCTGCTCGACGTCGGCGGAAATGCGTCCGTCCCGCAAAGGACGTGCCTGGCAGCTCTTGGCGCCGAACTCCCACTTCGCCCGGACGTAGCGCGACATCCCGCTCCGTGCGTTCGAGAGAGACGGTCGCACCTGCCACGGAGACCGATGCCGCTCCGACGAAAGTCGCCGTAGCGGCTCGACTCGCGACTGAAGACGCGCATTCCTGACGTTCTGGACGCCAGGTACTGCGTAGTGATCCTGGGCAGCACCGATTGTCGAGGTAGGTCGAGATCGGCCCCCGTCCGGGCGTTGCCGACCCAGTCGGTCGCCTGGATCTCGTACTGCTCCGAGACCTTCAGGCCGCGCGACAGCACCAGAGCTCGGTTCGGTACTTCGTGTAGACGAACTCCGTCTGGATCTCGCTGCGCCCACAGGTCCGCGGTCGTGGGCGATACGCGATCGTCGCCGATGCTGCTCGAGCCGGACTCGTCCGCCGACCTGCACCGCTCCCTTGAAGAGCTACCAGATGAAGCCGTCCAGCGAGAACGCCTTCGAGATGTACGAGTCCGCCTTGCGCCCGTACGTGAACGTCGCCAGCTCGGTGTCAGGCCGGCGTGTGGAGCTCGCCGACCGTCGTCCACGCCCGGGCGGACGCGAGCGGGTATCGGTAGGTCGTGCAGACGCCGTAGGCCTGCGAGCCCGACATGGCACCGCCGGCCGAGCTCGGGATCAGGGTCGGGTTCACCGCACCCGTCACCGATCGGGTGAGCGACGAGGTCGATCGGGGCGTTCCCCAGCTCGTCCACCCACACGCCGCCGACGAACGCGCGGACGATCGCCAGGTGGTACGTCGAGCCGTTGGCGTTCGCGACGAGGTCGAGATTGATCTGGCCATCTGTCTCCGCGGCCGCTGCCGCGAGCGCGGGGGTGAGCGTCGTCGAGAGCTCGAACGAGCCGTCGACGGCCGTCGTCGCGGTCGCGACCAGAGTGTCCTCGGAGGGAGCGTCCGAAGCACGCGGGAGGTAGAGCGCCACACTGCCGCTGACAGACGCCGGTCGCCGTCGAACGGTGGCCCTCATGGGCACGACCAGCCGCCCTTTCGCGATCACCGGGCCGGACGGCGACCGCGCCGTCCGTCACGCCGAACATGAAGGTGTTCGGGGTGCCGAGCGTCGGACCGTCCGGCGTGCTCGGCTGACCGAGCGAGTAGATCTCCGCGTCGACCGCGCTCGAGCGCCTCGACGGCGTCCGCCTCGGTGGCTGCAGCGCCGAAGAACATCGTCATCGTCGTCCGCTCGCCGGGCGCGAGCACGCCGAGGGTGAAGTCGAAGACGCCCCTCGGTCGCCCGGGCCGAGGTCCTTGAACGTCCCGACGCCGTCGAGGTTCGAGAGCGGCACGAGCGGGTCGACCTCCTGGAAGCCGTTGTCGGTCGCCGCCGAGCAGCCGCGGGTGGGCGCCGCGGATGGTCACGAACTCCTCGAAGCGCGTCGGCGGGACGTCCCAGTCGACCGCACGTCGATAGACGATGTCGGCCGCGGATGCGTCGCCGAGGTTCTCCACGGTGAGGTCAACCTGGTAGAGCTCGGGGCGCGGCGACGGCCGGAAGACGTGGCGGACGCGGAGCCTGCCGCCGATCTCGACCGTCGAGTCGGCCGTCGCCGGCCGTGACGTCGAACGCGCGTGACGACGAGGTTCGGCGACACGCCGCCGTTTGCGACGGACGCCCACCCGGAGAGACCCGACGTGCGGATCGGCGACGCCCCAGCCCTCGCACCAGCAGCCGTGGAATCAACGCGTCGGCCCCGGTCGGCACGTACAGGAGGCCGAGGACCGACCCGCGAGTCGAGGGCCGCGTCGAGGTGGCCCTCGGGGTTGACGCCGAGGCGAAGCGTCCCGTTCGAGATCTCACCGAGGACGGGACGACAGCGCGGTGCCCCGTACCCGCAGCGCCCGCGGGTGAGCCGTGAGGATCGCGCCGAGCGGCGATGAAGGCGATGCGATGCGAGCCGAACGAGGGATGAGACTCGTGACCTCCGCGGGAACGGCGCCGTCGCGCGCCGGGCGTCGACGGCGAAACGACGCAATCGTCATGGGACCCTCCTCGCCCGGAGACGCGCGTCGCATGTGCGCACCTCCAACATCGCGCGACGGACGAGCGAGAGCCACCCGATTCATTGCACGGCGACCTGCCGCTGTCAATTGTCCAGTGACGGACATGTCCGAAACGGACAGGTCCGGCGAGGCGAACCGTGCTACATGCCGACGCGGAGCCCCTCGAGCCCGCTCTCGGGCTCGGGGAACTGCGGATCGAGCCGCTCGAGAGTCGCGCAGAGGAGCTCGGCGACGGCCAGCGCCTTGAGCCAGTTCCGGTCGGCCGGGACGACGTGCCACGGCGCCCATTCCGTCGAGGTCTCGCTCAGCGCCTCCTCCCAGGCGGCGATCCAGTCGTCGAACGCGCTCGCGCACCGCGAGATCGTCGCGACGGAACTTCCAGCGCTTCTCCGGGTCGTCGATCCGCTCCTGCAGCCGCGCGCGCTGCTCCTCGCGAGAGACGTTGAGGAACACCTTGACGATGGTCGGTCCCCTCGTCGACGAGCATCCGCTCGAACGCGCGGATGTGCTCGTAGCGGCGGCGCCACACCTTCTCGGGGGCGAGCTCGCGCATCCGCACCGCGACGACGTCCTCGTAGTGCGAGCGGTTGAACACGCCGACCTTGCCCCGCGCGGGGAGTGCGGCATGGATGCGCCACAGGTAGTCGTGCTCCACCTCGGCGCCCGCCGGCACGCGGAACGACGTGAACTCGAGGCCGATCGGGTTGACGCCGAGGAAGACGCGCCGGATGACGCCGTCCTTCCCCGACGCGTCGAGCCCTTGCAGGATCAGGAGCACGCTTTCGCCGGCCCTCGGCGTAGAGCCGGTACTGGAGCTCGTCGATCCGACCGTCGAGCTCCTCGAGCCGCCGCTCTCCCTCCTGCTTCTCGAGCCCGAGCCGGTCGGCCGGGTCACGCGCGGCGATCGCCGCCGGCGACCCTGGATCGACTCGGAGCCGGTCGAGCACGGCCCGACTCTAGACTCTGGGCCACATGGCCGACCGCGGCTCGTTCCACCTCGGCAACGCCATCGACGCCGGCGACCGGCAAGGCCGGCGCAGACCGGGTCGTCGTCGGCTCGAGCGACCTGACGACGCACGGCGTCGTGGTCGGGATGACCGGATCCGGCAAGACGGGCCTCGCCGTCGTACTGATCGAGGAGGCGCTGCTCGCCGGGATCCCGGTGCTCGATTCTCGACCCCAAGGGCGACATGGCGAACCTCGCGCTCGTCTTCCCCGACCTCGCAGCCGGCGAGCTTCAGGCCGTGGGTCAGCGACGCCGACGCGAACGCCGCCGGGGTCTCGGTCGACGAGTACGCCGCGAAGCAGGCGACGATCTGGCGCGAGGGCCTCGAGTCGAGCGGCCTCGGGCCGGAGCGGCTCCAGGCGCTCCGCGACGCGGCCGACGTGACGGTCTACACCCCCGGCTCGACGGCGGGCGTGCCGCTCAACGTCGTCGGGTCGCTGCAGGCCCCGAAGCTCTCGTGGGACACCGAGGCGGAAGCGCTTCGCGACGAGATCCAGGGCACGGTGACGAGCCTCCTCCGAGCTCGTCGGCATCGAGGCCGACCCGCTCGCGAGCCGCGAGCACGTGCTGCTCTCGAACCTCGTCGAGAACGCGTGGCGCGCCGGACGCGACCTCGACCTCGGCACGCTCATCGCCGAGATCCAGTCTCCCCCGCTCCGCAAGCTCGGCGTCTTCGAGCTCGACCAGTTCTTCCCGCCGGCCGACCGGACGAAGCTCGCGTTCACGTTCAACGCGCTCGTCGCCTCCCCCACGTTCGCCGCCTGGGGCGAGGGCGAGCCGCTCGACCCGCAGAGGCTCCTCTTCACCGAGGCCGGGAAGCCGCGCTGCGCGGTCGTCTACCTCGCGCACCTCTCGGAGGAGGAGCGGCAGTTCGTCGTGACGCTCGTCTTCTCGAAGCTCGTGACCTGGATGCGCGGACAGGAGGGCACTCCCGACCTGCGGGCGCTCGCGTACATGGACGAGGTGTTCGGCTACGTGCCGCCGAGCGCGAGCCCGCCCGCGAAGAAGCCGATCCTGACGATCTTCAAGCAGGGCCGCGCCTTCGGCCTCGGGCTCGTGCTCTCCACCCAGAACCCCGTCGACCTCGACTACAAGGCGATGTCGAACGCGGGGACGTGGCTCGTCGGCCGGCTCCAGACGGAGAACGACAAGGCGCGCGTGCTCGAAGGGCTTCGCTCGGCGACCGGCGGCACCGACGTCGCCGCACTCGACCGGGCGATCGGGGCGCTCGGCAAGCGTCAGTTCCTGCTCGTCTCGGCGAAGGCGTCCGAGCCGCGCCTGTTCGCGACGCGGTGGGCGATGTCGTACCTTCGCGGCCCGCTCACGAAGGAGCAGGTCGCTGTCCTCACGCAGCAGGCGCCGCGGGCCCCGGGCTCTGCGGCGGCGCCGGCCGAGGCAGCGCCGCGTGACCGACGCACGGCCCCGCCCGCGGAGCTCGCCGCCGACGAGTCGTCCGTCGCCTCCGGTCGTCGCGCAGGGGACGCCCGTCTCGCACCTCGACCCCGCCGCGCCCTGGGCGTCTGCGATCGGCGTCGTCGAGGGGCTCGACGCGCCTCCGCGCCTTCCTCGCGGCGCGCGTCTCGCTGCGCTACGACGACAGCGCCGCCGGGGTCGACGAGCAGCAGGAGTTCGAGGCCGTGTACGGCCCGCTCGACGGCGGTCTCGACCTGGCGAGCGAGACCCAGGTCGACTACGACGATCGTGACTTCTCGGCCGCAGCGCCCGCCGAGCGCGGCGTACGTCCTCCCCACGGCGCCGCTCGGCGAGTCGCGGTTCTTCACGCCGACCGCGAAGGAGATCCAGCGCCACCTCGTCGACCGCCGCCCGCTCGAGCTCCAGCGAAACCGCGCGCTCAAGCTGGTCTCGCGCCCCGGCGAGACGGCGGAGGAGTTCGCGGCGCGGTGCGACGCCGCCGCACAGGAGCGGGCAGACGCGGAGGCGGCGAAGATCCGCGACCGGCTCGAGGCGAAGCGCGACCGGCTCGAGAAGGCGCTCGCGCAGGCCGAGCGGCGCGTCGAGGAGCTCGAGACCGACACGCGCTCCCGCACCGCGACGGAGCTCATCGCCGGCGCCGGCGCCGTGCTCGGCGCCCTCTTCGGCGGGCGCCGCAGCACGCGCTCGATCGCGAGCGCGATCGGCGGCGCGGCGTCGCGCCGCGGCATCACGGCGCGCATCGCCGAGCGCAAGCGGAGCGCGGAGGAGAAGGCGGACGCGACGAAGGACGACCTCGCCGAGCTCGAGCAGGAGATCCTCGACGAGGTCGCCGAGATCGACGAGCGATGGCGCGCGACCGCCGACGAGATCGACACGCTCTGCGATCCGGCTCGAGGCGACGGACGTGCGCGTGCTCGAGACGCGCATCGTGTGGGTGCCGAGCGACTGACCATCCGCGCCGCGGTCGCCGTACTTCTCGCGCTGGCCGCTCGCGGGGTGCCGCGGCGACACGTCCGAGCCCGCCGATCCGTCGCGGGCGACGCCGCGACGGTCGAGTGGGTCAACGACGGCGACACGCTCACGCTCGCGGGCGGCGCGAAGGTGCGGCTCGTGCAGATCGACGCGCCCGAGCTCCAGAGCGACTGCTACGGCCGCGCTGCGCTCCGGGCCCTCATCGACCTGACGCCGAAGGGAACGCGCGTGACGCTCGTCGCCGACCCCGAGCTCGACGAGCGCGACGAGCACGGTCGGCTCCTGCGCTACGTCTTCCTCGACGGGCTGAACGTCAACGTCGAGCTGGTCGACGCGGGGCGGCGTCGCCGTACTACTTCCGCAACGAGCGCGGCGGCTTCGCCGAGGAGCTGGACGACGCCGTCGACGACGCGCGTGACCGCAAGGCGGGCTACTGGGGCGCGTGTCCCGGCGCCGACCTCAACACGGGCCTCGGCTCGATCACCGGCCCTGCCTGAGACCGCTCAGCGCCAGGGCACCTCGGGCGACGCGTAGAACCCGACGCCGAGCGCCCGGAGGCGCGGCCCGTGGGTCGCGAGACGCCACTCGGTAGCGCCGCCAGGTCCGGCCTGCGGCACGGCGACCACGCGATCTCAGCGTGGCCGAGGAGCCGCGGGAACACCAGGTAGTCGACGTCGGCTTGCGTCGCGGCCGTCTCCGACCAGAGCGGCGCCTCGACGCCGAGGATGTCGCGCTCGCGGACGCCGGGGACCTGCGTCGCGGGATCCCAGGCGTAGGCGTCCCGCACCGAGGTCATGCCCGCCCAGGTGTGCCCGAGCGGCGAGCTCGGCGTGTACTTCATGTCGAGGTACGCCTTCGTCGCCGGCGACATGACGAGCTTCGCGCCCTGCTCGACCGCCCGGCGGGCGAGCGCCGGGTCGTGCCAGTGCTGGGCGACCGACGTGCGCCGGAGCTTCGTCTTCGCGATCTCCTCCCAGCCGATCATCCGCTTCCCGTGCGAGCGGACGATCGACTGGACGCGCTCCATGAACGCGCGGTAGTCGTCCGGACGCGTCGCGTGCGCCTCGTCTCCGCCGACGTGGACGTACGGGCCGGGCGTGAGCGCGGCGATCTCGCGGATCACGTCGCTCACGAACCGGTAGGTCAGCTCCTTGCGGATGCAGAGCGAGCTGAAGCCGACCTCGATGTCCGTGCGGGGCGGCGGCGCGATGCCGTTGCAGTCGAGCTTCGCGTAGGACGCGAGCGCGGCGTTGACGTGCCCGGGCATGTCGATCTCCGGGATGACCTCGACGAAGCGGGCGCGCGCGTACGCGACGATCCGGGCGTACTCGCGCTGCGGTGAAGTACCCGCCCTGCCCGCCGCCGACCTCCGTGCTCCCGCCGAGGGTCGTCAGCCGCGGCCACGAGCGGATCGAGATCCGCCAGCCCTGGTCGTCGGACAGGTGGAGGTGCAGCCGGTTGAGCTTGTAGAGCGCCATCAGGTCGATGAGCCGCTCGACGTCGCCGACGCCGAGGAAGTGCCGGGCGACGTCGAGCATCGCGCCGCGCCAGGCGAAGCGCGGGCGGTCGTGGATCGTCCCGAGCGCGATCCGCCACGGCCCGGGCTGCCGCACGTCCGCCTCGATCGCGGCGGGCAGGAGCTGGCGGAGCGTCTGTCCTCCGTAGAACAGCCCCGCCGGCCGTGCCGCGGTAATGGAGACGCCCTCGCGTGTCACGACGAGCCGGTACCCCTCCTCGCCGAGCGCGCGGTCGCCGGGGGTGAGCGCGAGCGCGATGCTCGCCGTCGGGAACGGCCCCCCGCGCGCTCCCTACGGGCAGGCGGTAGCCCGTCGCCGGCCGGAGGCTCCGCGCGAGGAGCTGCGCGACGCGTGTCGCTTCCGCGGCCGTCGAGCGGACGCACGATCCGCGCGTTCGGCTCGAGGACGAACGCGCCCCGCTCGGGCGCCTGGGCGAGCGGCTGCGGGATCACCGTGGCGAAGCCGGGCGGCGGGCCTTGCGCCCCGCTCCCCGGGCTCAGCCGCCACCACCGCTCCTGCGATCACCGCAGCCAGGACAAGGCTCCGCGAGGCGGCTCACCCCCTGACCGCGCCCGACGTCAGCCCGAACGCGATCCGGCGCTGGACGAGCAGGAAGAAGACGACCACCGGGATCGCCGTGAGCGTCGATGCGGCCATCAACCCGCCCCAGTCCGTGTTCCGGCTCGTCCCGTAGAAGTAGGAGAGCCAGACGGTGATCGTGTGGTTCGACTGGTCGGTGAGCATCACGCTCGCGAAGATATACTCGTTCCATGCCGTGATGAACGCGAACACCGACGTCGCCACGAGCCCGGGCGCGACGAGCGGGAGCAGGATCCGGACGAACGCGCCGAGGCGGCTCGAGCCGTCGACCATCGCCGCCTCCTCGAGCTCCTTCGGGATGCCGAGGATGAACCCGCGCAGCGTGTAGACGGCGAACGGGAGCGTGAAGGTCAGGTACGTGAGGATCACGCCGGTCAGCGCGTTGGTCAGGTGGTACTTCGCGAGCACGACGTAGAGCGGGATCACGAGCCCGACCGTGCGGCAGCATCAGGATCCCGATCATCAGGACGACGAAGAGCTTGCGGCCGGTGAAGCGGTACTTCGCGAGCGCCACCGCCGCGAGGAACGCGAGCACCATCGAGGCGCCGACGGCGACGAGGACGACGATCAGGCTGTTCTGGACGATCTCCCAGAAGTACGGGCGCGCCATCGCGTCGCGGAAGTGCTGGAGGGTCGGCGAGAGCGAGAGCCAGGTGGGCTCCGCGCCGTAGATCTCCTCGTCCGGCTTGAACGCGGTCGTGACCATCCAGTAGACGGGGAAGACGAGCACGACGAAGACCGCGATCCCGAGGAGATCCCAGGCGCGGCGCCGGAGGAGGCGCCTGCGTCTCCGGCGAGCCTGGGCGGGCCGCTCGAGGGACGCGGAGCTCATGCGGCCTCCTCCATGCGCACCATCTTGCGGACGTAGAACACGCTCATCAGCGGCGACGATCAGGAGCATCAGGATCGAGATCGCCGCGCCGCGGCCGAAGTCGGAGTGGCCGTAGCCCTCGATGTAGACGTAGACGCCCATCAGGTAGTTGTCGGCGTTCACCTGCGAGGCGCCGATCAGCAGGTACGCCTGGGTGAACACGCCGAAGTCCCAGATGATCGAGAGGCTCGTGAGGATGAGGAGGATCGGCTTGAGCACCGGGAACGTGACGTCGCGGAACGCGCGCCACGGGCTCGCGCCGTCGATCGAGGCCGCCTCGAGCAGCTCACGCGGCACCTGCGCCAGCCCGGCGTAGAGCGTGAGGACGACGAACGGGAGCGCGCCCCACACGATGAGCAGCGTCACCATCGCGAGCTTCGAGAACGTCGTCGCGTACCAGTCGTGCTGGAAGAAGTCGCCGACGCCGAGCGTCGTCAGGACGTGGTTGAGGATGCCGTTCTGGAAGTTCGTCATCCAGAACCACACCTGGACGGCGACGACGGCCGGCATCGCCCAGACGAGGACGAGCCCCGTCGTCAGCGAGCACGCGAACCGGCGTGGAGAGGCGGACGAGCAGGAGCGCGAGCAGCGAGGCCGAGCACCATCGTCAGCCCGACGTTCGCGGCGGTGAACACGACCGTCCGCACGAGGGTGTCCCAGAACACCTCGTCGCCGAGCACCGAGCGGTAGTTGTCGAGCCCGATCCACGTCCCCTTGCGCTGGATCAGCTCCGGGAGCCCGTACCGCTGGAACGAGAGCGTGACGAGCCGGTACAGCGGGTATCCGAGGATCGCCCCGATCGCGACGATGACCGGCAGGACGAGGAGGTACGGGCACGGCCGCGCCGCCGAACGCGGCGCAGCGACAGCGGCCGCCGCTGCCGGGCCCCGAGGGTGTGGGGCTCGGCAGCGACAGCCGCTGCCTGGGGGGCGGGACGACGGCTCAAGCCGATCCGCGTCCCGCCCGACTCACGATGCGTTGAGGACCGACGTGATGTTGTCGCTGGCCGACTGCGCCGCCTGCCTGACGGACAGCTTCCCGGTCAGGATCTGGGCGAGCATGTTCCGGAGGATGTTCCCGTTCTCCACGTTGACCCAGTTCTTCGCGGTCGGCACGAACCAGCTCCGACGGGCCGCGCGCTCGAAGACGCTGTTCCCGAGCAGGCTCGTCGTGTTGGGGATGTTGCCGATCGCGCGGAGCGCCGTCATCGACTGCGTTGCTCGTGTAGGCCTTGATCCAGTCGACGGCGAGCGACTTGTTCGCGCCGACCGGGACCGCGAGGATCGAGCCGCCGAGGAAGCCCGGCATCGGCAGGCCCTTCGTCCGGCTCGGCATCACGAACTGCGCCGTCGAGGGGCTTGTACTTGTCGCCGACGCAGCAGCTGAACCAGCCCGGCCCGACCATCGAGCCGGCATTGCCCTGCGCGTAGACGTCGTACGGGTTCGGCTTCGTCTCGTCGGTCGTCTTGCTCGCCCGCGAGGCGGCGAGGAAGAAGTTCCGGTACGCGGTGAGGCCGGCGATCGCCTTCGGCGAGGCGAGCGTGCCCTTCCACTTGCCGCTGACCTGCCGTGCGATCGAGCCGCCGTTGTCGTAGACGAAGCTCATCGCGAAGTACCAGTCGGTGCCGGCGATGTAGACCGGCGAGAACGCGCGGTCGCCCTGCTGCCGTCCGAGCTTCCGGGCGGCGGCGGTGAACTGGGCGAGGCTCGTCGGGACCTTGATGCTGGCCTTCTTGAAGAGGTCGGTCCGGTAGGTCACGACCCTCGAGCCGGCGTAGTACGGCACGCCGTAGAGCTTGCCGCTGTAGCGGCCGGCGGCAGCGAGGCCGTCGAGCCACGTGCCGGAGTTCGCGAACGAGCTCCGGTCGGACGTGATGTCCTGGAAGGCGCCGGCCGCCATGTACTTCGTCATCTCGGTGTTGCCCATCTCGATGACGTCCGGTGCGTTGCCGCCTGCGAGCGTCGCGTCGAACTTCTGGAGGTGGTTCCCCCACGTCTGGTACTGCACGTTGACCGCGACGCCGGGATGCTCGCGCTGGAACGCGGCGTTGGCGGCCTTGACGATCGGCTCCCAGTTCGCCGCCTGCGCGTCGACCTGAAGCCAGACCGTGATGCTGTTCGTCGCGGCGGCGCCCCCCGAGGCCGTGGCCGCGATCACAGCGAGGGCGGCGGCCACGAGGGCGAGCGACGCCGATGATGCGTGCTCTCATGAGCGGATCCCCCAAGCGGATCGGGAGGCGGCGGCGGTCGCTCGGTGTGCCCGGTGGCCGGCGGGAACGACGACGCCGGAGCCGCCTACTGGTGTATACCACTTGGCCACGGTTCGGAAGACTGGCACAGCCCGTGGCTCTTGTCAAGACCACTTTGATATCGCCGAGCGACGATGCGGCCGGCGAGCTTTCGGCATGTTTACAGGCCGAACGACGGAAACTCGCGCGAACGCGGTTACCGGCGCTCAGCTCTGAGACGCCGCTATTGGTACTGACCAACGCGCGGTTGATCGGCTACGAGCGCCCGTTACCGCCGGGGCGCCCGAGGGCGCGCCGGTTCAGCTCGGTGACGAGCCGGTAGCGGTCGCCGCGGTAGATCGAGCGCACGTACTCGACGATCTCCCCCGACTCGGAGCGCGTCGTCCGCTCGAACACGAACGCCGGCGAGTGGAGCGGCACGCCGAGCGCCTCCGACTCCTCCTCGTTCGTCACCGTCGGCTCGATCGTCTGGAGCCCGCCGACGATCGAGACGCCGTAGCGCCCCTCGAGCAGCTCGTAGAACGACTGCTGCTCGAGGTCGGCGGCGGAGATGCCCGGGACGAGGGACTCGCGCACGTGGAGCGTCTCGATCGCCATCGTCTCGTGGTCGGCGAGCCGGAGCCGGCTGATGATCACGACCGGCTCGGACGGCGAGACGTGCAGAAGCCGGCCCAGATGCGCGCCCGCAGGCGTCACGTGGATGTCGAGCGTCCGGCTCGCCCGGCACCATCCCGCGCCGGCGCATGTCCTCCGTGAAGGAGGTCATCGTCAGCTCCTGGGCGATCTTCGGCTCGCTGACGAACGTGCCGCTCCCGTGGCGGCGCACGAGCAAGCCCCTCGCGCACGAGCTCGTCGAGTGCGGCGCGGACGGTGAGCCGCGAGACGCCGAGGTCGGTCGTCAGCTGGCGCTCGGAGGGAATCGCCTCCCCCACGCCCAGCTGCTCGATCAGGTCCAGCACCCGGTTCCTGACCTCGCCCTGCTTCGTGGCCGGCTGGCTCGTCTCGCTCATCGACTTCCTCTCGACGGGACTTCGAGCCATCGTAGCGATCTCCTGTTCCTGGTCAAGACCACTCAGGCCAGCGAGCCGACGCGGTCGCCGGCAGCCGGTGCGGCGGCCAGGCTCCGCGCCGTCTGCCAGGGTCGAAGAAGTGGAAGCGCGCCGGGTCGACGGCGAGGCTCGTGGTCGTGCCCTGCCGCGCCGCCGTGCGGGCGTCGACGCGCGCCGTGAACAGCGTCGAGTGGCTCGCGAGCAGGGTCGCGTCGTCCTCGTCGCCGTCGTCTCCGGTCTCGACGGTGACGCGCTTCGCGTCGACGGGGAAGCAGACGTGCGTCTCGGCGCCGAGCTCCTCGAGGACGTCGACCTGGACGGCGAGGCGAGGAAGCGCAGGCGACGCGGTGCCGCCGTCCTCGAACGCCTCGGGCCGGATCCCGAGCACGACCCGCCCGACCTCCGTCGCCGGCCGGTTCGCGGGATCGAGCGGAACGGTGAACTGCCCGAAGCGGACGCTCCCCGCTTCCACCGTCGCCTCGACGAGGTTCATCGACGGCGAGCCGATGAACGCCGCGACGAAGACGTCCTGCGGGCGGCGGTAGAGGGCCTGGGGCTCGTCGAACTGGACGATCTGCCCGTCGCGCATCACGGCGACCCGCTGGCCGAGCGTCATCGCCTCGGTCTGGTCGTGCGTGACGTAGATCGTCGTCACCCCGAGCTTCGCGTGGAGCTGCGCCAGGGACGCGCGCATCGCGACGCGGAGCTTCGCGTCGAGGTTCGAGAGCGGCTCGTCCATCAGGAACGCCTGCGGCTCGCGGACGATCGCGCGGCCCATCGCGACGCGCTGCCGTTGCCCGCCCGAGAGCTGCGCGGGCTTCCGGTCGAGCAGCTCGCCGAGGCCGAGGAGGCCGGCCGACCTCGTCGACGCGGCGCCGCGTCTCGCTCTTCCCCACCCTCCGCACCTTGAGCCCGTAGCCGAGGTTCTCGCGAACCGTCATGTGCGGGTAGAGGGCGTAGTTCTGGAAGACCATCGCGATGTCGCGATGCCGCGGCGCGAGGTCGGTCACGTCGGCGCCGTCGATGCGGACGGTTCCCGCGGTGACCTCCTCGAGGCCGGCGATCATCCGCAGGAGCGTCGACTTGCCGCAGCCCGACGGCCCGACGAGGACGACGAACTCGCCGTCTGCGATCTCGATGCTGACGTCGTCGACGGCCCGGAAGCCGTTGCCGTAGACCTTCGTGACCCTGTCGATCTCGATCGTCGCCATGCCTATCGCGCCATCCGCATCGTCGACCTCCGGACGCTGATTCGTACCACTTCGGCGGCCGAGTATCGCATATTGGTCTTGACCACTCAACTCCGGCATGCCTAGACTGCGCGCGTGACGCGACGGGCGACACCCGAGGCGGCGGAGCTCGACGGGCTCGCCACCGAGGCGTGGAACGCCGCGCGGCCGCGGACCTCGACCGTCGCTCGACCGCCGAGCTCGTGGCACTCATGAACGAGGAGGACGCGCGCGTCCCCGCCGCCGTCGGCGCCGCGCAGCACGACCGTCGCGGCCGCCGATCGACGCCGATCGTGGAGCGGCTCGCGCCGGGGGGCGCCTCGTCTACGTCGGCGCAGGCACGTCGGGGCGCCTGGCGGCTCGTCGACGCAGTCCGAGTGCGAGTCGACCTTCGGCGTCCCGCCCGGCCTCGTCGTCGCGCTCGTCGCGGGTGGCCCGGAGCAGGCGCCGCGATCGAGCAGGAGGCGGAGGACGATCGCGACGGCGGGCGCACGGCGATCGAGGCGCTCGCGGTCGAGCGAGCACGACGCCGTCGTCGGCCTGAGCGCGAGCGGGCGCACCCCGTTCACGTGCGGTGCGCTCGCGGCGGCGCGCGCGGCCGGCGCGGCGACGGTCGCGGTCGTGTCGGCTGCCGGGTCCGAGCTCGGCGCTGCTGGCCGACCACGAGATCGCTCGTCGCCGTCGGGCCCGAGGTCATCGCCGGCTCGACCCGCCTCAAGGCCGGCACGGCCCAGAAGCTCGTCCTCAACATGATCTCGACGATCGCGATGGTCCGGCTCGGCAAGACGTTCGGCAACCTGATGGTCGACGTCGTCGCGACGAACGACAAGCTCCGCTCGCGCGTCCGCCGGATCGTCGCGCACGCGACCGGCGCGTCGGACGAGCGGGTCGACGCCGCGCTCGCCGACGCCGACGGCGACGCGAAGGTCGCGATCGTCGCACTCGTCGCCGACATCGACGCGGCTGCTGCGCGCGCGCGGCTCGACGCGGCCGGCGGCGACGTGCGGAAGGCGCTCGAGCGATGAGGCTCGGCGTCGAGGCTGCGCTCGTCGACGGACGGCTCCTGCCGGGCGACGTCGCGGTCGACGACGGCGTGATCTCGGCGGTCGGGCTCGAGCCCGGCGGCGTCCGGATCGCGGCGCCCGGGCTTCGTCGACCTCCAGGTCAACGGGTTCGCCGGCGTCGACTTCCTCGGCGCGGACGCGGACGGCTTCGCCGCCGCCGGCGAGGCGCTCCTCGAGACCGGCGTGACCGCGTATCTCCCCACGCTCATCACCTCGGGCGAGGACGACATCGTCCGCGCGCTCCGCGCGATCCCGAACGGGGATCACGGGCCCGCGGATCCTCGGCGCCCACCTCGAGGGCCCGTTCCTCTCCCCCGCACGCCTCGGCACGCACAGCCTGGACGCGCGGCGAGATCCCGACGTGGCGCTCCTCGAGCGCCTGCTCGCCGCAGGCCCTGTGCGGCTGATGACGCTCGCTCCCGAGCTGCCCGGCGCGCTCGAGCTGATCGACCTGCTCCACGCGCGCGGCGTCACGGTCTCGCTCGGGCACACGCGACGCGACGGCCGCCGAGGCGAACGCCGCGTTCGACCGTGGCGTCCGCACCGTCACGCACGTCTTCAACGCGATGCGGCCGCTCGCCCACCGCGACCCCGGGATCGTCGGCGCGGCGCTCGTCCGCCCGGACGTCGTCATCCAGGCGATCGTCGACGGCGTCCACCTCGACCCGGACATCGTCCGGCTCCTCTGGAGCGCCGCAGGCGGGCGGATCGCGCTCGTCACCGACGCGATCGCCGGCGCCGGGATCGGCGACGGCACGTACGCCCTGGGCGAGACCGAGATCGTCGTCGCCGACGACGTCGTGCGGCGCGAGGACGGCGTCCTCGCGGGGAGCGCGCTGACGATGCCGCAGGCCGTGCGGAACCTCGTCGAGGTCGGCGTGCCGCTCGAGAACGCGCTCGCGGCCGCGAGCACCGTTCCCGGCCCGCGTGCTCGGGCTGACCCGACGTCGGGCGGCTCGTGCCGGGCGGCCCGGCCGACATCGTCGTCCTCGACGACGCCCTCGAGGTCGTCCAGACGATCGTCGGAGGCGAGACCCGTGTCGCCGGCTGAGCCGACCGCGCGCCCGGCACCCGGTTCCTCGCCGAGATCCGCGAGCAGCCGGCCGCGCTCCGAGCGGCTGCTCGAGCACGACGCGGAGATCGCGCGCATCGCCGCGACCGATGCGGGAGCGCGGCACGCGGCTCGTGCGCATGGTCGGCCACGGCTCGTCCGACAACGCCGCCTCGTACGGCGTCTACGCCTTCGGGCTGCTGCCGCGCTGGACGGCGATGCGCGACTCGATCACGCTCACCGTCCACTACGGCGACGCCGCTCGACATGCCGGGCTCGACGGTCATCGGCCTCTCCCAGTCCGGCCGCACGCCCGACGTCGTCGAGTACGTGAAGGGCGCGCGAGCGGCCGGAGCGTTCACGATCGCCGTCACGAACGACCCGGCGTCGGAGCTCGCGACGGTCGCCGAGGCGACGATCCCGCTCGCGGCCGAGCCCGAGCTCGCGGTCGCCGCGACGAAGACGTACGTCAACACGCTCGCCGCGCTGGCGCTCCTCGCCGGCCACGTCGCCGGGCGCGGCCCGGAGCTGGCCGACGGCGTGCGCGGCGCGAGCGAGCTCATGGAGGCGGCGATCCCCGGCCTCGAGCGCTCGACGGCGAAGCTCGCGCTGTCGTTCTCCTACACGGGCCGGATGTTCGTGATCGGGCGCGGCGTCGAGTTCGCGACGGCGCGCGAGATCGCGCTGAAGCTGCTCGAGACGTGCCGGATCGCGGCGGAGCCGCTGACGGCGACCGACCTCGCGCACGGCCCCGTCGCGGCGCTCGACCCGCTGTTCCCCGTCTGGGCGATCGCGTCGAACGACGGCACGCTCGCGACCGTCCAGGAGGCGGCGACACGAACGCGGGAGATGGGCGCGAGCGCTCGTCGCGAGCGGCACCGCGGCCGAGCGGATCAAGGGCGCGGCGTACACGGTTCCCGTGCCGATGCCCGAGCCGGCGCTTCTCTCCCCGCTCCTCTCCGTCGTGCCCGGGCAGCTCTTCGCGTCGGCGCTCGCGCGGGCCCGCGGGCTCGACCCGGACGCGCCGCACGGGCTCGCCAAGGTCACGCTCGCCGCGTAGCGCGGCTCGTCGTCTAGACCGCGCGGCGGGCGTCCCGCGGCCCGCACCATCGCCGAGGAACCGCTCGACCGGGAACCCCGGCCCGGGATCCCAGTGGTCGCTCTTGCGATACGCCTTGCTCACCTCGACGTGGCCCGTGATGCCGCGTCGCCCGGCCGAGAGGTCATCCGCGACGAGCCAGCGCACCGGAATCGCGCGCCGGCGGCAGACGTCGGCGACCAGGGTCGCCGCCCGCCGGAGGACGGCGGTGGAGTACGCATCGGCCCAGTCCTCGCGCGTCTGGCGCGCGAAGCCGGCGAGCTCGACGCCGATCGAGGCCGTGTTGCCGCCCCGCGCGTGCCACGCGATGTCCTTCTCGCGGACGCACTGGATCGACCGTGTCGGCGTCGACGCAGTAGTGCGCCGAGACCTTGGAGACCGGCGTCTGCGAACCACCGGGCGCAGATCTCTGCCGCGTCCTTCCGCTCGGCGATCTCCATCGTGTGCATCACGACGACGTCGATCCGCCGAGCGGTCGCAGGCGTGACGTTCGGGCTCTCGACGAACGGGTAGGCCACCCCACCTCCCCTCGGCCGTCGCGGCCGGCGGGCGCATTCTCCCGCATCTGCGTGCGAGGATCGGTGCGTGGCGGCGTCGGACGAGAACCACCGGGTCACGGCGACGCGCCGGGAGGAGGAGCGCGTCACGCCGCTCGAGCTCTTCTTCGACCTCGTCTTCGTGCTCGCGATCACCCAGTGCACGACTCTGATGGCCGACGACCCCGACTGGGGCGGCCTCGTACGCGGGCTGCTTCGTCCTCACGGTGCTCTGGTGGACGTGGACGGGCTACGCGTGGCTGACGAGCGTCGTCGATCCCGAGGAGGGCGCCGTGCGGATCGTGATCTTCGCCGCGATGGCGGCGCTGGTCGTCGCCGCGCTCGCCGTGCCGGGCGCGTTCGGCGACGACGCGCTCGCGTTCGCGTGCGCCTACGCGATCGTGCGGATCGCGCACATCGGCCTCTTCCTGATCGCGAGCCGCGACGAGCCGCTCGCTGCGCCGCTCGGTGATCGGGCTCGCGGTCGAGCACCGCCATCGGCGTCGGGCTCCTGATGGCCGCGTCTGCGACGGACGGGCGGCTCCAGGTGCGGCCTCTGGGCGCTGGCGATCGTGCTCGACATGGGCTTGCCGTTCCTGTTCTGGGCGGAGGGCTGGCAGCTCGTCCCCGCGCCACTTCGCCGAGCGTCACGGGCTGATCCTGATCATCGCGCTCGGCGAGTCGATCGTCGCGATCGGCGTCGGCTCGGAAGCGGTCGTCGACCTCGGCGTCGATCGTCGCGGCGACCCTCGGGATCGCGATCGCCGCGGCGCTCTGGTGGGTCTACTTCGACGTGACGGTGTGGGTCGCGGAGCGGCGGCTGTCACGGCTGCCGCCCGGGACGCGAGCAGAACGAGGTGGCGCGCGACGCGTACTCCTACCTCCATCTCGCGATGGTCGCGGGCATCGTGCTGCTTGCGCTCGGGATGAAGAAGACGCTCGAGCACGTCGGAGACCCGCTCGAGACCGTTCCGGCCGCGGCGCTCGTCGGCGGCGTCGCGACCTACCTCCTGGCGCATCGTCGCCTTCCGCTGGCGGCTGCTCCACACGCTCGGCCGCGTCCGTCCGCTGGCGGCCGTCGCTCTGCTCGCGCTCGTGCCGCTTGCTCTCGAGCTGCCGGCCTATGCGACGGTCGCGCTCGTGGTGGTCGTTGTCTGGGCGCTCATCGTCTACGAGGTCGTCCGCTACGCCGACTTCCGCCAGAACGTCCGGCAGGAGCTCGCACGCGAGGGCTCCGGGAAGTGAGGACGTGATGGAGAAGCTCTGGGCGCCGTGGCGGCTCGAGTACGTCGCCGAGGCCGGCGCGACGCCGTCCTGCGTGTTCTGCGACGAGGCCGCGGGGCTGCTCGGCGAGACGAGCCTCGTCGTCGCCCGTGGCGAGCGGGCGTTCGCGCTGCTCAACAAGTTTCCGTACGCGTCCGGGCACCTGATGGTCGCGACGCAGCGCCACGTCGGCGAGCTGAGCGAGCTCGACGCGGACGAGGCAGCCGAGATCCACCGGCTCACGGTCGACGCGATCGCGGCGCTGCGTCGCGTCTACCGGCCGGATGCGTTCAACGTCGGCTGGAACCTCGGGCGAGGTCGCCGGCGGCTCGATCTCCGGCCACCTCCACCAGCACGTGGTCCCGCGCTGGTGCGGGGACACGAACTTCATGCCTGTCCTGGCGGACGTGAAGGTGCTGCCCGGAGCACCTGCTCGCGACGCGCGAGCGGCTGCGCGAGGCGCTCGCCGGCTCGCCGGTCTAGCTCGCCGACAGCGGTGAGGCGCGCCATCGCCGCCCAGCCCGCGGGCGTCGTCGTCTGCAGGTCGTAGAGGCTCCAGCCGGTCGCGGTGCCGTCGTCGAGCACCGCGTCGTTGAACGCACGGAGCTCCTCCGCCGTCATCCGGTTCGCGACGCCGCCCGCCGCGTGCACCGCGACCCGATCGCCGACCGCGGCCCGCAGGAGCCGGAGCGAGCGCGCGACGTAGCCGTAGGTCGCGTCGTAGCCCTTGAAGCCGCCGCCCGTGTAGAGCATCGGCACGACCGCGTCGACCCGCGCGTGCGATCTCGGCCCACGGGAAGCCGGGCCACCAGCTCGAGGTGCCGTTCGAACGCTCGCGGCGGATACGTGATCGCCGCGACCGGCATGGAGCCTGCCTCGGCGCGAAGGCGGGTCAGCAGGTCGAGCATCCGCGCCGTTCGCCGCTTGACGTTCTTCTCCCGCAGCGACTCGATGTCGAGCGCGACGCCGTCGAAGGCGCCGCCCTGCGGCGTGCGGAACGAGAGCATCGCCCGCGTCCGGCGAAGGTCACGCGCCTGGCGGTCGTGGCCGGGCAGGTACCACGCGACGACGGTGATCCCGCGTGCATGGAGCGAGTCGACGAGCCGGCCCAGGCCGACGGGGTCGACGACGTCGACGGCGGAGCGGTCGTTCGCCGTCTCGACCCAGGCCGTTCGCACCCCGCGGGCGGCGAGCCGGCCGGCGACCGCGTCGGGCGTCGCGGTAGAGCGCCGTGTCGTAGATGTCGATCCACGTGCCGAGGCCCTGGAAGACCTCGACGCCTCCGCGCCGCTCCGGCGCCGCGTTGCCTTGTGACGTATCGACACAGGCAACCAGCGCGGCAATGAGGACGGCGACGGCGACGATCCGCACGGCGGGAGCCTACGCGGGAGCTGTGAGCGATCCGTTCGCGTTTCGCGTGGCTCTGT
Source organism: uncultured Actinomycetes bacterium (assembly GCA_963846825.1). Classification (GTDB taxonomy): domain Bacteria; phylum Actinomycetota; class Thermoleophilia; order Gaiellales; family Gaiellaceae; genus Gaiella. The sequence continues at coordinate 246,339 of CAWJXN010000024.1, forward strand.
GGCGTCAGTCTCGATGTGATATGTGACATGATCAAGTCTATGGGGTCGTTCCGCGTCGGCGTCGACATCGGCGGGACGTTCACGGACGTCGTGCTGCTCGGCACGGACGGATCGGTCCGGACGACGAAGGTCCTCTCCACGCCCGCCGACTACGCGGAGGGGGTCATCGCCGGCGTGCGTCGGCTCCAGCGCGATACGGAGGTATCCCCCGACGAGATCAGCGGCTTAGTGCATGCGAGCACCGTCGCGTCGAACGCCGTCCTCGAGCGTCGCGGCGCGACGCGTGGCGCTCGTGACGACCGAAGGCTTTCGCGACATCCTCGAGATGCGCCGGCTGCGGATCCCGGTGCTCTACGACCTGCAGTACGAGAAGCCGGCGCCGCTCGTCCCGCGCGCGCTTCGCTTCGAGGTGTGCGAGCGCCTCGGCCCGCGAGGCGAGGTCTGGGTTGCGCTCGACGAGAGCACCGTTCGAGACGTCGCGGCGCGGCTCTCGGAGCAGCGAGTCGAGGCGGTTGCGATCGCGCTGCTCCACTCGTACGCCGACGACGCCCACGAGCGCCGGGTCGAGGCGATCCTGCGCGAGAGCCTCCCCGACGACGTCTTCGTGACGCGGTCGGCCGACATCCTTCCCGAGCTCCGCGAGTACGAGCGCACGAGCACCGCCGTCGTCAACGCGTACCTCGGACCCACCGTCGGCAGGTACATCGACTCGCTCACCAACCGACTGCACGAGGTGGGGATCGACGCTCCGCTCGAGATCATGCAGTCGAGCGGCGGCACGCTTCCGCCCGCGATCGCTGCGCGAAAGCCGGCGCACCTCGTCGAGTCGGGGCCTGCAGCGGGCGTCATCGCCTGCAGCCAGCTCGGTCGGCTCACGGGCCGGCCGAACCTGATCTCGCTGGACATGGGCGGCACCACGGCCAAGGCTGCGCTCCTGGAGGACGGCCTGCCCGCGCGCACGAGCGAGTACGAGGTCGGTGCGGGCATCAACCTCTCGAGCAGGCTGGTCAAGGGCGGCGGCCACGCCATCAAGCTCCCGTTCATCGACGTCTCGGAGATCGGAGCGGGCGGTGGCAGCATCGTGGAGGTCGACTCGCAGGGCGTCGTCCGCGTCGGCCCGGAGAGCGCAGGCTCCGACCCCGGCCCGGCCTGCTACGGGACCGGCGGTGCACGCGCGACGCTGACCGACGCGCTCGTCGTGCTCGGGCATCTGAACCCCGGGCAGCTCGTCGGGGGCGACGTCCTGCTCGACGCGCTCGCCGCGCGGAACGCGATCACCGAGCAGGTTGCAGATCCCGCTCGGCACGTCACCGATCGAAGCGGCCCACGGAGTCCTCACGATCGCGGTCGCGACGATGATGCGGGCCGTCAAGGCTGTCACGACGTACCGCGGCCGCGACCCGCGGGACTTCGCGATCTGCGCGTTCGGCGGCAACGGCCCGCTCGTCGCCGTCGAGCTGGCGCGCGCCCTCCAGGTCGAGACCGTCGTGGTCCCTCCTTCCCCCGGTGTCTTCAGCGCGCTCGGGTTGCTCTTCGGAGACAGCGAGCGCGAGCTCGTGCGGACCGTGCTCCTGCGCTCGGACGAGCTCGACGCGGAGACGGTCGAGTCCGCGCTCGCGTCGCTCGAGCGCGAAGCGCTCGACCAGCTCGCGGGTGAAAGGCACCCGGCCGGCACGGTCGACCTGCAGCGCTTCGCCGACGTCCGTTACGTCGGTCAGGCGTACGAGCTGCCCGTGCGGGTGCCTCCGGGCCGGATCGCCGTCGACCGGCTGCTCGACGACTTCGTCGCCGAGCACGAGCGCACGTACGGGCACGGGTCGCGCCACGACCCGGTCGAGCTCGTCTCCGTGCGCCTCGTCGCGCGGGTCCCGCGCGCGGACGCGGCGTCCTACGACCCGCTCCCCGAGATCGCCTCCCGCTCGCGCGAGGTCGGCGAGCGGGACGCGTACTTCGGAACCCGCCACGGGACGGTGGCGACGCCGGTCGTGACGCGAGCCGCGTTGCTCGACGGTGAGCGACACGGGCCGTTCCTCGTCGACGAGTACGACTCGACGATCGTCGTCCCGCCCGGGTGCGACGCCCGGCTCGACGCCTTCGGCAACGTGGAGGTGACCGTGCATGACGGCTGACGCGCGGCTCGACCCGATCACGCTCGAGGTCGTTCGCAACGCGCTCGCGTCGACGGCGGACGAGATGGCGCTCGTCCTGATGCGGAGCGCGTACTCCCCGGTCGTCCGGGACACGATGGACTACTCCACCGCCCTCTGCGACCGCCACGGCCGCATCGTCGCGCAGGGACTCACGCTCGCGGTACAGCTCGGGAGCTTCCCGACGATGATGAGCCGCCTCTGCGAGGAGCACGCCTACACCGCGCGTCCGGGAGACATCTTCATCACCAACGACCCGTACGGCTACGGCGGGCAACACCTGCCCGACATCTACGTGGTCAAGCCGATCTTCGTCGACGACGAGCTCGAGGGGTACGCGGCGACGCTCGCCCACCACGCCGACGTCGGCGGCATCGCACCCGGGAGCATCGCCGTCCACGCGACCGAGATCTTCCAGGAGGGCCTGCGCCTGCCGCTCCTCAAGCTCCACGACCGCGGGGTCGAGAACCAGGCCCTGCTCCGCATCATCGAGAAGAACACCCGGCAACCGACCCCCTCGAGCAACATCGCCTGATCGAGGTCCTCGAGGCGCTGGCGCCTGATCGGGTGACCGAGCAGGTCGAACGCCTGGCGCACCATGCCCCCTACGGGGCGAAGTGTGGGCCAAGGCCGTGCCCGTATACCGAGCAGGCCGTGCCAGGGCCTGGGACCGCTCCGCGCTCTCGCGAGGCGGCTATCTCCTTCGAGCAGGCCCTCCAGGCCCTCGCGCACCTGCCCGAGGACGGCGACACCAGGGGGCTGGCCATCGAACTCCGCCTCGCTTTGGGACACCCGGCTGACCCAATTGGGAGAGCATGGGCGGCGCCACGCCCTGTTGAGCGAGGCCGAGGCCCTGGCCCGAGCGCTCGACAACTGACTGATCGTCAATCCGTGACCCCGCGACCTGTACCCGTTCTCACCTCGCCTCGCGCGACTCTCCGATTCTTTCTAGGCGATTGTCTCGAGTTGATGCCGGCCTTCCCCGCCGCTTCGCTCGATGTCGTCGTGACCTCACCACCCTACAACCTTGGGATTCGTTACCGAAGCTACGCAGACCGCCTGCCCCGCCAACGCTATCTGGATTGGACCGGGGCCTGGGTCGCAGCACTGCGCGCTGGCTGCGGCCCGAAGGGTCGCTCTTCCTCAACGTCGGCGCCAAGCCCACGGATCCGTGGACGGCGATTGACATCGCCCAGGCCGCACGGCCGCACCTGCATCTCCAAAACACCCTGCACTGGATCAAGTCCATCGCCATCGATCGGGACAGCGCGGGCGCCGGCGCGGGTCTGGAGCGCGACCTGGCCGTCGGGCACTACAAGCCGATCAACAGCCGGCGTTTCGTGAACGACTGCCACGAGTTCGTCTTTCAGTTTCTCCCTCAGGGCGGGTTGAACTGGACCGGCTGGCGCTCGGCGTTCCCTACCAGGACCCCTCGAACGTCGCACGCTGGCAGGCCGCCGGCGGAGGCACGCGGTGCCGGGGAAACACGTGGTTCATGCCTTACGACACGATCCAGAACCGCGACAAAGATCGACCGCATCCGGCGACGTTTCCGCCGCGCCTGCCCGATCTGCCTTCGCCTGCACGGTCTCGACCCGAATCAAGTCCGTCGCCGATCCGTTCCTGGGACTGGGCAGCACCGCTGTCGCCTGCGCGACACTGGGTGTCGACTTCGTCGGGATCGAACTGGACCAGGGGTATCTGGAGCGAGGCAATCGAGCGAACACGCGCGGCGCTCAACGGATCGCACTCGGGCCAGCGCGCAAGAAGGCGCCAGCGCGCGCCCGAAGACGGCGGACGCGGTCGTAGGCCGGCCGGGTTTCTTGAAAGTGCGGGCCTGAAGGCCCGCACTACTTCGACGCTTTGGGCTCGGGCGGCGGCTTGATCGAGTACCAACTTCCGAGACCAGATGTCCAGGTTGGGTCGCTTAGCCTTGACTTCATCTGTGCGTCCCTTCAGCGGATCGGGGTTGCTGAGTAGTACCCGAGGACGTAGTAGTCGCTGCTTTCGGCGTCGATGCGCTTGAGCGACTTGTCGAAATCGTTCTGGTTGATGACGGCAAAGCCGCCGGTTTCGTCGGCAATCACCCGCAGGCTGTCCTGGGTCTTCCGGACGTGATTGTTCCACTCGGGTGTCCACCTGCTCGTCCAGGTCGGACCCGGCCACCAGGCCCCGCGGGTCGATCGGTAGAAGGTCGCGTTGGCACGATTGGCGGCGCGTGTCAACTCCGACAACTCTCGGGCCAGGTCGGCGTCGGCAAACTGATTGCTCTCGTCCGCGTGAACGGGTCGTACTCCATGCCGGTGTTGTTGTTGTACCGCTTCGTTTTTCATGCCGACGATATTTGGGTCCCCGAAGCGCGACCCCTCGAACGGGTTGAAGTCGTAGCCGTTGCTGACGTAGATAACCGCCTTTCGGCGGTTTTGGACCTTCGACAGGTTGTTGACGATGTCGTAGGCGGTTGAAAACGCGACGTGTGCCCGGTACTTCAGCTCGCTGTTGCCGTTGGGCCCCTGTGGTCCCTGGATGATTTCGCTCGGCTTGAGCGCGCTGCCGGCAATCTTCTTGATCGCCTCGTCCATCCGCTTCTTGTCGTAGGTGAGGTCGATGGCGATTGACGAGGTCCCGGTGGACACGACGCCGAACATGTCCCCTTCGTGCAGCAACATCCGGTTCATCTTCTCGAAGAGCTGCCGGATCCGCGAAGTGTCGCGGAAGTTCATGTGGAGGTCGTCCACGAAGAAGAGGAAGATGCGGCCGGCGGCATCGTTGGTCGGCCGTGCCTGGGGCAGGATGATGCCTTCCTGAGGCGCTGGGGCCGGCGGGGCCTGCAGATTGAAGGTGCGGCCGCCATGCACCAGCTGCACCGAGGCCACCTCCTGCTTCACGCCATCCTCGAACACCTCGAACTCTTCCTTGGCCAGGTCGGCCACGAACTGGCCTGTGCTGTCGCGCACGATCACATCGGTCGTCACCAAGTCGATGAAGGCCCGGAAGTCGGGCGCTGGACGGCCGGATCGGCTGGCGCAGGTGGCTGAGCGGCGGGGCCTGCCCCGCGGGAGTCTGCGCGGCCAGCGTCGCGGTGGTCAGGACCAGCGCGGACAGCAGCGAAGACGAGCGGCTGAACAGCGTTCGCATGTCAAAAGTATAGCGCGCCCTGAGGCCCGGAGCGGGCTCGCGCGACCTTAGTTTGGACGAACGCCCGAGACGGCTGGCCGGACAGGTCTACTCGTCCGGGCCGTCGTCTGTGCCATCGGGTTCCGATTCGTCGCCGGTCTCGGGCTCGGCGTCGCCCGCGCGTCGGCAGGACTGTCGGTCGAGATCCAGCAACGGGTGGCTGTGCCGATCCGCCGTCACGCCGCCGGCGGCGGCGCCGGCGCCGGCGCCCGACGATGCGATGGAGCTCGGCAAGGTCGCATCGAGGGAGGCCAGGCCCGCCGTGACGTCCGGTTCGGTGACCCATCCGTCGGGATCAACCGAGGCCGCCTGCTCTCGAAGTGCCTCGACACGAGCGGGGTCGCCGCCTCGCGCAGAGATCCGCGCCAGGATCTCGGCGTGGCGTGCTCGCAGGACGGTCAACTGCTCCGCCCCGAGCATGCGTTCCACCACCGACGGCGCGCTGGCGTGGTGCTCTGGCGCCGCGGGCGCACCAGCAGGCGCGTCAAAGACGCGGACGAAACGCCGTGCGTGCGCGGTTGCGGCATCGGGTTCCGTGATGGATGTGGGCTCGACTAATTCGTCAGCTTGCATGTAGGCAGCCGGCACCGTCACTTCCTCGACGGTCGAGGGTGGCACCTCCAGATTCGGGCGCGACTGGCACGAGCTGGCGACTTCCAGCGGCGCGGGCTCAGGCAGCGGCGTCGGCGGGAGCAGGGCACTCGGCTGGCGGGATGCGGGCCGCCGGTTCGCGGCGTCCCTCCCTGGCTGGTCGCCGCTCGGGACGCCGGGCCGCACGCGCGTCACGCGGGTCACGGGACTCTGGCGCAGCCGGCGGCTTGGTTGTGAGGATGCGATCCCAGTCGAACTCGACGTCCGGGTGCTGCTCTTCGAGCACCCGGATCGCGTCTTCGTCAAACGCCGCGCGGCCGACTTTCACGTGCGGGGGCGAGCGAAACCAGTACAGCAGCTGCGGCTGTTCTGGCCCGGTGCGCCGCCTCGAGTGAAGCAGGTACGTGCTCTCGTATCCGCGCCGGTCGCGCGAGAATCGCAGGGTAGGCACGCGTTACTTGCGCTTGGCGACCGGCTTGGCGGCCGCCTTGGCGACCGGTCTGGCGGCGGGTTTGGCCGTCGGTCTGGCCGGCTTTGGCCGCAGGCCGACCATTGGTCGCCTGTGGGCTGGACTTGGATTTGGGCTGGCGAGACTCGTCCCAGCGGCTTGGCGGTCTTGGCGACTGGCTTGGCCGCGGACTTTCGGCGCCGGCTTCACCGATCGGCTTTGCGGCAATCTTGGCCGGCGTGAGCTTGGCGGGTGCCACCTTCGTGGGTGTCGTGCCCTTGGCAGCCGCGGTTCCGGTGGGCTTGCCCCCGACTGCCGGCGCAGGCTTGGCAGCTTTGATCGTCGCGACGGGCTTGGCCACAGCCTTGACAGGAACCACCCGCGGAACCTGGGCGACCGGCGCCTTGCCGGCCGTTCTTGCGGCGGAGGCGGAGCCGGCGCCGCGACTCGCGCCGGGATCGTCTTGATCCCCTGGCCCTTTGCCCCAGGCTTTGCGACCGGCGCAGGCTCGATCCTGACGACCGGCTCCTCAATCACAGGCTCCGGCTCGAGCGGGAGGGCCACGCGAATGCTCGCCACCGACACGGTCCGGGGTGGCGTCGGATCCTCTGCCGCCACGAGAGCCGCTGGCCGGGTGAAACAGCGTGAACTTGAACTGCTCACCGACCTGGTGGTACGACCAGAATTTCGGTGACAGCGATCTTGTAGTCGTGGCTCAGGCGTCGGGCGACGTCAACCGAGTTGATCGGGACGTATAAGTGGAATGGGACCCGCAACTTGGCCAGATGCGCCCACTGCGCCATGGCCTCGAGGTGGTTCACCGACTCGCCGGTTTCGACTTCGACGACCGCGACGACCTTCTTGCCCTTTTCGAGCGAGTAGACGACCGCGTCGGGGAACTCTTTCCGGTTGCCGCTGCCGACCGACGCGTTCTGCTCAGAGCCAGGGTTGATGCCCACCTCGACCTTGCGCTTCTGCAAGTCCTGTTGGAGCAGTCGGATCACGCGGTCGTGTTCGAGCTGCTCGCGGACGGGCCGAACCAGAATCGGGCTCAATCGGGCCTCCGATGCCACTTATGGACGTAAACAAATCGCATACTATACACGAACGTCCGGGTAACACTTCCCGCCTGGCTCGAGGATCAACTGACTGATGCGTAGCCGCTCCTTCGTTCTTGCGCCCGCTGCGCTCCTGGCGCTGGCCGTCTGGTTGCCGTCGGCGCCTTCGGCCCAATCGTCTGGGGCGGTACAGGGTGTCTCCCCCGCCATCACCGCGCTGCTCACGGACATCCGCAAGGCCGACCGGGGCCAGCTGGCGGTCTCCGAAGAGGATGGTCGTTTCCTTCGCCTGCTGGTCACCTCGAGCGGCAGCAAGCGCGCGCTCGAAATCGGGGCGGCCAGTGGCTACAGCGCCATCTGGATTGGCCTCGGCCTGCGCGAGACAGGCGGGCGCCTGGTCACCATCGAGTACGACGCGCAGCGCGCGAAGGAGGCACAGGCGAATATCGCCAAGGCAGGCCTCTCCGACATCGTGCAGGTCGTGCCCGGCGACGCCTTCAAAGCCATTCCGGGCATCCAGGGACAGTTCGACTTCGTCTTTTTGGACGCGTGGAAACGCGACTATCAGCGTTTCTTCGACATGGTCTATCCCCGGATGCCGGGTCGCGGCTTGTTTGTCGCGCACAACGTGCTGAACAAGAAGAGCGAGATGGGCGACTTCCTGACGACCATCGAGACGCATCCGAACCTTTTCACGACCATCGTCGCTCCGTCGGGCGAGGGCGTGTCCGTGTCGGTCAAGCGCAAGTAGCACTTGCGGCGACGATAAGGAGACCAGCGTTGCGCCCGGTGCACATCATCGGCGTGCCACTCGACCTCGGGGGAGGCCGGCGCGGGGTCGACATGGGCCCGTCCGCGTTCCGGATTGCCGGTCTGGGCGAGCGAATTTCCGCGCTTGGGTGCCCGGTAGTCGACAAGGGAGACCTGGCCGTCCCAATCCCGGAGACCAGGCACGTCGGCGACCCAAGGCGCAAATACATCGACGACATCGCGACCGTGTGCACGGCGCTCTTCGGCGACGCTCGGGCCTCCTTGGCGAAGGGCGCGCTCCCGCTGGTGCTCGGCGGGGATCACAGCCTGGCGGCCGGATCGGTTGCCGCCACCTCGGCGCACGCCAGGGAGCGCGGCGAGCGCTTCGGGCTGATTTGGGTCGACGCGCACGGCGACATGAACACGCCGGCCAGCACCGAATCGGGCAACGTGCACGGCATGCCGTTGTCGGCCCTGCTCGGGCCGGAACCCGCCGAGCTGGCAGGACTCGGAGGGTTCAGTCCCGCGATCGCTCCCGACCACGTCGTGCTCATCGGCGTCCGGAATCTGGACGATCAGGAGAAACAGCGCGTCCGGGACTCGCGAATCCACGTCTTTACGATGAAAGACATCGACCGGGCCGGTATCGCGGCGGTCATGGAGCAGGCTCTCGCTCTGGCGGGCAGCGCGGCCGATGGCCTGCACGTCTCGTTCGATCTCGATGTCTGCGACCCCGGCATCGCGCCCGGAGTGGGCACGCCGGTCAAAGGCGGCCTCGACTACCGCGAGGCGCACATGGTGATGGAGATGCTCGCCGATTCCGGGCGGGTGCGCGCGCTCGACATGGTCGAGGTGAACCCAACGCTCGATGTCAGAAACAGCACGGCCGAACTCGGCACCGAGTTGGTGTTGTCGGCCCTGGGGATGAAGATCCTGTAGCGGGGCGTCGCACCCGCTTTTGACGAGGAGAAGAGAAGCCATGCGCGTACGAGTTTGCTTATCTGGCGATCGCCCTGGCTGCCACGGTGGTGTCGATGTCGGCTCAGCCACCGGGAAGCCCACACGAGACTGTCACGGCAACCGTAGACGGAGCAAAAGTCGGCATCACGTACGGCCGCCCCTACATCCGAGGCCGGAAGATCGTCGGCGGACTCGTGCCGTACGGGCGGGTGTGGCGAACCGGCGCCGACGAGTCGACCACGCTGACAACCGACGCGCCTCTGGTCATCGGCGGCGCGGCAGTACCTGCGGGCAAGGTCAGTCTTTACACCCTGCCCGGTCCGCAGGGCTGGAAGCTGATCATCAACAAGCAGACCGGCCAGTGGGGCACCGAGTACAACGAGGCCCAGGACCTGGCGCGCGTGGACATGGCGACCAAGGCCCTGGCGGCCCGGTCGATCAGTTCACGATCAAGATTGAGGGCGGGCAAATCAAGCTGGCGTGGGAGCTGACGGAGGTTCGGTTCGCCATCAAGAAGGTTGACGTTGACTGGTTGCAGATTGACGATTGGCCATCGCGACGATGTGAGGACCCATCCACTCGGTCAGGCGACCGTCGACCACAAACCTGCAACCGTCAACTCACACGCCTATCAAGTCGGTCAGTTCCTTGACCGCCGCGGCCGACTTGGCCAGCGCGACCTTCTCGTCGGACGTCAGCTCGATCTCGATGATCTGCTCGACGCCTTTGGCGCCGAGTTTGACGGGCACGCCGACAAACAGGTCGTGGATGCCGTACTCGCCTTGCAGGAAGACCGAGCAGGGCACGATCTTCTTCTTGTCCTTGAGGATGATCTCGACCATCTCGGCGGCCGCCGACCCCGGCGCATACCACGCGCTGGTGCCAACCAGCTTGGTGATCTCGGCGCCGCCGTTGGCGGTGCGGTCGCAGATGGCCTTGATCCGCTCCTCGGACAACAACTTCGTGATGGGGATGCCCGCCACGGTCGAATAGCGCGGCAGCGGCACCATCGTGTCGCCATGGCCGCCGAGCACGAAGGCGTGGATGTTCTCAACCGACACGTTCAGCTCCATGGCCAGGAATGCGCGCATGCGCGCCGAGTCGAGGACGCCCGCCATGCCGATCACACGCTCGCGCGGGAAGCCCGACAGCCGGTAGACCGCCTGGCACATCGCGTCGAGCGGGTTGGCGACTGGCACGATGATCGCGTTCGGGCAGTGCTTGACGATCTGCTCGGTCACCTGCTGCATGATCTTGTAGTTGACCTGCAGCAGGTCGTCGCGGCTCATGCCGGGCTTGCGCGGCACGCCGGACGTGATGACGACGACGTCGGATCCGGCAGCGTCGGCGAAGTCGCCGCCGCCAATCAGGCGCGCGTCCGAGCCCTCGATCGGGTTGGCCTGATACATGTCGAGCGCGAGCCCGCTGGCCTTCTGGTCGCGATGTCGATGACCACGACATCGGCCAGTTCCTTGACGGCGATGGCGCGGGCGACCGTCGCTCCGACGTTGCCCGCGCCGCCGATGACGGTGACTTTCCGGTTCATTAGCGTCTCCCTGGATCCGAAATCCCGTAATCCTAAATCTGCAATCTGCGACTCTGCAATCACATGTTGGCAATGATGGCGTCGGCAAACTGCGACGTCTTGAGCTCGGTGGCGCCATCCATAAGGCGCGCGAGGTCGTAGGTCACAGTTTTCTTCTGGATCGATTGCGCGATGCCGTTGGTGATGAGTCGGCCGGCGTCGTGCCAGCCCAGGTGCTCGAGCATCATCACGCCCGACAGGATCACCGACGACGGGTTGATGACATCTTTGCCGGTGTACTTCGGGGCGGTGCCGTGCGTCGCCTCGAAAAACGCGATGTCGTCGCCGATGTTGGCCCCCGCCGCCATGCCGAGCCCGCCGACCTGCGCCGCGCAGGCGTCCGACAGGTAGTCGCCGTTGAGGTTCGGCGTCGCGAACACGCTGTAGTCGTCGGGCCGCGTGAGGATCTGCTGGAACATGCTGTCGGCGATGCGGTCGTTGATGAGGACCTTTCCCGTCCTTCGACGCGCCTTCGTACACCTCGTCCTCGGTGACGATCTGGTCGCGGAACTCCGCCTTGGCCACCTCGTAGCCCCAGTCCCTGAAGGCGCCCTCCGTGAACTTCATGATGTTGCCCTTGTGCATCAGGGTGACGCTCGGCCGCTTCTTGTCGATGGCGTACTTGATGGCCATGCGCATCAGCCGCTTGCTGGCCGTCTCGGACATCGGCTTGATGCCGATGCCGGAGTCCGGCGGCAGGCGCTTGCCCATCTCGCGCGACAGGAACGCGATGAGCTTCTCGGCCTGCGGCGTGCCCTTGAAACTCGATGCCGGCGTACACGTCCTCGGTGTTCTCGCGGAAGATGACGATGTCCATCTTGTCCGGGTGCTTGACCGGCGCCGGCGTGCCCGTGAAGTAGCGCACCGGCCGGACGCACGCATACAGGTCGAGCACTTGGCGAAGGGTGACGTTGATGCTGCGGAAGCCGCCGCCGACCGGCGTGGTCAGCGGGCCCTTGATCGCGATCTTGTACGTCTTGACGGCCTCCAGCGTGTCGTTGGGCAGCCACTCGCCGGTCAGGTTCTTCGCTTTCTCGCCCGCCAGAATCTCGAACCAGACGAGGCGGCGTGCGCCGCCAAACGCTTTCTTCACCGCCGCGTCGAAGACGCGCACGCTGGCACGCCAGATGTCGGGCCCGGTGCCGTCGCCTTCGATGAACGGAATGAATCGGATCATCTGGTACGACGAGTTGTCCCTGCTTGCGAGTGAGCGGCGTGCCGTCAACCGGCGGCGTCAAGTGCGTGAACTGTGGCATGTTCCTTCCCTGCTCGAATGCTGCGTGCGATGCCCGCCGCGCGTGGTTGTGCGGTTAGGGCGTCTCCCCGGCACCGTTACCAGATGTTCACAGATGCTTGTGGAAAAGTCTGTGGAAAAGTCGGCGCATGCGGCCCGGTTCGACGGCATGCGGCACGTCAACTGCGGTTTGCACCATGCTGGGGCAAAGCGCGTCGCCGACGTGTCAACTCTTGCCGTCCGGGCCCGAACGTCAGATTATACTTGAACCGTTTTGTCACGCGCCGTCGTCTTCCTGATCTGCGTTCCTTGCACCCATTCTCCAGAGCCCTCGATGAAAATTGTGATTGCCGATGATCTGCCGCGGTCCGCTGTTGCCTTGCTCGCCGAGCAGCACGGCTGGATCGTTGATGCGACCTCCGGCCGGCCGCTGCCCGAGCTGCTGGCCGCCGTGGCCGACGCCGACGCGCTGGTCGTGCGCAGCGCGACGAAGGTCACTCGCGAGGTCATCGCCGCTGCGCCGATGCTGCGCGTGATCGCCCGCGCCGGAACGGGCGTGGACAACGTCGACCTGGACGCCGCCAGCGCGCGCGGCATCATCGTGATGAACGCCCCGGCGCCAACAGCATCAGCGTCGCGGAGTTGGCGATGGGCCAACTGCTGCCCTGGCCCGTCATTTGCCGGCAGCCGACGCGGCGATGAAAGCGCACAAGTGGGAGAAGAAAGTTTGCCGGCGGCGAACTGCGCGGTAAGACGTTGGGCATCGTCGGCCTCGGTCGCATCGGACAGGAAGTCGCCGCGCGGGCCCGATCGCGTTCGAGATGCAGATCGTCGCGCACGACCCGTTCATCTCGGCGGAGTTGGCCGCGCAGGTGGGCGCCAAGCTCGGCACGCTCGACGAGGTGTTTGCCGCGGCCGACTATCTCACCTTGCATCTGCCGGTGACGCCGCAGACCAGGCACCTGGTCAATGCCGAGCGCCTTGCGAAGGCGAAAAAAGGCATCCGCATCATCAACACAGCCCGCGGCGAGCTGATCGATGACGCGGCCCTGGCCGCGGCGCTCGACAGCGGACAGGTCGGCGGCGCGGCCCTGGACGTCTTCCAGCAAGAGCCGCCGACGGACTGGTCGCTGGCGGAACGGCCGACGGTGGTCGCGTCCCCCTCATATCGCGGCGTCAACCGGCGAAGCGCAGGAGCTGGTTGGCGTCGAGACGGCGGCGGCCGTCCGTGACTACTTGCGCGACGGCATCATCCGAAACGCGGTGAATTCCCGTCGCTGTGGCCGACGACTTCCGCCGGTTGCAGCCATGGATCGTCCTGGCCAAGGACTTGGGTCCCTGGTGGCACAGATGGGCGAGGCGCGGACCACGGGCGTGGGCGTCCGATACTACGGCGAACTGGCAACCGGTCGCAGTGACGTGCTGTCCAGCGCGGTCCTTGTGGGCCTCTTCCAGCACATTCTCTCGGGCGGCGTCACGGCGGTCAACGCCAAGGCCGTGGCCACCGAACGCGGCATCGAGGTCGTCGAGTCCCGGAGCTGCCCGTCCGCAACTTCACCAGCCTGCTGTCGGTCAAGCTGCACACCAGTACCCGGGGAGCGCTGGGTGGAGGGCACATCTTCGAACACGGCGGTCCGCGCCTGGTGCTGGTCGACGGCGTTCCGGT
>CAWJXN010000025.1:0-82899 GCA_963846825.1 uncultured Actinomycetes bacterium
CGCGGACGCGAGCGCGGAGACGGCGCCGATCGCACCTGCCTCGCGACCGCGGTGGATGAGCGCCTCCGGGCCGACGAAGATGTCGAACCCGTCCAGCAGATAACGCTCGAACGCCTCCCACGGAGCATCCGAGACCTTCATCCCGACGACGTTGTCCGCCTCCTCCCGGAGTCGCGCCAGCATCGACGGGTCGAACGCGTACCCGGCCGTCGCGGCGAACTCGTAGACGTAGAACGGGAGCGGCGCGCACGCGGCAGCCGCCGCGAGGAGGTGCGCGCGCTGTGCCGCCGTGTCCAGCTTGAAGTACGGCGGGTCCGATCACGGCGACGGCGTCCGCGCCCGCCTCCGCCGCGTGGGCCGCCAGCGCGACGGTGTCCTGCGTGGTCTGCGCTCCGCAGTGCGCGGCCACGAGAACCGCCCGGCGACCGCCTCGAGCCAGCGCTCGAGCCCGGGCGGCGCTCGTCGGTCGTCAGAGCAGACGGCCTCGCCGTTCGTCCCGAACGCCAGCACCCCGTCGAGCCCGGCGCCCGACGAGGAAGTCGGCGTACGGCCCGAACGCGTCGTCGTCGAGCCGTGCTCCACCGTCCGCGAGCGGCGTCGAGGCCGCGGCGATCGCCCCTCGAAGGCGTGTCATCGGCTGTGCGCCGCCCCGCGCCACGCGCTCGACCGTGGCGGCGATGCGCCGCGCGCGCGTCTCGGGCCGCTTGGCCTCGTCGACCCACTCGACGTACTCCCGCCGGTGGGTGAACGAGAGCTTCGCGAACGCTTTCCACGTCGCGTCGTCCGCGCGGAGGGCGTCGCGCAGGTCGCCCGGCACGCGCACCGTCCGCGGCTCGGTGTCGAGCTCCATCTCGACCGGACACGCGTCGGGGGCGTCGACCCCGGTGGCCGCCTTCACGTCGCGGTTGACGACGATGTGCCCGACGCCGTCGTAGACGCCGGGGGTCGTGCGCCACGTGTGCCCGCGGATCGTGACCTTCACCGGCGGGCGCGCGCGGCCGAACGCCTCCTCGAGGTCGAACGGGATCCGGAACATCGTCGCCGTCTTCTGCACGCGCTCGAGCTGCACGGTGAACCTCCTCTCCCCCACGCGGGACAGCCTAGGCTGTCCCGCGTGGGTGCGCTCCGGATCGAACGCGACGGCGACGTGCTCCGCCTCACGCTCGCCCGGCCCGAGAGCCGAAACGCGTTCGACGCGGCGCTGATCGCGGAGCTGTCCGAGGCGTTCGTCGATGTCGGGACCGCCCGGGCGGTCGTCCTCCGCGGGGAGGGGCCGAGCTTCTGCGCCGGGGCGGACGTCGACTGGATGCGCGCCTCCGCCGACCTGACGGTCGAGGAGAACGTCGCGGATGCGAACGCGCTGCGGCGGATGCTCGAGGCGATCGACGGCTGCCCGGCTCCGGTCGTCGCGGCGGTGCACGGCCACGCGCTCGGCGGCGGCGTCGGGCTCGTCGCCTGCAGCGACATCGTGCTCGCGCACGAGCGAACGGTGTTCGCGTTCTCCGAGGTGAAGCTCGGGATCGTCCCGGCGGTGATCTCGCCGTTCGCGCTCCGCAAGATCGGCGAGAGCGCCGCGCGACGCTGGTTCGTGACGGGCGAGCGCTTCGACGCCGCGACGGCGCTCCGGATCGGGCTCGTGCACGAGGTCACCGACGACGTCGAGGCGGCGCTGGAGCACGTCCTCGCCGAGCTGCGCACCGCCGGGCCGAGGGCTGCGCGCCACGCCAAGCGGCTCGTGCTCGAGCGTCCCGACGGGCCGGAGACCGCCCGCCGGATCGCGGAGCGGCGGACGAGCGACGAGGGTCAGGAAGGGCTCCGCGCGTTCCTCGAGCGCCGGCCGCCGGCGTGGGCTCCGCCCGGGACGCGGACTGGCGCCGGGACGCGCTACCGGACGACAGCGGCCGGGCTCGCGCGCTTGGTCGCAGGATCGTAGAGGCGGAGCCTCGTGCCCTTGTCGGCGCGCAGCGTTCGCGTGAGGTATCCGCGTCGAGGTCGTCCGCGCGCCGGAGCCGACCGCGTTCCACGGTCCGCCGACGAGCCGCTGGAGCACGTAGCGGCCTGGCGCCCGTCCCCGGGCGCACCTGCCCCCAGACCGTCGTCGAGAGACCTCGCCGCGACCACCTGGACGAGCGGCAGCGAGAACGCGGCGAGCGCACGGCTTCGCGCGCTCCGGAGACGGTCTCGAGGCCGCTCTGCCACGCGTCGGTCGCCGGCTCGTCGCGGAGGAGGTACTGGATCACGACGTCGACACCCGCCGCCGGTACGCGCGATGCTGGGCCTCGGCGACGAACCGCGCCTGCGTCCCCCAGCCGACGCCGAGGATGCGGTCCGGCGGGTTGGTCTGGAAGCCGAGCTCGGTGAGCCAGATGCGGACGCGGCTGCCGAACGCGTTGCGAGTCTCCTCGAGCGAGGCGGTCGAGGGTCGCCAGCGAGATCGTCGTGCACCGCGCGCAGCCGCCCGACGTCGGCGTCTCCGACGGCGAGAGGGGATGTGGATGGTGCGCGTACGCGTCGAGCCGGGCGCCGGCCCGCCCCATGCCGCGGATGAAGTCGACCGGCGACGTGCCGCCGCGGCCGCCGCGCGGCGCGGTCGCGCCGCCGGCGATCGACGCGCGCGGGATGACGGCCTTGATCGCCGTCGCCGCGGGGTTGAGGAGTCGCGTGACGTAGACGATCGGCGACGGCGGGCGACAGCCAGCGACGCTGGTTCGGCTCGTTCCAGACGATCCAGCGACGCACCCAGGGGAACCGCTCCGCCGCCGCGCGCGCGAACGTCGCGAAAGCCGCTGCCGGAGCTCGGCGGCACGTTCGCGGCCGCGCGCCGCCGTTCGCCCACCCGGCGTCCCCCAGATGCTGACGAGCGGTGTAGGCCCGCCTGGCGCAACGCCTGCGAGCAGCGCGTCCGCACGCTCCCAGTCGTACGTCCCGCGGGTCGGCCTCGATCGTCCGCCATTCGAGCGTCACGCGCGACGAGCTCGGCGCCGAGGGCATCGAGGCGCCCGACGCGCTCCTCGAGCGTCCCGGGCCCGAACTGCGAGCCAGGCGTCGTCCTGGATGCCGACCCGAAGGCCGGGAGGCGCGGCGGGCGCCGTGCCCGCCAGGACGGCCGCCGCGAGCGTCGCGCAGGCGAGGGTGACCGAGGCGCACGCTGCGACCCTACTTCGGCCGGGGGCTGCCTATCAGCCTCTTCAGAGGATCCTTACGTGCGCGCTACGGGCGGTAGCCGTCGTCGCCGGACATCGCGTCGACGAGCGTCCAGACCAGCCAGTTGACGAGCCAGATCACGATCGTCGCCCCGACGTACGTCCAGAACCCGTCGATCGAGAAGTCCGGCGTCACCCACTCGGTGAAGAGCAGCATCACGACGTTCACGAAGAAGTACGCGATCCCGAACGTCAGCAGGATGAGCGGCAGCGCGATGAACGTCACGAGCGGCTTCAGGAAGACGTTCGCGAGGCCGAGCACGACGCCCGCGAGGATGAGCGACCCCCAGCGCCCGATCGAGAACCCGTCGAACGCCCAGTCCGCGACGATCAGCGCGAGGACGTTGATCGCAGCGGCGATCGCGAAGCGCACGACCCAGATCACGCGGGCGAGCCTACACGCGTTGCCCGGACGGACAGCCGCGCGCGGGGCCGTGCGCTGCAGTTGCGCTCCGCGAAGCGGACGCCTTCAGGGATGTGCCCCGCCGAAGGCGAGGATCCGAGCGCAGGATTTCGCTCCGCGGAATCCTGCTTCGCGAACAGGGTCAGAACAGCTTCTGCAGCTTCAGCGCGGCGCCCATGTCGCCCGGAGATCTTGAGCTTGCCGGTCATGTAGGCGGTCGTCGGGTTCGCCTCGCCGCTCGCGATCTTGGCGAGCGTCTCCTCGCTCGCGGTGATCGTGCAGTCGGCCTCGCCGGCGCCCTCGGTCACGGTCACGGTGCCGTCGTCGACCGCGACGGTCCACTGACCGACGTCCTCGACGTCGAACACGTACGTGTTCTGCATCCCGGCGATCTTCGCGGGGTCGGCGCGGTCGGGGAGCTGCGCGAAGAACTCCTGAACGGTCATCGTGTCACTCGTCTCCTCGTTGACTGACGGTTCAATCGAGGGTGCAGCCTAACTGATCGCCACCGGCAGCCGGAGTCGGCGGGGCAGCGAACGGCTGCGGGCGGGGCAGGGCGAGGCAGAGGACGGCACCGAGACCCGGCGCCACCGCGGCGACGTAGAGCGCGGTCTCGAGGTCGATCGCGTCAGCGACGGCGCCGAGCGCGACGGCGGCGATCCCGCCGAGGCCCATCGCGAGGCCGACGGAGAGGCCGCTCGCCATTCCGACGTGCCGCGGCAGGTAGAGCTGGCTGAGCACCATCGTGACCCCGAACGTGCCCACGACGCAGAGCCCGACGAGCATCAGCGCGACCGTGCCGAGCACCCCTCCGACCGAGACGAACGCGATGACGAGGAAGGGAAGCGCGGCCTGCGTGAGGAGGAGCGTCCGGCGGAGCCCGACGCGATCGGCGACGGGCCCGAGCAGGAGCGTTCCGGCCGCGCCGGCGACGAGCATCAGCGAGAGCATCCGGTTCCCCTCCCCCTCCGTGCCGCCGTTCTCGACCACCCAGAGCGGCACGAACGTCAGCAGGCCGAACCAGGCGACGCTGCGGAGGGCGATGACCACGCCGAGGAGCGTCATGGCGCGGACGTCGTCGACCGCGCTCGACCGCTCGTGCGCCTCGCGTCTGCGGGCGCGAGCGTCTTCGAGCCCGTGCAGCGCCGCGCAGGAGCACGACCGCCGCGACGAGGACCGGCAGCATCGCGAGGAGGCCGCCGGTGAGGCCGAGCCAGAGCACGAGAGGCGTGACGACGATCGGCCCGAGCGCGTACCCCGTGTTGCCGCCGATGTTGAAGTACGACATCCCCGCTCGCGCGCTTGCGTCCGCTCGCGTACGCGGCGAACTTCGCGCCCTCCGGATGGAAGGCGGCGATCCCGATGCCCGCGATGAAGACGAGCAGCAGCACGAGCTCGTACGCGGTGCGACGGCGGCGAGCCCGGTTCGAGCTCCCGCCGACCGCGATGCCGCCGGGCAGCAGCCAGATCGCGCCGCGCCGGTCGGAGAGAGCCCGAAGAGCGGCTGGACGAAGGAGGACGAGACGAGCACCGCGAGCATCAGCGCCGCGGTGGCCGTGTAGCTGAGGTCGAACTCGAGGACGAAGAACGGCAGCAGCGCCGGGACGGCGCCCGACGAGAAGTCGACCGCGAGATGGCCGCCCGAGAGCGTCGCCATGGCGCTTGCGGTCGAGCTCCTCCCGCATCCCTCGACCCTACTCGGCGGACGAACGGCTCCGTCGCGATCAACGCGTGCAGCGGTACGGTCTGCCGAACCCTGCCGCAGCGGCGCCAGTGACTACGGTTGTCGCGTTGGCTGCGATCGAGGCAGAGGGGCTCGTCAAGGTCTACCGGTCGCGGAAGACGAGGTCCGCGCGCTCGACGGCGTCGACCTGGAGGTGCGCGAGGGCACGGTGCTCGGCCTGCTCGGCCCGAACGGCGCGGGAAGACGACGACCGTCCGGATCCTCGCGACGCTGCTCCGGCCGGACGCCGGCCGGGCGACGGTCGGCGGGCTCGACGTCGCGCGGGACGCACAGGCGGTGCGCAAGCTGATCGGGCTCTCGGGTCAGTACGCGGCGGTCGACGAGAATCTCACGGGCCGCGAGAACCTCTGGATGTTCGGCCGGCTGTACCAGCTGCCGAGCGAGCGAGGCGCGCCGCCGCGCCGACGAGCTGCTGGTGCAGTTCGCGCTCGAGACGCGGGCGACCGGGTCGCGAAGACGTACTCCGGCGGCATGCGGCGGCGGCTCGACCTCGCGGCGGCGCTCGTCGGGCGGCCGCGGCTGCTCTTCCTCGACGAGCCGACGACGGGGCTCGACCCGCGCAGCCGGCTCGGCATCTGGGACGTGATCCGCAGCCAGGTACGCGAGGGCAACACGCTGCTCCTGACGACCCAGTACCTCGAGGAGGCCGACGAGCTCGCCGACGAGATCGCCGTCGTCGACCACGGCCGGATCATCGCCCGCGGCACGCCGACGAGCTCAAGACCCAGGTCGGCGGCGAGCGGATCGAGGTCGTCGTCCACGACCGCGACGCGCCTCGCCGAGGCGGCGGGGCTGGTCGCGCCGGACGGCTCGGCCTCGCTCGACGAGCACACGAAGCGGCTCACGATCGCGGCCAGGGCGGCGCGCAGCAGCTCGTCGACGTCGTCCGGTCGCTCGGCGACGCCGGCATCGCGCTCGACGACGTCGCGCTCCGGCGCCCGACGCTCGACGACGTGTTCCTCGCGCTCACCGGGCCACGCGGCGGAGGAGCTGCCCGACGAGGAGGACGGCGTGAGCGCGCTCCCGCCGCCGTCGCCGACGGCCTCGTCATCGCCTGGCGGGCGCTCAAGCGCGTCCCGCGGATCCCGGAGCTCGCGATCTTCGCGATCCTCCAGTCGATCATGTTCGTGGTGCTGTTCGCGTTCGTCTTCGGCGGCGCGATCCCGCTCCCGGGCGGCGGCAGCTACCGCGAGTACCTGATGCCGGGGATCTACATCCAGACGCTCGCGTTCGCCTCGATCACGACCGCGATCGCGTTCGCCGACGACATGACGAAGGGGATCATCGACCGCTTCCGCTCGCTGCCGATGGCGCGCTCGGCGGTCCTCAGCGGGCGGACGTTCGCGGACGTCGTCTACACGATGGGGATCCTCGTCGTGCTGATGCTCTCCGGGCCTCGTCGTCGGCTGGCGCGTGCACTCGAGCGTCGGCGACTTCCTGCTCGCCGTCCTGCTGATGATGTTCTTCACGTACGCGATGGCGTGGGTCGGCGTGTGCTCGGCCTGGTCGCCCCGACGGTCGAGACCGTCCAGCAGCTCGGGTTCCTGATCCTCTTCCCGCTCACGTTCCTCTCGAACGCCTTCGTCCCGACCGAGACGCTGCCCGACGTCCTGCAGCCGATCGCCGAGTGGAACCCGATCAGCTGCTGACGCAGGCGACGAGGGAGCTCTTCGGCAACCCGAGCCCGTACCCGACGCGGCTCGTTCCCGAGCGAGCACCCGTTCCTGCTCTCGGTGCTCTGGACGGTCGGGATCCTCGCCGTGTTCGCGCCGCTCGCGGTGCGGCAAGCTACCGCGCGATCGACCGGTAGCAGCGGTCGCCGGCTACCATCCCGCCCGGCTCATGGACCTCGACCTCACGCCCGAGCAGGAGCTGATCCGCGACACCGTCCGCACGTTCGCCCGCGAGCGCGTCGCGCCGGTCGCCGAGGAGATCGACCGCGAGAGCCGCTTCCCCGTCGAGCTCGTGCGGGAGATGGCCGAGCTCGGGCTCATGGGGATTCCGCTCCCGGAGCGAGTACGGCGGCGCGGGCGGCGACACCGCTCGGCTACGCGATCGCGATCGAGGAGCTGACGCGCGTCGACTCGTCGGTCGCGATCACGGTCGCGGCGCACACGTCGCTCGGGACGATGCCGATCTTCCTCTTCGGCTCCGACGAGCAGAAGGCGCGCTGGCTGCCCGACCTCGCCTCGGGCCGGCGGCTCGCGGCCTTCGGGCTCACCGAGCCCGACGCGGGCTCCGACGCGGGCGCCGACGCGCACGACCGCCGAGCTGCGCGACGGCTCCTGGGTCGTCAACGGCTCGAAGATGTTCATCACGAACGCCGGCACCGAGCTGACCTGGGGCGTGACGATCACCGCGCGGACGGGCGAGGACGAGATCTCGAACCTCGTCGTCGAGAACGGCGACGCCCGGCTACGAGATCTCCGCGCCGCTGCACAAGCTCGGCTGGAAGGCGTCCGACACCCGCGAGCTCACCTTCGCCGACTGCGCGGTCCCCGAGGGGAACCTGCTCGGGCCGCGCGGGCAGCGGCTTCCACCAGTTCCTCGAGATCCTCGACGGCGGCCGCATCTCGGTCGCCGCGATGGGAGTCGGGCTCGCGCAGGGCGCGTACGACCTCGCGTTCGCCTACGCGCAGGAGCGGCAGCAGTTCGGCAAGCCGATCGCGCCGTTCCAGGCCGTCGCGTTCAAGCTCGCCGACATGGCGGTCGAGATCGAGGCCGGCCGCCAGCTCGTCTACAAGGCTGCGTGGCTCAAGGATCAGGGCCGCCCGTTCGCGCTCGAGGCGGCGATGGCGAAGCTCTACACGGGCGAGCTCTCGCACCGCGTCGTCAACCACGCGCTCCAGATCCACGGCGGCTACGGGTTCATGGACGAGTTCCCGATCTCGCGCCTCTACCGCGACCAGAAGATCCTCGAGATCGGCGAGGGCACCAACGAGGTGCAGCGGCTCGTGATCGCGACGCCTGCTCGGGCCTCTAGGCGCTCGAGCCCAGACCGGCGAGAGGCGCTGACCCGCAGCCGTATCCTCGATCGACATCGGGTCGCTTCCGCCGAGCCGTCCTCGGCGCTCCGCTGCGCGCGCCTCGCGGCTTTCGTCGCCTCGCTCGTCGATGGCGCTCGCCTCGCGCCAACGGCGGTGCCCACGTGACCCTCTCGCCCGCGTTCGTCGAGGCGGGGGTCGGGTCGACGGTCCTCTTCGAGACGCCGAACGAGCGCGAGGGACGAGCGACGACGTCGCTCCGAGCTCGAGGCGCCGCCGGGGGTCGAGCTCGCGGCCGTGGCCGCGCCGCCGGGGCTGGGAGCTCGCTCTCGACGACGGCGTCGCCATCTGGACGGGCGGCCGGATCGAGGGCACTGACGTCGTCTCGTTCCCGCTCGAGGTCACCGCGCGGACAGCAGCCCGGGAACGAGACCTTCCGTGCCGTCCAGCGCTACGACGACGGCGAGGTCGTGCGCTGGGAGGCGTCGCTGACCGTCGTCCCGGCCGCGGGCGACGACGCGCCGTCGCAGCAGCTCGGGCGCGCCGTCGCCGCCGGCGCGGTGGGCCTCGCGCGTGCCTCGTCGTGGCAGCGTCGCTCGTGACTGGGCGCGGCTGTCCGCGCGGCGAGACACTTCAACATCGGGATAGCGGAATCGGGTGCTACGGTCGCGCCCGTGCTCTTCGCCCAGATCCTGAACGACGACCTGGGATGCGCCTCGTATCTCGTCGGGCTGCGAGGTGGCCGGCGAGGTCGCCGTCGTCGATCCACACCTCGCGATCGAGCCGATCCTCGCCGAGGCCGAGCGGCTCGACGTCCGCATCGTGCGGACGATCGAGACGCACACGCACGCCGACCACGTCTCCGGCCACGGCCGCCTCGCGGTCGATCACGGCGTCCCGGTGACCATTCACGCGGCGGCCGGGGCCGCGTACCCGCACGATCCGATCGCGGACGGCGACGAGATCGAGGTCGGGAACGTCGTGCTCCGGTGCATCCACACGCCGGGCCACCGACCCGAGCACTGCTGCCTCGCCGTGGTCGACACGACGCGGGCCGACGAGCCGTGGCTCGTGCTCACCGGCGACTCGCTCTTCGTGGGAGACGCGGCCCGCCCCGACCTCGCTGTCGGGCGCGACCGAGGGCGCGGAGGGGCTCTTCCACTCGCTCCGGCGGCTGCTCGAGCTGCCGGACGGCGTCGAGGTGTTCCCCGGGCACGTCGCGGGCTCGCTCTGCGGCACGTCGATGAGCTCGCGAGCGTCGACGACGATCGGCTTCGAGCGGCGCTTCAACCCGATGCTCGCGCTCACCGAGGCTCGGCGCGTTCATCGCGGAGTCCGGCGAGCGTCTCGGCGCCGAAGCCGCCGAACCTCGCGCGCATCGTGGAGCTGAACCAGGCGGCGTTCCGGTCGCACGCCCGAGGCCGTGCCCGAGCTCGCCGCGCCGCCGGACGGCTCGCAGCTCCTCGACGTCCGCCCCGTTCCGGACCACCTCGCAGGGCATCGACCCGGCGCCGTAAACATCCCGGTGTCGGGCACGAGCTTCTCGACGAAGGCCGGCTTCGTCCTCGACGCCGACCGGCCCGTGACCGTCCTCGCGTCCGACCCCGACGAGGCGGAGCGGGCGGTCGCGGGGCCTCCGCTCGGTCGCGTTCGAGGACGTCTCGGGCTATGTGCTCGGCGGCGGCGACGAGGTGACGGGCTCCGTGCGGATCGAGGAGCTCGAGGGCCTGATCGCGGAGGGCGCGACGGTGCTCGACGTCCGCGACAAGGACGAGCGCGACGTCGGCTACATCCCGGGCAGCCGCAACGTTCCGTACCGCCTGATGCGCACGTGCTGCCCCGACCTTCCCGAGGACCGGCCGATCGTCACGATCTGCGGGTCGGGCCCGCGGGCCGCGATCGCGGCGAGCATCCTCCGCGCGAAGGGCCTCGACGCGAGGCCGGTCGTCGACGGGGGGATGGACGACTGGCTCGCCCGCGGCGAGACGACGGTCACGCTTCCGCCGCTGCGGCGGCTGACGATCGAGCCGTCGAGCTCACGAAGCCGCGCGACCGCGCCGAGTGAGTCGAGGAGCGCGCGTGCGCGAGCGAGATGCTCATCAGGGCGCGTCGCCTCCGCGGCGCCTTGGCCCGCGCGGGCTGCGAGGACACGCGCCTCCGCTTCGAGTTGGGGTACCCCGATCTCGCGCAGCGTCTCGGCGGCCTCGTCGAACCGCGCCGCGTCGACCTCTAGCGCGGCCGCAAGGAACCGCGAACCGGGAGGCTCCTCGAGCGTGTCGAGCGCTCCCGACCTGCCGATCCGCTCCAGGCTGAGGGCGACCATGGTCGTCCAGTAACCGGGAGTCACGCCGTTCGGGTTCGCGCGCCTGCGCTCGAGCAGCTCATCGAGGAGCGCACCCGCCCCGTCGTCGTCGCCGGCGCGGGCCAGGATCCAGGCTGCATGTGCCATGACCGGAAGGACGATCTGGTCGTCGCCGCGGTCACGTGCGAGGCTCATGGCCAGTTGGGCCGTGGCCGCCGCCTGTTCGGCGTGACCGTCGCGGACGAGCTCGAGCTCGGCCAGGACGGTGCGGTACATGGGCTCGTGGTAGTACGCCCCCGTCCTCTCGGCGTGCGCCAGCCTGGCTGCAGCGATCGACTCCGTCTCGCGCCATGCCCCGGCAAGGAAGAGCGCTTCGGTGAGGTTGCCGAGGACGAACGACCCGCTGCCACCCATCGTGCCCGTCTTCTGAGCGAACGCAATGCCCTCTCGGGCCGAAGCGATCGCCCCGCGCACGTCACCGAGATCGAGGAGGATCGAGCCCAGGTTTATGTGCACGCGGCCGATCTCGCTGGGATCGTGATCTCGCGCGAGCGCGGCCGCCTCTTCGAAGTCCTCCCTGACGCGGTCGTAGTCCCCCGCGTTCGCCTTCGCCGTCGCACGCGTGATCAGAGCCGACGCGAGCTGCGCCTGCGCGCCGACCGCCTCGGCGAGCGCGATCGCCTCGTCGGCGATGACGATGGACTCCTCCTGATGCCCGGCGACCATCTTGTACCGGGCTGTCTGGGTAAGCACGTACAGGTGCTCGTGGGTCGGTCCCGTCCCCGAAACGAGCTCGAGCGCGCGCTCCGCCGACGTTGCCGCTTCGGCTCCCTCCCCGTGCCGCCAATGGGAGTGCGAAAGATCGTTCGCCGTGACTGCCGCCTCGGCCGTCGCCCCCTCGCTGAGCAGACGGTCGAAGGCGCTCTGCAGCTCCTGGTGCCCCGCGTTCTCCGTGAAGACGAGAGCCTTCCCGAGCGCCCGAAGTGCCCGCGCGTCGAGGCCGTCGGGGAGCGAATCGGCAGCGGCGCGCAGCTCGCGAACGGCCGTGGCGAAGGCGCCGATCGCGAAAGCCCGCATCCCCGCTTCGCGAAGCGCCGCGGCCGCCTTCGGCTCGAGCTCGGAGACATCGAGCCCGGCGCTGCGGGCGAGCTCGATGGCCTCGACGTAATGGTGCGCTAGCAGCTCGGCGCGGTCCTCCCGCCGATCCTCGGGCAGCGACTCGATCCACTGCGCGACGCGAAGGTGCCGGTCGACGCGGTCGGGACGCGGCAGCTGCCCGTAGACCGCGTCGCGGACGAGCGAGTGGACGAACGCGTGCTGAGTGGCGCCGAGGACGGCGGAGCTGCGGTCGCGTCGCAGGAACTCCTTGCGCCCCAGCGAGCGAAGCAGCTGGTCGATGGTCGTCCCATCGTGCTCGGAGACGGCGCGCAGCCCGTCGGACCAGACGACACCGCCCATGACGGCCGCGTCTCGGAGCAGCTCCTTCTCGACCGGGGGCAACAGATCGACCCGCGCGGTGACGATTCCGAGCACGCTGTCGGGAAGCCCCTCGACGTCGCCACCCGCCGCCTGCATGCGCACGAACTCCTCCGCGTAGAGCGGGTTGCCGGCGGCCCGTCGGACGACGGCTTCGCGGAGCTCCGCGTCCGCGGGGTCGCGGCCGAGCAGCGACTCGACGAGGTGCGAGAGCTCCGGTGCCGAGAGTGGCCCGAGCGAGACGGTCAAGGCGTTCCGCTTGCCGCCGCCCCAGCCCGGCCGGCGCTCGAGGAGCTCGGGCCTTGCGCAGGCGACGACGAGGAGCGGCACGCCTTCCACGAGGTCGACCAGGCCGTCGACGAACTCGAGCAGGCCGTCGTCGGCCCACTGGAGATCGTCGATCACGAGGACGAGCGGCCTCCGCTCCGCGAGCGACTCGAGGAAGATCCGCCAGCCGGCGAACATCTCCGTGCGGCGATCGCGGAGGCCGACGTCCTCCGGCGCCAGGCCCACGAGCGGGTCGAGGCTCGAGCCGACCCACCGTCGCTCGGCCTCGGGGACGAGGTCGTCCACCATGGCCGACAGCTTGGTCGCCGTAACCTCGGCGTCGTCGTTCTCGTGGATTCCCGCCTGCGCCTTGACGATCTCGCCGAGCGCCCAGAACGAAATGCCGTCGCCGTACGGGAGGCAGCGGCCGTAGCGCCACGTGATGATCTCCTCGTCATCCTCCACGGCACGACCGAGCTCCCCGACGAGCCGGCTCTTGCCGATCCCGGGGACACCGACGAGCGTCACGAGCTGCGGCGAGCGGTCGACGCGCACCCGCGCGAACGCCCCGAGCAGCAGCGCGCGCTCGTGGTCGCGGCCGACGAGCGGTGACGACGGCTCGTCCAGGATGCCACCGACACGGCTACGCGCCTCGACCGCCTCCCACACCTCCACCGGATCCGCCTTGCCCTTTGCCTCGACCGCGCCGTGCGAGCGGTAGACGATCGCGCGCTCCGTCGCGCCATGCGTCGCCCCCGAGACGAGAATCCCGTCGATCGGCGCTGCGGACTGGATCCGCGCGGCGCTGTTCATGACGTCGCCTGCAACCATCGACTCGCCCGCCTCCGGGCGCGCGTCGACCGAGACAAGCGCCTCGCCGGTGGCGACGCCGACGCGGACGTGGAGGTCGAGCGTCTCGTCCCGCTCGTTCAGGTCGGCGATCGCGTCGCGGGCGGCGAGCGCCGCCCGGACCGCGCGCTCCGGGTCGTCCTCGTGTGCGGTCGGCGCCCCGTAGACGGCGACGACCGCGTCTCCGATGAACTTCTCCACGGTTCCCCCGTAGCCCTCGAGCGCGCGACGCAGCGTCTCGTGGTAGCGGCGCAGGAGCGCGCGGACATCCTCGGGATCGAGCTGCTCGGCGCGCGCGGTCGACCCGACGAGGTCGACGAAGACGGCCGTGACCACCTTCCGCTCCTCGCGACCCGCGACCTCGACGGCGACCGCGCCGCCGCAGCCGTTGCAGAACCGCGCATCGTCCGGGTTGTCGCGGCCGCAACTCGGGCAAGCGATCACGCGGCGAGTGTACGGTGTCCGACTTCGGTCGGACACCTGGCGCGCAAAGGTGTCGGACTGAAGCCCGACACCAACGTCATCGCAAGCGACGCACCGTGTACCCCCCGTCCGCAAGGGCACGGATCACCGCCTGCGAGTGCTCCTCGCCGCGTGTCTCGAGGGTCAGCTCCGCCTCCGTCTCGAGCACGCTGATGTTGCGACCCTCGCGGTGGTGCTGGATCGCGAGGATGTTCGCGTGCTCCGAGGCGATCGTGCCGACGATGCGCGCGAGCTCTCCCGGCCGGTCGGGGATCAGCAGGGCGACGACCAGGTACCGGCCCGAGGACGTGAGGCCGTAGCGGATCACCGAGCTCATCGTCGTCGCGTCGATGTTCCCTCCGGCGAGGATCGCGCACACCGGGTCGTCGCCGCCGATGGTGTCGGCGAGGATCGCCGCGACCGGCGCGGCGCCTGCGCCCTCGACAACGAGCTTCACGCGCTCGAGAAGGAGGACGATCGCCTGCGAGATCTCCTCGTCCTCGACGACGACGACGTCGTCGAGGAGGTCATCGAGGATCGGGCGGGTGAGCTCGCCCGGATGCTTGACCGCGATGCCGTCGGCGATCGTCGAACCGTCCGGCGGGCGGCCGGCAAAGGGCGCGCACGACGCGGCCTGGACGCCGACGACGCGGAGCTCGGGGCGGAGCGCATCGAGCGCGAGGGCGATTCCGGCCGCGAGCCCGCCGCCTCCGACCGGGACGACGACCGTGCCAGGCCCGGGCGGCAGCGCGTCGACGAGCTCGAGGCCCAGCGTGCCCTGGCCCGCCACCACGCGCGGATCGTCGAAGGCGTGGACGAACGTCGCGCCGTCGTCCCGCTCGAGTGCACGTGCGGCGGCGAGCGACTCCTCGAAGTCCTCGCCCGCCAGCTCGACGCGCGCGCCGTACCCGCGTGCCGCCTCGACCTTCGCCATCGGCGCGCCCTCCGGGACGACGATCGTCGCGGCGATGCCGGCCTCGCGGGCCGCCCAGGCGACCGCCTGGCCGTGGTTGCCGGCGCTCGCAGCGACGACGCCCGCCCGCCGCTCGTCCTCCGAGAGCTGGGCGATCGTGTTGTAGGCGCCCCGGATCTTGAACGCGCCCGTCCGCTGCAGGTTCTCCGCCTTCAGAAGCACCGGCCGTCGGGCGAGGCGGGAGAGCGTCTCCGACGAGTACACCGGCGTCACGCGCGCGACGCCGTCAAGGCGCTCGCGCGCCTCGAGGATGGCGTCGATGCCGGGTCGCTCGGCGCTCATCCCGACCGCTCCGTCACGGCCGCCACGGCCGCGCCGACCGCCGTCAGCGGGTCGACCTCGCGGCGCTGCACGCCGGCGACGAGCTCGCGAACCTCGGGATCCTCGGCGATCGTCCGGCGCACGCGCTCGCGGATCCGAGCGACGGCGAGCGCCTCGACCTCTCCGCTGAGGTTGCGCTCCCTCCGCGCCGCGAGCTCTCCGCGCTCCTCGAGGTCGCAGCGCCGCTTCTCGAGCGCCTCCCAGAGCTCCGCGATCCCCTCGCCGCGCAGCGCCTCGGTGAGCAGGATCGGGGGCCGCCGCTCGCGGTCGGGGTCGAGCGCGACGATCGAGCGCACCTCCTGCACCATGGTCTTCGCAGCCGGGTGGTCCATCTTGTTCACGGCGATCACGTCGGGAATCTCCATGATCCCGGCCTTGAGCGCCTGCACCGCGTCGCCGGAGCCGGGCATCAGGACAAGCAGGACGAGGTCGGCGATGCCGATCACCTCGACCTCGCTCTGGCCGGTGCCGACGGTCTCGAGAAACACGATCTCCTTGCCGGAGGCGTCGACGAGGAGGAGCGCCTGGAGCGTCGCCTCCGCCAGCCCGCCGAGGTGCCCGCGGGTGCCCATCGACCGGATGTAGACGCCGGGGTCGAGGAAGTGGTCGGCGAGGCGGATCCGGTCGCCGAGGAGCGCGCCGCGTGTGAACGGGCTCGAGGGATCGACCGATACGACCCCCACGGTGCGGTCGAGCGCGCGGACGTGGGTGACGAGGGCGCCCACCAACGACGACTTGCCGACACCGGGCGGCCCGGTCACGCCCACCGACGCTGCGTTGCCCGTCGAGGCGTAGATGCGCCGGACGACGTCCTCGCCGATGGGTGCGCGGTCCTCGACGAGCGAGATCGCGCGTGCGAGCGCACGCCGGTCGCCGGCGAGGACGCCGGCGACGAGCGCGTCCTCCGTCCACTCGGGGCGTGCCACCGAGAAGACTCTACGGAGCGGGGCGGCCCTCGGCGTCGCCTGCCAGCGTGACGTCCGCCGCGCTTCCGTTCTGCTCGCGCCGGCGGGTCTCCTCGACCTCGGTCATCAGCGAGCGGAGCCGCTCGAAGCCCCCGGGCTCGCCGTTCGCGCGCTCCCGCGGCTCCGCCACGTCGCTCGCCCGGGCCGTCAGCACGATCGCGAGGACGCCGGCGACGAGGTAGACGCACCCGGCGATCGCCCACGCCGTCCGGGCCCCCGCGGCGTCCACGAGCAGGCCTGCGCCTGCCATCGCGAGACCGAGGACGGCGTAGTAGCTCGACATCAGCACCGCGAGCGCGCGCCCGCGCATCGCGTCCGGAGCGCCGCGTTGCACGAGCACCTGGTTGCAGACGATCGCGGCTCCGTTGCCCACCGTCGCGACGCCTGCGAGCACCGCCGCAACGGCGATCGTCGGCGACGCCGACGCGAGGCCGAAGCCGACGCTCATCAGGAGCAGTGCGCCGCCGTACACCCGCGTCATGCCGAGCGCACCGAGCGCGGACGCCGCGAAGAAGCTGCCGAAGATCAGGCCGACCCCGGTCGACGCCACGAGGAAGCCGAGGCCGAGGTTGCCGGCACCGATCTCGTTCTTGGCGAACGGGACCTCGGCGACGTTGACGAATGCCGTTGCGACTCCAGCAGTGGTCCACACGACGAGCACCGTGACGAGGTGACGTGAGTGGAAGACGACCGAGAGCCCGTCGCGGAGATCGGCCCAGTGGCCCCGCGTGATCGGGGCGTCCGAGCGAAGCGCCCTGGCCGGGATCCGGCTCACGATCAGGGCCGAGAGGACGAACGTCCCGGCGTTCGCCCAGTACGCGATCTCGGGGCCCGACGCGGCGAGGAGCCCACCGGCGAGGATCGGCCCGAGCGTCCAGGCGATGTGCTCCACGGTCGTGAGGAGCGAGGTTGCCTCCTCACGCTCGTCCTCGGAGACGAGGTTCGGCATGCCGGCCCAGACGGCCGGGCGGAAGAAGCCCGTCGCGATGCCGTTGACGCCGGCCAGCGCGACGATCGCGGCCGGGTCGTCGACAAACGGTAGCGCCGCGAAGGTTGCCGCGCGCACCAGATCCGAGACGATCATCAGCCGGCGGCGCGAGAGGCGATCGACGAGCGGCCCGAGCGTGACGCCGATGACGACGATCGGCAGGAAGTCTGCGATCAGGAGGGCTGCGAGCCAGCGACCGGAGTCGGTCCGGTCGAGGATGTCGACCGAGAGCGCGAGAGCGGCGAAGTACGTCCCGACGGCCGAGCCGGCCGTCGCCCAGAACAGCAGGGCGAATCCCCGGTTGCGGCGGAGTAGGGACAGACGGCGTGTGGCGCCAAAGGCCACGCGCGGACGCTAGCACCGGCGGAGGAGCGACAACAGTGCCCGGGCGAGACGTGTCCGGCCGTGCCAGGCGGTCGTCGCGGCAGTGCTCAGACGGCCGCGCCGCGCGCCGGCAGCACCGCGCGCACGTGCTGCTCGGTTGCCCCGGGGCAGTTCCGACGGGCGGCCGCGAGGGCCCGGTCGGCAAGCGCGTAGAGCGAGAAGGCGTCACCCGAGCTCGCCAGGTCGCACACGCCGGCCGTCAGCCGCACCCCGCCGATCTCGCCCAGCTCGGCGCGCCACCGGGCAACGGCCTCGACGCCTCCCGCCGCATCCGTGTCCGGAAGGATCCAGCCGAGCTCGCCGTCGTCCGTCCGCGCGAGCTCGTCGCCCGCGCGCGCGAGACGGCTCAGCTGCTCGACCGCGAAGTGCGCCTCGGGGCGCCCGAAGACGCCGTCGCCGACCCGGCCGTGCACCGCGAGGTCGGCGAGGACGACCGTCACATTCGTCCCGCCCTGGATCGCCCGGCGGACCGCAGCGCCCAGGCGCTCCTCGAACTCCCGGCGGTCGAGCAGGCCCGTCTCGGGATCCCGCGCCGCGAGCTCGGTCAGGCGCCGCATGCGCCGGTGGCTCGTGGAGACGTCGCGCACGGTCAGGAGGTGGCGCGGGCCGCCGTCCTGGTCGTCGACGACGCACCCGGAGACGAGCAGCCGCACGCGGTCGCCCTGGCGCCGCCGGAACGTGAGCTCCGAGGTGAGCTCGCCGCGCGCGACGAGATCCGCGTGCCAGGCCTCCATGTCGTGCCGGTGCTCGGGCGGCCAGAACGCGAACGGTGCCCGGGCGCCGAGGAGCTCCTCCCGCTCGTAACCGAGCAGCTCGCAGAGGCTGCGGTTGACCGAGCAGATCTCGCCGCCGCGGACGAGCATGAGCCCGTCGGGGATCGCGGACAGCAGGTTGCGGACGGCTTCCGACTCGGCGTGGAGCGACTCCTCGAGCCGCCTGCGGGCGGCGCCGCCGAACCAGAAGGCGAACAGGCCCGTGAGCGCGAGCCCGAGCGCCGCCGCGGTCGCGAGCCAGAGGCCGAGTGGCTGCGGTGCCGCCTCCCGGGCGAAGACGACCGCGACGACGGTCGCCAGCCCCGAGACGACGAGGAGCAGGAGCTCGTCCTTCGTCCGCCGCACGCGCGGCACGCTCACGTCGCCTCCGTCCGGATGTTGCGCTCGAACTTGTGCCAGCCCTTGTCGCCGCGGAGGCAGCGCCACGTCCCCTTCACACGCGCCCAGCCCATGAAGGGCCGGTAGACGAACAGCTCGAGCGGCATCAGCGCGAAGAAGCGCATCACCCGCGAGAGGCGGTACGTCCGCCCCTCGAGGTCCTGCATGAGCAGCGCACCGGTCGTGAGCGCGCTGTTCCCGAACGTGATCGCGAGCGTGAGCACGGCGAACTCCCACCAGTCGACGAGCCCGGCCGCCGCCCCTGCGACGAGCGCGACGACGGCCAGGATCTCGAAGATCGGCGCGAGGATCTCCGAGAGGACGTAGAACGGCATGCCGAGCATTCCGACGGTGCCGTAGCGCGGGTTCAGAAGCATGCGCCGGTTCGCCCAGCACGTCTCGAGGATCACGCGCTGCCAGCGCTCGCGCTGGGAGACCAGCTTTCGCATCGAGTCCGGCCCCTCGGTGACCCCGACGCAGTCCGGCAGGCAGGCGATGCGGTACGGGCCTCCGCGCCGGCGCATGGTCTTGTGCACGCGGAACGTGAACTCGATGTCCTCGCACGTGAACGACCGCGACCAGCCGTTCAGGTCCTCGACCAGGTCGCGCCGCCAGATCTGGAACGCACCCGCGGCGCACAGCATGAAGTTGAGCCGCGCCCACCCGGTCCTCGTGCCGAAGAACGCGCGGAGGTAGTCGAAGGACTGGAAGGCGAACAGGGGGCGTGTGTCGGGCCCGACGAAGTGGACACCGTCCGGCAGCGACGCGGCGGGGTCGCGCGTATTCTCGAAGTAGCTCGTCAGCCCGACCACCTCCGGGTCGCGCACGATCTCGCGCATCGCGCGCGCGAGCGACCCACGGGCGAACACCATGTCCGCGTCGACGGCGCAGACGTACCGGTACCGGCTGTGGTTGAACGCCGCGTTCAGGCCGTCGGCCTTGCCGCCGTTCAGCTTGTCGACGACGAGGAGCCTGCGGTCGGTGACCGAGCGGTAGTACCCGAGGACCTGCTCGGTCTCGACCACCTCTCGCGATGACGCCTCGACCGGGACGAGGTCCAGCTCGTCGACGAGACGCTCGAGGGTGTCGTCGGTCGAGCCGTCGTTGACGACGATCACCTCGAACTCCGGGTAGTCGATCGCGAGCAGCGAGCGAACCGCGTCCGGAAGGCCGGCGCTCTCGTCGTACGCGGGCACGAGGATGCTGACCCCGGGTGCGAACCGGGAGCCCGAAAGCGCGTCGACGTCGTCGACCTCGCGCTCTCGACGCCGCCGCCGCGCCTCGACGAGACCGACGACCAGCAAGCCCCAGTGCATCAGCCAGAGGATCGCGAGGTAGACGCCGCACGTGAGGACGGCCGCGCGCAGCGCGGTCTCGAACGTCACGAGGCCTCCGCCTCGAGTGCGCTCCCGTCACCGAGGACAAGCCCTCTGCGGGCGCGCTCCGCGGCGGCACCGCGCAACCTCCTGCCGCCCGCGTCGAGGATCCGCTCGAGCCGACCGACCTCCTCGTTGCCGACGAGGGAGTCGACGTGGCCGATGTCCTGCAGCACGAGCGCGGCGCCGCTCCGCAGCGCCTGGTCGTGGCTGTCCAGAGCAGGCTCGACGGCGACGGTCGCGTAGTCACCCGCGGTGACGAGCGCCTCGCGCGCGGCCTCGCGCACCCACCACGACGTGTCCGCGAGGAGCGGGACGAGGTAGGTCGCGGACGCGCGTCCCGACACGGCTGCGGCGGTCCTGCAGGCCTGTGCGCGCACCTGCGGATGCGGGTCTTCGAGGAGGCGGAGCGCATGACGCAGCGCGGCGGGCGAGCCGGCTGCCCGAAGCGTCTCGAGCGCGGCACCGCGGACGTTCGGCGAGGGGTCCGACGTGCACTCCGTGACGTGCTGCTCCGCGAGCGCCGGGTAGCGGGAGAGGAGCCGCACGGCGTAGGAGCGGACGATGGGGTTCGGATGGCCGAGGAGCGGCGGGAGACGCGGGCCGGGGCGCGGCGCGAGCCGGTCGAGCTCGCCTGCGACGCGGACAGGGTTCTCGCTCGCCTCCGCGAGCGCCTCGACGAGGCCGTCGACCGCCCAGTCGTGCCGGTCCGCCAGGTTCGCGAGTGCCGTCACGCTCGCCGTACGGAGCTCCGGGATGTCGCTCCGGAGCGACTGGTAGAGAAGCGCCTCCGCCGCGCGCCCGTCGGTGTCGCCGAGGTCGACCAGCTCGGTGACCGCCGGGGGCTCCTTCCACTCGCCCACCTCCATGACGATCGCGAGTGGACGGGTGCGTCGCCGGTGGCGAGCGCGACCGACGAGCAGCGCAAGAACGAGCAGCGCCCAGGCGCCGCCGGCAACCAGGCACACGACCACGAGGCCGGTTCGACCATCCATGCTCCCCTCATGTCGGCACCCCGAACGGGGTACACCTCACCCGTCCGAGGGAGCCCCCCGCGACATCTAGACCTCTGTCAGGCGGTCGGGCCCTTCGGACGGTTCGCCCTGGCCATCCGGTCCGCGACAAGCGCCGTGAGGCTGAGCTCGTCGGCCTGCCCGACGGGGCGTCCGAGGGACGTGAAGACGACACCGGACTGGATCCGACCGTGCTGGAGGATGATCGCATCGACGTACGCCCGGACGCGGTTCCCGGCGATCGTCAGCGTCGCGACCACGCGGAACGCCGAGGTCATCGGCGCCACCCTTGGGAACGTCAGGCGCTTCGCCGAGACGATCGAGACGCGCTGCCCCGGGGGGGCCGACAGGCGGACGATGTCCGCGAGGCAGGTCGTCGTCTGCGCCGACGTGCCGCGCTTCCACGACTTGCCGGCCTCCCCCAGCGAGCGGTAGACGTTCGTCGTCGAGCCGATCGTGACGAACAGGCCCGGTTGGCTCAGCTGGAAGTCGGGCGACTGCGCCTCACCCGTGATCGTGAGATCGGACTCGTCGAGGGCGCCGCAGCGAACGCCCTTCGGCAGGTCGTCGTCCGGTCGCGTGCGAACGGTGAACGCAGGCGACACGTCGCCGCGCTTCAGCACGACCGACCGCGCCATCGCGTTGCCCTTGCTCGTCAGCGCCTTCTTCGGCTCCCCGTCCGCGCCCCAGGCAACGGGCGTGACCGACAGTGCGACGAGGACGGTGAGCACCGAGCGCACGGCCCCACTGTAGCGATGGGGCCGTGGACCGCGGTTCTGGCGCGCGCTTGCCCGCGCGACATCGACGCGTCACGGGGGTCAGACCCCGAGGGGTCTGACCCCGAGCTAACGCGGGTCGTAAGCGAGGTTCTGGCGGAGCCAGCGCTCGGCGGTGGCGAGATCCTCGCCCATGCGCTCCGCGTAGTCCTCGACCTGGTCGCGGCCGATGCGGCCGATCGAGAAGTAACGCGCGGAGGGATGACCGAGGTAGATGCCGTTCACCGCGGAGCCGGGAGTGGCCGCGTAGGACTCGGTCAGGTCGAGGCCGGCGTCCTCGGCACCGAGGAGCGCGAAGAGCGCTCCCTTCAGCGAGTGATCCGGGCAGGCGGGATACCCGAATGCCGGCCGGATCCCGCGGAAGCGCTCGGAGACGAGCTCCCCCGGGTCGAGCCGCTCGTCGGGCGCATACCACGACCGGCGCGTCCGCTGGTGCAGCCACTCGGCGAACGCCTCGGCGAGGCGGTCGGCGAGCGCCTTGACCATGATCGCGTTGTAGTCGTCTCCGTCGCGCTCGAACGTCGCCGCCAGCTCGTCGGCGCCGTGGATCCCGACGGCGAAGCCGCCGATGTGGTCCTGGAGGCCTGTCTCGCGGGGCGCGACGAAGTCCGCGAGGGAGCGGTTCGGCCGCGAGTCGTCGTGCGTGCCCTGCTGGCGCAACATCGGGAACCGGATGGGCGCGCTCCCGTTGCCGGCAGCCAGCACGATGTCGTCGCCCTCGGAGACCGCGGGCCAGAAGCCGTGCACGCCCCGTGGCGTCAGCAGGCGATCCCGCTCGATGCGGTCGAGGAGCGCGTTCGCCGCCTCGAAGAGCTCGCGCGCCGCGTCCCCCTTCACCGGGTCGTCGAGGATCGCCGGGTAGCGGCCCTTGAGCTCCCAGACGTGGAAGAAGAACGTCCAGTCGACGTACGGTCGCAGCTCCTCGAGGGCGGGCTCGACGAGGCGCGTCCCGGTGAAGGCAGGCGCCGCGAGATCCTCGGCGTGCCAGACGATCGGCGTGCGCCGTTCCCGGGCAGCGCGCAGCGGCAGCAGCGGACGGCGCTCGCGCTCCGCGTGGAGTGCCCGGAGGCGCTCCTGCTCGGCGCGGTTCTCGACGTCGAGCGCGGCCCGGCGCTCCGGGTCGAGCAGCGACCCGACGACGCCGATCACGCGCGACGCGTCGAGGACGTGGACGGTCGGAGGCGTGTACTCGGGGGCGATCCGCACGGCGGTGTGCTGCCGCGAGGTCGTCGCACCGCCGACGAGCAGCGGCAGGTCGAGCCCACGGCGCTCCATCTCCTTCGCGACGACGACCATCTCGTCGAGCGACGGGGTGATCAGCCCCGAGAGCCCGACGACGTCGCAATCCTGCTCCACCGCGGTGTCGAGGATGGTGTCCGCGTGAACCATCACGCCGAGGTCGATGACCTCGTAGTTGTTGCAGCCGAGCACCACCCCGACGATGTTCTTGCCGATGTCGTGGACGTCGCCCTTGACGGTCGCCATCACGATGCGGCCGGCAGTCCGGTCGCCACCGCCCTTCTCGGCCTCCATGAACGGCTCGAGGTATGCGACCGCCCGCTTCATCGCACGCGCGCTCTTCACGACCTGCGGGAGGAACATCCGACCGGAGCCGAAGAGGTCGCCGACGACGCGCATGCCGTCCATCAGCGGCCCTTCGATCACGTCGAGCGGCCGCTTCCGCGCCTGCCGCGCCTCCTCGACGTCCGGCTCGATGAAGTCGACGATCCCGTGCACGAGCGCGTGCTCGAGCCGCTTCTCCACCGGTGCGTCGCGCCAGGAGAGGTCCTCCTCGCGGCGGACGCGCCTCATCGCCCTCGTACCGTCGGGCGAACTCGACCAGCCGCTCCGTTGCCTCGGGTCGACGATTCCAGATCACGTCCTCGACGCGCTCGAGGAGCTCGGGCTCGATGTCCTCGTAGACCATCAGCAGGCTCGCGTTGACGATCCCCATGTCGAGGCCCGCGCGGATCGCGTGGTAGAGGAACGCCGAGTGCATCGCCTCGCGGACCGCCTGGTTGCCGCGGAACGCGAACGAGAGGTTCGAGACGCCGCCGCTCGTGCGGGCGCCCGGGCATCGCTCCTTGATCAGCGGCAGTGCCTCGATGAAGGCCTTCGCGAACTCGTCGTGCTCCTCGATCCCGGTCGCGACCGCGAGGATGTTCGGGTCGAAGATCAGGTCCTCGGGCGCGAACCCGGCCTGCTCGGTCAGGAGCCGGTACGCGCGCTCGCAGATCTCGACCTTCCGCTCGACCGTGTCCGCCTGCCCCTTCTCGTCGAACGCCATCACGACGACCGCCGCGCCGTAGCGTCGGATCACGCGGGCGTGCTCGAGGAAGGGCTCCTCCCCCTCCTTCAGCGAGATCGAGTTGACGACGCCCTTGCCCTGCAGGCACTTGAGGCCGGCCTCGATGACCGACCAGCGGGAGCTGTCGATCACGATCGGCAGGCGGGCGGCCTCGGGCTCGGTGGCGAGCAGGTTGAGGAAGCGCGTCATCGTCGCCTCGCCGTCGAGCAGGTCGGCGTCCATGTTCACGTCGAGCGCGTTGGCCCCGCTGCGCACCTGCTCGAGTGCCACCTCGACTGCGGCCTCGAGATCCCCGGCCTCGACGAGCGACCGGAACCGGGCCGAGCCGGTGACGTTCGTCCGCTCGCCGATCATGACGAACCCCGTGTCCGGGCCGATCTCGAACGGCTCGAGCCCGCTCCACCTCGGTCGCGGCGCGTGAGCCGGGATCGGGCGAGGAGCGATGCCGTCCACCGCAACGGCGATCTGGCGGACGTGCTCGGGCGTCGTCCCGCAACAGCCCCCGACGAGGTTGACGAGGCCGTCCTCGGCGAACGCGCGGAGGAAGCGGCTCGTGTCACCCGGCTGCTCGTCGTGCTCGCCCATCGCGTTGGGAAGGCCGGCGTTCGGGTAGCAGGACACGTACGTGTCCGGCGACCCGCGCGAGCCCCTCGAGGAACGGCCGCATCTCGGTCGCCCCGAGCGAGCAGTTGACGCCGACGATCAGCGGGCGCGCGTGCTCGACCGACACCCAGAATGCCTCCGACGTCTGCCCGGAGAGGTTCCGGCCGCTGCGGTCGATGGCCGTGAACGAGAGCCAGAGCGGTAGGTCGGGCGCGACGTCGGCGGCCGCCACGATCGCCGCCTTCGCGTTCAGCGTGTCGAAGATCGTCTCGACGAGGAGCAGGTCGGCACCGCCCTCCGCGAGCGCGGCGATCTGCTCGGCGTAGCTCTCGCGGACGTGGTCGAACGTGACCGAGCGGAAGCTCGGGTCGTCCACCTTCGGCGAGACCGAGAGCGAGACGTTGAGCGGCCCGATCGCGCCCGCGACGAAGCGGGGCCGGTCGGGCGTCCGCGCCGTCCACTCGTCGGCTGCCTCGCGCGCGAGCCGCGCCCCGGCGCGGCTCATGTCCGCGGCGAGGTGCTCGATCCGGTAGTCGGCCTGCCCGATCGACGTCGCCGTGAATGTGTTCGTCGTCGTGATGTCCGCGCCGGCAGCGAAGTACTCGTGGTGGATCTCGGTGATGAGCTCGGGCCGCGTCAGGTTCAGAAGATCGGGATCGCCCTGCACGTCGTGACCGTGGTCCGCGAGCAGCGCGCCGCGGTACTCGGCCTCGGAGAGCCGCTTCCGGTGGATGAGGACGCCCCACGAGCCGTCGAGGATCGCGATCCGCTGATCCATGATCTCCCGTAGGCGGTCGGCTGCGCTCACGTCGTCTCCTTCGCCAGCCGGGCGACCACGCCTACGCGAGCTGACCCGACCTCGCGGCCGGGTGGCTCTTTAGGCGTTTTTCTCCTGGTCGCCAAGCTGCCTGTCAAAGCTCTCCAGGTCGCTCAGCGTAGCGGAGGCGACGGCCCTTCGCGGCCTGCCTCGTGTGAAGGGCGTGCGAGCGCCGGCTCAGCCGGTGGTGCGCCCGGAGACCGTGAGCTGGTTCTCGGCGTGCGCGATGCGCTGCTCGAGCTGCCAGCGGTCGGCGCTCGACTCGCCGGCCTCGACCTTCTCGAGCTCGGCCCTGGCCGCCTCGAGCTGCGCCTGGGCGCGGGCGTCGTCGATCTCCTTCACGTTGACCGCGTCGTCGACGAGCGCGAGCGCGCGATCGAGCTCGACCTTGAAGAAGCCCGGCCCGGTCGCGAACTCGAGGACCTCGTTCGCATCGAGGTGGACGCGGGTCGACCCGGCCTTGAGCGTCGCGACGAGCGGCGCATGACGCGCGAGCACGCCGATCTCGCCGGCGGCGCCGGGGACGATCAGCATGTGCGCCTCGCCCTCGAACGCCGGGCCGTCAGGCGTGACGACGGCGACCTCGAACGGCGGGTGATCGGAAACGTCGGCCATCGGGCCTCCTTGCCAGGGCCGCGCAGGCGGCGCTAGGCTGCGACCTGCTCGAGCTGACGCGCCTTCTCGATGACGTCCTCGATCGGGCCGACCATGTAGAAGGCCGCCTCGGGGAGCTCGTCGTGCTCGCCCTTGATGATCGAGTCGAAGCCGGCGATCGTGTCCTCGAGCTTGACGTACTTGCCGGGCGTGCCCGTGAACTGCTCGGCGACGAAGTTCGGCTGCGAGAGGAACCGCTCGACCTTGCGTGCGCGAGAGACGACGAGCTTGTCCTCGTCGGTGAGCTCGTCCATGCCGAGGATCGCGATGATGTCCTGCAGGTCCTTGTAGCGCTGGAGGATCTGCTGCACGCTCGTCGCGACGCGGTAGTGGTCGTCGGAGACGATCCCGGGCTGTAGTGCGCGCGACGTCGAGTCGAGCGGGTCCATCGCCGGGTAGATCCCCTTCTCGACGATCGCGCGCGACAGCGTCGTCGTCGAGTCGAGGTGCGCGAACGTGTTCGCGGGTGCCGGGTCGGTCAGGTCGTCGGCGGGCACGTAGATCGCCTGCACCGACGTGACCGAGCCGGTCGTCGTCGACGTGATGCGCTCCTGGAGCTGCCCCATCTCGGTCGCGAGCGTCGGCTGGTAGCCGACGGCGCTCGGCATCCGGCCGAGGAGCGCCGAGACCTCCGAGCCCGCCTGGACGAAGCGGAAGATGTTGTCGATGAAGAGCAGGACGTCCTGGCCCTGGTCGCGGAAGTACTCCGCCATCGTCAGGCCCGAGAGGCCGACGCGCAGGCGGGCGCCCGGCGGCTCGTTCATCTGGCCGTAGACGAGCGCGACCTTGTCGATCACGCCGGACTCGGTCATCTCGAGCATCAGGTCCGTGCCCTCGCGGGTGCGCTCGCCGACGCCGGCGAAGACCGACACGCCGCCGTGCTGCTGCGCGAGGTTGTGGATCAACTCCTGGATGAGCACCGTCTTGCCCACGCCGGCGCCGCCGAAGAGGCCGACCTTGCCGCCCTTGATGTACGGCGCGATCAGGTCGACGCACTTGAGGCCGGTCTCGAAGATCTCGATCTTCGGCGACAGGTCGCGGAACGCCGGCGGATCGCGATGGATCGGCCAGCGCTCGGCGCCCTCGGGGAGCGGAGGCCCGTCGTCGATCGCCTGGCCGATCACGTTCCAGAGGCGGCCGAGCGTCGGCTCGCCGACGGGCACGGAGATGGGCGCGCCCGTGTCGAAGACGTCGACGCCGCGCGCCAGGCCGTCGGTCGAGTCCATCGCGACCGCGCGGACGCGATCGTCGCCCAGGTGCTGCTGCACCTCCGCGACGAGCGTGCCGCTCGGCACCGCGATCTCGAGGGCGGTCAGGATCTCGGGAAGGCGCTCGGGGAAGACGGCGTCGATGACGACGCCCTTGATCTCGATGATCTTCCCCAGGTTGCGACCGGACGTGCTCGTCTCAGGCATGTGGCTCCGATGGGCGTGTCGTTGGAACGAACGGCGCCCGCGCGGGCGGCCGGCGACGGAGTCTACCGAAGCGAAATCGGCGCCCCGCCGGTTGCCGGTCGGTCCTGCGATCGTCCCCTATCGGCGCCTCGACACGCTCGGCGTAGTCGAGGCGTCAGACGTCGGAAGTGACGAAGCTGGGCGTCACGAGCATGGCCAAAGCGTACGCGCGAGAAGCCGGGGAGGTGCAAGAACCCATGAACGACGGGGTTCCGCGGTCCTGCCATGCGCAGGGCATCGCGACCGGAGGCCGGCTTCGCCGGCCGGGAGGTCCAGGCCCGGCGACCCGTGCGCGACGCGGAAGGAGGGGGCCCGTGGGGGAACCATGGGTTCCCCCACGTACTAGCCCTGCTGGGGGACCGGGACTGCCGAGTGCGGCGCCCAGTAGTCCACGAGCCACTTGCCCTTGACTTCCTTCAGGCCGACGTAGAAGGCCGTCGCCGGCACCTCGCTGCCCGCCTTCGGGGTCAGAGCACCTCCAGCACGACCCGACCGGGGCTGACCTCGTCGACGGTGAAGGCCGCGCCCTGGAGTCCCGCGGTGGGGAAGTACTGCACGTTGATGTTCCCGGTCAGCCATTCCTTCTTCGTGCAGCCGCAGTCGCGCTTCAGGTCGGGGTGCGAGATCTGCCACGCGCGCTCGAGGTCCTCCCTGCCCGCCGCGGCGAGGATGAACTCGCCCGCGACCTCGCGTGCCTCCTTCGGCACGTCGCTCTCCTTGGGCGTCGTCGGCGGGGCCGGGGAGAAGTCGGTGCCGTCGACGGTGCTCGCGGGGGCCGCGGCGGGCTTCGCCTCGTCTCCGC
The DNA here is from genome assembly GCA_963846825.1 of uncultured Actinomycetes bacterium. Lineage (GTDB taxonomy): Bacteria > Actinomycetota > Thermoleophilia > Gaiellales > Gaiellaceae > Gaiella. The sequence goes on from CAWJXN010000025.1 coordinate 28,276, forward strand.
CGAGGCGCACGGTGACGAAGGCCACGAGGCCGGCGATCAGCACGAGTGCCGACGCCCACACGGCCGTCCGCGCGAAACCGGGCGACTGCAAGCGCTCGATCACGGCCGAAGGGTAGCCCAGGTCATGTTGCAGAGATGTTGCGGCGGTAGAGGATGAACGCGAGCGGAAGGAAGGCCGCGAGGAGCGCGTGCGGCGCCAGCTGGTGCGAGACGACCTGGCGTCCCTGCGGGACGAGGGTGCCGGTTCCGATCCGCTCCTTCACGGCCGCCGTGAGCCCCTCGATGTCCCCCTCGTTCAGCACCGGCGCCTCGAGCGCGCCGGCGACGCGCCTGAGCGTGCGGCCGCCGGTCCGGTCGGGGCGGTAGGCGGGATCACGCTCGCCGTTCTCATCGAAGACCGACTCGTCGCCGCGCCACACCTGGACGAAGACCGCCGAGACGCGACCCTGGCCGAGCCGCTCGCGCAGCGCCTCGAGGTCGACCGGCAGCGTCTCGCCGTCCGAGACGACGACGATGACCCGCCGAGCGGTCCCGCGGCGGAAGAAGGCCGTTCGGCCGATGTCGCCGAGCGCGGAGAACGCGGTCGCCTTGTTCGCGCGGCGGTCGGGAGGCGGCCGCTCGATCCCGATCGAGCGATTGACGACGGAGACGAACGAGTTCGAGCCGAGCGTCGGGAACAGGTGCGGCAGCACCCGGTCGGTGAGCGACGCGACGCCGACGCGCGTGTCGGGGATGGAGGCGCGGAGGCGCTTCGCGACCTCGCGGCTGCGGTCGAGGCGCGTCGGCTCGCTCGGCGCGCGCCGCGCCAGCATCGATCGCGTCACGTCGAAGACCACGAGGACCTCGGCCCCGTCACGGCCGTGCGTCGTCTTCCGAGCGGGAAACGACCGGCTGCGCGGCGGCGACCCCGACCAGCACGCCGACGAGCCCGAGCAGCACGAGATCGACGACGAGCCCGCGGCGTCCGGTGGGCGACAGGCCGAGCGCCGAAGCGGCATTCGCGGCGCGACGGCGGGCGGCGACGCGCGCCCAGATCGCAAGGCCGACGAGCAGGCCAACCGCAGCGGCCAGAGGCGTGAGGAAGCTGACCGCCACGCCCCGTCCGCCTCAGAACCCGCTGCCCGAGCTCGACGATCCCGAGCCGGGGCTCGGGAGCGGAGCGCGCCTGTCACCGCCCCCCGCCGTCCCGCCGCCCGTCTCACGGAGCAGCTTGAGCGCGAGCTCGAGGTCGTAGACAGCGTCGGCGTTGCCCAGATCGAGCTCGGCCGCTCGCTGGAACTGCTCGATCGCTCGCCGGAGGAACACGTGGCGCTGCACCGGAGAGTTGCGCGCCTCCTCGAGGAGGAACGCCCCCCGCAGGGTGGCGAGCACGGAACGCCGGTCGGGGCGCTCCTCGGTCTCGATCAGACGCGCCAGGCGCCGCTCCGCAGCGGTGCGTCGCGTGACGTCGGTGAAGACCTGCAGCGGCGCCCGCGGCTCGCTCTTCCAGAACTGGTCGACCGCGCCGCGGAACTCGACGTCGTCCTCCAGGCCGAGCGCCGTTCGCGTTACGCCCATGGGAAGCAGGGTGTTCGGCTGCCACGAGGCGTCGGCATGCGCGGCGTAGGCGACGTCGTCGTCGCGCATCGTCCGATCCCAGCGAAGGACGTCCGCCGCCAGCGCCACGAGCACCGCGGCCGCCGCGACGAGCGCGACGACCGCCGCCGCGCCTGCGGCGGGCCGGAGCCACTCGTGCGACCCGTTCATGTGGCCCTCCCCCACGCGAGCCGCGCGCCGAACCGCTCGTTGAGGGCGAGGAGGCCGAGGAGGCCGGCGCCGAGAAGGGCAAGCGCCCACGGCGACGACCCGACGAGCGTGAGGCTCTCCCTGACGCTCGTGTTCCTCACGAGCTCCGCGCGCTCGAGGATGGCGTCCTCGCCGACGACCCGCTCGAAGAAGTCCCGATCCTCCTCGGCCGGGAAGAGCGGCACCACCCGCAGGTTGAGCCCCTCGCGCTCGTACGCGGTGACCTCCTCCAGGAGCGCGGAGGAGTCGAAGCCGGAGTTGTCGAGATCGCTGAGGAGCAGGACGGAGAGCGACGGGTCGCCCTCCCGGTGGACGATCGCCCGGGCCTCGGCGAGACCCGTCGAGATCTTCGTGCCGCCGCGGAACGAGAGCGACCAGGGGCTCTCCTCCTCCTGCTGCTGCGGTGCGGCCGGCCGGTCGGACCGACGCCGCCCGAACCCGGGTCGCCGGAACCCGCCGGGAGGCGCCTCGAAGAAGCGCAGGATCGGACGGAGCTCCTCGCTCCGCGTGTCCGGCGGGAGCATCTCGTACGCGGTGTCGGAGAAGACGACGAGGCCGATCCGGCCCTCCGTCTCGGCCATAGACCGGATCACTCGCTGGGCGCGCTGTGCTTTCTGCTGGTCGACGCTCGACGAGAGGTCGAGGACGACGACGCCGCCGCTGCCCGTCGCGAAGTAGCTCGTCGGCAGCGCCTCCAGGTCGCGCGAGAACACGAACGCCGCGACGAGCAGCGAGACGGCGAGCACCGCGAGGCTGAGGCGCACGAGCCGCGTTCGGCGCTGCTCGCGGCGAAGCTCCACGGCGGCCGACGTCGGCAGGCGCGGACCCCGCAGCAGCTCGAACCCTCTCACGCCGCCGCCCCCGCGCCCGTTACCTCGGTGACGCGCCGGGCGAAGCCGGTGACGTCGTCGCCCGTGGCCGCGCCCGGCGCCCAGGCGAGCGCCCGCGCATCGCCCGCGAGCCCGTCCTGACCGACGTCCGTCAGCTCGCGCGCGAGCCGCTCCAGCGCCCGCCGCCGGTCGGGTGAGGCCGCGCCGTTGCTCGAGTCGGCGAGGACGAGGTCGAGGGCCCGCTCCAGCGGGGAGCGGGGAGCCCGCTCCTCCTCGACGGCGCCTTCGCGCTCCGTCCGCCAGAGCCGCCGTGCGAGCCAGACGGCGACGCCGACGAGCAGCGCGGCGATCGCGAGCAGCACCACGGCGAGACCACCGGGGCCGACGCGCGTGGTCACGGCCGGGAGCCCAGTGTCGCTCGCGCGCCAGCGGAGCTGCTCGACCGCTTCCGGTGAAACGCGCGAGGCGACCTCGAACGGCGGCCAATCGAGGATGTGACGTCCCGGCCCGGAGCCCTCGACGAAGCGGTAATGCACGAACCCCTGCTCGAGCTGCGCGACGCCGCGCGCGGCGGCCGCGTCGCACCCTTCCCGGAGACAGCGCAGCGGGTACGTGAAGACGACGCGCGCCACGCCGTCGATCACCTCGCGCTCCACCGTCGGCTCGCCGGCGAGCTCGTAGGGATCGAAGTCGGTCTCGACCCTGACGGTGTCGGGCTTGATGGAGCCCGCGTCTGCGACGACCTCGACCGTCGCGACGATGGGCTCGCCGAAGGTGTGGACGTCGGGCGTGACCCGCGCCGAGACCGCAAGGGTCTCCGGCGCCTCGCGCGCGGCGGCGTCGTCCCCGCTCCGCGACAGCCACAGCTCGCGGATCGCGAGCCCGACGAGGATTGCGAGGACCACCTGGAAGCCGACGAGGGCAACGCGCTTGGCCGTCATGCAGCGTGCCCCCAGGCCGCCTGCCGCTCCGTCGACCAGTTGAGGAACGCGCCGAAGACGTGCTCACGATCGTCCTGCGAGACGAGCACCGGCTCGATCCCGAGCGAGCGCAGCCCCGCAACGAGCTCGGCCAGCCGCGCCTCGTGCCGCTCGCGCCAACGTCGTGACTCGCCCTTCTCGAGCCGGACGGCGCGGACGCGGCCGTCTGGGCCGAGGAGTGGGAGCACGAGCCTGTCGACGTCCGGGAACCCCTGCTCCCAGGTCGGGTCCTGGATCACGACGGGCACGACGTCCCAGCCGCGGTCGAGGGCCCACTCCCAGGTCGCGAGGGGTGTCGGCTCGATGAAGTCCGAGAGGACGAAGACGAAGCTTGCGGACGGGACGGCGCGGCGATGGAGCGTGAGGAACTCGAACATCGTGGTGACGCCGTCCGTTGGAGCGTCGCGTCCATGCAGCTCGTGGTCGACGGTGGCGAGCGTGCGCCGGCCGCTCGCGGGCGCGCACCAGCCGACGACGCCGTCTCGCCCGTCGGCCTCGAGCAGCCCGATCAGGCCGCGGGATTCGGCGACGCTGTCCTCGATCAGCTCGAGCGCGACCCGGGCGGCAGCGTCCTTGTGGAGGAACGGGAGGCCGGGTGGGCAGAGCGCCATGGCGGGCCGCCGATCGACGCACGACCACCGCGCGCGGAGCCTCGTCGGCGAAGTACTCGCGCACGACGAACTCGTCGGTCGCGCGCGCAGCCGAGAGCCGCCCCGAGGCGCCCCAGTCGATCCGGTGCGGGTCGTCACCCGTCACGTACGGCCGCGACCCGGCGATGTCCGAGCCGGACCCGCGCCGGGCGCCGTGCATCGAGCCGAACTGGAGGCCGATCAGCCGACGGCGCGACACGAGCGGGAACGTGAGCGATGAGCCGATCATCGAGGGGTCAGACCCCCTGGGGTCTGACCCCCGTGGGACGATGGCTCGTCGGAAACGGCCCGGGAAACAGGTCCCTGCGGGTCGATCCACTGACTCGGAGCGCGATGGTCAGTCATCGGCGTCCAGCGCGGCCACCGGCGGCGGGGCAAGCGAGAGGCACTCGTCCGCGAAGGAGTCCATGACCGCGGCCATGCCGCGCTGGCGGGCCTCCGCGAGCTTGGTCGGCGTGAGGACGACGCGGTGGCCGAGGACTGCGACGAACAGGCGCTCGACGTCCGTCGGGACGACGTAGTCGCGGCCGTGCAGGAGCGACCAGCCGCGCACAGCACGCTCGAGTGCCAGGCTGCCTCGCACGGACGCACCGACCGCGGTAGCGGTCATCTCCCTCGTCGCCCGCACGAGCGCGACGATCCACTCGGCGATCAACGGGTCGATGTAGACGGCCGCGACCGCTCGCTCGAGTGTCTCGATCTCGCGCACTCCGACGATCGGGCGGAGCGAGGCGAGCGGGTGCTCGATTCGCTGGTCGCCGATCACCTTGAGCTCCTCCTCCGCAGAGGGATAGCCGAGCGAGGTCCGCAGGAAGAACCGGTCGAGCTGGGCCTCGGGCAGCGGGAACGTCCCCTCGTACTCGATGGGGTTCTCGGTCGCCAGCAGCAGGAAGGGGCGCGGGAGGGCGCGCGTGGTGCCGTCGACGGTCACCTGCCGCTCGGCCATCGCCTCGAGCAGCGCGGACTGGGTCTTCGGCATCGCGCGGTTGATCTCGTCGACGAGGACGACGTTGGCGAAGATCGGCCCCGGGCGGAACTCGAAGTCGCGGATGCGCTGGTCGTAGACGGCTAGGCCGGTGACGTCGGTCGGCTGGAGATCCGGCGTGCACTGGATGCGCGTGCCGATCGCGCCCTCGATCGACTGGGAGACGGCGCGGGCGAGCACGGTCTTCGCCGTGCCCGGCACGTCCTCGAAGAGCACGTGGCCGTTGCAGGCGAGCGCGGTCAGGACGAGGCGGATCTCGTCGCGCTTCCCGTGCACGACCGTCTCGATGTTCGCGAGCAGCCTGTCGGCGACCTCGACGGCCTCCCGCAGGACGTCGGTCTCGGCAACCCGGGCGGTCACGCCGACGAGTGTAGTCCGGCCCTCCAGGGTGCTACGGGCCTCGGCCGATTACGCGTCGGTTGCGGGAAGCGCCGGCTTGCTCGCGGTCGAGCCGTCGGTGGCCGGCAGGATCTGGATCTCGCCGGTCCGGAGCCCCTCGCGGCGGATCTCGCGCATCACGGGATCGCCCATGCGCGGGTCGGCGATCGCGGACGAGAGCGCCTGCCGGGAAGAGCCGACCTCCTGGGGATGCGACGCGAGGGCGACGCCGCCGAGCGTGACGGCGAGCAGCGCTGCGGCGGACGCGACGTTTGCGACGACCCGTGTCGGGAGGCGCCGGCGGGGGACGGAGATCGTCACGGGACGGCGTAGCGGCTGGAGCGGCGCCGCCCGGAGCTCGTCCGTGATCCAGCGGCTGTCCCGCTCGAACGCCCGGCATGCAGCGCACCGCGTGGCGTGGAGCGACACCGTCCGGCGCTCGAGCTCGGAAAGCGGCGCGTCGAACTGCCGCGAGAGCAGTGCGCGGGTACGGTCGCAGGACGGGCCGTAGACGCTCGTCATGCTCGTTTGGACGTCGAACAAACGGATCGGTTAGCGGGAGCCGTCGTTACAGCAGATCCGTTCGCGGATCGAGGATCACTCCGACGACGACCATCGCGATCCCGAGCGCGAGGAACAGCCAGGTCGTCGCCCGCGCGTCGGCCCGCTCGTCCGCGCTTGCGGCGCGGATCCCGCCCGAGAAGATGCCGAAGCCGAGGATTCCGCCGACCGGCGCGTGGTCTTCGTCGCCGCCCTTGGGACGCACCGGCCCGCGGAGGCCGGTGAACACGCCCAGCACGATGAGGAAGCAGCCGACGAGGTAGAGCCCTGTCGCGGCCGATCGTGCTGCTGGCCCACCCAGCGCGAGACCGACGAGGGCTGCGCCGCCTGCCGTGACGACGATCGCCACGCCCGAGAGCACGGCGAACCGGCGCGCGGCGGAAAGCAGCGACGACCGAGCGTCCGAGGGCAAGGGAGGTCTACCCGGTCGTCTCGACCGGCTGCGGCCGCGCCGCGGGCCGCTCAGAGATGTCCATCGGCCAACGCTCGAGCGGGTAGTGGCACGCGACGAGGTGGTCGGCCGCGACCCGGTCGAGCGGAGGCGTCTCCACGTCGCAGTGGCCCTCGTGGAAGCGAGGGCACCGCGGGTGGAAGTTGCACGCCGACGGAGGATTGATGGGGTTCGGCACGTCGCCCTCGAGCACGACCTTCTTTCGCGCGCGGCCGGCCTCTGGGTTCGGCAGCGGCACCGCGGAGAGCAGGGCCCCGGTGTACGGGTGCTTCGGGCTCACGTAGATGTCGTCGCGGTTCGCGATCTCGGCGGCCTTGCCGAGGTACATGACCATCACGCGGTCGGAGATGTGCCGCACGACGTTGAGGTCGTGCGCGATGAAGACGTAGGTCAGGCCGAACTCCCGCTGGAGATCCTTCAGGAGATTGAGAATCTGCGCCTGCACGGAGACGTCGAGCGCCGAGACCGGCTCGTCGCAGAAGATGAGCTTCGGGTTCACCGCGAGCGCGCGCGCGACGCCGATCCGCTGCCGCTGACCGCCGGAGAACTCGTGCGGGAAGCGGTTGAAGTGCTCCGGGTTGAGGCCGACGACCTCAAGGAGCTCCTGGACGCGGCGCTTGCGCTCGGAGGGCGTCCCGATGCCGTGGAGCTCGAGCGCTTCACCGATGATGAACCCGACCCGCTTGCGCGCGTTGAGTGACGCGTACGGGTCCTGGAAGATCATCATCATGTTCCGCCGAAGGGGCCGCATCTCGCGTCGCGACAGCCCGGAGATGTCACGACCCTCGTAGATGATGCGGCCGGAGGTCGGCTCGAGCAGCTTGAGGAGGCAGCGGACGAGCGTCGACTTCCCGCAGCCGGACTCGCCGACGATGCCGAGCGTCTCGCCCTCGCGCAGAGTGAAGGAGATGCCGTCGACCGCCTTCACGGTCGCGATCTCCTTCTGGAAAATGATCCCACGGGTGACCGGGAAGTGCTTCTTCAGGTCCTCGACGACGAGGAGCTCGTTGGCGCTCACGCGGTGGCTCCGGCGTTGAGGGTGGCCACGAGCGCTGCGGCCTCGCGGGCCTTCGTCTCCTCGTCGAGGTGACACGCCTGCTCGTGCGTCGGATCGTGCGCGGCCATGGCGAGCACCGGCTCTTTCTCGCGGCAGACGGGCATCGCGTACGCGCAGCGCGGGTGGAACCGGCAGCCGGCCGGCGGGTTGAGCAGCGACGGCGGCTGGCCCGGGATCTGGTACAGGCGCTCCATGTTCACGTCGAGCCGCGGCAGCGATCCCATCAGCCCCCAGGTGTACGGGTGACGCGGCTCGTTGAAGATCGCGCGCACCGGGCCGCGCTCGGCGATGCGCGCGCCGTACATGACGATCACGTCGTCGGCGGTCTCTGCGACGACGCCGAGATCGTGGGTGATCATGATGACGGCGGAGCCGAAGTCCTCCTGCACGCGCTTGATGAGCGCCAGGATCTGCGCCTGGGTCGTGACGTCCAGGGCGGTGGTCGGCTCGTCGGCGATGATCAGGTCGGGGTCGTTGACCAGCGCCATCGCGATCATCACGCGCTGGCGCATGCCTCCGGAGAACTGGTGCGGGTAGTCGTCGATGCGGCGCTCTGCCCGCGGGATGCCGACCGCCTTCAGGAGCTCGAGCCCGCGGGCGTACGCCTCCTTCACGCTCACGTCCTTGTGGAGCTTGACCGCCTCCGCGAGCTGCCGCCCGATCTTGTGCACCGGGTTCAGCGACGTCATCGGGTCCTGGAAGATCATCGCGATCTCGTTGCCGCGAACGTCGCGGAGGCGGCTCGACGATGCCTTGAGGAGATCCTCGCCGCGGAACAGCACCTCGCCGCTCGACTTCGAGTACTTCGGGTCGTTGAGGCCCATCAGGGTCAGGCACGTGACGCTCTTGCCCGAGCCGGACTCGCCGACGATGCCGAGCACCTGCCCCGGCGCGACGGTGAAGCTCACGCCGTCGACGGCCCTGACGACGCCGTCGTCCGTGTGGAACTCCGTCCGCAGGTCGCGGACGTCGAGGAGCGGCTCGCTCATCGCGCGAAGCTTACGTGAGTCGGATTCGCGGGTCGATCCACGCGTAGAGGAGATCGACCACGAGCGAGAAGATGATGATCGCGACGGCGCCGAAGATGACGACACCCTGGAGCGTCGGCAGGTCGAACTGGCCGATCGAGCGGATCGCGAGACTACCGAGCCCGGGGAGGCCGAACACCGCCTCGATGAAGATCGAGCCGCCGAGCAGGAGTCCGATGTCCATCCCGACCATCGTCACGACGGGGAGCATCGCGTTCCGCAGCACATGCGAGCGGATGACCGTGCGCTCGGGAGCGCCCTTGGCACGCGCGGTCCGCACGAAGTCCATGGTCAGCGTCTCCATCACCTCGGCCCGGACGAAGCGGACGTACGTGCCCGCGACCACGATGGCGAGCGTCGTACACGGCAGGACCAGGTGGTAGGCCCAGTCGACGAAGCCACCGCACACGGACGCCTCGGGAACGCTGACGACCTCGCAGTAGCCGGAGAGCGGCGTCAGGCCGAGCTTGTAGCCGATGAAGTACGACAGGACCAGGCCGATCCAGAAGGACGGCAGCGAGATCCCGATCAGGACGTAGATCATCGACACCCTGTCGAGCAGCGACCTCGGCCGCAGCGCGGAGAAGATCCCGAGCGGGATCGCGATGGAGAGGACGAGGATCATCGCCCCGAACACGACGGAGGCCGTCACGGGCGCCGCGTCGAGAATCTGCTGGTTGACCGACTGACGCGTGACGAACGACTGGCCGAGCGAGCCTTCGGTCACGAGCCGCTCGAGAAACTTGAGGTACTGGATGTGGATGGGCTGGTCGAGCCCGAGGAACTTCTCGACCTCGCGCACCCTCTCGGGGGTCGCGGACTGGCCGGCCGCGAGACGCGCCGGGTTCGCCGGGACGAGGAAGAAGATGACGTACGTGACGAAGGTGACCGCGATGAACAGCACGCACGCCCAGAGAAGCCGGCGGATGAGGTAGCGGATCACGTGGTCGGGAGAATAGTGCGTCGTGCGGGAGATGTGTGGCTCGGGGGGAGAGCTTGCGCCCTCCCCCCGAAACCGCTTCGTGCGTTCCTAGCCCGTCTCTACCTGGTGCAGAGCTGGGTCAGGAGCGTGCTCTGGATCGAGGTGTAGCCGTAGCAGCCCACCTTCGTGCTGGTGAGGATCCGTGCGTTGGTGGAGATGTACGGGGCGACGGGGGCCGCGTTCTTCATGAGGTCGCGGTCGAGGAGCCCGTACGCGGTCAGGCGCGCCTGGCCTGCCAGCCCGTACGCCTTGTCCATCTGTGCGTTGAACTTCGGGTCGTTGAAGTACGACACGTTGACGTTGTTGTCGGCCTGGAGCCGGCGGCCGTCGAGCAGCACGTTGATGAAGTTCGCAGGGTCCGGATAGTCCATGCCCCAACCCTCGAGCCCGAGGTCGAACGGCTCGCCGCGGGTGGCCATCTTCTCGTGCTCCACCACGCGGTCGAACAGCTTGATCTCGACGTCGATGCCGATCTGCTTCAGGTTGAACTGCACCGACTGGGCGATGGGCGGGCCCTGCCCCGTGTTGAACGTGTACATCACGGCCTTGCCGTCACGCGTGCTGCCCTGCGCGAGCGGACGGGCCTTGGCGTAGTTCGGGCCCTTCAGCGAGTACAGGTCGAACTCCTTGAAGCCCGGCATCGAGTACGGAAGGAACTGGTCCGTCCGCTTCCCGGCCAGGTAGCCGTGCTGCGCGACCATGAAGCGACGGTCGATCGCGTTCGCGACGGCCTGGCGGAGCTTCAGGTTGTTCTGGAAGAGCGGGCGCGACGTGTTCATCGCGATGTACCACAGGGTGGTCTGCCGCTTGACGAAGAACTGACCGTTGGCCTTGTTGACGCCGTACTTCTCGGACAGCTCCTTCGCCTGCGCCGGCGGGAACGCACACACGTCGGCCTCGCCGCGCTCACACATCAGGCGCTGTGTGGCGGGATCCGGGCCGACGATCCAGCGGTACTGGTCGACGTAGTTCTTGAAGCCGAGCGACTTGAACGGCTCCGCGTTGTTCTTCCAGTTCGGATTGCGGACCGCAAGGGCCGACTTGCCCTTGTTCCACTCCTTCAGGTAGTACGGCCCGGCCGACGCGACCGGAGCACCGACACCCTCGGCGGTGAACGGCAGGTTCGCCGGCACCGCGGCGAAGAACATCATCGACATCCGGGCGAGGAAGTCCGGAGCGACCTTCTTCAGGGTGACCGTGAACACCTGGCCGTTCGCGCGGAAGCTCGCCACGTCGTCCATGAACGACGAGGCAGGCGACTGCATGTCCTTGTTGAGGCCGCGGTCGAACGCCCGCTTGAAGTTCGCGGCCGTCACGTTCGCACCATCGTTGAACTTGAAGCCGTTCTTGATGCGGAACGTGTACGTCTTCCCGCCGTTCGTGACGCGCGGCAGCGGCGCTGCCATCCCGGACAGGCGACCACCGGCGGCAGCCTCGGTGTGCGGGAAGTACGTCAGCGTCAGGTTCGTCGCCGCCATCATGTTCCACGTGTGGCTGAAGTAGGAGAGGCCGGAGTCGGCGTAGTCGAAGTCACTACGGCTGACGATCGTCAGCGTCCCACCCGTCCTCGCCTCGGCGGCTGCCCCGGCGCCTGCCGCCGTGCCGGCGAACATCGCCGCGGCGAGCAGAGAAGCCCCGATCGCGGTCATCGCGACGGAAGCCCAAATGCGTCCCTTCATGTCACTCCTTTCCCGAGTGCGGTCCGGCTGGGTTCCGGACCGAGGCACAGTTCGCCCGACCTCTTTGACGGGCGAACGTCGTTATTTGTTAGAGAGCGGAGAAGAGTTTCTCTTAAGCCACTTTGGCGCGGCTGTCCCGCGCAGGAGAGGAACCGGTGCATGCGGTTGGCGTCTAGAGGCGGGAGCGCGGATCGAACGCGTCGCGGAGCCCGTCACCGAGCAGGTTGAATGCAAGCGTCGTCAGCACCAGCGCGATCCCGGGCCAGAGCATCAGCAGCGGAACCGTGGTGTAGAAGTTCGGCGCATCGGCGAGCAGGTTGCCCCAGCTCGCGGTCGGCGGCTGGATCCCGACGCCGAGGAACGACAGCGCCGCCTCGCTCAGGACGAGGGAGGCGACGATGAGCGTCGAGTAGACGATGATCGGCGCCACGAGGTGCGGCAGGAGATGCGAGCGGATGATCCGTGAGTCGCTCGCACCCGTCATCAGCGCCGCCTCGACGAACTCCTTCTCGCGCAGCGAGAGCACCTTCGCCCGGATGATCCGGGCCGGGTAGAACCAGCCGAAGACGGTGAACACCAGCACCAACGTCACGACTCCCTCACCGACGAGCCCCCCGAACGTGATCCCGTTCAACTGCGTCCCCGCGGTCGACGCCAGCGCGATCGCGAACAGGAGCGCCGGGAACGCCATCGTGATCTCCGTCAGCCGGGAGACGATCGTGTCCGCCCACCCACGGTAGTAGCCGGCGATCGCACCGGTCGTCACCCCGATCAGCATGATGATCAGCGTGGAGATGATCGCCACCTGCAGCGAGACGCGGCCGCCGTAGAGCAGCCGCAGGAACTCGTCGCGCCCGAGCGTCCCGTCGGCGCCGAGGATGAAGAGGTCGGTCCCGCCGGTCTCGAAATTCTCGACGCGGCTCATCGGCCCGACCGGCAGCAGGCCGTCGTCGAGCGCGCTCGGGAAGATGTCGTTCGGCCCGTGCCCGAGCAGCTTCTCGGCGATCCAGGCGCCCGGGTAGACGGCGAAGATGAGGAGCACGAGGAACCCAATGCTCGCCATCGCGACGCGGTCGCGCTTGAACCGCCGCCACACCTGCTCCCAGTAGCCACGCGCCTGAACCTCGCCCGGCGCGGGTGCGAATACCGCGTCGTCGCCACCGACGGGGCCGAGGAGCTCTTCGGATGTGGTGCTGGTGGACGACACGAGAGCGGCTGGAGAATAGCGCAGGACGCCAAGAAATAGGACGTCGCCGAGCGATTTTTGTTGCGTGGAAGCGGTTGCGACACCGACGGCGTGCGCCTTCAGGGATCTGACCCGTCGCAGGCGGGGATCAGCGGCAGGATTCCGCTCCTGCGGAATCCTGCTTCGCGAGACTAGGTCAGTGCGTCGGCGCCGGCCACGACCTCGAGGATCTCCTGGGTGATCTCGGCCTGGCGGGCGCGGTTCATCTCGAGCGAGAGGCGGTCGATCATCTCGCCGGCGTTCTTCGAGGCGTTCCGCATCGCGGTCATCCGCGCGCCCTGCTCGGACGCGGACGACTCGAGGAGCGCGCGGTAGATCTGCGTCTCGACGTAGACGGGCAGGAGCCGCTCGAGGATCTGCTCGGGCTCCGGCTCGAAGATAAAGTCGCCCCGGAGAGCGTCGTCGCGTCGCTCGTCCTCGTCCGTCTCGAGCACGTCGGCGGCGATCGGCAGGATCTCCTGCTCGGTCACGGTCTGCGTCATCGCCGAGACGAACGTGTTGTAGACGAGCACGACCCGGTCGACCTCGCCCTCGACGAACAGCTCGGCCGCGCGGTGCGCGATCCCCTGCGCGTCCGAGTACGCCGGAGCGTCGGTGAACCCGACGAAGGTGCCGGAGAGCTCGCGCCGCCGGAAGGTGAGCGTCGAGCGCCCCTTCTTGCCGACGCCGAGCCAGCGCACCGTCTGCCCCTCCGCCGTGAGCTCGCGGTCGAGCGCGAACGCCCGCCGCATCACCTGCGCGTTGAAGGCGCCCGCGAGCCCGCGGTCGCCTGTCAGCGGCACGAGCAGGGTCGCCGACGTCGTCTCGCGCTGCTGCAGCAGCGGCAGCCCACGGACGGAGCCCGCGGACCGCCCCACGCCCGCGATAAGCTCGCGCATCGTCTCCGCGTACGGCCGCATCGACTCGATGCGGCTCTGCGCGCGTCGCAGCTTCGCCGCCGCGACGAGCTCCATCGCCCGAGTGATCTTGCGCGTGTTCCGCACCGATCGGATGCGGCGCTTGTAGTCCTGGACAGTGGCCATTGGCAGGCAGCTCTTCTAGGTCATCTCGCGAGCGAGATCACCCGATGAGGCCGGTCTCCTCCTGCACGTTGAACGACTCCTTGAACTTCGAGAGCGCCTCGTCGAGCTTCGTCGTGGTCTCGTCGGAGAGGTCTCCTGTCTCCGAGATCGCCTGATAGATCGAGCCCTCGGAACGGAGCGTCTCGCGGAGCTCCTGCTGGAAGCGCGGCACCTGGCCGACGGGCACGCGGTCGAGCGCGCCGTTGATCCCGGCGTAGATCGCGACGACCTGCTCCTCGACGGCCCACGGCTGGTACTGCGGCTGGTTCAGGGTCGCGACCATCCGCTCGCCGCGCGCGAGCGACTGCTGCGTCGCGGCGTCGAGCTCGGAGCCGAACTGCGAGAACGCCTCGAGCTCGCGGTACTGGGCGAGGTCGAGGCGCAGCCGCCCCGCGACCTTCTTCATCGCCTTCGTCTGCGCGTTCCCACCCACGCGGGAGACCGAGATGCCGACGTTGATCGCCGGCCGGATGCCCGAGTAGAAGAGACTCGACTCGAGGAAGATCTGCCCGTCGGTGATCGAGATGACGTTCGTCGGGATGTACGCCGCGACGTCGCCCGCCTGCGTCTCGATGATCGGCAGCGCGGTGAGCGAGCCGCCGCCGAGCGCGTCCGAGAGCTTGCACGCGCGCTCGAGCAGCCGCGAGTGGAGGTAGAACACGTCGCCCGGGAACGCCTCGCGACCGGGCGGGCGGCGGAGCAGCAGGGAGAGCTGCCGGTACGCGTCCGCGTGCTTCGTGAGGTCGTCGTAGATGACGAGCGCGTGCTTGCCGTTGAAGAGGAAATACTCTCCCATTGCGGCGCCGGCGAAAGGCGCCATCCACTTGATCGGCGCTGCCTCCTGCGCCGGGGCGGAGATCACGATCGTGTAGTCCATCGATCCCGCGTCGCGCAGCCGCTCGACGACCTGCGCCACGGTGGACGCCTTCTGGCCGACCGCGACGTAGATGCAGATCACGTCGCCGCCGCGCTGGTTGATGATCGTGTCGACGCCGATCGCGGTCTTGCCGGTACCGCGGTCGCCGATGATCAGCTCGCGCTGGCCGCGGCCGATCGGGATCATCGAGTCGATCGCCTTGAGGCCGGTCTGGAGCGGCTCGACCACCGGCTGCCGCTGGATGACGCCCGGCGCCTTGAACTCGAGGGGCCTGCGCTCGGCCTCGATCGGCCCCTGGCCGTCGAGCGGGTTGCCGAGCGGGTCGACGACGCGGCCGAGGAGCCCCTCGCCGACGGGGACGTCCATCACGGCGCCGGTGCGGCGGACCGGCTCGCCCTCCTTGACGTGCTGCCACTCGCCGAAGAGCGCGACGCCGACGTTGTCCTCCTCGAGGTTGAACGCGATGCCGACGACCCCGTGCTCGAACTCGAGCCGCTCGAGGGCGACGCAGTTCTCGAGGCCGTAGACGCGCGCGATGCCGTCGCCGACCTGGAGGACGGTCCCGACCTCCGAGAGATCGGTTTCGACGTCGTACTGCTCGATCCGCTGTTTCAGGATCGAAGTGATTTCTTCTGGCCGTAGCTTCAAGGGAGGACGCTCCTCGTCTTTGCGTTACACCGATGCGGTGCGGTTGGCGGGCGGAGCCGGGCTTTGCCCGGCGGGAGCCCAAGACTCGATCCTTCTGTGCACGGCGCAGAAGGAGGGGGCCCGTGGGGGAACCATGGGTTCACCCACGATGGACGAGCTCGCGGCGGAGCCGGTTCAGGCGGCCGCGCACGCTCGCATCGACGCGCAGCGAGCCGGCCTGGAGGATGAGGCCGCCGATGAGGTCGGGGTCGACCGAGCGGGTCGCCTCGACGGTGCGGCCGGACGCCTGCTCGATCTGGCGGACGATCGCAGCGGTCTCGGCGTCGTCGAGCTCGTGGGCGGTGGTCAGCTCGACGGACAGGCGGCCCTGCTCGCTGTCGACGATCGCCTCGAACTCCTCGACGATCTGACGGAGCTGGCCCGCACGCCCCTTCGACGCGACGACGCGGACGAAGTTGCGGACGATCGGGTCTGCGCCAAGGGTCACCTCGTCGAGAACGCTCGCCTTGGCGCCCGGGTCGAGCTGCGGGTTCGAGAGGAACGCCTCGAGCTCGGGGGTCGCCTCCATCGCCTCGGCGAGCTCGGACAGCTCGTTCCGGGCGACGTCGACCTTGCCGTGGTCGCGCGCGGCCTCGTACAGCGCGCGCGCGTACATGCGGTGCGCAACCGCCATCAGTTCCCGCGGCTCTCGAGAGCGGAGAAGTCGAGTGCCTCCACGGCCTCGCGCACGAGGCGCTTCTGGTCCTCGGCGTCGAGAACCTTGCCGACGACGCGCTCTGTCGCCTCGATCGTGAGGTCGGCGACCTCGGAGCGGATCTGGCCGATCGCGCGGACGGTCTCCGCGTCGATCTGCTTGCGCGTGTCCTCGAGGCGGCGCTGGCGCTCCACCTCGGCCTCCTGCTTCGCGCGCTCCATCTGCGCGTCCGCGACCTTGCGGGCCTCGGCGAGGATGTCGCCCGACTCCGACCGCGCCTGCGCGAGGATCGCGCGGTTCTGCTCGAGCAGCTCGCGCGCCTCGTTGCGGGCGTTGTCCGCCTCCTCGACCGCCTGCCGGATGCGGTCGCGACGGTCGTCGATCGTCTTCTGGATCGGGCCGAACGCAAATCGCTTGAGCACGAAGAACGTGATTCCGAACGCGATCAGCGTCCAGATCATGAGGCCGGGGACGACCTCGATCAGACCGGAAGCGAGCATGGTCTCTTCGTCCGCCTTCCGCCTAGACGAGCACGTAGGCGAGCAGGCCGCCGATCAGGCCGTAGAACACGACCGCCTCGGTGAGCGCGAACCCGAGCCACTGGATGCCGGTCAGCTCTCCCTTGAGCTCGGGCTGGCGGGCGACCGCCTGGATCATCGACCCGAAGATGTTCCCGATGCCGATGCCGGCGCCGAGCGAGCCGAGGCCGATGCCGAGCGCGAGCGCGATCGCCTTGCCGGCGTCGGCTCCGTCTTCGGCTGCGGCGAGAAAGAACGAGGACAGCATGGTTGAGGCTCCTCCTTGGTTCCTAGGTGGTGGCTAGTGCTCCGGCTCGATCGCCGAGCCGATGTAGATGGCTGACAGTGCCGCGAAGATGTAGGCCTGGATGGACACGACGATCACGACCTCGAAGAGGTAGAAGGCGGTCGCCGCGGGGATGGCGATGGCGGCGAGGAAGACGTTCTCGATCACGAAGATCAGGCCGATGAACGTGAGGATCAGCATGTGGCCCGCGAGCATGTTCGCGTAGAGCCGCACCGAAAGGCTGATGAGCCGCATGAACTGGCCGAGGATCTCGAGCGGGATGATCAGCGGCAGCATCGCCTTCGGCACGTCGGGGATCCAGCTCTTGAAGTAGCCGACGACCCCGTTGTGACGAATGCCCTCGACGTGCGTGAAGACGAACGTCATCAGCGCGAGCGCGAGCGTCACGGAGATCGTCGACGTCGCCGCGAAGATCGCGAGCGTCGGAAGCTCGACGCCGGCGATCTCGAACGTCTCGTCGGACAGCGGCAGCGGAATGAAGCCGATGATGTTGACGACCCAGATGAAGACCATCAGCGACGCGACGTACGGGAACCAGCGCCCGATCGCCTTCATCGGGAGCCCCTGCTCGGCGACCTGGATCTGGGCGATCTCGTAGATCGTCTCGCCGAGCGCCTGCTTGCGGTCGGGCTCCTTGCCCGTCTTCACGCGCATGAAGACGATGCCGATCACGCAGCTGACGAGCGCGCCGAGCAGCAGGTAGGCGACCGCCTTGTTGATGGACATGTCGAGCGGCCCGATGTGGATCGGGATCCACTCCTGGAGCTCCCACTCGTGGGAAGGATCGAACTCCTCTTCCTCGCCGCCGCTGCTCTCCGCGGCGAGCGCGAGGGACGGCAGCGCGAGGTAGGCCATGCCGACGAGGAGCAGGAGACGCTTCTTCACGAGTGCGCCCCCTCCGCGAAATACGTCACGAGCGACACGGCGAGCTCGAGCGTGAAGGCCAGCATGTACAGGATCGCGGCGGCGACGCCGACCCGGTGGTCGGCGACGGTGACCGCGACGAGCGGTATCCCGACCGCCATCGCCCGGAAGCTCGTGCCGATGCCCCGCATGCCTGCGGCGGCGAGGTTACCCGTGCCCAACGGGAGACGCGTCAGTAGCCACGCGAACGCCTGGCCGGCCACCCAGAGCGTCGCGGCCAGGATCCATCCGTCGAGCGGCCAGTCCGCGACGACGAAGACCGGGAGCGCGAGGGCGATCAGCACCGAGCCCGCGAGCGCGGGAACGAGGCGACTCGGGACCGGCCGCGGCGTGGCGAACATGCCGGTGCTCATTGGCCCTGCTGAGCGTAGACCTTGTAGACCACGAAGATCGAGAGCGGGATGCCGACGATCGCGCCGATCAGGAGGCCGATCCCGGCGGAGCCGACGAGCCAGCCGATGAGCAGGCCGACGGCCATCGCCGCACCCGTGGTCCCGAGCAGGAGGCCGGAGGCGGTCGCGAGCGAGTGAGGCGACGAGGGAGCTGCGGCGGCCATCCGGCCGGAGCATACCACCGAGCTTGTAACAGCCTTTTCCGCTCTGCGAGCGGAAAAGGACTAGGTTAGTGGCAACGGTGGGCCGCATCGTCTTCGTCCATGGAAGCCTCGTCGGGGGGCGGGCGACCTGGCGCGAGCAGCGCCGCGGGATCGGCGACGCCGCTGAGCTCGTCGTGCTCGAGCGGCCCGGCTTCGACGTTCCGCCGGTGTCGGCAGTGCCCTCGGTGTCCGACTTCAGTCGGACACCTCCACCCGCTGTTCGCGTCGACTTCGAGGACCACGCTGTCTGGGTTGCCGACCGCCTGGACGAGGGCGACCACCTCGTCGGCCACTCCTACGGCGGCGTCGTCACGCTCCTGGCGGCGGCACGCGCGACCGACCTCGGATCACTCACCGTGATCGAGCCTCCCGCGACACGGGTCGCCCTGGACGTCCCCGCGGTCGCCGCGTTCGCGCGGGGCGGCGAGGAGCTCTGGGCGAACGGGCCGCGGGACGATCCCGAGGCGTTCATGCGCGCCTTCCTCGCCGCCGTCGGGTCGGACTTCGACCCGCCCGTCCCGCTGCCGCCGCAGCTCCTGCAGGGAGCGCGGGTCCTCGTCGGCGAGCGCGGGCCATGGGAGGCGGAGATCCCGCTCGAGGCGCTCGCGGCGCGGCGACTGCCGACGCTCGTCGTCTCCGGCGGCCACCATCCCGCGTTCGAGGCGATCTGCGATCGCCTCGAGGAGGCGCTCGACGCCGAGCGCGTCGTCCTGCCCGGATTCGGACACAACGCGCAGCTCCACCCGGAGTTCAACCGGGCGCTGCTCGACTTCGTCCAGCGTGGCGCTCTCGCACGCGACGATTGACACGATCTGCACCGGCGTGGTATTCAGCGCCATTCGCGCCCGACACTGGGCGCTCTGCGGCAGGGAAGGGGGAACCATGTCCTGGACGCGCATTCTTGCCCTCGCGGGAGCGGCGCTCGTGGCGGCCGCGCTCGCCGCGACGGCCACGGCCGGCGCACCGACGAGGGAGCGGATCGAGATCGACGAGACCGTCGCCGACGAGTTCCTGACCGAGGAGTGCGGCTTCCCGGTCGTCACGACGTTCCGGGGGCACATCATCGTGCGGACGTTCGACCGAGCGAAGGGCACCGTCTCGCTCCGGACGCTCAACATCCTGGGCGTCGCGACGGCGAACGGAAACGCCGTGCGGATCCGTGACGTCGGCGCCGACCACGTTCGCATCGCGCCGGACGGGACGATGATCCTCACGATCGTCGGGCAGATCCCGTTCGGGCCGGGCTTCACCGGCGCCCTGAAGATCAACCTCGACACCGGTGAGGTAATCCACGAGCCGCACCACTTCACGGAGGACGTCGCCGGCGTCTGTGCGGCGCTGGCCGCATAGACCTGGCCGAAAGGCGCAGACGAAGAGCTGGTGTCCGACTGAAGTCGGACACCGGGCACCAAGCCGCGGGCGTGGTGTCTGGCTCCAGCCAGGCACCACCCCGCCGCCCTACAGCGCGGCTTTCAGCAGCACGACGATCACGACGATCGAGGCGACGAGCACCACGAACGGGATCATCCCTACGAGGATGAGCTTCGACAGTTCCCTGGTGTCGGTGATCTCTTCCCCCTCACCTGACAGGCTCAGCTCGATCCGCCGCTCGACGTCCGCCTTGATCTTTCGGGAGAGCCGCTCGCCGAAGTCCATCGGCTCCTCCTTCTCGGTTCGGAGCGGCGGGAAGGAGGCCGGCAGCCCGTCGATCTCGAGCTGCACGACGCGCTCGGGCTCGTCGATGTCCTTGAGGCGGACGGCGCCGAGCTCGACCTGACGCACACCCTCGGGCAGCGCGCCCGACACGAGCGCGGCGGTCGTCGCGGATAGCAAGACCTGCCCGCCGTGCCCGGCGGAGCAGATCCGCGCGGCGCGATGGACGTCGATCCCGACGTAGCCCTCCTCCCCGACGACGGGCTCGCCGGTGTGGACGCTCATGCGGACCCGGAGCTCCGACCCTTCCGGCCAGTCGTGGCTCGCGAGCGCCAGCTGGGCTGCGACGGCGGCCGCGACCGCATCCTTCGCGCGGCCGAAGCAGTAGAAGAAGGCGTCGCCTTGCGTGTCGACTTCCTCGCCCCCACGCGCGCGGAACGCCTCGCGGACGATGCGGCGGTGGTCGGCGAGCGCGTCGGCGTACCTGTCGCCGAGGCTCTTGAGCAGCTCGGTCGAGCCGGCGATGTCCGTGAACACGAACGTGACCGTGCCGCCCTGCAGCGTGCTCACGCGCTGAGTCGCTCCGTGTCCTCCGACTCCGCCCTCCGGCGGCGGACGCGCGGGTTCGCGAGCTTCACGATCTCGAGCAGGTACACGATGTAGACCGAGAAGGCGAGGGCGCCGAGCGCGATTGCGATCACGGCGATGGTCTCGCCGGTGTGCCACTCTCCTCCCTCGCGGAACGGGATGAACCGCGTCGCAAGCGCGGCGGCCCCGAGGCACGCGGTCCACGCCCACATCGTCACGGCCGCACGCCGCTGCGAGAACCCGATGTTCATGAACCGGTGATGGAGGTGCGACCTGTCCGGCGACGAGATCGGGCGGCCGTACTTGACTCGTTTCGCCACGACGAACGACGTGTCGATGATCGGCACCGCGAGCACGAGCAGCGGCAGGAACAGGACGACCGTGGACGCCGTCTTCAGGAGGCCCGAGATCGACACCGTGGCCAGCGTGAAGCCGAGCACGAGCGCACCCGAGTCGCCCATGAAGATCCGGGCGGGGAAGAAGTTGTGCCGCAGGAAGCCGATGCATGCCCCCGCGACGACCGCGGAGAGGATCGCAGCGTCGACCTTCCCGAGCGACAGCGCGAGGATCGCGAACGTCAGACCCGAGATCGCGCAGACGCCCGCCGCGAGGCCGTCCATCCCGTCCAGGAAGTTGACCATGTTCATCACCGCGACGATCCAGACGACCGTCAGCGGCATCCCGACCCACGGCGAGAGGTCGACGACCCCGATGAAGGGGAACGTGAAGTGGTCGATCCACACGCCGAACGCGAGCGGGATCGACGCCGCGGCGACCTGGCCGGCGAGCTTCGGGAGCGGATCGAGGCCGCGGAAGTCGTCGACGGCGCCGACGACGCACGCGACCGCGGCACCGAGCACGATCCCGCGCATCTCCCCGTCGAGCGCGAGGAACGCCAGGGACGGGACGAGGATGCCGAGGAAGATCGCGAGCCCGCCGAGCCGGGGGATCGGACGCTTGTTCAGCCGCCGCTCCGCAGGGCGGTCGACGACCCCGAGCAGTCGCGCCATGCCACCGACCGCAGGCGTCAGGAGCACCACGATCGCGAAGGCGATGAGGGCGCCCCAGAGGACCTCGGGGTTGTCGCGGAGGTCCTCGAACATCAGGCCCTCACGTCCCAGGGGTCTGACCCCGCAGGGGTCTGACCCCCGCGCGGCATCGATGCGGTGGAGGCGTCACGGGGGTCAGGCACCTGCGGTGCCAGACCCCTCTCGCCTGTCTCGCGCACGCCGCCTACTTCGTTCCGTACAGGCGGTCGCCTGCGTCGCCGAGGCCGGGCACGATGTACCCCTTCTCGTTGAGCTCCCGGTCGATCGACGCGACGACGATCGACACGTCCGGATGGTCGCGGTGGATCCGCTCGATGCCTTCGGGTGCGGCGATCAGAGCGATGAGCCGCACGGACGTCGCGCCGGCGCGCTTGACGGTCTCGACCGCGGCGGCCGTCGAGTTTCCCGTCGCGAGCATCGGGTCGAGCAGGATCACGTCGCGGTCGGAGAGGTCATCCGGCAGCTTCACGTAGTACTCGACCGGCTCGAGCGTCTCCTCGTTGCGGTAGAGGCCGATGAAGCCGACGCGGGCGCCCGGGACGAGAGAGAGGACGGCGTCCAGCATGCCGATGCCCGCCCGCAGGATGGGGCACACCGCGACCTTCTTGCCCGAGATGCGCCGTGCGGCCATCCGCTCCAGCGGTGTCTCGATCTCGACCTCCTCGTCCGCGAGGCCCTTCGTTGCCTCGTACGTCAGAAGCAGCGTCAGCTCGTTGACGAGCTGCCGGAACATCTGCGTGGTCGTCGTCACGTCCCGCAGCAGCCCGAGCTTGTGCTGCACGAGTGGATGCGTGACCTCGGTGACCGTCCCGCCCGCGACGTCGGTCCCGGTCATGACGCTCCCTCGCCCACGTACGTCGCATACCCGCGGAAACCCGGGTACAACGGCCTGCGCGCGCAGAGCGCCTCCGAGCGGGCACGGAGCGCGTCGACGTCTGCGTCGGCGGCGAGCGCCTCGGCGACGATCCGCCCGACCTCGCGGAAGTCCTCCTCGTCGAAGCCGCGGATGGTCGCGGCCTGCGAGCCGAGCCGGACCCCGGAGGCGACGGTCGGCGGGCGCTCGTCGAACGGGACGGTGTTCCGGTTCGTGGTCAGACCGACGACGTGAAGCCGCTCCTCGGCGTCCTTGCCCGACCACTCGGTTGCACGCAGGTCGAGCTGCAGCAGGTGGGTGTCGGTGCCGCCGGTCAGAAGATTGATTCCGCCGCCGAGCAGCGTCTCCGCGAGCGCGTCGGCGTTCGCGCGGACCTGTCGCTGGTAGGCGCGGAACTCCTCCGACGCCGCAATCTTGAAGCACGTCGCCTTCGCGGCGATCACGTGCTGGAGCGGGCCTCCCTGCAGCCCGGGGAAGATGGCGCGATCGATCGCCTTCGCGTGCTCCTCCCGGCAGAGGATCAGGCCCGAGCGCGGGCCGGCGAGCGTCTTGTGGGTCGTCGATGTGACGACGTCGCAGTGCTCGACCGGGTTCGGGTGCAGGCCGGCTGCGACGAGCCCCGCGAAGTGCGCCATGTCGCACCAGAGGAGCGCGCCGACCTCGTCGGCGACGCGCCGGAACATGGCCGTGTCGACCGTGCGGGGGTACGCCGACCCGCCGCAGAGCACGATTTTCGGCCGGTGCTCGAGCGCGAGCGAGCGCACCTCCTCCTCGTCCACGACACCCGTCTCGCGGGAGACCCCGTAGTGGACGATCGTGTACAGCCGCCCTGAGAAGTTGACCTTCAGCCCGTGCGTCAGGTGGCCGCCGTGGTCGAGGCGGAGCGATAGCACGGTGTCGCCGGGCTCGAGCAGGCCGAGGTACACGGCCATGTTCGCCTGCGCGCCCGCGTGCGGCTGGACGTTCGCGTGGTCGGCGCCGAACAGGTCCTTCGCGCGGTCGATCGCGAGTTGCTCGATCTCGTCGACGATCTCGCAGCCGCCGTAGTAGCGGCGGCCGGGGTAGCCCTCCGCGTACTTGTTCGTCGGCACCGAGCCGACGGCCTCGAGGATCGCCGGCCAGGTGAAGTTCTCGGAGGCGATCAGCTCGATCTGGCTCCGCTGTCGGTCGAGCTCGCGCCCGAGCAGCGCCGCGACGTCGGGGTCGTGCTCGGCGAGCCCACCGGTCCGCAGGCGCTCGAACTGCTCGGCCGCCACTGCCACGGCCCGTCATGGTACTCGGGGCTCAGGTGACCCGCGTCAGGGACAGCACGACGTCGCGGCGCCGGTCGAGCCGCCCGCGGTCGCGCCCCGGCCCGCCCAGGACGACGTCCGGGGCACCGTCGCGGCCGGCGACGTAGTCGTTGCCCGGACCGCAGAGCACGCGGTCGCGACCCGAGCCCGGGCGGAGGTAGTCGTTCCCGGGGCCGCCGACGAGGATGTCGTCCCGGCCGAGGCCGATCAGCATGTCGGCGCCGCCGAGACCGCAGATCACGTCGCGGCGCCAGGTTCCGACGAGCCGGTCCGGCCCGTTCGTGCCAACGACCGTGCACCGGAGGAGGCGTCCACGGTCGTCGCGCGGCGAGGCCGCCGTGCCGAATGTTGCCGTCGCCCCGGTCGCCGTACCGGCGGCGCTGGCCGCGACGATGCGGAATCCGTAGCGCCGCCCGGGCTGGAGGCCGGTGAGCCGGAACGAGACGGGCGTCGTCGAGCTCGAGGCGGGAAGACGGACGGCGGCCGTGCGCGCCGTCAGCGCACCGCCGCGGCCGAACTCGACCCACACCTGGGTCTCGAGCCCGCCGGGGGCGACATCCGCGCGGATCAGCGCCCGCGCGAGGGAGATCCCGGAGGCGCTCGCACGCCCGACGGTCGGGAGGCCCGCCGTCCGGAAGGCAACGTCTGCGCCGTGCGTCGTCCCGCCCGAGCTCTGGGCGACGAGGCGCACGTGGTACTCGGTGCCCGGTGTCAGGCCGGCCACCGTCTCGGCGACGGCGACGGCGCCGCGGCCCGAGCCCACCGGCCTGGCGACCGTTCGCGTGCCGTACGCGGTCGTCGGCCCGAGCTCGAACCAGGCGGTCGTCGCGCGGCCGATGGGGTCGACGGTTCCGGTGAGCGTGACGGAGAGCCCTGAGAGCGTCGCCGCGCCGGTCGTCGCGAGCGGCCCGGCGCTCGTCCGGAAGCTCCGGATCTGCCCGTACGTCGTGCCGGCGTCACTTCGCGCGACGACGCGGTAGTGGTAGGGCGTTCCCGGCTGGAGGCCGCCGATCGTCGACCGCTGGGTCGAGGCACCGCGCGCAAAGCCCGCGTTGATGTCGCCCGTTCGGTTGCCGAGCCGCGTTGTCGTGCCGTACTCGAACCACGCGACCGTGCCGCGGCCCCGAGGGTCGACTCGGCCGCTGACGCGGGCCGCCGTGGGCGTGATGGAGTCCGCTCCACCGGTGGAGACGGTGGGAGCGCTGTCCGTGCGGAAGCTGACGTCGCCGCCCGCGGTCGTCCCGATGTCGTTCGCCGCCACGAGGCGGAAGTGGTAGGTCACGCCGGCGGCGAGGCCGCCGACCCGGACGGCGACGCCGACCGGCGAGACGCCTGCGCCGGCCGACCGCGTCTCGGTGCGGTTTCCGTAGCGGCTCGTCGTCCCGTACTCGATCCACCACCCGGTCGAGCGTCCGTTCGGGTCGACCGTGCCTCCGAGATTCGCTGCGCCGGGGCCGATGAGGCCCGCGGCGCCGGTCCGCACCTCCGGCGCTCCGCGCGTGGTGAACGTCATGCCGCCGCCGCGGCTCGTGCCGTCGTCGTTCGTGGCGACGACGCGGTACTGGTAGGTGATGCCGGTCGAGAGCCCGGTCAGCTGGACCGAGACGTCTACGGCGGAGGTCCCGTTCCCCGCGCTCCGGGAGTCGCTGCGGGAGCCGAACGCGCTCGTCGTCCCGTACTCGATCGTCCAGGTCGTGCTCTTGCCGCCTGGATCGACCGTCCCGCTGACGATCGCGCTCCGCGCGCCGACCGAGGTTGCGGGTCCCGTCGTTGCCGCCGGCGCGTCTGCGCTGGCCGGGACAGCGGCCACGAGAGCGGCGAGTGCGGCGGCGACGACGGGGAGAGCTCGGTTCACAACGACGGTTCGTCGACGGGGCGCGCTGGGTGGTGCGAGGCAAGGACGCAGGGAGCGTCCATATGACGCATATGGGCGCGACCGAGGACGCTGCATCGTGCCGCCCAGCGCGTTCCGGCGGCACAAGGCTTCGTTGTGAACCGAGCTCTACGACGGCTCATTGCACGCCCGAGTCTCCGCCTGCTGCGTTAGGCCATCATGGGGAGCGCGTTAGAAGTCGGTAAGGCGTGCGAGCACCTCGCCCGCAGGAACGGCGCCCTCGCGGAGGACGACCGGCTCGGCTGCGGTCAGGTCGACGACCGTCGAGGGCGTCCCGGGCAACTCGCCTCCGTCGACGATCGCCGCCACGGCTTCGCGGATCGCGACGGGGACGTCATCGACGCGCCGCGGATCGGGTTGCCCGGGCACGTTGGCGCTCGTCGCGGCGAGCACGCCGAGCGCAGTGAGGACGTCGCCGCCGGGGCCGGGGATCGCGGGGACGCGGGCGCCGACCGCGTCGGGACGGCGCTCGTTGAGCCATCCGAACCGTCGCCCCGGGTTCGGAAGGACGAGCGTCAGCGGCCCCGGGAGAAGCGCCCGCGCCATCGCCCGGGCGCGTGCGGGAAGCTCGGGCACGTGCTCCTCGAGCTCGTCGACCGACGCGAAGAGCAGCGCGGTGGGCTGGATCGCATCTCGCCCCTTGGCTGCGTAGAGCGCCCGGGCGGCGTCCTCGCTGCGGCCGTCGGCCGCGAGCCCGTAGACCGTGTCCGTCGGGATCACGGCGAGCCCGCCCGCCCGGAGCGCCTCGATCGCCGCGTCTACGGTGCTCACCGGCGGCCCTCGACGACCCGGTCGCGCCCTGCGAGGTCGGGTGTCGCCCGGACCTCGGTGTACCCGTGCGAGCGGAGGAGCGCCGCGGTCTCGTCCGCCTGGCCGTCGCCCACCTCCAGCACGAGCGCGCCGCCATCGGCGAGCGCCGTGAGGGCGCCCCGCGCCACGGCGGCGGCGGCCTCCCGGCCGAACAGCGCCTCGGCCGGCTCCCAGTCACGCACCTCGGGCTGGAGCGAGCCTCGATCGTCGGGATCGACGTACGGCGGGTTCGAGACCACGAGTGCCCACGGGCCGTCGGGGAGCCCGTCGAACAGGTCGTGTCGGGCCAGCTCGAGCGTGAGCCTGGTGCGGGCGGCGTTCTCGCGGGCGAGGGCGAGTGCCTCTGAGGACACGTCGATGCCGGTCACCGCCGCGCCCGGGTGCTCGTCGGCGATCGCGAGCGCGATGGCGCCGGAGCCCGTGCCGACGTCGAGGACGCGAGGCGCTTCGAGCCCTTCGAGCAGCGCGAGGCAGCGCTCGACGACGACCTCGGTCTCGGGGCGCGGGATGAGCGCGCGACGGTCGACGGTCAGGGTGAGCCGGCGGAACCCCCACTCGCCGAGCACGTACTGGAGCGGCTCGCGGGCGGCCCGCCGACCGACGAGCGCGCGGGTCGCGTCGAGCTCCGAGGGGTCGAGAGGGCGATCGAGCTGCAGGTAGAGATCGATCCGCGCGACGCCGAGGGCGTGCGCGAGGAGCAGCTCGGCGTCGAGCCGCGGGGTCTCGGCGCCGCTCGTCGCGAGGTGCTCGGTGGAGCACCGCAGGACCGCGCCAAGGGTCGGTTGGTGTCTGGCTTCAGCCAGACACCTGCTCCTCGTCGTGCGCGCGCCGAAGAGCAGATGTCCGACTGAAGTCGGACATCGCGGAGGTCACACCGCGGCCTCGAGGGCGCGGCGGCGGTCCTCGGCCTGGAGCGTGTCGGTGAACTCCTGGAGGTCGCCGTCGAGGATCTGGTCGAGACGGTGCGCCGTGTGCTTGACGCGGTGGTCGGTGAGCCGGTTCTCGGGGAAGTTGTACGTGCGGATCTTCTCCGCCCGCTCGCCCGTCCCGACCTGCGAGCGCCGGGACGCCGCTTGCTCGGCCTGCTGGCGCTCACGCTCGGCCTCGTACAGGCGCGCGCGAAGCACGCGCATCGCCTTCTGCTTGTTCTGGAGCTGCGACTTCTCGTCCTGCATCGAGACGACGATGCCGCTCGGCACGTGCGTGATCCGGACGGCGGAGTCGGTCGTGTTGACGGACTGGCCGCCCGGACCCGTCGAGCGGTACACGTCGATCTTCAGGTCCTTCTCCTCGATCGTGACCTCGACCTCCTCGGCCTCGGGCATCACGGCGACGGTCGCCGTCGACGTGTGGATCCGCCCCTGCGACTCGGTTGCGGGCACGCGCTGCACGCGATGCGTCCCGCCCTCCCACTTGAAGACGGAGAAGGCGCCGTCGCCCTTCACCGCGAAGACCGTCTCCTTCACCCCGCCGCCGTCGTTCTCGTTCGCGGAGAGGAGCTCGGTGCGGTAGCCGCGCCGCTCTGCGTAGCGCTGCAGCATCCGCGAGACGTCCGCCGCCCAGAGGGCGGCCTCGTCCCCGCCCACGCCCTGCCGGACCTCGACGATGACGTCCTTCTCGTCGGCCGGGTCGCGCTCGACGAGCGCGAGCTTGAGCTCGTCCTCGAGGCGCGTCACCTCCGCCTCGAGCTCGCCCGCCAGGGACGCCAGCTCGGGGTCGTCCTTTGCCTCCGCGAGGTCGGCCGACGCCAGCCTCCATGCGCGAGCGGCCCGGACGGCGGGGTCGAGCTCCTTCAGGCGCCGCCCGACGTCCGCGGCCTCGCGATGGTCGTTGTAGACGTCCGGGTCCGCGAGGCGCTCCTGGAGCTCCACGAAGGACCGCTCCAGCTCGTCGACCAGCGTGTCGAGGCCTGCCATGGCGAAAGATTGT
This sequence comes from uncultured Actinomycetes bacterium, assembly GCA_963846825.1. Lineage (GTDB taxonomy): Bacteria > Actinomycetota > Thermoleophilia > Gaiellales > Gaiellaceae > Gaiella. The sequence continues at coordinate 56,601 of CAWJXN010000025.1, forward strand.
AGGTCGGCGCGGGGCCAGGCCCCGCGAGCCCGAGCGTGCAGGCTCAGGCGGTGGCCAGGGTCGCGTCGAGCGTGACCTCGGGGACGCCGGTCAGCGCCTTCGAAACCGGGCAGTTCGCAACCGCGCCCTCGGCGTGTTCGACGAAGCCGTCGTGGTCGAGGCCCGACACCGTGCCGACGACCTCGATCGCGCCTTTCACGATTCCCTCGCCCGGCTGGAACGTGACCGTCACCGCAGTCTCGAGCCGCTCCGGCGGCGTTCCCGCTCCGGCGAGCGCGTGCGAGAGCGCCATCGAGAAGCACGACGCCCACGCGGCGGCGATCAGCTCCTCCGGGCTCGTGCGGCCGTCCGGCGCCTCCGCCCGGGACGCCCACGTGACGTCGAGCGGCCCGAACGCGCCGCTGCCGACGCCCTCGATCGTGCCGGCTCCCTCCATCAGCGAGCCGCGTCCAGGTCACCTTCGCGTTCCGATCGGTCGCCATTCAGTCGCCTCCCTCGAGTGTCGTCGTGATGTCGATGCCGACGCCCGCGTCGCGCAGGAGCGAAGAGAACGAGCAGCCCTGGTGCGCCGCCTCGACGGCCGCGTCGAGCTGCGCGCCGTCGATGCCGGGAACCCGCGCGCGGACGTCGAGCGCGGAGTGGACGATCAGGTGCCCGCGGCCCTCGACCTCGTCCATCGTGATCCGGCAGTGCACGTCGAGACGTCCCGGCGGAGTGTCCGCGCCGGTCAGCTCGCCCGCGAGCGACATCGTGAAGCAGCCGCCGTGCGCGGCCGCGAGGAGCTCCTCGGGGCTCGTCTTGCCCTCGGGCGCGGCGGCGATCCGGGTCGGGAGCGAGTAGCCGAGCGCCTCGAACGCATGGGAGGTCGCGGCCGTGATCGCGCCGGTGCCGCGGGCGAGGTTCCCCTCCCACGACACGTCGGCCTCCCGGACGATGCGGGGCATGACTAGGCCATCACCTCGACCTTGCGGTCATCGGCCTGCTCGGCCGGCGACTCCTCGGCCTCCCTGCGGCGCACCTCCTCGATCGCGCGGATCGAGACCTCGACCTGGTCGAGCGTCGGCTCGCGCGTCGTCAGGCGCTGCAGCCAGAGGCCCGGCGCGAGCAGCGTCATCAGCACGCGGTTGTCCTGATGCTTCCCCGCGTAGCGGATCAGCTCGTACGCGAGCCCGGCGATGACGGGCAGGAGGAGGATCCGGCTCGCGATCAGCCAGTACCAGACCGGGCGGCCGATGAACGCGAAGACGAAGATGCCGATCACCATCACCCAGAGCAAAAAGGCTGTTCCGCAACGCGGATGGATCAAACTGAACTTCTGCACTCGCTCGGGCGTCAGCTCGGAGCCGGCCTCGAGCGCGTTGATCGTCTTGTGCTCGGCGCCGTGGTACTGGAAGACGCGCCTCAGGTCCGGGAGCAGCCCGATGAGCCCGATGTAGGCGATGAAGACGGCGACGCGGATCAGCCCCTCGACGACCACGAACGACCCGGTGTCCTCGACCGGCAGCCAGCTCGTCAGCAGCGCGGGACCGACCTTGAAGAGCATCAGCGCGAAGCCGATCGCGATCGCGAACGAGAAGATGATCTGGCCGCGCGTGATCTCGGTGACGACGTTGCCCTCGTCGTCCTCCTCGCGCGCGGCCACGTTCGCCGAGATCGCGAGGGCGCGGAAGCCGATCGCGAGCGACTCGCCGAGGGCGATCACGCCGCGGATCACGGGGAGCCGCCAGATCCGGTGGCGCTTCATCGGCGAGCTGACGTCCCGGACGACCTCCTCGATCCCGCCCTCGGGCGTCCGCACGGCGACGGCCCAGCACGACGGGCCGCGCATCATCACGCCCTCGAGCACGGCCTGCCCGCCGTAGGTGACGCTCATGCGCGCACCGTACCCGCGAGGCGCGAGTCGCCGCGCTCGGCTACGCGCGGGTCGCAGCGGCCTTCTCGAGCCGCCGCTGGAAGCGCTCGACCCGTCCGCCGGAGTCGACGAGCTTCTGCTTGCCCGTGTAGAACGGGTGGCAGGCGGAGCAGATCTCGACGTGGAGCTCTGCCTTCGTCGAGCGCGTCGTGAACTCGTTCCCGCAGGAGCAGGTCACGTGCGCGACGACGTACTCGGGATGGATGTCCGCCTTCATCGAGACGCCAGGATATCAGAGGCGATCTCGGGCCCGACGTTGCCTCCCGAGACGACGGCGACCACGGCGGAGCCGCTGACACGTCCTGCGAGGACGGCGGCGACAGCGGCCGCGCCGGCCGGCTCGCACGCGAGCTTCGCGTCGGCGTAGACGCGCCGCATCGCCTCCTCGATCTCCTCGTCGGTGACGGTCAGCGCCTCGACGCCGTGCGCCGTGCAGACGGCGAGCGCGTTCTCGCCGACGTACGGGGCGTCGAGCCCGCTCGCGATCGTCTCCGGCGTGAGGGTGACCGGCGCGCCGGCGTCGAGCGCGAGCCGGAGCGCGGCCGATCCCTCGGGCTCGACGCCGACGACCCGGACGCCGCGCGGCGCGACGGCAGCGGCGATGCCCGAGATCAGCCCGCCTCCGCCCACGGGGACGACGACGACGTCGACGTCGGGCGCGTCCTCGAGCACCTCGAGCCCGACCGTTCCCTGGCCCGCCATCACGAGCGGGTCGTCGAAGGGGTGGACGAGCACGCGGCCCGGTCTCCGCGAGGTGCTCCTCGAGGCGCGCGAACGCCTCGGCAGGGTCCTCGGCGTCGGCGTCGATCACGGCGCCGAGGCGCTGCGCCCGGTCGAGCTTGAATCGGCTCCCGGCCGTCCACGAGAAGACGGCGCAGTCGATGCCCTCCGCGGCCGCCCCCCAGGCGAGCGCGATCGCGTGGTTGCCCGCGGACGCGCCGGCGACGCCGCGCGCGCGCTCCTCGGCGTCGAGCGCCGAGAGCCGGTTGACGACACCGCGCGCCTTGAACGAGCCCGTGTGCTGGAGCAGCTCGGCCTTGAGCCGGAGGCCCGGCGCGAGGTCGGAGCCGTCGAGCAGCGGCGTCCGCCGCACGCGCCCGCGGATCGTCTCGGCGGCCCGGACGACGTCGTCTCGGGTGGCGGGACCGCTCACGCGGCGATCCTAGAGGCTCGAGGTGCGGAACAGCCGCGTCCCGGCGGAGAATGCGCGCGTGAGCACGCCGGCCGACGCGACGCGGCGCCGTCATCCGGTCCGCCTCGTCGTGCGCGACGACCTCGATCGCCGGCGGCTGACGGTGCTCTTCCGGCTCGTGCTCGCGCTCCCGCACCTCGTGTGGCTGTCCCTCTACGCGACGGCCGCGATCGTGCTCGCGTTCGTCGTCTGGCTGGTCGTGCTCGTGCTCGGCCGCGTGCCGAGGTCGCTGCACCGCTTCCTCGCGAACTACACGCGCTACACGGTGCATCTCATCGCGTACCTCTGCCTCGCAGCCGATCCGTACCCCGGCTTCAGCGGCGACGGGAGCTACCCGGTCGACGTCGAGATCGACCCGCCCGCGAAGCAGCGGCGGCTCGGCGCCGCGTTGCGTCTCGTGCTCGCGATCCCCGCGTTCGTGCTCTCGTCGGCGCTCGCCGGGTCGGCGGTCTTCGCGGCCGTCGCCGCGCTCGGGGCCGGGGGCCTCGTGGTCACCATCGCCGTGCTCGCGCTGGTTCGCCTGCCTCGTCCGCGGGCGGATGCCCCGGGGGATGCGCGACGCCGCCGCTACGCGATCGGCTACGGCGCGCAGACCACGGCGTACGCGCTCCTCGTCACCGATCGGTACCCGGACGCGACGCCCGGCCGCGCCGACCCGGCGCCCGAGCTTCCCGCGCACCCCGTCGCGGTCATGGTCGACGACGACCTCGCGCGGCCGCGCCTGCTCGTCCTCTTCCGGCTTCCGCTGTGCATCCCGCATCTCCTCTGGCTCACGGTCTGGTCGGCGTTCGCGCTCGCCGCCTGGCTCCTCGCCTTGATCGTCGCGCTCGTCAGCGGCCGGGTGCCGCGGCCGCTCCACCGGTTTCTCGCCGCGTACGTCCGCGCCTGGATGCACCTGGGGTGCTTCCTCTGCGTCGTCGGGCGGCAGTTCCCGGGGTTCGTCGGTCGCGAGGGCGGGTACCCGATCGACCTGCGGATCGCGCCGCCCGTGCGGCAGTCGCGGCTCGGCGTGCTCCTCCGGCTGGTGCTGGTGCTCCCCGCGCTCTCCTCGCCAGCGCGTACGTCGGGCGTCGCGTTCGTCGTCGCGGTCCTCGGCTGGCTCGCAGCGCTCGCGATCGGCCGGATGCCGGGCGGCCTCCGCGATCTCGGCGTCGCGGCGCTGCGCTACCAGGCGCAGGTGAACGCCTACGTCTTCCTCCTCACGTCGCGCTACCCGGACTCCTCGCCCGTGCTCGTCGGGCGCGTCGAGCCGCAACCCGAGCCGCCGGTGGTGGTGCAGGCGTGAGGGTGCTGCACGTCGCCGTCGTCCTCGCCGTCGCGGTCGGCTGGGGCTTCGCGGCGTGGCTCCTCCTCGACACGGTCGTCCCGGGCGACCTCGACGCTGCCGCGCGTCGACGTCGACGAGGTCGTTCGGCGCAGAGCTCGTCGAGGAGGCCGAGCGCTACGAGCGCTTCCTGCTCGCGGACTGGGTCGCGGCGCAGGTCGTCGCCCTGGTGACGCTCGCTCTGTACGCCCGCTACGGCGCCCGCTACGCGCGCGAGTCGGCGGCGGGGCCGATCGGCACGGGGATGCTCCTCGGGATGCTCGGGCTCGCGATCGTCTGGCTGACGCAGCTGCCCTTCGCCGTCGCCGCGGTCTGGTGGGAGCGCCGCCACGACGTCTCGGAGGTGGGCTACCTCGAGGCGGTCGTCGGCGGGTGGCTCGGGCTCGGCGGGACGTTCGTCGCGATCTGCATCGCGCTCCTCGTCGTGATGGCGCTCGCGCGGTGGCTCGGCAGCTGGTGGTGGATCCCGGGCGCGGCCGTGTTCACCGCGATCGCGTCGGCGCTCGTGCTCACCGGCCCGTACCTCACGCCCGGCCTCGAGAAGCCTGACGACGCCGATCTCGTGCGCACGTACGAGCGGTTCGAGCGCTCGCAGGGCGTCAGCGACATCCCGCTCCGCATCGAGGAGGTGAGCGGCGATACGAGCCAGGCGAACGCCTACGCGTTCGGCATGGGGCCGACCTCGACGATCGTCCTCTGGGACACGCTGCTCGACGGCCGGTTCACCGACGGCGAGGTGCACGTCGTCCTCGCGCACGAGCTCGCGCACCACTCGAGCGACCACCTGCCCGAGGCGGTCGCCTGGTTCGGGCTCTTCGCCCTCCCCGGCGGGCTGCTCATCATGCTCGCGACGCGGCGGCGCGGCGGCATGGGCGAGGCCGCCGCCGTCCCGCTCGCGCTGCTCGTCGCCGCCGTGTTCCAGCTCGCCGTTGCCCCGGCCCAGAACGTCGTCAGCCGCGAGTCCGAGGCCGAGGCGGACTGGAAGGCGCTGCAGACGACCCGGGACCCGGAGTCCGCTCGGGACCTCTTCCGCGGGTTCTCCGAGACGTCGCTCGGCGACCCGAGCCCACCGACGTGGGTGTACGTGCTCCTCCAGACGCACCCGACGCTCGCCCAGCGGGTCGCGATGGCGGACGCCTGGGCGGCGCGGCAGGAACAGCAGGTGTCCGACTGAAGTCGGACACCGGGACGAGGTGTCGGACTTCAGTCCGACACCTGCCGTTCGGAGCGCTCAGGTCAGCGTGTACTCGGGCCCGGAGCCGCCCTCGGGCGGCGTCAGCCGGCCGCCCTTGGCGCTGATCGCGCCGCACTGGACGCAGTTCGACGGCGTGACCTTCACCTCGACCGTGCCGTCGCCGTCCGCGTCGCCACCTCGTACACGTGCGCCGGGCACATCCACTGCCACATCTCCGCGAGATCCCGCGGGACCTCGTCTGGACGCGGACGTGGCTCGGCTGATCGTCGCGCGTCCGGTTCCCCGACGCGAAGACCGACGAGAGCTTGTCGAAGGTGAGCGTGCCGTCCGGCGCCGGGTACTGCGCGGCGCGGCCCGTGCGGATCAGCGGCGCGTCCGCGTTCGGGTGCGTGTCGTAGTCCTTCGGCGGCAGCTTCCCCTTCGTCACCGTCATCGCGCTCGCGAGCGCGCCGCCCATGAAGAAGCCCTTGTCGAAGACCTGGCGCATGTTCCGCACCTCGGCGAGCTCCTTCCACACGTAGCTCGCGCGGAGCGATGCGTCGTAGCCGTCGAGGGCGCCCCGCCGGTGCGCCACCTCGCCGCGCTGGAGCGCCGCGACTGCCGCCTCGGCGGCGAGGCGACCCGACTCGATCGCGTAGTGGACGCCCTTGAGCCGGGGGACGTTGACGAGCCCCGCGCCCTCGCCGACGAGGAGCAGGCCCGGCGCGTTCAGCTTCGACGGCAGCGACAGCAGGCCGCCCTCGGTGATCGTCTTCGCGCCCCAGGCGACACGCTCGCCGCCGTCGAGGATCTTCCGGACGAGGCGGTGCGTCTTGAACTCCTGGAGGACGTCGTGCGCGGAGAGCTCGACGTCGGCGTACTCGAGCCCGACGACGAAGCCGATCGACACGTGCTCCTCGCCCATCGGGTAGATGAACGAGCCGCCGAACTCGCCGTACTTCGCCCGCTTGCGAAGCGGCCAGCCCATCGTGTGGACGATCTTGTGGAGCGGCTTCGCGACCTTCCAGACCTCCTTCACGCCGAGCGCCCAGATCTGCGGGTTGCTGCCCTTCGAGGCCGAAGTGGTCGATCGCGGCGGTCGTGAGGTGGCCGGCGGTGCCCTCCGCGAGGACGGTGATCCTCGCCGTCACGTCGACGCCGGGCTCGAAGTTCGAGAGCGGCTCGCCGTCGCGGCCCCGACCCTTGTCGCCCGTCCGCGCCCCGACGACGCGGCCGTGGTCGACGAGGAGCGTCTGGCCGGCGGTCTCGGGGAGGATCATCACGCCCGCCGCCTCTGCCTGCTCCGCGAGGAACCGGCCGAGCTCCGAGACCGAGACGATCCAGTTGCCGTGGTTCATCATCGTCGGCGGCGGCGGGATCCGGAGAGCGGCGCCCTTCGTGAGGAGGTAGACGGCCTCGCCGTGCACCGGCCCGTACGTCGGCATCTCCTCCATGCGGATCCGGCCCGCGAACAGCTTCCGGATCGCGCGCGCGTTCATGACCGCGCCCGAGAGCAGGTGCGAGCCCGGCTGCTTTCCCTTCTCGAGGACCGCGACCGGCACGTCGCCGAGCAGCTCACGCGTCTCGGGATGCTCCTCGAGGAGCTGCCCGAGGCGCACGGCGCACGCGAGCCCGCCGGGGCCGCCGCCGACGATCAGGATCCCGACGTCGATGCGCTCGTCGGGCGCGTCGGTCACCGTGCCGATCGCCTCGGCGTTCGTGAACGGCGGTGGGAAGTCGGCCGGGCGGACGCTCACGCGGCGTCCCTAGCTACGAGCCTTCAGGAGCTCGGTGAGCTTCGGCGCGATCTGAGCCAGGTCGCCGACGACGCCGAGGTCTGCGAAGTCGAAGATCGGCGCGTTCGCGTCCTTGTTGACCGCGACGATCGTCCCGGCTCCCTGCATGCCGACCTTGTGCTGGATCGCGCCCGAGATGCCGAGCGCGATGTAGAGCTTCGGCGAGACGGTCTTGCCCGTCTGACCGACCTGGGCCGAGTACGGGTACCAGCCCGCGTCGACGACGGCGCGCGTCGCGGCCACGGCGCCGCCGAGCGCGGCCGCGAGGTCCTCGCAGATCGAGAAGCCCTCGGGTCCGCCGAGCCCCCGCCCGCCGGCGACGATCACATCCGCGTCCTCGATCGAAGGGCCGCTCGACGCCTCCTGCAGGTGGTCGACCAGAGTCGCTGCCGTCGAGAAGTCCTGGAAGGAGGCGGCGACGTCCTTCACCTCTGCCGTCCCGCCCGACTCGACGGGGTCGAACGTGCCGGAGCGGATCAGCGCCAGCCGCGGCGTCGACGTCCAGCCGACCTCGACGAGCACGGTGTCGCCGAGCGCCGGGCGGGTTCCGACGAGCTCCCCGCCCTCGAGGCGGAGGTCCGTGAGATCCCAGTTGAGGCCGGCCTCGAGCCGGGCGGCGAGGCCGGAGGCGACATCGGCCGCCAGCACCGAGGCGGCGAAGAGGATGGTGTCGGCGCCGCTCTCGCGCACGACCGCCTCGAGCGCGTCGACGCGCGGCTGCGGCAGCGGCGACGCGAGCGCCTCGTCCTCGACGACGTACACGGTGGACGCGCCGAACGCGCCGGCGCGGGCCGCGGCGTCGCGCACGCCGCTCCCGAGCACCACCCCGGAGACGTCTCCGTCGAGCGAGGCGGCCTTGCCGAGGACGCCGAGCGCGCCCTTCGTCGGCTCGCCGTCGTGCGTCTCGAGGAAGACGAGCGTGCCCGCCATCAGATGAGCCTCTTCTCGGCGAGGTAGTCGACGATCTTCTCGCGCGGCGCTGCCGTCGTCCTCGATCTTCACCTGACCGCTCTTCGGCGGCGGCGGCGAGGACGACCGCACGACGGTCCGCGAGCCCGCCTCGCCGACCCGGTCGGCCTCGATGCCGGCGTCGGCGAGCGCGAGCACCTCCTGCGGCTTCGACTTCGCGCCCATGATCCCCTTGAGCGACGGGTAGCGCGGCTCGTTGATCGCATCGGAGACGGCGACGACGGCCGGGAGCGGCGCGGAGATCACGTCGTACCCGAACTCGGTCTGCCGCTTGCCGCTGAGCGTGCCTCCCTCGAGGGTCAGCTCGGCCACCTGCGAGACCATCGGCCGGCGCAGCCGGTCGGAGACGGCTGCCCAGAGCACCGCTCCGTCGGCGTCGCTCGACTGCTGGCCGAAGAGGACGAGATCCGCCTCCTCGCGCTCGAGCGCCTTCGCGAGCGCGTAGCCGGTCGCGAGGAGATCCGAGCCGGCCGCGGCGGCGTCGGAGACGAGCACCGCGCGGTCGGCGCCCATCGCGAGCGCCTTCCGGAGCGACTCCATCGCCTTCTCCGGCCCGAGCGACACGACGACGACCTCGCCGCCGTGGGCCTCCTTCAGCCGGAGCGCCTCCTCGACGGCGTTGACGTCCGTCGGGTTGAGCGCCCCCTCACCCGAGCGGTCGAGCCGGTGCGTCGTGGGGTCGAGCCGCTTGTGGACGGCGGCGTCCGGGACCTGCTTCACGCAGACGGCGATCTTCACGCGCGTGACTCTAACGACGGCGTGGCGGCCACCGTCTGGCCTGCTGTCGCCGCGAGCGCCGGCGAGCGGAGGGGAGCCGAGGCCGCGACGGCCTCGGCTCCCGCGCCTCGACCTATTCCTCGATCGTCAGCTCGCTCACCATGCCGAGCGCGGCGTGCGGCGGGCCGCCCGCGCGGTTGGCGAGGAAGCACACGAGCGCGTACCGACCCGGCTCGAGCTCCAGCTCGTCGATCTGCTCGCGGCCGGCGTCGAGCACCGTCGTCGCCTGGAGCTTCTCGAAGTCCGCCGGCGGCGGACCGGTGTCGCCTTCCTCCGAGGTCATGTACTCCTTGACCTGGTCGAACGTCGCCCCCTCGTTGATCGGAACGATGAGCGTGTGATGCAGCTCCTCGCCCGTGTTCCGCAGGAGGAAGCGGTTGGTGCCTGCCTGCAGGCCTTCGGTCACGAAGTCGAAGTCGGCCATCTCGATCGACGCGTCGACGTCGGGCAACTCGGCGTCGTCGTCACCACTCGTGACCTCGATCGTCGCGGTCGCGCCGCTTTCCGCGTGGCTTTGAACGTCGTCGCCCTCGGGCTCGCCCGAGTCGATCACGTGATACGTGCCCTCCTCGAGCACGAGCTCCACCGCGCCCGAGGCCCCCGGCGCGATTGTCCCGACGCCGCCCTCGGCGGTCATCCAGTCCGGGATCTTGCCGTCCTCCGACGCGATCGCGGCCAGCGCCTCGTCGACCGTGTGGCCGTCGGCGAGCCGGAGCAGCTGCGCATCCGCGTCGTCCTCCGTGCCGTTTTCGAACTCGAGGCGGACGAGGCCCGCCTCGACCGACTCGGGAACCGTCAGCTCGAACCCGTCACCGGCCGGCGCGACCTCGATCGGGACGACCGTCGGCTCACCTCCGTCGTCGCCACCGCACGCCGCGACACCGACGACCAGCACGGCCAGCACTGCGGCCATGAGCACTCTGAACATCAAGACCCCTCCTTCAGCAACTCGATAGACCCCTGAGCCAGGCTGCGGTGCGGCGCCGCTGCCAGGCCTGATTCGCGCGCGAGAGTAGCCGCTCTCGAAGGACGCGCTCCTTTCGACCTGCTAACGTCCTGCCCTTCGCGCGCCGCACCGGAGCCATGAATCGCCACCGGACGACAGCACGAGGGGTCTCTCTCCTCCTCCTTACCGGCCTGATCGGCGCGGCGGTTGTCGGCTCGCCCGGTGCAGCGCCGAAGCCGGGGCTGATCGACGGCAAGCCGATCGTGTTCCCGCTGACCGGGGACTACCCGTACACGAACAACTACGGCGACGCGCGCGCGAACGGGAGCCACGCCGGGATCGACATCGAGAACACGCCGTGGCGGAACCCCGTCGTGGCGGCCGAGGCGGGGAAGGTGCGCTGGCACACGACCTCCTCCCGCGCCGGCTGCATGCTCTACCTCTACGGCAAGAGCGGCACGACATACCTCTATATCCATCTCAACAACGACCTGACGGAGCGGTCCGAGGACAGCGGCGGCTGCAAGCTCGACGTCGCGTACGCCGTCCCCGACGGCGCGAAGGTCACGGCCGGCGAGCAGATCGCCTGGAACGGGGACTCCGGCGACGCCGAGGGCAATCACCACCTCCACTTCGAGGTGCACCCGAACGACGGCGGCGACGTGAACCCGCTCCCGTACCTCAATGCGGCCGAGCGGCTGCTCTTCCCGGGACGGATCGGCGAGTCGTTCTCGCTCGGCGTCCGTGGTGTCCCGATCGCGGCGGGCGCGGGGACGATCACGATCCGCGCGAGCGCCGTGCGCTGGTGGCCCGGCGGTCGCTGGACGTCGCTCGTCCGCGAACGGGTCGTCGAGCTCGCCGTCGCGCAGGGCGCGGAGGTCGACAAGACGCTCGTCGCCGCGCTCGAGAGCCCGGAGCGCCGCTCGCTGCAGTCGCGGAGCGCGGCGCCGACGATCTTCACCGCCTACACCGGTCGCGGGAAGGTGACGGCGGCTGCTCTCCGCGGGCAGGCGCTCGTCGCCGCACGCATCACGCGCCCGGGCGGCGTCACGGTGACGACGAAGCCGGCGGGTGGGAACGACGACGGGACGATCGACACCGAAGCGTCGGACCCGGAGGACGACGGCGGCCGGCCGTGCGTCTACCCCGACCCGGGCTGCTCCACCTACTAGGCCGGAGCCTAGGCCGGAGCGAGCGCGCTGCGCAGGAAATCGACGATGGCGCTCGTCGGCGCGCCCGGCGTGAAGACCTCGCCCACGCCGAGCCGCTTGAGCTCGTCGGCGTCCTCCGGCGGAATCGTGCCGCCGACGACGACGAGGACATCCCCCGCATCGTTCGCGCGGAGACCCTCTACGATCCGCGGCACCAACGTCATGTGCGCGCCCGAGAGAATCGAGATCCCGACCGCGTCCGCGTCCTCCTGGATCGCGGTCTCGACGATCTGCTCCGGCGTCTGGTGGAGGCCCGTGTAGATGACCTCCATGCCGGCGTCGCGCAGCGACCGCGCGATGATCTTCGCTCCTCGATCGTGCCCGTCCAGCCCGGGCTTCGCGATCACGACCCGAATCGTCCGCTCCACGCGGTCAGTATAGGAACGTGCGCCTCGTCGTCATCGGGTCGTCCCCGGCCTGGCCGAACGCGGGCAGTGCCCACTCCGGCTACGTCGTCGAGTCGGAGGGCAGGCGCCTCCTCCTCGACTGCGGCCCCGGCGTCCTCGGCCGACTGCGCGAGCGGGAGGCGTGGCCGACCATCGACGCGATCGCGATCACGCACTTTCACCTCGACCACTGGGGCGACCTCGTCCCGTGGGTCTGGGGCAGCTTCTACCGGCGGGGACACGACGACGTGCGCCCCGCGCTCTGGGTGTACCGGGGCGGGCGCGCGTTCCTCGAGGAGCTCGGCTCGCGCCTCGGGTTTCCCGACATGTTCGAGCGGACGTTCACCGTGTCGGAGTACGACGGCGACACGCCGTTCGCGGCGGCGGGGCTCGAGGTCCTGCCCGTGCGGCTCCCGCACTACCGCCTCGAGACCTACGGCTTCCGGGTGACGAACGGGAGCGCGACGCTCGCGTACACGGGCGACACGGGGCCGAGCGAGCGGATCGCCGAGCTCGCGCGCGACGCCGACCTCTTCGTCTGCGAGGCGACGCTCGAGAACGGCGAGGCCGACGGCGAGCCGCGCGGCCACCTGAGCGCCGAGGAGGCGCTCGAGTCGTACGCCGCCTCCGGCGCCCGCAACCTCCTCCTCACGCACCGCCCGTCGGAGCTGCCGACGCCGGAGGGGATCGCGCTCGCCTACGACGGCATGGAGCTCGAGGTCGTGCCGCAGTCGGTCCGCGCCGGCGACTGAGCCCACCCGTGGTGCCCTGCGTCGGTGTCCGACTTCAGTCGGACACCTGGACGCACGGCAGAGTCCGAGCGACGTGGGACACCCCTCTTGGGGTCGTCCGACTTCAGTCGGACGTCTGCCGTTCGAGCCGTGGAAACCTCCCAGCGGAGGTTTCGTCGATCGTCCGCCAAAGGCCACGGCCCGATGGGACCTGCGACGCAACGATGTTCTCGGAGATCTCGTCCACGAGCTTGACGTAATTCCGCCTGGCCTCGAGTGGCGAGTCGCCGAACATGCGGAGGAACCGCTCCTCGCAGCCGACATACGCCTCCGGATCGCCCTCCGCCGTCGCCCGGTATGAGCACCAGCGCCATTCGCGCGGATGGCTGCGCGCGCCGGCTGCGACGGGGTTGAGGACGGCGTAGAGGCACGCTCGGAAAAGATGAGCCTCGTCGGCGATCCGTCGCGACCACGCGTGCTGCCGGAACACGCTCCCCTCACGTCCGTGCCGCTCGTTGAACCAGCGCGCATGGCCGCCCAGCACGCGCTTCAAGCCGACGCCGAGGTTCGGCTCGGCGGTCTCTACGACGGCATGGTGGTGCGTGTCCATGAGACAGCTCGCGTAGACCGACCAGCGAAGCTCGCGGGCGACGCGATCGAACCTGCGCACGTAGACATTGCGATCGCGATCGTCCTCCACGATGCGACGTCGACCGTTCCCTTGAGGCACGACGTGGTGGATCGCGCCCTGTCCTTCCTCCCGGTGGCGGGACATGCCGCAAGGGTTGCTGTTGTCAGGACAGCGCACAATTGGCCAGAGAGGACAACGCGGTGTCCGACCGAAGCCGGACCCCGCTGGTCACTGCAGCGTGTCCGACTGAAGTCGGACACCACTCCGATGTCCGACTTCAGTCGGACATCAGCCGTTCGCACGCGCTCAGAAAACCGGCTGCTCGCGCCACGTGCCCCACACGTGGCGCCAGGCGTCGCAGATCTCGCCGAGGGTGACGCCGTCGCGGACGGCGTCGACGATCACCGGCATCAGGTTGCGGTCGGGCACCGACGCCGCCTCCGAGAGCTCCGCCAGCCGGCGCTCGACGACCGCCGAGTCGCGTCGCGCCTTGAAGGCCGTCAGGCGCTCGATCTGCTTGCGCTCGAGGTCGGGGTCGATGCGGAGGATGTGGATCTCCTCGTCGCCCTCGGTGCGGTAGCGGTTGACGCCGACGACGACCCGCTCGCCGCTCTCGACCTCCTGCTGGTAGCGGTAGGCCGCCTCCGCGATCTCGCGCTGCGGCATGTTCTGCTCGATCGCGGCGACCATCCCGCCGAGCTCGTCGATCCGGCGGAACAGCTCGTACGCCTCCTCCTCGAGCCGGTTCGTGAGCGCCTCGACGTGGTAGGAGCCGCCGAGCGGGTCGATCCCGTTCACGACGCCGGTCTCGTGCGCGATCACCTGCTGCGTGCGCAAGCGCCAGGCGCGCCGCGTCCTCGGTCGGCAGCGCCAGCGCCTCGTCGTACGAGTTGGTGTGCAGCGACTGCGTCCCGCCGAGCACCGCCGCCAGCGCCTCGATCGCCGTCCGGGCGACGTTGACGAGCGGCTGCTGCCACGTGAGCGAGACCCCCGCCGTCTGCGTGTGGAACCGCATCAGCAGCGAGCGCTCGTCGCGGGCGCCGTACGTGTCGCGCATCTCGCGCGCCCAGATCCGGCGCGCGGCGCGGTACTTCGCGATCTCCTCGAAGAAGTCGAGATGCGCGTTGAAGAAGAACGAGAGACGCGGCGCGAACGCGTCGACGTCGAGCCCTCGCTCGAGCGCCCACTCGACGTACGTGAAGCCGTCCTTCAGCGTGAACGCGAGCTCCTGCGCGGCGGTCGAGCCCGCCTCGCGGATGTGGTACCCCGAGATCGAGATCGGATGCCAGAGCGGCATCTCCCGCGAGCAGAACTCGACCATGTCCGTCACGAGCCGCATCGACGGGCCCGGCGGGAAGATGAACTCCTTCTGCGCGATGTACTCCTTGAGGATGTCCGTCTGGATCGTCCCGCGGAGCCGATCGCGCGGCACGCCCTGCTCCTCGCCCACCACGAGGTACATCGCGAGCGCGATCGCCGCCGACGAGTTGATCGTCATCGACGTCGACACCTCGCCGAGCGGGATCCCCGAGAAGAGGATCCCCATGTCCTCGAGCGACGCCACCGCCACGCCCTCGCGCCCGACCTCGCCGAGCGCCCGCGGCGAGTCCGAGTCGACCCCCATCAGCGCGGGCATGTCGAACGCGCAGGAGAGGCCCGTCTGCCCGTGGTCGAGCAGGTACCGGAACCGCTCGTTCGTCTCCTCCGCCGTCCCGAACCCGGCGAACTGCCGCATCGTCCACAGCCGTCCGCGGTACATCGACGGGTAGACGCCCCGCGTGAAGGGGAACGAGCCCGGGTAGCCGAGGTCGCGGTCGTAGTCGACCGGCGACGTCGCCGGCGTCGACAGCGGCTCGACCTCCGAGCCCGAGATCGTCGTGAACAGCTCGTCGTCGCGCAGCGCCCCCTCGAACCGGGAACGCCAGGCCTCGAGACCAGCCGTGCGCCGCTCCTCGACCCGCGCCATCGGCACGGATGGTAGACGCGTGCGCCGGCCGTCGTCCGGCAGGCCATGCCGGCCTACGGCTCGTACGACGCGGCCGCGGCCGGCCCCTGCGGGGTCGCCGGGCTCGCCCCGAGCGAGCGAACCTGATCCATGAGCCCCGACGCCATCGAGATCGCGATGATCACGGCCAGCGCCAGCAGTGCCGCGAACCCCATCCCGCGCGCCAGCACGCCCGGCTGATGCTCTGTCCCCAGTCCCATCGTTCGCCCCTCCCCCTCCGAGACGCACTTCCCTCCTCCGACGGTAGTGCCCCTTCGGGGGGACGCAATGCCTCGTCCGAGGGACATCGAACGGCCCTCGTGCCACCCCTCTGGGTGTCGCGCGCCCGACGTGCCGTCGGTCGCGCCTCGTAGACTGGGCGACGTGCGTGTCCTCCTTGCCGACGACCACCGCCTGATGCTCGACGGGATCCGGCGGGCGCTCGACGACGACGGAGGCTTCGAGGTCGTCGGCGAGACCCAGAACGGCGCCCAGGTCCTCCCGCTCGTCGGTCAGACGAACCCCGATCTCGTCGTGCTCGACGTCCGCATGCCGAACATGGACGGACTGCAGTGCCTCGAGGAGATCCGGCGGCGGTATCCGAAGGTGAAGGTCGTGATGCTGTCCGCGTCGACGACCCCCGACCTGATCGAGGGCGCGCTACGCCGCGGCGCGAGCGCCTACGTCCTGAAGACCGTCGACCCGAGCGACCTTCCCTCGACGCTCCGCCAGGTGGCGGGCGGCACCGTCTTCTCGACCGTCGGCGCGACCGAGCCGTCGACGCCGAGCGGCGCGAAGGCCGCCGGCCTCACCGACCGCGAGATCGCGATCCTCACCGAGCTCGCCAAGGGGAAGTCGAACGACGAGATCGCGAAGGAGCTCTGGGTCACCCAGCAGACCGTGAAGTTCCACCTGACGAACGTCTATCGCAAGCTCGGCGCGAAGAACCGCGCCGACGCGGTGCGCCAGGCCTATCAGCTCGGGCTGATCGAGCGTCCCCTCGGGGACGAGTAGCGCGCGACGAGGAAGACGGCCCCGACGAGGGTCGTCGGCACGTACCAGACCGCCTGCATCGCGATCGCGAACGCAAGCGCCGACTCCTTCGAGACGCCGAAGAGCGCCAGCGAGGAGACACCCAGCCACTGGTACGTGCCGAGGAACCCCGGGGACGACGGGATGGCCACGCCGAGGTTGATCGCCGCAGTGACGAACAGCGCGTCGACGAGCGAGAGGTCGATGCCGACGGCGCGAGCAGTGAGGATGGCCGCGACCGCCCACGCGCCCCAGGCGGCGACGCTCAGGCCGAAGAGCGGTGAGGCGCGACGTGCCGAGCGGCTCGGAGAGCCCCTCGAGCGTGTCGCGCGCGAAGCGCCGCGCAAGACCGCGATGCGGGCGCCTCGCGCGCGGACGCCGCCGGGTGTACGTCCGTGCCGCGAGGATGCCGATCCACAGGGCGAGCAGCAGGAGGACGGAGCCGGCGACGATCCGATCGACCCAGGGCTCGTCCGTGACGAGCGGCAGGGTCCCGAGGAGGAGGAGTGCGAGGGCGAGGAGGTCGAAGCCGCGGTCGATCACGACCGTGGCGAGGCCGCGGCCGCCGGAGAACGCGCCGCGCGACACCCAGCGGGCACGCATCAGGTCGCCGACGCGTCCCGGGAGGACGTTGTTCACCGCGACGCCGGAGACGACCATCTCGACGTACTGGCGCTGGCTCGCGCTCGTCGCGGCGATCCGCCGCCAGCGGGCGGCCTGGAGCCAGTAGACGACGCCGATGCAGACGAACGGCGAGCGCCAGCGGCCCCCAGCGGACGTCCTGCAGGGTCTGCCAGACGAGGCCGAGGTCGGCGCCGCGCATCGCGAGGAACAGGAACGCCGCGGACGCGGGAATCCCGACGGCGGCCGCGATCCACAACGTGCGCCGGTTCCGGTCAGGCGTCACTGGCACGCGCGGAGTGTGCACCGTCCGCGGGACGGCCGACTCGGGAACGACGGTCACGCTCGGAAGCATGCGCACAGCACCGGTCCGACACACTTGGCGGGGGTCGCGATCGACCTAGCCCAACGTCCAGACAGGTCCTCCGGCGCGACGGCGATCATTCACCGATGGCCGCGACGAGCGACCTTGCGGACGTCCGCGCGCCCGGCTCTCGGACCAGGCGTCAGCCCGACGTCCTCGCGGCGCTTCGCTCGCGCTCCTCGAGACGAGCCCCTTCCCGGTCTTCCTCGTCTCGCTCGTCGGCGTCGTCCTGCTGACGGTGTTCGGGCCGTCGCTCGTCGTCGGCGACACGTGGCTGACGCTCATGGCCGGCCGCGAGATCGTCGACCACGGCCTTCCGGACGTGGAGCACGTCACGCTCCTCGGCGAGGGCGCGACGTGGACCGACCAGCAGTGGCTCGCGCAGCTCGTCTTCTACGCGGCGCACGAGGTCGCCGGGATGCGGCTCGTCGTCGTGCTCGACGTCGCGCTCGTCCTGCTCGCGATCGCGCTCGCGGCGGGAGCCGCGCGCTCGGCGGGCGCGTCGTCCCGCTCGACGTTCCTCGTCGGCCTCCTCGCCGTGCTCGCCGGCCCCTGGGGCTGGACGATCCGGGCGCAGTCGGCCGCCCTCCCGCTCTTCGCCGGGACGCTCTGGCTGCTCGTGGACGCGCTACCGGAACGGCGTGCGGCGACGAACGCTGCTCGTCGTCCCGCTGCTCGTCGCTCTGGGCGAACCTGCACGGCTCGGTCGTGCTCGGCGCAGGGCTGACCGTGCTCCTCGCCGGCGCGACGCTCGTCCGTGACCGCGGCGCGCGGCCGCTGTACCCCGTCGCGCTCCTCGTCGCTCGCGCCGCTCTGCGTCCTCGCCTCGCCGTACGGGTGGGACCTCGTCGCCTACTACGACCTGATGCTCGTCGACGCGCCCTTCGCCGACATCCTGCGCGAGTGGCAGTGGTCGAAGCCGAGCGGGACGACGGCGCTGTTCTGGGTGCTCGCGGTGGTGGCGGTCGGTCTCGTCGCGGTCGGCCGCTGCCGCCGGCGGCTGACGGTGTTCGAGCTGCTCGTGCTCGGCGTGACGTTCGTCGGCGCCGTGCAGGCGGTGCGCGGCGTGATCTGGTTCGCCGCTCGCGTGCGCCGCGATCCTGCCGGTCGCGCTCGACGGCCTCCTCACGCGCGCCGACCCGTCCTCGCGGCGGGTCAATCTCGCGATCTCGGTCGCGAGCCTCGCCGGGCTCGCCGTCGCGCTCGTCGTCGCGCTCGCCCGCCCGGCGAGCTGGTTCGAGCAGGAATGGCCGGAGGAGCAGGTCGCGGCCGTCCGCGAGGCGACGCGCGACCCGAGCATCGACCTCTTCGCGACGGACGGGACCGCCGACTGGCTGCTGTGGCGGATCCCCGAGCTCCGCGGCCGCATCGCGCTACGACGTCCGCTTCGAGCTCTACGACCCGGAGACGCTCGACCGGATCTCGCGCTACGGGAACCGGGAGGGCGCCGACCTGGAAGTCGCTCGCCGACGGCTACCGCGTCGTGATCGTCGACGAGCGCGGCCACCTGCGGGCGTTCCTCGCGGAGCCGGGCGCGCGGCAGGCCTACCGCGACGGCGAGATCGCGGTCGTCGTGCGACAACGATGACGGCCGGCTACGGTCGGCGCCGCACCCCGCTCTACCCTGCGGATCGCTCTGGGCGTGTCCTGACCGTGGTTGCCTTCGGCGTGGCACCCGTGTGCGCATTTGCGCTGATGCTCTCGGTCGGGCTCGACCCCGGTCCGCTCTCCCATGACTTCCACTACGAGCTGTATCCCGAGGCCGCTGCGTTGCTCGACGGGCGAACTCCCTTCCCTGGAGGACTTCGACCCCGCGAGCTGGCAACCGAACCTCATCTGGCCGCCTGCCGCCGCCCTCCTCGTCTCGCCGCTGACCGCTCTGCCGATTGCCACGGCCGACGTCGTGATGGCATGTCTCGGGCTTGTGTGCTTCGGACTCGCGCTCTGGCTCGTCGGGCTGCGGGACTGGCGCGTCTACGGCGCGTTTGCTCTGTGGCCCGGAGCGTCGGCGAGATGCGCGTCTCGCACCTGACGCCGGTGCTGTGCGCTTCTCCTCGCGCTCGACGTGGCGCTACCGGGACCGCGAGCTTCCGCGCCGGTCTCGACAATCGGAGCGGCGGTCGCGCTCAAGTTCTTCCTCTGGCCGCTGGCGGTCTGGCTGGCGTCGGACCGCCGTCTTCGCGGCACGCGGGCTGGCGGTCGGTTCAGCGCTCGCTTCGCTGGTGCTCGTTGCACCCTTCACGCCGCTCGGCGACTACGTGCAAATGCTCCTGGAGCTTGGGCGGACATTCGACCAGGACGCGTACTCGGTTTTCGGTCTGCTCGCCCAACTGGGGGCGCCCGATACGGCCGCACGCGCAGTGACATTCGCGCTGGTGGCTCTTCTGCTCGCCGCGACCTGGCGACTCCGGAGCTTCCCACTTGCCATCGCGACCGCGCTCGTCTGGTCCCCGATCGTCTGGCTCGACTACTTCGCACTCCTGGCCGTTCCGCTCGCCGTCGCCAGGCCAAGACTGTCGCCGGTTTGGCTCGTGCCGTTGATCACATGGGGTGCCGTCGGAAGCGGCTTCGGGATCGGCGATCCAGTGGACTCCGCTCGCGTCCTCTTGGCGTTCGGTGTTGTCACCGCGGTCTGCGTGCTCGTGGAACGTGACGTATGGCGGATGGAACCCGACGCAAGCGACGAACCTCGCCACAGGCGACCTCACGAGCAGCATGACTCGGTCCACGCCATGGCCCCATCTGTTGCCTGCGAGAAACTCGAGACATGACCTTTGCTCTACGACGCGTCCTGCCCCTCGCGCTCTTCGTCGCGCTCCCCGTCGCGGTCGTGACGACGATGTTCGTCGTCGGCCTCGCCACGGGGCCTCTGGCGCTCGACTTCGACACCGAGCTCTACCCGCAGGCGAAGGAGCTTCTCGCGGGTCACAATCCGTGGCCCCGGGCGATCTGGCCTCCGCTCGCAGCCGCCGTGTCGACTCCGTTCACGATCCTCCCCCGACCGCCGCCGGCATGGCGTTCGGCCTTGCGGGTCTGGCGTGCACTGCGAGTGCACTGTGGCTCGTCGGGATGCGGGACTGGCGGGTCTACGGGGTTGTCGGCCTCTGGCCGCCGGTTCTCGGCGACATTCGCATCGGGCACCTGACTCCGCTGCTCTGCCTCCTCGCCGCGCTCGTCTGGCGGTATCGAGACCGGCCACTCGGCGCAGGGCTCTCTCTCGGTCTTGCGTGCGGCGTGAAGTTCTTCCTCTGGCCCCTCGGGCTCTGGCTCGTGGCCTGCGGCCGCGTCCGGGCGGCCGCGATCGGTGCAGCGGTCGCGGTCGGCTCGGTGCTGCTGGTGGCGCCGTTCGCCCCGCTGGACGACTACGTCCGGACGCTCCGGAGGGTCAGCTCCCGATTCGATCAGGACAGCTATTCGCTCTTCGGCTTCCTTACGCAGCTCGACCTGTCGGAGACGACGGCGCGGGCCGCAGCATTCGACGGTCGGCGCGGCGCTGCTCGTCCTGACATGGCGCCGTGCGAGCTTCACGCTCGCGATCGCCTCTGCGCTCGTGCTCTCGCCGATCGTGTGGTTCGACTTCTACGCGCTCGCCTGCGTCCCGCTCGCGATCGCGCGGCCGCGCCTGACGGCGATCTGGTTCCTGCCGCTTCTGACCTGGGGGCTGCCGAACTCGGGCATCGACACGGACCCGATCTGGGGCGTCGGCCGCGAGCTGGCCGTCTTCGCGGTCGTGCTCCTCGTCGCCGCTCGGGGCGAGCCAAGCGCGGACGGGGTACGCGCACGCCGCTCACGCGACCTGTCGCCCAGCGGAGTGACGACCTAGCTCGGGTGCGACCGGCGACAGGCGGGCACGGATCCGACGCGGATCGGGCCGTGCACGTCGGTCAGCAGAAGGGAGTCGAGGTACGAGCTTGCGACGAGTGCCCCCTCGACGACCGTCCGGCAGGTCGTCAAGCGCGAAGTCGGCCGAGACGGGCGTGCCGTCCTCGAGCACGATCGTCCCGTCGCCTCGCTGCTCCACCGGGATGGTCGGCAGCCAGTCCTCGTAATACGTCGGCGGGCCGATCCGGTAGACGTTGCCGACGCTCGAGTTGAAGAGCTCGGTCACCATGACCCACGGGTAGAAGGGGTCGAGCGAGGTGCCGCGCACCCGGCGCTCGTCCCAGAGGACGGCGACGCGCGCACCGTCCGGGACGGCGTCGTCGACCCAGGTCGTGCGCCCGACGCTGATCGGCGTCGCCGAGTTCGTCGCCTTCTCCGCGTGAGCTAGCGACGCGATCGCGCCGACGACGACCATCACTGCCGCCGACAGCATCCACGCGCGCCCCGCGCTCTCCCGCCGGAGCGTTGCCCAGACGAGGCCGCAGGCGGCGGTGAAGCCGGCCAGGCATGCGGCCAGTGCAAGTCCTGTCGCGTTGATGCTCTGCCACGGGAGGAGCGCAAGCGACTGGAACTCCGCCGTGTAGTCGTAGCGGTCGACCGGCACGACCACGGGGAGCGCGCAGGCCACCGCCAGGATCGCCCAGGCCCAGGGCCTCGGGCGCGGCAGCCCCGACTCGATCCAGAGGGCCAGCCCAACGAAGAGGAGCGGCACGAGGGTGAACACGTATCGCTCGTTGATGCTCTCGGCACCGTCGACGTCGAAGGTCGCGCTGACGAGCGAGACGCTCCCGAGCATCGCCAGGGCCGTCGGGAGGGCGACCGATGCGAAGAGCCGATGTCCCGCCGAGGCACGGCGGGACACCCCCAGACCGACGACGCACGGCCGCCGCGACGACCGGCACGACGGCGACGTACAGCAACAGGTCGGCCGACGAGGTACGCGAACCACTTCGGAATCTCGCGCCGGGCGGACCACGTCGAAGGTGCCCGAGCGCGCGCCGAGCCAGCCGAGGGGCCGTCACCGCGCGCCGTGGAGACCGCCACGGGAGCGACGCATACGACGAGCGCCACCCCCACCGTCGGGAGGAACCGCCTGAGGTACCGCGCGACGTCCCCTCGCGGGCCCGTCACGGCATGGACGAAGACGGCGCCGGCATACCGCCGACGAGCGCGAGACCCTGGAGGCGCGTGAACGCGAGGAGGCCGAGGCCGAGCAGGGCGAGAGCCTGGGCGCCGAGCGTCGGCCGTCGCACGGCGCGCGCGACGAGGAAGACGGCGAGCACGAACGCGGGGTAGAACGCGTTCTCCGTCATCAGGACGCCCGTGTACGTCATCGACGGCACGAGGACGGCCATCGCGGCGACGACGAAGGAGAGCCTCGGCGCGACGAAGAGGCGCGCGAGGAGATAGGCCGGGACGGCGACGAGCGACATGACGAGCGCGTTGATCACGAGCGCGGCGTGGTACGCCCAGACAGGGTCGTCGAAGAGCATCCACGCGGGAGCGATCAACGACGGGTAGACCTCGCCCCAGCCGAAGACCGCGACACCGCGGATCGCCGGCCGGCTCCCGTCCGCGATGCTCTTCGCCAGCTCCGAGTAGAGAAGCTCGTCCGGGAGGATCCAGGGCCCCGGGACGCGCAGCGTGATGCGCGGCGCGCAGCAGACGTCGAGACCCCGACGAGCGCCGCGAGCCAGACCGCGGGCATGCCGGAGCGCCCGAACGGCGGCGGTGTCGGACGGGATCGGTCCGACGGCCCCGACCGGCTCGCGGTGACGAAGGCGTCATGACCGTGCGGCGGCCGGACAGCGCCGCGCGGCGCGAGCCGCAGCGGTGCGGATGGCCTCGACGAGCTGGAGCGCGCCGTACGGCGCGGTCGCGACGACCCTGTCCGACGACGGGCCATCGGCACGTGACGAGCACGTACCGCGCCTCGAGCCGGTGCGCCTCCGGCGCGCTCGAGGCGGCCCGAGCCGGGGCGGGCGAGCACGGGGACGGTCGGGAGGACGTTCTCGTAGTAGGTCGGCGGACCCGTCCGGTAGACGTCCCCGACGCTCGGGTTGAACATCTCGGTGACCATGCAGCCAGTAGCCGACGCCCTCGCGGCCCCGTGCGGCCGCGGCTCCTGGCGCCAGACGACGGCGACCCGCTCCCCGGGCGGAACAGCGCGGTCGACCCAGTCCGCGGGCCGCCCGTTGAACGCCCGCGCGGACACCGAGACAGGTACGAGTGGTCGGCCGACCGTGAGACGCCGCGACGAGCGTCATCCAGACGCCCACCACGAGCCAGAGCCGTGGCGCGTGCTCGCGTCCGGGACCTCAGCCAGAGCCCGGCTGCGACGCCACGAACGCCACGACCGCGAGTGCGAGCACGACCCTCGAGTCGGACAGCCGCAGCCACGGCAGGAGCGCCGCCGACTGGAACCCCGCGTTGTACTCCAGGCGATCGATGGGCACGACCGCAGCGCGAGCGCGGCACGCGACGACGACGCCAGGCGCGGCAGCCGGGGGCGGGGCAGCTCGGCGGCGGATCCAGATCGCGAGGCCGACGAACAGCAGCGGGACGACGTAGAAGACGTATCGCTCGTTCAGGTTCTCGCGTCCCGTCGACGTCGATCGAGGCGCTGCACGACGGCGACGCATCACGAGCATCGCGCACGAACGTCGGGAGCGCGATCGCGGCGAAGAGCCGCTCGGGCTCGGGCGCACGCCGACGGAGCCCGCGGCCGATCGACGACCACCGTCGCGGCGGCGGGGATCAGCGCGACGTAGAGGACGAGGCCGCCTGTGAGGTACGCGAGCCACTCGCGGCACCTCGCCGGGCCGCAAGGCGTCGAACGTTCCCGACCGCGCCCCAGCCGACGCGCCGTCTCCCGCGTCACGAGCGCCGCGAGGGCGGCGACGAGCACCGCTCGCGACCGCGACGATCGTCGGGAGCGAACCGCCGAGGTACGCGCGGCGCTCCGCGCGCGGCCCGTCGAGGAGCGTAGAGCGACGATCGCGGCGACGAGTACGCGCCGCCGAGCGACGACGCCCTGGATGCGCGTCGAACGCGAGGACGGCGACGCCCGCGAGCGCGAGAGCTGGCTCGCCGAGCGTCGGCCGCCGGATCGCACGGGCGATCAGGAGAATCGGCCAGAGAAACACCGGATAGAAGGCGTTCTCCGTCATGACGCACGCCCGTGTACGCCATCGACGGGACGAGCACCGTCAGCAGCGCGACGAGCGACCCCGTCTCGCCGCGAGACGAAGAGCCGCGCAAGGAGATAGGCGGGGATCGCGGCGCTACGACATGACGAGGGCGTTGATCGCGAGCGCGGCGTGGTATGCGAGAGCGGGGTCGTCCGAAGAGCGCCCACGCCGGCGCGATCAGCGTCGGATAGACCACGCCCCAGCCGACACCGGGCACGCCGCGGACCGCGGTGGGCTGCTCGCCGGCCGCGATGCTCTTCGCGAGGTCGGAGTAGAGGATCTCGTCCGGGAGGATCCACGGCGAGGGCACTCGGAGCCCGATCGCGACGCGGACGATCGTCGAGAGGCGACGATGAGCGCGAGCCACACGGCCGGGGCGTGCACGAGCACGTCGGAAGCACGCGCCGAGGCACGGTCGCGCCGCTTCCGGCTCGGAGCGCCGGCCGCTTCGCGCCGCCGGCCGTGACTGAATCGCTCGTCGTCACGGCGTCGCCGCTCGGCCGGCCGATCGACGGCGTGTCGTGAGCGACACCATCGCCAGAGCGAGCGCGACCGCCACCGACGACCAGCATCGTCGCCGGCCGCATACCAGAGCACGGGCTCGGTGTGGCTCCACGCCCAGGCCTGCTCGGGCACGTCTCCGGCCGGCAGCAGACCTCCGACACCGTCCGGCTTCGGCGCGACCGCGCCCATGAGCCAGACGACGTAGCCGAAGAACCAGGCCGGCGCGAGCCGTGGCCACGTGACGGCGATCGGGACGAAGAGCAGCGCCGCGTAGTTCGGCCAGACGATCGGCGACGCGATGATGCACGCCGCCACGACGAGCGCGAATGCGCGCCGGTCGCCGTCGGGCCGCCGGACGAGCCACGCGGCGACCGCGAGGCACGCGAGGCCGGCGACGCCGGCGACGGCGACCGCGACGGAGACCGGACGCACCGAGAGCGCCCGCGACGGTCGAGAGCGAGACGCTGCGCACGGCGTAGACGTCCTGGACGGCGCGGAGCAGCGCGGGATAGTCGCGAAGCCCTCGAAGCCGATCAGCGCCCAGCGCCGAGGACGAGGCACGACGGCGGACGCCGCGCCCAGACCGCTGCCCGGAACCGCCGCGTGAGGAGCAGCCAGACGACGAGCGGCCAGACGAACAGCTTGGCCGCGACCGCGACGCCGACGGCGAGCCCGACGACCGAGCGCTGATCGCGGTAGCGCCAGGCGAGCGCGAGGGGAAGCGACGAGGAGGATCGTGAGGTTCCCGTAGAACAGGCCGTGCACCACGGCCGGCGACGTGACGCGCGATGACGTGGCAGCGCCAGTCGCGGACGCCGAGGATCCACAGCGCGGCGAACACGCACGACGCCGAGCAGGCCGAACCAGAGCCACGACGCGACCGCACCGGAAGGAGCGCGAGCGGGATCGACGGCGAGGATGAAGAGCGGCGGGTAGACCGAGGGGTTGCCGATGACGATGGCGTCGCGCGTCGGCTCCGGATAGATCGGCGCCGCCGTCGAGGAGCGCGCGGGCCGGCTCCCAGAGCGTGCCGCGGAAGTCGAAGCCGATCGGCCACGAGTTGAGGTATCCGAGGAAGATGCTCAGCAGCGCGAACGTGATCGGGCACGACGAAGAGCAGGAGAGGGTCACGAAGCTGGCGAAGCGCACCGATGAAGCCCGTCCGTACCTCGCTGCTATGACTCACCGTCGTCACGTCCGTCACCTCGTCGAGCGCACACCGATGACGCCAGCCCTTCGCCGCGCGCTCGAGCTGCTTCCTGTTCGGCGCGGTTCCGCTCGTCGCCCTCGTCGCTGGCGCTGTCGGCGTACGCCGGCGACGACCGGCTCGCGCTCGACTTCCATCACGAGGTGTATCGGCAGGCGGAGGCCGTCGCCGACGGTCGAGACGCGTACGAGTCCCCGGACGCGGATCTCTCCGACCGCTCGAACGCCGTGTGGCCCATGGCGGCGGTGCTGCCGGTGGTGCCGCTGACGGCGCTCCCGCCCGCCGTCGCGGACTGGCTCGCGACGGCGGTGATGCTCGCGTCGCTCGTCGGGGCGCTCTGGCTCCTGAACGTCCGCGACTGGCGGATCTACGGCGTCGTCCTGCTCTGGCCCGCCGTGATCGAGGCGATCCAGACCGCGAACGCGTCGCTGCCGCTCACGCTGCTCGTCGCCGTGTTGCAGCCTG